>NZ_JAMZAL010000004.1:143686-401342 GCF_024181925.1 Vibrio sp. Y20_XG_PY13 | reverse complement strand
CCCTCTTGAGCAGTTTGTTAGTCGCGAGGCACCGAGCGACAATTTTAAGCCGAACTAAACTTTGCGAACAACAAACTTTATGTGCTTTGATGCATTTAAGTCAGGCGTAGTCTCAAAGCGGCTAGTCAATGAAACCACTTGGAACAAACAATGCCGCAGAAAACGGACTGACAACACCAAAAAGCGCTTTTGGAAAGCCAATCTCACTGTGGGGACTTTCAACAAAGTCACTGAAACCACGTGGAACTTACAACACCAGAGAAGACGTCATTTCAGCGAGTAAATCGGCTTTTGTACCCAACAAACTCACCGAGCGGAGTTGCAACCCAAAACAGACTCTCGATTACCCTTCTCTATCAGCACCAATGGACTAAACAACCGCTAGGACAGTTACAAAACTTTGGACTTGAAACAGTTGAAACTGAGTTTTGAGCATCGTCGACGCACCTGCGTATCAAATGATCATCAGCCAAACTTTAAGCTTAGAAACGTGATTTTAACTGCTAGCTTTTTCTGGCGACTAACGCCCTGCTAAGGGGTGAGCAACGCAATACCGAAGCCGCCGCAAACCACCTTAATCACTAAATTCAACGCATAGTAAAAATGCCACGCGTTGCGAATCCCTCTTGAGCAGTTTGTTAGTTTGCAAACCCAAAGCGTTGATTTTACGTTATTTTAAACTTTGCAAACAATAAGCTTTATGTGTTTTGATGCATTTAAGTCAGGCGTAGTCTCAAAGCGGCTACTAAATGAAACCACTTGGAACAAACAACGCCGCAGAAAACGAACTCACAACACCAAAAAGCGCTTTTGGAAAGCTAATCTCACAATGCGGGCTTTCAACAAAGTCACTGAAACCACGTGGAACTTGCCACACCAAAGAAAGCGTCACTTCAGCGAGTAGATCGGCTTTTATACCAGCAAACTCAACGAGCAGAGTCTCAGCAAAAAAGTTCAACTCAGTTAACCCAAAAGTCGCCGCACCAAAGAACAAATCAACCGTTGAAACGATACCAATTTTGAGTTTACACCACGCAAGTTAACAATAAAATTGAATGCATATAAGACAATTTCGACTTTAAGCTTTTACCACTAGATCTTGCGATATAGGCGCGTTTTTCCTCTTGCAAACTAACGCTTTCTATACCGCAAATAGCGGCCTTTCTCGCACGCTACCGCCTTCTTTCCTGACAAAAGAAAAGCAAATCCTAGCACTTATCTTCATGAAACAAATAGAAAAGTAGTATGAATATGTGTGTTTGAACACGCAATTAGACGGCAAAAAGCATGATAACTGGGTCAGTATTGATAAATTGCAACACCTGTATAAATAAACAGTCTTATAATATTATGAAAAGTCAGTTTCTGCTAAGTGTAAAAGAGCATATGCTTACTCGCCATTATGCCAACAAAACTATCGAGAGTTACCTATTCTGGATAAAGCGCTTTATTGTATTCCACCAGCTTGCTCATCCATCGAAGTTATCTGAAGACGACGTTATTCGATTTCTCAGCCACCTCGCTATCGATGAAAAAGTTGCAGTCAAAACTCAAGCATTGGCGCTGAATGCTATTTCGTTTTTATATCGAGACTTTTTTAAAACCCCGCTTTCACTGGATATGAGGTTCCAAAAATCACTGACGGAAAAGAAGCTCCCTGTTGTTTTGACTCGCGATGAAGTCCGCAGGTTTGTGCAACATATCGATCCGAGATATAAGCTTCACATCCAACTCCTATACGGTTCTGGGCTTCGAATTATGGAATGCCTTAGACTAAGAATCCAAGACATAGATTATGACTATGGTGCAGTGAGAGTCTGGCAAGGGAAAGGTGGAAAAAACCGTACGGTCACATTGGCGAAAGAGCTCCATGAGCCGCTAAAATCGCAGATGAACTTAGCAAGAAACTACTACTTCAAGGACCGGCATGTACCCGGATACGCAGGTGTTTACATCTCCGAAGGTTTGCGCCGTAAATATCCGAATGCAGAATTAGATTTCAATTGGCACTTTTTGTTTCCGTCTAACAAGTTAAGTGTCGACAAAGAGACAGGACAACTGCGAAGACATCATATAAATGAAAGCGCAATTCAAAGAGCGGTAAAGCGCTCCGCGCTCGATGCAAGCATAGAAAAAACGGTTACCTGTCACACATTAAGACATAGCTTTGCAACGCATTTATTGGAATCTGGTGCCGATATTAGAACAGTACAAGAGCAGCTTGGTCACACCGATGTAAAGACCACCCAAATATATACCCACGTAATTGAGAGAGGTGCAGGCGGAGTCCTAAGCCCTTTATCAAGTCTTTAAAAAAACAA
The DNA here is from genome assembly GCF_024181925.1 of Vibrio sp. Y20_XG_PY13. Classification (NCBI taxonomy): domain Bacteria; kingdom Pseudomonadati; phylum Pseudomonadota; class Gammaproteobacteria; order Vibrionales; family Vibrionaceae; genus Vibrio; species Vibrio sp. Y20_XG_PY13. Next base: position 399,021 of record NZ_JAMZAL010000004.1, on the reverse strand, counting down.
AAGCCACCTGGTTGGTGGCTAGTATCATGAGCGGGTGATGAGTTAGTACAAGTTAGTGACGCTCACCAAGTTTAACCATTCCTTTTGAGTCAAACCACAATGCTTGCGAGCGGCGACGACCAATAAGAATAGGACCATCATCATAGAACAAAAAGTTCTTCCAATGCTTTTTAAAAATCGACCATTTTGTTTCTATGACATTGTACTTTTCGTAACAGAAATACACGGTCACATCATCTTGCCAATCGATATGTGCATCAACTTCTTGTGGCATTTCAGGCTCATCCGATTCCCATGCAGCCATCCAATCTACAGATTCTAACCAATTTGATTCACTCATCGGCCAATCTTGTGAGCTTAGGCGGTCCATATCAGGGCTTTGCGCGCTAATGTTCTCTTTCCAAAATTGCGCAGAACGAGCTTGGCTCATCGGCTTGATAAATGCCAAATCTTCTTCTGGCACTGGCATCGACTGATGCGTAAAAATCCATTTTCTTTGGTATTCATCCAAAGGCAAATAAGACATTCAGTCTCCTTTATTACGATTTCAGCCAACCTTTCTCTGTGGCTTCTTCAATCAACTCTTTCGCTTTGTCCCACAAGGTAACAGAGCCAAATTCAATTCGTTTATTAATGGTAAGCGCCTGTTCACGCGTTACACTATTCTCTTTCCAACTTTGACCATTGGTATGGTAGTTCAAGAGCATGGGAATTAAACGATCAAGCGCTTTTGCATATTTTGCATCATCACTCTGCGCGGCTTCAAACTCTAGCCAAAGCGCTAATAATTCTTGCCCTTGATCTGTTGGTAACATACCAAATAAGCGTTCAGCGGCTTTTATTTCTTTTTCTGCTTGCTCTTTTGTAGCGGCAGTATCATAAACAAACGTGTCGCCTGCGTCGATCTCAACAACGTCATGTATCAATAGCATTTTCATCACTCGACAGATATCGACTGGCGAATTTGCGTGCTCTTCCATTAATACTGCCATCAATGCGACATGCCAACTGTGCTCACCACTGTTTTCAAGACGACCTTCGGCACTTTTCACCCGAGTACGACGCAATACGCTTTTGAGCTTATCAAGTTCAATGAGTAATGCTAACTGCTTTTCTAATCGAACCATATTAGCGCCCTTCTTGATGCCAATGAGGGTTAGTTAATGATGTCAGCACATGATCTTGCCATTCACCATTGATCAAAAGGTAATCTTTTGCGTAACCTTCTTTGCTAAACCCGACAAACTCTAGCACAGCTTCACTGCGTTTGTTATGAGGCATATAGCCGGCTTGGATACGATGCATTTTTTGCACGTTAAACATGTAGTCGCATGCCATTTTTAACCCACGACGCATATAGCCGTGACCTTGTGCCTCTTCCGCCAAGGAATAGCCAACGTTACAGCTATAAAATGGAAAACGACTCATACTGCTGAATGAAATCGTTCCTAGCATGCACCCCGTATCTGCATGAATTAATAAGCAATAGTAGCCAAGCCCCATTCGATGGAGCTCGTTCAACTTAATCAGTTTTTGGAGCCAACCATTAACAGAGAAAAACGCCTCTTCTCGCTTTGGTTCAAATGGCTTCAAATAATCGCGATTAGATTGAAAATACGCCGCGATCATATCGGCATCACCGATTTCAGCGGTTCGTAGAAGCAAGTCGTCGTCCAACTTGTGAACGGCGATTGATGAACTATGATCTTCCATTACAAACGACAACTTCCTTTTTCTTGATTACTCGCGTTAATTCTTACGAATCCCATAGTCACGTAACTTATTCGCAATAGACGTATGCGATACGTTCAAACGCTTCGCTAACTTACGGCTTGACGGGAACGACTGGTACAAACGCTCCAACACCTGGGATTCATAATCACGCATGATCTCGTCCAAAGAACCATCAATATTAAGCGTTGCACTGCCCCCGCCAACTGACTGTGGCTGTGGCAAATTAAAATGTTCGGCTTTCAGTAAATGGCCATCCATTTCTGTTAGCGCTCGCAACACCATATTATCTAACTGACGCATGTTACCCGGCCATTGGTAGCTGCCCAGATCATCAACCAGACCGTCATCCAGCTCCGGCTTATCGATACCCAGCTGCTGCGCGTGTTTTGTCACGAACAAATCCAGCAAAGGTGCCACATCATTCGAGCGCTTACGCAGTGGAGGAATGCTTAGCGTGAGTACATTGAGGCGATAATACAAATCTTCACGGAACATACCCGCTTCAGAAAGCTCAGCAAGGTTATGTTTTGTCGAAGCAATGATGCGAACGTCTACATGCATTTCATCTTCTGCACCAACACGACGGAAGTTACCATCTTGTAGAAAACGAAGAAGTTTGATTTGCAGATGAGCACTCATCTCACCAATTTCATCAAGAAATACCGTACCGCCATTTGCCTGTTCAAAAATACCTTTGTGGCCTTGTTCGTGATTGAATGAACCCGGCGCATGACCAAACAGCTCGGTTTCTGCAACGTCATCTGGCATGGATGCACAGCTCAACACAAGGAATGGTTTACTCGCACGGCTTGAACGACTATGACAGGCTTTTGCGAGCATTTCTTTGCCAGTACCTGTTTCACCTTCGATTAGTAGCGGCTGATCCAGAACAGAAAGCTTCTTAGCCTGATTAATCAATGCTTTATGTCGGTTTGATATTCCTACGAAGTGCTCAAAACCCAATGGATTATGCAACGGTAGTCTTTCTTCGATTTGCGTGCCGTGCTGGCTTGTTCGAATCGTCATCAAAGTGCTTGCAAGCGTAGAATTCTGCGCTTCGTCTCTGATATAGACAGGCATGAGCTCTAAGATGTAATCCAACCCATCAATAACTAGGTTTTCACGAGTACGAGCGTTCACGCCTTCAGACCAACGAGAGAAACGGACGCTTGGTAATAACGCACCAATCTGAGTGCCAATGACTTCTTGTTTATGCAGGCCGAGTAGCGACAAAGCAGACATGTTCGCCATATCGACAGCACCTTTGAGGTCGATTGCAAAAACCGGGTCCGGCAAATTATCAACCAACGAAAGCAGCTCAGTGTTGTGGCGCTCCATTGGCATAAATTGGATTTTACGTACGTCTTTAACCCCCGGAATACGGCGGATTTCAGCCATCAACTCACTAAAAGTATCAAAATCAATATCTGGGCAATTTAAATAGATGATGCCACTGATATCGATTTCAATACCACGTAAGTCGATACTTTTAGACGCTAAAATATCGAGTAGTTCTCGGGTAAGACCGAGTCTATCTTCACATAAGACTTCAAGACGCACTGAAAATATCCCAATTCACAACTGTCAGGAAAAGTTGACAGTAGTTTCTATCAAGCTTGTATTGGCGTCAAGTAATCCTATCGGTCAAAGGTAATATTCGTTATGGTTTCATCGTGATTGATGCAATTTTCGCCACCACGGCTTTGCGGATAGTCCCGAGTTTGACTTGGCGATCAGGATACCAAGGAAGCGGACGCAGTAAGGCCATCGCTTTCAATCCTAAACGCGCAGTAAGAATCCCCACGCCGAGCCCCTGCCCTGCACGAGCAGATACTTTGCCAGCAAGATCCATCGACATCAAATCCATACCAGCGTCAATGGCTAACTCACTTGCGCCTGCCGCAGCCATATTGACGAATACCGATCTCAATAGCTTGATGCGCGAAGCATAACCTAATTCAACGCCATACACTTTGGATAAGTTATCGATCATTTTGAAGTTTCGCCACGCCACCAGCAACATATCAGCGGCGGCGAGTGGACTTACCGCAACTAACGCAGCAGACTCAGTCGCGTGCTGAGAAACCACTTTTGTAGCGAGCTTGTCTTGTTGACTAACGACCATAGAATCGTACATATCGAGGATTTCCGCATCACTGTGTGCTGGGTTAATGCTGTTCTGCCAGCGATCAAAGCCTGGGTTCTCTGCTAAAACACCACTCTGTTCCGCCACCTTTTCGCAAAACACCTTGCCTTTACCCACACTGTCACTGTGAACGAGCAGTTCGGCTTCTTCTTGAATGCTGAAATGATTTCTTAATTTACGTAGCTTCCAGAGTTCTTTACCGATAGCACCTAGGCCCAATGAAGCCACTGAAGTAATGAAACCCACCCAACCGAATGCTAGCCAGTCAGCTGTTTGCACCGCAGTGACAAATGAGTCTACAGCCTGCCACCCGACCAATCCGGCAAAAGTAGCAAACACGCCGGTTGCGAGCCATTTTCTGCCCGGCCTAGGGCGAATCACGTGTTCAAGTTGCAGTTCTTGTTCGGTTTCAATTCGATCTTCTTCTATCTTCACTGGTACAAAAGTTTCTTTTTCACTGAATGTCTTTTGCGCCGTTAACTCTGGTGAATCCGATTGCTGCTCTTTCTCTAGTGCTTTTTCAGAGAAAATTTGTTTCTGCTTCAATTCGCTCATTTCAATTTGTCTCCTAGCAGATAATCCAGTGCTTTATCTAGACGTATGTGTTTCATCGGTTCATCACTTGCTGACGGCATAGGACGGAAGGAAGTAAAGTCGAAACCACTGTTTTGCCAATAGGCAGCATTGGGTAGCTTCTTCGGCACCTCCCCTGGGAACATCGTCATTGCCTCACCGTTTAAGGTCGTCCCTTGTAACGCAGAAATGGTTTTGTCGCCTGAGGTAATAAACCCAGAAGTGGTCGCTTGGATGGAAGCAATGTTCATACAACTCATTTCAATGTTCTCATAAGCAGCGGTTTGCCATGCTGGGTGCACCATTTGTTGCAGTAGAGAAACAAGATGCGGATGCTGATCTGGTGTCACGTGATCGGCCTTGGTGGCGGCAAATAGCACTTTGTCTATTTTTGGCGAGAACAAACGACGTAAAAAGCTACTGCGACCATAACGAAAGCTGTGCATGATCTGCTCAAGAGCCTGACGCATATCATAAAACGCCTCGTCGCCAGCATTAAGTGGCTGTAAACAATCCACCAGCACAATTTGGCGGTCAAATGTTGCAAAATGGTGCTTATAAAACGCTTTCACGACTTTTTGCTGATATTCATGAAAACGCGCTTCCAACATGGCTAAGTTGCTGCCTTTAGGCGCTTTGCTTTCCGATTCAAATCGACAAGGAAAGAACTGCAACACCGGTGCACCAGCAAGCTCTCCTGGTAACACAAATCGCCCTGGCTGAACCCAGTGCAGCCCAGCATCTTTACAAGCATGGAGATAATCCGTGTAAGCGTGAGCCACTTTCTCTAGCTGTTTTTCATCTGCATCCGCATTGAGCTCAATCTGTTCGAGTTCAGCTAGCCATGCTTGAGCTAACTCTTTGCGTTTGCCTTTCAGCGCGTCAAACTGCGTTTGAGACCAACTCGAAAAATTCATATCGAGCAAAGGCAAGTCCAATAGCCATTCACCCGGATAGTCGATGATGTCAACATTGAGAACCGCCGTTTTACTGAGCAGCTTCTTGGTCGTTTTCTTTGGTTTGTATTTTAAAGCTAGGCGAATTTCGCTCACATCACGCGTTGGCACTGGCCATTGTGGTGGGTTCGCATGAATCTGGCTCATCGCCTCGTCGTAAGCAAAGCGAGGCACCATCATATTGGTTTGAGGTTCACGCTTTGCACCAATAAGGCGTTTGTCTCTCGCGGCGGTCAATAAAGGTAGATTGTCGTGAGTGGCGGTGTGAAGTAGCTGATTAACCAAAGACGTGATAAAGGCCGTTTTACCCGCTCGGGATAACCCAGTTACCGCAATTCTTACATTAGAATCCATACCACGGCTGATAAAGTCGTTCACTTCTTGCTTTATTCTTTTCATAGTTTTTATTTATCTCACCAGTTTTTATACCCAACGCTTCAATAGAAGTAACTTGAGTATCACGAGTCTAAGTTTACCAACCTTAATCAAAGATGAACAAAATCTGCAATCTAGTGCTGACCTCGATAAGTGTAAAGTATTGCTGCCTATAAACGGAAAAGCCTCTGAATCACTTCAGAGGCTTATATATTCTAACTAGCGGCTTGATGTTCTAATCTTCTTCAATCAGCTTGTAGATAACAAAGAGTGCGATTTCAAGAACAAACCAAAGCACACAAGTGATGGTGACGTATTTCTCATCAAAAATACTGATACCGTGAAGAATCAAGTCGTAGCCAACAAAGCCACCAACCACTACAGCAAGAATAATTTGTAGAATCTGAATAAAACGAGGCATGCCGTCTCCTAATTATTTTTCGCATAACGTTTGATTGCTATGCCCTGAGGTTTATATCTACATTATATAGACAAAAAGTGCAGTTTTCGCTGCACTTTTGTCAAATGTTTGCTAGGTAAATCAGCACCTTGTCACATTCTCTCTACTGAGACAATGTAAGATTGCCTTTTGCCTTATGCTTCCATCTCTTGAATTTTCACTTTCCAAGTGTCTGGACCGATTTGGTGCGCGTTAACGCCATTTGAGTCTACAGCCACTGTTACTGGCATATCTTCAACTTCAAATTCGTAAATCGCTTCCATACCTAAATCTTCAAATGCGACAACGCGAGCTTTCTTGATCGCTTTCGCTACAAGGTAGGCCGCGCCACCGACAGCCATTAGGTAAACCGCTTTGTGATTCTTAATAGATTCAACCGTTGCAGGGCCACGCTCAGCTTTACCGATCATGCCCATGATGCCGGTTTTTTCTAGCATCATATCGGTGAATTTATCCATACGAGTTGATGTTGTTGGGCCAGCAGGACCAACGACTTCATCACCAACTGCATCGACAGGGCCTACGTAGTAAATGAACTTACCGTTTAGATCTACGCCTTCTGGTAGACCTTCGCCATTATCTAGCATGCCTTGAATACGTTTATGCGCCGCATCACGACCAGTCAGAATTTTACCTGATAGAAGAACAGTTTCGCCTGTCTTCCACTCTTGTACTTCTTCTTTAGTGATCGTGTCTAAGTTTACGCGACGCGTATTTTCGCCCGCTTCCCAAGTAATGTCTGGCCAATCTTCTAGTTTAGGTGGCGTTAGCTCTGCTGGGCCGCTGCCATCAAGCGTGAAGTGTACGTGACGAGTCGCCGCACAGTTTGGGATCAAACAAACAGGCTTAGAAGCCGCGTGCGTTGGCGCAGTTTTGATCTTAACGTCGACAACAGTCGTCAAACCGCCAAGGCCTTGCGCGCCGATACCAAGTTTGTTCACGCGATTGAAGATATCAAGACGAAGCTCTTCTTCTGCGTTTTGTGGACCACGGTCGATAAGCTCTTGAATATCGATGTGTTCCATTAGAGATTCTTTTGCCAATACCGCTGCTTTTTCAGCCGTACCGCCAATACCAATGCCAAGCATGCCTGGTGGACACCAGCCCGCGCCCATTGTTGGTAGCGTTTTCTCTACCCACTCAGCAATATCGTCAGATGGGTTTAGCATCACCATCTTAGTTTTGTTTTCACTACCGCCGCCCTTCGCTGCGATCTGAATTTCAACTTTATCGCCCGGTACCATGTTGATGTGTACGACAGCAGGCGTGTTGTCTTTGGTATTAATACGTTTACCGGCAGGATCCATAAGTACTGACGCACGCAACGGGTTATCTGGGTTCGTATACGCTTGTCGAACACCTTCATCTACCATCTGCTGAACCGTCATATCGGTTGAGTCCCATTGCACGCCCATACCGATGTTGACGAAACACGTCACGATGCCAGTATCCTGACAAATTGGTCGGTGACCTTCTGCTGACATTCGGGAGTTAATTAGGATCTGAGCAATCGCGTCTTTCGCGGCTTGACTCTCTTCGCGGTGATAGGCTTTTTCAAGAGCTTGAACAAAGTCTAGCGGGTGGTAGTAAGAAATATACTGTAGCGCATCAGCGACACTGCTGATTACATCCTGCTTGCGTATTACCGTCATTACATGCCTCGTTATAGTTATGCTTCCATTATTGGCTTGGCTTCAATCGTGTTTGTTGAGCTTATTGCTCTTTTGAGCTTCGTTTTTTTATAAACAATTGTCGAACGGCTGATATCGACACACGAAACGCTGAAGTCGCCTACTTGTAAACCATCTCAAAACCCTATGAATAGAGGGAGTTTGGCTATACAGAGGAATATGATACTCTTGCTGCCCATGACATGCCATGCAGTGAACGATCTCTTTGTCACAAATTACACAAATGAACAACATGGACAATCAATTCATTGATTTTAAAGCGCTGGAATACGCACCAGAGTTTGCTCTTCACCTATTTTCTCGCATTCAACACCTACCTTGGGCGATGTTGCTGCGTTCTGCATCAGAAACGCATATCGATAGTCGCTTCGATGTGTTGGTTGCCAACCCAATTGCAACGTTAGAAAGCACTGCCGACAGCACACGAGTTGAAACGCCATCGAATACCTATTCAACTCAAGATGACCCATTCACGCTGCTTCATCGGTTGCAGGAACAGTGGCTTCCTCACGTTGAGTTAAATAAAGAATTGGATTTGCCTTTTGTCGGCGGAGCACTCGGTTACTTCAGTTACGATTTAGGTCGACGCGTAGAAACAATGCCAGAACAGGCCGAAAAGGATCTCAACACGCCTGATATGGCGGTAGGTCTGTATGAATGGGCCGTCGTTGTTGACCACAAGCTTAAAAAAGCATGCTTAGTCGGTCAGAATATCGAGCAAGCTTGGCAATGGTTAGACAAACAAGAAGCGGAGCAAAGTGTAGACTTCGCTCTGTCCGGCGATTGGCAGTCAAACATGACGAAAGAGAGCTACGCCACTCGCTTTGACAAGGTGCAAGAATACTTGTTGAGCGGTGACTGCTATCAGATCAATTTGGCGCAACGCTTTAACGCACCGTATCAAGGCAACGAGTGGCAAGCGTATCTGAAATTGGAGTCCGCCAACCAAGCGCCATTCTCAGCGTTTATCCGCATGCCTGAGTCTTCGATATTGAGTATCTCTCCAGAGCGCTTTTTAGAACTCAAAGATCGCGTCATTGAAACGAAACCAATCAAAGGTACTCGCCCACGCAGCGAAGATCCAAAGCAAGATAACGCTAATGCCCATGACTTGCAGACAGCGGAAAAAGATCAGGCAGAAAACCTGATGATTGTCGATTTGCTGCGTAATGACATTGGTCGAGTTGCATCACCGGGTAGCGTTCACGTGCCCAAGCTGTTTGATATTGAAAGCTTCCCCGCAGTGCATCATTTGGTGAGCACCATTCGTGCAAATTTGGATGAACAATACGCTCCTGCGGATTTGCTACGAGCGTGCTTCCCGGGCGGTTCAATTACCGGCGCACCTAAAGTTCGCGCAATGCAGATCATTGAAGAGTTGGAGCCACATCGACGCAGCGCGTATTGCGGCAGTATTGGCTACATTTCTCGCCATGGTCGTATGGATACCAGCATCACCATCCGAACTCTCGTAGCGGAAAATCACAAACTGTACGCTTGGGCTGGCGGCGGCGTCGTTGCAGATAGCGATTGTGCCTCTGAATATCAAGAAACGTTGGATAAGCTTTCAAAGATTTTGCCAGCGCTGCAATCGTAGGTTTCGGACGAAAACAAGTCAAAACGCCTCCAGTACGGAGGCGTTTTTGTGAGCGTTATTTGTATGCCCTTTAGCGGTTAGCGGTTAGCCGTTAGCCAACAAGCATCCGTTTTTTTAAGAGTCAGCGGCAGCGTCTACTGCTCGAGCCACTTACACATGATCTGCTCAATATCGGTTGCGGTGTACGGCTTAGTGAGGATGTCGTCCATGCCTGAATCAATGCACTTTTGACGTTCTTCAATCGTTGTGCCTGCTGTTAAGGCGATGATTGGACGGTCGAAGCCTTTTTGTCGCAAGTGAGCCGTTGCTTCGTAACCATCCATTTCCGGCATTCGACAATCCATAAATATCAATTCGTAATCTTTGTTTTTAACCGCTTCTAGCGCTTCCAAACCATTGGCTTTTAAATCAGGAGTAATGTCGAGCTTTTTCAGCATCTGAGTCACAATGACTTGGTTCATTCGTATATCATCCACCACCAATATCGAGCGCCCAGCTAAGTCGCTTCGTTCGACAACAGCCAACTCCCCCAACGCTGCGCCTTGAGCTTGCCCCTCTTTTAAAGGGATGGAAACTTTAAAGGTTGTACCTTTGCGCTCTTCACTTTCGAAACTGATCTCACCTTGCATTAAATCCACGAGGTTCTTACAAATCGCTAAGCCCAAACCTGAGCCTTCAAAACTGCGTTTTGCCGAGCGGTCAACTTGTACAAAAGGGTCAAACAACGAACTTTGCGCCGCTAACGGTATCCCAATCCCGGTATCTTCCACCTCAAAAAACGCAGTGCCGTTTACCCACTCGACTCGCAAGACCACGCCGCCCAAATGGGTAAATTTGATCGCGTTCCCAATCAGATTGACTAAGATTTGGGTGATTCGTTCTAAATCGCCAATCAGAAACTCCGGAATGCCTAACTTCTTGTCGATAGAAAAATGAATGCGCTTCTCTGCCGCTTTCGCAGCAAATACGCCCGTAATGGCTTTTTCGAGATCATCCCACGCAAAAACCTTGTCGATAATTTCCATCATGCCAGCATTCATCTTGCTGAAATCGAGCAAGTCGCTGATGATGACGCGAAGTAAATCGCCCGACTGAATCAAATTACCGAGATATTGCCGTTGATCTTCTCCCAACTGAGTTTTGCTTAACAGCTCTGCGCTGCCGAGTACGCCATTAAGTGGCGTTCTTAACTCGTGATTAATCATTGCGACAAACTCTTTCGTCGCTTTTTCTGACTCTTCCGCTCGCTTTCTTAACTCGACTTCACGTTCAAGGCTGAGGTGACGGCTGATCACGCCGTGAACCAAATCAGAAACCAGTTCCATTTGTTTGGAGATAAAAGCTTGCTCAATTTGTTCCAACGACACTGAAAATATCAGTTCGCCAACGACTCGCTCATCAATGATGATGGGTAAATGTAGCGCCTCATTCTGCCAATTGGGTGTTCGAGCGATAGGTTTGTCACTTTTTAGATCCAAATGCCCGAAATGATAACGACGTAAAGAAGTGAGTTGGACAGGATCAAGGTATAAATACGAAGCGGTAATAACGGAATTGGACGTCAGTTGCTCAAGAAAACTGGCAATCATTGTCTCGTCGAAAGTGCTGGAAAGGAATGTCCGTCCAAACCGAATAAGCGTGGCATCAATTTTTTCTTCAAACTCAAACTTGCGCAGATCGCTTTCCGATCGAAGTTCTAGCTTCTTTAACGCGACACTCAATTTTTGCGTCGATTCGTAGAGCTCATAACTTTTTTGCTCTAAAAGCAGTTCTGCCGCCTTTCTTGAGGCGATTTCTCGTTTGAGTTTCCTTTCTAATGAGGAGTTACCCGTCATACTCTTCTTATTGTGCCTCCAGCCAAAATCGAACTTGGCTTCCGTCTTCAGTTTGGTTTTGATGCGTAATATGAATGACCTGTCCAAAGTGTGCAGCACAGCCTTTGAGCAACCCCAAACAAACATGCGCCATACACCTTGCACTGTGGTAGTCGAACACCAGTTCTGACTGTGTTTCGCTGATAAAATCGAACTTAGGCGGATTGGCGTCTGGGTAAAGTTTTTTAACTTCTACATGAATAAAGCTTTCTACATGTCGAACAAATTGAAAGGTATTGTCGCACTGCTGCAAGCTTGCATGACTGGGAATGGAGCGTAGCAGGTTCAAAAATACGCTTTCACCAAACACTTCTTGTAACTGCTCTGGGGGAATATCAGAAACTTTGCTGAGATTGACGATCAGTTTGACTAAGTCTCGGTGATCATAACTGCCGACAGAGGTATATACCCCTTCGTCATCGGAAAGTTCGAGCACTTGGTCAAGCACTTCAAGTCCAAATTTGCTTTCCACTAACTCCATGAACTCGGTAAAGATTATCCCTTTCATTGGCAAACACCAACCTCATTGCAACGCCTTAAAAATAAGAATGGTGTATAACCCTATAAGTTTCAAATCAATATGCTTCGGCAGAGTGAGACACAAAGCACAAAGCAAAAGGTTGCCTAGATGTGAAGCGATTTTCCTTTAACATTTGAGCTTACTGTTTTATTAACGATGAGGCGGAGTGCACTCACCACTCATTTTCTCACTCAAGCACGCTCGCTTCCGGAGTTTAGGGTTATTATCTTGGGTGTATAATAATGAGTAGACACGAAAATTAGGGGTTCGGTTTGGTTATCGACAAAACAAAATTGCTGCAGAACTTTCAATTTCATCTTCCGACGGGGTATCACAAGGAGTCTCTTGCCCGCCTGAATTTTATGAAAGGTAAACCGCTTCGAGACGCCGCGGTTCTGATTGGTTTTGTGGATAGACCTGAAGGCCTACAAGTGATTTTGACCAAGCGAGCCGAACATCTTCGGCATCATCCAGGGCAAATCAGCTTTCCTGGCGGTAAGTTTGAACCCGAAGATATCCATCTGGTGAATACGGCGCTTCGTGAGACTAATGAAGAGGTCGGTATAGAAGATAAACACATTCATGTGTTCGGTCAGTTGCCAAAACTGCCAACGATTAGTCAATTTAATGTGACACCATTTTTGGCCTTTATTTCTCCGGATTATAAAACGCATATTGACCCAAATGAGGTCGAGTCGGTTTTTGAGGTACCAGCCAACCATATTTTGAACCCAAATAAGCTCTACAGCAGTAAGTTTGAGTTAAAAAGAAGCAGTCATCGTGTATTTGCTATCCCATATCGTCAACATTTCATCTGGGGCATGACGGCGCAGATCATTGAGTCGATGCAAAAGCACATCATTTCCGGCTAAATCTCTCCTCTTTCATTCGATAATGATCATACGACCAATGCGATCATTATGTGCATCAATATTAATAAAACGTTACTTCATAAACATTCATTCACATTAGATTAATTTGCCATTTTCACCGCAAACGCTTGCGGTGAAATAAATTTATACAAATCGCCCTATTGATAAGTTTTTCTAATTTTACTCATTAGCAATAATCACGAGTAGCACATCATTTTCGTGATAAAAAGCAGGTTTTTGACATATCATTCAATAAGCACGAGCAATACATGATTTAGATCTAATTTTCCTAGTGTAAAATCTTGCAAAATTGCCCGCGACTTATTTCCTGTTCCCAAAATGAGTAACTCAAAAATGAATACAACTACTTCTGCGGTTTCTACCGCACAATCGTCTAGTAAGTTTACTTACAAAGACTTCACCTGGTGTCTGTCTCTGTTCGGCACGGCAGTAGGTGCAGGTGTACTTTTCCTTCCTATTAAAGCTGGTGCGGGTGGTTTTTGGCCATTAGTAATCCTAGCTCTAATCGCGGCACCAATGACTTGGTTCGCACACAAATCTCTAGCTCGCTTCGTTCTTTCAGCTAAGAACCCAGAAGCAGACATCACTGACACAGTAGAAGAACACTTCGGTAAAACTGGCGCAAACCTTATTACGTTCGCATACTTCTTCGCTATTTACCCAATCGTACTTATCTACGGTGTTGGTATCACAAACACGGTTGACTCTTTCCTAGTTAACCAAATGGGCATGGAATCGATTCCTCGCTGGCTACTTTCTGGTGCGCTTATCGCAGCAATGACAGCAGGCGTAGTATTCGGTAAAGAACTGATGCTGAAAGCAACTTCAGCAATGGTTTACCCTCTAGTGTTCATCCTATTGGCGTTGTCTTTCTACCTAATCCCTGAGTGGAACACGTCTATGATTGAAGTGGCTCCAGACTGGGCTGCAATGCCAACTATCGTTTGGTTAGCAATTCCTATCATCGTATTCTCATTCAACCACAGCCCAATCATTTCTCAGTTCTCTAAAGAGCAACGCATGCAATACGGCGACGAAGCTTACAAGAAAACAGACATGATCACTGGCGGTGCAGCGATGATGCTAATGGGCTTTGTTATGTTCTTCGTATTCTCTGTAGTACTTTCTCTATCTCCAGAGCAACTAGCATCTGCGAAAGAACAAAACATCTCTGTACTTTCTTACCTAGCGAACATCCACGAATCTCCACTGATCTCTTACATGGGTCCATTGGTTGCATTCGCGGCGATCACTTCTAGCTACTTCGGTCACTTCCTAGGTGCACACGAAGGTCTAGTAGGTCTAATCAAATCTCGCTCACAATCTCCAGTAAGCAAGATCGAAAAAGGTTCTCTACTGTTCATCGTTATCACTACTTGGATTGTGGCTATCGTTAACCCAAGCATCCTAGGCATGATCGAAACAATGGGCGCGCCAATGATTGCGGCAATCCTATTCTTGATGCCGGTATTCGCGATGCAAAAAGTTCCAGCAATGGCGAAGTACAAAACTTCAGCACCTGTGCAAATTTTCACAGCAATCTGTGGTCTTGCAGCAATTACTTCTGTAATCTACGGCGCTCTTTAATCATCCCTGTTTTTTAACAGAATGATTAATCCAAAAATATAACGATAAAATTAAGCCTCCCAACTCCCCTTGGGAGGCTTTCTTCTGAGGTAATCGATATGATTAGTGTTTTTGATATCTATAAAATCGGTGTTGGTCCTTCAAGCTCACACACTGTAGGCCCAATGAAAGCGGGTAAAGAGTTTATTGATGATCTTCGTGCAATGGGAAAACTGCGCGACATCACTAAAATCACCGTTGACGTTTATGGATCACTATCACTGACAGGGAAAGGTCACCACACAGATATTGCTATCATCATGGGTCTTGCGGGCAACTCCCCTGAGAAAGTTGATATCGATTCTATTCCGGGCTTCATCGCTCGCGTAGAAGAAACTGAGCGCCTTCCTGTTGGCATGCACTGTCATACAGTATCGTTCCCACGTGAAGGTGGAATGAACTTCCACAAAACGAACCTTGAGCTACACGAAAACGGCATGCAAATCCACGCTTGGATTGATGACGAAAAAGTGTACTCAAAAACTTACTACTCTATCGGTGGTGGCTTCATCGTTGATGAAGAGAACTTCGGTAAAGAAGCTGAGAACCCAATCAAGGTTCCTTACGAGTTCACAACAGCTGAAGAGCTGGTTAACCAGTGTAAAGAAAGCGGTCTTTCTATCAGCGCGCTAGTGATGAAGAACGAACAAGCACTTCACTCAGACGAAGAAACTCGTACTTACTTCGCGAACATCTGGCGCACGATGCGCGAATGTATGGATCGCGGTATGAACGAAGAAGGCATTCTGCCTGGTCCACTACGTGTACCTCGTCGTGCTGCAGCACTTCGTCAGCAACTGCTTACTTCTGAGAAAACAACAAACGACCCAATGTCTGTTGTTGACTGGGTAAACATGTTCGCTTTCGCAGTAAACGAAGAGAATGCAGCCGGTGGCCGTGTTGTTACCGCACCGACTAACGGCGCTTGTGGCATCATCCCAGCAGTATTGGCTTACTACGACAAGTTCATCCAAACTGTGACTGAAAAAGATTACATCCGTTACTTTGCTGCTTCTGGTGCAATCGGTGGTCTTTACAAGCGCAACGCGTCAATCTCTGGTGCAGAGGTTGGCTGTCAGGGTGAAGTTGGTGTGGCATGTTCTATGGCGGCAGCTGGTCTTGCAGAGCTTATGGGTGGTAGCCCAGAGCAAGTATGTATGGCAGCAGAAATCGCGATGGAGCACAACCTAGGTCTAACTTGTGACCCAGTTGCAGGTCAGGTTCAAGTTCCATGTATCGAGCGTAACGGTATCGCAGCTGTAAAAGCGATCAACTCAACTCGTATGGCACTACGTCGTTCTTCTGCTCCTACTGTATCTCTAGATAAAGTTATCGAAACAATGCTAGAGACTGGTAAGGACATGAACGCGAAATACCGCGAAACTTCTCAAGGCGGTCTAGCGATCAAAGTGATTTGCTAATCGTCTCGTTATAAAAAAGATATCGATAAGCCCGAGTGAATACTCGGGCTTTTTTTATCCAAAATACGATGAGGCATGCGCATTCAAATGCATTTGAAGCATCACCCGTCATTGCCTTATTCCTGCCCATATTTTTGTTTGTTCCGGCTAAAAACCAGTCAGAGCCTACTCTCGCTGTAGCTCATAAAAAAAACTAAAACTGTTACTATATCCAAATGTTTAGGATATCCCCGTACAAAATCACACCCTTCACTTCTCATTATTGATAACGTAGCCAAAATTTAAATTGGAGCTTATCAACACATGATTAGGTTTGAACTTGGAAACCAAATCTGCGTTTGCTTGTCCGAAAACGACATTTCTTTAGAGATCAACAACACACTCCACCACGCCATCCCTGTTAGTTCAAATGAGTATGCCATTCTTTCAACTATTGCTACTTACGGCAGCTTAAATGCGCCGATCAGTCAGCGCGTTATTGAGAGAAAAATCACTCAACACTACAAGATGGCTTTGCCAGAAAATGGATTTAAAAACGCGGTGGCAGCATTGAGAAAGAAGTTTCGCAAGCTCACGGAAGATCACGTTTCTCCCACGAGAAACATCATAGAAAACATTCACAGGACGGGATATTTCATCCCTTTTACCATGCAACATACTCACCAAAGCGGCATCTATCAACAAAAGAGAATCAACCAACACACGAAAAACAGCGTCAGAAAAGCCCTTCGTATTTGCTTGCGGAATAAAAGGATATATACAGACATCGCTTGGGTGTTGCTGGTTACTACAGCTATCTTTTTCTCGGTCTGCTATTACGCCATCAACAGCATTGTGAAACACAACTATTTAGATAGCGCATTGGACATTGCCGACAGCCTGTCTCAGATGAGTTGCTATGCTGATGAAGACCAACTAAAAGGGTTGTTTGATAACGTAAAGCTCGTTGAATCCAGCATGATGTTGGATCGCTTTAATATCCGCTGCTTGGTCACTCCAGAGGCGGTGGTTCCCGTCAGCCAAAAAGCGTTCAACGAGTGGAGCGATAACAGCAATTACACGACTCAATCCTTCGACATCAACAACGCCACCATTTTAGTTCGTGTGAAAAACATCAACTTACAGAATAACGTGGAGAGCCACATCTCGCGCTTTTTCCTTTCAGGGATGAAGCTTTACACCAACACAGGTACATCGTTCGAAATTGGCAACACCAACGGGCGATACTTTCACTATCAAATTAAAGATACAGGCTATAAAGAGGTGTATTACATCTCAGGACCTTTTAAGAGCATCATTTTGTTGAGCCTGTTCTTTTTAGTGATACTAAGGCATCGGTCGCTACAAGCGTTCATCACGTATCTGTTTGCTATTCGAGAATTTCATATCAAGCTCGAACCGATCTACAACACCTCAACGCAGCAAAATATTCACTACGAAGCCCTTTCTCGATTCAAAGTGAAGAACACCCAAAGGTTCATCGAAACACTCATCAGCAATGGACTGCTTTTGATCCACACGATCTTGGTGATCCGAGCAATTTACGCCAAACAGCCGACTTTGTTGGTACCCATCAGCATCAATGTGTGCCCTTCTCTTCTACGAGGTAGAAACTTCTCAACTCTTTATCAAGAACTCGCGAGCAGAGACTGCCGTTTACTGACCATCGAAATCACGGAGAACGCGTCCATGTACTACACCTCCGAGATCTACGACAACGTCGCGAAACTAAAATTACTGAACTGCAAAATCAGCATTGATGACTTTGGTACTGGCAACAACAACGTGTCACTTATCAGCAAAATCAATCCAGATTATTTGAAAATAGATCGGGAGTTTGTGATTGGTTTAAAGTCGGATGATAAGAAAGTGGAAACGCTGCGTCAGTTGATTGCGATGGGAAACACTTACCGCTGCACAGTCATCGTCGAAGGCGTCGAAACCGCAGATAGTGCTCACTTACTCACAACGTTAGGAGCCTACATTCATCAAGGTTACTTCTATCCTCTGCATTTCTAGCTTTTCTTAATGCCGCGAGTTACTTAAACTAGCTGATACCCAAATGACTTCATAATGTATTCGCGCTAAGTGTGCGAAGTGATTTGGGTATCACTAGCGTCTATAACTGGATGAAAGTTAAAGACGTTCGTACATTTTTGTTAGGTGGTGAGACCATCCACCACCCACTCGTGATTGAAACCATGATTGCTATTAAACCAACCAAACTGAAAGATTTTTCGAGTTTGATGCAATTGGACGTGCAGGAAGAGCAAATAGGATTTGCCAAGCCGTTTGAACAGGCTTACCAAAAGCGAAACAAGTCAGAAGTATTTTTTACTATTTATTCGGACTACCTAACCGTCGGCTATCTGATCATCGATAAAGGGTTTGCTCAGCATGCTCCTTTTGCAATGCGGCATGAGTTGGGCCTTAATTATTTGATGATTGATCGCCGCTTTCAACGCCAAGGTATTGGTGCAGAGGCGCTGAAAAAACTGTTTGTGTACGCATATACCATCGACCCAGAGAGCACCTCGCTCTGCGTGACGGTACCAAATAGCCATCAAGGTGCACTCGACTTTTTCTTGGCTTGTGGCTTTACCAACACAGAAAAAGCCATTTATGGCGAGCAAGAAAAAGAGTGGTTGATGCGTCACCCGCTTGGTTAAACGCTCAATAACCAAACGCTAGGTAAAACAAAGGCAAGCGATACGCTTGCCTTTGTTATTGAACATGGGATTACTACGAAGATTATTCACCCTTGTAGATACAACCTGCTGTACAAGTTTCTTTGATCTCTACTTTGCTTAGTAGCGGTAGGTTTGGTTTTAGTTGTTGCCAAATCCATTTCGCTAACACTTCGCTGGTCGGGTTTTCCAGACCTTCGATGTCGTTTAGGTAGTAGTGGTCTAAGCGATTGTAAATTGGTTTAAATGCAGCTTTTATCTCTGCAAAATCCACAACCCAACCTGTATGTGGATCAACTTCACCTTCTACATAAAGACGAACAAGGAAAGAGTGTCCGTGCAAACGACCACACTTGTGACCTTCTGGTACGTGTGGCAAATGGTGTGCCGCTTCGAACATAAACTCTTTGTACAATTCTGTTTTCATCTTGATTCTCAGGCTTTAAAAAAGACAGGCAATACTAAGGAATTCGCTGCCAAGAGACAAGCGTTACCCCATACAAGCGTAGCAAAAACTGCCGCTTATTCCTGACCTCTTTGCCATCACGTACACCAAAGCGTCGCATTTTTGTCATGCGCCAAACATTTGATTACACAGCACTCACATCACAATTACATATCCCCAACATGTGTAGGGTCACAATCATTCATTTCGCTCATCGCGCAACCTATGCGAGAAGACTAATATTGTGCAGTTCGTTCCAATTACACTTATAAGAATATGCGCTCAACTATTACCTTTAAGCTCCTGCTTGCGTTAATTGTCGTTTTTAGCTGTGTTCTCGCCGCGTCGACGGCGTACCAACACTATCAACAAAAAACGCTGATAAATGATGTTCTTAGTGAACAACTGCACGACAAAGCCAGCAACTACTTCGATAGTCTGAACATGATGATGCTCACTGGCACCATGTCTCAAAAGGAAACACTGCGACAAAAAGCACTCGCTCAAGAAGGTATTGAGCAAGTTCGAGTGCTACGTGCCGATGCCGTTACAAAGCTGTACGGTGCAGGGCAATCCAATCAGCAACCTATTGATGAGATTGATCAGCGTGCACTAGCGGGCGAGCTAGTGATAGAACCAATTACTGCGGACTGGGGCAAAGGCATTGTTGTGGCGCTGCCAATGAAATCGAGCCAAAACTATCGCGGCACCAATTGTGTTTCTTGCCATGTCGCGCCAGAAGGTGAAGTATTGGGCGCGATTCGCTTGGAATACAACATGAACCACGTGAGTTCGATGATCAATAAACAAGCGATGTACGCGATGGGCATCATGTCTGCCATTGCGTTGGTTGGTTTTCTCATCACCATGGGCTTGATTCGTAAGATCATCGTGCGACCAATTCAAAAAACCTCGCACTTTATGTCGAACGTTAGTGCCAGCAAAGATCTCTCCCAGAGACTTGTCCATAAACAAAATGACGAAGTTGGCCAACTTTCCCAATCTATTAATTCCTTTATGGATACCGTTTCGGAAAGTCTTGAGCGCGTGCAAGACACCTCACACTCGTTAGCAGGGTCTGCGGGTCGTCTCACCGACGTTGCTCAATCCACTGATGAAGCAGCAAACAATCAGCAATTAGAAACCAATGAAGTGCAAAACAACATTATTGATATGTTGCAGCAGCAAGTCGTGGTTGAAGAAGCAACAATCAACGCAACGACGTTGGTAAACCACACCGTTGACGTAGCTGCAAACAGCGCCAGCCAAGCACACAATGTCAGCGAAGACATCAAGAGCTTAGTCAGCAACATTGAACAAGTGCGTGAGAAGATTACGTCTCTAAATCAGAGAACCGAAGAAGTTTCCTCAATACTCGGTGTGATCAAAGGCATCGCCGAACAAACTAACCTACTCGCTCTAAACGCAGCAATCGAAGCGGCACGCGCCGGAGAGCAAGGTCGTGGCTTTGCAGTCGTTGCCGATGAAGTGAGAAATCTGGCCTCACGTACCGCCGAAGCCACCAGCAACATTGAAAACATCATTTCCCAATTTCAGCAAGGCAGCGAAGAGTCTCTGTCGTCGGTCGATCATGTTTGTCAATTTGCTCATCAACGTTCACTGGATGTCGAAGCGCTGTCTGAAACCATGCACAATGTTGTAGACGAGATGCATCAAGTGCTGAAACACGCAGAAAACATCCAACTGCAAACTCAAACCACCTCGGATGTCAGCAAGCACATTCAATCGAAAATCGACGTGATTACTTTGCACGCGAACGACACGTCTCAATCTGCCTCTCATACACGGGATATCAGTGTCGATTTGGAAGAACTTTCTGAGCGTTTAGAGCAATTACTTAACCAATTCACCCTTTCTGAGCAACAAAGGGCAAATAAATAGGAAATTTCTCGCGTCCAAATTGAATATAAAGGTTGAAGCTGACGAATTGACGGGTAATATGTCCCATTGAATCTGTAAAATTCTATCCAACTCAATGCTTCGCTTGTTTTTTAAACAAAAATGTTTTGAGACAAGCACTTTGATAAGCGTTGAGTTGAATTTTTACCTCAATGGAGAATATTTAAAACATGACTTACGCGCCTGTATCAGACGTACTAAGCGGTAAGCTAGCAGTAGACAGTGAAGTAACTGTTCGCGGCTGGATCCGTTCACGTCGTGATTCCAAAGCTGGAATCTCTTTCCTTGCCATATATGACGGCTCTTGTTTCGACCCGATTCAGGCCGTGGTCCCTAATAATCTTAATAATTACGACAATGAAGTGCTTAAGCTAACGACTGGCTGCTCTGTTGAAGTAACTGGTAAGATTGTTGAGTCTCCTGCGCAAGGTCAGGACTTCGAACTGGCTGCAACTGACGTTAAAGTTGTAGGTTGGGTTGAAGATGCTGAAACTTACCCAATGGCAAAAACTCGTCACTCTATCGAGTACCTACGTGAAGTTGCGCACCTACGTCCGCGCACTAACGTAATCGGTGCGGTAGCACGTGTACGTAACTGTCTATCTCAAGCAATTCACCGTTTCTACCACGAGCAAGGCTACTTTTGGGTCTCTGCGCCACTAATTACGGCTTCTGATGCAGAAGGTGCTGGTGAAATGTTCCGCGTTTCTACGCTAGACATGGAAAACCTACCTCGCACAGACGCAGGCAAAGTGGACTACAACGAAGACTTCTTCGGTAAAGAAACGTTCCTAACCGTATCTGGTCAGCTAAACGCGGAAGCTTATGCTTGTGCACTAAGCAAGGTTTACACTTTCGGTCCGACTTTCCGTGCTGAAAACTCAAACACAAGCCGCCACCTAGCAGAATTCTGGATGGTTGAGCCTGAAGTTGCGTTCGCAGAACTAGACGATGTAGCGAAACTGGCTGAAGACATGCTTAAGTACGTGTTCAAAGCAGTACTTGAAGAGCGTCGCGATGACCTTGAGTTCTTCGCTCAGCGTATCGACAAGCAAGCGATCACTCGTCTAGAGCAATTCGTTTCTTCTGACTTTGCACAAGTTGACTACACTGACGCGATCCAAATCCTTCTGGACTCTGGTCGCGAGTTCGAATTCCCAGTTGAATGGGGTATCGATATGTCTTCTGAGCACGAGCGTTTCCTAGCTGAAGAGCACTTTAAAGCGCCAGTAATCGTGAAGAACTACCCGAAAGACATCAAAGCGTTCTACATGCGTATGAACGACGATGGCAAGACTGTAGCTGCGATGGACGTTCTAGCACCTGGCATCGGTGAAATCATCGGTGGTTCTCAGCGTGAAGAGCGTCTAGACGTTCTAGATGCACGTATGCGTGAAATGGGCATCGACCCTGAACACATGAGCTGGTACCGTGACCTACGTCGCTACGGCACAGTGCCACACGCTGGCTTTGGTCTAGGCTTTGAGCGTCTAGTCTCTTACGTAACAGGCATGGGCAACGTTCGTGATGTGATCCCATTCCCACGTACACCTCGCTCTGCGAACTTCTAATCACTTTTTAGTGACTCAGAATTAGAAAGACCTCCCAAGTGGAGGTCTTTTATTTTGTACGAATAATTTTCTCGCAATCTGCGTGTACAATTTAACTGTTGCTTTCGTCTTCATCCTTATCTGCTCGCGCGGCGTATTTCACTCCAACAACACACAAACCAAACATTACGAATGGAATCACAGCGGCGGTGTATTCCGTCCAAACCATATGAGAAAAGGACTTCGCCAATATCAGGTGCGCAAACACCAACAAAAATGCGCTAAAGATAGCAACACCCATTAGCCTAAGTTCATGCTTTACCAACTGCTTTTTCATTATTGCTCCTAACCTAAAATGGTTGTCTGCTAGTAATTGAAACACAGCTTCGGATTCGTTCACTGATACAGTTTGAGCAAAAAATAGGTAAACAGTTGGCTAGTGAAGTAATTCTCCGATCGTCTTCACGGCTTCTTCTAGTTCATCGTTGCAGGGTAACGATGTATTAAGCCTTAGGTAGTTCTCATAATCTGGGCCGACAGAAAACAACTTACCGAATGCAACGGTGATGTTGTCTTCCAATAACTTCTGATAAATCGATTTTCCGCATTTTGATTCCGGCAGTTCAACCCACAAAAAATAGCCGCCCTCTGGCTGTGTGTAATAAATCGATTTAGGAAAGTACTTATCGATCAGTTCAATGAACGTGGATTGTCGCTGCTCAAGATTCTTTCGAAGTTTTCTAAGGTGATTATCATAGCTGTCATTTTGCAAATAATGCGCAATACCTTGTTGGATAGGTGCACTACCTGACAAAGTCGAGATAAGTTGCAGTTTTTGCAGATGCTCATTAAAGCGCTTGTTGACCACCCACCCCAGCCGATAACCCGGGCAAAGACTTTTTGAAAATGACCCGCAATGCAACACACGATCTTGGGTATCAAAAGTTTTAAGCGAACTTGGTTTCTTGTTAGAAAAATAGAGCTCTGAATACACATCGTCTTCAATCAAATACACATCGTGTTTATCAGCAAGCTCGACGATGCGCTGCTTCTGCTCATCATTTAATGATGTTCCGGTTGGGTTGTGAAAGTTCGTCATCAACCAACACGCGCGAACATCATGGTCAGTAAAAGCAGCTTCAATTTGTTGCAAAGAGTGCCCGATACGCGGGTCTACTGAAATTTCTATCGCCTTTAAACCCAAACGTTCTATCGCTTGAAGCGCTCCGTAAAATGTTGGCGATTCAACCACGATAGTATCTCCCGGTTGTGTCACGGCCTGAAGGCTCAAATTCAACGCTTCTAACGCCCCTGAAGTAATGACAATGTCATCATGGGTTAACACCATACCTTGTTGAATGTAACGTTGAGCAATCAAACGACGCAGTGATTCAGAGCCTGGCGGTAAGTTATCCAATAGCGTCTCTGGCCCCATCTTCCTACCAGAACTGGCCAGATTGCGATTCAACGCATCCAATGGAAACAACGCAGGATCTGGAAAGGCAGATCCGAACTTCATCGCATCCGGAGACGCTTGATTTTTGAGGTAGTCGTAAAGCTCATCATTGATGTTAGAGCGATAAACAGAGGTCGCAGGAGGGCTCGGTTCCAAACGATCCAGCTCTGCGGTAACAAAGTAGCCAGACTGAGGTTTTGCCGCGACCCAGCCTTGCGCTTCGAGCAACTGATAAGCTTGTAACACCGTTCCGGCGCTGACGGAATGATTTCGGCTGGTGACACGCACTGACGGCAGCTTTTCTCCTGCTCTCCATGTGTTTTGCTGAATCTGCGTTTTGAACAGTTCAGCCAGTTGGCGGTATCGGTTCATGTTTCCCTCATTTATCACGACCGAGCGAACCTTAGCATACTTCGCGCCCGTATTCTGATAACGCGACTATCAATCTCGAAACGTAATTAATCAATCTTAGTGATATCAATTCGCGATACGAAGTGAGAATTTATGTTCCATACTTTCAAAGGTATGACTTTTATTTCGGGAGAAAATGATGAAAGTATTTACTATGGATGACCTCTCATACCGAGGTGCTCATAAAGGCGTACACAGCTGGGATCACCCAGCCAGCACAACGCCTTACTACTGGCACCCTGACTGGTTACATATTGCAGAAGACGCGCTAGGTGTGCACAAAACAGCGGATCTAGTCGTTCCAGAAGGTGAAACACCAACAGAAGAGCACGCAAAAGAGGCGATTGTTAAGCACATTAATGGTGAATAGCCAGAAGCGAACCTTCTGTTATGCAAGGTTGAGAGCCTTTTGGAACAAAACATGTCTGAATGAGAACTGTGCATCATCGTGAGCAATCTATCGACAGGATAAATAGATTGCTATCACATTAATTTTCATGCCATCTGTTACATTTAGAGGCTAATGGTGATGCACACCTCAACTCATAGACTATGAGAGACGATTATAATGACGAAATACAACGAGAATGACATCAAATATAAAGGCGAGACCAATGGCGTACATACGTGGAGTGTGCCATCAGGACAGCCTTACTACTGGCATCCAGATTGGCTACACGTTGCCGAAGATGCGACAGGGTCACACCCAAAAGAAAAACTAGATGTTCAAGCTGGTGACACCCCAACGCAAAAGCATGCGCTTAAAGCAATCCTAAAACACATGAACGATTGGGCGACAGATAAGTTGTCTTCAAATCCTGACATCGAAACCAATGCGGTAGAGTCAGAAATTGAGCTAAAGAAATAGACCTCAACGTTCGATGTAAATTGAATATGCAAGCGCCCCTCACCGTTGGGGCGTTTCTTACCCTTCCCTACTTTTTCCTCCACAACAGGCTCTGCTTACCTCGCTGGATTCACGTTTTAAACCGCCTAAAATCGCTCCTCAGTAGCCATCAGATTCATGAATTGTTCGATTGAATAAATTAGCACCGAGTTGCTACAAAACTCCCCTTTACATCCGGATTTAACCAAGGTTTTCATAGCAAAAGCATCGGTTATGTTAGCATCCTGTTTCAAATCGAAATTTTTTTACGTTTTCTTATCAGTAAGTGTTGTAACGAATATTGCTGAAAGGTATAAATACGAGCAGACCCCTTCGATTAACATGGATGAAGATTATGTTTGAAAAAGTAGTTGCCGCTCCGGCCGACCCTATCCTTGGCCTTACTGAAGAATTTAAAAAAGATCCTCGCGCTGAAAAGATTAACCTTGGCGTTGGTATTTACAAAAACGAACAAGGCGAAACACCTGTTCTTGCTACCGTAAAGAAAGCCGAAGCAGCACTGATTGAAACGGAAAAAACCAAATCATACCTAACCATCGAAGGGACTGCTGAGTACGGTCTGGCGGTACAAAAACTACTTTTCGGTGCAGACGCTGAAATCGTAGCGGAAAAACGCGCAAAAACAGCTCAAGCGCCTGGTGGTACAGGTGCATTACGCGTGGCGGGTGAATTCATCAAACGCCAACTTGGTAACGTAAAAATCTGGATCAGCAACCCAACTTGGGCAAACCACAACGGCGTGTTTACCGCTGCAGGTCTAGAAACGGCTCAATACACTTACTACAACGCAGAAACTAAAGACAAAGACTTCGATGCAATGCTAAACGATCTTCAAGCTGCATCTGAAGGTGACATCGTTCTTCTACACGGCTGCTGCCACAACCCAACCGGCATCGATCCAACTGCTGAAGAATGGGAAACACTAGCGAAGCTGATTGCTGAGAAGAAACTGCTTCCTCTGTTCGACTTTGCATACCAAGGCTTTGCTAAGGGTGTAGAAGAAGACGCAGCTGGCCTACGTACTTTCGCGAAATACAACAAAGAAATTCTCGTTGCGAGCTCGTTCTCGAAAAACTTCGGCCTATACAATGAACGTGTAGGCGCATTCACGCTTGTTGCTGAATCTGAAGAAGTGGCAACAACAGCATTCTCTCAAGTGAAAGCGATCATCCGCTCTATCTACTCTAACCCACCAGCTCACGGCAGTGCTGTTGTTACTCATATTCTAAACAACGAAGAACTGCGTGCCGAATGGGAAGCGGAAGTACAAGAAATGCGTGACCGTATTCAAGAGATGCGCGAGCTGTTCGTAGCAACTCTGAAAGAAGAAGGTGTGGATGCAGATTTCAGCTTTATCGAACGTCAAAACGGCATGTTCTCGTTCTCTGGTCTATCTAAAGAGCAAGTTAACCGTCTGAAAGATGAGTTCGCAATTTACATCGTTGGTTCTGGCCGTATCAGCGTAGCTGGTATGACACAATCAAACATGGGCCCGCTATGTAAAGGTATCGCAGCGGTTCTATAATCTGTCGAAAACAGACAAAATAAACGAAAAGGTCAGCGTATGCTGACCTTTTTTGTTGTTCTTAAATCTGTTGATTCCGGTTGAAGTTACTAAATGGGATTAAAATACGAACTTCAAACTTAAGCCGACTTCGTTGATGTAATCCGAACTTTCACCACTGTAATCTGTATCACGGTATTGGTAATACAAGCCCGTGCCAATCACATCATGCCATTGGTAATTGAAGCCGATTCTGTACTTGTTCTCGTCAACCACATCACTTCGGTTGGCCTGAATCTGTGCTGACACCATCCATTGTTCATTTAAAAGATAGTTTGCACCAATGGTCACCGCTTGAAGAAACTCGGTGTCAGAGGAAATGGTGCTATCCGTTTTTTCATCCGTCGCTTTCGCTTTCAGCGCACCAAGCCCATAAGTACCATAAACGTCCAGTTGGTCGTTAATCCCATAACGATAACCACCACCAAACAACAATCGATCCACACGTAGTGTTAGATCGTCAGGATGGAAAAACTGCGCTGAGTAATCAACATTAAACAACCAATTATCGGTGATGAGATAATTGCCACCCAATCCCAGCGTGGTCGCATTCGAGTTGTCTAGCCAATCTTTATTGGTCGTACCCGACCCCACATCCAAATAAATGTGCTCATACCCAAATTTTGCAGCTTGTTCCGCTTCCGAAGCGATACTGATTGCGGGCAAAACTACAAGAGGTACAAGCAATAACTGTCTCACCATCTTACTTCCTTTCATGAGAGTCACCTAAAAACTTAACTACAATTGGCAATTTCCATATTAGCCGAATTAACAAAACCTTGTCGCGGGAGATGTCCGAATCTTATGACTCAGTACGAAAAAGCGTGATCCAATAAGATTCTGTCTTAAAACTGCGTTAAGATTACTTTATTATTTGCGAAACAAAAGGCACCCGAATGGATGCAGAACTTCTCGAGATATATAACTTTCTCGCCAAGTACCCCCCTTTCAACGAACTTCCAGAAGAAACTCTGACCAAAGTGACAGAAAACGTTGAAATCTCTTACTACCGACAAGATACCCCAATCATTCACTTTGGTGATCATATTCAAGATCTCTTCGTGGTAAGAAGTGGCGTGGTGGAAGTTTATCGCCGCAAGGGTGAGCTTTATAACCGTCTCGATGAAGGCGACTTATTCGGTCAAATGGGGCTGCTTACCAACAACAAAGTTCGTTTCCCGGTAAAAGCTATTGAAGACACCCTACTCTACTGCATTCCGGTCGAGGTGTTTCAAGAGATCTACGACAACTTCGACTCTTTCGCCGATTTTGTTGAAGTAGAAAACAGCGCCCGCTTGCGCCAAACCATTTCAGAAAACAAAGACGCAAACGACTTAACCACCTCTAAAGTCAAGACCCTACTTACTGGCGATGCCCCGACCATAAACCGCGGCCAAACAATCCAACAAGCAGCGCAGTTAATGGCTCAGGACAACATTTCATCACTCTTGATTGTCGACCCCGATTTTGTCCTTGACGAAGATGACCCGCAATCGCCCGTTTTAGGCATCATTACTGACCGAGATTTATGTACTCGAGTGCTTGCAGAAGGCTTGTCTCCTCAAGATGATGTTTCAACGGTCATGACGACGGAAGTGATTTCTCTCGACCATAATGCTTACATCTACGAAGCCATGCTAACGATGTTACGCTACAATGTGCATCATCTGCCGGTGGTCAAAAATCAACTGCCGATAGGCATCATCGAAACTACCGATATTGTTCGTTATGAATCGCAAAACTCACTGCTTCTCGTAAGCAGCATTTTTCAGCAGCAAAGCATCGAAGATTTAGCAACAGTCGCAGAAGAAGTCAAAAGCAGCTTCGTACGTCTGGTTAACGAAGACGCCAATTCACACATGGTTGGCAGCGCGATGTCGGTAATTGGCCGAAGTTTCAAACAGCGTTTGTTGGAGTTGGCCGAAGAAGAACTTGGTGCGCCTCCGATTCCTTATTGTTTCCTCGCATTAGGTTCAATGGGACGCGACGAACAGTTGCTGGTTACTGACCAAGACAACGCCATTATTCTGGACGAATCCTATCAAGAAGAGAAACATGGCAAGTATTTTGAAGATCTCGCCAAGTTTGTCAGTGACGGCCTTGACGCTTGTGGTTACAAATATTGTACCGGTGACATCATGGCCACGAACCCAATGTGGCGAATGACTCGCTCCGAATGGGAAGAATGTTTCGCTGACTGGATTGACGATCCCAACCCGAAAGCGTTACTGAATGCATCAATATTTTTCGATTTAGATGGCGTGTATGGCCGCTTAAAATGGGCAGAACAGCTCACCAGCTTCATTGTGCGTCGAGCGCGTAAAAATAATCGCTTCTTAGCATGTTTGGCTAGAAATGCGCTAAACCGCACGCCGCCATTAGGCTTCTTCAAAGATTTTGTGATGGAAAAAGACGGCCAGCACAAAAACTCGATCAACCTAAAACGTCGTGGCACCGCGCCGCTGGTTGATCTGATTCGTGTGCATGCCTTGGCAGTTGGCTCTCGTGCACAAAACTCGTTTGAACGTCTCGACGACATTATTGACGCAGGCATCTTGCCAAAAGGTCGAGCACAGGATTTAAAAGACGCGTTAGAGTTCATCTCTATGGTACGAATTCGACATCAAGCGACCGATGTTGAGCTCGGAATTGAGCCAGATAACAACATCGAGCCAGAAAATCTCTCCGATTTTGAACGCCGTAATTTGAAAGATGCCTTCCAAATTCTCAGCAATGGGCAGAACTTCCTTAAGTTTCGCTATCAAGCAAATAAGAGCTTTAAGTGAGGTTTGGCATGATCAAAAAGCTATTTCAAAAGCCTGCGATTCAATGGCCAACCAAGTTCCAGCAAAAGTTGGAGCTCGTCAGTGATGAAAATCTTGTCGCCTTTTACGACAGCGAATTACCAGCGCCCAATACCCCCATTTCAGAGGTTGAATTTGTCGCATTGGATTTCGAAACGACGGGACTCAATCCCGAAAAACACGACATTATTACTATCGGTTTAGTACCTTTCAATCTGAGACGTATTTTTCTGCGCGATGCTCGACATTGGAAAGTAAGGCCTCAGAAAAAGTTGGATGAAGATTCCGTCATCATCCACGGCATCACTCACAGCGAATTGATTGATGCGCCAGATCTGAGCGATATTTTGGGTGAGTTGCTGCCTTGCTTAAGCGGCAAAATCATCGTTGTACATTATCGTCGAATCGAGAGAGAATTCTTGGATCAAGCGCTGAAAGCGCGCATAGGGGAAGGGATTGAGTTTCCCGTGTTAGACACGCTACAAATCGAAGAGAACATCCAAAAGAGAAGCGCTGGCGGCATTTGGAATCGCCTGAAAGGAAAGAGACCAGAGTCTCTACGTTTGGCGCAGTCTCGACGCCGCTATGGGTTACCAGACTACTCTCCGCATCACGCGTTAACTGATGCGATTGCTACTGCCGAGTTGCTTCAGGCGCAGATGGCGCATCACTACAATGATGACCAACCCATCAGTGATTTTTGGTTGTAGATAGATTTTTTGTTGTAGCTATTTACCAACAATCATTCACCGAAAAACATGCATTAAAAAGGAGCCTATCGGCTCCTTTTGTTTTTTAGTCAAACTGAGAATTACAGTTTAAAACGTTTGATCTCTTGCTCAAGCTCGTGAGACAGCTCAGATAGGTGCGCTGCTTGCTCCGCTGCTGAGTGAGCTTCTACAGAAAGCTCGTTCGATACGTCGCGGATGCCTTCTGTGTTACGAGTGATTTCTGTCGTTACAGATGCTTGCTCTTCCGCCGCAGACGCAATTTGCGTTGCCATGTCACTGATGCGCTCTACCGCACTGTGGATTTGCGTCAGGCTCGCTGCTGCAGAATTCGCGTCATCCACACTGGTATCAGCCAAACGACGACCATCTCCCATGATATCAACCGCTTTCTTGGTTGTACCTTGAAGCATTTCGATCGTTTCTTGGATTTCTTTGGTCGATGCGTGAGTACGTTGGCTCAATACGCGAACTTCGTCAGCAACGACCGCAAAACCACGACCTTGATCGCCTGCACGCGCCGCTTCGATCGCTGCGTTCAGTGCCAACAAGTTAGTTTGCTCTGCAATGTCTTGAATCGTCGATAGAATCGTGTTGATGCTATTACCGTGCGCTTCAAGTTCTTGGATAACATTTGTCGCGACTTGAACTTCTTGCGCCAAATTCTGGATAGAACCTTGCGTTTGATTCACTTGGCTAGAACCGTGAGCACATGCTTGCACCGCTTCTTCAGAGCTATGCGCTGTGCTGTCTGCGTTACCCGCAATCTCTTGCGTTGCTGCTGCCATTTCATTAACCGCTGTCGCAACCATGTTGATTTCGTCTTGCTGGTAAGAAATACGCTGGCTACGTTCTTCTGCTTGTTGTGCCGTTGTACGAGCTTGCTCAGAAAGTGAGGCAGAAACTTGGCTTAGCTTGGTAACCATCGTGTGCATGTTACCCACAAAGCGGTTGAAGTTCTCAGCCAGTTTGCCCACTTCATCGTCACTGCGAGGTTCTAGGCGTTGAGTAAGGTCGCCCTCACCAGATGCAATTTCTTCCAATGCATCAGACACGCGGCCTAGGTCACGGAACAAGAAGCCAACCAACCAAGATACCGCAAGAATCACAACGATGGTGATCATCACAGCGGTGATCAGCAGGTCACGAAGCAGTACTGCATGGCCTGCTTCTTCTGTTGCGCGATCCATTTCAATCGCGAACATCCAATGCGTGCCAGGTACTTTCTTGAAGTAGTAAAGCTTCTCTTGGCCTTTCAGCATCGTGCTTTCAATCTTGCCTTCTGCTGCCGCACGCTCAATAGCCTCTTCTGAAAAGTCTTTTAGAAAACTGGTGATAGGCTTAAGCGTTAGGCTTTTATCTGGGTGAGCAAGGAACGTACCTTCGTTCATATCAATCAACATTGCGTGCGCATTTTCACCCGCATCAAGATTGATTACGTCATCGATAAGCTGATCAATAAGTACGTCAGCACCCACTACACCGATAAACTTGCCGTTTTTCATTACTGGTTCAGCAATGGTCACTAGCAATGCGTTAGTGATAGCGTCTTGATATGCTTCTGTGATGATCTGCTTACCTGCTGCATTGGCATCTTTATACCAAGGGCGAGTACGCGGATCGTAGTCAGCACGGTTACGCTCTGGGTGAGAACGGTACATATCTCCGTTTGGTGTACCCAAGAAGATGTCGTCAAAGCCACCAGCTTTGCGTGCTTGCTGTAGGAAAGGAACAACGTCTTGCTCTGTCGAGTAGTCGTTGAATGCGCTTGCAATATCCTTACGGATATTAACCCAGTCCGAAATACCTTCTGACGCTGTGGTACTTAGACTTTGTGCTCGTGAATAGACACCTGAACGAGTCTGATCAAATAATTGACCAGCCGACAACCAAGTAAGTGCTGTTGCCATCACAACAACAGCAGAAAGGCTTGCGCCTATTAGCTTTTGTTTTAATGATATTTTCATAATTATAATTGAGTTGGGAGAACAGTTAAGGTGGGTGAATATTACACACTTTTTCACGACTATTCACTAATTTTTAAAAAACAAAATAGCGCATTAACTCTTTGTAAAATATGGACTTTTACGTGTCATTTTTTTGTCTAGCGTCAGAAAAACCGCACAAAAAAAGCCAGCAGGGTGCTGGCTTCTTAATTACTTGTTATTTAAGCAAATTTATAAAATTGATCGATTATTGACGCTCTGTCTTCATCCCCATCAATAAACTTACACACATTGCTAGCAATATAAAGGTAAATGGCAGTGCTGTAGAAATGGCGCCCGCTTGTAACGCTTGTACCGCTTCTGAGCCACCAATCCAAAGCAATGCAACCGCAATCGCACCTTCCATAAATGCCCAGAAAACACGTTGCAATACAGGCGCATCGACTTTACCACCCGCCGTAATGCTGTCGATAACCAACGAGCCAGAGTCTGAAGAGGTGATAAAGAATACCAATACCAGAACCACAGCAATGATCGACAATATGTTGCCAAATGGCAGCACATCAAACATTTGGAACATCGCCAGTGATACGTCGGTCAGACCGTTTGCGCCTAACTCGCCTACTTTGTTGACGACTTGATCAATCGCCAGACCGCCAAACACCGACATCCAAACCACGGTGACTACCGTCGGAACAATCAGTACCGCTGTGATGAACTCACGTACTGTACGGCCACGTGAAACGCGAGCGATGAACATACCAACGAATGGTGACCAAGAGATCCACCAAGCCCAGTAGAATACCGTCCAGCCTTGGAACCAAGCTTCGTCGGTACGACCAAACGGGTTACTCAATGGAATGATGTTTTCTACGTACGCCATTAACGTTGTTGGGATCGAGCCTAAACTCGCCGCCCAGCCAATCAAACCAACAAGGATAAGCAGCAAAAACGCTACAACCATGTTGATGTTACTGATCACTTTTACGCCGCCGTCGATACCGCGAACAACAGAAACCACTGCGAGCAGAGTAACCACAGTGATAACTACAATTTGCAAACCTAAACCAGGTTCAACACCAAATACATGGTGAATACCACTTGCCGCCTGCTGAGCGCCCAAACCAAGTGATGTCGCTAGACCAAATAGAGTGGCAAGTACTGCAAGAATATCAACGATATGGCCAGCCCAGCCCCAAGCGCGATCGCCCAATAATGGGTAAAAGATCGAACGCATTGATAGAGGCAAACCTTTGTTGTAGGTGAAAAATGCAAGTGAAAGTGCCACAACGCCGTAAATTGCCCAAG
Source organism: Vibrio sp. Y20_XG_PY13 (assembly GCF_024181925.1). Classification (NCBI taxonomy): domain Bacteria; kingdom Pseudomonadati; phylum Pseudomonadota; class Gammaproteobacteria; order Vibrionales; family Vibrionaceae; genus Vibrio; species Vibrio sp. Y20_XG_PY13. The sequence continues at coordinate 365,429 of NZ_JAMZAL010000004.1, read as the reverse complement.
GGTGGAGACCCCAGTGGAACATCGTCGCGCCTAGCGCCAAACGTGCGGCTTCTGGTGAGTTTGCTTCTACGCCGAGTGGCGTTTCGTACCAACCAGTGAAGTAAGCCACAGGTTCTGCCACACTCCAGAACATCAAACCAATACCCATACCGGCTGCGAACAACATCGCGAGCCAAGACATGAATGAATAATCAGCGACGGCATCTTTACCGCCTAAGCGTATTTTCCCAAGCGGCGACACAATCAACGCTAAACAGAAAATAACGAAAATGTTACCAGCGATAATAAACAGCCAGTCGAATGAACCAATGATCTTCCACTTAAGCCCATCCAATGCCGTCTTCGCGGTATGAGCATCTAGAACTAATGCTGCGACAAGAAACAGTGCAATAAAGCCTGCACTAATACCAAAAACTGGGTTATGAACATCAAAGCCCCACTTTTGAACGTTGTCTTGACCTACCGTATAGTCGGTACTGTCAATACTGTACTTATCTATACCCTTTGTCATCGTTCCTCTCTATTTTTGTATTATTTTTTCCGTACCAAACAAAAAATCGTTCGAACACGATACGTTTTACATTCCGTGAAAGCGGAAGATCCTATCATTTGAGGCGTTTTTGTCTATCTTTTGCTGTTAAAAAATCCAATAACTTACTTTTCAGTCGGTAATTTGCATTACAAAAAGCGCAAATCCCCACACCATTAATTAGACCACAAACAATTATTGCTATAATAATTTTAGGTCTTTCTGTTTCAGTTGCACGAGCGAATAAAAAGAAATCGCCAAAGACGAATAAATAGTTGAAAAATGTCGACCTAAATTTTGACTACAGCCCTTTAAATAACAGCGCATTTGAGTTAGTGTCGCGTCGTTACATGTTCCCTACAGACTGGATGAAAAAATTGGAAAAGTACGAAGAAGTATTGGTCTCGATTCGTCAGATCATCCGCGCTATTGATTTACATTCTAAAAAGCTGAGCAAAGAGTCGGGATTGACCGCTCCGCAATTGATTTTGATGCGTGCTATCAATGAGTTAGATAACGTGACTATCAAACAGTTGTCTAACCACACCAATATGAGTCAAGCAACTGCGACCACGATTTTGGACAGATTAGAACGCAATCAACTCGTTGAGCGTCGTCGTAGCGTTGAAGATAAACGTAAGGTACATGCGGTACTTACCGAGAAGGGCGAAGAAGCTCTGAGACAGGCGCCAACTCCGCTGCAAGAACACTTCATCAATCGATTCCAAAAATTGGAAGAGTGGGAACAAACATTGCTGCTTTCTTCTGTCCAGCGCATCTCCACCATGATGAACGCAGAAGACATCGATGTAGCGCCTCTTCTAGAAATCGGCAGCATCACCAAACCAGAATAATCACCTCTTTAAGTGCTCGTATTAAACGGGCACTTTTTTATTCCGTCAGCCCCGTTTCAAATGCGTATTTGGCTAATTCCGCTGTCGAATGCAGATCTAATTTGTGTTTGATGTTGTGACGATGCGTTTCTACTGTTCGATAGCTGATATTGAGTAACGTCGCGATTTTCTTACTGCTATTGCCTTGTGCCACCAACCTCAAGACCGCCTCTTCTCGTCGACTAAGCGGATTGGGTTTGTGATGGGCGGGTTTGATTTCTTGCGTAAAGAGCGTCTGAGTTACGGACTCGCAAAAATAGGTTGAACCTTGGTTCACGGTTTTGATGGCTTGCACCATTTTCTCGGCTGAAATTTCCTTGAGCATGTACCCCACCGCCCCTGCCTGCATCACTTTCATGATGTATTCGCGGTTATCATGCATCGTAAGCATGAGAATTTTACTCTCTGGTAATTCCTCTTTAATCACACCCGTTGCTTCGATGCCATTCATGATTGGCATGCTGATGTCCATAAGCACAACATCCGGACGCAGATGCTTAACGACCTCAATCGCTTCCAAGCCGTTGCTTGCCGTGCCAATCACATCAATGTCCGGCTCCAGCTCTAAACGCGCGATAAATCCATCTAACACCACTTGGTGATCATCGACGATCACCACACTAATCGGTTTGTCCATAAACTAATTCATCCAAATTCAAAAGCACGGTAATTTCCGTGCCTAAACCAAGCTCACTCATGAGTTCGAACTCGCCACCAATAAACTCCACACGTTCTTGCATGTTGCGCAAACCAATCCCTTGGCGATGCACAGCTTGGTTGACGACAAACCCTACGCCATCGTCTCTAATGAGTAATTGCAGCATATTGCCCATTTTTTGCAAAATAACCGTCACTTTTTTCGCTTTTGCATGCTTTTCAATGTTATTTAGCGACTCTTGCGCAACTCGGTACAGTGTTGTTGCGACTTCGGAGGTCAGCTTGTGCTGTTGAGTGTCAAAATGGCTGTCGATATCAATTTCAGAGTGTGAATGAAAATCTTGCAACAATGTCGTCAACGCAGCTTCCAAACCGATATCATCCAATGCGCTTGGGCGAAGTTGATGGGAAATGTGCCGCACTTCATTAATTGCCGTCACCAAAGAACGTTGTGATTTGTCGAGATGTGACTTGAGCTTTTCATCTTGCAATCGATGGCTCATTAAATCCAAATGACATTTACTCGATACCAGAAGCTGATTGATCCCATCGTGCAACTCGCGCGCTAAATGTTTCTTCTCATCTTCTTGAAACATCACCGTTTTGTGAGCAAGTTCTTTGAGGTTTTTATCGGCAAGTCGATGCTCATGTAAATTGATGGCTAAAGTCAGAACAATGATCACCGCCACGGTGACCACCAAAATCACCACCACAGAAAAAAACGTGGTCTCGATGTTTTTGTTCACCGCAGCACGCATGTTCGCGACTTCTTGGCTGACATCTTCAATGTAAAGACCAGTGCCAATCATCCACTCCCATTTATCCAACCATGCGGCGTAACTGAGCTTGGGTACAATGTCGCCAGTCGAGGGTTTCTGCCACAAGTATTGGTGAAAGCCGCCTCCGGATTGCGCTTGGTAAAGCAACGCTTCTATAAGCCTGTCGCCATTTTCGTCTTCTAGGTGAAGTAAGTTCTCCCCAACCAATTCAGGAAGAACGGGATGTACGAGGTTAGTGCCGTGTTTATCGTAAGCAAAGAAGTACCCGTCAGAGCCGTAAGTTAGGCGATTGAGAATGGCCTTCACTCGAGCTTTAGCGACACGTTCTTCAATCGTCGAATCGTTGTAAATGTGGGAAATGGCATCAAATGCGACATCAACGGTATCTTTGAGCGCCGCTTCTTTGGATTGAATGAGGTTTTGATGGAAGATCTCCACCTCTCGTTGACCCAATGTTTTGGCCTGATAAATGGAAATCCAACTGATGCTTGCCGACACTAAAACCACTGGAATCAATGTCAGCAAAATTAACTTGGCTTTGAGAGGCATCCTTCCCTCCATGAAACGCTGCCCAAAGGGTCAATATGCCCCAAAAGCAGCTTAACAACTTGTCTCAAAAGGTGAAGACTCTCAGCTCACAAAATCTCTTTTATTCCTTACTCATTACCCCATGCCGTAGAAACTTGGGAAAAACAGTAAGGAGGCAAGGACGAGAATTTGAATCGCAATGAATGGCATCACGCCACGATAAATATCCCGTGTAGTCACGCCTGCAGGCGCAACCCCTTTCAAATAGAACAAGCTGAAGCCAAATGGCGGTGTTAAGAAGGAGGTTTGTAAGTTCATCGCGATGAGAATCGCAAACCACGTCATGTTGATGCCGAGCAGCTCAGCAACCGGTGCGATAATAGGAACGATGATGAAACAGATTTCAACGAAGTCGATAAAGAAGCCCAGAATCAAAATCACAATCATCGTAATGATCAAGAAGCCCCACTTCTCACCCGGGATCTGCAACATCCATTCTTCGACCAGATAGTCACCGCCTGTATACGTAAACGCCATCGAGAACGCCGTCGCACCCAGCAAAATCGCGAACACCATCGCGGTCACTTTAACCGTCTCTTTCGACGCATCGTAGACCATTGACCAACTAAATTGCTTGTACAGTACGGCGAGAACAATCGCCCCAGCCCCACCCAGTGCTGCCGATTCCGTTGGCGTTGCAACACCGGCAAAGATGGAGCCCAACACAACAATGATCAACGCCAATGGTGGTAATACAGCTTTCAGCGCCTTGATCACTTCTTCCCTGCGGCTGAGTGACTCATCACGTTCAATCGGCTGCGCTGCTTCAGGGTTAAGCTTGGCGTAAATAAGGATGTAAACAACGTATGCACCCACTAGCGCGATACCCGGCCACACGGCCGCTTGGAACAAATCTCCCACTGGCACGCCAAGCACATCGCCGAGCAAAATGAGTACGATGGAAGGAGGAATAATTTGCCCCAACGTACCTGAAGCACAAATGGTTCCGCACGCGAGGCCTTTGTCATAGTTGTATTTGAGCATCACAGGCAGAGAGATCAACCCCATGGCCACCACAGACGCCCCCACTACGCCAGTCGATGCCGCAAGTAGCGCGCCCACCAGCACCGTCGAAATTGCGATGCCGCCACGGACGCCACCAAACAGACGCCCCATCGATTCCAGCAGCTGCTCTGCTAGCTTCGTTTTTTGCAGCACGAGCCCCATGAAAACAAACAGCGGTACAGCCATCAGCACCGTGTTTTCCATGATGGATTGAATTCGATATGGCATGAAGGCAAACATGTCCATGCCCTCTGCCCAAACACCAAAAATAAGAGCAATACCGCCGAATGTGAACGCGACGGGAAACCCGAGCAGTAACGCAAAGAGCGCCACAAAAAACATCACTATACCGATCATAATGACTTCCTTTTACGACTTACCGTTGCTACCGGCATAGATAAGATGAGGGTTAACGATTTTATTGACTGAGTGCAGCAGCAAACCAACGCCACTTACCGCCATAAATAAGAAAGAAACCGGGATCATGCCTTTGATTATCCATCGATACGGCAAACCACCTGGGTCACCAGACGTCTCGCCCAAGGCATAACTCTCTTTCGCGAAATCAATACCAAACCATGCGACCAGCAAACAAAAAGGAAAGAGGAAAAACAGGGTGCCGATGATGTCGATGATGGATTGCGCTTTATATGACAGTCGCTCATAAAAAATGTCGACTCGAACGTGACCGCCGGATTTGATGGCATAAGGCACGCCAAGCAAAAAGACAGCAGAGAATAAGTGCCACTCCATTTCTTGAAACGCGATAGACACGTCGTTAAACACGTAACGCATCACAACGTCATACACCACGTTCAACAACAACAAAATGAAGAGGATGCTGGATAACCACCCCAGAAAATCACCAAAGCGGTTGAAGATTCGCTCAATATAGATAAGGCTTCTCATTCCGAACTCCATGGAACGTGTGGGTTGGCTCCGCAGTATCTACGGAGCGTTTTTATGATTTTTATTTGAAATTTTTCTTGGGCTTCCTCGTCGGCCAAATCATACGATTTGGCCAGACCGAGTTTTTATTGCGCTTGGCTATTCAAGTACGCTCGGTGCGAGATGTTCGACCATGGACGAACTTGCTTAATGTAGTTCGCTTGAGATTCTTGAATCTCTTTTGCCAACGCATCTTCCTCAGCATGCTGTTTAAGCAGCTTGTCATTGGCAGCACGCAGCGCGTCCATCACCTCAGGTGGGAAATCTTTTACTTCCACATTTGGGTACTCAGACTGAATAGATGCCCAGTTTTTGCCGCTTTCATGCTTCGATTGCGTGTACATGTCGTACGCAGCGGTTTTCATCGCGACTTGGAGAATTGCTTTCAGATCATCCGGTAGACGCTCCCAAGTTCGCTTATTGACGAGGAACTGAAGCTCAGTCGCAGGCTCATGCCAACCTGTGTAGTAGTAAGGCGCAATTTTGTGAAAGCCCATACGTAAATCCAAAGACGGACCTACCCACTCCAACGCATCGATAGTGCGACGCTCAAGTGAGGTATAAAGCTCACCCGGTGCGATGTTGGTTGGCTTCGCGCCTAATTCTGCCAAGATTTCACCCGCAAAACCCGGAATACGCATCTTCAACCCTTGTAGGTCATCGACCGACTTAATTTCTTTTTGGAACCAGCCACCCATCTGAACATCGGTGTTACCACCAGGGAAAGACATCAAATTGTGCGGAGAGTAAACCTTCTCCATCAACTCCATCCCGCCACCGTAGTAGAACCATGCGTATTGTTCTGTCGGTAACATACCGAAAGGCATAGAAGTGAAGTAAAGCGTGTTTGGCACTTTGCCTTTCCAGTAATAAGACGCAGAGTGTCCCATGTCGTATTGGCCGGATTTCACCATGTCAAATACGCCAAATGGTGCTTTGTGTTTGTTCGCAGAGTCGATACGAATTTGTAGACGACCGTTTGACATTTCCTCTGCCATTTTCGCCATATTTTTCGTCGTGTCGCCAAAGATTGGGAAGTTAGGCCCCCACGTTTCAGCCAGCTTTAGGCGATATACTTTTTCAGCAGCACTTGCAGAAGTTGCCACGAATGTCATCGCTGCCACTACGGCAGTCATTTTGAGCACTCGTTTCAAAGATTTTTGGATAAGACTCATCGTTCACGTCCTTTGTCACCAAGGTTATTGTTGTCATCCATTTCATGCGGATTTGAAGTACGACAAGCTGACCAGCACCATTCTCATGTCAAAACACGAGCCGAGTCGCGACGCTTGAAGTAACTTGGGTATAAAGATGTAACAATGTTGTCTAATTCGAAATGGGCGTGAACACGCAAGTTATCTTAGTATCAATAACCTGATTAGCCCTTAGTATTACGTATTTATACGTAGGAGATTAGATGGTGGTAATGTTATAACGCCTTAAATCATTAAGTTATGAATCAGGCATGAAAGGCATTATTTAGAAAGCTACTTACGTATTAACTTGCCAAAAAATTTACACAGTATTTAAAAAAATGTGACAAACGCCATTTTTGTATCGCTAAAATACACGCTTGTTTAGAAGGGAAAGTTAAGAAATTAGGGCAAAAAAATACCTCGGCGATCACCGAGGCATTGTATAAAAACAGAACAATAGCGGTAATTAAACTGCTTTGTAGATAACTTTGTTACCTGCCAACTGCTCTTTTTGAACTAGGTTTTCTTCAAGAAGCTTCTTCAGTGCGCCAGTAGCCCATGATGCTGCTTTAGCGTCTTCTTGACCCGCTGCTAAACCGATGCCTTTAGGATTGATACCTTCAGCATTCGCTACAACGATGTCTAGTACTTGTTGTTGCTTAGGAGTAAGTGCAACATCAACAGTTTTCGCTGCAGCTACTTTCTTCTCAGCTACTGCTTTCTCCACAACAGGTTTTACTGCTGCTTTTTCCGCAACAGGCTTTGCTGTTTTTGGTGCTGCAGCTAGGTTTGCTACTGTCGCTTTAATGCGTTTTTGCAGTTTCATCTGCACTTTACGCTTATGAGCAAGTCTCATTGAATATTTCTCCAGTTCACTGCATCTCAGCAGGGATGAAAATTTGAAGCGCGTTTTATACCAAAATTTACAATCGATTTGTAGGTTTTAGCGGCGAAACGCTACGAAAAATGCGCTCAAAGCTTAGAACGTCTACTATTTAAACAGATCATTTGTGAACGGATTTATTGAATACTGGGTATAAAAACAGAGGTTTCGTTTTGATTAAAAGCATCAAGTTGCATATCAAGAAATCTCGATTTTATTTAGAGTATTCATTGAGGTATGAGCATGGAAACGCTGCATCTAACAAATTCACACTTCAAGTCTGATTCGCCAATCAACAGATTGATTTTGTTGCTGGTAGCGCTCATTACGCTATTTCTTGTCGTGATTTCTCCGGGTTGGAAACAAGCAATGCTTTCCGTCATTTTGATGGCAATCATCGTCGGTTTCGCCGTCTTGATGATTAAGAAAAGCCAAGTCACTTTCACACTGACCGCCTCGCACTTTCAACAACACCTGTTTAAAGGCGGTTGGGTTGTTCGTTGGCGAAATATTGAGTCCATTGGTATATGCAGTTATCAACAAGACGGTTGGCATCAACCGCTCCCGTGGATAGGCATCCGCTTGAAACACTACTCCCCTTATCTTGATGCAATTTGCCCGCGTATCGCGACGGAGATTTTACTTAGCCAACGCGCTTTGTTGTATTTGGGCGCAAGGCAGAACCATTGTGAAGAGAAATTTGAAGATATGGTGCTCGACTCACAACCGTACACTAGCAAAGCGGGAAAACAATACGACGGTTTGCAAGCCATGCTGGCGAATAGAATGAAGTATCAAAGAAAATTTTACGGCTATGATGTGTTTATTTCTGCCAGTGATTTAGACAGGGAAGCCGACGAATTTGTAGGGCTGACTCGGCGATACTTAGCGGCCGCCGAGCCAGAATAGTAACGAGTACAGACAAGGCGCTAGTATAGTGGCATCTCGTCAGCAACAAACGGGTTGGTTTTGCGCTCGTGACCGAAGGTAGATTGAGGACCATGACCCGGTACAAATGTAACATCGTTACCTAGAGGCCAAAGTTTCTCTTTAATTGAACTAATCAACGTATTGAAGTCGCCTTGGGGGAAGTCAGTACGACCAATGCTACCGTTAAACAGGACATCACCAACAAACGCTAAACGGGCTTCTTCACTATAAAGTACTACGTGACCTGGTGTATGACCCGGCGTATGGATAACGTTCAGCTTTTGATTACCAAAAGTGACAACGTCACCCTCATTCAACCATTGATTCGGCTCAAATGCCTCAGTTAGAGGGAAACCGAACATTTTGCTTTGCCCTTCCAAACCTTGTAGCCAGAAGTTATCCGCTTTGTGCGGACCAACGATTTCTGTTCCGCCTAACAGCGCTGATAATGGCTCAGTACCGCCAACGTGATCTAAGTGACCATGGGTCAATACCAATTTCACCACATCAACACCCAGCTCTTTGATGAGCATTGCAAGCTGTTTTTCGTCACCGCCAGGGTCAACAACGATGCCTTTCATCGTTTCGTCACACCAAACGATAGAACAGTTTTGAGAAAAAGAAGTCACTGGGACAACTTGGTATTTCAGAGCCATAGATAACCTATTACCGAATAAATTTGCGTTAAAACTGCCGCAACTATGACACTAACCCTAGGCGACTTCAAGACTTACGCCAGCCCTAAAATAGGCTTACCAACTGCGTACTGCACCCGTATCAATGTGGACAAAGTTACTGCCCGGATAGTATCCAACACCACCAGCCTTCAAACTGATTGCCGCATCACGCACCGTAGACAGCTTTACACCATCGAGACGAAAATCAATCGCCTTCCCTTCCATGTGTAGACTCTTCTTAGCAACACCAGTAGAACCGCTGCGCAGGGACGCATTGGTCACAGGAGAACGGTAGCCAGAAATCACGATAACTTCGGATTCAGTACCGATGAGCTTTTGAATTTGGCTGATTTGATCGAACAGACGTTTATCCATTGGATGCACTTCATTACGGCGATGATCACGGCAGAACTCATTCAAACGCTGCAATTCTTTGCCGACGTAGCGATTGCCATCGAAGTAGCACGTCTCGAGAAGCTCACCCGTATTCAAGTTATTCATGGCTAACACGCGTGGTTCATCCGGAAGTGAAGCCCATGAAAGTGTAGGCATTGCAGACGCCAGTACGACACCACCAGCGGTCATTTTAAGGAAATCACGGCGAGAAAAATTACGACTTACCATAAACAAAAACACTGCTCAATTACTAAACAAAGAAAGCGGACGATACCGAAACCAATTTATCTCGTCAAATGCATAAATTGGTCCGGAATATCGAAGTCTCGCTAAAACTTTTGTTTACTTATTGAACAGAAAACGATTTTTTAGAATTGTAAATTTTCTTAAATTTACGAGCCATGCAGGCTTAGCCTTGATGGTCGTATTTGTAGATGTCATCTCGGTAATACAGCGTACCTTCTTCCAACCAAGCTGTTTGGTAGATGATGTGTACCGGAATACGCTCCCCTAGTGGCACCGAAGTCGTTGATGAACGAGCGCTTTCCCGCTTTTTCTCTAAACGCTCTTCCAAACCTTGAGTTTTGAACAGAAGCTCTGCAAGTTGATCGGCGTTTTCTACTCGAACACAACCCGAGCTAAACGCCCTTCTATCTTGTTGGAACAAGTTTTTACTCGGCGTGTCGTGTAAATATATGGCTTGTGGGTTCGGCATGTTGAATTTGTACAAACCCAACGCATTGTGCGAACCAGAAGCCTGACGCATGCGGTACGGGAAGGTTCTTGGATTAACTGTTGCCCAGTTGATCGTGGTTGGATCGATGATTTCGCGCGAGGTCCAAGAACGGATGATTTGAATGTTATGTTCCATTAAATACATCGGATTGCGTTTCACTTTTGGAATAATGTCTTTCACCATGATTTTCCAAGGCACATTCCAAGTAGGATTTAAAATCACCGAATCTAGCGTTCCAGTCATGATTGGGGTTTTTCTTGAAGCTCGACCAACCACAACTTTTGATTCAAACAGTGGCTGACCATCATGCCAGTACGTAACTTCATAACCCGGCACGTTCACAAACACGACATTGTCTCGTTCTTTCGCCCAAATACGAGAACGCTCAGCATTCAATGCCAGCAAGTGCAAACGTTGTTGAGGAGAGAAGTTGATCCAACGAATGGTGTTCGGACCAATTACGCCATCTTGGTTCAAGCCATGAATACGCTGGAACTCTTTCACCGCCAGCTCCAAATTTTCATCGTATTGCGGTATTTCTGAATCGATGTAACTGACATCCACTCCGACGATCGCCATGCGTTCAACAAGGGTTGATTTGTTTTCTATCGGATCACCGACGCGCAACAGACCTTTTTGCTCATAGAAAGGATATTGATATTGCGAGAATTCAGAAAGCGAAGCAAATACCGTATTAAATGAGGCATCCATTTGCAAAGGCGATCGCAAGCTGGCTAAAAACTGATCCAACTTCCCTACCGTGATCTCATTGCTCAGTACAGATAGCGTATCCACACTAGGCGCAGGAAAGCTCACATGGGCTTTATTTGCAAACAACCAGTTAACGCCTTCTTGAGGAACCTGCTCAAGATAGCTGAGGTACATAAGGAGGGAATCGGTCATCACCAAATCGAAGTCAAGGTTGTCACCTTTCCATCTTACTTGGTTAATACGATGCAGTTGGTTGTCAAACTCTTTAGAAACGTCAGCAAGCGCGACCAGCTTCATCTGAAAAATGAACTGTTCAACATCGCTCTCATTTTCCCAATTCAAACGGTAATTCGTACTTTGATAAAGTTGATCAATCACCGTTGGATAATGGATCATTTTTTCAACAGACAACTGCTCTACGGCCCCTTCTTGCTCCGTTTGGGCAGAAGCGTCGAGAGAAACCACGGTAGAAAAGCTGCAAAACGGCACCATAAGTGCCGTCATTATTAAAACCCTAGCAAACACTGAAACGATCCTTGCGCTACTTGCCATAAAAAAAGTATGGCAAATATCTCACAGCTTGCAGGTTTAAAATTAAGAATCTGGTGACGAAATCGACAACAAATCTCTCAATAAGAGATTATTTATTGAACTTTTTAAATAATTCGCGACCAATGATTGTCCCATTGAACACCGCTTGAGTATGCGTTTTTGAATTGCGAAGGTCTCTGTTCAACGACTTTTCCCGCTCCAGAACTGACGCGAAACTCATCGCCGTAAATCACCACACCAGACGCATCTGGCAGTGCATTCAGCTCCACCAGCTTGCCCGTTTCTTTAGACCAAATACCATAACAACTGCCCGGAGGTGATGTTGCTAAAATCCAATCATTGGTTGCAGCAATACTGGCTATATATTGATTAAAGCGTGCCCATTCTTCAGGTTCTGCTTGCAGTGTTTGCATCTCTCCTCCACGCGTATGCATGGCGAGCAAAGCAGGATATTCGTCAGGTTCTCCGCGATATTGCTGGCCGCACAACACCGTTTCTGAACCATCATGCGCAAGGTGACGAATGCTCAACTTATGATCCGGCAACGCAACTTGATCAAGCAACTCGCCGTTTTGCGAAAGGTAGCTCAAGCTTGGCGTCATGCTGTCCAAATTCAAAGGCTCACGACCATTAGTATGCACCCCACCCACACCAATCGCTAACGTGCCATCGGGCATCATGATCACTTCATGAGGCCCAATGCCGAATCCCGATAACTCAGCGATTTTTCGGTATTGGTTTTTAACATCGTAAACACCGATGATACCTCGGCTAGTGCCTCTTTCGCCTTCCGTAGCGAAGAGATAAAGACCATCGTGAGAATAAACGCCGTGGCCGTAAAAATGGCGCTCCGGTTTTGCCAGTTCCAACTTGAGCATTTGTTCTGTTCGATAGTCGAACACCATAAAGAAAGTGCCAGGACGTCGACCAAAAACAACCGCGTGGCCATGCTGATTGGTCGCCACGCCATGTCCACGTTCAGGGATAGGTAACGTCGAAATAGGCATACCATGTTCATCAGCCACCACGGCAGCAAACTGATCTCGCCCGACAATGGAACAGCCAATTAATGCGGGCTCTCGCTTTGTTGTCGCCGCACAACCAAACGGCAACACGGGAGTTGCCGCTCCAAATAGTGCCGCTTTTAGAAGCGTTCGGCGGATTTGATCAGTCACCATCGGTTGCATTAAACCCTATAACGACACCAAGCTCGATAGCCACCTCTTCATGGATGAGGTATTTAAGTTGTTCTAGCTTGTTGTATTGCGCGAGAACCAAACGATATCCGTCCACACTTTGTAGTGCAGAGAACAGGCTTTTATCTTCAGGCCAAGTCTCTAAAGCCATGTCAAACTGATACGCAACGCGATCCGCCAATTGCGTTTTACCTTGCGCTCTCAACAGCGCATCTAAACCTTTACCGTTCGCAAAATACAACTGATGCAAGCTTTCTAGGTTAGCTTTTAAGTTAGAGAGCGAGGTTTCTGAGCGCCAAGACTCCGAGAAGTAAGGACGAGGATGCCCTATCTTGGCTAGCGGACGGCTGAGCTTTTTCATGCTGTATTCTAGCTGGTTAGAAAGCAGCGAAATGTACTCCGATTCCCACTCTGTCTTTTGCAAAGACTTCCACGGGTTTTGAGCCCAAGAATTAGCGATGATCTGTGCTTTATCGTGCAAGTTTTCGGCAATAGCAACACCTGAGGCACATACATTGCTATTGGTATTAAGCGTGGATGCATCATCAAAAAGTAACCATTCCAACGCCCCCAGACCTTGCACAGTCACGCTTTGTGTCGAGATCTCTTCCACTGTCCAAACTTTATCGGCTTTAGTCAGCGCCGACATTTTACGCCCGGTGGTATTTTTTTTATCGGGCCAGAATTGTACGTTCCAGCTTTGCTCCAGCGCGGTCGCGGGGCCACGTTCCTGTCCTTGAAGCGCCATCCAAGCCAGCATGGTGCTGTGCCACTGTTGTTGTACTGGTTCCACGTCATTTTTCGGCGCCGAACAAAAATCAGCAAAGCTCTGTTCTAACTGCGAAGCTTGGCTTAAAAATGACTGTGCGGCATGAAACTCCACTTCGTAAACAGCTTGAGAAATATGGCTAGTTTGCTCTGGTTGTGCATCCGACGAGCCCGTTGTCGATTGGCAACCAACTAAGCTTAGCGTTGCAACAACAGCGCTCATTAATATTGTTTTCTTCATGGTTGCATCCTTACAGAGAGTTCAGAAACGCGATCAATGCGTCACGTTCTTTTTGGTTAAGCGATAGCACGTTTTGTTTCGCTTGTTCCGCTTCACCACCATGCCAAAGCACCGCTTCCATCAAGTTACGTGCTCGACCATCATGTAAGAAATACGTGTGACCGTTCACTTCTTCTGTGTAACCAATCCCCCAAAGTGGTGGCGTACGCCATTCACGGCCATTGGCAAGATATTCAGGTCGATGATCAGCAAGGCCCTCTCCCATGTCATGCAACAGCAGATCGGTATACGGGTGGATAAGTTGCTCTGAAAGCGCAGGCCGGTCTGCTCGTTTTGTCGTTTTTACACTGGTTTTATGGCAGCTTTCGCACCCCGAAGCAGCAAAGATCTTTTGGCCAAGCTGAACATCAGGATCATTCACATTTCGACGAATCGGCACGGCTAAGTGTTGGCTGTAAAACTCTACGAAGTCGAGTATGTTTTGGCTTACTTCTGGCTTGCCGCCATTTGGCAACTCCTCACAAAGGGATTGCTTCGCCGTGCAATTTTCATTCGGGAACAAGTGACTTGTTAGACCGACATCACCATTAAACGCGGCCGCATTTTGCTGCATCAACGTTGGTTGTCCTGCTTTCCATCCAAAACGGCCAATCGAAAAGTCGCCTTTTTCGATGTCCCAAACTTTATTCACCTTGCCTGAGATGCCATCGCTATCACTGTCATTTTCGTCTGCCCACTTAAGCAACGTTTCATCAGGAATACTTTCTAGCAAACCTAAACCAATCATAGGTGGCGCGACACGAGCGGAAAACTGCGTATCAGGGTGCATGTCCCCATAACCTAAATCGGTAATTTTCAGCGCAGGCTTTCTCAACGTCACTTTGGTGCCATCTTTAAACTCAACGGGAACGTCCGTATAAGTAATAGCAATTTTGCCCTCTGGCGTTTGGTCTTGCAGAGCAAAATCTTGCAGTTGTCCGCCATACGTAGGCTCCGGAATACCGCCATCCATGATGTAAGCTTTCTTCTGCTCTAGCGTCATCGCCGGGATACTCAAACGCACCAACATAGACACGGCATGAATGTCGCCTTTTTCAGGAGGATGCCCACGGCCATCTTTTATGTGGCAATTCTGACAACCATTGGTGTTGAAAAGCGGGCCAAGGCCGTCTCTTGCATCTGTAGTCGCTGGCGCTTGCACCCATGGGTTACGGAAAAAACTATTGCCCACACTAAAATCGAGTCGCTTACTCATTGGCAAGTTCGTCGCGGGTAATGAATAGGCATTAGCACCGTCTTTTTTGACACTGGTGTTGCCACCAGACTTAACATCGTAAGCCATGGCAGAAGTCGAAAGGATCGCGGCAAAGGCGGAAAGTAGGTATGGCTTCATATCACTGCTCTTATATGAATGGATAACAACGAGCTCTAACGGCAAAAGGGCTCACGATGAGCCCTTGTTTATTATTATGTGTTCTTAAAACTCGTGGTCTGCGGTGTCTGGGCTTAGGCTATCGATGCCGACAATACCCGCTGCACGCTCAATAGCACCTGTTTGTGCAACCAACGCCATGATGGTGTCGTTAACCAGAGCATTGCCTTGAGCATTACCCGCCGCAATAAGTTGGTCGAAATGCTGATTGTGTTTTTCAGCAGAAGTCACCAACTCGCCAACTTGACTGCGTGTTGCGTCAAATTGCTTCTGGATTTCTTCAGCGGCTTTCTTATCTTCCTGAGCAACTAGGTTTGCGATACTTGGACCAGTAAGAACCGTGCCATCTTGGCGGCTGTATGTACCCGTATAAACGTTGTAGATACCTTGCTCGTTGTAGTAATGCGAGTTGTGCGTGTTATCCGAGAAGCAATCGTGCTCGTCTTCCGTAGAGTTCGCTTCTAGCGCAACTTTCATACGCTCACCAGCTAACTCACCCAAAGACAAAGAGCCCATACCAAACAGCATTTTACGTAAACCATTCTCTGCTGAACCTGTTAGTAGCTCTTGACGGTAGTTGCCTTTTTCATCAGCAGACCACTGTTTTTCCATCCATTCAAGATCTTGAACAAGTAGATCGGCCGCGGCTTTTAAGTACTCACCGCGACGATCGCAGTGACCATTTGTACAACCAGAACCAACAACAAAGTCCGTGTAAGCACGCTGACCTGCACCTGCATTGGTGCCGTTCAGATCTTGTCCCCATAGAAGAAATTCGATCGCGTGATAGCCCGTTGCTACGTTTGCTTCTGAGCCACCTACTTCGTTCAAGCTAGCAAGTAATTCTGGAGTAATTTTTGCCACGTCAAGCTTAGACGGGCCGATCGTTAGGCTTGTGTTGGCAATGATATTTGCCGCTGCACCTTCGTTACCAAGCTCATATTGGTAGTCAGCAGCCACATAATCGATAAGACCTTCGTCAAGTGGCCAGGCATTAAGTTGACCTTCCCAATCGTCGACTACTGCGTTGCCAAAACGGAAAACTTCAGACTGTTGGTATGGCACGCGGGACTCTAGCCAAGCTTGCTTAACGTCTTCAAGCTTTGCCTCAGATGGTGCTTTTAAAAATTCAACGATTTTCACTTCCAACGTTTTTGCCGTCGTCAGTGAGTCAGCAAATACGGCGTGAGCCACATCTGCATAATGTTCAACAACTTGTTGTTTTGTTACTTGAGCAGCAACGGTAGTACCACTGGCAATGAGGAGTGAAGCAGCAATAGATTGGACTAATACTGTTTTTGCATTCATCTGAAGCATCCTTGTTGAGCAATTCATTTGTTATATTCGTAGTGCTAATTATTCTTATTTGCACTTTTAGTCACGAGATAATACAAATTTACAATTTATTTGCAACTCCAGATACAAAAAAAGCCTCATCACTGTGAGGCTTTTAACATTCATAATTGACAGTTTTCTCTTTAGGATTAAACCTTTAGGTTATGTTTGCCGTGAGAAACTTTCGCTCTAAGATAGTTTTCATTACCATCTTTAATGTGCGCCGAAGTATTGACAACTTCGACAATCTCAATTCCGTATTCCGCTAATTCACGGATTTTCTTAGGGTTATTGGTCACAAGACGAATTTTCTTGATACCTAACGCTTCTAACATTTGTGCCGCTTCGGTGAAGTCTCTTAAATCATCATCAAAGCCTAAATGGTTGTTTGCTTCGTAAGTGTTCATCCCCTGGCTTTGCAGACGATACGCATCAATCTTGTTGTACAAACCGATACCACGGCCCTCTTGGCGAAGGTAAAGGATCACGCCGCCAGATTCGCCCATACGTTGGATCGTTTCTTCTAACTGCTCACCGCAGTCACAGCGAGATGAGTGGAAAACATCGCCAGTCAGACACTCGGAATGCATACGCACTAGCGGCGTGTCTTGCGTTTGATCCGCTTGTTTAAAAATAACTGCCACATGCTCTTTATCTGTCTTAAGGCCACGGAAAGACAGGATCTCAGCATCGATATTACTTTTAGCCCCGACTTTAAAATCTACTCTGGCACGTACTTCCGCCATATCTATACTCACTCGATTTATTGCTTGATGCGCTTGATGCGTTTTTGTTATTGCATTCATGGGATTCACTTATTGCCCTTCAACTATGGGGATTGATACCGCATTTTTCAATGTTGAGATCACAATTGGGTTGATCTTATCCCCTTCCGCGAACAAAGACGATCACTTATCTTGCTGCGCTGATGAATTGTTATAGTATAACAATTTTATAAAACTACAATAAAAAACCCCAGACAAATTTTTGCCTGGGGTTGGTAAAGGTTAGAGCATGAAAAGGAATCTTAATGAGTTTGGCTACGTTTCCAAACCGCTAATTCTATCCATACCGCTTCGAGTTCTTGAATTTCTTCGTCTGTTAGGACGGCGAGAGTTGAAGTCACTTGTGGCAGCTTCGGTGTTTGAAACGCACGAATCTGCGAATAAAAGTCCTTCTTTAACTGCAATATAACTGAATCCACTGCGTACACCTACTGTTGTTCTTTTATTACTTCTCCAGCTCAAATTTTATCGTTAGCTTTATACTGGAGGCTTCATAAATTCCAAAAAATGATAACACTCTGCTTGTTATATGCACAATTTATTTTCCATACTGGAATAATGGTCACATTAATTTCGCTTGATTAGTCGGATCGAAAATAGAGCAAAAAAGATCAAAAATATAATAGGAAAGATCCACAATAGCGCAGTTGAATAATTAAATGGAGGTTGATACAGAACAATATTTCCATATCGTTCAACCAAATAATCTTTTACCTGCTGATCGGAGCTACCTTCATTGACCATGGTATAGACCTTTAACCGAAGATCTTTAGCCGCTGGCGCATTGGACTCAATCAAGTTCTGGTTTTGGCATTGTGGGCAGCGCAATGTCTTAGCGAGCGAGGTTGCTCGTTGTTGCACTTCTACAGATTGAAATTCAAAAAGATCAACGTTCTGCTTAATTTCACTCCCATTGCTCACAGGAGAATATAATGCAAGTGCAAAAACGGTAACAAATATATATTTAAATAGCGCCATTAAAATACCTAGAAAATATTGAGTTCCATTTGTCGATCGTGATTGCTCCCCGATATTTGATCAAAACCTTGCCATTTTGATCAATAAGATAAGTTTCTGGTGTACCTATCACTCCCAGCTCAACCGCTAATTCGCCATTTGGGTCACTAATCACGTCTTGATAAGGATTGTTTTTAGAGCTCAAGTAGTTTTGAGCGGCAGAGTTATTATCTCGATAATTCAAACCAATGATCGGCACTCCCGCATCCGCTATCTGCAAAAGTGTTTCATGTTCTTTCTTACAGATCCCACACCATGACGCCCACACATTCAGCAACTTATAGCCATTGTCTTGAAACAACACCTGAGTGACCTCTTTTCCAGAGATAACCGATACAGCGCTGAAATTTGGAACCATTAGCGTGCTTTCCTTTGCTTGCTCAACGTGGGGGCGGTCAGATAACGCCGCAACGACCACGACTGAAAAGACGGCAACAACAATAAATAACCCGAATAGTTTAGGCATAGTTTTCGGTGACATTCACGGCCCTCTTTCTTTTGCGATACACAGTCGTCAGTGCGCCAAACACCGCTATCAAACCGCCTGACCATATCCACCAAATCCCCGCCCGGTACTGAACTTTTATCGCATAAGCGTTTGTGCCAACTTTATCCCCCAACGTCAGATAATAGTCTCCGTGCCATAAACTCAGAATCGCGGGCTCAGTCATGTTCATTACTCGCACGGGATAATGGCGTTTTTCAGGTTGTAATGCATAGCGGGTCTGATCATCAAGGCGCAAAATGATCCTTGCTTGTTCTGCGGTGTAATTTGGCCCTATTACCCAATCCATACCTTGATAATCGATACCAATGTTTGCTCTTTGATGTGAAACACCTGGCTCTACTCGCAAGTTGTATTGGTACGAGTATTCACTGTTGAAGACAGCTCCTACAACGGCTAAAGAAAAACCGACGTGTGCTAATACCATCTTGATTAGTGGCCCTTTGTTTTCGGCATTCAGCCATAACATAGTGTGCGTAGTAATAACCCAAGCTGCTAAAAATACACTTGTAATTGTCCCAATACGCACGGTATCAACCGATAAGATAAAGACGGCTACGGCACCTAATGCGATTATACTTGCGAAGGCGAATTGCCTTTTCCAGTTCGCACACACTCCTTTTGTCCACCGCAAAATTGGCGTCATGGCTAACGCCAACAAAGCGAAAATACTAAGAGGAAATATCAAGCTATTAAAATACGGCGCACCAACAGAGATGTTTCCCAACCCTAGCAATTGATAAATCATCGGGTAGAACGTACCTAAAAAGACGATCGCCGTGGATATGACCAAAAGTCCAATGGCCACACACACCATATAAGAACGACTAATCAAGGAACGTAATCTAAATGGTTTGATGGCATCTCCACGCACAATCAGTACGCCAAACGTCATCAATACTAACGCACTAAGCACAGCAAGCAGGGCTAAACCTTTGGTAGGATCCACTGCAAAAGCATGCACCGATGTCAATACGCCAGAACGTACGATAAATGTCCCGAGAATGCTTAAACTAAAGGTTGCAAACGCCAACGCGTATGTGCTCCACAACGCTCCCTGATTTTTCTTTGCTAATACCCCGCTGTGCAGGAGTGCAGTGCCGGTTAACCACGGCAATAAAGAGGCATTTTCTACTGGGTCCCAAAACCACCAGCCTCCCCAGCCAAGTTCATTGTATGCCCACCAAGAGCCGACGAGGATACCAACAGTCAGGGTTCCCCAGGCAAAATACGCGGCCTTTCGCGTACAACGGTACCATTCATTGACAGGCCGTTTGCTTAATAACGCCGCAAGTGCAAACGCCAAAATGGCGGAATAACCAACGTAACCTAAATATAAAAGTGGCGGATGAATGATCAATCCGATGTCCTGCAGCATTGGATTCAAATCACGTCCTTCTACCGCCAATGTTTTTGCGAACTCAAAAGGGTTAGACGTTGTTAACGTAAACCAAGCAAAAACGGCAATCAGAACATTCATAATGCCAAGGCAATCTGCGGTGTAGCATTGGTTAATCGGAGAACTAAGAGCAATGTATGATGCCCATAAACTAAGCGTCACGACCCAAAACAGCATGGAGCCTTGGTGCCCACCCCATGCCGCTGCAACCTTGTAAGCGGTTGGCAATTGGCTGTTGGAATGAGTGACCACATATTCAAGAGTAAAATGGTCTTGGATAAAACAGACAATCAGCAGTAATAGACAAACTACAGAGGCCAAACTGATGAGATGTGAGGTCGCAAGTTGGTGTTCTAACATAATGGGCTTAGCCGCTGCACGGCGATACCAATGCAGTGCAGCGGAACAACTCGCCCCCATTGCGACGAAAATCAGTAAGAAGAACCCTAGTTCAGCCTCCATTGTTCCTCCTTAGACAACGGTCATTTGACCAGCATAGAGTATGAATGTACGCAGCATCAGCACGCCGACCAAACTCAATGTCGTCACGACAAAGACGTAACTACCTTTATGGCGAACTTCAGAAGGCATTAACCAGTTCAATGTTAGCGGCATCAACATACCAATCAACACAACACCAACCCAGAACCACTGCGCCCAAAAGCCGTTGGATATTGCATTCCAAGCTGCGACTTCGTTTTGTCCCCCGCTGAAAATCAGGCCAGTAAAGAACGTTACTAAAACGAACAACTCGAATAATACAACCGGACGTTCAAAGCCATGCACCCATGACACACTAGGACTGGATGTCGGCTCTTTAAACACTAAGATTCCGAACATCAAACATGCCGCTGCGCCCGAAGAAAGGCTTGAGAATAGGAACAAAATCGGCAACACCGGATTGTTAAGCATCGGGTAGGTTTTAAGTGCCGATAGTAGGAAACCAGTATATGCCGCCAGTACTATCGCCAAGAAACCCAAGAACAACTCGATGGCATTACTCACCTTTCCAGCCTTGATCAAAAAGCCATCCACAAAGTCGAGTAATCCGCTCGGTAATTTGCCTTCACAAAAGCTGATGATTTGATGGCGAAAGATCACGCCAATCCAAACAAACAACACAACCATGTAGACTTGAAACAAGACAACGCCCATCGACATCACCGACGTCGGGTTGTAGTAAATCATGATTTTCCAAAACTGGAGTGGCTTAGTTAAATGGAAAATCAAAATCACCAAACCGGAAATGATGCCAAATGGCGCGAGCCAAGCCATCGCTTTCATAATGCCATTGTTCGCCGGATCACCCTCAATGACTTTGCGTTTAAGGTAGATAGAAATCATCACTGCACCAGCAGACATCCCAGCTAAAAATAGGTAAATCGCGATGATCCAATCCCACACTAATGAATCAAAGTGGAAAGCACTTTCAAAACCGTTCATGATGACACCTCCCCTTTGTTGTGCGGAATTTTAAACAGCTTAGGTTGCGTTCCTAAATGTGACTTATCGCGATACACAAGGTGGTTATCAATGACTTTGCTTACCTCGCTAGTTGGGTCATTCAGATCACCAAAGATGAGTGCTTTTGTTGGGCAAGATTCCACGCAAGCTGGCTGCTTACCTTGCGCCAGGTTGGTATCACGGCAGAAGTTACATTTGTCTGCAGAATGGTCAACAGGGTTGAAAAAGCGCACTTGATAAGGACAAGCCGCCAAACAATAGCCACAACCGACACATCGCTCTTTGTGCACATCTACTATGCCCGTAGCTTCATCTTTGTACGCAGCACCCGTAGGGCAAACATACACACATGGTGGATTATCACAGTGCTGACAAGATTCACGCGTAAACTGGTACTCAACATCAGGAAATTCCCTAATGGGTTCACTGCGATGAATTTTTAGGCGGGTCACCCCTTCTGGCACTTCATTCACTTCGCGACATGCTTCGGTACACGCAGTACATCCTATACACGCATTTTCATCATGCACCATGCCAAAACGTTTGGTTTGCTCACTATCACTGGCATAAAGAGAAGCACTAACAACAGAAGTGCCAGCAACGCCAGTGGTCAAAATCAATGCGCCGCTACTGGCTAAAAAATTTCGTCTTGAACACTTCATGCTATCTCTCCTCTTCTTTTGCAAGTTCAGGTTCAGCAGCAAACTGAGAGTGGCAATCGACACATTGTTTGATGAGCTGTTTTCTGTCGTAAGAAAGCGCTTTCGTTTTGGCAGCGTGAACATCGTGACAATTTGAACAGGTCAAATTTTTAGCATGAACATCATGCGTCCAATTACTTTCTCTCAACTGAGTTGGAGCGTGGCAATCTACACACTGGCTATTCGCTTTGAGAATGGTACTTGGATCAAGAAAAACCTTGTCATGCACTGCTTTTGACTGCGCAGCAGCAAACTTGATCACATCAGGAGCCCCTTCACGGTGATCAGGCCCGATATTGCTGTGACAGTTTGTACAGTTAAGTGTTTTACCTTGGCTAAGCAGCGCTTCTGGCTCATGCGACAAATTCAGAGTTTCTTTGGCATCCTTATGACATTGAAGACATTTGTAGTCTCGGTCACGAATCAGCTCAACTTGATGGCGAGTGGTTTGTGCACCCTCAACAGGCTCTGATGAAATCGCATGGGCGGAGATAGAAAAACCATAGATGGCAAAGGCGAAGAGAAATTTCAGCATTGTCACTATGGTCAATTTTATATTGCCCATATTTTTCTTTCCTTAGCTCTAAAATAATTGATAACTGTTCTCAACTATTTAATGGAGCGACAATTAATTTCTTCTGAAGATATTTTTATACCTTCAAATGACATCAATTCTTATTTTGGAAAGCCACAACGCTAAACCTATATTCATAATACCCCTATTATTCCTAAGAGGTAGAAGGTACTGTTCAAAAAGCGAACTTAATCACCTTATTTATAAAATGGTTATATCTCTAACCTACTGTCAATAAAGAGGATTAAATCATACCACTTTAGGGGTATATGGAATTAAACATGATTAAGATCACTAGTGTAAATTGATCTAAAGCAAGACTCATTCCGCTCACTATTTCATCTCTTTATTTACACAATAATATTATTTGTAGATCTCCGATTCTTATTTGGAATAGCTTCTCACAACGCTGCTAATAAAAACGAATATGGAGATAACACCGTGAGCATAAAACACTGGATGAGCGCACCTATCGCGGTTGCGACCTTATTCGCTAGCCAATTATTGTTGGCCGGCTCTGTGTTGGCGGCAGAAAACAGCGATCGACTTGATCCTCGTAATGACGCCTTCGAACAAAACCATCCTGACCAATATCATTCTTGGAAGGCAACATCAGAAAGTAAACATATTGAAGACGCCCTAAGTGAAGACCCAAATATGGTGATTCTTTGGGCTGGCTACGGATTTGCTAAAGATTACAACAAGGCTCGAGGTCACTTTTATGCGCTCGACGATGTAAGGCAGACCCTAAGAACAGGCGCACCGGCAGATGAAAACTCCGGGCCAATGCCAATGGCGTGTTGGAGTTGTAAAAGTCCTGATGTCGCTCGCGTGATAGAAGAACGTGGCGAGGATGGCTATTTCTCTGGTAAATGGGCACGTCTAGGCTCAGAAATCGTCAATCCTATCGGATGTTCTGATTGTCACGACACTCGCTCAGAAAAATTCAACCAAGGCGAGCCAGAACTAGCACTAACCAGACCTTATGTTGAGCGAGCATTCGATGTAATTGGAAAAAGCTTTGATGAGCAGTCACGCCTTGATAAACAAGCGTCTGTGTGTGCTCAGTGCCATGTCGAATACTACTTTACAGGACCAACGAAAGCGGTGAAATTCCCTTGGGATATGGGTACGACTGTCGGTGACATGGAGAAGTATTACGATGCGTTGGACTTTAAAGATTGGACTCACGCCGTTTCTAAAGCACCGATGCTAAAAGCACAGCACCCTGGGTTCGAGACTTGGCGTGAAGGGATTCACGGCAAAAACAAAGTAGTTTGCGTCGACTGCCATATGCCGAAGGTGACAAAAGCAGATGGTACCGTTTATACCGATCATAAAGTAGGCAATCCTTTCGACCGCTTCGAAGACACATGTGCGCAGTGCCATACTCAAACCAAAGAGCAGCTACGTAACATCGTGTCGTCACGTAAAGCGCAGGTGTTGAACATGAAATTAACCGCCGAGAAGCAAATTGTCGCGGCGCATTTTGAAGCTGGAGAAGCATGGAAAGCAGGAGCAACGGAAGAAGAAATGAAGCCGATTCTCCAAGATATTCGCCATGCGCAATGGCGTTGGGATTATGCGATCGCCTCTCACGGTGTTCACATGCACGCACCAGAAGTGGCGCTGGAAGTTCTCGGTACCGCAGTTGATCGCGCCGCCGATGCTCGTACTAAATTGGTACGCTTACTGGCAACAAAAGGCATTACTGAACCTGTTCAAATTCCAGATATCTCGACCAAAGCAAAAGCCCAAGAAGCTTTAGGAATGGATATGGAAAAAATGAACGCGGATAAAAAGCACTTCTTAGACACCGTCGTGCCAGATTGGGATAAAGCAGCGGCCGAACGAGAAGCAACCTATTAGTCAAACCGAAAATAGGATTCGAGACCTATGATGCAACAACAAAGGGCGCGTTCTGCGCCCTTTGTTTTCATCAGTTCATTCTAGTCGAAGTACATCATCAAAATGCAAGTAAACCATTAACGTCGACGAATTCTTGGCACCGGTTGGATGTTTGGTCGAGTCTGAGGTCTCTGAATATTTGGCTTGGTAATCGGACGCGGTACGTTATGCGCGGGTAATGGCTGTGTCTTCAATGTTGATTCTGGCAACGTCGTTTGTTTTGGTAACGTTTTTGTTTCTACACGCTGGGGACGCTCGTGCCATTTTGCTTGAATCGCTTGTTTTTGTTTATCCGGCAACGTCTGCCAGTGGTTATCCAGTTGTCTCTTCATGTTATCGAAGTTGGCGTTCATATCGCCATCTTTCCAATCTTCAACTTTGTCTTTGATTGACTGTTGTTGATCGTCGTCGAGACTATTCCACCATGCCTCGAGCTTTTCTCGATGGTCATGTCCGTTGTCACAGCAACCCGGATAATAGTAAATCCAATAGTCATCGTGACCATACCACCAAGGGTCGTAATACCCAC
Organism: Vibrio sp. Y20_XG_PY13; assembly: GCF_024181925.1. NCBI lineage: Bacteria > Pseudomonadati > Pseudomonadota > Gammaproteobacteria > Vibrionales > Vibrionaceae > Vibrio > Vibrio sp. Y20_XG_PY13. The sequence goes on along the minus strand of NZ_JAMZAL010000004.1, from coordinate 340,095 downwards.
TCGAATAATAGACAGATGAAGAACCAGTTGAAGGAGACGAGCATCCCACCAGCACTGTACCGCACAACAATACCAACAAACCCGCTTCTAGCTTCTTCATACTGACTTTCCTCTTTACTCTACATTGTATACTTACATCAGCTTTTTCGCTTTGTTGATGGACTCGATGATCGTCACTCTGTCTAAATTGGGGTCATTGGAATCTAGGAGTAGAACCCAAGTATCGATGGCTTCTTGAAAGCGGAAAGAAATGAAGTGATCGTTCGCTATCAACGACAATGCGGCTTCATTATAAGGTTCAAGTTGCAACGCCTGTTCTAATAGTAAACTGACTTCATCAGTCATCGCTTGTTTATGCAGGTAGTATAATGTTGTCGCCTTCGCGGCAAGTTGCGTCGCGGTTACGTTGTCGGTGAGTTGGAGTGTGTAGTCGAAACAAATCAACGCGGCATCAAATTCTCCCTCCAACAGATAACCTTGACCTAACTGAAACCAAAGCTCATCGTTATTAGGCTCTTGTTTTAACTGTTGCTGTATTTCATCCATGATGTCTCGCGAGGTCATCATTCGAGCTATCTCCGCTTGGATAGGTTTCGGTCGGGTTTGCTTCAACAATAAGTAGCCAGCGCTAGTGAGTGCTAACACCATCAAACAAAAGCCAAACCACTGCGTAGGCTTAACTTTAGAAGCGCTAAGTGACAAAACGACGATAAAAAGCCCCATCAAAGTGATGGCAATGAAGAACCATAAAGACATAGCGATACCCGTGAGTAAACATAAGTTTAGTGTACTGGTTTGGTTGAAAGATTGCGTTGATGAAGATACAAAAAAGCCGAGCATCTTGCTCGGCTTTCATATTTAGCGATGAAGGAGAAGATTACTCTTCTTTGCCCTCTTCCGCGTCGTCTGCTGCTGGCGCTTCAGGAGCTTGCTGTTCTGCATTCGCTTCTGTTGTTTCTGCTTCTTCGCCTTCTGGCAATTCCACTTCTTCAACTTCATCGATACGTTGTAGACCAACAACTGACTCATCTTCTGCTGTACGGATCAGCGTTACACCTTGAGTGTTACGGCCTACTTGGCTAACTTCTGCTACACGTGTACGAACCAGAGTACCAGCGTCGGTGATCATCATCATCTCATCGCCTTCTTCTACTTGCACTGCGCCAACTACTGGACCATTACGCTCAGAAACCTTGATAGACACAACGCCCTGAGTTGCACGACCTTTCGTTGGGTATTCAGCCAATTCAGTACGTTTACCGTAACCGTTTTGAGTAACCGTTAGGATGTCGCCTTCGTTAGACGGAACGATTAGTGAAACCACTTGGTCGTCGTCAGCCAGCTTCATACCACGTACACCTGCCGCTGTACGACCCATTGCACGTACTTTGTCCTCGCTAAAGCGAACAACTTTACCTGCTTTAGAGAACAGCATGATGTCGCTTGAACCCGTTGTGATATCAACGCCGATTAGAGAATCGTCATCACGTAGGTTCACCGCAATTAGACCGTTTGAACGTACGTTCGCAAACTGGTCTAGAGAAGTCTTCTTAACGGTACCGTCGCCAGTTGCCATGAAGATGAACTTATCTGCTGAGAACTCATCAACCGGAAGAATTGCAGTGATACGCTCACCATCTTCCAATGGAAGGATGTTCACGATCGGTTTACCACGTGCAGTACGGCTCGCTAGTGGCAATTGGTAAACTTTCAGACGGTAAGTCTTACCGCGAGTAGAGAAACATAGAATGTTGTCGTGGGTATTCGCCACTAGAAGACGTTCAATGTAGTCTTCATCTTTCATTCGAGTTGCACTCTTACCTTTACCACCACGGCGCTGTGCTTCGTAGTCGCTTAGGATTTGGTACTTAACGTAACCTTCGTGAGATAGAGTTACGACTACGTCTTCACGAGCAATCAGCTCTTCCATGTCGATGTCATGGCTAGCTGCTGTGATTTCAGTACGGCGTGCATCAGCAAATCCGTCACGAACTGCTTCTAGTTCTTCACGAATCACTTCCATCAAACGCTCAGTGCTTGCAAGAATGTGCATTAACTCAGCGATTTCTTCTAGAAGCTCTTTGTATTCAGCAAGAATCTTCTCGTGTTCTAGACCGGTCAATTTATGTAGACGTAGATCTAGAATTGCTTGCGCTTGTTGTTCAGTCAGGAAGTATTGACCGTCGCGGATACCGTATTGAGGCTCTAGCCATTCTGGGCGAGCCGCATCAGTACCAGCACGCTCAAGCATTGCTGCTACGTTACCTAGATCCCAACCACGAGCAATAAGACCAGCTTTTGCTTCAGCAGGAGTCGGCGCTTTACGAATTAGGTCGATGATTTCATCGATGTTCGCTAGAGCAAGTGCAAGACCTTCAAGAATGTGCGCACGCTCACGAGCTTTACGCAATTCGAAGATAGTACGGCGAGTCACGACTTCACGACGGTGATCCACAAAGCACTTCAACATATCTTTCAGGTTGAATAGCTGTGGCTGACCATTGTTCAGCGCAACCATGTTGATACCGAAAGTCGTTTGTAGCTGAGTTTGAGCGTAAAGGTTGTTAAGAACCACTTCGCCTACTGCATCACGCTTACATTCAATAACGATACGCATACCATCTTTGTCAGATTCGTCACGTAGCGCACTGATGCCTTCAACTTTCTTATCTTTAACAAGTTCAGCAATCTTCTCGATCAGACGAGCTTTGTTCACTTGGTAAGGAATTTCGGTAACGATGATGGTTTCTTTACCGTTTTTCTCTGTTTCGATTTCCGCTTTTGAACGCATGTAGATCTTACCGCGACCTGTTTTGTACGCGTCTACAATGCCTTTACGACCGCTGATAAGCGCCGCAGTTGGGAAATCTGGACCAGGGATGTAATCCATTAGTTCATCAATAGTGATTTCTTCATTATTGATGTATGCAAGACAGCCATCGATCACTTCGCCAAGGTTATGTGGCGGGATGTTGGTTGCCATACCTACCGCGATACCAGAAGCACCGTTTACCAATAGGTTTGGAATTTTGGTTGGAAGAACCGCTGGAATCTGTTCTGTACCATCATAGTTAGGTACGTAGTCTACGGTTTCTTTGTCTAGGTCAGCCAAAAGTTCGTGGGCAATTTTTGCCATACGTACTTCGGTGTAACGCATTGCCGCAGCAGAGTCGCCATCGATTGAGCCAAAGTTACCTTGACCATCGACCAGCATGTAACGAAGTGAGAACGGCTGAGCCATACGTACGATTGTGTCGTACACAGCACTATCACCGTGTGGGTGATATTTACCGATTACGTCGCCGACAACACGGGCTGATTTTTTATATGGTTTGTTCCAATCGTTGCCTAGTACGTTCATCGCGAATAAAACGCGGCGGTGTACTGGTTTTAGGCCATCACGCACATCTGGAAGAGCACGACCCACGATAACTGACATCGCGTAGTCTAGGTATGAACCTCTAAGCTCATCTTCAATGTTTACGGGCGTGATCTCTTTAGCTAAATCGCTCATAGAGCCATTATCCCTCTATTTTCTGATCGTAATTACGATACGTGTAAGGTGCAAAAATATAACACACAATTCATCACTGGGGCATCACTTTCCCGCTCGTTTTATCAGGTTGTGAGCTTCGTTATGAGTTAAATGAAGAGAAATTGCACATTCATCCCATATCTTTCTGAAAACTGACTACATTTCCACCAGCTGTCGCCAAAAAAGTCTCCTGTAACTATTGTGAGAAAAGAAGCAGTTTAAACGTATCGTACCATTAGAGTATAATCTCGCCTTCCAAAGGACTATTAGCGAAGCAAAATAACTATCATGACTAAAGCACAAAACGTCGACCCTAGTGAAATTAAGAAATTCGAAGAGATGGCTTCTCGTTGGTGGGATTTAGAAGGCGAGTTCAAACCTCTTCATCAAATTAATCCGCTTCGCTTGAACTATGTCCTAGAAAAAGCCGATGGCCTTTTCGGCAAGAAAGTTCTCGATGTTGGTTGTGGCGGCGGCATCTTAGCAGAAAGTATGGCAAAGGAAGGCGCCACCGTGACTGGTCTAGATATGGGTAAAGAGCCACTAGAAGTTGCTCGCCTACATGCATTGGAGACAGGGACTAAACTGACCTACATCCAAAGTACCATCGAAGACCACGCTGCGGAAAATGCGGGGACTTACGATGTTGTGACCTGCATGGAAATGCTAGAACACGTGCCAGACCCACTCTCTGTAATTCGTTCATGTGCCGCGTTGGTTAAGCCTGGAGGACATGTGTTCTTCTCGACGTTAAACCGCAACATCAAGTCGTACTTGTTTGCGATTGTAGGCGCAGAAAAACTATTGAAGATTGTGCCAGAAGGCACGCACGATCATGAAAAGTTCATCAAACCTGCTGAAATGATGAAGATGATCGACCAAACAGATTTGACTGAAATGGGCATCACAGGCCTTCATTACAACCCGCTAAATGACAACTATAAGCTAGGTCGTAATGTAGATGTAAACTACATCGTCCACACTAAAAAATACTGAACGGCGTTACATTAAAAACGCCTTCTTGTGATTGACATTTCAGTCATAAAATGAATCAAAAGCGGTAGCACAAAGTTGCCGCTTTTTTTGTCTTTTTATGTATGAAATTCGTGCTCTAGATTCCATTTTAACCAACCCATTTTTCGCAAATAAAAACAGGCAAAGATCAAGGAATTTTTTTTTGAGGGCGGTTATTTATAAACCAATCTTCAAAGCTTAGTTTTCCCCATTCAAGTCAGCTCTTTTCTCATCGGTTAGTGTTCACTTACTGAATTTTTTTATTTTATTACTTATCCACAAGTCATCCCAAATCTGTACCTTGATAAATCAGTGCAATAGCACTATCTTGTAACCCGCAAACAAATGAACCCCTATATGTTGTGTTTAAGCTACAATATATAGATAGACTTTGATCACAAAGCCGCCGCAAGCTTTACAAACTTTGCACATAAACAAACAAAAATACGGCTTTTATCAGTTTTCTTAGGGAAATAAAGCAGAATGAACCAACAACTTACCGTCACTAAGCGTGATGGCCGTAAAGAAAGTATTGATCTGGATAAAATCCATCGCGTTATCACTTGGGCTGCAGAAGGTCTAAATAACGTTTCAGTCTCTCAAGTAGAACTTCGCGCTCACATCCAGTTTTACGACGGTATCACAACGACAGATATCCACGAGACTATCATCAAGTCAGCGGCAGACCTGATCTCTGAAGAGACCCCGGATTACCAATACCTAGCTGCTCGCCTAGCGGTATTCCACCTACGTAAAAAAGCGTACGGCCAATATGAGCCGCCAACGCTGTTTGATCACGTGTCTCGTCTTGTAGATATGGGTAAGTACGACCAACATATCCTTGAAGACTACTCGAAAGCTGAACTGGACGAACTAGATTCTTACATCGACCACAAACGCGACCTTAACTTCTCTTACGCTGCGGTCAAACAGCTTGAAGGCAAGTACTTCGTGCAAAACCGTGTGTCTGGCGAGATCTACGAAAGTGCTCAGTTCCTTTACATTCTAGTGTCGGCTTGCCTATTCGCTAACTACCCGAAAGAAACACGTCTTGACTACATCAAGCGTTTCTACGATGCGACGTCAACATTTAAAATCTCTCTACCTACACCAATTATGTCTGGTGTACGTACCCCTACTCGTCAGTTCAGCTCATGCGTACTGATTGAGTGTGGTGACAGCCTAGATTCTATCAACGCAACTGCAAGTTCTATTGTTCGTTACGTATCTCAACGTGCTGGTATCGGTATCAACGCGGGTCGCATTCGTGCGCTAGGTTCTGAGATCCGTGGCGGTGAAGCATTCCACACAGGTTGTATCCCGTTCTACAAGTACTTCCAAACAGCCGTAAAATGTTGTTCTCAAGGTGGTGTACGTGGTGGTGCAGCAACGGTGTTCTACCCAATGTGGCACGGCGAAGCACGTTCACTAATGGTGCTAAAGAACAACCGTGGTGTCGAAGAGAACCGCGTTCGTCACATGGATTACGGCGTACAGCTAAACAAACTGATGTACCAGCGTCTGGTTGAGGGTGGCAACATCACTCTATTCTCACCTTCAGACGTACCGGGTCTATACGACGCATTCTTCGAGAACCAAGAAGAATTTGAACGTCTATACGTGAAATACGAGAACGATCCTTCAGTTAAGAAGGAAACGGTAAAAGCCATCGAAATGTTCTCGCTACTCATGCAAGAGCGTGCTTCAACAGGTCGCATCTACATTCAGAACGTAGACCACTGTAACACTCACAGCCCATTCGACTCTGAAGTTGCACCAGTTCGTCAGTCTAACCTATGTCTGGAAATCGCACTTCCAACTAAACCACTGACTAACGTTGAAGATGATTCAGGTGAGATTGCACTATGTACGCTTTCCGCGTTCAACCTTGGCGCAATCAAATCTCTAGATGATTTCGAAGAGCTTTCTGATCTTGTTGTTCGCGCTCTAGATGCACTACTGGATTACCAAGATTACCCACTACCAGCGGCGTACAAGTCAACAATGAACCGTCGTACGCTAGGTGTTGGTGTTATCAACTTCGCTTACTACCTAGCGAAGCACGGAGTGAAATACTCTGACGGCAGCGCAAATGGCCTGACTCACCGCACGTTTGAAGCAATGCAATACTACTTGCTAAAAGCATCAGTAGCGCTAGCAAAAGAACAAGGCAAGTGTCCTTCGTTCCACGAAACAAACTACGCGAAAGGCTTACTGCCAATCGACACTTACAAGAAAGATATCGACCTAATTTGTGATGAAGAGCTGCACTACGATTGGGACAGCCTACGTCAAGAAATCATGGAACACGGTCTTCGTAACTCAACGCTGACAGCGCTAATGCCTTCTGAGACCTCTTCTCAGATCTCGAACGCTACAAACGGTATTGAGCCACCACGCGGTTACGTATCTGTAAAAGCATCAAAAGATGGTATCTTGAAGCAAGTTGTTCCTGAGTTCACAGAACTGAAAAACAACTACGAACTGCTTTGGAATATCGGTTCTAACGACGGTTACCTTCACCTTGTTGGCATCATGCAGAAATTCGTTGACCAAGCGATCTCTGCAAACACAAACTACGACCCATCGCGTTACGAGACGGGCAAGGTTCCAATGAAGAAACTTCTTCAAGACCTACTTACAGCGTATAAGTTTGGTGTTAAGACGCTTTACTACCATAACACTCGTGATGGTGCGAAAGACGACCAGAAAGACGCAGTTCAACCACAAGATGACGATTGTGCAGGCGGCGGTTGTAAGATTTAATCTTCCCTACCCTAACAATCCGCAGTAACAGAATATCGAACACCTCCCCTTATGGGGAGGTCTAAAAGGAATTGAGGCATTATGGCTTACAGTACTTTTAACCAGAACAAAAATGACCAACTAAAAGAACCTATGTTCCTTGGTCAATCAGTAAACGTTGCTCGTTACGACCAACAAAAATTCGAAATTTTCGAAAAGCTTATCGAAAAGCAACTGTCTTTCTTCTGGCGTCCAGAAGAAGTTGACGTATCTAGCGATCGTATCGACTACAACAAACTGCCAGACCACGAGAAGCACATCTTCATCTCTAACTTGAAGTACCAAACGCTTCTAGACTCAATCCAAGGTCGTAGCCCAAACGTGGCACTACTTCCACTTGTTTCTCTTCCTGAGCTAGAAACATGGATTGAAACTTGGTCTTTCTCTGAAACGATTCACTCTCGTTCATACACACACATCATCCGTAACATCGTGAATGATCCAAGTGTTGTATTTGACGACATCGTAGAGAACGAGCACATTCTAAAACGTGCTAAAGACATTGCACACTACTACGATGACCTGATCCAAGCGACAAATGACTACCACCGTTACGGTGAAGGTGAGCACGTTTTGAACGGCGAAACGGTTAAAGTGAGCCTGTACGATCTTAAGAAGAAACTGTACATCTGTCTGATGTCTGTAAACGCTCTAGAAGCAATCCGTTTCTACGTAAGTTTCGCGTGTTCATTCGCTTTCGCAGAGCGTGAGCTAATGGAAGGTAACGCGAAAATCATCAAGCTGATCGCTCGTGATGAAGCACTTCACTTGAATGGCACGCAGCACATGATCAACCTGCTACGTAACGGTCAAGATGACTTCTCATTCATGCAAATCGCAGAAGAAGCAAAACAAGACTGTTTTGACCTATTCAAAGAAGCGGCAGAGCAAGAGAAGGAATGGGCAGAGTACTTGTTCAAAGACGGTTCAATGATCGGCTTGAACAAAGACATCCTGAGCCAATACGTTGAGTACATCACCAACATCCGTATGCAAGCGGTAGGCCTACCAGCAGCGTACCCAGAAGCAACAACCAACCCAATCCCATGGATTAACGCTTGGTTGTCTTCAGATAACGTTCAAGTAGCGCCTCAAGAAGCGGAAATTTCGTCTTACCTAGTCGGTCAGATTGACAACGAAGTTCGCGCAGACGACTTTGAAGGGTTCGAGCTGTAATGCCAACCATCAAAATCAACAAACTTGTTAGCATTGAATCCAACCCATCCAATACCATTTTGGAGACCATGGAACAGGCGGGCTTACTTCCAGAATACAACTGTCGCGACGGTCACTGCGGTGCATGTCGTTGTAAGTTGGAATCTGGTGAAGTGGAGTATGTTGGTTTTGCCATGGCTTACACGCAAGGTGATGAGATTCTCCCTTGTATCTGTAAAGCCAAATCAAGCGTTTCGCTGACTGGTGTGAACTACGCGATGAAAGAAAAGCGCGCATAGTTCCAGACGAAGAAACACGAAAAAGCCAAGGCGATCGCCTTGGCTTTTTGTTATCTGTAGATGGTGAATAGCCTAAAGTGCGCTGTTAGGAATATGCATCTCTTTCACTTTCTCTAAAAACGCATAGTGGGCAAACATAGGTTTTCGCTCTAAGTAACGGCGTAATAAATCCAGCGCTGCGGTGCTGATCACTTTCACTTGGTCGTCACGTTGATACTTTTTCGCTAACTTATAAGACGCGCCCCATTCACCTGATGGTGTAGACAAGGCGACAGAAAATACCCCACCTTCAACCTGTCCGGTCACTAATGCTAAATCGGTAGCGCACTTTTCGCGAGTCGCTCCCGCTAACGCAAATGTTGCAGCCAATGGATCGCCCTCATGGTTTACAGTTTGGTTACGTCCTGCCAGCACCCAACCGTGACCCAATTGCTTTTCTGCATTTTCATCACTGTTTAACCAGTAGGTTAAATATCCAGCACTGCTTTTTTCAGACACAGAAAGTGTGAGATCTTTATCCGCCAGCAGTTGTCCTACATGCTCAACCATCGGAAGGTCGATGCTAACCGTATTGCTTTCGAGGTGCTTGTTGATCAACTGCATCAGCTTCAAACGTTGTTCAAGCTGATCTGCCGGGCCAAACAGCTTCACTTCAATAAAAGGCAGATAAGAGCGATACCCAAGCTCATAGCCTTGTGGCAGTTTTAGCTGATCCAACTTATCCGAGATCCCAGATTCAGAAAGACCAAAAGTGTAGATTCGACTACAGCATGAACCTTTTACATCAGGAAATACTCTTCGAAGATCAGGCAAAATTTGTGTTTCTGCCATCAATTTGAATTCGCTTGGTACACCAGGAGTAAAATAAAAAATCGCGTCATTGATCAGCATTTTAAAGCCACATGCCGTGCCAATAGGATTGTCTAAAATTTCTGCTATTTCAGGTAGCATGGCTTGTTTTAAATTGCTATCAGGCATAGGAATGCCACGCCGAGCATACATGCTCTCCAGTTGCTCTAGCCATTCTTTAAACAATACCAGTTTGCACTCAGCCGCTTTCGCTGCCGCTGCGGCGCTCATGTCGTCGGTCGTTGGCCCCAATCCACCGTTAACAATGACTACGTCATTGTTGAAGCTCAGCATTAAAAACTCTTCGATTAAGCTCGACTGCTTGTCTCCCACAGTGGATCGTTTGGTTAAACCAAACCCATGCTGATAAAACAAACTCGACAGCCACGCCGCGTTAGTATCAACAATATCTCCGTGAAGCACTTCCTCACCAGTACTTAGCATTGCAATTTTCACAACTGACTCCTGAACATAAGCACAATTCTATTTCTATACGGAGCACTTATATCGTTTTCTTTTTATCAGACTAATCGCTTAGTCAATTTGTTGGGATTAAATTAAGGTCAAGTATTTAAATGGGTTTTCTTTTAAGGGATAATTGTGAGCCCGATCATCAAACCATTAACTCGGAGACCTTTGTGTCAAAATCATCCATGTTCAAGAAGACTCTCGCAGGACTCTTACTGACGACGTCGGCCGTTGCTAACGCAAGCCAGTACGATATGAGCCGCCACTCAGAGTTTTCTTACACGCCTGATTGTATGTCAGGTTACTGCGAAACAACCAATCTGTACACCTTCGAATCTCAAAATCGCAGTCTTGCTTTTGAACAGAATAACGATGATTCTTTAAATCTTGACGCAGGCCTTCAGCCTAGACACCTTATCGTTCCTCAAGATAAGGACTGGGGTTACCTAATGGGCCAGACGTACACCATCCTTGGCCTGAGTGTGGCTACTGTTGGTTTGATGACGTTTCTTCCTGAAAGCATTACTAAGTGGGACGAAGAAGACCGCGACATGAGCAAGCTGGGTAGCAAATGGAAAGATAACGTTTCTGATGGCCCGGTATGGGACCGTGACGAACACTTCCTAAACTACATCATGCACCCATACTTTGGCGGTGTTTACTACACAGCGGCAAGACATGCAGGTTACAACGAATTTGAATCATTCTTGTACTCTGCCACCATGTCTACTTTCTTCTGGGAATACGGTGTTGAAGCGTTTGCAGAAGTCCCTTCTTGGCAGGACATCTTTATCACGCCATTCTTTGGTGCGGTCGTGGGTGAAATGATGCTAACAGCAGAGCAAGACATCGTAGCAAATGGCGGCGAAGTGTTAGGTTCAGAAACTGCAGGCGACGTTTCTCTCTTCTTCCTAAACCCTGTTGGTCATATCCACCACTGGGTGACTGACGCATGGGGCGGCAGCGCTGAATTGAAATTCAACTCCTCACCTTGGTTCGGCAATCAAGATGTTGCGAAGTTTGCCATGGACGCAGGTGCAAGCTACGACAGTCAGTTTTACGGCGTAGAGCTGAAAGTAACGTTCTAAGCCAACCATATTGAACGACATTAATGAAGAGCAGCCAAACGGCTGCTCTTTTTGTATCTAGTGCACTGTTTTGATTATTTGCTTCGCGAATTAGTGTGAAAAATTGACTTCTATCAAACATAACCCCTTCCTAGGACCTACACTGAAGAAAAGGACTTATTCCAATAACTTAAGCGATGCGTTCCACCGCACTGCGTCCAAACCTTATTCCAGGAGGGGACATCATGAACACTGTGTTTATCGTTAACTTTGTCGGTCAAGCATCACCGGCGACTATCAAACAACTGGCTGCTGTTACTCATGAAAACGGAGGCAAATGGTTAATCAGTAAAGTAAACTTTATTGAAGACCAAGTCGCTGGGGTGATAAAAGTTGAGTTACCTGAAGAAAACGCGGACACGGTGAAAGAAGCGTTTTCAGCCTGCCAGACTCTAGTAGTTAAATTTGTGGATTCAGAGCCTCACTCACACAAAGAAGATACCATTTTCCAACTTCGTCTCGATTCCAATGACCGTGCAGGTATCGTCAATGAAATCACTCACGTTCTGGATGCACAAGGCATCTCTATTTTAGATATGGATTGCCAACGCGTATTTATTGCCGGGGGTGGCGGTGTGAGTTCTAGCTTGTTCAGCGCCAAAATGGCTATCAAGCTGCCGAGCGAATTGGAAATCGAAGATGTGGCGAACGAGTTAGAAGCGCTCAGCGAAGACACCAGAGTGATAATTGAAAGCTAGTCGATTTAGCCTTTTATTCATAGAAAAAGAGCAGCTATAATTAGCTGCTCTTTGTCATTGTAAGCATGAGAAAAACATTACTTCACAGACCACTGTGACAGTGAGCGTTTGAAGTCTGAGTAGTCAAACTCATTCAGTTTTTGAATCTCGCCGCTTGAACGCTCACAGTAAACAGAAGGCATACGTAGACCATTGAACCAGTTTAGTTTCACCATCGTGTAACCAGCGCTGTCTAGAATGTGCAGACGTTGACCAATCTCTAGTGGCTGATCAAAATTCGCCACACAGAACTGATCACCGGCAAGACATGAACACGAACCAATCACGTACTCGTGCTCGCCGTTGTCAGATGCCTCTAGAATGGAAGCTGGTTCATTGTAAATCAGCGTATCAAGACGGTGTGCTTCAGTTGCAGAGTCAACAATTGCTGTCTTCTTCACGTTCTCAACGATATCGACCACAGTAACCACTAAGTCTGTCGTCTTAGTGATGATGGCTTCACCCGGCTCTAGGTACATTTGCACGCCGTGCTTTTCAGAGAAGGCTTTCAGCGCAAAACCCAACTTCTCAATATCGTAGCCAGGCCAGGTAAAGAATACACCTCCGCCCATGCTTACCCAGTCCAGCTTGTTCAGATATTCTCCAAACTGCTCTGAGATAGAATCCAGCAAACCGATAAACGCATCCACATCTTTGTTTTCACAGTTCATGTGGAACATCACGCCATCAATATCGTCAAACACTTCTGCTTTGATATGATCAGCTTGTACACCAAGACGTGAGAATTGACGTGCAGGGTTTGCTAAATCCTGACCAGCATAACTCACACCTGGATTGAGGCGCAGACCAATCGACGCTTTACCTTCTACGATATGACGATGAGCAGCAAGCTGAGACTGAGAGTTAAAGATCATCTTGTCACAAATATCAGCAACTTCACGTACGTCATCTTCACTGTAACCCACGCTGTATGCGTGAGTTTCACCGCCGAAAGTTTCGTAGCCAAGCTTTACTTCGAATGGGCCAGAACTGGTTGTCCCATCCAGGTAAGGCTTGATGATGTCAAAAACACCCCAAGTTGAGAAGCACTTCAGTGCCAGCACCAGTTTCACGCCAGAGATCTCTTTTAGCTGCTTCGCTTTCTCCAGGTTCTCTATTAGTTTGTCTTCATTAATCATGAAGTACGGAGTTTTTAATTCACTGTGTTGCATTTTAATACCTTGAGTCCCCTCGCCTAAACGAGGGTTCGATAAAATCGAACAAAGCCGACGCATTCGCATCGGCTTAGATTTAGGTTAATTCCAGGTTGCTACGAGCTTAGCTACTTATTTTTTAAGCTCGTGGATAACTGGTAACTCTTGAGCTGGTTCCAACTCCTGAACATGCCAGTCCAAGCCGATAGAAGGCATTGTTTCCAGGAACGGATCCGGATCTAGCTGTTCCATGTTGAACACACCTTTATCCGCCCACTTACCACGGAAGAACTGAAGTGCTGCTGTGATCGCCGGTACACCTGTAGTGTATGAGATTGCTTGGTGCTCTACATCTTCGTATGCAACTTCGTGGTCTGCATTATTGTAGATGAACACACTGCGCTCTTTACCGTCTTTCTTACCTTGTACCCATGTACCGATACAAGTCAGGCCTGTATAACCAGGCGCCAGAGAAGTTGGATCTGGTAGCAACGCTTTTAGCACGTGTAGTGGCTGAACAACTGTGCCATCGTGCAGTGTTAACGGGTCTGGGCTCAGTAGACCGATATCACGCATTACATTGAAGTAATTCAGGTAACGATCACCAAAGCCCATCCAGAACTCAATGCGTTTAGCTGGGATGAACTCTTTCATTGAACGAACTTCATCGTGCGCCATTGAGTACACTTTGTGCGTACCACAGTTAGGGAAATCAAACTCAAGCATACGAGAGTGGCAAGGTACTTGTTTCCACTCACCATTTTCCCAGTAGAAAGAATCGCCCTGGATCTCTAGCATGTTGGTTTCCGGGTCAAAGTTTGTCGCAAACTTCTTACCGTGGTCACCAGCGTTCACATCCATTACGTCGATAGTGTCAATTTCATCGAACAGATGCTTCACTGCGTACGCTGCGAATACAGATACTACGCCTGGATCGAAACCTGCGCCTAGGATACCTGTGATGCCCGCTTCTGCGAACTTCTCGCGGTAGCCCCACTGCCAGTCATAAGCTTGTGGTACCTGCTGACCTTCAGAACACAAGTCAACCGCTACTGATGTATCTAAGTAAGAAACTTTAGCTTGGTAACACGCTTCCATGATTGGCATGTTTACCCATGGAGGACCCGCGTTGATAACTAGGTCTGGTTTCACTTCTTCAATCAAAGCAACAAGAGAATCTACGTCGTCAGCATTTACTGCACGAGCTTCTAGTTTCTTAGTTGAATCTTTCAGATTGTTTTTCTTCTGAATCGATTCGATGATTTTCTCACACTTACCTACGGTACGTGATGCGATTGTGATATCACCCAGAACGTCGTTGTTTTGTGCTGCTTTGTGTGCAACTACCCAGCCAACGCCGCCTGCACCAATCTGTAGAATTGCCATAGTTTTCCGTTACCTTTGTTAAACTAGCTCAACTGCTAGCATATTGATTTTAGAGAGCAAAGATTCAAAGTCCGCAGTCGTTAGACACGGGTTCAAAATCGTAAATTTAAGCGCGGTTTTACCGTCGACAATGGTTTCACCCAATACCGCGATACCGCGAGTCAACGCTTCTAAACGTAGCGCTTTGTTCAGTTCATCAAGATCTGCTGTTTCGTGTGTTGCACGGAACAATACCGTCGACAGTGAAGGCTCAGCTAGTAGTTCAAATTGATCGTTTGTACGGATCATGTCAGCCACTTCAAGCGTTTGAGCGAGTAGATGATCGTACATGTCACCCAGTGCCTTCGGACCCACGTTTTGCATGGTCATAAAGACTTTCAATGCATCGAAACGTTTGGTTGTCGCGATAGATTTATCGACCAAGTTTGGTAGCTCATCGTGCTCACGATTCAAGTAATCTGCGTGATGAAGCAAGAACTTAAAGTTCGACTTGTCGTTCACCAAAAGTGCGCCACAGCTGATTGTTTGGTAGAACAATTTGTGGAAATCGACACTGATAGAGTGAGCGCGCTCAACGCCTTTCAGGCGAGACTTATGACTGCTAAGGATCAGCGCACCACCGTAAGCACCATCCACATGCATCCACATGTCGTGCTTGACTGCCATGTCGGCGATGAAGTCTAGGTCATCAATTGCACCGTGATCCGTCGTACCCGCAGTACCAACAATCGCAAATGGAATTAGCCCTTCAGCTTTCGCTTGCGCAATCACTTCATCTAGCTTCGTGATATCCATGGTGCCATCAGCGTTTGCATCCACAGTCATCACCGCTTTCTCACCAAGCCCCATCCAAGATGCAGACTTTTGAACTGTGAAGTGTGATTTCTTAGAACATACGATGCGAAGTTTGTCAGCGTAGTCAGGCAGACCTAACTTCTGGATTGAATGACCACTGAGCTTATCTGCGATCCAATCACGTGCCAGCATCAAACCCATTTGGTTACTTTGCGTGCCACCGCTCGTGAAAATACCATCGGCTTTTTCGCTTAGGTCGTACTTGTCGCACAGCCAGTTGACCACTTTTTGCTCAACGTAAGTTGCAGAAGATGCTTGGTCCCATGAATCCATTGATTGGTTCAGTGCTGCAATCATCGCCTCTGCTGCAACAGCCGGCATTAAAGGAGGCGTATGCAAATGCGCGATACAATCAGGGTGTTGAGTGAAGATAGCGTTCTTTGCCACCAGCTCTGCCACATCATCGATTACGGATTTAAGTGGCGCATTTTTGTTGTCTAGGTCAACCGCGTTGATCGCATCTTCTAACGCTTTAGGATCCATACCTGAGTATGGTGCGTTAACTTGTTCAAACACTGACTTCATTGCAGAAGTTGTGTGACTCATTACTGATGCAAACTCAGCACTGCCTAGTTCACCGGTATGGATGAAGTGCTTTTTCCACTCTTCTTGTGGTGCAGCTTCAACGTGGCTACCGCCTGCGGCGATGATCGCTTCTTCAAGCACACGTAATGCGAAGTCAATCTGTTCGAATGAAATGATAAGTGGTGGAAGGAAGCGAATAACAGAACCTTCGCGGCCGCCTTTCTCAACCATCAAACCACGCTCAAGCGCAGCACGTTGAATCGCTAGGGTCAACTGACCGTCCGCAAGAGGTTCACCAAACTTGTTAAGCTCGCCGTTAGGATTCTTGATTTCAACGCCTAGCATCAAGCCTTTGCCACGAACTTCAGCAATACAGTTAACACGTTTTTGGATGCTTTCGAGACCAAAACGTAGGTATTGGCCCGCAACGTTCGCATGCTCAACAAGGTTGTCACGTTGGATAATTTCAAGCGCTTTAGCACCTGAAACCATTGCAAGTTGGTTACCACGGAATGTGCCCGTGTGCTCGCCTGGCTTCCACGTATCGTGTTGCTTATTGATCACAAGCAGTGACATTGGCAAGCCGCCGCCAATCGCTTTAGAAAGACACAATACATCAGGCACGATACCCGCTTCTTCGAAAGCGAAGTTGTAACCAGATTTACCCACACCACACTGAATTTCATCAAAAATCAGTAGGATACCGTGTTCATCACAAATACGACGTAGTTCGCGCAACCAGAATGCTGGAGCAGGAATTACACCGCCCTCACCTTGAACTGGCTCTACGATGATCGCAGCAGGCTTCATGATACCCGCTTCATCATCGTTCAACAAACGCTCGATATAACGAATGCTTGCTTTCGCACCTTCGTCACCGCCAAGGCCAAATGGACAGCGTAGGTTGTATGGGAAAGGCATAAAGTGCACATCTGACATTAAGCCAGTACGACGCGCTTTTGTTCCTAAATTACCCATCATGCCCATCGTACCGTTTGTCATACCGTGGTATGCCCCACGGAAAGCAAACATGGTATTACGACCTGTCGTTTGTTTCGCTAGCTTGATCGCAGCTTCAACCGCATCAGCACCCGATGGTCCACAGAACTGAATAACACAGTTATCGCCCAGCTCTTGAGGAAGAAAAGACTTAACAGACTTAATAAAGTGAGTTTTAGCAGAAGTGGCAATATCAAGAGTTTGATAAGGCAAGCCAGAGTCTAACTGCTCCTTTAACGCTTGGTTAATTTCAGGATGGTTGTAACCCAACGCTAAAGTACCAGCACCAGCTAGACAATCTAGGAAGACTTGACCACGCGTATCTTCTACCAAACAGCCATATGCTTGCTTTATCGCAATCGGTAGACGACGTGGATAAGAACGAACCTCAGATTCATGCTCCGCCTGTTCTAATAGAACTTGATCCGGCGTTAAGTCATACGTTCCCTCAACAAAAGGAACCTGAGAAGAAAAAATGTTTGCGATAGTGTTATCGACTTCAAAGGCAGTGCTCATACTACTTAATCCCTTGAATTGTAATAATTCTCGAACCTGTATTTATTTTCGTTTGAATTTAATTACAGGAGATATAGGTAAACCTCCGCATTTGTCGCTATGTAAAAGACAAATACAGATAGTCAGTCACAACATCGGTGACTTTTATTTGTGCTGGGAATTAATCAAGGTTCCGTAATGCAACCGTTTTGTAAAACAGGACATTTCGGCAGTATGAAGCTGATTAGTGTGTGTTTATTCAAAGGTTTCAATGTTGGGTTTCCCATTAACATGCTGCATTTACAGCATTAGTATCCCGTCTATCGACAAATGGCTTTACCGATACCTACCCTACGTAGTGTCACAATCAGCTTGAATGGTCACTACGCGTATCCCCCAGAGAACTAGCGTCATAAATTACGCTCCGAGATTGCGCGCGAATTTATCACAAAATAAAATCTTCTGGCAACGACTTTTCACAATTCATAAGTTGACAGCGATCACAACAAAACCATTCTTATTCTGATCTCAATAACTTACCTGATAGAGGTGAATTTATCTTGTTCTGTCGATATGCATCTAACAAAGTCATAAATAAAACTGGTTGAATAGTATGGATGTGCATTTAAAAGAACGGGTTTCCCAGATAGCTTAGAATTTGCATTTATTTGTTTGGCGAGAGTCGGACTTACTTTTTGAAGTTGTTGAGAAACAACAAATACGAAAAAGCCCAGCTAAAAAGCTGGGCTTATCAATCTGGAGCGACACACGAGGTTCGAACTCGTGACCTCAACCTTGGCAAGGTTGCGCTCTACCAACTGAGCTAGTGTCGCAGATTTAAGATGGTGCCCCGGGCCGGACTTGAACCGGCACAACGCGAACGTCGAGGGATTTTAAATCCCTTGTGTCTACCAATTCCACCACCAGGGCACACAAATATTCTTTGTGATGCCTTTACAGAAAAGTAAAACACCATCTGATACCGCATAACGCCATATCTATAATTTGGAGCGACACACGAGGTTCGAACTCGTGACCTCAACCTTGGCAAGGTTGCGCTCTACCAACTGAGCTAGTGTCGCATTTATTCTCGAAAGCAATTCACTCTCAAAAGAATAATGGAGGCGCCTCCCGGAGTCGAACCGAGGTCCACGGATTTGCAATCCGCTGCATAGCCACTCTGCCAAGGCGCCTCATTTGTGAAGTAAGCATCGCTTTTTTCACCACCCTTTCAAGCCGTGCTCTCTTGGGTACGGGATGCATTCTACGGATTCGAGCGATCGAGTCAACACTATTTTTATTTTTTTAAATCGTTTGACCAGATTTTGTGCGAAAGACTGTGGATTGATTAGTTTTAACACGAAAACATGACCAATTACACTTGTTTATCTTGAGTTTATGGCTACTCAGCACCCGCTGCTAGGGTAGGTTCTCGCCATTTCAAGTAGAGATAATTGGACAATTACAAATCTAACAAACACCGACTGAACAAAAAACAAGATTAAGATCACATTTCTATTTTTAGAAAGTCATTCGAAATGCACAAAAAAAGCAGGCATAGCGACCTGCTTTCTTAATCTCGTTTAGTGATGTTCTTCGTTCAGCAAATCATCTTTTGCTGCTGCAAGATACTGAACCATCGACCAATATGTTAGGAATGTAGCGACGTACAGAGCGGCAAAGCCTAGCCAAACCATCCATTCGTCATAGCGCCAAATCAGAACCCATAATGCAAACATCTGAGAAACTGTTTTTACTTTACCAACCCAGGATACAGCGACACTTGCGCGTTTACCGATTTCAGCCATCCATTCACGCAATGCAGAGATGATAATCTCTCGCGCAATCATGGTTACAGCAGGGATAGTTACCCAAATAGTGTGGTAGTGCTCTGTAATCAAAATCAACGCTGTCGCAACCAGTACTTTATCAGCGACTGGATCGATAAACGCACCAAACCTTGAAGTTTGGCCAAGTTTACGAGCTAGCATGCCATCTAACCAGTCGGTAAAACCTGCAACCCAGAACACCATTGCTGCCGCAAAGGGAGCCCAAGAATAAGGCAGATAGAAGACAACCACGAATACAGGGATTAAGAACAGTCTAAGAAGGGACAGAATGTTCGGGATATTCAAACGCATTTTATTATTCTCTTACACATTGCGTGTTTATGTTGCTGGATTTTCCTTATTGTTTCAATGCTTGGAAAATAATTTCTGCTAAAGAGTGACTAATTCCCGGTACTTTGGCGATTTCTTCAACACTTGCACGCTTAAGTTCCTGCAATCCACCCATGTATTTCAATAAAGCTTGGCGTCGTTTTGGCCCAACACCTTCAATCCCCTCCAACGCGCTTGTACGTCGAGTTTTACCACGTTTCGCTCTGTGACCCGCAATCGCATGATTATGACTCTCATCGCGAATATGTTGAATCAAGTGTAGCGCTGGAGCGTCACTAGGTAAGTTGAACTCTTCGCCATCAACCGTAATTAAGGTTTCAAGGCCAGGTTTACGTGTTACACCTTTGGCAATACCAATCATGATTGGTCGCTTAGGCCAATCTCCCCAATACTGGGCGATGATTTCATGCGCACGATTTAACTGACCTTTACCACCATCAATAAAGATGATGTCAGGGATTTTTTCTACGTCCAACTGCTTTGAGTAGCGCCGCTCTAACGCCTGCCCCATCGCTGCATAATCATCACCACCCGTGATTCCAGTAATGTTATAGCGTCGGTATTCTTGCTTTACCGGACCTTCGTTGTTGAAGACCACACATGATGCGATAGTGCTCTCGCCCATCGTATGGGAAATATCAAAACACTCCATCCTCATAATAGACTCCATTCCCAGCGTCTCGCGAAGTGCTTTGAAACGTTGGTTGATCGTCATCTTATGGTTGATTTTTGTCGTGATGGCAGTAAGTGCATTGGTATTAGACAGCTTAAGATATCTCCCTCTCGCACCAGTCGGAGAAGTATGGAAATGAACCTTACGCCCTGCGACTTCACTCAGTGCTTTTTGAATGGGTTCGAGATCGTCGGCCAACTCTTGGTTCAGTATTATTCGAGATGGGATTGTTCGCGCCTCATTGTGGCTCAGGTAGTACTGAGTCAAAAAGCTATCGAATACCTCTTGTTGGCTCGTGTTTTGAGGAATCTTAGGGAAATGACTGCGACTGCCTAACACTTTACCCTGACGAATCATCAATATGTGGATGCAAGCAATGCCGTTCTCTTGCGCAAAACCCAGAACATCCATATCATCCATGCTGTCTTCCGATACATATTGCTGTTCTTGGACTCGTCTTATCGCTTGTATCTGATCACGAAACTTTGCCGCGTCTTCAAACCGAAGTTGCTGACTTGCAACCTCCATTTTCTCTATCAACTGCTTCAGTACTTGCTGATCTTTACCTTGCAGAAATAGACGGACGAAACCCACCAGCTCTGCATACTCTTCATCTGAGATAATCGAGCTCACACACGGGCCAGCGCAACGACCAATTTGATACATCAAGCAAGGGCGCGTTCGATTGGAGTAAACCGTATCTTCACACTGTCTAACAGGAAATATTTTTTGCAGCAAGTGCAGCGTTTCTCGTACCGCCCCAGAGTCAGGGTAAGGACCAAAATACTCGCCTTTGCGCTTCTTGGCCCCACGATGCATCGACAATCTCGGATGTTTATGACCGCTAATGAATATATAAGGGTACGATTTATCATCACGCAGAAGCACGTTGTATTTCGGTAAATACTGCTTGATGTAATTGTGTTCAAGAATCAGCGCTTCTGTCTCGGTATGCGTCACCGTGACATCTATTTTGGCAATATTGCTCACCAAAGCGCGTGTTTTTTCACTGTCGACTTTTTTGCGAAAGTAACTAGAAAGGCGTTTTTGAAGATCTTTGGCTTTACCGACGTAAATAACAACAGCATCGGCGTTGTACATGCGGTACACGCCGGGCTGATGAGTTACTGTCTTGAGAAAGGAAGCCGAATCGAAAGGAGGATTCACACTAAAGGGTCTCGGTGTCCAGCATTCCGTGGCGAATCGCTAAGTGTGTTAACTCGACGTCACCATTAATGTCCAGCTTGCTAAACAGTCGATAGCGGTAGCTGTTGACTGTCTTTGGACTTAAGTTAAGTTGCTCAGAAATATCCGTTACTTTCTGACCTTTCGTGATCATAAGCATGATTTGCAGTTCACGTTCGGACAAATCTTTAAATGGGTTTTCAGAGGCTGGTGAGAACTGGCTCAATGCCATTTGCTGCGCTATCTCTGGAGAGATGTAACGCTGCCCACTATTGACCACACGAATTGCATTTACCATTTCATCCGGCCCTGCACCTTTGGTTAAATAACCAGAAGCACCAGCCTGCATCACTTTGGTTGGAAACGGATTTTCCGTATGAACGGTTAGTACGATGATTTTCACATCTGGATTCACGCGAAGAATTTTCTTGGTGGCTTCCAAGCCGCCAATCCCAGGCATGTTCATGTCCATTAAAACGACGTCAGCATGATTACTGCGACACCATTTAACTGCATCTTCACCGCTGTCAGCTTCTCCTGCTACGTTCATTCCACGGACGTCTTCAATAATACGTCGTATCCCTGTGCGAACCAGCTCGTGATCATCTACAAGGAAAACATTAATCAAACTTGTATCTCCACACTTTTTATTGGCTCTGCACCCACATAACTTTACTAAATGTGGATATCAGTATGACTGCCTATATACTAACGTATTTGGCAAAAAATTGCTTTCTATGAATATGTGCTGAAACGCAAACTTTAGCAAGAACTTATTCATAAACCACTCTATTATTTCAGAGCGTGATGTGCAGAGCCGAAATCTAGGAAAAACTAATTAACAACATTACCCCCAACAAATCAAGTATCTATATCCATATAACCTCGATATATGAGAATCACTTAACTTGCAAACGAGAAAACAACTGGCAGATCTGGTGGTTTAATATACAGAAATCGTTAACTAGAAATCCTTTTTTAAGCCATTTGTAATTGCTAAAAACCTCCGATTAAACAAGCCAGAAGTAACTATGCTGAAGTATCTAATTCCATTTTCTATTACTGGTTATTTTTACAGTCCATAATGTTAGAATGGCGACTTGAAAAATTTATAAGGTTTCTCTCTTTTGAACATCCAACAAGGTTTCCTACTTACTCGCCAAGCACGAGACATCAAAGGCCAAACTCAGATAGAGTTGTGGCTCGCGACAGAAGCAGGTCCGACTCAACTATTGATCAATGGTGAGAAACCCGTGTTCTTCATCGCTCAAGAACACATTGAACAAACCCAAAACCTGGCGTTATCGAAAAGTATTCAAGTTGAAATTCGAACTCTTGAACTGAAAACGTTCGAGCATACCCCTCTCGCAGCTTGCTATACGAAAGTAACCAAAGAAGCACTCGTATTACAAGATCTGCTCTCACAGCAAGATATCGTGACTTACGAAGGCGATATACGACTCGCTGACCGCTATCTAATGGAGCGCTTTATTAAAGGGAGTGTGGAGTTTACAGGTCATCAGCAATCGCGAAATGGCTTTCATCGTATCCAGAATGCAAAGTGTCGAAGTGGTGACTATGAGCCTAAGTTGCATGTCGTTTCGCTAGACTTGGAGTGTTCAGAAAAAGGCATTCTTTACTCCATCGGTTTGGATAGCCCTCATGACTCTCGAGTCATTATGATTGGAGAACCAGAACCAGCTGAAACAAATATTCAATGGGTTCAAAATGAAAAAGCACTACTCGAAGCATTGATTGCTTGGTTTAAGTCGTTCGATCCTGATGTTATTGTTGGTTGGAACGTTATCGACTTCGATTTTCGTCTCCTTCATAAACGTGCGGAATGGCACAACATGAAGTTGATGTTGGGTCGCGCCGATCAGCCAAGCTTCTTTCGTAGCTCATCCCAAAGCCAACAGGGGTTTATCTCAATTCCCGGACGTGTAGTACTCGATGGCATCGATACACTAAAAACCGCGACTTATCACTTTCGGTCTTGGTCATTAGAATCGGTTTCACAAGAATTACTCGGTGAAGGCAAAGAGATCCATAACGTGCATGACCGTATGGACGAAATCAATCGCATGTATCGCTCCGATAAGCCTTCACTTGCCAAATACAACCTGCAAGACTGCGTGCTGGTAAACAAAATCTTCGAACACACTCATCTCCTCGCGTTTGCTATTGAACGGTCGAGGTTGACGGGGGTTGAGTTGGATCGCGTCGGAGGCTCAGTCGCGGCGTTCACCAATCTTTATTTGCCACAAATTCATCGAGCAGGTTACGTCGCACCCAATTTGCACCCTGAAAACTGGATTGCGAGTCCCGGCGGTTACGTAATGGACTCAATCCCTAACCTTTATGACTCAGTTTTAGTGCTGGATTTTAAGAGTCTATATCCCTCTATTATTCGCTCTTTCTTGATCGACCCTATGGGTTTGGTCGAGGGTTTATTACTGGACATTGGTAAGGATGACGATCAAGCCGTGCCTGGTTTTCGTGGTGGTCAGTTTCATCGTTCGAAACACTTTTTGCCAGAGATGATCGAAAAGCTTTGGGCGGCACGAGATGTTGCGAAGAAAAACAACGAGAAAGCCTTTTCTCAAGCCATAAAAATCATCATGAACTCGTTTTATGGCGTATTGGGCTCATCGGGATGTCGTTTCTTTGATACTCGATTAGCTTCCAGTATTACCATGCGTGGGCATGAAATCATGAAGCAAACTAAAGTGCTGATTGAAAACAAAGGCTATCAAGTAATTTATGGAGACACAGACTCAACATTTGTCTCTTTGAATGGTTCATACAGCCAAGCGGAAGCGGATGAAGTCGGCAATCACTTGGTTGAATATATAAACTCTTGGTGGCAAGAGCATCTTCGCGCTGAGTACAACCTCACTTCAATGCTTGAAATTGAATATGAAACTCACTACCGCAAGTTTCTGATGCCAACTATTCGTGGCTCGGAAACGGGCTCGAAAAAACGTTATGCGGGTTTAATTGGTGAGGGAGAACAAGAGCGGATTGTATTCAAAGGGCTAGAAAGTGCGCGTACCGACTGGACGCCATTAGCGCAAAAATTCCAAAACACGCTCTATCGAATGGTATTTCACGGCGAAGACCCGAGTGACTATGTGCGTGAAGTAGTAGAAAAAACCAATAATGGGGAGTTTGATGACCAATTGGTTTATCAAAAGCGACTACGCCGAAAGCTGCATGAGTACCAAAAAAACATCCCACCTCAAGTGCGTGCAGCACGTTTGGCCGACGACATTAATGCCAAGCTTGGCCGACCTTTACAGTATCAAAATCGTGGGCGCATAGAGTATTTGATTACCCTAAATGGCCCTGAGCCTCATGAATACCGTAACAGTCCTATCGACTACCAGCACTACATCGACAAACAGCTAAAGCCTGTTGCAGATGCGATTCTGCCATTTATCGGCACAGACTTTGAAACCCTCTCAGCACCACAGATGGGACTGTTCTAACCAATACGAAACTCAGTCTTTTGATACTGCTTCACGAGCCAGCCACCGAAAGCATCAATTAGGCCAATGACCGAACGCTTGGGAATTGGCCTTCCAGATAACAATATGCAGAGGCGGTCAATCTCCAGTTTTTTCTCGGGATGATATTGCAAAAACACTTCACCACATTCTATTGGATCATCAAACCAGCGCTTATCGCGATACATCACCAAAGAGTAAGAAGCTCTTAATAACTTTTTAGCGATGACTACCTGCGCACGAACTTGCTCCTCAAGGCTTGTCGCCTGAACAATCTTAGCTCGATACACCGCTAGCCATTCTTCAACATCCATATTCCAGTGCTTGGCAATTTCCCAACTCGGCACATAATCGCCAAAACAATCAGCCAAGTCATCGCCATGCACACAAACACAGCAGTGCTTGAGCATAAAGCCCCAAGTAAAAATGCTATCAAGATTGGCAACTTCGCTAACAAGTGCCGTTCTTATCGCCACTCCCTTGACTTGCGGGTGATTTTGCTGAGCTCGCCACTTTATAGTATTGAGCAACGTCGCTCGGTTGTTCTCAAACGTCGACTTTGTCACCACAACTAAATCTAGGTTAGACTTTCCTGCTACTGCCGTTTTTCGCGCAACACTTCCGTACACATAAACGCTGTGAAGATTTTGCCCTAGACCGCCTTTTAGGCACATCAACACTTCTTTGATTAAAGGAGCAAACTCTGGTTGAAAAGGTTGTTTAGGATCGATAACTGGAAGAGACATGGATTAAAAAGCGCGCTCAAAGTTTGTCAGTAAGATTCGCTTATGATCCCCTAGCCCCAATTCGGAATCAAGCCTAATCAAACGTTTAATCTTGATTCAACAATCACGATGAATTTTGGTGCCACACAACAAACTTAGCGCTATAATCAGCGAGTTTTGCTTAATAAGTATGAATAGGAATATACAATGCCAAAGGCAAGTGAAATCAAAAAGGGCTTCGCAATCGAGTCTAATGGTAAAACTCTTCTAGTTAAAGACATCGAAGTAACGACTCCTGGCGGTCGTGGCGGCGCTAAAATCTACAAAATGCGTTGTACAGATCTAACAACTGGCGCACGCGTAGACGAGCGTTACAAGTCTGATGACGTTGTAGAAACAGTTGAGATGAACAAACGAGCAGTTGTGTACTCATACGCTGACGGCGATGAGCATATCTTTATGGATAACGAAGACTACTCACAGTACACATTCAAACACAATGAAGTTGAAGACGACATGTTGTTCATCAACGAAGACACGCAAGGTATTCACATTATCCTTGTGGACGGTTCTGCTGTAGGTCTTGAACTGCCTTCTTCTGTTGAACTAGTCATCGAAGAAACTGACCCTTCAATCAAAGGCGCTTCAGCTTCTGCTCGTACTAAACCTGCGCGTTTTGCTTCAGGTCTAGTGGTTCAAGTTCCAGAATACATCGCAACTGGTGACCGTGTAGTTATCAACACTGCTGAACGTAAATACATGAGCCGAGCATAAGCATGTCTGATTTGATTTCTTACGACGACGTTATCGACGCAGCGTACGACATCTTCCTTGAAATGGCTCCAGACAATCTAGAGCCAGCTGATGTCATTCTGTTTACTGCTCAATTTGAAGATCGCGGTGCCGCAGAACTTGTTGAAACTGGTGAAGACTGGGTTGAACATGTGGGCTTTGAGGTCGACAAAGAAGTGTATGCAGAAGTTAGAATCGGCCTAGTAAACGAAGAAAATGACGTACTTGATGACGTATTCGCTCGTATGCTAATCAGCCGAGACCCAGAACATAAGTTCTGCCATATGCTTTGGAAGCGCGACTAACGCTCCTTCTCTTACGAATAAAAACACCAGCCTAGTGCTGGTGTTTTTTTATCTTCAAACATCACCGAAGATAGAAAACTGGCCTTTTTGCGTATAAGAAAAAGGCCTGCCAATTGGCAAGCCTTTCTGATTTTCGTTTTTCGCTCTCGATTAACGATGCTTGTTGCGTGCACCTTGTTCGCCAGCATTTTTCTTTGGCTTACGACGAGCAGGATTGTTGCTGCGACCTTTAGACGTGCTTACACGTTCTTCATGGCGCTTAACCGCGCGGCGGATTTTTTGGCTGCGAGCACGTTCACGCTTACGTGACGTATTATCCTTGCTCAAATCTAGCATGGTTTCTTTCTCTGGGCGAAGTTCTACAAGCTCACGCAGGTAGTTTACTTCTTTCAGATCCAGTTCCATCCAACCGCCACGAGGCAGTTTTTTGTCTAGGAAGATATCACCGTAACGAACACGTTTCAGACGGCTAACGGTACACTCTTGAGATTCCCATAGACGACGAACTTCACGGTTACGACCTTCGTTGATCACTACGTAGAAAGTGTGGTTCATACCTTCACCACCTGCGTAGACAACGTCTTCAAAGCGAGCTAAACCGTCTTCCAGTTCAACCCCTTTTACTAGATTACGAACTTTTTGTTCGGTTACTTCACCAAACACACGCACTAGGTATTCACGCTCAACTTGGCGACTTGGGTGCATTAGACGGTTTGCTAATTCACCATCAGTAGTGAAAAGTAGCAGACCAGACGTGTTTGCATCCAAACGACCAACAGAGATCCAACGAGAGCCACGAATTTTTGGCAGACGGTCGAAAACCGTGCGACGGCCTTCTGGGTCATGACGAGTACACAGCTCACCCTCAGGCTTGTAGTACGCAAGTACACGACAGATCACTTCTTCTTGAACCTTTGCAGATACAATGTGACCATCGATACGAACTACACTGCTCTCATCTTCCAGTCTTTCACCAAGTTTAGCGACCACACCGTTCACGCTTACGCGTCCGGATTTAATTAACGATTCGATCTCACGACGAGAACCGTGTCCAGCACGTGCTAATACTTTTTGTAACTTTTCGCTCATTTATCTACCTATGTGTCGTCTTCACAGACGTCGAGACCAGAATTGGCCTTCATTGTGCAAGTTACCCATGTAGATGGGATTTTTTCGGTCGGTCATTATACGCGATTCTTGCATTTAATGTAAGTGAAATCCTGCCAATTCTCCGCCCACAATTTACCGTTCAAGACAAACTCTCGGCCCAACTTTTGTCCTACTAAGTATGAGATATTCCCATGCAGAATCGAACTATTATGGGTCGTTCCTATCCTCTTTCAAACGGTCTCAGCTGATAAAATTGTCAGGGTTATAACAACAATAACCTATTTAGCTTGCTGGCTATGGTAATCAGATAAAAGGAATAAAAAATGTCTAAGACAAATCTTGACCTAAATTGGATTTTTGGCACATCCGGAGATGACGATTTAACAGGAACAAAAGGCTCTGAAACCACCGACATCTTTTTCGGATTTGGCGGTAACGATAAGTTTGTAGGTTACGGCGGCAATGATTATATTTTTGGCGGCTGGGGAGACGACACTCTGCTAGGCGGTCGTGGCAACGATTTTATTTCTGGCGGTTTTGGGAATGACTTCATCTCAGGTGGTCTAGGTAATGATTCATTGTTCGGTGGATGCGGTGATGATGTTATTTTCGACTATTCAGGCAACAACTTCCTCAGTGGGGGCTGGGGTAACGATACGCTTGTGGTCGGCGATGGCGAGTCAGTGTTGAGCGGGGGCTGTGGTGACGACACATTTGTCTTTACCAACCGTCTGGCGATTGGCGTTCCTGATCAACCGGTATCCTCCAATGATATTGAGATAGAAGCCGATGTTCTCGACTTTAATATCTTCCACGACAAACTGGTCTTTGATTTGGGTAAAGATACAGATGGTGATGGCATTCGCGATACTTTCTTAGATTCGGCGGATGATCTGACCCTTAGCTACAACGAATGTGGTTGGGCAGTATTCTCTAACGAAGAATACAACGTAGAAGTCACGCTAAATGGCGTTAATTCAGCTTACATAAACTATGCTGAACACCACGGTATCGACATTTTCGAATTCGCATAAGCCATCTTTACTCGGCGTAAACACTGCTCAAGTATAAATAATGAAAAAGGAGGCTGATAGCCTCCTTTTGTTTATGTTGGTATTTCAACTTATTCGAATGGTGATGGATCGCCAGAACCAATTCGCACCACTTCTGGCTCACCTTCGCTGAAGTCAATCACTGTAGTAGGTTGCTCACCTAAGTAACCACCATTCAGGATCACATCAACTGCATGTTCAAGTTTGTCGCGGATATCTTCCGGATCAGACTCTGTCACATCGCTACCAGGCAGAATCAATGACGTTGACATCAATGGCTCACCCAGTGCTTCGAGAAGATCCAATGCGATTTGGTTATTTGGCACACGAATACCGATAGTCTTACGTTTCGCATTCATCAAGCGACGAGGAACTTCCTTCGTACCTTTGAAGATGAACGTGTAAGGACCAGGAGTGTTGTTTTTCAGTAGTCGAAATGCTCCGTTGTCCACGCGCGCATACAGAGAAATTTCTGACAAATCGCGACACAACAACGTGAAGTTGTGCTTATCATCTAAGCGACGGATCTGACAAATGCGCTCTAGCGCTTGTTTGTTCTCCAATTGGCAACCAAGTGCATACCCTGAATCTGTCGGGTAAACCACGACACCGCCATTACGAATGATTGCTACTGCTTGATTGATCAAGCGAGCCTGTGGGTTTTCTGGATGAACGTAAAAAAACTGGCTCATTGTAATTCCTCATTATCGAGCCTCTCGGCTCTATATTTTTGTGGAGCTTGAATGCCGTCTTGTTGAGCACTATACCCAAGTCATTCTCGCTGAAACTAACGTCTTGACGTTACTTGGATACATCCAACGAAGGATCGATGCCCCAATCTTTCCAAACGGGTTCAACACCTGCAGGTAACCACAGGTTTCTGCCTAATTCCATCCAAGGAGATGGATAGTGAAAATCGCTGCCTTGAGAGGCTAATAGTTTGTATTGTATAGCATAATCAGCCAAGTTGCGTCTTTCTTGTTGTGCTTGCTGCGGTTGAGCAACTTCCATTGCATCTCCGTTAGCCTCAACAAACGCAGCTAGAAGACGCTTAATCCACTTTGCTGTCAACTGATATCTGCCCGGATGCGCCAATACCGCTTTACCACCAGCGGCATGGATAGCATCGACAGCCTCTTTCATTGAACACCAATTTGGCGGTACATAACCCGGGTTATTGCGAGTGAGATACTTTTTGAACACCATTTGCATAGTTTTCGCATAACCATTATCAACTAACCACTTAGCAAAGTGAGCTCGGGTAATCGGCGCGTCACCAGCCAGTTGCTGAACTTCTTCTAACACCCCTTCACGAGTGGCCTTTTGCAGACGAGAAGCGATCAGCTCAGAACGAGCCACACGATGTTGCTTTTGTTGCTCAATCAATGCCGCTAATGCAGGATTTTCAGGATCAATATTCAAACCAACGATATGGATATCTTTATTCTGCCAAACGGTTGATATTTCAATACCGTTAATGATTTTTATCGGCAAGTCGTTCTCTTCAACGTATTGTTTGGCACGCGCTAAACCGTCAACCGTGTCGTGATCTGTAATCGCCAAAACCTCGATATCAAAACCCAGTGCCCTATCCACTAAATCTTTCGGTTCTAATCGACCATCGGACGCCGTGGTGTGACTATGTAAATCAATTCTCATATTTTTGTCGTTTTAATGCTGTTTTGGGGTTGACTTTTTACTCTCGCACTAGTTAACTAGTACGCAAATACAAAGCACGTAATTTAAGGCTCACTATGTTACAAGAATTTAACCAGAACCAAAAAGCGAAAGTTGCTGTTTGTCTTAATAAGACAAACTCAGCAGATCTTGCTTGGTGGCGCACTTGGACAAGTTCTTGGTGGGCTAACGTGTACTTCTAGTTTAGAAAAACAAACGTCATAAAGCCCGCTACTCAAGCGGGCTTTTTATTTTGTCGCCCAACTCACATTCAACTGCCTAAACATTAATCGGATCTGACCAACTCTTGATTGGGAGAACGTTTGCTTTATGCGACTATGTACTGCAGGACGATTAAAACAGCTACAAGGAGGTCTTGTGAACAAGGCCATTGAAATTAAGAAACTTGGACAACTGGAAGTATTAAAAGCTTCTGTTCCTTACACTCAAGACCCAACCCGTCTGTTCCATACTATTTGTGAGAACAAAACGGATAGCTTGCTTTTAGAATCGGCTGAAATTGATTCTAAACAGAATCTCAAATCGCTGTTAATCGTCGATTCTGCGGTTCGCATCGTTTGTTATGGACATACCGTCAGCTTTCATGCTCTAACGGAGAACGGCAAAAACCTACTGACGCATGTGAATCAAAACGTACGTGGCGAAGTCGCAAGCCAATTTGACGGCGAAACACTGACTTTAGAATTCATCCAACCATGCGATACGATTGATGAAGATTCTCGTCTACGAGAAGCCTCTTCTTTTGATGCGCTTCGTTTGGTACAGCACAGTTTTGATCTTTCTTCGCAAGACAAACATGCCATTTTCCTTGGTGGCCTATTTGCGTATGACTTGGTGGCGAACTTCGAACCATTAGGAGACGCGGTAGCAACAAACCAGTGTCCGGATTACGTCTTCTATGTTGCGGAAACATTGCTGGTTGTAGATCACCAAACAGAATCCTGCCAACTGCAAGCAACATTGTTCGTTGACGGCTCGCAAAAAGCAGCGCTAGAAAGTCGAATCGAAGATATCCGAGCTCAATGCACATCGCCAAAGCGTCTTCCAGACGCAACGCAAGTGGCCAATATCACAGCTCAACCAAGCGTTTCGGATCAAGATTTCTGTCAAATCGTCCGTGATCTAAAAGAATTCGTGGTAAAAGGCGATATTTTCCAAGTGGTTCCTTCTCGTCGATTCACATTGCCTTGCCCTTCTCCGCTAGCTGCTTACAAAGAGCTAAAGCAAAGCAACCCAAGCCCTTACATGTTCTACATGCAAGACGAGCTGTTCACTTTGTTTGGTGCGTCTCCAGAAAGTGCGTTGAAGTATGAAACCGACACCAACCAAATAGAAATCTACCCAATTGCAGGGACTCGCCGTCGCGGTAAACGTCCAAATGGCGAAATCGATTTTGATTTAGATAGCCGTATTGAACTTGAACTGCGTAGCGACAAAAAAGAGAACGCTGAACATATGATGTTGGTAGACCTAGCTCGTAATGATGTAGCGCGCATCTCGCAAGCTGGTACTCGTCATGTTGCCGATCTCCTTAAAGTCGACCGCTATAGCCATGTTATGCACTTGGTGTCTCGCGTGGTTGGCCAGTTGCGCGATGACCTTGATGCTTTGCACGCTTACCAAGCTTGTATGAACATGGGCACGTTAACTGGAGCGCCAAAAATTCGTGCAATGCAACTGATTCGCGATGTCGAAGGTGCTCGTCGTGGCAGCTATGGCGGAGCGGTAGGCTACCTGACAGGAGAAGGCACGCTCGACACTTGTATCGTGATTCGCTCGGCTTACGTGGAAAACGGCATTGCTCAAGTACAAGCAGGTGCAGGCGTGGTATTCGATTCTGACCCTCAAGCGGAAGCCGATGAAACACGCGGAAAAGCTCAAGCGGTTATCTCTGCTATTCAAGCAGCGCATTCTCAACCTGCGAACAAGGAGTAGCAGACATGGCGAACATCGTATTCATCGATAACTTTGACTCGTTCACCTATAACCTTGTGGACCAATTCCGCTCATTAGGTCACTCAGTCAAAATTTATCGTAACCACATTCCGGCAGAAACCATCGAACAAGCAATAAACGAGCTCGAAAACCCCGTCGTTCTGCTATCACCGGGGCCAGGTGCGCCATCAGAAGCTGGTTCGATGCCAGAGCTGATTCAACGAATGAAAGGCAAAGTGCCAATGATTGGTATTTGTCTTGGTCACCAAGCGATTGTTGAAGCGTACGGCGGTACTGTCGCTGGCGCTGGTGAAATCATCCACGGCAAAGTGTCGATGATGGAGCACCAAGACCACGCAATTTATCAAAATCTGCCATCGCCACTTGCAATTGCGCGTTACCATTCTTTAGTGGCGACAAAGGTACCAGACAGCCTGACCATCACTGCCGAAGTCGACAATTTGGTCATGTCTGTTGTGCACGAACAAGATAAAGTTTGCGGATTTCAGTTCCACCCAGAGTCAATAATGACGACTTACGGCGCAACCTTGTTGGGCAACGCGATTGAATGGGCGCTTGAGAAAAATAACGCATAAGGAAATGGGGAGAGAAACTATGGAAGCAATCATCAACAAACTGTACGAACAGCAATCACTGACTCAAGAAGAAAGCCAACAGCTATTCGACATTATTATTCGCGGCGAGCTTGATCCAATTTTAATGGCATCGGCATTAACAGCATTAAAGATCAAAGGCGAAACGCCTGATGAAATTGCCGGTGCAGCAAAAGCCCTACTGGCGAATGCGAACCCGTTCCCTCGTCCTGATTACAACTTTGCAGACATCGTAGGGACAGGGGGCGATGGTCACAATACTATCAATATCTCGACGACGGCCGCCTTTGTTGCAGCAGCATGTGGCTTAAAAGTCGCGAAACACGGCAACCGCAGCGTATCAAGTAAATCCGGCTCTTCTGACTTACTGGACTCGTTTGGCATCAACCTAGCAATGAGTGCTGAAGACACCCGCAAAGCGGTTGACGACATTGGCGTTGCCTTCTTGTTCGCGCCTCAATATCACGGAGGCGTTCGCCACGCGATGCCTGTGCGCCAAACCATGAAAACGCGCACCATTTTCAACATTCTTGGCCCGTTGATTAACCCTGCACGTCCAAACATCGAACTAATGGGCGTCTACAGTGAAGAACTGGTTCGTCCTATCGCAGAAACCATGCTACAAATGGGTATGAAGCGCGCCGCTGTCGTACATGGTAGCGGATTGGATGAAGTGGCCATTCACGGTACAACAACGGTTGCCGAAATCAAAGATGGCAAGATCACTGAATACACCCTAACGCCAGAAGATTTTGGTCTAGAGTCTCACCCGTTAGAAGCCATTAAAGGCGGCGACCCGGAAGAAAACAAAGCAATAATCACCAACATTCTGACGGGTAAAGGTACAGACGCACAATTAGGTGCAGTCGCGGTTAACGTCGCACTTCTAATGCGTTTATTCGGCCACGAAGATTTAAAAGCCAACACGCAGCAAGCGATCGAGGCTATGAACTCAGGCAAAGCTTACCAATTGGTACAGCAACTTGCCGCACACGCTTAAGGAACAGATGAAGATGACTGACTTCAACACCCAGCAAGCAAACAACTTATCAGAGCACGTCTCAAAAAAAGAAGCAGAAATGGCGGAAGTGCTTGCCAAAATTGTTCGCGATAAATACCAATGGGTAGCAGAGCGAAAAGCATCACAGCATCTGAGCACTTTTCAGTCAGATCTATTGCCGTCGGATCGCAGTTTTTATGATGCATTGAGTGGCGATAAAACCGTATTCATTACAGAATGCAAAAAGGCATCGCCATCAAAAGGCCTTATTCGCAACGACTTCGATTTGGACTACATCGCGTCGGTTTACAACAACTACGCAGACGCGATCTCGGTTCTGACCGATGAAAAATACTTCCAGGGTAGCTTCGATTTTCTGCCTCAAGTTCGCCGACAAGTGAAACAGCCAGTGTTGTGTAAGGACTTCATGGTCGATACCTACCAAGTTTACCTTGCTCGTCATTATGGCGCGGATGCGGTATTGCTCATGCTTTCGGTACTGAATGACGAAGAGTACAAAGCGTTAGAAGAAGCTGCGCACAGCCTAAACATGGGCATTTTAACGGAAGTCAGCAACGAAGAAGAGCTTCACCGCGCAGTTCAGCTTGGCGCTAAAGTTATCGGTATAAACAACCGCAACTTGCGCGACTTAACAACGGATTTAAACCGAACTAAAGCGCTTGCGCCAACCATTCGTAAGCTTGCACCAAACGCAACGGTTATTTCAGAGTCTGGCATTTACACTCATCAACAAGTTCGTGACTTAGCAGAATATGCAGACGGCTTTTTGATTGGCAGCTCGCTGATGGCGGAAGACAACTTAGAACTTGCGGTTCGTAAAGTAACGCTAGGTGAAAATAAGGTTTGCGGTCTGACTCACCCAGATGATGCGGCAAAAGCGTATCAAGCAGGCGCAGTATTTGGTGGTCTGATTTTCGTTGAGAAATCAAAACGAGCGGTCGATTTTGAAAGTGCTCGCCTAACCATGAGCGGCGCGCCACTTAATTATGTTGGCGTGTTCCAAAATCACGACGTTGATTATGTCGCCTCAATCGTAACGTCGTTGGGTTTAAAAGCCGCGCAGTTACATGGGCTAGAAGATCAAGAGTACGTCAACCAGCTCAAAAAAGAACTACCCGTTGGCGTCGAGATTTGGAAAGCCTACGGCGTGGCGGATACAAAGCCATCCTTGCTCGCAGACAACATTGACCGTCACCTACTGGATGCTCAAGTTGGTACTCAAACTGGCGGCACAGGCCACGTGTTCGACTGGTCTTTGATCGGCGATCCAAGTCAAATCATGCTGGCAGGTGGACTGTCGCCTGAAAATGCACAGCAAGCAGCAAAATTAGGCTGCTTGGGATTAGATTTAAACTCTGGAGTAGAAAGCGCACCGGGGAAAAAAGATTCACAGAAGTTGCAAGCCGCATTTCACGCTATTCGCAACTACTAAAGTTATTCGCAGTTATAAAAATACGAGAAGGATTATCAAAATGGCAAAACTGAATGCCTACTTTGGCGAATATGGCGGTCAATACGTTCCGCAAATTCTAGTTCCAGCACTTGAGCAACTAGAGCAAGCGTTTATTGACGCGCAAGAAGATCCAGAATTCCGCAGCGAGTTCATGACGCTCCTTCAAGAGTACGCTGGTCGCCCAACGGCACTGACTCTGACTCGTAACCTAACCAAAGGCACAAAAACAAAATTGTACCTAAAACGTGAAGATCTGCTTCACGGCGGCGCACACAAAACCAACCAAGTACTTGGTCAGGCGCTACTTGCGAAGCGCATGGGTAAACACGAAATCATCGCAGAAACAGGCGCAGGTCAACACGGTGTAGCAACTGCACTTGCGTGTGCACTACTTGGCCTTAAGTGTCGAGTTTACATGGGTGCAAAAGACGTTGAACGTCAAAGCCCGAACGTGTTCCGCATGAAACTGATGGGTGCAGAAGTAATTCCTGTCCATTCAGGCTCTGCAACACTTAAAGATGCTTGTAATGAAGCACTGCGTGATTGGTCAGGCAGCTACGAAGACGCACACTACCTTCTCGGTACAGCTGCAGGCCCTCACCCATTCCCGACTATTGTGCGTGAGTTCCAACGCATGATTGGTGAAGAAACTAAAAACCAAATTCTGGCACGTGAAGGTCGCCTACCTGATGCTGTTATCGCCTGTGTGGGTGGCGGCTCAAACGCGATTGGTATGTTTGCAGATTTTATCGAAGAAGAAAGCGTTCGCCTGATTGGCGTGGAGCCAGCAGGTAAAGGTATCGATACAGATCAACACGGTGCGCCACTTAAGCATGGTAAAACAGGTATCTTCTTTGGTATGAAGGCACCATTAATGCAAGATGAGAATGGTCAGGTTGAAGAGTCTTACTCTGTTTCAGCAGGTCTAGACTTCCCTTCTGTTGGTCCACAGCACGCACACCTTAACGCTATCGGTCGCGCTGAATACGACAACGTAACGGATGATGAAGCATTAGAAGCATTCCAAGAACTAGCTCGCAGCGAAGGCATCATTCCTGCACTTGAATCTTCTCATGCTCTGGCACATGCACTGCGCATGGCTCGTGAGAATCCTGAAAAAGAGCAATTACTGGTTGTTAACCTATCTGGTCGTGGTGACAAAGACATCTTCACCGTACACGCCATCTTAGAAGAAAAAGGAGTAATCTAATGAGCCGTTATGAGAAGATGTTTGCACGCCTAAACGAGAAAAACCAAGGCGCATTTGTACCATTCGTGACGGTTTGTGATCCAAACGCCGAGCAATCGTACAAGATCATGGAAACACTGGTTGAATCTGGCGCTGATGCGCTTGAACTTGGTATTCCGTTCTCAGACCCATTGGCGGACGGCCCAACAATTCAAGGAGCCAACATTCGAGCCTTAGATTCGGGTGCAACTCCGGATATCTGTTTTGAGCAAATCGGAAAAATTCGAGCAAAGTACCCAGACCTACCAATTGGTCTATTGATGTACGCCAACCTTGTATACTCACGCGGTATTGAAAGTTTCTACGAGCGCTGTGCAAAAGCGGGCATCGACTCCGTTCTCATTGCAGACGTTCCGACTAACGAAAGCACAGAGTTCGTAACCGCG
This sequence comes from Vibrio sp. Y20_XG_PY13, assembly GCF_024181925.1. Classification (NCBI taxonomy): domain Bacteria; kingdom Pseudomonadati; phylum Pseudomonadota; class Gammaproteobacteria; order Vibrionales; family Vibrionaceae; genus Vibrio; species Vibrio sp. Y20_XG_PY13. The sequence continues at coordinate 302,805 of NZ_JAMZAL010000004.1, read as the reverse complement.
GCAGAGAAATTTGGAATCCACCCAATCTTTATCGCACCACCAACGGCAAGTGACGAGACACTAAAACAAGTTTCTGAATTAGGCGGCGGCTACACTTACCTGCTTTCGCGCGCGGGTGTGACGGGTGCAGAAACCAAAGCTAACATGCCAGTTGACCACATGCTTGAAAAGCTAAACCAGTTTGATGCACCACCAGCGTTACTAGGTTTCGGCATTTCTGAACCAGCACAAGTAAAACAAGCCATTGAAGCGGGTGCTGCAGGTGCAATTTCGGGTTCAGCAGTCGTAAAAATCATCGAAGCACACGTAGAGCAACCGCAAATCATGCTCGATAAGCTTGGGGAATTTGTCTCAGCAATGAAAGCGGCAACTCAAAAGTAATCGACACCACAAGCTAAACACAGCAAACGCCCATTAATTCTCGTTAATGGGCGTTTTTTCTATCAACTTGATTGCAAACCTCGCAATGCTCTCACTTCCAACCGTCTTTTAAAGAAGCGAATCCATAAAGTGATAACATGCCATTGTTCAAACCTGTTGTGTAAGGTACTGACATGGAAGATATCAAATCGTTGTTGCTGCAATGCCCTGTTTTAGCCGGTTTGCCAGTGGAAGGAATAAACGAAGCAGTACAAATCGTTCGCGCACGACACTTCGACGAGAAAGCACTCATTTGCAGCAAAGGCGCGCAGCACTCTTCATTGATGGTGATCGCCAAAGGATCTGTACGCGTTAACTCGATAAGTTCCAAAGGAAAAGAAGTCACCTTGATGATTTTCGAAGCCGGAGGATGGTTTGGCGACAATGTATTTTCACCCGGCATGCCACGTATTTTCGGAGCAACAGCTCATACCGACGTAACCCTATTAGAGCTACCTGGCGATAAATTTCGGCAGTTGTTAGCCAAATATCCACAAAGCTACCCTGTGATTCTGGATCTGCTCAGCCGCAGATTATGGTCAGCTATTTCCGTTATCGAAGACGACGCCATTCGCGGTATAGAAGAGAGGATCGGCAGACGGTTATTGCTTCTGGCAGAATATCAACATAACCGTCCTATAAGTGCCCAGTCTTGTGTAGTGAAAGTGACTCGTGAGCACATCGCCAACATGATGGGGCTAACACGACAAAGTGTTCACAAGGTATTAAAGAAATTGGAAAACTCGAACGTTCTTAGGCTGCAATACGGCAGTATTACCATACTGAATCCACTGAAAATGGAAGCGTATCTCAAACAGTTGGAATAGTTGTAGATGCAAACACGTCTCTGGTCTAACCGGCGAACTCAGCCAAAACGACCACCAGCCAATGCCATGTAGATCAAACAAAAAGCCAGCGAGAGCTTCGCTGGCTTTGACATCATACTTATGCGACTTCGAGTTCCGATTTTAGCTCTCTCTTTAAGATCTTACCCGTAGCACTCATCGGTAACTGTTCACGAATTTCGACAAACCTTGGGTATTTGAAATTGGCTAACTGCTCTCGCCCCCATAATTGCAGCTCATCGGCTTCGACAAATTGATTCGGTTTTAATACCACGTAGGCTTTGATCTCTTCGCCATATTCTTGATGCGGAATACCTATCACGGCCACCATCGCTACCGCAGGATGCGTCATGAATACTTCTTCAATCTCACGAGGATACACATTGAAGCCTCCTCGAATGATCAGGTCTTTCATCCTGTCGACAATAAACAGATTACCCGACTCATCAAATCGCCCGACGTCACCGGTATGGAACCAACCACTTTGCAACACCGATTCCGTCACTTCTGGGCGATCGAGATAACCTTTCATGACGTTGTGCCCGCGCACAATAATTTCTCCTTCCTCACCGACAGGGAGAGCATGACCGTCAAGATCAACGACTTTCACCTCAACACCTTGAATCGGTTGCCCGACAGAGCCCGGTACTCGCTCCTGATCAAGGTGATTAAAACACGCTATCGGACTGGTTTCGGACAAGCCGTAACCTTCTAAAATTGGTACATTGAATCGTGCTTCAAAGGTCTTAAATACTTCTGTCGGTAGCGACGAGCCTCCACTAACGGCTACTCGTAGCGACGAAATATCGCAATTATGTTCAACATGCAGCAAACCAATGTACATCGTAGGCACACCGGCAAAGAGCGTCACTCGATGCTTTTCGATCAGCTCCAACACATGTTTCGGATCAAATCGAGGTACTAAAACCAAAGTTGCACCGCTTTGCACGCTAGCATTGAGATGCACGGTTTGACCGAATGTATGAAACAGTGGCAACGTTACTAGATGAACATCATCAGCCTGACTCGCCATGATGTTCTGAGCCACAAGCGCATTCATTACGATGTTTTGCTGCGTGAGCTCTGCTCCTTTGGGCAGTCCCGTTGTGCCTGATGTATACAAAATCACACAAGTGTCATCCGCATCGCGAGCAACGTAATCCGCCAAAGGTTCGATATCTTCTATAAAAGACGTCAGTGTCGGTAAACCTTGGTACTCTTTTTGAGTGTGATCTTGCGTCATTACGATCATCGTTTCACACGCATCCACCTCTTTAAACGCTTTCATGCCTTCTTTCGCCATTGGCAGTTCGGGCGTTCCTTCAAAACAGAAGTAAAACTTCGCTTTCGAATCTTCTAGGTGGTATTTGATTTCTCTAGATTTGAGCAACACATTCAGCGGAACGGTAACGGCACCCGCCTTCTGAACCGCAAAATAAACGAAAGGAAAGAAAGGCAAATTCGGGCACGATAACGCCACTCGGTCTCCCGGTTTGACGCCTGCTTTAATCATCGAAGTCGCGATCTTACCCGCAATCGCGTCAAATTCTGCGTATGTGAATTTTTTATCACCACATATCAAAGCCGTTTTATTCGGTTTACTTGCAGCATTTCTCTGCAAGGCAGCAGCAAGGTTCATCATAATGGCTTACCCTCTAAAACTTTGTCATTTTCATTTTTGTTCGTGAATTCCTTTAAGAGAGTCACGCATCATGGGCGACTAAGAGGCTTGGAAAAGCCACACCGCCTTTTATTAACATTACATTTACAAGATTTAAAAACGCAAGAATGTAAAAAATTTAACATTCAGATGCCCGCACGAACCAAAATGTGAGCGTGTTAGCTAATTATTGTTATAAATATCAAACCAAAAAATCAAAGCCCTTCCTCAACTCCACCGTTGAACAAGCCATTAACATTAACTTAATTTCAACAAACGCAATTTATCACTCAAGAACACATCGAGACACAGAATCCATACATCAAGCAAATGGCAATCGTTTGCTATCGTGCAAAAAATTAGCACCCGTCAATGAAATATCGATTATTTCATCAATAAGCTTCTGCTGCATATTGCCAATTGTGAACGATACGTGTAAAAAGCAAGGCGAGATAATTATCCATAAAACAATTACAGGCTGGTGGGTAATTTTAGGATTTTACATTTTATTAGCACAGAGGTTATGGAAGTGTTAAAACAAAAGAGTTTGCTAAACAACATTGGCGTGCAAGTCGTCATTGCAATGATCGTGGGTACTGCCGTTGGTGCTCTAATGGGTCATGATGCGACTGTATTCGCGCCATTAGGTGCTATCTTTATCAACCTAATCAAGATGCTGGTAATCCCATTGGTTGCTGTCGCTTTGATTTCTGGTGCTGCTGGTCTTGGTAACAGCCAGTCTGCGGGTAAAGTTGGCTTGGTAACATTGGGTTACTTCGGTTTAACTTCGGCTCTAGCAGTTGCATTGGCTCTGTTTATGGGTGAAGTATTCCAACCGGGCATGGGCATCGACGTTTCTGGCGTAGAAGGCATGTTCTCGGCAGAGTACGCTTCAAAAGGTGAACTACCTACTTTCTGGGCAACCATTACTGGTATGATCCCAACCAACGTTTTCCAATCACTGAATGAAGCGAACATCCTACAGATCCTAGTATTCTGTATGTTCTTTGGTATTGCGATTTCTAAGCAAGCGAAAGAGCGTCGTGAACCAATCATCAATGGCGTGAACTGCATTGTTGATGCAATGGTTTGGATGATCAATAAAGTGATGATCATTGCACCTATTGGTGTTTTTGGTCTGATGGCAGAAGCCGTAGGTACGTTCGGTTTTGGCGCACTCATGGTTGTATTCAAACTGTTCGTTGTTTACGTTGCGGCAATCCTTGTGTTTGGCTTTATCGTATACCCTGCAATGGTGCATGTTTTCACTAAGACATCAGCGAAGAAATTCGTGTCTGCAATGAAAAAACCACAAGCAGTTGCACTATCAACAGCGTCGTCAATGGCGACACTGCCTGTCACTATGGATACGTGTGAAAAAGAACTTGGCGTGAAAAACTCAACTGCGTCATTCGTTCTGCCTCTGGGCGCGACCATCAACATGTCTGGTAATGCGATTTACTACGGCTTGGTGGCTATCTTCTTTGCACAGCTGTTCAACATCGACCTAGGCATGGGCGCTTACATCGCGATCATCGTGACTTCAACACTAGGTGCGGTTGGTCAAGCTGGTGTTCCGGGCCCTTCTTTCCTAGTGGTAGCAGTACTACTAGCGGCGGGTATCCCAATTGAAGGTCTGCCTCTACTCTTCGCTCTTGACCGTATCTTCGACATGATTCGTACGGCTCTAAACATTACTGGTGATGCAGCATGTGCGGTCATTGTTGATGCTTTAGTAGAAGAAACTGCCGCTGAAGCGGAGTTACAAAAGCAAGAAGCTTAGTTTCCTAACAAATACTTAAAAGCCGCTCAAAAGAGCGGCTTTTTTTTCGATTCTTTGCATTACGTAACCATACAAATATAAACTAATAGCATAATTTTTCTGAAGTGATATAACGCCCGTACTAACTATAAAAAACGTCAGATCTAGGTTGTATCATGAGTCTTAAGCTGTCTTTGGTTTCGCTTTCCAATACAGATTTGCCTATTGAAACAAAACAACAGGCACTGATCGATATTGTTCTTCGCTTCCTCACACCACAAGAGAGAGCCTCTCTCTTTGAGTCCATCACTCATCAACGAGAAACGAACTTGCTGGCACGCTATCCTGAGTACCAATCCAAAAGTCTTTCTGTCTTGTTTGAGTTAATGGATTATCGAGATTTGGTTCGACTGCATCCGAACAACCTACATGACGACGTCTATTTACTTGAACTAACCGTAGCAGAGTGCTTCCCTCATTGGTTAGACTTTTGGTGCGCTTGCGAAATCGAAGCCATCAAACAGAAATACTCGCTTGAAAACCGCGAGCCAGCGACTGAACTCTCCTTCGAAGACGCCTCTTACTCAGCAATGCTCATTGATGATATTTCAGAGTCTTCAATGCGCGTTCAACTGCCCAGCTACCCAGTGGCAATGACCTTGAGTGACGCAGTTGCGCTGAGTAATTTGGAGCTCTTCGTTCAAGGAGAAAAGTGGTATGAGATTTTGCCCTTGTTGTCACTTTCTCAGAAAGGTAAGCACTTTATTCTGCTCCAAACTCAGACAACTCCGGTGTTGGTCGCATCAGCGCTAATCCAAGACTGGAACCAACGTAACACTTGGCTAAGTTATGCGCCGCAGTTTAACAGTGAAAAATGGCGATTCTGTCTCCCCCTGCACGGCTATCAAGAGCTTAATCGTCTTGATATCTTGGCAAGTGACCTCGTTACAGACTATGGTTCTTTAACAGTGTTTGATCAGGCATTCCAAACACACATAACTAAAACAGAGACGGTATGCGAAGTGCTACGTCTTACTGTGAGCGGCAGCGTTCAACACAAGCTCTACTTCTTATATCTTGCACAAAAAGAGATGATGAATGTGCTGTTTCAGTCAGGCTACAAGGTTGGGTTCACCATTATAGAACAAGCGTTCATGTTAAATTTTTATCAATCTATTGATTCTAAAGCCTACTTTCATTCAGGATACTGCGACATTAACGGTGACGGTATTAATACGTACCGGGGCTTCTGGAATTTTGAATCGATGGTAGACACCTTTAAACGCACAGACTTTCGCGATTATAAACGCCGTATTCGAGTAATCAGACAAAATACGCAGGTGAATGAACATGCTTGATATAGGTCTTAGTGGCCTACTCTACCCGAAAGCCATCACACTGTTTGCTACAGTGGCCGTGGTTCTCGTGTGGCTGCTGTACTACTGCTATCGCCTTAAACAAAAGAACGAAGTGATCTTAGGTTCGTACCACGCGCCTTATATCGCCTATTCGACATGCATTATTATTTGGATTAGCAGTAACGCCTACTTCCATACCGATTTGCTACCTCTGCTTGGGCCAGAGGGCGGCATTTTCATGGCGAAATTAGCCAACTTAGCTTCCTTCTTCGCATTTGCTTTTGCTTTCTACTTTTCTTGCCAGCTCGCCGCTGAGCAGAAAAAAGGCAAAGTAAAACTGTGGCAACAAGGCATCTTTGTTGCGCTGACGGTTTATTCTCTGGTCATCAATTTACGCCCGAACCTAACCGTTGAGAATGTGCTGATTGATGGCCCTAGCCAATTTGTGATTGAGTTTGGCCCTCACACTTCTTATTTCTTCATGGGATTGGTGACCTTTGTCGTTATGACACTCACCAACCTCATTAGCATGCGCGCAAACAGCAGTAAGCTCTCTATAGCGAAGAACAATTACATGATCGCAGGGATCTTAGTATTCATGCTGTCTACGGCTGTCATACACCTAGGCATGACCTACTTCCTTGGGGATTTCTCACTAACGTGGCTGCCACCAGCGTTATCCATCAGTGAAATGCTGTTTGTTGGTTACGCGCTGCTTACATCGAGATTCTACAGCGCCAAATACCTTGCTTATCTGACGATCAGTGTGCTTTTTGTGTGCACCATTTTCGTCCTGCCATTAGGTGCGGTATTTATTCCAATGTCTGAAGACAATCAATGGCTCATCTCAATTCCGATTTGCGCCTTGATTGGCATCACCTGGCACTTGGTCTACAAACGCGTTAGCCGAATCGCATCGTTCTTTATCTACGGCAATCGACAAACACCAGTTCAGCAGATCTTAGCGTTAGAAGAAGAGTTTAAGCGCTCAATCGACGATGCCGTGCATCAGTTGAGCACATTACTCAACATACCCAATGACAAGCTTCAACTCGTAACCAGTAACTACACCGAAACCTTCTACGAAGATTATTTACACAGCAATGATTCGGTTTTGGTGCTCGACGAACTTTCTGAAAGACTCGACGAAAAACCGTCTTCAAAAGGTTCAATCAAAGCTCTGTATGAACGCATGAGATCGAGTAATACGGCACTTGTTATGCCACTGTTTGGCCGTGAAAAGTCAGTTTCACATTTGCTGATTTCTTCACACAAAAGCGATAACAAACTGTTCTCGAACGAAGAGATTTCAGCACTACAAACATTGTTGATCCGCGTACAAAATACGATTGAGTCTGATAGGAAGATTCGTCAAAGCCGCGCGTTGGCCAACTCGATCGCCCATGAGATGCGCAACCCATTGGCGCAAGTTCAGCTTCAATTTGAAGCGCTGAAACAGCACATTGATAGCAATGCATCCGATGACAAGATCAGAAGCGATATCGAAAAAGGCCAAGCAGCAATTCAGCGTGGACGCCAACTCATCGACATCATCTTGCGCGAAGTCAGCGATACTTCTGCTGTGCATGAGCCCCTTTCGCTCACCTCGATTCATAAAGCGGTGGATCTTGCGGTGAGTCGATACGGTTTTGAAAACGAACACATCATCGAAAGGGTGAAACTTCCGACTCAAAACGACTTTGTCGCCAAAATCAACGAGACGCTGTTTAACTTTGTCATTTTCAATTTGATTCGCAATGCGATTTACTATTTTGATTCCTATCCCGATAGTCAAATTGAAATCAGAACTCTCGTCGGCCCTTATGAAAACACGCTTGTTTTCCGCGATACAGGGCCAGGGATTGATGACAGCATCGTACACAAAATCTTTGATGACTTTTTCTCATTCCAGAAAAGCGGCGGTAGCGGACTTGGCTTGGGGTACTGTCAGCGTGTGATGCGTTCTTTTGGTGGTCGAATTGAGTGTAAATCGGTAACTAATGAATTTACTGAGTTTTATCTGTATTTTCCGGTTGTGCCAAATGCACCGAAAGTAGAAACGCTTCGGACGCCAAACTTTTACAACTGGAATCAGAAAGTCAAAACCACACCAAGTCCAGAACCTGTCGTTCAAATCAACAAAGATGCACCAACTGTGCTCATTGTCGATGATAAAGAGGTGCAACGTACTTTGGTTCAAATGTACCTAAATCGACTTGGCGTCAATAGTTTACAAGCCAATAACGGCGCAAATGCGGTGGAACTGTTTCAATCACATCAGGTCGATTTGGTGTTGATGGATGTTCAAATGCCGGTAATGAATGGGTTTGATGCCAGCGAAAAAATCAAGCAGTGCTCTCCAACTACACCAATCATCGCCCTGTCTGGCGAGTCTGGAGAGAAAGAGCTCGAGATGATCGCTAAGTTGATGGATGGTCGTCTGGAAAAGCCAACCACACTCAACGCATTACGTGATGTACTGGTGAGATGGCTTCATTTCGATAAAATCAGCGTGACGAACAGTTATCAAATTGCGAATGAATAGTTGGCATTAAAACTGCTTAAATGAAGTACAAACCGAATTATCCAGAGCGTTGAGCTTGCTGTTATGCAGTCAGTAAGCTTGATAAGGAGATGGCTATGTTACTTCACCGACACACATATTACGGCTTGATTCATCACGGAATAAAAGCACTATTGTTAGACAGAATCGGACGCTACACCGAGGAAGAGTATCACCAATATTTGAGTCTAATGACAGGTAAATCAACTTGCTTCACCATGACGCATGAAGAGCTAGAAGCCACCGTCGATAACTTGTTGAGAGAAGGCTATTTGGAAGACGTAAAGTCTCTGATTTCTCAATACCAACGTGTGGCGTAAGAAAGAACCGTTTAGCACTCGAGTCATGAGTCAAGCCTACAGAAGCTCACCAAGCTATCTGTATTAACGAGCAAGATTTCGCCTTTTTAGGTGCCTTAAACATATCAATACATTGCCGCTCATTGAGCGGCAATTTTTTATCCAAATCCCCTGAGCTATTCACATTACGCCAGATTCCGCTAGACTGTCAGCAACTCAACAACTCGGTAGTTTTTGGCAACATGAAGCAAATCCTTGATTTTATTCCTCTCATTATCTTCTTCGCTCTATACAAGATGTACGACATCTATGTAGCGACTGGAGCACTCATCGTTGCAACGGCAGTTCAACTTATCGTGACCTACGCGCTGTATAAGAAAGTAGAGAAGATGCAACTGATCACGTTTGTCATCGTCACGATATTCGGCAGCATGACCATTTTCTTCCATGACGACAACTTCATAAAATGGAAAGTCACTATCATTTACGTGGTGCTTGCAGTTGGCTTAACCGCCAGCCACTTAATGGGAAAATCGGTCGTCAAAGGCATGTTGGGTAAAGAGATCACGCTACCTGACGCGATTTGGGCGAAGATAAACTGGGCATGGGTAGGCTTCTTCTCATTTTTTGCAGGCCTAAACATTTACATCGCTTACGAGCTACCTCTGGATGTTTGGGTTAACTTCAAAGTGTTTGGAATGCTGATTACCACCTTCGCCTACATGATTGCTACTGGTGTCTACATTTACAAGCACATGCCAAAGGAAGAGAAAAATAACTCCTCCGATGTCTCGGTTGATGATTAAAAACTCAATTTTGCTATAATCCGCGCAAATGTATTATTCACAGCGACCTTCGGGTCGCTGTTTTGTTCAACGGACCAATAATTACTGCATTAGTATTCTTATTGGCACACCATATTTGCGCTTTTTTTGAGCGCCCTTGAAGATTTAGGATGTCACTATGAGCCAAGAATTTAACTCTCCGAAAGGCCAGCTTCTGCTTCGTACCCTTGCAATGCCCGCTGATACAAATGCAAACGGCGATATCTTTGGTGGTTGGATAATGTCTCAACTTGACTTGGCGGGTGCGATTCTGGCGAAAGAGATCTGTTCTGGTCGCGTCGTTACCGTTTCTGTTTCAAGCATTACATTTAAAAAACCAGTCAGCGTAGGTGACGTGGTTTGTTGTTACGGCGTGTGTAAGAAAATCGGCCGTACATCTATGAGCGTTGACCTAGAAGTTTGGGTGAAACCAGTGAAAGTAGACGGCATCGAAGATCGTTTCATGGTTTGCGAAGCAACCTTTAACTATGTAGCCATCGACAGTGAAGGCAAACCACGTCCAGTGCAAAGCTAAGTTGTCATAAAATCGAATTGCTAGGAAGAATCTCACATTTTCTATTGTTCACTTGTGAGAGGTTCAAAAAAGACGTTAAATTAACACTTTACCCCACCAATTAAGGAACTATGCTATGTGGTACGTCATCTTTTCTCAGGACGTCGAGAACTCATTGGAAAAACGTATGGGCGTTCGTCCTCAACATTTAGAACGCTTGCAACAGCTTCAAGATGAAGGTCGTTTACTTACCGCAGGTCCAATGCCAGCGATCGACTCTGATAACCCAGGAGAAGCCGGCTTTACTGGTTCGACAGTCATTGCTGAATTTTCCTCTTTGGAAGATGCCAAAACATGGGCTGACGCCGATCCTTATGTGGCGGCGGGCGTTTACGAAAACGTGATCGTAAAACCGTTCAAAAAAGTGTTTTAAGTTATGAAAAAATTACTGTGTCTCTTCCTCGCCTTTGGTGCATTGGCGGGTTGTTCATCAAACAATGACAACCAACGCCAACTTGAATTAATGGCGTCTAACCGTGCTGGTGTCTTGTCTGCCGGACTGCCGTTGGAATACGGTCCGCTGCAAATCATGCGTGTTTCTTCTAACAAGAACGTGGTAGAAATGATGATGATTTACAACGACGATGCTTTAGGTGCGAAACCATTAAACCAAGTACTGAATACCAGTATTTATACATACTGCAATACGCCGTCGGTAAGAGAGCAAATTGATATGGGTTTGATGTACCGATTGAAAGTGCGTAACTCACGCGGTCAGTTAATTGCTGATGAACTGGTTTCAGAGCAAACCTGTAGCAAAATCAAATAGTCACAGTAATTTGCTTGTCGCTCAAGCCCGACGACAACGAGAGCCGTCGTTAGTGAGCTAGGCGGACATTAAATAAAAGATACAAAAGCGGAGACGATGGTCTCCGCTTTTTTATTGGCCACTTTAAATTGGTGACGAGCTACCTTATGCAAGCTCTGCGCGAAGCTTCTTCGCAGCAGACACAAGGTTGGCAAGTGCAGCTTCCGTCTCTGCCCAGTTACGTGTTTTCAAACCACAGTCTGGGTTTACCCACAAACGTTGTACCGGAATCTTTTCTGCCGCTTTCTTGATTAAGCCTTCAATCCACTCTTCCGTCGGAATGTTTGGTGAGTGAATGTCATAAACACCTGGGCCGATTTCGTTCGGGTAATTGAACTCTTCAAACGCTTTAAGCAGTTCCATATTCGAGCGTGACGTTTCAATGGTAATCACATCCGCATCGAGCGCTGCAACAGAATCGATGATTTCATTGAACTCGCTGTAACACATGTGAGTGTGAATCTGAGTTTCTGGTTTTGCACTCGCTGCTGAGATCTTAAATGCGTTCACCGCCCATTCTAAATACGCTTTGTGGTCGCGCTTTTTCAACGGCAAACCTTCACGAATCGCAGGCTCATCGATTTGAATGATATTGATGCCTGCATCTTGCAAATCAGAAACCTCATCACGCAGTGCTAAAGCCAGTTGTTGCGCGATTTCTTGACGTGTGATGTCTTCACGCGGGAACGTCCAACATAGAATCGTCACAGGGCCAGTTAACATGCCTTTCATCTGCTTGCTGGTTAGCGATTGTGCGTACGTCGACCATTCAACCGTAATCGGCTTTTCACGCTCAATGTCGGCAACCACAATGGCTGGTTTCACACAGCGCGAACCATAACTCTGTACCCAACCAAACTTCGTCGTTTGGAAGCCCGCCAAATTCTCCGCGAAGTATTCCACCATGTCGTTACGTTCTGCTTCACCATGCACAAGTACATCTAGGTCGAGCGCTTCTTGGCGTTTTACGGCATCCGCAATGTGTCCTTTAAGTGCCTGGATATAGTCGGACTCAGATAACTGACCAGTACGATAAGCACTGCGCTGAACACGGATTTCACCCGTTTGAGGGAAAGAGCCGATTGTCGTGGTTGGCAGCAAAGGTAAACCCAACACTTCAGCTTGATGCGCAGCACGCTCCGCGTAAGGTGCGCTGCGCTCGGCAAGTGAAGCTGTAATATTGTTTAAACGAGCTTGCACTTGGGGCTTATTCACATGTGTTGCCGTTTTACGTGCTTTGATTGGCTGGCTATAGGTATCACAAGCGAGAATCGCATTTTGATCACCGTCGAGTGCTCGGCCAAGCAAAGCGACTTCTGTCACTTTTTGTTTTGCGAATGCAAACCAGCTTTTCACTTCTTCACTCAGCTCTGTTTCCAGTTCCAGATCAACTGGGCTATGTAATAGAGAGCATGAACTCGCCACCCAAAGCTTGTCGCCCAATTTCTCTTTGACTGGCTGTAGACGTTCAAGTTGCGCACTCAAATCCGAGCGCCACACGTTACGACCATTCACAACTCCGGCAGAAAGCACCCAACCTTCTGGTAGTTTGGCAACCACGTCGTCAAGCTGCTGAGGCGCGGCAGACAAATCAACGTGCAAACCGTCCACTGACAGATCAACAATTTTGTCTAGGGTATCGGTGACAGAATCGAAGTACGTCGTTAGCAGCACTTTCACATCGCTACGAATCACTTGGTATGCCAGCTTGAACGCGTCAGCCCACTGTTTTTCTAGCTCAAGTGACAAAATCGGCTCATCAATCTGAACCCACTCAACACCTTGGCTCGCCAGCTTAGCCAAAATAGCTTGGTAAGCCGTAAGCAATCGTGGCAGTAGCGTCAGTCGATCAAACCCTTCTTCTACCTCTTTACCTAAGTAAAGATAACTAACTGGGCCGAGCAATACCGGCTTCACTTTATGCCCGGCTTGTACTGCTTCGTTGATTTCCTCAAACAGTTGCGGCCAGCTCACTTCAAACGTATCGTCCTTGCTGAATTCAGGTACGATGTAGTGGTAGTTTGTGTTGAACCATTTAGTCATATCCGATGCTGCTGCACCCGCACAACCACAACCCGCTTGAGATTGACCACGACCCACTTTGAATAGCGTATCGAGATTAGGAAAACCACCTGCGTGACGTTTTGGCACGTGACCCAATAGCAATGTCGTCGTCAATACATGATCGTACCAAGCGAAGTCGCCAGCGGTAGTAAAACTTAAACCAGCCTCTGTTTGTGTTTGCCAGTTTTTAGCGCGCAGATCTGCACCAACTTTTTTAAGCTCTGTTTGATCGATGTCACCGCGCCAGTATTTTTCTTGAGCGAATTTTAATTCTCGTTTTTCACCGATGCGTGGGTAACCGAGTATGTGCGTTGTTGTAGCCATGTCCCTATTCCTTTTTCAATCTTGTTCAATTTGTTTAGGTCAGAGCATCTTTCTCTAAGTTCACAAGATGTCTGGATGGCTAAACTATCTCTCTCCTCTGTCGTTTGGACAACGTCCATTTATTCAACTTGTTTATTAAAAAAATTCATCATGGGTCAATTTCATTCGCAAATAAATCACAACAATAGACGTCTAGACGTTTACATATCCATTTTTTGTCGTTAAGTTAGTTATGTCTGTCGCAGTCAATCAATACGTTTTAACAGCAATAAAAAATTGCTTGCGAGTGAAGTGGATTTGTTTGATAAGTGTTTATTCTTAAATCAAAAATTCAAAGTAGCTATTGAGTATTTCAACAAGACAGAGCATTAAGAAACCATATTGAGCCGTTATTGACTGGGATAGGAATTCGTTCACGGCGAACCACAAAGGATGAAAGGGATTCATGATAGAGCTAAAACATTTGCGAACATTAACTTCGCTTCGAGACACCGGCTCGTTAACTGCTACGGCTACTGCCTTGCACTTAACGCAATCCGCTCTTTCTCACCAAATCAAAGATCTCGAATCTCGTATTGGCGGTCAGTTATTTTTACGCAAAACTCGCCCAGTGAAATTTACCTCTGAGGGTGAAATTCTCTTGCGCCTCGCGGAAGATATTTTGCCGAAGCTGGCAAGAGCAGAAAACGAACTGGCGAGTTTGAAAGAGGACGTCAACGGTCGATTACACATGGCGATCGAATGTCACTCATGCTTCCAATGGCTCATGCCTGCTCTAAGGGAATATCAATTGGCGTGGCCAAGCGTCACGTTGGATTTTTCGTCCGGCTTTGGGTTTGAGCCCCTACCCGCATTGTTGGCTGGCGAGTTAGATCTCGTTATCACGTCGGATATTCAACCTCGTTCTGAGGTACATTATGAACCGTTGTTTGACTTCGAAATGCGCCTAATTACTGCGACCAATCATCCATTAGCTGACAAAGAAATTATCGAACCGCAAGATCTTGCAGATCAAACTATGCTCTCTTATCCGGTTCAGAAACAAAGATTGGACGTTGTTAAGCACTTCTTGCAGCCAGCCGGCGTCGAGCCTGCCAGATGGAAGCAAGCGGACAATACCTTAATGCTGGTGCAAATGGTTTCCGCAGGGTTGGGCGTTGCGGCGCTGCCAAACTGGGCGATATCCGAGTTTTCTCGTCAGGGGTTAATCACCAGTAAACCATTTGGCAAAGGTTTGTGGCGTCGTCTGTTCGCAGCAACGCGTAACTCTGAAAAAGATAAGCGTTATCTGCAAGCCTTCTTCGCGACGGCGAGACAACAATGCAAAAGCCATCTTGACGGCATCAAGATGGCTTAACAACAAGGAATCGATTGAGACTAGCGTTCGTACGCTTTGAATTGATTGGTGAGTGGGTCGTACTGATAACCAAGCATATCAAGCTTGCCCACCACCGACTCAACATCCATTTCGTAGACCGAAGCCAACTCGTCAAAACTGTCGCACTCTAAGCGTAGTTTTTCGTTGACGATCCCCAACAAAATGATGCTATCCAGATTGCCTACATTGCTTAAATCCATCGCGACACTCCTCTTCGACAACGTATCAAGGTATATACATACAGCGTAGACAGGATCTGGAGAATTTAAAGTGAGCTCACTCGAGATCGTGAACTCACTATCAGACTGTTAAACAGCCAGAGCAAACAAACCTTGTAGGCTTGTCATGGAAGCAAGAGCAAGCAGCAAAGCAATGCTCAGTTGCACTTTTTCTGGCGCCTTGTGTGTGAAGATATGCCAACACCAAACCACAATGGTAGAGATAAGCAGCGCTAAAGAGATCAAAATCGGCTGCGTTGCGCTCGCAAGCGTAGCTTCATCCAATTGGTACGATGAAAATAAAATCGCAAGCACCAATAGCATGCCAGAAACAATACCCGTTACAGGTAAAATACGGTGGAACGCCTGTAGTCGGCTACGAGCAATCGTAAGCAGCAATTGAGAGAACGACGCACCTAAGAAGAAGATCATCACAGCCATCGCTGCTGAAGCAGGCCAATTCGGCTGTTCAAACACTTGAATGCTCACGTATGCAAAGGCCAAACCATTCGCCAAATGCAGCGCCCACAATGGGCCCTTTTCACGCGTTTTCTTAGTCTGAACTTGAGAGTAGAAATAGAAAATCGCGAACACCACCATAAACGCTTCAATACGAAGTGATGCCACCGCAAGCCAAAGTACCCCTATCGCAGGCAACATTTTGTGGAGACGACCTCGCTGACCCGGACAAATATCGCCCTTGATCAAAAGCAAAGTCAGCAGCGCTTGTGCGCCAAATAACATTGGAGGGAAAGTAACCAGCAATTGTTGAATCATGTTGAATGCAAGCTCAAAAGTCGTTTTGGGGTGGCGATAATAGCAAATCACCTATCGCCAAACCACCTAAACTCTCCGCCTAACTTGCGATCCAAATAGCATCAAACAGGCTTAATGCTCATGCATTCAATATTAAGCCTGTGCAGCAATACTTGACCTAGTCATTAGCAAGAAGCCAGATACTGCAAGGCATCATCTTGAGTGAGTAGCCCACGATATTCTTCTTTGGCGTCGCACAAGATCCAAGGGAAGCCTATACCAGCTTTGATCAAGTCTCGAATGGCCGCTACTGGCAAACAGGCGTCAACTTGCTCAAATGCGGTGCTCATCACCTGATTGACTGGCCGTTTCCAAAGTCGATGTTCGCGCTCGGTTTCTAAATCTGTCCCCATCGCTGGCGTCATGTGCAAGTTGACTTGTTCTTTGGTGATCAACCCAACGCAGCGGTTTTCATTGATAACCACTAAAGGTGCGCTTGGGCTCAGATTCATGTATTCCACCGCCAAAGACAGCGGTTCACCTGGGTCGAGTCGGCGCACATCGTGATGACATAACGACTGCAGCATCGCATCTTGAGTCGGTTTAACCATGACACCATTAAAAAGTGTGTCATGTGCTTGAGCGGTATCGAGTAGCACGACTGGCAACGCCTGAGAAAAGAGGAAACCCTGCATGTAATCAACACCAATACCAGCCAAAACTTCGAGCTCGCGTTGTGACTCGACACCTTCGGCAACCACCTCGACGTTCAGCTTGTGTGCCAAATCGGTAATGGTTTTGACGATGTTATAACTTGTACTGCCCTCATGAATATTCTTGACGAACTTGCGGTCGATTTTTAGTACATCAAATTGCCCTTCTTCCAAATAAGAAAACGAAGAGTAGCCCGTACCAAAGTCGTCAATCGCAATTTGAATGCCCTCTTGGCGAATCTGTTCTAACGCAAACGCGTGTTCTTCATCCTGCTCGAAATACGCGGTTTCTGTTAATTCAATAGTCACCAGTTTTGGGTTTACATCGCTGGCTTTAATCAAATCGAGCGATCGCTGGAGAACTTGCAATGAATCCAGCTTGGTATTCAACGAGCGATTAATAGAAAGTCCGATATTTTCGCCATAGATTTTTTGCAAATGTGGCCACTGCTTCAGTGCGGTTTGACAAACAACGTCATCCAGCGCAGCGATCAACTCCAGGTCTTCAATGATGGAAATCATCTCTTGCGTGCTGTACTCGCTGTTTTCGTGATAAAAGCGCGCTAATGCCTCAAACTTCACCACATTGCCGGTTCGCGTTTCGATAATTGGCTGAAAATACACATCCACCAGCTCACTTTCAATTTGGGTTTTCAGGAACGTTTCCAAATGCTGACGTTTCACCAACTCGGCGTGAAGTTCACTGTTGTAAAAGTTGAAGTAGCCGTTTTCTCCAGCTTTCGAAGACACCATCGCTTGCGCCGCATGAGCAAGTGCCTGTTTGGGATTGTTGGTGTCATACCCAAGAACAGAAACCCCGGTTTGCCCTTCCACAATCGTAGCGTGCATTTTGTTCCCCATTTCACTTCTCAGCTCAGAAAAGAAGCCTTTCATGGCTATTTGAATCAAGCGCAAGGGGCTCAACCACTGACAATGTGGCGTTTGTAAACAGACCACAAAGACGTCTCGCGATAACTGTCCCGCAATGCTGGTGTAGCGACTACGCATGATAAAGTCCGCAAAACCTAGCTGTTGTTCCAACATGCATTTCTGGGCAAAGTTCGGTCTTAGCGTCATCACGATATTGAGATCTTTGTGACCACTTTCGTTTGCGAGGTTATCCAATTGAAGTTCGAATTCATCTCTGGTTGGCAAAAATGCCGACCAGTCTTGCACTTGCTCACAACGATTTTTCATCCACAAAAGGGAAGCCGAGATATCCGTTGAAAAACCGAGAAAAAGCACACGCCCTGAATTGAATGTGAGGCGATAGATACACAAATGATGCGCTTGGTTGCTGCCATTGGCTGTACGGCTAAGAAGATTGCCGCTCCAATACCCTTCTTCATCAATGTGTTTCCAAAGCTGATCGTAAAACGCTTGGCTATGGTGAGAAGTGCTGAAGATGTAGGTTTTTAACCCAACGAGATCGCGATTTTGATAGCCCATCTGAAGCTCAAAGGCGCGATTGCAACCAAGAATACGCGTG
Source organism: Vibrio sp. Y20_XG_PY13 (assembly GCF_024181925.1). Lineage (NCBI taxonomy): Bacteria > Pseudomonadati > Pseudomonadota > Gammaproteobacteria > Vibrionales > Vibrionaceae > Vibrio > Vibrio sp. Y20_XG_PY13. The sequence goes on along the minus strand of NZ_JAMZAL010000004.1, from coordinate 284,750 downwards.
TCTTCATCGGCAACGAGTACGCCGACGTTTGGCAAATCGAAGATGGTTTCAAGAATCTTCGCCAGCTCTTCACACCCAGTGATGGTCAGCTGAGGAATGATTGTGCCTTGAACAATCCGCTCGTTGAGCTTTTCAAAACTCATGGTGACATGAATGAGCTTGGCGTCATTAGGCATTAAGCAGCAAGAAAAATGCCCTTGCCCACCCATAAATTCGACGTCCGCAATGCGTTGACGACAAGCCTCTTGCTGCCCCATCAACATATATTGAAGCAGCTCATCTAAACTGTTAATCGGACGTTTAAAGCCAAAAGCATTGGCCATGCTTGGTTGGTCGCATTCAAACTCACGAGTATAGATGTCATAAGACCATTCCACGACCTGAGTATGATTGGCTGCGTGTTGCACTTGTCCTTGTGCAATCGTTAGTGATTCGCTCATTTCCTAGCCCCCTTATTTTGGTCGGCCTTTTTGCTCTCCATTCAAAACCCAATGTCACAGTCGATGTTTGAGGAACCTTTAGGTTCTCTGTTATGACTCGAAAGTTAACAGGTTAAGCCTTGCGGTTTTGAATGTTGCTTCGAGCATGCTCGGCACATGCACTTTTAACTATGCACTAATTTGATTATAGGCGAGTTTCAAATAAGCATTCCATTGCTTATCAAATGTATTAAAATTGCGACAAACAAATCTAAGCAGGCTAATAACCATAAGGCTTCAAAGGGGATATCAGATAAAAAATCGTCGATATAACAATGATATTTCTGCAAACCAAATAAAACTCGCTGAACTGAGCTTGAATAGATGAGTTTGTTATAGATACCTGATCATCAAATCGCTATAATTCGCGCTCCCTGGAACAGAGAGCAAAATATGACCAATAACATCACTCCTATTCATGAGTACAAAAAATACTGGGCAGAGTGTTTTGGTACGGCACCTTTCTTGCCGACCAGTCGCAAAGAAATGGATGCCCTAGGATGGGATAGCTGTGACATTATCATCGTAACCGGTGACGCTTACGTAGATCACCCAAGCTTTGGTATGGCTATCATTGGCCGCCTGCTAGAAGCGCAGGGGTTCCGTGTCGGTATCATTGCTCAACCAGAATGGCAAAACAAAGATGCGTTCATGCAGCTTGGTAAGCCAAATCTGTTCTTCGGGATCACTGCGGGTAACATGGACTCCATGATCAACCGTTACACTGCGGATAAAAAACTTCGTCACGATGACGCGTACACACCAAATAACGAAGGTGGCAAACGCCCAGACCGCGCGACTTTGGTTTACTCTCAGCGTTGTCGTGAAGCGTACAAAGAAGTACCTATTGTTTTAGGTGGTATCGAAGCCAGCCTACGCCGTGTTGCACACTACGATTACTGGTCAGATAAAGTTCGCCGTTCGGTACTATTTGATGCAAAAGCAGACATCCTACTTTTCGGTAACGCAGAACGCGCACTTGTAGAAGTAGCGCATCGCATTGCAAATGGCGAAGACATCAGCACCATGACCAATATTCGTGGTACTGCCGTGAACTTGCCAGCCGCGCCAGAAGGCTACACGGTTATCGATTCTTCTCGCATTGAAAAACCTCGTAAAGAAGCGTTCGTACCAAAGAACCCATACGAAGTAGAAACTCAGTGTGAAACTAAAAAAGATGAGCCAGTTGCACAACCAATCACGATTCGCCCATCACGCCACGATGCTGCGACAACTGCGGTTCGCCTGCCTTCGTTTGAAAAGCTAAGAAACGATCGCATTCTTTATGCTCATGCAAGTCGTGTATTGCATTTAGAAACGAACCCGTACTCAGGTCGAGCGTTACTTCAAAGCCATGGTGATCGTGAACTTTGGGTAAACCAAGCCCCAATCCCATTGACGACCGAAGAGATGGACTTTGTGTTTGGTCTGCCTTACGCGCGTGTTCCTCATCCTATGTACGGCAAAGCAAAAATTCCGGCGTATGACATGATCAAAACGTCTGTGAACATCATGCGTGGTTGTTTTGGTGGCTGTTCTTTCTGTTCAATTACCGAGCATGAAGGTCGAATTATTCAAAACCGCTCGAAAGAATCGATCATCAATGAGATTGAAGAAATTCGCGACAAAGTTCCGGGCTTTACCGGCACAATTTCCGATCTTGGTGGCCCGACTGCAAACATGTACCGCCTAGGTTGTAAAGATCCAAAAGCGGAAGCGAACTGTCGTCGTCCGTCTTGTGTATTCCCGGGCATCTGTAACAAGCTAAATACAGACCACAAACACACCATCGATCTATACCGCGAAGCGCGTAAAGTTGAAGGCGTGAAGAAAGTGATGGTCGCATCTGGCGTACGTTACGACCTTGCGATTGAATCACCAGAATACGTGAAAGAGCTCGTAACTCACCACGTAGGTGGTTACTTGAAGATTGCACCGGAACATACAGAGAAAGGCCCTCTTGATCTGATGATGAAACCGGGCATGGGCACGTACGATCGCTTTAAAGAAATGTTCGAGAAGTACAGTGCTGAAGCAGGCAAAAAGCAGTACTTAATCCCTTACTTTATCTCTGCGCACCCAGGTACAAAAGACGAAGACATGCTGAACCTTGCTCTGTGGCTGAAGAAAAACAACTTCGAGTGTGACCAAGTACAAAACTTCTACCCATCACCGATGTGTAACGCAACGTCAATGTACTACTCAGAGACTAACCCTCTGAAACGCGTGAAGTACAAACAGCGCGAAGACATTCCAGTAGCGAAAGGTGAACGTCAACGTCGTTTGCATAAAGCACTACTGCGTTACCACGATCCTGCTAACTGGCCATTGATTCGTGAAGCACTGATCAACATGGGCAAGAAGCATTTGATTGGTGACAAACCAACGTGTTTAGTTCCTGCAGAAGATATTGATGCTCAAACTCCAGCGCAACGTCGTAAGTCTGGCCGTCACGGTGCAAACCGCTTTGCAACCAAGCACACCAAAAACCAACCGGGTTTCGGTGGCCACTTGAACAAACGCGCTGAAGGCGGTTCAAAAGATGGTAAACCATCTGGCAACCGTAACGGTTCTGGTAAAGTACAAGGTGGTCAACGCCCTGCTAGCAACGGCCAGCGCCCTAGCGGCAACGGTGCAAACCGCCCAGCAGGTAGCAAGCCGCAAGGCCAAGGTCGTCCACAAGGCCAAGGCAAACCAGCCGGTCAACGTAAGCCAAAACGTCGTTAGTTCATTAGAACTTGAATACTAAAAAGGGCTCCAGAGGTAACTCTGGAGCCCTTTTGTTTTGTTCGATATTTCTCGCCAATTGTTTTGCCGGAAATGAACCGAGTGAGTCGGCTTGAACCTTCTCACTAGCTTGATTAAGACAACTTGAACTTACTCAACTCACCGTGAAGATCACTGGCTTTTATTGTCAGTTCGTTACTGATCGCTACAGAAGATGACATGGTATCCATCACTTCCATCGCCGTATCATTAATCACAACCACATTACGGTTGATCTCTTCTGACACCGAACTTTGCTCTTCTGCCGCTGAAGCGATCTGATTATTCATATCATTAATCACTTCAATAGCTTGGTTGATTTCGGCCAACGCCAACTGCGCTGCTTGTGTTTCTTCTTTGGTATCCACCGCTTGCTTCTGGCTTTGCTCCATCAACACGACGATTGATTGCGTTTCTTGCTCCAAACGAGCCAACATTGCACGAATTTCTTCTGTCGAGCCTTGTGTGCGCGTTGCAAGGTTGCGGACTTCATCGGCTACCACAGCAAAACCACGACCCGCTTCACCAGCACGCGCAGCTTCAATCGCAGCGTTTAGAGCCAACAAGTTGGTTTGATCGGCAATGCCACCAATCTCACTCAGAATACCCTGAATAGCCGTGCTTGAAGCCACCAAATTCTGCGTCTGGTGCTGTGCATCATTCACTTGCGAAGCGAGGTTATCCACCGCGCTTGCAGCATTGTCCATACGCGACATGCCATTCGCACTATTACTTTGAACTTGGCTTGCCGCCGCTGCTGCTTGTACCGCAGAATTTGCCACTTCTTGTGCGGTTGCGCTCATCTCATTAATCGCCGTTGCTAGCGAGTTGACTTCGTTTACTTGAACGTTCAGTTGATCTCTCGAAGCCGCCGCACGAGCTTGGCCTTCACTTGCGTTTTTATCAACTTGGTCTGCCGTCGCCATTACGGTTAAAAGCATTTCCTGAATGCGAGCGAGGAAGGTATTAAACCAGTGCGCCAACTGCGCGGTTTCGTCCTTGCCTTTCACCTCAATGCGGTAAGTTAGGTCGCCCTCGCCTTGTGCTGCGTCTTTAAAACGCTCCACTAAGTTAGTTAACACTTTACCCAACGAGGTCGCGATCATCGTCATCGCAACAATACCAATCAGAGCCGCAATAATCCCTGCCCACACTCCCTTTTCAAGAGCTTCTGCACTTTGTTCTTCACTCCATCGCTCGTAGTCATCCACGTTCTTTTTAAGGAAGCTACTGGGAACCGACACCATAACGATCCAAGGCGCATCGCTGGTTTCAATTGCAGTAATCGCATACTCATCCCCGCCAAACGTCACAAGGCCTGCGCCTTTTTGTTTCGCAATGGATTGAATACGCGCCCATTGAGACGCCAACTCATGAGAGACTTTCTTACCCACTTGATCCGCTTGGCTGCTGTTCGCCAGCGTGATGCCTTTCCACGAAGAAATCAGAATACGGCCTTGTCCATCAAATAAGTCGCTCGCGTAATCTTCACTTTGGCTTTGTAACTCGTTCAATGACAAATCAAAACCGAGAGAACCAATGATCTCGCCACGTAACTTGATTGGTTGGCTAATGGTCGTGATCAGTTCTTGTTTGCCGCGAACCGGATACATGTACGGTTCCATCACGAACGTTTTGCCCGTTTCGTAAGGCATCAAGTGCCAATCGTCTTTACGCTCACCGTTGTTGTTTAATTCAGTATTGCTAAAGCTATCCATCGCCACGACATCAAAACTGTTGTGCGAATTTGGCGAAAAGAATGGCGCTAAGTAGCCTTCGCTATTAAAGCCAAGGCTTTTGTCTTGAATCGTTGGCTCAACCCACGATGGCTTTTCCCACACCATATAACCAGCAAACACAGCTTTGTTCTGAGCTTCTAGCGACGCAATAAACTGTTTAACAATAATGTCTGGCGTTGCGGCCGTCTCTGCGCTTAATTCGATAATTGAACGCGCTTGCTTTAAGTTCGCCAACACTGGCTCTAACTGGTTGGAAATATTCAGCCCTTGCTGAATCGCCGTATTACTCAGGTCGGTCGTGGTGGCTTCGTTCAGTTGAGATTTTACTTTTGTAGTGATTTGTTCATTCACTTGCGTGAACGCATTGGTTGTCATACCCATTGCAATCAATAGAGTGAAGGCCATTGCCCCACCCGCACTGACAGCAATTCGAGTGCGTATACTGTTAAACATGATAGCCTCACAAATTGATTTTTATCTGGCATTAAGCATTGGAAGGATCATGGATTTTAAACAAGTAAAGTTAATGGGAGACTTTCGTTTGTGAACAGATCAAGAACAGAAAATGTAGTTTTATTAATAAAAATAAAATAATGCAGCGTTTCGCTTATGCATGAAACCATTGATTTGATTGAATTATCTCAAAAAAGAGAATCTAAGCGTTTGTATTTAAACATAATAACCATATCTAAAAAATGGTTTTATAAAAAGTAAGAACCTTTCCTATCGAGTGCACTTGTGAAGATTGGCAATTATTAATAATGTGCTCAGTGTCACATAAATAATTTAGTATCTTCATGTTTTATATGGAGTTAACAGAACCAACCAATCTATACCATTTATATTTCAATCAGTATTGATAGATATAAATAAACAGGTACCACTGTATTTAAGGTTAGACATTGAAAACCGACACAAAGGTGAGAAAATCATTGTCGACAACTTTTTCACACCTATAGTGAATAATGTTCGTTAAGATCAACATTCGAATTTATCGAGATTGGATAAGAATAAATGAAACGTGTACTTTTGGTAGAAGATAATCGTGAAATAGCGGGAATGTTGTTCGATTATTTTGAGTGTGCTGGCATGCAGCTGGATTATGCCGACAACGGTGAGCTAGGCTTAAAACTGGCGATGGATAATGCGTTTGACATCATTTTGCTCGACCTCATGCTGCCGCGCATGGATGGCCTAACACTGTGCAACAAGCTGCGCGATGCGGGTAATAACACTCCGGTGTTGATGCTGACTGCACTTGATAGCCGAGACGACATGCTAAAAGGCTTCCAACACGGCGCCGACGATTACCTCACCAAACCGTTTGATCTCGATATTCTTGAAGCACGCATGACTGCATTGATTAAACGCTACCGCGGTACGGTTGCATCAACCAAACTCCAGTATGGCGAAGTGTCTATCGATCAAAAAACGCATCAAGCCTACCGTCAAGATAAGCTGTTGGCGTTGAATCCAACCACGTACACGATTCTAGAAATGCTGGTCAAAAATGCCCCCGAAGTTGTGACGCGTGAAGAAATCGCATTCCGCCTATGGCAAGAAAATGAGCCAAACAATGATGTTTTGCGCAGCCACATTTATCAACTGCGCGGTCAACTCGATAAACCCTTTGAAGAACATTTATTGAAAACCATCCCTAAAGTCGGCTTCCGCTTGGAGCCGGGTGCATGATTCGCCGCTTATTTAACAACACACAGAGCTTAACTGGACGCCTCGAACTCTTCTTCCTATTGGTGTCGATTGTGATTGGTCTGCTGTGCTTCGCACTTGTTAGTGGCGCGTTGTTGTGGTCGGAAGATCGCGTCGGTGAACGACGTATTATGATCGACAAGAAAGAAGCGATTGAGCACTTTAGGCGTCATCCTGGCGACGGAATGATCAAGCTCGATCTGCTGACAACGGCGTACAACGACATCAATCTGATCCCACCTGTCTACCAGCCTTTTTTGCAAGACAAGCAGTACTTTCTCGGTGAAGTCGGTCAAGAGCCGAACACCAGAATGATTTACATGAGCACTTTTAACCAAAATGGCAAAGAGCACCCTATCATTCTGATTTCACTCATTGATGAAATCGAAATCACCTCAACCGAGTTTGTTTATGTCATCGTAATGGTACTGGCGGTAGTAACGGCGCTTATCCTAATTTTTGGCAGCCTTTTACTACGCCTATCACAACGTTTGATTGAGCCAGTCAGCGCACTCAAGGTACAGCTAGACAAACACCAAGGCGATACATCCCAAAAATTCATCGTGCCTGAAGGTTCGGCTAAAGAGTTCCAAACGTTAGCCTCTCAGCTCAATGAATATCGCAGCCAAATCAATCAGGTGATCAAACGTGAGCAAGCTTTTGCGCGATATGCCAGCCATGAACTGAGAACGCCACTAACGGTAATGAAAGGCTCGAGCAGCCTGCTAGCCAGAAGCCCAAGCACGCCGTTTCAAGAGCGTCAGATTGGCCGTATTCAAGATGCTACTCAGCAGATGTCGACCATGGTTGATGCTTTGTTGGGTTTGGTTCGATATGAACGCAACACCGACGACAGCCCCGTTCGAACCATCTCAGCGCAAGAGCTTCACAACATCGTTGCTCTTAGCCAAGCACAAGCCGATGAAAAGTCGTTGGAATTTAATGTACAGATATTGGGCCATCCGCAAACCAAAGCGACCACTGCAGTGCTTAACATTACGTTGAGTAACTTAATTCGCAACGGAATTGCAGCCACGTCAGCGGGAACGATTCATATCACCATGACCGATACCTCACTGTCGGTGAGAGATGAAGGCGAAGGCTTCTCTTCCGTGCCAGATGCCGAAGGCCATGGTTTGGGACTCATGATTGTGGACGACTTATGCCGACGCTATGGCTGGCAATTCACTATTGATACACATCCTGAGGGTGGATGTGAGGCAGTGATTGACCTTTCGTCAGAGCATCATGAGGCTTGCTCAGAGCAACTTCCTCAGCACTAGATTCAATCAAGAGGTATCTCATTTGCTCAGTATCAAAACGGGCAGTTCAGTTCGATACCTCTTTCTTATTCGATTGAATGAAATCTTATGCCGCAAGCGCAACTAGTCGTTCGAATGCTTGCGATGCCGATTCCGACGCTTCGCACACAGAAAACACATCTTCGATAAAGTACTTCAACGCTCTGGATTCAATGGCTCTGATTGCAGCTTGCTGCTCGCCCGATAAATAGCCGTAAATGCTCGCCGCGCCAAAGTCACCGAAGATCATCTCGCCTTGCTCGTTCACCAACGTATTGTGCGCATACAAATCACCATGACACACCTTGTTGTCGTGTAGGTGATTAAATACGTCCACCATCTGCTCAACAATAGAGTTCACTTGCTCGACTGTCAGCGTAAACCCTTGTGGGAACGTATCTCGGGTGCAGGTTTCCAACGTTGGCGGTAAACCTAAGTTGTAGTAACTGTTTGGAATCAGCTCCATCACCAACGCAAGCTCTTTACCGTCATCCACTTGCGCGATGGATTTCACTAAGTTGTTGTGATGTCCAGCTTGCAAACACGCTTCAAGTTCATCATGAGGGTAACCGTCACTGGTGACCTCGCCCTTGAACACTTTTACCGCAACTTCACTCGGGAAGTCGTATTGAGCGTCAATCCAGTTAGCATGAGAAATCACGCCACTTGCCCCTTGGCCGAGAACATGGTTAAGCGAGTAACTGTTTGTGGTCACTTTCGGCACACTGTCTAGCGAAGATGGGTGTTTGCAGAATGGATTACCTGCAAAAGCAAACCATGCCAATTTAGGTAGCTTCATCAGCACATCCGGAAAGTGCTCTAGCTGGTTCGCAGAGAGACGAACCAATTCCAAATTAACTAAATTTTCCATGCTACTTGGCAGTCGTTTGATGCAATTCCCTGCCAGTGCAAGCTTTCTTAAGCGCGGCCTTTCACCCAGACTGTTTGGCAGCGTTTCAATCTCGTTGTCAGTCAGGATCAGCCAACGCAACTGACTTGGTAGTGAGGCTTCACTCACCACTTTAATCTTGTTGGTTTTAAATCCAACCATCTCAAGGTTTGGCAGCTTGCCCAATACCTCTGGTAAATGGGTGAACTGATTATTGGAAGCAAAAATGATTTTTAGTTTGGTCAGCTGTTCCAGCTCTTGTGGCAAATCTGACAGTGCGTTGCCGGATAAATCTAACACTTCAAGCGAGTCTGCAAGCTCTAAAATTTCCATAGGGAACTCAGTTAGCCCTTCCGCCAACTTCAGTTGTTTAATTCCTACTAATTGTCCTGTTTTTAATTGTTCTAGAGTCTGCAAAACCAAGCCTTCTGATTGAATGGAAATAAGCGGCGTAGTGTACGTGGCTTGAGGCAGAAAGGCGAGACATGGGGTGGAATAGCATGGAATCAAAGCAACCAAAGGATAGAAGTGAAACCATTGCAATGGTATTACAGCACCGGTGAGTGCGAGTCAAAACATCAGGAATAACCGAAATGGTTGTACTGAAACACAGACTTTTTATCTGGGTTTAATGGCGTTACACTACGCGCCCTTTTTAAATGGCAAAGGTGACACGGTTTATTCCGTCAGCATCGACATGAAACTCTTAGAAAGTCCTATCACCCAACATAGCTTTAATGGGCGCAAATTTTTCCTTAAACGTGACGACATGCTCCACTCCCACTTTTCTGGGAACAAAGCACGTAAGTTTATGACGTTAATGGAAGAGCAAAATCCCGACATCACCACGTTAATAAGCTTTGGCTCCGCTCAATCTAATGCCATGTACTCGCTAGCGGCTCTCGCCCAGATTAAAGGTTGGGCATTTGAGTTTTATGTTCATCACATTCCATCTTGGCTAAAAAGCTCCCCCATCGGAAACTATCGCGGCGCTCTCGATTTGGGTATGAAAATCACCGCCATGCAAGACATCGGTAGCGAACTCCACCCTAGTGAATACATCCACCAGGTACGAAGATTAGATGAGTCGACATTGCTGATTCCAGAGGGTGGACGTTCCCACCTCGCTGAAGCTGGCATCAAACAGTTAGCACGAGAAATTCTTGATTGGACGCGATTGAGAGGTAAAGAGCATTTTACCGTCGCCCTGCCATCAGGCACCGGCACGACGGCTTTATATCTTCATAAACATTTAAGCCCACACGGCATAGAAGTGCTAACTTGCCCTTGCGTAGGCGATGCAGATTACTTAACTGAACAGTTCAACCAGCTCGGTGAAAACAGCCACCCAACCATTTTAACCGTGCGCAACAAACACCATTTTGGCCGCTTGTACGAAGAAGATTACATCACATGGAAAGCACTCTTTGAACAAACCGACCTCGAATTTGACCTGTTATACGACCCGTATATGTGGCAATGCCTCACCCCTTGGTTGGAAGAGAACACAGATAAAGCGGTGATTTATATTCACCAAGGCGGGTTACTTGGCAACGAGTCGATGTTGCCAAGATATCAACGAGAATTTGAATAGCGAGTTCAAATAAAGTTGTTGCTGATTACAGTGATTCCACTATTTGATGAGCGCCAGAATTTCTTTGAATTCAGGTGCTCGGCAATCTTCGACCATTTCATACAAACACATTTCTAGCCCAGTGAGCACCACACCGTTAGCGGTTAACTTCGCAAGAGCGAGCGCTTTATTGGCAGCGGTTCGGGAAGATACACAATCCGTGACTAATTCAACGCGATAACCGGACTGGCGCAGAGAAACCGCGGTTTGATAGACGCAAATGTGGGATTCAATACCGCAAACCAACCAGGTATCAACTTTCGCGTTCTCCACCGCGACGTTAAACGTCGCCTCTTTGCAGCCATCAAACGTGTACTTGGTAATAGGTAAATGCGTGCTTTCAAGCACTTCACGAATCGGCTCCGCGGTTGGGCCCAACCTTTCTGGATTCTGTTCTAGCCACAGAATAGGCAAATCTAGTGCTTTGGCACCCTTTACCAGTTTCGTGATATTTTCAATCAGTGCGTCGCTTTCATGCATTAATGTAGCGAGTTTGCCCTGAACATCCACCACAATCAGGCCCGTGTTTCCTTTCGATAACATTTCCATCTCCTATCTTGTGCGACCACAAATCATACCCAACAAGTTGAGTAACAGTTAATGTATCAGAACCCTTTCATGTTAGAGCAATAAAACCTAGAAAGATGACCTTCGCTCACACATTTGCCCTTAGGTAAGGGTGGTTTGAACTGACTATTTAAATTTCTCTCGAATTAGTTCAATCAAGGCTTTGACTTTATTGGGCAGAAATAAGGCCGAGGGATAAATCAGAGTAAGATGCTGCTTCGGATGCGCGAATTGAGGCAGCACCTCGACCAACAAACCGTCTCTCAGTGCAGGCTTGGAATGAATTTGAGGAATAAACGCGATGCCGTTTCCTGCTATCGCCATCGAGCGCAGCAAGTTGAGGTCATCCGAACGCAACGCCACATGCAAATCTGAATCGAGCAAATCGGCATTGTAACGATTAGTTAAAAGGCGATGCTGCTTAAGATCTTCCACCGTTTTTACTGGCGGATGCGATTCTAGATAGGCTTTTGACGCAACAAAGTGACTACGATAAGGCAAAAGACTGAACTGCACATAGCTGTCATCGGTGACTTTGACCACGCTCGGAAGAAGCTGTAAATCAAACGATTGACGCTTGAGATCGACACTCTCTTGATGGTTTTCAATCTCGACCGAAATCTCCGGATACCGCGTTGTGTACTCGGTGATGATCGCGTTAAACGCGGCAGAGCTCATCAATGCGGAAGGAATGGCTAAACGCACCTTGCCCGTCAGCTCTTGTTGATATTCGTGCATGGCATTTAAACCTTGCTGAATATGGTCAATAGGCTGCCCCACCAACTCAAACAAGCGTTTCCCGTGCTCCGTCAACTCAATGCTGCGTGTTGTGCGGATCAAAAGCTGTACCCCGAGCGATTTCTCTAATTCTTGCAGGCGACGACTCACTTTTGAGCGTTGTAGTTGATTCGCCTCTGCCGCTGCACTTATACCGCCGTGAACCACCGTCTGAGTGAATAGGTAAATATCATCAAAACTAACGTTCATTGTCCTATTTTTAGGTCATTTATGTTCGTATTATCATTCTACTGAATTGTGAGTGACTTCTCTATAATCCGCTATCCAATATGTTTAACGGAACTTGTAATGACGGCTGACCAAAAATTCAAACACTGGATGCGAACTTTGATTGTCCTGTTCATCGTACTATTTTTGTACATTATCATTGCAGACCGCCACGCCCCCTTAACGACCGAAGGACGAGTGCAAGGATACGTTGTCCAAGTCGCGCCCGAGGTATCTGGTAAAGTGACCGACGTTCTCATCGAGAATAACCAGTCCGTTCAAAAAGGCGATGTGTTGTTTACGATTGATGATCGTAAATACAATATAGCGCTTGAACAGGCGGAGCTGTCTCTGCAATCCGCTTATGAAAAAGAAGCAACGCTGTATTCTCAACGCGAAGCCGCTCTTGCCAATATTGCCCGCGCACAAGCGACATTTGATAATGCACACCGCGAATACAACCGCTTACTGACGTTATCGAAGCAGAAAGTCATCTCTCAATCGACACTCGATAATGCCTTTGCCCAAAATCAGGTATCACGTGCAGCGCTTAAAGCGGAACGACAAAACTTAAAAGTCATTGAGGCGCAATTAGGCGATCAAAAAGGTCAAAGCACCGCCGTTCGAATTGCCAAAAACGGGCTCGAAAAGGCGCAACTTGATTTGGCAAATACCGCGGTACTCGCTCCCAGTGATGGTGTCGTGACCAACCTGCAACTAGAAGTTGGCACGATGGCAAACACCAACATGCCATTGCTGACATTTGTACCAACAGGATCACTCTGGGTAGCCGCTGATTTTCGTGAAAAATCCGTCGCGAACGTAGACAAGACTTTCCACGCCTTGGTCACATTTGATGCCAACCCAGGTTCGGTGTACGACTTTGATTTAGCTAGCCGCGATTACGGTGTAGCAGCCGCACAACAAACGCCTAATGGCGCACTAACCAAAGTGGAAGTGAACAACCGCTGGGTACGTGATGCGCAACGTACACGAGTGAACCTAACCAGCAGCGAAGAGTTACCACCAGCGCTGTTTGTCGGCTCTCGCGCTACCATTGTTTTGTACCCAGACAACAGCATTTTCTGGCAGTGGATGGCGCAAGCACAGATTCACCTCGCAAGCTGGTTCCACTTCATTTACTAGGCGGCGACAATGAAAACCTTACGAATTTGGTTCGGCTGCTCTTTAGGGCTCGCGCTAAGCATGATCTTCGGTTGGTCTTACGGATTTTTTGCCATCATGATGCCGCTGTTTATATTGGGCAGAATGGACAACTTTAATATTTCGGCTTTATTGATCGTGTTTTTCTCTGCGGTGTGGACAACCATACAAGCCACATTTTTGCTGGAATACTTGCAGTTTCATCCAACATTAATGACCGTTGCCGTCGGAATCATGATGCTGTTCAAGTGCATTGCAATGATGAACCAGAAAACCTATTTGTTTGGTTACATGGGGCTGTTGGTGGGTTCAATTGTGTTGAATTTTGCCAGCTATAACTTCATGGATATTGAAGAGTTCAACGTCAACATGTGGGTGATGGCGTTCAGCAATATTTTTGTTTGCGCATTCGCGTATTGGTTGTTCCCGGAGCCAAAATCCCCCGCCGAGCACCTTGAGATGTCGACCCCAGTAAAAAGCGATATTGACTACATCAGCCAAGTTGCTATGGGTTGGGTAGTGGCGATGGCTGCGTTTATCGTATTCCAAGTAGCGGACTTATATGACTCGCTATCCGCACAAGCTTCCATTTTGATCATCCTAACCCCAATGACTTTAGCGGGCTCGCTCGCCATGGCAAAAATTCGCATCATCGGCACAGCACTAGGCTGCATCGCAGGGATGGCTGTTCAGCTGATATTGGGCAGTTGGTATGGGCATGGGCTACTCTTTTGGCTCGCCTTTACCATTGCGATGGGGCCATTCTGCTTGTGGCTCACCAAGGGGCAAATTAAAGCGGCTATCGCGTTTTCTGCCATGTCTGCCCTATCGGTTCCGCTGACGACCTCGTTGGTGCCAGAACAAAAAGACGCGTTCTTTTCGATCTTGTACCGTTTCAGCTCGATTTTCGTTGCGGTTCTGCTCACCGCGATGGTGATGTGGGTGGTGCATCACTGGATTCGTGTGATGTTGCTAAAGCATCCTGAAGTTCGACAGCTAGAAATGAACTAGCGCGAAGTTACAACCTCTGTTTTAAGAAAAAAACCAAGAACCGAGCTCTTGGTTTTTTTTGTTTATCTAAGGGGAAAATATTTTGAATAACTTAAGCAGACAGCTCTCTACGAACAATCTCCGCTCCCGCACTTAGCGCATTAAGCTTAGCGGTTGATACTTCACGAGACAAAGGCGCCATACCACAGTTGGTACATGGGTAAAGCTTGTCGGCATCAACGTATTTCAATGCCTCTCGCAGTGTATTCGCCACTTCTTCTGGCGTTTCAATTTCGTTGGTTGCAACGTCAATCGCACCAACCATCACTTTCTTACCGCGAATCAACTCAAGTAACTCAATAGGCACTCGTGAGTTATGACATTCGAGCGAGATAATATCGATATTCGACTGCTGCAATTTAGGGAATACTTCTTCGTATTGTCGCCATTCAGTGCCTAGCGTTTGCTTCCAATCCATGTTCGCTTTGATGCCGTAGCCATAGCAGATATGCACCGCCGTTTCACATTTCAGCCCTTCAATCGCACGCTCTAAACATGCAATGCCCCACTCGTTCACATCATCGAAAAACACATTGAACGCAGGCTCATCAAACTGAATGATGTCGACACCTGCCGCTTCAAGCTCTTTCGCTTCTTGATTGAGGATCTTTGCAAATTCCCAAGCCAGCTTTTCACGGCTACCGTAATGATCATCATAAAGCGTGTCGATCATCGTCATAGGGCCTGGCAGCGCCCACTTGATAGGTTGCTTAGTTTGCTGACGCAAGAACTTTGCATCTTCAACAAACACGGGCTTTGTGCGGCTTACTGGGCCAACCACAGTCGGAACACTTGCTTCATAACGGTTGCGAATGGTCACCGTTTTACGGTTTTCAAAATCTACGCCGCTTAAATGCTCAATAAAGGTCGTCACAAAATGTTGGCGAGTTTGCTCGCCATCACTGACGATATCAACGCCTGCCAGTTCTTGTTCTTGCAAAGCGACACGTAACGCATCGCGTTTGCCATCAATCAGTTCTTCACCTTGCAGTTTCCACGGTGACCAAAGTTTTTCTGGTTCCGCTAGCCAAGAAGGTTTCGGCAAGCTGCCAGCCGTTGAAGTCGGTAATAGTGTTTTCATCGTCATTCCTTTCTAGATTCTCGTTGTCGATTACGCGTAGTTTGCAGACCATTGTTCAAGAACAGATTGATAAGGTTTGATGAAATGCTCCTCGGCAAATTTCCCTTGTTCAATCGCCAGTTGGCTGCGCTCTTCTCGGTCGTAAACGATTTGAGTTAGCGAGTGGTCTAGGTTTTTTAGGTTTGGCTGGTAGCAATTACCGGCAACCGCGTTGGCATTGTAAATCTCAGGTCGGTAAATCTTCTGGAATGTCTCCATCGTGCTTATCGTGCTGATAAGCTCTAGGTTTGAGTAGTCGTTCAGCAAGTCACCGAAGAAATAGAATGCCAATGGTGCGACACTGTTTGGTGGCATAAAGTAGCGCACCTGTAAGCCCATTTTTTTGAAGTACTGCTCCGTCAACGAAGATTCGTTCGGCTGATATTCAAAGCCCAAAACAGGATGTTGATTTTCGGTGCGTCGGTATACTTTGTTGTCCGATACGCTCAAACAAATCACAGGCAGCTTTTTGAAATGCTGTTTGTAAGACTCAGAATTAACGAAAGCTTTGAACAGTTTGCCATGCAAATCACCGAAGTTAGCTGGGATGCTGAAACGGGGCTGGTTTTTGTTGTGGTCCAACAGCAAAACGCTAAAGTCGTAATCACGAACGTATGAAGAGAAGTTGTTGCCCACAATGCCTTCGATGCGCTCGTGAGTGTTGTGGTCAACAATGTTGGTTTTGAGCACTTCAATTGATGGGAAGGCTTCGCCACTGCCTTGGATATCCATATCAACAGAGATGATTTCAAGCTCTACTGAGTAGCGGTCACCTTGCGCATTATCCCAATGTGCCAACGCATTAAAACGATTGTCGATCATTCGGAGTGCGTTGCGCAGATTCTCTCGGCGGTAGTTTCCACGAGCCAGATTAGCAAAGTTGGTAGTGATTCGCGTATTGTCTGATGGTTGGTAATTCTCATCAAAACGAATGCTTTTGATAGCAAATGTGAAATCGTTATTCATCGTGAGTTGGTATCCTATTTCCTTAGATAAAGCAGACTTTTCCTAACTCTGTGCATGGGGATATTTTTGTTTTTTGGTTTTCCCAATCGTTAGGTTGCGCAGCGTTCACGACGAATAGTTCGTACTAAAAACGGTGGTCACAGTGCCTAACACCAGAGCAGTCCGTTTTTTATACTTGCTTCACGAGTTGAATAATATTGGTATTGTTTCACATTGAACATGAAAGAAATTCATGGCTGGAGAAATGGACCTACGCATACTTCCATTCTTTGTGGTTTCACTTGAAACTCGCGGCTTCACCGAGTTGCTCTACATATTCAAACAAGACTCAAGCAAATCGTTTTCTAAACTCTCGCGGAGTTAAACCAATAACGTTTATGAAAACCTTCCTACAGGCGCTCGTATCCTCGTAACCAACTTGATGGCTTATAGAATCAAAGGAATGTTGTGTGCTTTCTAACAAATCACATGCTCTCTGAATTCTAAGACGCTGCAAGTATTGATTAGGGTTGTATCCTGTCGCTTTCAAAAATCGTCGTTGCATCGTGCGTTCAATAAGGTTGGCTTGCTTTGCTAACCGCTTTATGGACAAAGGCTCTGCATAGCGCTGATGCATGATTTGTTGAATGAAAACAATCGCATAATCACCGTGAGAAAACGATGGATGAAACTGTTGGTAGTAGCTCTGCGCTCGCTGAGCGGTATCAATAACCAGCGTTTTTCCAAGCTGACGAACAACACTTGGCGAAGCGTATTTCGCGATCAGCTCAAAGCCAAGATCTAACCATGACATCATCCCACCTGCCGTTACTATGTCACCGTGATTGATCAATATCTTATTGCTATCTAGCGCAATGCTAGGAAAGGCTTGGGAGAATGTTTCCGCCAATGCCCAATGGGTCGTGACCTCTCTCGAATCGATCAAGTTGGTTGCGGCAAGAATGAATACTCCGGCACATGCAGAAGATAACACCGCCCCTTGTGAGTAGTGCGCTTTAAGCCATCGAATCAACGCATCATCAGGAGCTAAGTAGTAATTATCAAGTGACGCAGGTGGCAACAAAACAACCGTTAGTCTTTCTGCGGTTAGGTCTGTATGTGGAATTAAAATCGGCTCAAACACAACCTCAATGTTCTGTTCCTTACATATTCTGTTGGCCAGCAAAAACATCTCTTCAAAGCCATAAACTGCCGACTTCAATACTGAGGGATACTCGCAGATTCCAATCGTTATTTTGATCATCTTTAATTTGTCGTTTTTGACTTCTTTTATGTCATTTTAGACTCTAAAAATAATGCAGCAAGTTACTCATAATTTGGCAAGACGTGAACCCAAATCAGCAGGAATTGAAAATGAGCAACAGCGCATTACTTGTAATCGATATACAAAACGACTATTTCCCGAATGGCCGATTTCCTTTGTGGAATACCGATGCCACTCTGGACAACATTAAGCAGTTGATGGCGAAAGCCATAGCACAAGATATCCCGATATTCCTTGTTCAACATGTATCTTCGGCCCTTAAAGGGAAAGCGCCTTTCTTTGAGGAAGGCAGTGTTGGTGTGGAGATTCAT
The DNA here is from genome assembly GCF_024181925.1 of Vibrio sp. Y20_XG_PY13. NCBI lineage: Bacteria > Pseudomonadati > Pseudomonadota > Gammaproteobacteria > Vibrionales > Vibrionaceae > Vibrio > Vibrio sp. Y20_XG_PY13. Next base: position 266,786 of record NZ_JAMZAL010000004.1, on the reverse strand, counting down.
ACCGACGTCATCTCAATATGTCCTGACGCCGAGATCATTCAAAAACAGCACGCTGACAGTTTTTATCAAACGAACCTCGAACAAGCACTAGAACGGAGCGGCGTAGATGAATTGTTGATCTGCGGAATGATGACGCAAAATTGCGTGACACATACGGCAATTTCAAAAGCAACGGAAAAATACAACGTTTCCATCATTGAAGATTGTTGTACGACTACCGATCAAATGATTCATAACATTGCTTTAAGTGCGGTATCTATTCGAGTACCTCTATTGGCTTCTTCCGACGTGCTTTCAAAATAAACGCCCAACGAAAAATTAACCGGTATAATTCGCCCGTTAGCTCTCATACCAATCGAACTTAGGCAGTTATGGTGTCAGCATCCATAGCTGCCCAAATTCAAATCATCGACCTTATTTAGCTTAGCAGTGAGAAATTGCGTTCTCCTTCCCTATCGGCGCTCTATCCGAAATCACCTTACCATCTTTGATGGTGATGATGCGTTTAGTGCGCTCTGCCAGAGCGTTATCGTGAGTCACGATGATCAATGTTCTGCCTTCGGCGTGGAGTTGGTTGAACAAGGCTTCAATCTCTGCGCCGGATTTTGAATCCAATGCACCCGTTGGTTCATCCGCTAAGATGATTTGCGGATCGTTGACCAAGGCTCTTGCAATCGCGACCCTCTGTTTTTGACCGCCAGAAAGCTGGTTTGGTTTGTGGTCTAAACGATCCCCTAGCCCGACTTGCTCTAGCAATTTGGCGGCGCGCTGGCGACGTTCTTTGGCTTTGATGCCAGAGTAAACCAACGGCAGTGCCACGTTATCGAGCGCCGTCGCGTATTCCAATAAGTTAAAGCTTTGGAAGACAAATCCAATCTTTTGGTTACGAATGCCAGCCAGCTCATTCGCACTTAAACTTGCGACGTTTTGGCCGCCAAGTTGGTACTCGCCATCAGTGGGCTTATCTAAACAGCCGAGCATGTTCATCAACGTTGATTTACCCGAACCGGACGGGCCAAGAATCGAAAGAAACTCGCCTTGATTGATGGTTAAGTCAACGCCGTCTAACGCGCGAACTTCCGCCTCCCCGCTTGAGTAGTATTTACAGATGTTGGTCAGCTCAACAAGCGGCTTGTTCGACATGTTCTCTCCAGAGTTATTGTTGTTATTCACTTTGTAGCGCCTCCAACGGGCTGACTTTTGCGGCTCGGTTTGCAGGTAACCATGCAGATGCCACACCAATGATCACTAAGGTGAGGATGACAATCACGACAACGACCCACGACAACTCAGGGACAGGTTTACCCAGTTGTTCATAAAAAGCATTGCCCTCTAAAGGAATGGAACTGATGGCAGACACCAGCGCGTACGTCACGCCTAAGCCAAGCGCGCCCCCCATCATCATTGTCAATAAAGACTGCACTAAATAGTGCATGCGAATAGCAGTTGGGGTTGCACCGACTGCCATGCGCACACCGATATCACGCGTAGATCGCTTTACGGTGGCATACATCACATTGGCAATGCCGACGCCAGCAACAGCTAACGTCACGAAGCCGATAATGCCAAGAAAACTCTGCAAACCTATCATAAACTGCTGCATACTCTTTTGCTTAAGGAACATATCATCAACTTGGACGACCTGTTCATCACTGACACTTGCCCCGTGCTTACGGGCAATCACTTGCCTGCTCGTCTTTGCTAAGGCTTCTCGGTCTACATCCGCTTGTGGTTGCACATTGATGCCACCAATTTCACCGTTGACATGAAATCGCTTCCACGTCGCTAACGGCACAAAGCTGGAATAGTTGATAAGATCCCCCTGTTCTATTTGGGCGCTGTTTTTCTCCAATACGCCCACAACGGTGAACTCCTCATTGCCGATTTTTACCTTTTGCCCCACAGGGTTGACTTGCAATGTGACTGTCGCAAACCAACTAAAGTCCTCATTCGGGTTGAATAAGTCGGCTGCCAGTTCATAACCCAGTACAACGACTTTGCGCGTCTCTTTTTGATCGAGTGGATTTAACCATCGTCCCCCCGCCATCGGCACCAAATTGGTCATGGATTGAAACTCGCTCGTGACCGCTAAGGGCTCTTGCCACGAGCTTCTGTCACCAACGGTGATGCGCTCTTTCCACTTCGCAGTTGGCGCAACACTTTTTACATCGGGTAACGCTCGAACGACCTCTGAATCGTCCATTTTTAATGTCAGAAATTTACCTTGGTGAAAAGCACCGTGGTCGACGGTGGCCATCCCTCCGGTCAAATAGATCAAGTTGCCGTTACCATTTTGTGCGGTTTTCAATACGCCCTGACGAATACCCTCACCTACCGCCAACATAGCAGCGATACAGAGGGTCGCCCACGCTACAGCCAGAATGGTCAAACCCAATCTCAGCTTTTCTGCCGCCATTTCTTGGAAAATTTGTCTCATCGGTAACAGCATGACTAGGCCCTCGCACTCAAAGCAATGACTGGCGTGAGACGCGATGCTCGCCTTGCTGGGAAATACGATGCCATCAATGCCAAGATAAGCGTCACAAGTAAAGACCAAGCAATGGAATCTGGCGTGATCACAGGTAAACCAATCCATTCCGGTAATGCCATGCTGCTTAGGACAGACACCACGGCATACGAAAACATCAGACCTAATGCCGTGCCCACAGCTACCAAAATAAGCCCTTCAAGAATAAACTGACTTAGTATGGATTTTTGAGTCGCCCCGATCGCCAAACGCACACCGATTTCACGCGTGCGCTCCGTGACAGATAAAAACATGATGTTGGCAACGCCAAGCGCACCGACCGCCATGGTCATCGCACCGCTCGCTCCGAGAAAAATCTGAATGCCACGCAAAATTCCACTGATGACCGCCGCACCTTCACTAAAATCGGGTAATTCGACCGCATCTTTATCACTTGGGTCAAAATGAAGCTGCTTGGCGAAAAAGTTCACGATATTTTGTCGAAACGACGGTGCATCCATCCCGTCTCTCGGCTTCATCAATACCATCCAAGGTTTCGCATCCCACAAATCGCGGTACGTTGTTTGAGGAATGAAAACCGTGCGGCTATCGCCGAATGAAATGCCAGTGTCCTCACCAACGGTTATCCCAATCACCAAAAACGGAATGCCGTTGACTTTGAGCCTATCCCCGATTTGGATTCCGCCCATTTGCGCAATTTGATCGCCTAACACCGCCACGCGAGTGTGGTTGTCCATATCACTTGGTGACAGATTTCTCGAACCGGATTGCAGCTTGCGTTGCATTAAAGGAAAGTAAGACGTATCAATACCGCTGACCGTACTCGATAAGTTCTGTCCTTTGAGATTGGTGATATTCGCATCCCATTTGGCGTAAACGCTCGACGCCTGTTGCACGAAGCCCGACTGTTTGATCATGTCGACTTTTTCTTGTGGAATATCAATTTGTCGTCTTGAAGGTAACCCTTGCCACGGTTTACTGGTACTCGACGGAAACACCACTTGCACATTGTTGATCATAAATGAAAACGACTGGGTCTGATGGCGATAAAAGCCTTCGCCAAGTGCGATTAACACCACCACAGAGATCACGCCCCAAGCAATCGCGATAATGGCTAGCACACTCTTCATGCGGTGCGCCATCAACGTTTGCCAAGTCTGTTGCAACAGGCTGCTCATGAATGAAAAGCCCGAGAGATCAACGCCATGGTATCGTCATCGAGTTTCCCTGCGGTTTGCAGTAAGCCGATTCTCTTACGCCAGTAGCTGTACAAGTTGGTTTGCAGACTGTTTTTCGCCTCAAACAAGCTGTTGTGTGCACTGATAACTTCCGACACTTCAAGCAGACCAGCGTCGTAAAGTTTCTCTTTGCTTTGCAACACTCTGGCGCGCGACTCAACCAGCTCGTTCGCTATCAAAACTTGATTCCAGTTGATATCGACCTGCGTAAACTGCTGAATAACTCGTTTCTGAATATCAATTTCCACTCTACGCATTTCTTGCTTGGCGCTTAAAATGTTCAACGATGCTTCGTCCACTTTCGCTCGCACTGCACCATTGAGATCAATCGGCAAACTCAAACTAATCCCAGCGTTAAACTCGCCGTTTGAACGATTGTCACCATCGCTGTAGCCCACACTGCCTTTGACGGTTGGGTAGTATCCACCTTTAGCTGAATCTTTCGCGAACTCGCTCGCTTTCACCATCTGCGCCGCTACCAACAGCTCTGGACTACTGTCTTTCGCCAGCTTTAGCCATTGCTCCTGAGAGTCCACCAGCATCGGAGGCTGAATTAAAGAATCCGTTCGAATTTGGTCGACACTCTTCGGCATTTGATTAATTAACGCCGCAAGCTCTGCTTTTTTCACTTCGAGATCGGCTTTTGCATTGAGGATACTTGCTTGCTCAGAGACTTGATTCGCTCGCATCTCTTCAACATCAACCGACTTCACTTTGCCTGCTCGATAGCGTTTCTCAATGATGTTGAGAAGTTCCTTCCCCTCCTCCAGCTTGGACTGCGCCAATTTGAGGTCGCCCTGTGCGCTTGCCACATCTAGGTAAGCGGTGAGCAACTTCTGCGCAAGCTCGTTATGCGATTGAGATAGCTCTAACTGTGCTTTGAGATAATTGGCATTCGCTTGATCCAGTTCCGACCACAAACTGCTATCCCAAATAGTTTGAGATAAGGTAGCGCCGTAACTGTTGGAATGGCTTGAGGACTCATTCCAATCCGCTGACGCACTGGCACTTAAACCCGGTAATAACGCACTGCGGCTACTCTGTACGCCAACCTCGCCAAGCTGGACGCCGATTTTCGCTTTTTCGTAATTTGGATCGTGCTGCTTTGCTTGTTGCCAAGCTTGTTCAATAGAAATTGCGTAGGTCGGCAAACTGAGCGTGGAAGCCAACAATGCAAAGGCGATTTTTGATCGTTGCAGCTTAACCATGCGCCGCTCCCATCATGCTGTTGTCAATAACCTCTTCATCAAGCTCCACGCCGTCAAGCACTTCGACATTGATGCCATCTGACAGACCGAGTTTCACAGGTTGTTTATGAAACCCTTGTTCTGAGCTGTCGGGGATCAGAACATTCGGTGCGTCACCATCAAATTGCAGAGCGCGCTCCGGTAGAGTGAGCACGTTTTCAGACTTCTTCAGAATGATTTGAGCCGTCGACGAAAACCCAGAACGAAGCAACACATCTTGTGGGATCTTGAGTTCTCCCACTTCAACCTCAAAACCGTTATCAAAACTTTTTGCCGAAGCGTTGCCCTCTGGTGAGTTAAGGTTCTCAGATTGAATCGCCACTTTGGTTAGCACACCAGAAATCGCCACATCAGGATAAGGCGCAACCGTCAACATAACGGGCATTCCCGGAGACAACTGCGCAGCATCATGCTCACTGACGCTACCTTTAAAAATCAGACTGTTCATGTCGGCCAATGACATCATTTCAGTCGCGGCTTGGCTTGATTGAGTCGAGATGATCGGCTCTCCGACCTCAACTTTCTGGTTGAGTACCGTGCCATCAATTGGCGCGTAGATCGTCGACGTTAAACGCGCATCGCCGATAGACGCCTCACCACTGCGGATGAGTTCGAGATTCTGGCGCTTTTGCAATACGTCCGCTTGCGCAGATTTGACTGCCGAGCGCGCACTTACGTATTCGTCGTAGTTACTTGGAATAATGTCCTGCTTGACCAAGCTTTCTAAGTTGGACAGTTTTTGTTTGGCGGATTCCAGATCGGCTTCGCTACGCATGAGTTCTGCCGATACATCCGTTAATGCTTGGGGAGTTGGGTTTGGACGCACTTTGATCAGCGGCTGGCCTTGCTTCACCTTTTCACCAACTTTCGCGTAAATTTCACCGACGATACCGTCGATTTGTGACTTAATAGACACAGAGTGTGCAGGGACAATTTTACCAACAGCCACAGCTTGTTTTTCAATCGTGCCTTTTTCCACAATCAATGTAGGCAGCAATTCTGGTTGAGCAGCAGATTGGAGATAGAAATACGTAGCACCGCCGAGCAGCGCGATGCTCACAGCGGAGACAAGCCAACGTTTCGTCATTATTTATTCCAACAATTATTGGGTAGTCTAATGACTACTCCTAAAACACAAAGTTGAAGGAATAATATCCTGCTTTAATAGCGGTTTGGTTGTCACAGTTGGTATGGTTTTGTCAGTCGCCTCTGACAATCAAAGACTAAAAAATCTCGACGAATCATTCAGCAAAGACGCTGTCTACGATGGCGACTAACATGCTCTGTAACCGCTCGTTTCAACCGCCACCCATTTCATTCTGAACAATGTGCAAAATGGTGCTGTTCTATATCTAAGTGAGCAGCTGTTTCTTGAGCGTATAATATATTCTCTTGATTAGCCTCAAACTCAGCCCCCGTCCCAGGCCAATAATATGTATCTTTATCATGACATAGAGTGAGAATGACAGGATCATGGTGTATATTGGGCTCATCTCCTAGCTCGCCATACATACTGAAAGTAATCTCAGACCCAACGTCTCCACGAAGTTTCTGAATCACTTCTGCTTGAACTTTAAAGAGCACATCTTCCTCATGTTCAGAAAATTTTTCAAAACCTGTAACTTTCACCACTGCAGAATAGGGCGTTTGGAATATCGCATCTTTGAGTGCCTCATTCTGAGAGTACACTCCCTCTGAAGCACAAGCTGATAAGCTCACACAACCTAACAAACTTATAAATTTCTTCATATTTAACTTTCCGTTCCTGCTAAAGCAGAGCCTTTTGTATATACAGGTAAAGTGCCTTTTGTTTCATCGTAGTTACTCGGCACTACGAATTTGTCCCAAACATCAATAGAGTACTTTGCTATATTGACTTGGTTGTTTTGGTTTCCTCCTAACATGTACAAATGCCTCCCATCTGGGCTCTTTCCCACTACAAAAGCAACATGCCCGCCACCTTTTCTCGATTTAATCCCTAGAGCTCCATGTATAGGATCTGAGATGTTTTTACCAAAACCCTTCCACTCCTTTGCTCGATAAGCTTCTTTTACTGGAGTGATTCCGTGTTGTTTAAAAACCCAAGCGGCAAACGAACCACACCAAGCATTTTGACCTCCAGAGTCATCAGTCCCCCAGAACTTAGATGCCGTAAAATACTCTAAAATCCTTGGGTTGGCTTTAGTACCTGAAACTTCTTTTTGTCCAATTTCTCCCAACGCTGTTTTCATCCAAGGTACTTTGGTTACTAGCTTTTGAGCATCATGAGAATCATTTTTCACTGAGCTATTGGATGGTAACCCGTTGAGCTTACGATGAGTTTTACCATTTACATCAATCCGACCATCTGGCTTTACCATATAAAGCAGCTTACGCTGACACACTTTTATTGCCTCTACTGTTTTCGATAAATGAGGGCTCCGCCCTAACGAGCCATCAACAACCAACAGTCGGGTAAACCCTATTCTCTTTTGGTTATCATTTAAAAATTGTTGAACTGCTTTAACATCATTTTTAGAGTTAGTGCCATTTATACCAACAGAACCACGGATTTTTAGTCCCATTCTCATTACCTTTATAGCTAATCATATACTTAAGAAAGTACGCCTTAGCGTGACAACAATAAAGATGAAATATTTTTTATACGATTAGCCATACGAGGGAAATTAGGTGTTGAAAATATAGATTACAAATAAACTCAACTCATATCACTAAAAACACCTATCTAACATCTTTTGGTAACGCTTCAAAGCAGAACAGCCGGATGTTTTTAAACTACACGTATTAGTAGATGATAAACTGTATGTGAAAGAACACTTAAATTAACATAACAAACCTGTCGCTTATTATTTTTCATTTAAATAATGATTCTTATTTTTAATATCACTCTATAATTAAAGTGCTCAAATTCTCATGTTGTATTAACTTGAGGTTTAATTTATGAAACTAATTCCTTATTTAACTGCTGTTGTTTCGGTCAGCTGCGCTTTTGGCGCATTCGCAGCAGATGATTCAAACGCACTTTTAGAAGATGCACTGAGTGCAGCGCCACCGACTATTCGCGATAAAGTAACGGTGATGGACTGGAACAATAACGTTCTGCAAGAAGGTTCTAGCCAATACACTTGCTTCCCAACGCCACCTCAATTGGAAGGCATTGCTCCAATGTGTATGGATGGACCTTGGATGGAATGGGCAGACGCTTGGATGAACAAAAAACCTTTCCAAGCCAAAGCATTAGGCATTTCTTACATGTTAGCGGGTGATGGCGGTGCCAGTAACACCGACCCATTTGCAGAAGGGATGACGGACGATAATCAATGGATTGTGGAAGGGCCACACTTGATGATTATTACCCCAGACCAAGCGTTGCTGGACTCTCTACCAACCGATCCAAGTTATGGTGGCCCATACGTGATGTGGAAAGGCACGCCATACGCACACATTATGATTCCCGTTGGAGCGAGAAAATAAAAAGAAAAAATCCGATATTCAGTATTTTGAATATCGGATTTTTATTTCGTTATCGAGCCAACCAAATTCTCGCCAATATTCCTATCGGCGTTGTGATGCCTGTCGTAATAGAGGTCACTTCACCATTTCTTAAAATATAAATGGTTGGAGTCACGCTAATTTTCCATTCACGCATAATATCGCTTGAAGGATCGTTTATGTTTTCAAAACGATATTCTTTTGCCTGCATAAACTGCGCCACACGCTCATTCGGCCCCGATGAGCCAGAAACGCCAACTATGGCATAGTCATCACTCAGCCAACTCACGCTTGGGCTTACAAATTTACAAGCGGGACACCAAGTCGCCCAAAAATAAACAACGACAGGTTGTTCATGACTTTGCGCGATTGCATCGAAGTATTCACCATCGCTCAATACGGAGCTCAATGGTGGTGCCTCCTGTTTAGGAATATCTTTGGTGCGATACCAATCCATCGCGATAGAAATAGCGGTGACAATGAGCACCATCTGTACGATTTGAATGAGCCAATATCGGAATGTTCTACGCTGCTTTGTCGAACTCATTGAATGGCTCCCCCACTCGCTTGTTTCACCGCGCTTAAAACAACATCATCAGTCAGAATCACAGGTAACGGGATACCTTGTGGCGCCGCCGGGCCATAGACGATGTTAAACGGCACACCGTAACGCCCATGAGCTCGTAAAAAGTCCGTTACCGAGCCGTCCGGATGTGTCCAATCCCCTTTTAGCGTCGCCACATTAGGGCTTTGCAGCAATGAGTAGACAGGATCTTGCCAGATCACGCCGATCTTGTTCGCTTTACACGTGACACACCAATCCGCAGTCACATCCACAAACACCACTCGCCCATTATTGACGTGCTGTTCGATCGCCGAGTTGGAAAGCTTCTGCCATGTTAAGTCCTCAGGAAGCGGTGTCGCCCATTGATTTGCGGTGACACTGCCAAGTAGCAGCCCGCCAGCAATTAAGATAAGCGATGCAGAACCGGATACCACGAGTGCTTTATCGCCATGAACGCGTTTAACGCGAATCATCAGAACAATAAACGCGACTAAACCGGCGAGAATGACCCAAAACACTGGTAGGTGATTGGCCATCAAAGACAGTAGCCAAACGCTGGTGGCCAACATCATCACACCAAATACGTTTTTGACCACGTTCATCCACTGACCCGGCTTCGGCAATTTAAGCGCAATGCTTGGGAAAATTGCCACCATAATCCAAGGCAACGCCATCCCCAACGCTAAGGCGGTGAAAATTGCAAACAGCGTAACTACATCCGCACCCAAAGCAAACGCCACGGCTGTTCCTAGGAAAGGCGCAGAACACGGCGTAGCAAGCAAGGTTGCAAACATCCCTTGCACATAGTGTCCAGCTAACGAGTTGTCGCCTTTCGACGCGAGCCATGTACTGGAGCCAGACGAAAGACGGATTTGAAACAGTCCTAGCATGTTGGCGCCAAACAAACCTGTGACCAGAACCATCAATCCTAAAAACCAAGGACTTTGGAACTGAACGCCCCAACCAATGGCATTACCTGTTAGCTTGAGCACCAAAATAAAACCAGCGAGAATCCAAAACGACGTTAAGATGCCAAGTGAAGACGCAACAAACTGAGCGCGGATTTGACGACGCTCGATACCTTGAGCGGCAACAATACTACTGAGCTTCATCCCCAAAACCGGAAGAACGCAAGGCATGATGTTGAGAATCAAACCACCGAGCAAAGCGAACAGAAAAATACTCACTACAGACGTGCTCGGCAGTGGGTCTACTATCGCCTCAGCTATTGCTTGAGTGGTTTCTTCTGCCAACAAGTTGGCGTCTTTGATGGTCACAAACAGCGACTGATCACTTAACTCCACATCGCCTAACCAAGTATCCACCAAATAGCTCGCGGTAACGGTATTTCCCTCTTGATGTATACCTTCAAGCTTGAAGCTATAGTCTCGCGTTGCCTCATCGACACCGTCCACCAACACTTGTGGTTGGTTCCAACCTTGAGTGTTCGTGAGCTTGATTTGCAACTTCGATTGGTTTGCATCCCAACTTGCTTGAGTGACATCAATAAACGGCGATGGCTGGGGCACATTGCTCACCGCTTGGGCGTAACTGAACATCACCTGCTCGTCGATTTGCAGCTCAGAAGGCAGGAAGGTCAGTTGAATTTGATAGTCCGTCAACACACAGATGGTGGTGCAGGAAGAGAGCGTGAGCACTGCATCAATCGTGACGGGTTTCGACATATTGTCGATATGCAGCGTCATTGGGAACAAAGTGTCACCTTTGTAACCGAGAGTCTCAATGCCCAATAACTCGAACTTTTGCGGATACGGCCATTGCCAATCAACCTTGCTTAGGTTTTGCGAGTTTTGCCAATCTATCGATGGCGCGACACCACCCTCGCCCGGCGATCGCCAATAAGTTTTCCAGTCTCCGCTCAGCTTAACATCCAAATAACCAGTGAGCGTTTTTGCTTGCGGATCTTGCTGACCAGTCAAAACAAAACGCGTTTGCACAGGCGGATGCTGTGGATTGGTCATCCATCCCGTATCGGTAGTTTGCGCCGAGAGATTAAGAGAGAACAAACCCAATACCAACGCCATAAAGAATATGGACGCGAGTTGAGTCGCTTTAGTAATGTGATTCATAGTGATTCCTAATTAATAACAAGTGTAGAAAATGGCTGGCGTTTTCGGCCAGAATCACTTGTCATTCTCGGAACACACAAAAGGTAAGATGAATTCGATGTTTGTCGTAGATGGGCTCAGTCCATTGCCTTGCGTTAACAAAGGCACTGCATCGCCAAACTGCGGCTAAAACAATGCCAATGAACAAAACGACAATGAAGGCTTCGAGCTGATGCTGGGTAAACTGAATCAACTTTTCAGACAGTTCACACTTACTCGGCTCTTTGACTTTATCAGCTTTCACAACATGAGCATCATCGCTAGATAAAGCAGAAACCAAGGTTTGGTCATCACTCATCGAGCATGCCGAAACCAAACCAGAATTTTGCATCAGACACACGACGATGACCCAGCCAATCATTGCTAGCAGCCATTTCGCGCGCTTTTGAGGCGTGCCTTGTCGTGAAATCAATAAGCTCATAAAAAGTCAGATAAAGATGGAAACGCAGAAAATAATACGCAAGTTGTCGTAAAGCTCAAGTCGTTCGACCTTGCTTGCCGATATGATTGGTAAATAATTGTGATAACCTTAAACCCATCGCTTTTTGCAACACGCTCATTATGCTCAATAAAGTTAATCTCGCCGACATTCGCTCGTTTGTTTTGATCGCCCAACTTGGCAACTTCACCAAAGCGGCGGAAGCTCTGTCCGTTTCTCGATCTCACGTTTCTCGCCAGATCTGCGGACTTGAAGCGCAAATGGGCGTAACACTACTCAACCGAACCACACGCACGCTGCGTTTGACTCATGCCGGCGAGCGCTTTTATCACGACTGTGAAAAAGCTTTGCGAGACATCGACCAAGCGTTGATTGCCGCCGTCGATGATACTCAAGAGATTCGCGGCGTGATTCGAGTGAACTGTGTGGGTGGCTACATCGGCGAAGACATCATCGCCAAATACGTGTGTGAGTTTATGCAACAGTACCCGAACGTCAGCATTGATTTGGACTTTTCTTCGCCTCGTATTGATTTGATTGAAGATCAGTTTGATGTCGCATTTCGCATGGGGGAATTGGATGATGCAGGGTTTGTTGCTCGCAAGCTGATGACGGTTGACATGGTCACGCTCGCAAGCCCGAGCTATGTGCAGCAATATGGCATGCCAAAACACCCAAAAGAGCTGGCCGAACATCGAACTCTGACTGGTTCGGTTACGCGTTGGAACTATCGTAAAGCAGAGAACCCAAATGACCACGCCGATGCGGTCGTAAAAGGCAACTTGCGCTGTAAAAATGGACGAGCGTTAGTAATGGGCGCGCTGCACAGCAACGGCATTATTCGTGTTCCACTGAGTTACTGTGCAGAAGAAGTGGAGCTAGGCCAACTGATAAAAGTGATGCCAGATTGGGAAATCCCGTCGGTGCCCTTTTCCGCCATATTCCATCGAGATCATTATCAACCGAAACGACTGCGAACTTTTATCGATTTCATCAAACAGAAGTTTGAAGGCTCCTAATCTTACAGCTCAGCTCTCGTTAGATGGGATTCTCCAACTTGCCATAAATATAGGCCAATTCTGCGACGGTTTTGGCTGAGAACTTTTTCAGTAAGCTGGCTCGATGAACTTCCACCGTTCTCATTGCAATGCACAGCTCATCCGCAATTCGAATATTGCGCTTACCAGCAATGATCAAACGTAAGATATCTTTTTCGCGCGGCGTTAGTGATTCATACGCCGCTCTTGCCGCCACCATATCGAGGCTCGCCGCGGACTGCATCTGACCATGTAATATTGCTTGAGCCAGTTCATCGCCTTTAACTGGTTTTTGGAAAAAGTTGACCGCCCCAGCTTGCAACGCATCGACCGCCATCGGTACATCACCATGACCGGTCAGATAAATCACCGCTAATGGGCTGTGCGCCTCATGCAAAAATTGATGAACTTGCTGACCACGAAGGTTAGGCATTCGGCTATCAAGGATCACGCATCCGGCCTGATGAATGTTCACTTCGTCGAGAAAAGATTGCCCATCAGCAAAAGTCGTCACGTTAAAGTCATGCTCCTCCAGCATAAAAGCCAGCGAATCACGTACCGATTCGTCATCGTCAACCACATAAACAGGCAGCTGCTTTTCACTGCTGATCATTAACTGCTCCTAAATACCGATTAGTTTTGATAAGGAAACACAAGCTCAACCAAACAGCCGTGCGGCGTGGTCGAAGCAATGAGAAACTCGCCGCCGTGCATTTCCATTACGTCACGACAAATCGCCAGCCCCAGCCCAAGTCCTTCGGCTTTAGAGCTCACAAAAGCTTGGGTCGGATTATCTTGCTGTAACCCAGTGCCGTTATCCAATATGCGAATAGAAAGCTGGTTAGCTTGGTAGTCACAATGCAGGGCAATTTTACCTTGGTAGTCCGACGAGTGGTATTTCTCCTGAAACAAAGCACACGCATCAATGGCGTTGTTGATCACATTAACCAAAACCTGCTGAACGCCCACGGAGTCTGCCAGTGGAGGACGTATCTCTCCTTCAACGCTAGTCACAATGGCGACGTTCTGCTTTTGCATTCGAAAATGAAGCAGCTCAATGGTGTCTGTAATCAAGGCTTGAACATCGCATGGTGTCTTATCAACACTGCGTTTGCGTATCAACGTTCTTAAACGCTGAATGATGGCATCGGCTCGTTCCACTTGCCCTTGTATTTTCTCTAGCACAGGCACAATATCTTCATGCGGACGCTTCTTCGCAAGACGCAGTAACCCACCTTCACTGTAATTACGAATGGCTGCCAGCGGTTGATTTAATTCATGGGCCAGACTGCTGCCAATTTCCCCGACAATCGCCACTCTTTGTGAATGTTCTAACTGCTCGCTTTTCTCTTTCAGCCTTAGCGATGTCAGCTCTAATGCTTGTTTGCTTTTGCTAAAACGATACTCAAGCCAAAAGTGGTACGCGTTCAATACAATCACAAACATGAACAGTGCCCACGCCCATTCTTGATGACTGCGCAACCAGCGCAGCGCCTCACTCCACCAAGGTTGCTGCAATGGATGTAAATCCAACGCCTGATAGAGTTTATCGATGCTCAACAAGCTAACGGGCGATGTCCAGCCTGACGCGCCAGCGGCAATAATGGCGGGGTGCTCTGGTGGCATAGCAAGCAAGACTTGCGCGATTTTTTTCGCCAGAAGAGACGAGCCGCGTTCTGTTTTGGCAAACGACCAGTTTGGATATAACGGCGTAGAAACAGCGCACGAAGAATGTTCATTTGGCTGTTGGTTTAAGACTCGAAAATCACCGAGCTGTAACAGACCTTCATTTTGCATCTGTTCTAGTAGACAAGCAGGCACGACAGCGGCTTCAACATTGCCGTCACGTAATTGGTAGAGGTTGGCATCAATTGGGAAACCAAGATAGCGAACATCCGCAAAAAAATCATTCGGATCGAGTCCCATTTCCACGATTTGATAGCGCAGGGTCAGATAACCACCAAACGCTTTTTCGGACACTGCCGCGACAGGAAATCCAGAAACATCTTTTAATGTTTGGTATGGCGAATTTGCCCGAACCACCAGCGCAGAACCAATGCTATAGTTCGAGTTTTGCGGTGCGCGCCCCGTCAATGTTGCCATCCATGACAACGCATATTGTCTGCCCAAGCGCACAGCCTGACCTGGGTTGGTTAAGATGAAGTCCATGGTCTGAAACTTCACCGCCTCCCCCATTTCGTCCAAATTGAGCGGATGCAGTTCAAAGTGCACATCCGAGATTTGCTGGTTGAGCCAATCGATGGTCGGTTGCCATCTCTGCTCGGCATAAAGGTGACCACGTATCGCTAACACGCCCACTTCGACTTTCTGCTTGGCCTCTGGCTGCACCGTCTTTTGCTGCTGCATTCCTTGCAGATATTCTTGTTCAGAAACAGCGCCCTGAGCTAAAGATGCAAAGACAACCAAGCACAGAATCCAAAACTGAAGCAACCGTGGCGTTTTGTTCATGATGAGTCGAATCGTTCCTTCGAAAATAATGAAGCAAGAATAACAGCTATCTTCCGTAAACCACATTTGTTTTAGATCAACTTTGATCTGGGTATGTGGAAATCCACTATATCGACGTCGCAGCGCATTTCTCACAATGGAATCAGTCAGTTCAAATTCAACTAACAGCAGGTGAGTTATGGATTCCACCAAACGTCGCTTTCTTAGCGCCATTACAGCGGGTGCCGCGTTGATCCCCATTGCAGGTATTGGCACCGCAACCGCGGGCAATGTTATTCGCAATAACCAATCCGCCGACCGAAAAGGACAAGTCGGAAAACGTTACGCCATGGTGATCGATTTACGTAAATGCGTCGGCTGCCAAGCGTGCACCGTAGGTTGCAGTATTGAAAACCAAGCGCCAATCGGTCAGTTCCGAACCACAGTGAAACAATACGAAGTCACGCTCGATGACGGTTCCACAACCACACAAGAAGCAAAGGCCTTTATGCTGCCTCGGCTTTGTAATCACTGCGATAACCCGCCGTGCGTAGCCGTTTGTCCCGTTCAAGCAACCTTTCAGCGAGAAGATGGCATCGTCATGGTGGATAACAGTCGCTGCGTAGCGTGTGCGTACTGTGTACAAGCCTGCCCTTACGATGCGCGTTTTATCAATGAAGACACGCTCACCGCAGACAAATGCACCTTCTGCGCACACCGCTTAGAACAAGGTTTGTTACCCGCTTGTGTGGAAACCTGCGTGGGTGGTGCTCGCGTGATTGGTGATTTGAATGATCCATCAAGTGAAGCCCGCCGCTTAATTACGAAGCACCAAGACGACATCAAAGTGCTAAAGCCCAATGAAGAGACCAAGCCACATGTGTTTTACATCGGCATGGATGAACGTTTCACCAGCCACATCGACGGGCAGCCAGCTATTTACGACCCTCAAGGAGAGCGAGCATGAACATCACCGAAGTGTTAGTCCAACCTCAAGCGATGGCTTGGCTACCGTGGGCGGTGCAGTACTTCTTCTACATCGGTTCTGCTTACGCTGCCGCTATTTTGTTCCTAATCGCACTGTTATTTGAGCAACACACCAGTCATCGGTTACGCGTCGCGCTGGTGCTAACGATGGCCATCGGCGCTATCGTCGGCCCGTTGGCGTTAACTGGCGACCTTCACCAGCCGGGACGAGCTTGGCATTTTTACGCGCACATCACGCCGTGGTCATGGATGTCTCTAGGCTCACTATTCTTGCCTGTATTTTCTGCGCTTGCCGTTGCAACTGCATGGTTGTATCTACGTCAGGACCTTATTGCACTACGAAACCAACCGGGAAAAGTATTGCCTCTGTTATCTAAACTATCGCTTGGTGAGTGGGCTATTTCTCGCAAAGTGATGCTCACAATATCTGCAATCACCGTGTTATCAGGCTTAACCATCGCCCTTTATACTGGAGCTGAAATTGCAGTCGTTAAATCGCGCTCTTTGTGGCACCAACCCGCGTCACCAATTCTTTGGTTTGTCACTGCATTTATGGGCGCTGTCGGATTTTCTCTGCTGATTTGGTTACTACTGCCTAGCCAATCGAAAACTCTCACTTCTGGTGATAACAATTTACTCAAAAAGTCACTGGTAACGAGCGGCGTTCTGACGCTGATTCTCCTGCCCATTTGGGCATCCAACAATTCCGCATTTTCGCTCTATTCTAGCGAACAATGGATGCACAACATTGCCTTGCTCACTTTTGTCGTTTTAGGTTGTGTTTTGCTCGCCTTCATCTTCTTGCGCGATACCCAAAAGTCCACATCAGCCAGATTTCGTCACGTCATAGGGCTCGGCTTTGTGTCTGCTGCCGCATTGGCAAGCGCGTGGCTGATTCGCTGGTTCACCATCATGGAAGTACAAACCATCGCCAAGTTCGATGCAGGGCTGTATCCATACCAACTCACTATGGATGGAAATGGCTGGATAGGCATTATCGGCATGCTCGGATTATGGCTTGCTCTGGCACTGCTCGGCTCAGAGCTGGTTCAGCCAAAACAAAGTATCGAAGCAAAAGCATCATCACTCACCTTAACTGAACGCTAATCAAGAGGATTTCATTATGGATAACAAACGCCGTCAGTTTTTGAAATCATGCCTTGCAGTCGGTGGGCTTGGCGCATTTGCTGCAGGTTACGCCACCACAACCAAGCACATGGTAGAAGGTGCGCTGGAAGGCACTGCTGGGCAAAAGACTCGCGATATTCACCACGGCAATTCCCTCGAACCAGAATACGCCGTCAATGACCAAGGTAATCTGATCCCAAATCCAAACCAACGTGTTGCGCCATCGATGTGTTTTGGTTGTTGGTCACTGTGCGGATTGCGTGTACGCATTGATAACCGCAACGACGAGATCTTGCGTATTAGTGGCAACCCATATCACCCACTCTCTCATCAACAACACATTCCTTTCGAAACGCCAGTCAAAGATGCTTATTTAAGTTTGACAGGAGAAGCGGGCCTTTATGGCCGTTCGACCGCCTGTGCGAGAGGAAACGGGATGCTAGAAATTCGCAACAGCCCGTACCGCATTACTCAGCCGCTGAAACGAGTTGGCAAACGCGGCGAAGGAAAATGGATTCCGATCAGCTACGAGCAATTGATAGAAGAAGTCGTTGAAGGTGGTGATTTATTTGGTGAAGGCCATGTTGATGGCTTACGCGACATTCGCGATTTAACAACGCCCGTTGATCCTGAAAACCCAGAATATGGGCCGAAAGCCAACCAATTGTTAATGACCAACGCAGGTAACGAAGGCCGAGACGACATATTCAAACGCTTCGCGTTCAACAGCTATGGTACGCGTAACTTTGGGCATCATGGCTCTTACTGCGGCTATGCATTTCGTGCTGGCAGCGGTGCATTTATGAACGATTTAGATAAGAACGCACACTTAAAGCCAGACTTTGATAATGCGGAATACATCATCTTCATCGGTATGTCGCCAGCTCAAGCTGGCAACCCTTTTAAACGTCAGGCGCGCCAACTCGCCAATGTGCGAACAGAAGGCAGCTTGGAATACACCATCGTCACACCAAGTTTGCCGGCGGGTTCATCGAGCTTGGCAGCAGGTGACAATAACCGCTGGATACCAATCAAACCGGGCACCGACTCTGCCCTCGTGCTTGGCATGATCCAATGGATCATCGAAAACCAACGCTACAACAAAACCTTCTTGGCGCAGCCGGGGGAAAACGCGATGAAACGAGCCGGCACCGCGCACTGGTGTAATGCTACACATCTCGTGATAAGCGATGAGCAGCACCCGAGAAACGGCACGTTTTTACGCGCATCGGATCTGAATCTGCCATTCGAGGGCGAAGCGTTGTCTGATTCCGACCCGTACGTCATCGTGGATGATCAAAGCGGCGAATTTGGTGTGCATACCCAGACAGAAGAAGCGGCACTGTTTGTCGATAAAACGGTTTCGCTTGCATCAGGCGAAGTACGAGTAAAATCGTCTCTACAAAGGCTCAAAGAAGAGGCGTTCAAATACCGTCTTGAGTTCTACAGCCAACAATGTGAGATCCCTGTTGAGCAAATCGCAGAACTAGCGAAACGCTTCACCAGCTACGGCACAAAAGCGGTGGTCGATACCCACGGTGGCAACATGCACACCAATGGGTTCTATAACTCGTTTACCATCATGATGCTCAATGCGTTGATTGGTAATATCAACATGAAAGGCGGCGCGATGACCAAAGCGGGTGGCTACCCAACTTCCGCTGCGGGTCCTCGTTACGACTTCACCAAATTTGCTGGCAAAGTCGGCCCGAAAGGCGTCTTTTTATCGCGCAGTAAATTCCCATACCACAAAACCAGCGAATACAAACGTCGCGTTGAGGCAGGAAAATCCCCTTACCCAACTCGCGCACCTTGGTATCCGTTTGCAGCGCCACTGCTGACAGAACACCTATCTGCGGCTATTGATGGTTATCCATATCGCGTTAAAGCGTGGATCAACCACATGGCGAACCCGATGTATGGTGTACCCGGTTTGAAAACGCTGCTGGAAGACAAGCTTAAAGATCCAAAGCAGCTCGGTTTGATTGTGTCTATTGATGCGTTCATTAACGAAACCACCGCGTTGTCGGATTACATTGTGCCGGATACCGTCACCTACGAAAGCTGGGGCATGGCAACGCCTTGGCACGATGTTCCGGTGAAAACCGTCACCGCTCGTTGGCCGATAGTGGAAGCGCGAACAGAGAAAACCGCCGACGGTCGCTCGATTTGTTTAGAGAACTTCCTGATTGATGTTGCTAAGAAAATGCAGCTGGGCGGTTTTGGTGACAATGCAATTCAAGATGCACAAGGCAACTGGCACGCTCTCCATCGCGCCGAAGATTTCTATTTGCGAGCTGCGGCAAACTTGGCTTATGTGAAAGGCGGCGTGCCTGAAGTTTCGGCAGAAGACATTGCATGGTCAGGCTTAGAGCGTTTAATGCCAGCGATGCAAAGAACGCTAACAGCGGATGAGATGCAACGAGTGGCGTTTATTTTTGCTCGCGGCGGACGCTTTGAAAATGCAACCGAAGCGTATCAAGGTGAGCAAATGAAGCACAAATGGACACGACCAGTTGCGATATGGAATGAACGTGTCGGCAGCGCAAGAAACACCATGACCGGTGATTTCTACACCGGTTGCCCAACATGGCATCCACAAAAGCTGGCCGATGGCACACCAATGGAAGAACAGTTCCCAAGCTCAGAATGGCCTTTCAGCCTGACTAACTTTAAATCCAACATTCACAGTGCGGTGTCCAATCTATCGCCAAGGTTGAACTCGATTAAAGGCGTAAACCCTGTGTACATCCATCCAATCGATGCCGAACGCGCAGGCATTAAAACGGGTGATGAGTTTGTTATCGAGACTCCATCTGCAAGCACCAAAGCACTTGCGATGATAGTCAACGGAATTCGCCCTGGCACACTCGGATTTGAACATGGGTTTGGTCATACCGAGCTAGGACAACGCTCGCACTGGATCGGCGATAAACAGCAACCAGTAAGAACTCGCAGCCAAGATGGAGTCAACATTAACGACATCGGATTAATTGACCCAACCCGAGAAGGGAAAGGCGTGTTGTTAGATTGGGTGGTAGGAGCCGCTGCTCGCCAATCATTACCAGCCAAAATCCGCAAAGCTTAGTAGACAACCAAACCTGAAGAGCTGCCATTTAGCAGCTCTTCACATCCTCTAAATATGTGGAAATCCACAATACCTTTAGTTATTGACAAAGCCGACAATACAGCATCCAAGTCACTATCACAGTAGACACTTGGAGATATTAATAACAATTAAAGTGAGTCAGCATGTCAAAAATACTACCTGTGGTGACGGCCTGTTTGCTGGCAACCACAATGGGCGCAAGCGCCTCGTCTATTCCTGAAAAAGCCAGCGTGTGCAGCGGTTGTCACGGCCAAGATGGCATGGGTCAACCAAACATTGCGCCTATGATTGCTGGTCTGAACGCGAATTATCTCAACACCCAAATAGAGCTCTTCCTTAGTGGCGAACGACAAAACGTAGTCATGCAAGGCATGGCGAAAGAGCTTAGCGATCCTGCCGTTCGTAAAGAAGTCATGGATTACTTTGCTAATCTTCCAAGCTACGAGTTCACTAACCCAGAGCAACGCGGCGACCAAGCCGACATTCGTAACCCGTATCGTAAATTGATCTTCCAAGGTGATTGGGATAGAAACATTCCAGCTTGCGCGACTTGTCATGGAGCCAGCGGAATGGGCGTCGACAAATTCCCTCGCCTCGCAAGCCAACATGCTGATTACTTAAAAACGCAATTGATGGCATGGAAAAACGGCACTCGCAGTGGTGACCCGCTCAATATGATGGGTACTATCGCGAAAAATCTCACTGACGAAGAGATTGAAAACCTTTCCTACTACTTTGCCTCATTACGTTACTAGGAGCAGACATGAAACGTTTCTATTCTTTGTTCGCATTGCCTCTCATCTCTGCTGCTACTTTGGCCAACGAGCCACTGCCGGATCGTCAAACTGAACTGCCCGCGGTAAAAAAAGAGAATCACGGTGAATATTTGCAACCTCGCGATCTGAGTAAAATTCCAAACACCGCATTTGGTGAGCAAGTAAAACGTGGTTACTCGCTCTTTGTTAACTCGCAACAGATGCGCGGCAAATACGTTGGCAATGAGCAAAACTGTGTGAACTGCCATATGGAAGCAGGACGAAAAGCCAATGCAGCACCGCTGTGGGCGGCGTACATGGCCTATCCGGCTTATCGCAAGAAAAACGATCGCGTAAACAGCTACGCAGACCGTATTCAAGGTTGCTTCGAATACTCCATGAACGGCAAAGCCCCCGCTTACGACTCACCCGAAATTGTTGCCCTCAGCGCTTACGCTTATTGGTTGGCAATGGGTGGATTACTCGATAGTTATGGTATGAACGATGAAGCGGTGCCAGAGCTAGACATTAAAGCTCTCCAAGTGGGTGGTAAAGCACAGGACTTCCCTTTGCCAGACGCTATCGCTCAAGCATTACCGGTTAAAGAGCGCGGCAACCTCGCAGGACGTGGCTACCCAAAAATCGCCGCACCGAAGCAAGAACCATCACCAGAGCGAGGGGCTTTAGTCTATGAAAAGAACTGCGAGACTTGTCATCGCGCCGACGGCTCGGGTATCAAAGGCACCGACGGCCATTCATACATTCCTCCGCTTTGGGGCGAATTTGCGTATAACTGGGGCGCAGGTATGCACCGCATTAACACAGCGGCCTATTTTATTTATGAGAACATGCCACTTGGAAAAAGTGTGCAGCTGACTGAGCAAGAAGCTTGGGACGTTGCTGCGTACATCAATAGTCACGAACGCCCACAAGATCCTCGATTTAAAGGCAGCGTCACCGCAAATGCTGAAAAATACCACCAGCACCAAGGTTACTACGGCAAAACACTAAACGGTAAGCAAATAGGTAAAAACGCATTTGCAAGCGGAACGGTTGAGTAGCAACGTTAGAGCTTGCCGTATAGCTACATCCTTATATACATTCCTGCCCTATGCTTGGGCAGGTTCTTTCTCTCCCTCATCCCAAAAATCACCATTTCATTTGCTTCACTCAAACCACTTCTATGCGGTAACGACTTCCCAATTTCAAACCCTAGCAGTAAAATGTTGCATACTTTTCAGCGTCGCTTGGCATGTTTTAGCAACACGAGTACGGCGATTGCAAAAGTAAGAAACTCGTAAACTCCTGAATCAACACAAGCGTGTCTAGTGAAAACAGAGTATTCTTAGGACAAATGAATTCAAAACCTACCCAATGAGTATTCAACCTAATTCACGTCAGTTAATTTCTTGCGAAGAATGTGGCCTTGTCGTCCGCATTCCGGAGATCGAGCAAGGGCAAAAAGCTCAATGCCCTCGATGTTCGCATTCACTTACAAAAATTAACGCCAAGCCTTATCAAAGCGTGATTGCGGTATCGTCTGCGTGTTTGATCATGCTGGTGCTCAGTATCTCTTTCCCATTCATGTCATTCAGCGTGCAAGGGTTGTCGCAAGAGATCACTCTGCTTCACGCAGCCAAAATGCTGGCTGAATTTCAAAACGCCCTTCTTGGTGCGCTTCTGCTCGCGACGGTCGTCGTTTTGCCAGCTATCTATGTGGGTTTGATCCTTTTTCTGCACCTTGAGGCGTTAAAAGCTCGCAACCATCCGCCGTCTAAAAAGCAGCAGCGTATGGCCAAAGTACTTTGCCGAATTCTGTTTCGAGTTGAACCGTGGTTAATGGTCGATGTGTTTTTAATTGGCGTATTGGTGAGCTTAATTAAAATTGCGTCTCTGGCCGACATCGGTATGGGCAGCTCGTTTTGGGCGTTTTGCGTATACACAATATTGGTGGTGAAATGCATTTCGATGGTCGATAAAAGCTGGCTGTGGGGGCACTTTATTCCGGCAATCGAGTTACCAAGCGTGAAAGAAGGTGACACTCACCACAACCACAATCACATCGGTTGCCACACTTGCCACCAACTCAATCCCATCGAGGATAAAAAACATCAGCGCTGTATTCGCTGTTACAGTCGACTTCACGAATACAACCCCAGCGAGAACCTACAAAAAGCGTGGGCATTGTTGTTTGCCTCGGTGATTTTTTATATCCCAGCAAACCTCTACCCTATGATGTACACCGTCAGTCTTGGGCACTCAGAAGGATCAACCATTATGGAAGGCGTCATCTTGCTGTGGCATTTAGGCTCCTACCCTATCGCCATGGTGATTTTCTTCGCGAGTGTGTTTATCCCGATGGCGAAAATGTTGGCGTTGGCGTGGTTGTATTACAATGCGCAAAAGGCTCAATACCTTCCACCTGAAGAGAGCATTTCGCGCTTAAAGATATACCGATTAACCGAATTCATTGGCCGTTGGTCAATGATCGATATTTTTGTTGTCGCCATTTTGGTTGCACTGGTTCAGTTGCAAAACTTAATGGCCATTTACCCCGGCCCTGCTGCATTATCTTTTGCCGCAGTGGTCATTTTCACCATGCTCTCTGCGATGATTTTTGACTCCCGTTTGTTGTGGCAACTACCACAGAGCGAAGTGCAAGAGCCGATGACTAATAACCTAACTGAGAAAGCCAAATATGAGTGATGAGAACAACGCAACCGCTCAAATAAAACCGCAAAAGCAGATTTCTGCTATTTGGATTGTTCCGATCCTTGCGCTAGCCATGGGAGCGTGGATGCTGTTCCAATACATCAACAGTACTGGCCCACAAATTACTTTACAGCTGCCAACTGCAGATGGGATTGAAGTCGGCAAGACAGAAATCCGCGCACTGAATGTAAAAGTGGGACTGATCACTGAAGTCACACTCAGTGAGAACTACGATCACATCATCGCCAAAGCGCAGATGAATAAAGACGCGGAGCGCATGCTGCGAGATGACACCATGTTTTGGGTGGTGAAGCCGCGCATTGGCCGTGATGGCGTCTCTGGTTTGGAAACCCTTCTCTCCGGTGCTTACATTCAATTGCAACCGGGCAGTTCTGAGGTCGAAAAAGATCATTTCGCAGTTCTGGATGTGCCACCTGTCGCTTCGCCTGACGCAGAAGGTCTGCGCATTGTCTTGACTCACCGTGAAGCAGGTAAGCTTGGTGTGGGTGACCCGGTTATTTATAAAGGCTTTACGGTTGGGCGAGTAGAGAAAACCAGCTTTGACGTAGATACGCGCCGTGCTCTTTACCAACTTTTCATCTTTAAGCCTTACGACAGTTTAGTGCGCACTCGCACCAAATTCTGGCTCAATTCAGGCCTCGATCTACAATTGAATGCGGAAGGATTTGAAGTGAAATTTGGCTCGCTTGAAAGCCTTCTTACTGGTGGCGTCACCTTTGATAGCATTCCTGGAATGGAGTCAGGCGAAGCTCTTACCAAAGACATGACGAACTTCCGTTTGTACGATGATGTTAAACAAGTACGCGAAGGCATGTACGACGAATACATCGAATTCGTAATGCTATTCGAAGAGTCCGTTCGTGGCCTAAAACGCAAAGCTCCGGTTGAATACCGAGGCCTACGCATTGGTACAGTAATGAGAGTGCCTATGCGTCTTCCAACTCCAGAAGAGCATTTCTCGGCTAAGAGAATTCCGGTGTTAGTCCGTATTGAGCTAGGCCGTGTATACGGTGATGTTGAGTCCCACTCGATGGAAATGTTCAAAGAGAAACTAAAAGACGAGTTTGCAAAAGGACTTCGCGGCACACTAAAAACCGGGAATTTGTTGACTGGTGCACTGTACATTGATGCGGATTTTTATCCAGACGATACGCCATATGAAGCTAACACGTATGAAGGGCTAGACGTCTTCCCTACAATGCGAGGTGGCTTTGCACAGGTTCAGCGCCAAGTAAATGACTTCTTAAACAAGCTTAATAACTTACCAATGGAAGATACATTAACGTCTCTGAACGCAACGTTGAAAACGTCTGAGCGCACCTTGGCGTCCGCAGAAAAAGTGGCGAATAGCATAGATAAGCTCTTAAGCCAAAAAGACACACAAGAGATCCCTGCAGATATTCGCCAAAGCTTGCAGCAACTGCAAAAAACGCTGGATGGATACGGCCCTAACTCGACAATGTACAGTGAAATGGAATCGACATTGAAAGAGCTAGAGAAGGTGATGACGGAATTCAAACCTGTTTTAAAGCAGCTAAATGAAAAACCAAACTCATTAGTATTTGGAGAAGATGAAGTGAAGGATCCAATTCCTGTTAGAGGGCAACAATAATGAAACGTGTATTTTTATTAGCGACAGCACTTGTAACCGGATTGACAGGATGCAGCAGCGCGCCAGAAACAACGGGGGCGCTGTATCTCCTACCTAAAGCTGAGACAAAAACGTCTAACCAGATGAGCGTTGCAGAACGCCCTTTACTGGTGATTCGTCCGGCTCAACTCGCTAGTTACCTGAATGACAATAGTATTGTGTATCGCACATCAGATACTCAGATTGTTCAAGCCAAACGCCACCAGTGGGCCCAAAGTATTTCTGAGCAAATTACCCAACGTATTGTGGCTGAGCTACGCCAAAAACAAAGCGACTATTGGCCAGTTGAAATGAATAATCTTCTGGATCAAAGTGGAGAATCCAAGCTTCAACTTAGTTTGAACAAGTTTAATGGTAGCTACCAAGGTAATGCAGAGATTGAAGGTGAATGGTTACTCATCGATGCAAGCGGCAACGTCGTTCGAAGCTCGCAAGTAAAAATATTGATGCCATTGCAAGATGAAGGCTACGACGCTCTGGTTGATGCACTGTCGGCAGGTTTGAACCAACTAACCGACGATATGGCTGCGCAGCTATAGTAAATAGACACCAGAGACGAAAGTCATCAGATCAGGGAGGGGAGCATCACGCTCCCCTTTCTTGTTTATGTATGTTTAGCGGCTCAAGAGATTAAGAATATGGCTTGTCGATATGTAGCTCATATCGTTTGATGCTTCTTGGCGGCTGACAGGATTCAAACGCACTCTCGGCATCAAATAAAATCCAATCCCGGCGGTGGGCTTCCCCTAGTTTTTTCGCTTTGTTGGCATCGAAACATTCCATCTCATTCCCACCTTGGGTCAAGATATACCGATTCGGCTTTTCTTGTAGCCACAACCAAGCATTGCGCTCTTGCTCTTTGTGATCTGACAAATAGCTAAAATGTGTTACCGACACAGGTGAAAACAGCAAAAATTGCTCTTTAAATAGCGTCAGTCCTAACTCACCATCTTTACCGATTGCTTTTTGTGCTTCTGACATGATCTCTTTAGCCGGCGTGCGAACTGGGTTAAGCAATGTATATCCCGTAACGCTATACCAGACCCAAGTCAGCGCAAGAGCCACCCAAAAGGTATATCGAGCCTGTACCGTGCGCGTTTTGAAAAATGCGCCAACCCAAATCGCTGCAGCAACAAGAAAGAATACGACGTAAGGGAATATGGAATCGTACTCACCTAAATGCTTCGTGACGGATTTAACCTCTAGACCTGCAACAACAGCGGCAGAAAACAAAACTACGCTTAAAATCAAAACGATAGCTTTAAGTAATTTGTCGGTCCATTTAGGCCAAGCTTGGTTCGTTAACGCATAACCCGCAATAACAGCAAGCATTGGAAGCGCTGGCAATATGTAAACACCTCGCTTACCCGGGCTCAGACTAAAGAAAGCGATAACAAGCACAACCCAAGCGAACAAACTTAATAACGCAGGTGATAATCGTAGTTGTTGCCAACACTTCTTATTGAAAAACACCAAGTACAGCGGGAACCACATAACGGGAATCACACTGACAATAAAGTAATACCATGGCTGAATGTGTCCCCAAGAGTTCGCATAACGCTCACCCGTTTGTTTAAACAAGATGTTGTCTCTGTAAGCAGCAAAATCAGGGTTATGACTGATCTCTACGATCGAAACCATAGGCACAAACCAACATGCAATAGTCAAAAGCATGAACACTGGGCCCAGTAATAGCTTCCACGAAACCGCATCATCAAAATGGTGTCTGCCAGAAAAATGCAAAAACAAAACGGGTATCAAAAACAACGCGGGAAGAAATCCAACACCTTTTGTAATAATGCCAAGACCCATAAACACCCAAGCCAAGCAATACCAAACCCAGTTGGTCTTAATATAGAAGTGTCGCAACAGCCCATACATTGAGATGGTGATCCACGCGGCTACCATCGCATCAATTTGCGCCGCTTTTGCTTGAATAATAAATTGTGGAGCAAGCAATAGTAGAAAGCCCACATTTCGCGCAGTTTTGACATTCCACAGCTTTGCGGAAATATCGTAACAGCACACCAAAGCAATTAGGCTGACAATCGCATTAGGTAACATGAACGTTGCTTTTAGACTGCCGGTCAACCAATAAAAAGCCGCCATTGACCACATAAATACTGGCGGTTTATCGGGATAGAGCTCTCCCCCTCTGGTAGGAAAAAACCAGTTTCCCGATTGCACCATCTCTCGAGCGACTTCGACAAAGCGTGGTTCATCGGCAGGCCATGGGTCCCGTAACCCTATCCCCGAAAAAATAATGATGAAGGCGAGGAACAACAAAAACCATAGGGTTTGATAATAGTCATCACTTTGCC
The DNA here is from genome assembly GCF_024181925.1 of Vibrio sp. Y20_XG_PY13. Lineage (NCBI taxonomy): Bacteria > Pseudomonadati > Pseudomonadota > Gammaproteobacteria > Vibrionales > Vibrionaceae > Vibrio > Vibrio sp. Y20_XG_PY13. The sequence goes on along the minus strand of NZ_JAMZAL010000004.1, from coordinate 239,019 downwards.
AAACTTGTCGACACTTGGACGTCACTAAGCTCATACTTCCTCTTCCATATTCAATAATTCGACACGACTTTTAATATGATCTCGATAGAGAAACCCTGTGAGTACCGCGCTAAAAATACCAAAGAAAATACTGAGATATATCATTGTATTACTCGATGAATGAATACCAGCGCCCATCAATGCGAAGATGATAATTTGAGGCAAGTATCCCAACAGACTGGCGGAGATAAAGGCAAAGAACGGCACTCGGACACTACCCGATAAAACGTTGGTCACGACGTTATTCCCAATCGGAAACAAACGTAGCAGAAGGATTTTGTAAAACGGCTTACGACTCGCAAATGAATTAAAACGCGTCATTTTTTTCGGGAACCGTCGATATAGCCAATTTCCGATGAGAAAGCGCGCGCAGGCGTAGTTAAATGTCGCCCCAAAAACACAAGCAAATAAGGTGATAAGCACGCCTAATTGGACGTGGTATAAATAGCCGAATACCAATGCGATGGCTTGCTTTGGCCCACTCAACGACAAAAACACCACACTGAATGTGAAGATGACCACATGCCCTAAAGCCCCGTTTTTTTGAATGTAGCCAACCAGCCAGTTCCTATCTGTGAGGTGAGATAAAACGGGATTATCGAGCTGATTTGCTAACAAAACCCCAGCAAGTATAAGAAGTGCAAGCTTTAACCATTTCATTGTTTTGCATTTTCATTGGCAATGCTGACAGCTTTGATCATCGGATTTTTCGTGCGCTTTTGTAACCAGATCACACCAAACATATCAACAATCCCTACCCAAGCACGGTTCCATGCATTGTAATTGGAAGTGCCTGCTTCTCTGTCTCGGTGCGCGACTGGGTGAACGACGATTTCCCCGCCCATCGCTTTGATGAGCGCAGGCAAAAACCGATGCATATGATCAAAATACGGCAAGCGCAGATAAGTCGATTTAGGGATGACTTTAAGTCCACAACCAGAATCTGGAACACCATCACCTAGTAATGCATGACGCACTCTGTTCGCCACCTTCGATTGAAACCTAACCCAAGCTGTATCTAACCTTTTTGCTCGATAACCCGCGATGCAAAAATTCGGATTGCTGACTTTAGCAGCAAGCTCAAGCATCTTAGGCATATCCGACGGATCGTTCTGCCCATCAGCATCGGAGGTAACAATCCACTCGCCTTTTGCATGTTTGACGGCAGTTAACACTGCTGTGCTTTGACCGCAACTATGTTCGTGGCTTACCACTTGCAGGTCACACCCACATTCTTTAGCAGCTTCAAGTGCCTCTTGCACCGTATCATCGGTACTACCGTCGTCCGTAATGACAATTTCGACGTTAGGGTATGCTTCTAAACTGGCATGAATTTCTTTCACTAACTTCCCAATATTTCCTTGTTCATTTTTTGCAGGAATAACGACTGATATACTCGGTAACATAGCTCTAACCTTATGTGAACTCTCGACCTTGAAAGTTCTGAATGACAAATCTTTTACTTGTTATAAAAATTCCGGTACCAAGCGACAAACTCGGCAATACCTTCTTCTACGGAAACTGACGGCCGATAACCAGTGGCTTGATAGAAAGCTGTTGTATCAGCATAGGTTTGGTATACATCTCCTGGCTGCATCTCTCGATAATTCTTCTTTGCTTCTATTCCGAGTTCATTTTCTATTGCTTTGATAAAATCCATCAAACAAATCGGTGAACCATAACCAATATTGTAAATAGAATAAGGAGCAGAACTATCCGCTGGAGTACTATTTTCAAACTGCCATCGCTGATTAATTCTTGGTATGACATCAGAAATTCTGACTATCCCTTCGACAATGTCATTAATATGGGTAAAGTCCCTCCACATATCACCATTATTATTAATATCAATAGACTGACCGTTAATTATTTTCTCAGTAAAGATAAAAGGCGCCATATCTGGACGTCCCCAAGAACCATACACAGTAAAAAAACGTAAGCCTGTTGTAGGAAGTTGATAGAGATGAGAATAACTATGCGCCATCAATTCATTAGATTTTTTAGTCGCTGCATATAAAGAAACGGGGTGATCAACATTATCCGATGTAGAGAAAGGCACTTTCTTGTTTAAGCCGTAAACGGAGCTGGAAGATGCATATATGAAATGCTTGATATGGCTTTTACGACAAGCTTCTAAGACGTTTAAAAATCCACTTAAATTCGATTCAGCGTAACAATGTGGGTTTACAAGTGAATATCTAACACCAGCCTGTGCGGCAAGATGGATAACTCTGTCAAACTTTTCTTTCTCAAATAAACGTTCTATTTCATTTTTATTTGATATATCCATATTAAAGAATCGAAATAATGGATTTTTTATAAAACTTAATCTTGCATACTTTAACTCAACATCATAATAGTCATTGATATTATCAATACCTACAACCTCATATCCTAATGAGTTTAGTTTTCTAATAGTTGCACTACCAATAAAACCTGCCGCACCTGTAACTAAGTACTTCATAAATTAACACCATAAGACGCATACAACAAAAATAGTAGTAATTTGTTGATATGTAAAGCTAATTAACTAGCGCTACTTCTTGGTTATATTGAATTTAATGATGCTGTGATTTTGATCTAGATTATTATGAAAAACGAAGAAAAACATCAATATTAATAGTGAAGTTAACCGGCAAGAGTATTTTTATTACGTTATTTATATTTCATATTTATTTAATGAAAACTCAATTATTTCCATTCATAATCTACATTTGATAAAGAATAAAAATACTTACTTCGGTTTTACATTAAGCATAATATCGCCATCCAAGCATTAGGTGCTTAGACTTTCTGCTAGCTCACCTCTATCTCAAAGCGTTTGACACTGGTACGAACTGCACAAATTGATCTCCATCAGTCTGTGCTCCACAGGTTAGTGATACTCTACCGCCAAATATAAAGCCCACGTCCTATGGCTCAGCAAAGCCTGTAGATAAGGTCATTAAGTAGCAATGTCGATTAATATTTCAGATCTAACAAATGCACTAACTAAAGTCGAACACGTTCATAAAGTTCAGTTGGAAAACGTCCATCAGTTTTTCAGAACAAATGAAGCGTTATCAATCGAAACATTCAGTCAAATCATCGCCTGTGATTCTATTGATGAACGATTTAAAACGATCGACAAAGCGTTTTCGCCCCTAGGTGATGTAAAAACTTACCTATTAGAGGCGTCTTACTTAGTTAGCTAACGCAGCATGATCCATAAACAAAAAGCCCCACTCATATGGTGGGGCTTTCTTTCTATCTTAGTCAGTAACGATTACAGCTTGTAGCGATCATCAATCACGGTGACTTCTGGGAAGGATCTACCGCTCTTCATGGCTTTTTCAGTCTCTTTCTTAACGGATTCATCAATCCAGAAGTTACCGATATCCATTGGGTGCAGAACCCATTCCGTTGCTTTAGTCATGCCATCTTTTGGAATTTTAACCCAACGCCAATGTGCTACACGTGAGTAAGGCACCATGTACCCAGGAACAATAATATTTGCTTCTTTTACGTATTCTTGAATCTGGTGCGACAGCTCATAACGTTTATTCTGATCAAACTCAGCATCATACGCTTCGATCAACTTATCGAGTTCTGGGCTACTGTAGTTGGTGTGAGCATTGGTTTGCGGCTTGTTCGCATTGTCAGAATGCAAGTACTCCCAGTAAGCTGGAATCTCACCAGATCCCATGTTCAGGAATGCCAGCTGGTGCTTCTTCTCTAAAATGTACTTAAACGCAGATGAACCATCGACTAAGTTCAATGTGAACTCTAGACCTGCCAGCTTCGCTTGCTCTTTTAAGTATGCAATACGAGGTGTCCATGAGTTGTAACCGTACGTAATCGCAAAGCTTAAACGTTGGCCTTTGTCGTTTACGCGAATACCATCTGAACCTAAAGTATCAAAACCTGCTTTTTCAAAATGCTTAACCGCAGCATCGACATCAAACTTTGGCGGTGTGTTGTTTGGATCGTCATACTCACCATGACCAAAGCCCAAACCATGTGGCTTACGTGAGTAGTCACCACGCATGATGTTCTCTATCATGCCATCAAAATCTGTTGCAGCCATGATGCCTTTGCGCACTTCAAGATTATCCAACAAAGGCATTGCCGTATTCATCCATACACCACCAGCGCCTTGTGGTGATTGGTTGAATCCCCAATACTTTTGGATATAACCTTTTTTGTAAACATCAGTGTTCGTTTTATCGTGCCAAAAGCTTGGTAGCACCATTTCAAAGTAATCGAGATTGCCTTTTTCGAAGTGCTTCATCGCAATGTCAGGATCGCGAATAACTGTGATACGCACTTTCTCTACGTTATAACGGTTCTTATAGTAACGATTGTTGTAGCCCCACCAATCTTCACCAACATGCTTAAAGGTAACACTTTTCCCTTTTTTAACCTTATCTAGGTAGTATGGTGCTGCCGTTGGTTCAGCTTTGAAGTTAAATTTACGTACAAAGTTATCCGGCATGCCATCGTTGTTTTCATCCTTCTCACCTTTGAAAAAGTGTTTTGGACGAGGTTGGAAACCATTGCTTGGCATATTAATCATGACCATCAGAGAGTCATGACTCTGTGCAACCGCTAAATTAACGCGGATGGTGTAATCATCAATTTTTTCCACGCTAACAATGCTGTTGGTAAAAAAGTCATTGTACCAAGGGTCAATAATGTCTTTTGAGGTGTAGTACTGCATCATGAAGACATAATCATCGGCCGTGATTTTCTCACCATCAGACCATTTCGCAGTGTCATCAAGCTTAAAATAAACCGTTTTATTATCTTCACCAAATGCCCATGACTTAGCCAATTGAGGAATCCACTTACCCGTATTTGGGTGACGTTGAGCCATTTTTGGTGTGCCATCCATCAAATATTGACGCAATCCAGAGTTAGCATCCGGACCAACACTGCGTAATGTCTGCGGAAAACTTTCGATGTAAGTGCGGTAAGTTCCACCATAAACGGCTTCTTCCGAAGCAAATAACGGCTCATTATTATTTGAAACCCACTCGATATCAGCAGGCAACTCAGCTGCATGCAGTTGAAAACTGACAGCAGTCAGTGCAGCCAAAACTGAAAATGGCATTTTTTTGGTCATATTTCTTCCTTGTTGTGTTTGCGCACTAAGGTCAGTACAAGGAAGACGAGTGTGAAGCTCACGATAGGCTGCGGACACGACAGTACGCAGATAGGAAATAGTAGGGGCATAATATGAAAGCGACATCCTGCCGACTTCTATATTGATTTCAAAGAGTTTCACCAGGTCATCCTAGACCTTACAACGCAGTGAATGCATCTTCGACATAGTATTCGTTACCTATTTGTAACGCAAGCCATCTACAGCACATGGTTGCATTTTCGGCTTATCATTATCAATTATGTTATTAAAGTGTGATCGATATAGTGCATTCCCCTGTAGGACTAAGAATAATCCGTAGAACCTTTGTTCTCATCGGGTAATTCGTTGTTCTGAGAAACAAAAAAGGTGAGGCATCCTAGCCTCACCTTTATCCATTTAATGCTCGAGAGTTATTACTTGCTAGCTAAGCTGTCGTTGATAGATTTCAATACGGCAGCAGGGTCCGTCGCCTGAGTGATCGGACGGCCAATAACAAGGTAGTCAGAACCCGCTTGAATAGCATCAACTGGCGTCATAATACGACGTTGGTCGCCTTGCTCAGAACCAGCAGGACGAATTCCTGGAGTGATAAGTTTAAACTCTTTACCTAGCTCATTTTTAAGTAGTGAAGATTCTTGCGCAGAGCACACTACACCATCGAGACCTGAGTTCTTAGTCAATGTCGCTAGACGAATCACTTGCTCTTGCGGTTCGACATTCAGACCAATACCTGCCAAGTCACTTTGTTCCATGCTAGTCAGTACCGTTACACCAATCAGAAGTGGACGATCTTTACCATATGGCTCAAGAATCTCACGTGATGCTGTCATCATACGTTCACCACCGCTTGCATGAACGTTCACCATCCATACACCTAACTCAGCAGCAGCGCGTACCGCTTTTGAACAGGTGTTCGGGATATCATGAAATTTCAAATCCAGGAATACGGAAAAACCACGTTTGTGGAGTTCACGTACGAAATCAGGACCAAATAGCGTAAACATTTCCTTGCCGACTTTTAGGCGACATGACGCAGGATCAATTCTATCTACAAACGCTAGCGCATCAGCTTGGTTATCATAATCCAGTGCGACAATAACTTTTTGGTCGATCATTTCATCTCCTAATTATTTTTGGTTCTTTTACTTGTTAGACATAAGGTTAAAAAAATGCAGCGGACAGAAACTCTGCCAGCTGCATTAAAACTATTCACCATCCAATCCGCGGATTGGCTTGATCGTCCCCCACCCTTTACAGGAAGGGCAATGCCAATAAAGGGAATGAGTAGAGAAGCCACACTTCCTGCATCGGTAGTGCGGTTTTACTTTTAATTGTTCTCCAACCATCGCTTGTAATGTAGATAAACTGTCTTTTGCGCGACCGTCTTCAGCCTCTGCAATGTGGTAGTCAATCAGGCGATAAAAGCCCTTCATGGTTGGATTTTTCAGTAGCTGTTTCGTCAGCAATTCTTGGGCAGCGCCGACGCTTTCATGGTGAGCGACTAACTGAGCCAGCATCAACTCCGCTGACACCCCTGCCTTTTTATCAATACAGGCGCGTAAAAACTCGACCAGTTCATCTTCTTGCCCGAGATGGTGATAGCACTCAGCAATTGTCGGCAAAACATCGCTCACAAAGTCTTTGTCTTGCTCCAATACACCCGTTAGATACTTAATGGTTTGTTTGTAGTCTTCTGACTCCAAGTAAATCCGGCCGAGCGAAATACTTGCTCGAACACATTTTGGATCTTCGGAAAGTGCTTTTTTGAAATGCTGGATAGCTTTATTCGTATTGCCATCAGCTTGATCTAGCATGGCAATTTCACACCAAAAATGCGCAATATTTGTACGCATACGGCTACGCTGATTACCCATTTTAGCTAGCTGATTGGCGTAATGAATCGCTTTTTCCCATTCACGCGTTTGCTGGTAAATAGTGACTAACTGTTGGAGCGCCGCCTCTTTGTAATCGGGCTCTTCAACTAATTGTTCGAAGATTTTTTCAGCTCGGTCTAAAAACCCCGACACCATATAGTCTTTCGCTAACTGCTGCAGGGCTAAGTTTTTCTGATCTAGAGTCAAACCAGAACGAGAAATGAGATTTTGGTGGATACGAATAGCACGGTCGACTTCACCACGAGAACGGAAAAGATTACCCAGCGCTAAGTGAGTATCAATCGTTTCGTTGTCAACTTGGAGCAATTCAATAAAGTGGTCTACGGCTTTATCTGATTGATCAGAGAGCAGTAAGTTCAGACCCGCCATATACTGACGGGAAATTTGATGAGATTGCTTCTGCTTGTCTTGCTGAGCGCTGCGATGCCCCATGTACCAGCCATACGCAGCCGCTATCGGCAACAACAAGAAGAGTAGTTCAAGCATTAAAGTTAAGCCTTATCCTTATGCCTGTTTTTCAATGGCTGGCTTTGCAGTTTTTTCTGCTTCAGCCGGCTCGTACTTTTTCAGTTTCTTTTTAAGACGTCGAACTTGAAGCTGAGTTTTTAGTTGAATGCTAGCGAAGATAACCCAAGCTACAGCAAAACCAACCACAAATACCACGCCCAATAGCGTTGATAAATGGAATTCTCCTTTCGCTAAAAGGTAATTAAAGGTCACAAGTTCTTGGTTTTGTGAGCCTAAAGCCAGTGCAACTAAAAAGAGAACTAAAACAGCAACGATTTTTATAATTTTCATTTTACATCACCCTTCGAGGAGTAAGTAGGTAAGATTATGCAGGAAAATGCTTCTTCAGACTACGTATATTAGCAATAATCTATACCCAAGTAACCTCAAGATGCTGGGTTTGTAGACACACCCTAGAAGTTAAAGTTATTTGGGTATCACAACTTGCGTATGAAATGACCTAATTGAATTTTCGTAAGCGATATTACAAAAAAGCGGCATACACAAAAGTATGCCGCTTTTTTAATCCAATAAGAGTGCGTTAGCCTAGATTCACACGCTCACGAAGCTCTTTACCAGGTTTGAAATGTGGAACGTATTTACCTTCCAATTCCACTTTGTCGCCCGTTTTAGGGTTACGACCGACGCGAGGCTCACGGTAATGAAGAGAAAAACTACCAAAGCCACGGATCTCGATACGATCACCGCTCTCTAGTGTAGAGGCCATGTGCTCTAAAATATCTTTTACAGCATCCTCTACCTCTTTCGCTGATAAATGTGTTTGCTCAGCGCAGAGTCTTTCAATCAGTTCAGACTTAGTCATAGTTGCCCTCTTTGAGTATCTTTATCACTCATTATAGTAAGTAATACTAATTCCAACAAACACTTGCTAACAATTCTAGACAAAATTTACGCAAATTGCGTAATGATGAAATGCCTTTTATTAAGATAGTTTACCAGCATTAGTATTACTACTTTGAACATAAAAAAGGAGCCTTGCGGCTCCTTTTTAGCTTAAGCGAGTATATTATTCGCCTTTAGCAGCTTTGAAAGCGTCAGCCATTGCATTACCAAAAGCAGCTTCGTCTTGCTTGTTGATAGATGCCATTGCTTCTTGCTCTTCAGCTTCGTCTTTAGCTTTGATAGATAGGTTGATTACGCGGTTCTTACGGTCTACACCTGTGAACTTAGCTTCAACAACATCACCAGCGCTTAGGATTAGAGAAGCATCTTCTACGCGATCGCGAGATACTTCAGAAGCACGGATGTAACCTTCAACGCCTTCTGCGATTTCAACAGTAGCACCTTTAGCGTCAACTGCAGTTACAGTAGCGTTAACTAGAGTACCTTTCTTGTTGTCAGCAACGTAAGCATTGAATGGGTCGTTTTCCATTTGCTTGATGCCTAGAGAGATACGCTCACGCTCAGCGTCTACTGCTAGAACAACTGCAGAGATCTCGTCGCCTTTCTTGTACTCACGTACAGCTTCTTCGCCAGCAACATTCCAAGAAATGTCAGATAGGTGAACTAGACCGTCGATGCCGCCTTCTAGACCGATGAAGATACCGAAGTCAGTGATTGACTTGATCTTACCAGTAACTTTGTCGCCTTTAGCTTGTGCTTCAGCGAATGACTGCCATGGGTTAGCTTTACACTGTTTCAGACCTAGAGAGATACGACGACGTTCTTCGTCGATTTCAAGAACCATAACCTCAACTTCGTCGCCAACATTAACAACTTTAGAAGGGTGGATGTTCTTGTTAGTCCAATCCATTTCAGAAACGTGTACTAGACCTTCAACGCCTTCTTCGATTTCAACGAAGCAGCCGTAGTCAGTTAGGTTAGTTACGCGACCAGTTAGTTTGTGACCTTCTGGGTAACGCTTAGCGATTGCTACCCATGGATCTTCGCCTAGTTGCTTAAGACCTAGTGATACGCGAGTACGCTCACGATCGAACTTAAGAACTTTAACTTGGATCTCGTCACCAACGTTAACGATTTCAGATGGGTGCTTAACGCGCTTCCAAGCCATATCTGTGATATGTAGAAGACCGTCAACGCCACCTAGGTCAACGAACGCACCGTAGTCAGTAAGGTTCTTAACGATACCTTTAACTTCAGAACCTTCTTGTAGAGTTTCTAGAAGCTCGTCACGCTCAACGCTGTTTTCAGATTCGATAACAGCACGACGTGAAACAACTACGTTGTTACGTTTTTGGTCAAGTTTGATAACTTTGAACTCTAGCTCTTTGTTTTCTAGGTGAGCAGTGTCGCGGATTGGACGTACGTCTACTAGAGAGCCAGGAAGGAAAGCACGGATACCGTTTAGTTCAACAGTGAAACCGCCTTTAACTTTACCGTTGATGATACCAACAACAGTTTCAGCTTCTTCGTAAGCTTTCTCAAGAACGATCCAAGCTTCGTGACGCTTAGCTTTCTCACGAGAAAGTTGAGTTTCACCGAAACCATCTTCAACAGCGTCTAGAGCTACGTCTACTTCAGCGCCAACTTCAACTTCAAGTTCGCCAGCAGCGTTCTTGAACTGTTCAGCAGGGATAGCAGATTCAGACTTAAGACCAGCGTCAACAAGAACGAAACCGTTCTCGATAGCTACTACAGTACCTTTAACGATGCTGCCTTGTTGGAATTCTGTTTCGTTTAGAAACTCTTCAAAGAGTTGAGCAAAAGATTCAGTCATTTATTTAATCTTCAATAAATTAAACGTCCACGGGTATCCTACCTCATGGGGTTATTAAATTCGCCGGTCATCATCCTTGCGACCAACGCTCTTAGCTTAGTCGAGTATCATTACTCAGCTAGCTTCGATTCGATATATTGTAGTGCCTTTTCTACTACTTCGTCGATAGTCATCGACGTAGAATCTAGCACAAGCGCATCCTCTGCAGGGCGTAGTGGCGCCACTGGGCGGTTACGATCTCGGTCGTCACGCTCTTGGATCTCGCTTAAAAGGTCAGCAAATCTAACATCTAACCCTTTATCTTGCAACTGTTTAAGGCGTCGATTTGCACGCTCTTCCGCGCTTGCATCAAGGAAAATTTTTGCTTGAGCACTTGGGAATACAACCGTACCCATATCACGACCATCAGCAACAAGGCCAGGAGCGGCTTCAAACGCACGCTGACGGCGCAATAATGCTTCGCGAACGCGTGGTAATGCAGCCACTTTAGACGCAGCCATACCCGTTTCTTCTTTACGAAGCTCACCTGAGACATCTTCACCTTCTAAGATAACCTTCACTAGGTCACCTTCGGCGATAAATTGGACGTCTAGGTGTGTCGCTAGCGGGACAAGAGCATCTTCAGACTCAGTATCAACACCGTGGTGAATCGCAGCGAGTGCAAGTACACGATAAATTGCGCCAGAGTCTAAGAGTTGGAAACCCAACTTTTTCGCCAGCAACATACATAAAGTGCCTTTACCTGCACCACTAGGTCCATCTACGGTTACAACCGGAGTTTGAGAGGACATGTTCTTCTCCACCTATAGTTTCTTTTTAGCAATTTGCTCGGTTTTCGAGGCGCGTATTATACGGGTAATCGCCTTCTGGAGCGAGGAAAAATGTCGTGTAAAGAATTACACCCAATGCTCACTTGGGTTCATCAGGACACATAAAAATAAGTACTGGATATTGAGTCGTTTGTAGACAAATTAGTTCCAATAAAAATGGCGAGAGTTTTCACTCTCGCCATGTTGAATGACCGAATTATCTCATTGATTAGACAATTGGTTTTTGACCACGCTCTGCAAGTTTAAGCACAACACTGTCAGCGACTTTACTTGCTACACCAGCAAGCTTGTCTGCCAATTTTTTCTTCTGCACGTAATGAACGGCTAACACTGTTTTTTCTTTGCACGCAGCAACAACAAGATCATCAGAGGTGCTGATTTCATCCACTAGTCCCAACTCTTTAGCTTGAGTACCAAACCAGTGCTCACCCGTCGCCACTTTTTCCAATTCTAAACTTGGACGACGCTCACGGATGAAGTCTTTGAACAATACGTGCGTTTCTTCTAGCTCTTGCTTGAATTTATCACGTGCTTTGTCGGTGTTTTCACCAAACATGGTTAGCGTGCGTTTGTATTCACCAGCCGTTAACTGCTCGTACTCGATGTCGTGCTTTTTCAGCAGCTTATTGAAGTTTGGAATTTGTGCGATGACACCAATCGAACCCACAATCGCAAATGGTGCAGAAACAATTTTGTCTGCTACACAAGCCATCATGTAACCGCCACTTGCTGCTACTTTATCAACCGAGATGGTCAGAGGAAGTCCGGCCGCTTTGATGCGATCGAGTTGAGAGGAAGCTAAGCCGTAACCATGAACCATACCACCACCAGACTCTAGACGAAGCAATACTTCATCGCCTTCACGAGCAACAGCCAAAATGGCAGTGATTTCTTCACGTAGAGACGCGACTTCTTTTGCATCGATGCTACCGTTGAAATCAAGAACAAACAGGTGTGGTTCGCGTTTGCTGTCTAGCGCCCCCTCTTTGCTCGCTTGTTTGATTTCTTTCTCGCGAGATTTGTTCTTCTCTTTTTCTTCTTTTTTCACCGCTTTGTCACGAGCTTTGATAAAAGCATCGTCATGCAAATAGTGTTCAAGCTGCTCGATAGATTGCTTGTGCTGTTCAGAAAGATTCGTCACTTCGAGTTCGCCTTTTGCAGCGCCCGATTTGCTACCAACCGATTTAACAAGGATGAGAATGACAATGATCGCAGCAACAACTGTCACAATCTTGGCCAAGAATAAGCCGTAATCTAATAAAAATTCCAATGAGAGCTCCTTTATCTCATTCCAGCGAATATGTCGCTATGCTACACCGATAAATCAGAGAGAAGGCAACGTGGTTTGTAACCACTTGTTCTGATTGATAGCATACCTAACGAAAGTTCTGGAATTGGTATAACACATGAATTGGTGTATTGTAACCAACTTGTCACGATTACCAAGATTTTCCATTGAGAAACAGGCGTATTTTAGCGCTAACCCACTACATGGACCCTCTTACAATAATAAGGATTAAATACCGTGAACTACTCCGATTCAAAAGATGCCCTAGAAGGTAAAGTCATTCTTGTTACTGGTGCAGGTAATGGCATTGGCCGCCAAGCGGCGCTTTCTTACGCCAAGCACGGCGCGACTGTGATTCTATTAGGCCGAAACGTTAAGAATCTTGAATCCATCTACGACGAAATTGAAGCCGCAGGTTACCCACAAGCCGCGATCATCCCTCTCGATTTAAAAGGCGCGACCAAGCAAAACTACATTGATATGGCCGAAACCATTGAAGGTCAATTTGGTCAACTAGATGGTTTATTACACAACGCTGGTGTTCTTAGCGCGTTATGTCCATTCGAGCAGATCAACGAAGAGGACTTCGATGACATCATGCAGATTAACGTAAAAGCCGAGGTGCTGATGACTCAAGCACTACTGCCTGTCATGCGTAAATCTGAAGCAGGTCGCATTATCTTTACCTCTTCTACCGTTGGCCATTCTGGCCGTGCTTTTTGGGGCCCATATGCGATATCTAAGTTCGCAGTAGAAGGTATGATGCAAGTATTGGCGGACGAGTTGAGTGACACGCCAATGCGCGTTAACGCAATTAACCCTGGCGCGACTCGAACTCGCATGCGTGAGAAAGCGTACCCAGGTGAAGACGCGAACACGCTGAAAACACCGCTAGACATTATGCCGCTGTATCTGCATTTGATGGATCCTGCGATGACAGACATACACGGCCAGTGTATTGACGCCCAACCTAAGCGTAAATAATACATTATCACAACCTCACATAATCGATTAAAAAGGCAGCAAACGCTGCCTTTTTTCATTTTCTCACTGACAAAAATCTTGCGTGTTTTCACCATAGAAATATACTGTATATATATACAGGTATTTTATTTATGCAAGACATCTTACAACACTTAAAAAGCCAGCATCTTGTTTGGCAGGCCAATTTAACAAAAGCGGACGACCATCAATTCCTAAGCAGCTCCGGTTTTGCTGAGCTAGACGAATTGCTTGGTGGCGGCTTTCCTTCTCACGGTGTGGTAGAGATGGAATCCGTAGGCAGTATTGGTGAACTGCGTTTACTCGCTCCATATCTAAAAGCGTCTCTTTCGAGAGGGGTAACCGCATTCATTCAGCCTCCAGCGTTAATGAATTCGCTGTTTCTACACAATATTGGCTTAGATATAAACCAAGTTTGGATCGTAAGTCCTACACATCATCGAGATGCTTTGTGGGCCGCAGAACAGTGTCTGAAAAGTGGTGTTTGTGCCAACGTATTGCTATGGCAAGACGAACTAGAAATCCACCAAGTAAAACGCTTACAGGTTGCCAGTGAACAAGGCGCTTGTCCGCTTTTTATGCTCAAACCGAGCATGGCAAATCGCTTGTCCCTACCTGTGTCATTGAGCTTAAAGCTGCAAGGTCATGAACAAGGCGTAAATGTGGAAGTATTGAAACGCAAAGGGGGCTGGAACAAAGGCAGTATCAATATCGACTTTCAACATGATTACCCGCAGTTGGTGATGCCAGTGATGACTCATATCCCATCGACTGTGGTGAACTTCCCATTGGCGAATCAAGGATAATCACATGGTTTTGTGGATCTACTTGCACTTCCCTCGCCTACAGTTGGATGCGCTGTTTGGCAACAACCAAGAGCACCCGGTCGTCATTGTCGAAAGTCAACGCTGCCGGATTATTCAATACAACGAGACGGCCGAGCAGCAAGGCATTAAGCCAAATATGGGCTTAGGCAGTGCTGCGTCTTTGTGCCATGACTTGCAAGTACATCCTTACCACCCACAAACGGAGTGGAATAAGTTGCAAGAGGTGGCTCAATGGATGTATTTGGTCACTTCTGATGTCGTATTGATGCCAAACCAAGGTATTTTGCTGCGTGCGACGCCAATGCTTAATCTCTATGAAGGATTACAAAACTATTGGAATAAAATCCGAACTCATTTAGATGAACTAAAATTGAGCTTTCAGTTTGGTTGTGGCTTCTCACCTTTTTCCGCTAAATTGATGGCATTATCTGGTGCGAATGTGCTTAACGAAGATAAAACTTCTATCCAAAAAGCTTTATTTCCGTTGCCATTAACCCTAACCGATTTATCGCCCTCCAATGTTGAAAAACTCCAACGAGTGGGCGTAACAACGCTGCAAGGGTTACTGGAATTGCCATTGCAAGACATCGCTCGCCGTTTTGATATTGATTTAGTCAACTACGTCGGACGACTTACTGGTCAGTTCAAACACCCTGTCGACTTTTACCATCCAAGCGAGTCGTTCCAAGTGTATTTGGAGTTACTGTTTGAGATCGAAAACGTTCAATGGATTGAAAAACCGTTAGCAAAGCTCCTTCGCCAACTCGAAACCTTTCTAAAATTGCGAGACAAAGTCGCCTTTGAACTTCGCTTAACGCTCCATCAACGCGATAAACACGAGCAACATCTTCAGCTCACCTCTGCTCAAGGCGATTATCTATGCCATCGCTGGCAACAACTGGCGAGTTTGAGCTTAGAGTCGCTCACGCTTAATGGAGCGGTGATCGGTTTGACACTCAAAGTTGTTCGTCAGGGTGAGCCTTTAAGTGCTGCGCGAGATCTTTTTTCTGGGCCCAAAGGACAGATGAATGCGTTAGAACTGCTCTCTTTACTCCAAGCTAAACTTGGGAAAAATGCGGTGCTCAAGCCAGATATTGCCTGCGACCCAAGACCGGAGAAAGCCAGCCAATACCGACTAGCCGATGAGCCAGACGTACCCACTCATAGCATCCCAGATTTGCTGCGCCCAGCAATGCAACTGCCTGTCCCAATTGCTCTGCAAGAACAAGTATCGCTGGTGCATGGGCCAGAACGAATCGTATCCGGATGGTGGGATGGCGACGAAATTATGCGCGATTACTACATTGCTCATACCAAGCAAGGTCGCTGGTTATGGGTATTTCGCGATCAACATAAACATTGGTTTCTTCATGGCTATTTTTGTTAAGTTGTTATGAGTTACGCAGAATTATTTTGTCAGTCTAATTTCTCTTTCCTCACTGGCGCTTCTCATGCAGAAGAGCTTGTGTTGCAAGCGGCTTTTTATCGCTACCATGCCATCGCGATTACTGATGAGTGCTCGGTCGCTGGCGTGGTCAAAGCCCATGCAACGATTGAACAGCATAAACTTGATATCAAACAGATCGTCGGCAGCATGTTCTGGCTCAACGAAGAGTGCCAAATAGTCCTACTTTGCCCCTGCCGTAAAGCTTATGCTGAGATGTGCCGTATCATCACTAACGCGAGACGACGCAGCGAAAAAGGCAGTTATCAGCTTTCTGAGTGGGATCTGATGTCGATTCGTCACTGCTTAGTATTGTGGCTTCCTACCCATCAAGCGAGTGACCATTACTGGGGGCGCTGGCTCAATCAACACCATAACAATCGACTATGGGTTGCGATTCAACGTCATCTTGGTGGCGACGATGATGCCTACACAAATCACTGCGAGAAGCTAGCTCACGAATTGCAACTGCCTATTACAGCTTGTGGCGGCGTACTCATGCACACGGCTGAGCGCCTGCCTTTACAACATATACTCACCGCCATTAAGCATGGTTGCAGTGTTGATAAGCTGGGCTTTGAACGTCTTTCTAATGCTGAACGCGCATTACGACCACTGAATAAGTTGGTTCGTATCTACAAACCAGAGTGGCTAGAGGAAAGTAAGTACATCGCGGATTTGTGCGAATTCAAATTGTCTGATCTGAAATACGAATACCCTACAGAACTGATTCCTAATGGCTATACACCAAATTCTTACTTACGAATGTTGGTGGAACAAGGTAAAGAGCGTCGCTTTCCTGAAGGCGTGCCAGAGGACATCAACCAAACCATCGAAAACGAACTGAGGTTGATAGAAGACCTCAAGTACCATTATTACTTTTTAACCATTCATGACATCGTCATGTTTGCTAAACAGCAAGGCATTCTTTATCAAGGCCGAGGATCAGCGGCGAATTCCGTCGTGTGTTACTGCTTAGAAATCACCGCCGTCGATCCAAGACAAGTCTCTGTCTTGTTCGAACGATTTATCAGTAAGGAACGCAAAGAGCCACCAGATATCGACGTTGACTTCGAACACGAGCGCCGTGAAGAAGTCATTCAATACATTTATAAAAAATACGGACGTGAACGTGCCGCTCTTGCCGCAACAGTGATCAGTTATCGCTTCAAAAGTGCGGTACGTGAGGTCGGAAAAGCGTTAGGTATTGAAGAGACCCAATTGGATTTTTTCATCAAAAATGTTAACCGCCGAGATCGTAGCCAAGGTTGGCAAGCACAAATTATTGAGCTTGGTTTGCAACCGGAATCGCTCAAAGGTCAGCAGTTTATCCAACTGGTGAATGAGATCATTGGTTTTCCTCGTCATCTTTCTCAGCATGTCGGCGGCTTCGTGATTTCATCTGGTCCATTATATGAATTGGTGCCCGTTGAAAATGCAGCAATGGAAGATCGAACTATCATTCAATGGGATAAGGACGATCTCGAAAGCTTAGAGCTTCTGAAAGTCGATGTATTGGCGCTCGGGATGCTCAATGCTATCCGTAAATGCTTTCAATTAATTGAGAAACACCATCAGCGATCACTTTCAATTGCTGAGATCACTCGCCGACAAGATGATCCTCATGTATATCGCATGCTCCAAAAAGCAGACACCGTTGGCGTTTTTCAAATCGAATCTCGCGCGCAAATGAGCATGCTGCCTCGCTTAAAACCAGCTTGTTATTACGACTTAGTTATTCAAATCGCGATCGTACGCCCAGGGCCGATTCAAGGCGACATGGTTCACCCGTTTTTGAAAAGGCGCAACGGCGAAGAGCCTGTCAGCTATCCATCAGAAGCAGTGAAAAGCGTTTTAGAAAGAACCATGGGCGTGCCTATCTTCCAAGAACAAGTCATCAAACTTGCCATGGTCGCTGCGGGGTTTAGTGGTGGCGAGGCCGATCAACTTCGTCGAGCCATGGCGTCATGGAAAAAGAATGGTGATTTAGCCAAGTTTAAGCCTAAGCTGCTCAATGGCATGCAAGAGCGAGGTTACGACTTAGCATTTGCGGAGCGCATTTTTGAACAAATTTGTGGCTTTGGTGAATACGGATTTCCAGAAAGTCATTCAGCGTCTTTCGCCGTTTTGGCGTATTGCTCGGCATGGCTAAAATACTACTATCCCGCAGAGTTTTATACGGCACTGTTAAACAGCCAGCCAATGGGGTTTTACAGCCCTTCTCAATTGGTGCAAGACGCTCGTCGTCACGGCGTCGAAGTTCTGCCTATCTGTGTCAATCACTCCTATTACCAGCATCATTTGATTCAACGCTCCAATGGCCGACTCGGTGTGCAACTGGGCTTTCGATTGGTTAAAGGCTTTAATGAGGAAAGCGCGACTCGCTTAGTCGAACGACGACCAAAAACGGGCTATCACTCAATACAAGAGGTCAAACAAATCTTGAGAAGTCGTCGTGATATCGAATTATTAGCTTCTGCAAATGCCTTTCAGATCTTATCGGGTAACCGTTATAACGCACGTTGGGCAGCGATGGATTCACTGTCCGATTTGCCTTTGTTTCATCATATCGAAGAGCCAAGCGTTAGCTATCAAGCACAGCCATCTGAATATGAAAGCCTTATTGAAGACTATGCCAGTACAGGTCTTTCGCTGAACCGGCACCCAATTACTCTGCTAGAAGAAGCGGGAATACTTCCTCGCTTTACGCGTATGAAACAATTGGTTGATAAAGAGCATAAGTCGCTTGTGACAGTGGCAGGTGTCGTCACCGGAAGGCAGTCCCCAGGCACTGCAGCAGGCGTTACATTTTTCACCTTAGAAGATGATACTGGCAACATTAACGTTGTGGTATGGAGCGCGACGGCAAGAGCGCAAAAGCAAGCTTACCTCACCTCAAAAATATTGATGGTAAAAGGTATTTTGGAAAGAGAGGGAGAAGTCATCCACGTCATTGCGGGTAAATTGATTGACTGTACTCATTACTTATCCAACTTGCAGAGTAAGTCTCGTGACTTTCATTAAGAATGAGTAGATACAACAAAGGGAGGTTACCCTCCCTTTGTTTACATTCATTGATGAGTTAGGCGTTTGTAGAAAGCACCTGACGCAAACGATCTTGTGCTACTTCAACTAACAAATCTGGCTGGAATTTTGAGATAAAACGATCACAGCCTACCTTTTGCACCATCGCCTCGTTAAAGCTACCGCTGAGTGACGTGTTCAACGTGATGAACAACTTCGACATACGAGGATCGCTACGGACTTCGTGAGTCAATTTGTAACCATCCATCTCTGGCATTTCAGCGTCCGTGATCATCATTAACAGCTCTTTTTCAACGTCACGACCTTCATCACACCAACGTTTGAGCACCGTTAATGCCTCTAAACCATCTCGGCACTCGATGATGTTCATACCCAATTGAGAAAGGGTGTCACGTACTTGGTTTCTTGCTGTCGAAGAGTCGTCTACGATAAGAACGTTACGTCCAACCATCGACTGCGATAAGTCGTGATCTAAGATATCTTCTGAGATAGTGACATCATAATGAACGATTTCCGCCAACACTTTCTCAACGTCAATAATCTCAACGATTTGAGAAGTATCACCATCTTTCACTTGGGTGATAGCTGTGAGGTAGTTAGAGCGTCCAGAAGTCGATGGCGGCGGCTGAATTTCAGTCCATGCGGTATTGATGATGTTACGTACCGGACCAACAAGGAAACCCTGCACCGAACGGTTATATTCCGTCACGATCAAGTTTTCTTCTTCCGCTTCTCCACGAAGAGGAGGAAAACCAATCGAACAACGCAAATCAATCACAGGTACAGCTTCACCTCGAAGAGAAGCAACACCACGGATGTTGTAGTGTGAGCCAGGCAGCTTAGTCAACGGCGGAAGCTTTATCACCTCTTTCACTTTGAACACATTAATCGCAAATAACTGACGACTGTTTAACGTGAACAGCAAAAGTTCCAGTCGGTTTTCACCCACTAAGTTCGTACGCTGATCAACCGTATTTAAAACTCCGGACATACTACTACCTAAATTCTGAACGATTATTTTTCACTCTTTATTGGAAACCTTGCTGAGAATACAAGGCGACGTTTTTTAATGAGTGTATAGATATCTAAGTAAACTCAATACGTTAGCTTGATACGTTTAACATCATGAGCCAAATTAGATATAAGTGCAAATTACATCAATGACGTGCACATAGCAATGCACTGCTGCTCAGATTCGTCATTTGATGGCTTTTTAAGATCAAAAAAGGGTGCGCTCTTGAGCCACACCCTAAATCAAATTAAAGATAGAAAGAAGTGATTAACCTTCCACCACCTTCATTAACAACTGCCCATCATACAGAGCTTGTTTTATCAGCGCAGCGCCCGGCATCGTCGCTTGTTTATAAAAGCGAGATTCCACCAGCTCAAGATCTTGGTGATAAACAGGCAAGCTTTGTTCTTCAATACAACGGCGAACGGCTGGATAAAGCACCTCTTTCGCTTGGTTAATTACCCCACCAATCAAAATCTTTTCTGGGTTAAACAAGTTGATCACGATAGCAATTGCAGAACCTAAATAGCGTCCCAATTTTTCAATCACATCAACCGCGAGAGGATCGCCATTTGCCGCGGCTTCACAGATACTTTCGATACTCATCTCTTCTTGATCCGCAAGAATAGAGGCTTCACCTTCAGAGATGCGTCTCACCACTTCTTCACGAATCGCTTGCGAGCTGGCAACCGTCTCTAAGCAACCAATGTTGCCACAGTGACATCGCTTCCCGTTGGGATCAATTTGAATATGCCCTAGTTCACCGATATTACCGTGGCGGCCTTGAAGAACTCGCCCATCAAGAATGATACCGGCGCCTAAACCATGGTGAATCGAAATAAGAACAGAGTTGTCATTTTCTTGGGAATGACCAAAGAGCTTTTCAGCTAAAGCCCAAGCACGCGTATCGTTGGCAATAA
Organism: Vibrio sp. Y20_XG_PY13; assembly: GCF_024181925.1. Classification (NCBI taxonomy): domain Bacteria; kingdom Pseudomonadati; phylum Pseudomonadota; class Gammaproteobacteria; order Vibrionales; family Vibrionaceae; genus Vibrio; species Vibrio sp. Y20_XG_PY13. The sequence continues at coordinate 218,387 of NZ_JAMZAL010000004.1, read as the reverse complement.
AGACCGGCAAACCCGTCGCTTTGTAAATCTCTGGCCCTAAAGCAAGGTTTTCGACGTTATAGTGAGGCATTTGTAGCACCACGCCCTGCTCAGAGTTTACAAGGCCTGGAAGCGTAATCGCGATGCTAGTAACGCGATCTAGTTGATCAGCATACGTCTGAAAAAAGTCGTCAATTTCGTAGAGCAGACGCTCAAGAACATCGTCTTGGTCACGTTCATGAATTTCGATTTTGGTATCGATCAAGACATCGCCACCCAACTCATGCAGAGCAATAGTCAGATAGCCACGACCTAAACGCATCGACAGAAACTGCCAACCTTCGTTGTTAACTTGTAGGCCTACGGCAGGACGACCACGACTTGTCGCCTCTTGTACGGTAGTTTCATGAATCAAGTGTGCTTCGATTAATTCTCGAGTGATTTTGGTGATACTCGCAGGCGCAAGCTCACTTTGCTTCGACAAATCAATTCGAGAAATTGGACCTTTTAGGTCAATAAGTTTATATACACGACCAGCATTGACCTGTTTGATATGATCAATATGGCCCGGTTGAGCCATGTACATCTTGCACTCCGAAATTCTATAACGAGACAATTTTTTTACTTTGCGAAGTAATTGTGAAGTGAATTAATAAATCCCCGTGACAAGCATCACGTATAAACATGTTTGTTTGTGTATTCAATCAAATAACGGGAAATCTACTCCTGTTAAATTGTTTGAAAAATAACTTATTTTATTCTTCAAATTAGGAGAGCAACATAAGCGACCACAGAGCATCCCTACAAAGAGGTTTTCGCTAACTCGTTAGTCCTCTATGTATTATCCGTCTGTTTTAGCGAGTGCCACTCTTCATGCAAACAATCTGTGCATATACTTATACCTAACTGGCATCGAGCTTAGAAAATACTGACCTCGACAGTGGTTAGATTAAGTAAGAATAAAATTTGAGTTACTTTGTCCTACACCTGCATTCTTCGGAGAATCTATGACTTCCAAATTAAGAAGAACGAAAATTGTCACCACTCTTGGCCCTTCAACTGATAAAGACAATGTGCTGGAGGAGATCATTAAAGCTGGTGCGAACGTCGTTCGTATGAACTTTTCTCACGGTACAAGTGAAGACCACATTCAACGCGCTAAAAAAGTACGCGCGATTGCCGCAAGATTAGGGCGTCAGGTTGCCATTCTTGGCGATTTACAGGGACCTAAAATTCGTGTTTCGACCTTTAAAGACGGTAAAATCACACTCAAAGTCGGCGATAAATTCACACTAGATAGCGACTTACCAAAAGGCGAAGGGAACCAAGAATCCGTTGGTTTGGATTACAAAGAACTGCCTCAAGATGTTTCACCGAACGACATTCTACTGCTTGATGATGGCAGAGTTCAATTGCAAGTCACCAGCGTAGAAGGAAATAAAGTCCATACCCGTGTGACCGTTGGTGGTCCATTATCCAACAACAAGGGCATCAACAAAAAAGGCGGTGGCTTATCAGCCGATGCACTCACGGAAAAAGACAAAGCTGACATCATCACAGCCGCAGAAATTAAGGTCGACTATTTGGCCATTTCTTTCCCACGCAATGGCGAGGACATGCACTATGCCAGACGCTTGGCCCGGGATGCCGGCTTAGAAGCAAAACTCGTCGCAAAAGTAGAACGTGCAGAAACCGTCGCCACGAGCGAGTCGATTGACGATATCATCCTAGCTTCTGACGTCGTGATGGTTGCTCGCGGCGATTTAGGCGTTGAGATTGGCGATCCTGAGCTGATCGGTGTTCAGAAAAAACTCATTCGTCGAGCTCGAAGTTTGAACCGCGTTGTCATTACTGCAACTCAAATGATGGAATCGATGATCAATAGCCCAATGCCAACGCGTGCAGAAGTCATGGACGTAGCAAACGCCGTTTTGGATGGCACCGATGCCGTGATGCTGTCTGGAGAGACCGCTGCCGGTCAATATCCGGTAGAGACCGTGAAATCAATGGCGGATGTCTGTATTGGCGCAGAAAAGATGTCTGAAGCAAGTCTATCGACCTACCGTCTCGACCGCACCTTTGAAACAGCAGAAGAGACCATTGCAATGGCAACCATGTACTCAGCGAACCACATGGAAGGCATCAAAGCGATGATTGCATTAACAGAATCAGGAAGAACTGCTTTGATGATGTCACGCCTAAGCTCGGGTTTGCCGATTTTTGCTTTATCGCGTAACGAATCGACGCTCAACCGCGCAGCGTTATATCGTGGCGTGACGCCAGTGTACTTTGATGCGAAATGCGATGCGGGCTTACCAACCGCTCAAGCCGCAATTTCCAGCCTCAAAGATCAAGGTTACCTACATGAAGGTGACTTAGTGATCATCACTCAAGGTGACGTGATGGACGTCGTTGGTTCAACCAACTGCATGCGTATTCTGCCAGTCTAACGTAATAGAAATGCTAAGGGCTCCAGTGGAGCCCTTTTTAGTTTATCGCTTAGGTGACTTACGCTAGCTTAAGCACTTTCTCTACCTTCAAGGTCCATATTCAGTTGATCGTATAACTGAACCAGATTAAACCCGGCTTGCAAGCCCAATTGATAATCATGTTCTAACGCTTCTGGTTCACTCAGGAGTGAAGAAGATTTCAAGCCCTCTTTGGGCGCAATTTGCAAAATAAACGTGTCGTCCGGTGGGTTTGATAAAAACGCCTGCGTTAGCTCAAAGGTCTGATAGTGAATCATCAGCATATCGGCCAAGCCAGAATCAAAATTCTCACCAATCAAATGGCTTAATCGATACAAATTATCAGCACCAAATAACCAACGACCACCGTTGAGAAGCATTTTCCCAGTTAACTTAGACTGGTGCGCAGTATTAATTTTTTGTTGGAAGAAAGACGTCCAGTCAGACTTCCATTGGCTGACTTTTTGTTGCCAAGATTGCTGCACCGAGTTTATGGATTCGCGATACCATTCTACTGGCACGTCTCCGATTTCACTTTGCGCCCTCGCCTCTATCTCAGAGAAGGGTTCTGTGCGAATCACAATAATGTTGCGCGCATTTTGTCGCCACGCTTCTTGAACCGGAATCGAGGCTGATACACCACCATCCACAAACTTTTGCCCATTTACATCGACAGGGCCATGGTACAACTTAGGAATCGCACACGTGGCTAGCATGGTGTGGAACCAATCATCCCCAAGAATCGGCAAATACTGATCGGATAAATTTTCCACGTTCGTAACGGCTGCAAACGCTCCTCTTCCAGCCAAGGTCTTACGCCCTAAATCGAGATCAAGTTTGTAAGGAAAATCTTGGATTCTTTCTAGCGCCCACTCAAGACTCAAGTATTGTTGCTTACGAATGTAGCGGAAAAGATTAAAAAACTCAGGAGAAGTAGTTAGTTCGGTAATGAACGCTTTACCCATGCCATGTTGACGACATAAATACGAGCAAAGGTTTAGAGCACCGGCAGAAGTGCCGTAAAACTCATCGAAAGGATCGAAATTAGAAAGGAGTAGTGCATCCAACACTCCAGCGGTAAAAATCCCTCGCTGCCCTCCTCCTTGTGTGACTAGAGCAGTTTTGCCATGTCTAAAGTGCTCATAAACTTCTATATCGAGCTCTGTATGGCTTTCGGTGATTATACCGCTGTTACGTATCATCGGCTCACGCCAGTTTTCTGATGCTTATTGTTAGGCCGTCGTAATCGCAATAATTCCGAACGACAAAAGCACTGCGAAAACACTGACGACAATGATTAGTGCGGATTTTAGATCGTGTTCCATAAACGCCTCCTTGACCTGTAACAAATTAATAACACCAGTGTGAAACATGTTCAAGATTTGGTTAATTTAGTCGCGCGATTTTGACTAAGCCATCACAATTAGCTTAGTCATAATAAGGAGATAGGACATGAAGAATAAACTCAGTTGGCTAGTTGGGGGCATGTTAATGAGCTGCGCATTGAGCGCGCAAGCAAATGTTATCGTAACCCCATTTATTGGCTTCACTGGCGGCGGGCAAGTCGAAGATGAAAACAAAAACACCTATGACATAGACCCTGCCCTCAGTTACGCCTTATCAATAGAAACACCTTTTGAAATGGGAAAAATCGGCCTTTTCTATTCTGCACAACCGACAGAGCTCAAAGAGTTGTCGAACTCCGCCGATATCCATTATTTACAATTCCAAAGCAGTATTTACTATCCCCTCGCTGAAGGTTGGCAAAGCTATGTAGGGTTGGGGGTTGGCGGGTCTTACACCGACGTCGACTGGGCTGATAAAAAATACGGTTTTTCTGCCAGTGCTTTTGCTGGGTTAGAGTACGCATTTTCAAAAAACTTTGCTCTAACGGCACAAGTACGCTGGTTAGGTACGGTCGTAGATAATGACACATCTGGTGCATGCACTTTGCCATCAGATGGTTCAAGCTGCATCATCAAATTCGATACTGATTGGATGAACCAATTTCAGTCAAACGTAGGCTTTAGTTTTCGCTTTTAACTGAGGCAAATTAACCGGAACATTATCTATAGGGTGTGCAAAAGATAGTCGTACGCCCTAAATGATAAAAATAGTCCATAAGACCATTCAAATAGCAATATAGCAGTCATTTATTTCACTAAACCGCCTAACCAACCTTTCAGATCACCTATTTTATCACTATTTAACAACATTAAAACCACACAAAACACTACTGTTAACATTTAGAATCTATTGCGCTCTGTATTATTAGAAGTTAGTCTGAATAACGAAAACAGATAAATATTTCAGTTTTATCAAACACACATCAACATAATAAGAGTTAATCTCTAACTTCTCTTACGTTAGGCAAAACATAACTCTGCAAATTAATAACAAGTTAGAATTTAGGATCATAAAACTGACGGATAACAGTTGTCCTTTCTTTTAACAATTTAGCAGGGATTGCTGATCAACTGAGAGAGCTTCATTCCTTAGGGAGTCGTATAGGAGTCAGATATGAAGCGAGAACAATGGGGATCCCGTGCAGGGTTCATCTTAGCAGCAGTCGGGTCAGCCATCGGGTTGGGTAACATTTGGCGTTTCCCATACATGGCTTACGAAAACGGTGGCGGCGCATTTTTTATTCCTTACCTTTTTGCCATGATCACTGCCGGTATCCCATTCATGATCCTTGAGTTCAGTATGGGACAAAAATACCGTGGTTCAGCACCGAAAACACTAGCAAAAATCCATTCGAAGTTTGAATGGCTTGGCTGGTTCCAAGTTGGCGTTGCTGCTGTTATTGCCGTTTACTATGTTGCGGTAATTGGTTGGTCTATCTCTTACTTTGGTATGTCGTTTACTCAAAGTTGGGGAACCGACACTAACGCGTTTTTCTTTAGCGAATACCTAAAGTTAGGTGATAACTCACCAACAAACTTAGGTGGTATTCAATGGAAAATTGCTATAGCGATGACCATTGCTTGGGCTGTCACTTACATTGCCATTGCAAGTGGCGTTAAGTCCGGCATCGAACGCGCATCAAAAATCATGATGCCAATCCTATTCTTGATGGTTCTATTTCTGATCGGTCGCATGGTATTCCTACCAGGTGCACTCGATGGTGTGAACTATATGTTCGAACCCGATTTCAGCAAGATTTGGGACGTAAAAGTATGGGCTGCCGCGTATGGTCAAATCTTCTTTACCCTAAGTATCGGCTTTGCAATCATGTTGGCCTACTCAAGCTACTTGCCTGAGAAGTCTGACATCACAAACAACGCCTTTATGACCGTACTGATCAACTGTGGTTTCTCTATCCTTGCAGGTATCATGATCTTCTCTGTATTGGGTTACATGGCTCAAGAGCAAGGTAAACCACTAACAGAAGTTGTCTCTGCCGGCGTAGGCCTTGCCTTTGTGACGTTACCTGCGGCAATTAACCTATTACCAGCGCCTTACATTCTTGGCCCGCTGTTCTTCTTTGCGCTTGTTGTGGCCGGTCTAAGTTCACACATTTCGATTATGGAAGCCGTGACGTCAGCCATTATTGATAAGTTAAAGTGGAGCCGTAAGAAAGCAGCAAATGTGGTAATCGGTACTGGCTTTGTTGTGTCAATGGCATTTGCGACCAACGGTGGCCTACTGCTACTAGACTTAGTCGACCACTTTGCAAACAATGTTGGTATTATGGTTGGTGGCTTGATTGAAATCGTATTGATGGCTTGGTTGCTAAACCGTGTACCAGAAGTACGCGGCTACGTGAATGAGCGTTCTGATTTCTCTATCGGCCAATGGTTTGAGATTTGTTTACGCTTTGTAACACCAATCATGTTAGCAATCATCTTGGCAACTAAGCTTTATGCTCTATTTACAGAAGGCTATGGTGGCTACGATCTAACTCTAGGTTGGGCAATCATTGCCGCACTCTTTATCTTTGGCTTACTTATCAACGCAGCAAACCGCAAGGAGGCAGTAAAATGACCGTTAGCGCAATCATTATGATGGTTCTTGGTTTGGGCATCACTTGGGGTGGTGCAGCTATCTGCATTAAACGTGCGATGAACAAACAGTAAGATTGAAATTCCGTCGTAGTCAGACACAAAATGCCGGCATCTATGCCGGCATTTTTTATTTGAGAGCTAGAAGCTGTATTTCACACCAACTGCCCCACCCAACTGTAAGTCAGGGCCTTTATAGAGATCGAGCTCAGGATGGATCTGCGCATAAACGTCCCACCCTTTCGATAGGTCCCAGTTCACGCCAAGTGGAACACGAATACCAAATTCGTCATCCCACTCATACCAGCCACCAACCCCGACATACCAAGTGATTGGCATATTCTGGTCAAACGCACCACGCTTCGCAATATAGTCGAACGCCATGCCATCGTTGCCAATGATACCTCGATACTTGTTGTCAACTTCCACAACCACGCTCAATTGCTGGTCTACTGCCATACCGACAGACAGATTAGCAGGCTCGTTAGCCGCCATTGCCGAGCTAGAAATAAGACCCACTGCTAAGATAATTTTATTCTTCATACACGTTATCAATTCTTAAAAAAACATCGTGCATAATTCAAACATGTTCAATATTTGTTATGTCATCAGCGAGTAAACGGTTTGTACGAAAAAGCCGACAAAAGTAAAGATGAGTTTGAGATCACAAGGTTCAATAAGGTGAGCCTAGGTCGTACTTATGAAACCAATAGGTGAAAAATATCGGCAAGAAAGTCAGGTAGGCAATAGATAATAAGTTATTCAGCGATATCCAAAACACAAAAAAGGAGGCCTTAGCCTCCTTTCAAAACAATGAATGTTGGGGATTAACCGTGGTTACGGATCCACTCATCCATTTCAGTTTTTAGGTTGTCAGACTTAGTACCGAAGATAGCCTGAACACCACCTGCAACAACTACAACACCAGCAGCGCCAAGTTGTTTTAGTTTGTCTTGGTCAACCGCAGCAGTATCTGCAACAGCAACACGTAGACGAGTGATACATGCGTCTAGACCAGTGATGTTTGCTTTGCCGCCGAATGCTGCAACAAGCTCACCTGCCATGTCTGAACTAGAAGTCGCCGCAGCTTCTTCAGTTTCATCTTCACGACCAGGAGTTTTTAGGTCAAGAGCTGTGATTACTGCACGGAACACTACGTAGTAGATTACTGCGTAAACTAGACCAACAGCGATCATCAGACCCATCTTCTGAGCGTTACCAGATAGTACTAGGAAGTCGATCAGACCATGAGAGAAAGATGTACCGTGTACAAAGCCTAGAGTGTTAGCAACGATGTATGCAGAACCAGCTAGTAGAGCGTGGATACCGTATAGAACAGGAGCAACGAATAGGAATGAGAATTCGATTGGCTCAGTAATACCTGTTAGGAATGAAGTCAGAGCAGCTGACGCCATGATACCCATTACTTTCGCGCGGTTTTCAGGTTTAGCACAGTGAGCAATCGCGATTGCTGCAGCTGGTAGACCGAACATCTTGAACATGTAACCACCCGCTAGCTGACCGAAGCCATTACCAGCAGCACGAGATGCTTCATCAGCAACTAGGTAACAAGTTAGAACGCCGTGTTGAGTTTCGCCTGCTGCGTTAACACAAGTACCAGCTTCGAAGAAGAAAGGTACGTTCCAAACGTGGTGTAGACCGAATGGGATTAGTGAACGCTCAACAACACCGTAGATACCGAATGCTAGTTGTGGGTTTTGGTGCGCAGCCCAGTCAGAGAATGCAGAGATTGCACCGCCGATTGGTGGCCAAATTACAGAAAGAATTACACCAAGGATGATCGCTGCAAAACCAGTGATGATTGGCACTGCACGCTTACCAGCAAAGAAGCCAAGGTATTCTGGAAGTTGAATTTTGAAGAAACGGTTGAATGCCCAAGCAGCAACACCACCGACAAGGATACCACCTAGTACACCTGTATCGATTTTTTCAACGCCCATTACGCCAGCCATAACACCTAGTGTTGCAGTCATGATGCCGTAACCAACAATTGCAGCTAGACCAGCTACACCATCGTTGTTTGTGAAGCCTAGTGCAACACCTACAGCGAATAGAAGTGCCATTTGGCCGAATACTGAACCACCAGCTTGTTCCATAAGGTTAGAAACGATCTCTGGAATAAAGCTTAGGTGGGCAGCACCAACACCTAGTAAAATACCTGCAACTGGTAAAACTGATACTGGAAGCATCAGCGCCTTACCAACTTTTTGCAGGTTAGCAAAAAGGTTCTTAAACATGTTTATGCTCCTGATAAATTTATAAGTATTATTTGGGCACTAACGGCACACCCCCGTAGCCTAAAGGTTAGCACCCAATGAAAATGTAACCACAACTGCATTATATTTTCCGGCTCTAAATATATATTGATGACCCTCAAACTTTCCACACAGTTACGAAATTTAGTTTCAAAACAAGTCTTAGATCACACCCAAAAACGGTCAATGAAAAGGTTTGCATTTAACTTATATTACTGTTTTATAAAGGTTTTATTATTTATATTATTAATTTTAAGGCGTAAATAAAATACAGAACAATGTTATTTTTAGTAACAAAATTACATTTGTGAAATTTGAATGTTATTGAATCAACATTTTTCGTAAACATTAAAATGAAGAGTACATCTGACGTATTTGTAAACAAAAAAAGGAGCTTTCGCTCCTTTTTAATACCGGATGTCATTTTTTATCGCAAAAAAAGATTTCGGAAGTTTTCGGTGGTTTTATGCGCAACTTCAGACAGTGCACATGACTTAAGTTGCGCAATATACGCGGCAACCTCGACAACATAAGCCGGTTGGTTCTCTTTTCCTCGATGAGGAATTGGAGCCAAGTATGGTGAGTCGGTCTCAATCAACAGTCGCTCTAATGGCAACGCTTTCACCACTTCTTTCAACTCGGTAGCTTGACGAAAAGTTACGATGCCTGAAATCGAGATATAAAAACCCAAATCCATAGCAGCTTCGGCAAAGGGAAGATCTTCAGTAAAGCAATGAATGACACCACCACATTTATCCGCGCCACCATTACGTAAAATGTCCAATGTATCTTCACGCGCATTGCGGGTGTGGATAATTAGTGGCTTGTTCAGTTCAACCGCCAACTCAACCTGCTGCTCAAAACGCTCTTTTTGAAGTGCCGCTGTTTCTGGTTTGTAGTGGTAGTCCAATCCAGTTTCGCCAATAGCAACAACTCTTTCGTGGCTAGCATAGCGACGCAACGTCTCCATGGAAAACGCACTCTCAACATCCAATGGGTGAACACCACAAGAAGCGTACACATTCTCGTAAGGTTCGATCATCTCCAACATATTAGGAAATGAGTCTAACGTAACACCTACAGATAGCAGCTCTTTTACGTTAGCTTGCTTTGCTTTGTTAATAACGTCTTCAATATTGATATGAAGATCATCGTAATTCAATTTGTCTAAATGACAGTGCGAATCTACGAACATAATGCCTCTCGTGATTCAATTAACCAGTTCATTGATAGTAGCTCAAGGTTCAAACCCGGAAAGGTTTGCATTTGCGCTTTGAGCTCCATGAGTTTCTTTGTTGATGCATACAACCCATCGTAATGATGGGGCTGAAATTTCGCGACACCAGGCAGTATGCCTTCGTCTACAACACCAAACTGCGCCTTCTGAGCATCCGTCAATAACAACCATGCCCAATCCAGCGCTTGGTCTGGATTTTTTGCCATTAACGATGCACATTTGGATACATCAGACGTCGGAGATAACAGTGTTTCAACCAAACAACGTTCGAAAGCCGAATACTCCTCTAGCTCACCATTTTTCAACGATTCAAGCGTTTTTAATGGAGAACCCATATTCAGTTTCAACGCGAAAACCGGTACTTTAGACAAGCCTTGCTCCCCAATCCACTGCATAGCTTGATCGGTTGAAGGCGGCGTCACAACCCAATGCTGGCATCGGCTACGAATCGTCGGTAGCAATCTTTCTTGATTATGAGTGACCAGCAAAAACAAACATTTTTCGCCCGGTTCTTCCAGCGTTTTTAACAGCGCATTAGAAGCGGATTCATTCATCGCATCGGCTGGCTCAATCACAAACAAACGGTAACCATTCAGCTGAGAAGATTCATGAGCTAGACGATTGCAAGCGCGAATTTGGTCAACCGTAATCGCCTTGCCTTCTTTCTCTGGCCTAATCCAGTGCAAATCTGGATGGCTTTGAGATTTCGTCAGTTGACAGCTATGGCAGAAACCACAAGCTTCGCTGCTGTAGTTTTGACAAAGAAGTGCATGACTAAAAAACTCAACAAGCTTTTCTACTGCCAAGCCTTTATTACTTTGCAGCAATAAAGCTCCAGGAATTCGATCTGAATCCAACCCAGATTTGAGGTTCTCCCATGCTGGCTTTAGCCAAGGAAAATCATTAAACATGCGTAACCTATATTCGCTTTTTACTTACTGGCGAGACAACCATTCGTTCAAGGCGTCTTGAATATCACGAGACACTTCTTCAATCGATTGTTCTGCATTGATCACAACAATTGACGGATCAGCATTAGCGATTTCCAAGTAACGCTCACGAGTGCGCTCAAAGAAGCTGATATCCATCTTTTCAATACGGTCTAGCTCGCCACGACCACGAGCACGCTCAAGACCGATACGAGGATCGATATCCATATAAAGTGTAAATGCGGGCTTAAAGTCACCCAACGTGGTGTCACGAAGGTTTTTCATGAGTGACGCATCAATTTGACGGCCACCACCTTGGTAAGCTTGTGATGACAAGTCATGGCGATCGCCAACGACCCATTGTCCGTTTGCAAGCGCTGGCTTAATCACATTCTCAACCAGTTGAACACGCGCGGCGTACAACAGAAGCAACTCTGTCATGTCTTTCAACTCTTCGCCTTCATGCTCTTCCTTGACTAAAGCGCGCATTTTCTCGGCAAGAGGTGTCCCACCAGGTTCACGCGTGTTAACGATGTTTTCGATTCCCGCTTGTTTGAGCGTGTCCAAAACCGTTTTAATCGCGGTGCTTTTCCCTGCGCCTTCAAGGCCCTCTACGACAATAAAGTTTGCTTTCATCATTTATTCTTTCTTAGTTCTCTTAAATAGGCTCGAACAGCACGATTGTGCTCAGCAAGTGATTTCGAGAAAACGTGTCCGCCCGTCCCACTTGCTACAAAATATAAGTAATCACTGCTTTCTGGGTTTAGTGCAGCTTCAATAGAGGCTTCTCCGGCCATTGCAATAGGTGTCGGCGGCAAACCATTAATAACGTAGGTATTGTATGGTGTTGGGGTGCGTAGGTCTTTCTTACGGATGTTACCATCGTAAGCATCCCCCATTCCGTAGATAACGGTCGGATCCGTTTGAAGTCGCATACGTTTATTCAAACGGTTAACAAACACAGAAGCAACACGTTCGCGTTCTGAATCAATCGCCGTTTCTTTTTCGATAATAGAGGCAAGGATCAGCGCTTCATACTTGTCTTTGAGAGGCAGCTTCTCCTGACGAGCGTACCAGTTCGCATCCAGTATTTTATTTAATTTGGAATGTGCACGCTTTAGCAACTGACTTTCGCTTGCACCAGCGGTGTAGTGGTACGTTTCAGCCAAAAACAAGCCTTCAAGCTTATCACGTTCAATACCAAGCTTCTGTGCCATCTCTTTTTCTGACAACCCTGAAAGGTCGTGTTCAACATACGGTGCGCTTTGAAGTTGCTCTAACCACTCAGAAAAACGACTACCTTCAACAAACGTGATGGCAAATTGATGTTCTTTGCCTGTATTGAGTAGCTCTAACGCCTCGTAAAGCGATACATTTGGCTCGAGTTGGTAAGTGCCTGCTCGCACTTGAAGAAGCTCTGGGTAAAGATGGGGCATTAAGCGAGTGTAATCAGACGCTTTTATGATGTTCTCTTTCACCAAATCGCGCATTACACGATGAAAGCTTGTGCCGTTTTCGACAGTGAACAGTTGAGGTTGCTCAATTAAAATTGGCGAGTTAACGTATTGCTTTGTTTGTGAAACAACGTAAAAAAACCCTGCTGCGCTTATCACAGCGATCAGCACAACAAAAGCCAACAGTTTTTTAATCACGTATTTAAATTCCCTTGCAGTCGTTGAGTCAGTTTTCCTATCGGAAAGACAGTTTTGTGGTTATTGGAGGCTGTAATGCTCGTGACAGGTGCAACACCTAGTAGTGAGTTGCACATCCATACTTCATCCGCAGAAAGCAGTTCCATCAGAGAAAAGTCCCCTACTTCAACTTCGGTATTATTGGCCTCAAAAAATTCAAGCACCTTACGACGCATCACGCCTGCGACGCCAGACAAATTTAAGCTAGGCGTATAAACCTTGTTATCTTTAACCCAAAAAAGGTTTGCCATTGTAGTTTCAATGACATGATTTTGCACATTTAACGTCACTGCATCGGCAAAGTTAGAGTGCTCAATTTCAGCTTTCGCAAGCACTTGTTCTAAGCGATTGTTGTGTTTATGCCCTGCCAGCAAAGGCTGAATTCCGAGACGGGTTTCGCATACCCCCAGATTCACCCCATTTTGTTGCCAGTCGACATAATGGACAGGAAATGCAAAGTTCGAGATGGTCACCATTGGGCACTCAATGCCCTTAGTGCCATACCCTCTTCCACCGATTCCGCGGCTAATGTGAATTTTGATTCCAGCGTGTTCATCTTTCAGGGTAGCCAAGTGAGCCCACTCGGAAACTATACTCCAGTCAGGTAAAGGAATATGAAGTGTTTTGAGACATGCTTCCAAACGTTCAACATGCGCTTGCCAATACTCTAGCTCGCCGTTTTTAGTCTGGATAGTAGTAAAGCAACCGTCTCCATATTGAAAAGAGCGGTCACCTAATGAAACCTGTGTTTGTGGAACTCCATTTACCCAAAACATTAGAACACCCTTAGGTTACAGACGACAAATAAAAGAAAACGGCTCAATGCTAAGCATCGAGCCGTTAGAATACAAGTTTCGCGGTCTTAAAACCTTATTAGAGATTTTACTCAGCGAACTTTTTGAAGATCAAAGAACCGTTTGTACCACCAAAGCCAAACGAGTTACAGATTGCGTATTCCATACCTTCAACTTTGCGCGCAGTGTGCGGCACAAGGTCAATGTCTAGACCTTCTTCTGGATCATCAAGGTTAATCGTTGGTGGAACGATTTGGTCAACCAAAGACATAATCGTGATGATAGCTTCAACTGAACCAGCAGCACCCAATAGGTGACCAGTCATTGACTTAGTTGAAGAAACAAGAACTTGTTTTGCGCCTTCTTCACCAAGAGCACGTTTCACACCCTTGATTTCAGCAACGTCGCCAGCAGGAGTAGATGTACCGTGAGCATTCACGTAACCTACTTGAGTACCCGTGATGTTCGCATCACGCATTGCTGCTTCCATTGCTAACGCACCACCTGAACCATCTTCACTTGGTGAAGTCATGTGGTAAGCATCACCAGACATACCAAAGCCAACTAGCTCAGCGTAAATCTTAGCGCCACGTGCTTTCGCATGTTCGTATTCTTCAAGAACCATCACGCCAGCACCATCACCTAGAACGAAGCCATCACGGCCTTTATCCCATGGGCGAGATGCCTTTTGAGGTTCGTCATTGCGAGTAGAAAGTGCTTTAGCAGCACCGAAGCCTGCCATACCAAGAGGCGTAGAAGCTTTCTCTGCACCACCAGCAACCATCGCCTCTGCATCACCGTATGCAATCATACGAGCAGCGTGGCCAATGTTATGTAGACCTGTAGTACATGCAGTAGAGATCGCGATGTTTGGACCACGAAGACCACGCATGATAGACAGGTTACCCGCAACCATGTTTACGATGGTCGAAGGAACAAAAAATGGGCTAACTTTGCGAGGACCTTTCTCAACCAGTGCTGAGTGACCAGTTTCAATGAGGTCTAGGCCGCCAATACCTGAGCCGATTGCAACACCAACTCGAGGCGCGTTTTCTTCGGTAATTTGTAAGCCAGAGTCATCTAGCGCTTGGATACCCGCTGCAATGCCGTACTGGATGAATAGATCCATTTTACGAGCATCTTTTTTAGACATGTACTCTGTGCAATCGAAATCTTTAACAAGACCTGCAAAACGAGTTGAGAAGTTCGTAGTATCGAAGTGTTCGATATTTACGATACCGCTTTTACCTTCAAGCAGGGCTTTCCAAGATGATTCTACTGTGTTGCCTACCGGTGACAACATACCCATGCCAGTGACAACTACACGACGCTTGGACACGATATAATTCTCCGGGAATTGAATATTTCTATGAGAGGATAGAAGAAGTTAGAAAGAACACAGGCGGTCTAGGAGACCGCCTGGGAGAGATAATTACTGAGCGCTGTTTACGTAGTCGATTGCAGCTTGAACAGTAGTGATCTTCTCAGCTTCTTCATCAGGAATCTCAGTGTCGAATTCCTCTTCTAGAGCCATAACTAGTTCTACAGTGTCTAGAGAATCAGCACCTAGATCATCAACGAAAGAAGCTTCGTTTTTAACTTCTGCTTCGTCTACACCTAGCTGTTCAACAATGATTTTCTTTACGCGTTCTTCGATGTTGCTCATTTTTCTTTTCCTTTACAGATTTCGCCTAATGCGATGATTCCGTAGTTTATTCGAACTATTGAAAGTTGCAAGGGGGTCCTTGCTGGTCAAACCACAAAATTAGCGAATTTAACCGAATTTCAATACATTTTTGACTTAAATCATGCACAAATCTTGCGCATAAGCATGACAAGTTCATGACAGTTAATTGCAACTATAGGCTATTTTTCACAATGTAAAATAGCTAAATTTGCACGAACTGTGCATTAAACCATGTACATGCCACCATTTACATGCAAAGTTTCACCAGTAATGTAAGCGGCTTCAGGTGAAGCTAGGAAAACTACTGCTGATGCAATTTCACGAGGATCACCCAAGCGACCAGCTGGCACGTTCGCCAACGTTGCTGCTCGTTGGTCGTCATTTAGCGCCTTAGTCATGTCAGTTTCGATGAAACCAGGTGCAACTGTGTTAACAGTTACGCCACGAGAAGCCACTTCACGAGCCATTGATTTGGTAAAACCAATCACGCCCGCTTTTGCTGCTGCGTAGTTAGTTTGACCCGCATTACCCATAGTGCCTACAACAGAACCTACGTTGATGATACGACCCGCGCGTTTTTTCATCATTCCACGCAGAACCGCTTTAGACATACGGTAAATAGGCGTTAGGTTTGTGTTGATGATGTCGTTCCACTCATCGTCTTTCATGCGCATTAGTAGGTTATCGCGAGCGATACCTGCGTTATTCACTAGAATATCGATCGCACCAAACTCATCGTTAATGGTTTTTAGTGTTGCTTCAATAGACTCAACGTCAGTGACGTTAAGCGCTAAACCTTTACCATTTTCGCCTAGGTATTCGCTGATCGCAGCCGCGCCGCTTTCAGACGTTGCGGTACCAATAACGGTGGCACCGCGTTCAACAAGAAGCTCAGCAATCGCACGACCAATGCCACGGCTTGCGCCAGTCACTAGAGCGATTTTACCTTCTAGATTCATCATGTTGTGTTTTCCTTTTCTTATCGTGAAAGAATTATTTAGCGGCTTCTAACGACGCCACATCGTTAACTGCTGCTGCACTTAGTGTTTTCACGATACGTTTTGTTAGACCTGTCAGAACTTTGCCCGGGCCAAGTTCAAGAAGGTTTTCTACACCTTGTTCACTCATTAGCTGTACGCTTTCAGTCCAACGAACTGGGCTGTATAGCTGACGAACAAGCGCGTCTTTGATTTTTGCAGGATCAGTTTCAGCTGCCACATCAACGTTATTGATAACTGGAAGTTGTGGTGTGTTGAATTCGATAGACTCTAGCGCTACTGCTAGTTTATCAGCTGCTGGTTTCATTAACGCGCAGTGTGAAGGCACTGACACAGGAAGAGGAAGAGCACGTTTCGCGCCAGCTTCTTTACACAGTGCGCCAGCGCGCTCTACTGCATCTTTGCTACCTGCGATAACAACTTGACCAGGAGAATTGAAGTTTACTGGAGAAACGACATCGCCTTGCGCTGCTTCTTCACACGCCTTTGCAATCGCATCATCATCTAGACCGATGATTGCATACATTGCGCCAGTACCCGCAGGAACCGCTTCTTGCATTAGCTTGCCACGTAGTTCAACCAATTTGATTGCTTCTTTAAAGTCAATCACGCCAGCGCACACAAGCGCTGAGTATTCACCGAGACTGTGACCCGCTAGGTTTGCTGGTTGTTCTAGACCAAGCTCTTGCCATACGCGCCAAATAGCGACAGAAGAAGCAAGCAATGCAGGCTGAGTACGGAAAGTTTGGTTTAGATCTTCAGCAGGGCCATTTTGAACAAGCGCCCATAGATCGTAACCTAGTGCGTCAGATGCTTCTGCAAATGTTTGTTTTACTACGTCATATTGTTCGCCTAGATCAGCAAGCATACCTACAGCTTGAGAACCTTGACCTGGAAATACGATAGCAAACTTGCTCATGTTGTTTTCCTTTAAGCAATGTAAAAAGAAATAAGATGCACGTGAGTGCACCTTAAATTTTGAATTCTCGCGAAACTTAGAATTTCACCAGAGCAGAGCCCCATGTGAAACCGCCACCGAAAGCTTCAAGTAGCAACGTTTGTCCACGCTTAATACGGCCATCACGAACCGCTTCATCAAGCGCCGTCGGAACTGTCGCTGCCGACGTGTTACCGTGCCTGTCTAATGTGACAACAACTTGGTCTAGTGACATTGACAGTTTTTTCGCCGTCGCTGAAATAATACGGTAGTTCGCTTGGTGCGGCACTAGCCAGTCTAGCTCAGACTTGTGCATATCGTTTGCTTCAAGCGTATCTTTAACGAGTTTAGACAGTTGAGTTACCGCAACTTTGAATACTTCGTTACCAGCCATATGAAGCCATTTATCAACATCTTTACCACGCTCTGGTACAGGTAGACTTAATAAATCACCAAATTGGCCATCCGCGTAGATATGCGTAGAGATAATGCCAGGCTCTTGGCTTGCACCAACAACAACTGCACCCGCACCGTCACCAAACAAAATGATCGTTGAACGGTCAGTTGGATCACACGTTTTAGATAGTGCATCTGCACCAATCACCAATACGTTTTTACACATACCTGATTTGATATGTTGATCCGCAACAGACAATGCGTACACAAAACCAGAACAAGCAGCGGCTAAGTCGAAAGCCGGACAACCTTTAATGCCAAGCTTTGCCTGCACCTGACACGCAGATGAAGGGAAAGTATGGCTACTGCTCGTGGTAGCAACGATAATTAGGTCGATATCATTTTTATCAATGCCGGCCATATCGATAGCGTTTTCAGCTGCGTAGAATGCCATGTCCGCAACAGTTTCGTCTTCTGCTGCAATTCGACGCTCTTTAATACCAGTACGAGCTACGATCCACTCATCACTTGTATCTACCATTTTCTCTAGGTCTGCGTTAGTACGCACTTGAGATGGCAGGTAGCTGCCAGTACCTAAAATTTTGCTATACATGAAGACTAATAATGCCTCTCGAGTAAAACCGCTTCCAAACGATCGCTAATACGGCTTGGTACTTGTCGTTTGACCTCGTGTACTGCCTCGCCAAGTGCATTGACAATCGCAGATACATCCGCACTTCCATGGCTTTTTATGACAATGCCGCGCAATCCTAGCAAACTTGCGCCGTTATACTGGTCGGGGTTCAGTGTTTTTAGTTCATTAAATAGCCGAGAAAACAACTTTCTAGCAATCCAACCCTTTATCGTCGATGCCATCATGCTGGTTTTTAGTTTTTCGATAAAAAGTTGTGCTGTTCCCTCGCTGGCTTTTAAGCATACGTTGCCAACAAATCCATCACAAACGATGACATCGGCTACGTCATGCAAAATTTGATTACCTTCAATATAACCAACAAAATTGATAGCGTCGGTTTGAGAAAGCATTTCTGCACAGCGTTTAACTAAATCGTTCCCTTTAATTTCTTCTGCACCAATATTAAGTACAGCAACGCGAGGAGGACGACATAGGTGTTCTTCTGCTAATGCACTGCCCATCACGGCAAACTGAAACAGACTGTCTGCGTCACAAGACACATTCGCACCAAGATCTAACATCCAAGTACGTTTGCCACTGATGGTGGGTAAAGCTGAAACTAAAGCAGGCCGCTCTATACCGGGAAGCAACTTGAGGATAAATCGCGACAGCGCCATTAATGCGCCGGTGTTGCCGCCACTTACACAAGCATCCGCTTCTTGGTCAGAAACCAGATCAATTGCCATACGCATAGAACTGTTTTGGCTATTGCGTAATGCTAAAGACGGTTTTTCTGAGTTCGAGATAACTTTCTCGCTATGAAGAATAGTCAAGCGGGAACTGGTAGAGGTACCGAGTTGAGATAATTGAGATGTGATCAGGCTTTGATCACCTATAAGAATCACTTTTAGCTCTGGGAAATGAGACAGTGCCTGCACGGCGGCAGGCACTGTTACGCGTGGACCGAAATCCCCGCCCATTGCATCAAGTGCAACGGTAATACTTTGCAAAGGTTCAACCTTACTTGTTGATAACCTTTTGACCACGGTAGTAACCTTCAGCAGTTACGTTGTGGCGTAGGTGAGTTTCACCAGAAGTCGCGTCTACAGATAGTGCAGCTGTAGTTAGCGCATCGTGTGAACGACGCATACCGCGCTTAGAACGAGTTTTACGGTTTTTCTGTACGGCCATTGACCCTACTCCTATACTATTGGGTTAAAAACCTAAAGAAGAAGCGGCTACCACACCAGTTACTTTTTCAGATTTTTCAAAACGTCGAATGGATTCGGTTTCTTTTCCTCAATTTCTTCAGGAAGCTCACCAAAAACCATGTTATTTGAATCAACGCTACAATCCGCTTCATCGTGCATCGCAATTTGAGGTAATGCTAAGATGAACTCGTCTTCAACCAGTTGTATAAGGTCTAATTCACCGTACTCATTTAGATCTACCAAATCATAAATTTCTGGTGCTTCCTCTTCCGTCTTCTCACCGTAGTAAGGAGTGTAAAGGAATTCAACTTCACACGCGTGTGTGAATACCTCATTACAACGCTGACACTCTAATTCGACTTCGATGTTAGCTTTACCAGAGATAACAACAAGTCGCTGTTCATCTATCTCAAATGACAATGAGACTTCTGCGTCGCGTTTTACGCCTTCAGTTGCTTCCGCTAAGCGCTTGAAAAGACTAGCTTGGATGATGCCATCGTAATCTAATCGTTTCTGTGCGGACTTTGCTGGATCAACCGTTCGCGGTATTTTTACCTTTTGCATAGGGCGCGAATATTATCTTCCAAATCAAAATTAGTCAAAGAAAAAGGCAAAAAAGTTGTACTTTTTTACGCTTAACATACAGAGCATTAGCCATAATCAATTTTGATCGATTATCCTATTGGAAATGCTTGCGTGAATTGTAATTCAAAATGAAAAATTACCAACTGGTTTTAGCCTCAACCTCCCCTTTTCGTCAACAACTGCTTGAAAAGCTTTCAGTCCCGTTCATTTGTTTATCTCCTGACTGCGATGAAACGCCGTATGAGAGTGAAACTCCTCTGGATCTAGTGCAGCGCTTAGCCGTAAACAAAGCAACCTCTTGCTCTATTAAAAAACCAAGTTTGGTCATCGGCAGCGATCAAGTTTGCGTAATTGATGGAAAAATCGTTGGCAAACCTCTAAATCGTGAAAATGCTATCAATCAATTACTTGCTCAAAGTGGTAAAGCCATCACTTTCTATACCGGACTGGCGGTTTATAACTCGGTGACGAATCTGACTGAAGTTGGCTACGACACTTTTGAAGTACATTTTAGAAACTTAAACCGTGAACAAATTGAACGTTACGTCGACAGAGAAGAACCGTTTTACTGTGCTGGCAGCTTCAAAAGCGAAGGGATGGGAATTTGTTTGTTCGAAAAGTTAGTCGGCAAAGATCCAAACACTCTCGTTGGCCTGCCTCTGATTGATTTGATTGATATGCTGCAAAAGCAAGGTTTCGAGATCTTGTAAGTTTAATCAACGCCTCTACTCATCATTTGAAACCTAATATATAAGTGAAATGCAAAAAGGGAGCTAGAGCTCCCTTTGTTTATAGTAAATGCGTTCAGTTTGCCTTTCTTAATCCAACAAGCACTTTCTCTAGTTTGGATTCCATCGGAGCATTAACTTCCATCCATTCATCATTAGACGGATGTTGAAACTTAATGTTCGCGGCATGCAAAAACAAACGGTCCAATCCAAGTTGACCAGTGTAGGCATCAAAACGTCTATCTCCGTAACGGTCATCCCATGCGATAGGATGTCCGGAGTACTGAGTATGCACTCGAATTTGGTGAGTACGCCCCGTAATTGGGCTGGCTTGAATCAACGTCGCTTGCTCAAATTTCTCAAGAATTTTGAAACGCGTTTCCGATGGCTTACCGTTTGGGTTCACTCGTACAATACTGTTCACTTCATTTTTAAGTAGGGGGGCGTTCACAACTTTACAGCTGCTTTTCCATTGCCCCATCACTAAGGCGAAGTAAAACTTCTTCACCGTTTTTTCACGAAACTGCGCTTGCAAATGGCGAAGCGCCGAGCGCTTTTTAGCAACCAGTAAAATACCCGAGGTATCTCTGTCAATACGGTGAACCAATTCGAGGAAGCGTGCCTGTGGACGCAATGCCCTTAATGCTTCAATTGCACCAAACTTCAAGCCACTACCACCATGCACTGCTGTACCAGACGGTTTGTTCAGAATCAGCATATGATCATCTTCATAAATGATCATATGTTCTAGTTCAGCAACCTTATTAAGTTTCGTGCTTGGTGCGACATCCTCTTCCTTTTTCTCAACCGTTACAGGTGGAATTCGGACTAGGTCGCCAGCTTTTAGTTTATATTCGGCTTTGATGCGCTTTTTGTTCACGCGCACTTCACCCTTACGCACGATTCGATAAATCATGCTCTTTGGAATGTCTTTTAATTGGTTACGCAAAAAGTTATCAATGCGTTGACCCGCCATGTCTTCGTCGATATCAACGAACTGGACTTGTGTTCTTATCTCGCTCATGCGCGCTATTGTAAACGTAAATCCGCGTGACTTCACATTATTCTTGCTGCAAAAGAAACACTTGTTGCGAGAATCTGCTCCGAAATACGCCAACCTTTTGTTTAGATTATTAAAACCCTTTCCCTTGTTCGGGTTTTGTTTTCTGTCTTTGGAAGTTTACGTGATTCAATCGCTTATTTAACAGCCAGTTATAAATTGGAAAGTTTGAGTTTAGCGGCAAATTTTCCATCGTTTGCGCTAAAGCAGATTGCTGATATCCACGCGCACTGCTATAGTTCACAGCTGCTAAGGAAGGTTTGGTTATATTTTATTCACTACCAATCATTTGTCCTCAAGCAATGTGAGTAGAAGGTTGAAGCTCAGGTGCTGCATTGGCGTAAGACACATTGAATTCAACACTCTTGCCACCCTACTCCTCGCATATTCACGTTGAGTACCTACCGCCCAAATAGCGGGTTACAAGTCTACGTTTCTAACAGAAACCAAAATAGATTTGTGATGACTGAAGTGCCCCAGAGCATCCCCTTCCAGCCGGGAGGCTGCAAAATATTAGCCATGGGATCAGGCACCGTGAAACAGCGAAAAAACGTGGCAAGTCGACAAGAAAGATATAAAAGAAAAGACAACGAGAATTTTCAATGAAAAGAATGTTAATTAACGCAACTCAAAAAGAAGAGTTGCGTGTCGCTCTGGTTGATGGCCAGCGACTTTTCGATCTTGATATCGAGAGTCCAGGACATGAATCTAAAAAAGCGAATATCTACAAAGGACGTATCACACGTATTGAACCAAGCTTAGAAGCCGCATTTGTTGATTACGGTGCTGAGCGTCACGGTTTCCTCCCTCTAAAAGAAATTGCCCGCGAATACTTCCCTGAAGGTTATACCTACCAAGGCCGTCCAAGCATTAAAGAAGTGCTGACTGAGGGCCAAGAAGTAATCGTACAAGTAGAAAAAGAAGAACGTGGTAGCAAGGGCGCAGCTCTAACCACGTTTATTTCTCTTGCGGGTAGCTACCTTGTTCTTATGCCAAACAACCCTCGTGCAGGCGGTATTTCTCGCCGTATCGAAGGTGATGAGCGTACTCAACTAAAAGCAGCATTAAGCACTCTAGAACTGCCTCAAGGCATGGGTCTGATTGTTCGTACTGCTGGCGTTGGTAAGAGCGCAGAAGAACTTGAGTGGGACTTGAACGTACTGCTGAACCATTGGAGCGCGATTAAAGGCGCGGCAGACTCTAACCCTGCCCCATTCTTAATCCACCAAGAAAGTAACGTTATCGTTCGTGCAATTCGTGACTATTTACGTCGTGATATTGGTGAAATCCTTATCGACAGCAACACCATTTATGAACGTGCGAAAGAGCACATTCAATTGGTTCGACCAGATTTCATCAACCGCGTTAAGAAATACGAAGGCGAAGTGCCGCTGTTTAGCCACTACCAAATCGAGAGCCAAATTGAATCGGCTTTCCAACGTGAAGTGCGCCTACCATCTGGCGGTTCTATCGTAATCGACCCAACGGAAGCTCTGACTTCTATCGATATCAACTCTGCTCGTGCAACCAAGGGCGGTGATATCGAGGAAACAGCACTTAATACCAACCTAGAAGCAGCAGACGAGATCGCTCGTCAATTGCGTCTACGCGACCTAGGTGGTCTAGTGGTTATCGACTTTATCGATATGACACCAGTACGCCACCAACGTGAAGTAGAAAACCGCCTACGTGAAGCAGTTCGATTAGACCGTGCTCGCGTACAAATCGGTCGTATCTCACGCTTTGGTCTTCTAGAGATGTCTCGTCAACGATTGAGCCCTTCTCTTGCAGAAGCAAGCCACCACATTTGTCCTCGCTGTAGCGGCACAGGTGTTGTTCGTGACAACGAATCTCTAGCACTTTCAGTTCTTCGTTTGATTGAAGAAGAAGCACTAAAAGACAACACAGCTCAAGTATTGGCTGTAGTACCTGTCCCAATCGCATCTTACCTATTGAACGAAAAACGTCGCTCGGTTAACCATATCGAACGAATTCAAGAAGTGAAAATTACGGTTGTTCCTAACTCAGACATGGAAACACCGCACTTTGAAGTAATTCGCGTACGCGAAGGTGAAGAGTTTGATTTAATTTCTTACCTACTTCCTAAGAAGTTGGAAGCAATGAAAGAAGCAGAAGGTAAAGAACCTTCTGAAACAGACATCAAACCTAAGCGAATCGAAGAGCCAGTTCTTAAGGGCTTTGCAGCGCCAGCTCAAACCGCTCCAGCTCCTGTTTCTAAACCTGCGCCGGTAGCGAAGAAGAAAGAAGTAGAGCAAGAAGCAAAACCTGGCCTATTCAGCCGTTTGTTTAAAGCACTAGGTAGCTTCCTATTTGGTGGTTCTGAAGAAGTAAAAGAAGAACCAAAACAAGAAGAGAAGAAATCAAACCGCGACAACAAGCGCAACAAACGCGATCGCAACGACCGTCGTCGTAGCAACCAACGCGATAACCGCGAAGGTCGTGAAAACCGTGATAACCGTCGTCGCCGTAAGCCTCGTGAAGAGCAAGCAAATGAGCAAAACGAAGCTCAACAGCCTGCAAACAAACAGCAACCAAACCGTAGCCAGAAGCGTAAGCCAAAACCTCAACAAGCTGAAAAAGCTCAAGAGCCGAAAGCAAACGCGAAAGTAGCGGAAAAAGGCTTGCAACTTGCGGCTGAAGCTCGCTCAGAAGTGAAGCCTGAAGAGAATAAAGCGAAAGCAAACGCGAAAACAGAGAAAGTCAAAGAGCGCCGTCAACGTCGCAAACTGAACAAATCTGTTCGTGTTAAAGATCAACTTGCCGATGAGCAAGTAGAAGAAACAGCAGTAAAAGCAATTGAACCTGTTGAGTCTCAAGTAGATCAAGCCGTTGATACAGCAGCAGACGCACAGCAAGACAACAAGCAAGGTGAATCGAAACAACGTCGTAACCGTCGTTCTCCTCGTCACCTACGAGCAAGTGGTCAACGTCGTCGTCGTGGTCGTGATCGTCGTCCTAACCCATTCCGTCTGCGCAAAGGCGGTGTAGCATCTCCTGAGATGGCAATGGGTAAAGTGATGCCACGTTACATTCCAAAACCAGCGCCTAAGAAGGAAGAGCGAGTTCAGGAAGAAGCGGTTGTGGCAATTGCAACTGTACCTGCTATGCAAGGAGGTTTTGCTTGCCCTGAAATGGCAATGGGTAAAGTCATCATCCGTCGTGAGCAACCAGCGGTAGCTGAAGCACCTGTTGTTAAACCTAAAGTTCAAGAAACAGTAGAAGCTGTAGAAGCTGTAGAAGCTGTAGAAGCTAAAGCTGAATCACCGATTGTTGAAGCTGTAGCGCCTGAAAAGGCAGAGCCAGTAGCGGTTGATCAAGCTCCTGTAGAGCCGATCGTTGAAGTGGCTGAAGCACCTGTTGCGGAAGCAACAACAGAAACAGTTGTTGAAGAAGCTCCGGTTCAAGAGCCAGTCGTTGCAGAAACTGTGGAAGAAGCAGCAACAGAAGTTGCCGTTGAAACTCCAGTAGCAGCGCCAGAGATGAAAGCTGAAGTTATCAACGTTGTTGCTAAGCCACGAGCTAGCGCACCAATGACAAAAGCACCTGGTCCTCAAGAACTACGTGAAATCGAAGTAGCCGCAGCGCCGTTTAAAGCTGAACGCTACCAAGCTAAAGGTGCTGGTAGCCAAGTGGCAACAAACCGCGCCTCTGCAGCAATGACAAAGCCAAACTTCAACTAAGTTTGAATATCATTGCGATAGCCTGAAAGCTAGAATCAAAAGGCCACCGAAAGGTGGCCTTTTTTGTTTGTTCTCGGTCTAGCGTAATTGGCCATATTAATATCAACGACGGATCACATTTGTGGTTCATTATCCGTATCATTCTTGAACTTAATCACACTTTTCGGTAGCATTCGCCAACTCAAGTTTTCGACACCATTCTACTGCTGCTCTTTTATTACTACGGTTTACACTAAGTACCTTGAATGTATTTTCATCACTTAGTGGTTAATGCAAATACGAATATGTGTCGGGATAAACTCATCTCAACGAGAACTTAAAGACAAACATGTTCGAATTCCCGCAATTTTCTAAGCACTCTATTAAAAATGACGTGCTATCAGGTTTGACGGTTGCCCTGGCACTTGTCCCTGAAGCCGTAGCATTTGCATTCGTTGCTGGTGTAGACCCAATGGTTGGTCTGTACGCAGCATTCATCGTTGGCCTTATCACCTCAATCTTTGGTGGTCGCCCAGGCATGATCTCTGGTGCTACAGGCGCAATGGCTGTAGTAATGGTCTCTCTTGTTGCAAGCCACGGTGTTCAGTACTTATTTGCTGCCATTATGTTGGCCGGTATTCTGCAAATTGCTGCCGGTTTATTTAAATTGGGCAAATTCATTCGAATCGTTCCACACCCTGTAATGATTGGTTTTGTTAACGGCCTAGCGATTGTTATCTTCCTCGCGCAATTAGGACAATTCAAGGCTCCAGACATAAATGGCGTGCTGACTTGGCTTCCACAAGATCAAATGATGTTAATGCTAGGTTTGGTTGCGCTGACCATGGCGATCATCTACTTCTTGCCGAAAATTACAACAGCAGTGCCATCTTCACTTGTTGCTATCGTAACCGTGACAGCACTAGTTGTTGGGTTAGATCTAGAGACACGTACAGTTGTCGACTTCCTACGTTCTATGTCAGGTAATGAAGCCGCTACACTAGCAGGCTCTTTGCCAACCTTCTCTATTCCATCAGTGCCATTTACGCTAGAGACTCTGCAAATCATCTTGCCTTATGCAGTGATCCTTGCGGCCATCGGCCTAATTGAATCTTTGCTAACGCTGACCGTTTTAGACGAAATGACAAATACTCGTGGCCAATCTAACCGCGAATGTATCGGTCAGGGCATGGCAAACATGACATGTTCTGTATTCGGCGCGATGGGTGGTTGTGCAATGATTGGGCAGTCAATGATCAACGTAAACTCCGGTGGCCGTGGCCGTCTGTCTGGCATCGTAGCGGCTGTAGCTCTGCTGATGTTCATTTTGTTTGCGTCATCGTTGATTGAAATGATTCCACTAGCAGCCCTAGTTGGTGTGATGTTCATGGTTGTGATTGGCACATTCGAATGGGCAACATTTAAGTTGGCTCGCCGTGTACCAAAGCAAGATTTCTTCGTTATCGTACTAGTAACTGTCGTTACAGTACTGACTGACCTTGCTGTTGCGGTCGCGGTTGGTGTAATCGCTTCAGCGCTGATGTTTGCATGGCAACATGCGAAGCACATTTACGCAGATACTTGCTTGAACGCAGAAGGCTCAAAAGAGTACAAAATTCACGGTCCAATCTTCTTTGGTTCAGCAGCAAACTTCCTCGAGCTGTTTAATGCGCCAGAAGATCCTAAAGATGTGATTGTCGATTTCGCAGACTCTCGCGTAACAGACCACTCGGCAATTGAGGCAATTGAAACGCTAGCAGAGCGCTACGCTTCCATCGGCAAAACGCTTCACCTTCGTCACCTAAGTCCGGATTGTCGCAAACTACTCGACAAAGCTGGCAGTCTAGTCGAAATCAACGTGAAAGAAGACCCTAGCTACAAAGTCGCAACCGACATTTTAGCTGGCTAATCTATGCGTAAAGGGATGAGCAATGCTCATCCCTTTTATTATTTATCTGATATCGAAATAATTACAGCTTCTGCAAAACCGCTACCGACGCCTCTTCGATTAAGTCCAATACCAACTCAAATCCATCATCTCCACCATAGTAAGGATCTGGGATCTCGTCATAACTCGAATTAGAGTGGCTTAAAAATAGCGAGACTTTATGACGATGTTCTGCAGGACAAATATCGAGTAAGTCAGCCAAGTTTGCTTTATCCGCAGCCAGTACCAAATCGAAGTCTTCGAAATCTTGCACTGACACTTGGCGCGCTCGCATTCCTTTAAACGAATAGCCACGTTGTTTCCCTGCCGCCATGGCTCTTGAGTCTGGCGTGTTTCCAGTGTGATAGCCAATTGTCCCAGCCGAATCAATGTCGACATCGACACCTAACTCTTCCGCTTTAGCTCTCAGAACGGCCTCTCCGGTTGGTGAACGGCAAATATTTCCCATACAAACAACGAGTATTCTCTTCATTTTATTCCCTGAATTATCGATGGTTTTTCTTCACGATATGTTGGTCTATCATAGCGAGATAATTCAATGAACCCAAGCTACCGCGGGCAAAGCACGAAACGGATTTAAGGAAGTATTATGTCTATCGAAGAAAATAAAGAAGCACGCCATAAGGCACGCCAACAAAAAGTAAAAGAACAGGTAGACGCAAAAATTGCGGCCGCTCAAGAAGAGAAAGGTCTACTGCTGATCATTACTGGTAATGGTAAAGGTAAATCAACATCGGGCTTTGGCACGATTGCTCGCGCCGTCGGTCACGGCCTTACGTGTTCAGTGGCTCAATTTATCAAAGGCACTTGGGACAACGGCGAGCGCAACTTGCTAGAAAAATTGGGAGTAGAATTCCAAGTTATGGCGACTGGTTTTACTTGGGAGACGCAGAACAAAACCGCCGATACCGAAGCAGCGCAACTGGTCTGGAAAGAATGTAAGCGTATGCTGCAAGACGTCTCTATTGATGTCATCTTATTCGATGAGCTAACTTACATGGTGAGTTACGGTTACATCGATTTGGACGAAGTGGTCGAAGCGTTAAACAATCGCCCAAAAATGCAGTCGGTTGTGATTACTGGTCGTGGTGCACATCGCACTCTAATTGAAATGGCCGATACCGTTTCTGAAGTGAAGAATGTAAAGCACGCATTTGAATCTGGCGTAAAAGCGCTGAAAGGCGTCGACTGGTAAAGCTTGCAGCACAATAAAAAAAGGGTTGGCACAACGCCAACCCTTTCACTTTCACTTTCAACGCGTGGTTAGTTGAAAAGGTTCTTCAGCAGACCATCGACCGCTTCTTTGGTTTTCTCGTCTTTGATTTTGTCCGTTAGCTTCTCTACGCCACGGTCAATTTCTTTCTGAGCTTTCTGTTTAAGAACATCATCGAATACGAGTTTGAATTTAGGGTCCGCCCACTTACCAGACACATTGATTGGAATCGTGATGTCCTTCAGCTCATCGATGTTTTTACCACCTTGGCCTTCTAGCGTACCCACAATTGAAGTACTGATAGTAAAGTCTACCGTCTCATTGATGTAGTTTGCACTGCCTTTACCACGCACACGTAGTAACGGTGATTGAGCATGTAAGTTGTCCGTTGATACCACACCTTTGTTTAGTTTCAACGTCGCGGTCATCGCACTGAAGTCTGTTTTCTTCACTTCGTTGGTACTTTCAACTTTTTGCCCTTTGAATCGCGCGTAGTTTTCACGAATCAATTGAGCAACGTTGATGCCATTTACCGCACCATCAGCAAAGTTAATCACTACCGTACCAGCAAGGTTCTGTTTGATACCTGTCGGCGTCAAACTGCTACCTTGGACATTCACGTCGATATTACCCGTACCTTCTAACTTGTCGTTGTTAGCAACATCAATCAGTAGCGGTTGAACTTTCACACCTTTGATTGATTTTTTCACGCTGTAAGTCGCTGGCGTCTTACGTGCATCTAGTCTTGCTGTTGCTGAAATTGTGCCTTGGTACAACTTCGAGCTAAATGATGTGAGGTCAAACACACCACGATTGACAGTGAAGCTCGCTTTTACCGCTTCCATTTTTGCGTTAGCCGCTTTGAACTTATCGATGGTGATATCACCTTTGACATCCAGCGCTTTCAGTGCTGAAAGATCCGGCTCAACTTCAGGCCCCGCGGATGCACTCTTACCACCAGATGCTGGCTTTTCGCTTGCTGGTGCTTGTTTATCCAAGCCTAAGAATTCATCTAAATCGATATTAGGGCTATGAAGGGCAAAACGTATTTTTGGAATGTCTCCCAATGTCACATCGGCTTTACCATCCAATGCAATCGCGTTTGCGGTTAACTTCTCTAGAATAAAGCTAAGGTGGCTTTTGTTTAGGTCAAATGAGAGATCAGAGACCATATCAACTTTCATTGGTGATTGTGGCAAAGCATCACCTTCAAAGCTTGATTTCAGCGTAAGCTTATTCAACAACACTTTGCTAATCGCTTGGTCAACCGTAAGCTGCCCTCCGCCTTGCATGTCCAGCTTCATACCAGCCGCACTGCCTTGAAGCGCGTAGCTAAGATTGTTTACTTTATCGAATTCAAACGTATCTAAGCCAATTTTTGCCGATTCAATAGTGTTGTTTGGATCAGTGTACGTCGCATCAACATTGATGTTCTTCAACGCATAACTTGCAAGACCTTTCGCCAGTTTAAAGTCAGCCTTACCTTCTGCAGTAAACTTCTGGTCATTCATCTCGCCTTTCATACCAAAGTCAGCTGTCGTCCAGCTGTCAAAAGCAAATTCAGAAAGGTTCAACGATACATCATACAGCTTGGTGTAATTGCCGGCTTGCTTGTCTTGAATTTCTAGTGAGCCATTAGAAACCGTAACACCAGCCAGGTTGATACTCCAATCTGAGCCTGCAGACTGCGATTCGCCACTTTGATCTGGTGCAGTATCATTCGGTTGCTCTGCTTGTTGAGTTTGCGCTTTCGTTAAAGCATCAATGTTCTTGCTGCCGTCTTTCTTCGTTTCAACGTAGAACTCCGCACCATCTAAAGTAATGTTACCGATTTCAAGTTGTTTGCTAAAAAGTGGTGTGACAGAAACATCAACACCGACAGTGTCGACTTTAAAAAGATTTGGCTGACTAAAACCTTGCGGGTTACGCAGTTCGGTTCTTCCCAATTCAAAACCAATTGATGGGAAGAATTGCCAACTGATATCCCCTTCAATCACTAATTCTAACCCTGTTTGTTTCTGAGCTTGCTCAACAATCAGTGGCTTAAATTGGTTTGGATTGACAAAAATAGTTAACGCTAAAATTGCAGCAACAAATACCACAACAGGTATCACGAGAACTAAGAGCAGTTTCTTCATTTGTTTTTCCTTGCTCGTGTGTTTTTAAAATTATAAGCGCAGACTAGATTTACCGCCGAGAGTTCCACAAAAGCGTGAAAATCATCCGGTTTTGACATGCAACTGACTAATTTAAAAACAAAAAAAGAAGTGGCACCTAAAGTGCCACTTCTTATCATAAAAATAAAGCGATATAGCCGTCTAAAGACTTAAGCTTTCAAAAGTTTTGCAATGTGAGCTTTTAGTACATCGATCGCGATACGGTTCTTACCGCCACGAGGTACGATGATGTCCGCATATTGCTTAGAAGGTTCGATAAACTGCATGAACATCGGACGAACAGTTTGCTGATATTGCTTAAGAACGGATTCCATTGTACGGCCACGCTCTTCAACGTCACGCTTA
Organism: Vibrio sp. Y20_XG_PY13; assembly: GCF_024181925.1. Classification (NCBI taxonomy): domain Bacteria; kingdom Pseudomonadati; phylum Pseudomonadota; class Gammaproteobacteria; order Vibrionales; family Vibrionaceae; genus Vibrio; species Vibrio sp. Y20_XG_PY13. The sequence goes on along the minus strand of NZ_JAMZAL010000004.1, from coordinate 187,410 downwards.
ACACGGCGAAGTAGGCAGATATCCAGAGGCGTATCCATAAATACAGTCGCGTGCATCAGGTCACGAAGACGAGGGTCAGTAAGAAGAAGGATACCTTCTAAAATGATTACCTTTTTAGGGGTCATTGTGGTGGTGTTACTTGTTCTTGTGTGCTCTGTGTAGCTGTACTCAGGCACTTCCACGGCCTCACCACGTACAAGCTTCTCTAGGTGCTCGCACAATAGGTCGTGGTCCAACGCACTCGGGTGATCGTAGTTCGTCTTTACTCGCTCTTCCATGCTTAGGTGGCTTTGGTCGTTGTAGTAGCAATCTTCCGTGATGACACCGATTTGATGATCGCCTACTTTCGCGCGAAGCTCATTGTAAATTGTGCTCGCGATCAGACTTTTTCCAGAAGCAGAAGCGCCAGCAATACCTACGATGACGCATTGATTATTATCAGACATTAGTTTGCACCCGATGATGATTTCTAGTCACATAAAAAGATAAACTGCCTGATTATAGGGAGTTCACCCCGTAGTTACTAGCTGGAATTAGAGTTTAGTCATAAGTTTCTGCCTGCCCAGAGGATTAACCTCCAGGCAAACGTTAAAATGTGCAACTTTCAACCACCAACCTCAGTTTACCATTGTAAAACTGATTGCATCTGGTTTCGCTTTGCCTTGCCAAAACATTGTGCTACACACTCGATCTGCAAGCTGTTTGTAGTAGCCTGAATGCTCACTGTCAGGTCGTCTCGCAACGGTTGGCACACCAGCATCAATGTCTTCTCGCATAGAAATATGCAACGGAATTTGGCCCAATAGCGCTAAGCCAAACTCTTGAGACATTTTCTCCGCGCCACCCATACCAAAGATGTGTTCAGTCGCGCCACATTGGCTACAAATGTGGTAACTCATATTTTCGACCACACCTACTACTGGCACATTGACTTTGTTAAACATTGCTGCGCCTTTGCGCGCGTCTGCCAACGCTAAATCTTGTGGCGTCGTCACCAAAACCGTGCCGGTAACAGGAATTTGTTGTGACAACGTCAACTGGATATCACCCGTGCCTGGAGGCATGTCTATCACGAGGTAATCCAGCTCTGGCCAATCGGTTTCATTCAATAGCTGAGCTAACGCTTTCGATGCCATAGGGCCACGCCAGATCGCTGCTTCAGATTTATTAACTAAATAGCCAATAGAATGAGTATAGATGCCGTGAGCAAAAATAGGCTCCATCCATTTGCCATCACGAACTTCTGGTTTCGCATCTTCCTGGCCGAGCATCATCGGAACCGATGGACCGTATATATCGGCATCCAATAGGCCAACCTTCGCTCCCGACTGCGCGATAGCCAAGGCTAAGTTAACGGCTGTTGTGGATTTGCCCACCCCACCCTTTGCAGAGCTCACCGCAATGATATTCTTCACACCTTTCACCGCATTAGAAACCTGCGTTTCTAGTGCTTTTACGCCGAGTTCAATGTGATACGGAAACGCGGCTACAGCTTTGGATGCTTGCTGTTGTTGAATCCATTCTTGCAATGTGCGCTGAAGCTCATTACTAGCAAATGGCAATGTAATCTTCACCTCACCTTGAGCGGTGATGGTGACAACGCCGTGAATATCGGCCCAGTTTTCCACTAACTGTGGATGTTGAAATTGATTAAACCAATGACAAAAATCTTGTTTTGAAGTGAACTGATGCATAAGTCCTCCTTTTGAGTACCATGCTACCACCGACCCGACATAACCAGAACCCTAAAAAAACTAAGGCATTCCGCGGTTTGACACCTTGGAGTTAGTGAGTTCATGGGGTAGTATTATCCATCAAAATTTTTTTATACCTATCAAGAAAAGCGAATATTAAGTATGGCAAACGATCCAAGACACCTTCCTTCAAGGAAACTGCTGGTAACTTGTGCCCTTCCGTACGCTAACGGTTCGATCCACCTTGGCCATATGCTTGAGCATATCCAAGCGGACATTTGGGTTCGTTACCAACGCCTACGCGGCAACACTGTAAACTTCATCTGTGCTGACGATGCTCACGGCACGCCAATCATGCTTAAAGCGCAACAGATGGGTATTACTCCAGAAGAGATGATTGCCGCTGTTAGCGAAGAGCACCAAAAAGACTTCGCTGGCTTTGATATCAGCTTTGATAACTACCACAGCACGCACTCAGAAGAGAACCGCGAACTGGCATCTCACATTTACCTAGAGCTAAAGAAAAACGGCTTTATCTCTAGCCGTACTATCTCTCAGCTTTTCGACCCTGAAAAGGAGATGTTCCTACCGGATCGTTTCGTAAAAGGTACATGTCCTAAGTGTAAGTCTGAAGATCAGTACGGTGATAACTGTGACAACTGTGGCGAGACTTACAGCCCGACAGAACTGATCAATCCTAAATCTGCCGTTTCTGGTGCGACGCCAGTAATGAAAGATTCTGAGCACTTCTTCTTTGACCTGCCTCAATTTGAAAGCATGCTAAAAGAGTGGACTCGCTCTGGTTCTCTGCAATCAGAAACCGCGAACAAGATGCAAGAGTGGTTTGAATCTGGTCTGCAACAATGGGATATCTCGCGTGACGCACCTTACTTTGGCTTCGAAATCCCAGGCGAAAAAGACAAGTTCTTCTACGTATGGCTAGATGCACCTATTGGCTACATGGGCTCATTCAAAAACCTATGTAACAAACGTGACGATCTAGACTTCGATGAATACTGGAACAAAGACAGTAAAACTGAACTTTACCACTTCATCGGTAAAGACATCGTGTACTTCCACAGCTTATTCTGGCCTGCAATGCTTGAAGGTTCTGGCTTCCGTAAACCAAACAACGTGTTCGTACACGGCTACGTAACGGTAAACGGCGCGAAAATGTCTAAGTCGAAAGGTACATTCGTGAAAGCAAGCACGTACCTCGATCACCTAGACCCAGAATGTCTACGTTACTACTACGCAGCGAAACTAAACAGCCGTATTGACGATCTAGATCTTAACCTTGAAGACTTCACTCAGCGCGTTAACGCTGACGTAGTCAACAAGATCGTTAACCTAGCATCTCGTAACGCAGGCTTCATCGCTAAACGTTTCGAAGGCAAACTGTCTGACAACTTCGCTGAACCAGAGCTTTACAACGAATTCGTGGCAGCGGCTGACCGTATCGCAGAGCTTTTTGAAGCTCGCGAATTTGGCCGTGCTATCCGTGAAATCACGGCACTTGCGGATAAAGCAAACCAATACGTTGACGAGAAAGCCCCTTGGGTTGTAGCGAAAGAAGAAGGCAAAGATCAGGAACTACAAGAAATCTGTTCTGTAGGTATCAACCTGTTCCGCGTACTAATGACTTACTTGAAACCAGTAATGCCAGCTCTTGCTGCACGTACTGAAGCATTCCTAAACCAAGAGCTAACTTGGGAAGGCATTGCTCAGCCACTCACTGGCCACGAAATCACTAAGTTCAAAGCGCTATTCAACCGTATCGATCCAAAGAACATCGAAGCGATGATCGAAGCATCGAAAGAAGACGCTGCAGCAGAAATGGCAGCGAAAGAGAAAGCTGAAGCGGCTAAAACAGAAACTAAGCTAAGCAAAGACCCAATCGCGGACGAGATTGAGTTTGATACTTTTGCTCAAGTGGATTTGCGCATCGCTCGCATCATCTCTTGTGAAGAAGTGCCTAAAGCAAACAAACTACTTAAGTTCCAACTGGACATCGGTGGTGAAACTCGTCAAGTTTTCTCTGGCATCAAATCAGCCTACAAACCTGAAGAGCTAGAAGGCAAGCTAACCGTAATGGTAGCGAACCTAAAACCTCGTAAGATGAAATTCGGTATGTCTGAAGGCATGATCCTAGCGGCAGGCCCTGGTGGTAGCGACCTATGGATTCTTGAGCCACACGAAGGCGCTCAGCCTGGCATGCGTGTAATGTAATTCCCTTACGTTACGCTTGAAATGAGTTCAATCCCCGCCCCTCTCGGCGGGGATTTTTTTGATCAAATTCACATTATTGGGGAGCTTCTGCACCAATAACGCGCAAAACATTTAGGTTTAAAATTTAACCATTTGTTTTTAAAGTAATTTTAATTGGCATCAAAACTGCAAATTTCTTCTTGCTAGGTCCAAACACTAACAAGGAGTTGGTTATGTTTGTTTTGATTTCAACGTTATTATCCGTCGCCATATTAGCCGGCATTTACCACCTTTCCACAAAACGCGAACAGCAACATGCACGAAAGTATCAGTTGCTTACCCTACTTCGCGATGTCGTTAACTTGCTTAGACGTCATCGAGCAATCACACATTACTCCCTTCAATCCCAACAAAACTATGAGCGAGAAATAGAAGAGATCCATCATGCTCTCAACAACAAGCTGCACCTTTTGTTGGAAACATCGCGCTTTGAAAATAAACCCATGTATCGTGTGTTACAGATAAAAGTCAGTAAGTTGCTAGAACAATGGCAGGAAAACAGCATCGCGAGAAATCAAATGGAGCACGGAAAGCTGATTCGACATTGTTTGTTCTTAATGGATGAAGTCACTATTGCGTGGCTAGCAGTTGAGCAACGAGATGAGTTGCATGATGAGTACCACATGAATTGGCAAACCATTATCGATAGCCTCGAAACCTTGACTCAACTTCGTATTAGCATTCAAGACTTAAACGAACAAGGAGGAAGCGTTCGAGTAAAGAACTACGCATCTGTAATGACACGTAAACTGAATCAGTTAGCGGTAATAGCACCATTGACTATCGCAGCGCCGATCTCCGTACGTTCGACACAAGCGTTAAACGACTATGTCGAAGGAAAACACACCGGACTAACAGAAGAAGAACTTTATGGCATCACCTCAGATCTGTCACTGACGATTTTCAATACCTATGATCACGTGCTATCAGATATTGTCGAAACACTGTATTTGCCTTTGCCCAGACTCTCATTAGCCTGAAAAACTCATTTTTCGACATAATTGCATGAGGAACTAGATCAAAAGCCGTAAGTAACGAGCAATAAAAAACCGCAGGCATTGCCTACGGTTTTTTCTAACTTTGCTCACTCAATGCTTAACTATCATCTTCAGTGAAGTTGGTTGGTAGTTGCTTTTTCATCTCGTTCCAGATTTGAGCACTTTCCATACCGTAGTGGCGAATTACAACTGGCAATTGTTCACGCTGGCCCGTTTCACAAGTTTCTAGCAGTTGACGATAGAATCTTAGCGCCAAATCACGTGAGGCCGGGTTAGAGAAGTAGTAACTGCCAACTCGGTCATACAGCTTCTTCAAGCCATTGAAAATCAAACCGTAGATTTGGTTACCAGAGTGGAATGCCAAGCGTTGGAACAACATGTAATCGTAAAAGTTAAATGTTTTCGCGATCAAGATTTCCTGACGCTTTGCTTCATCTTTTTCGTTGTCTTCTTTAACGCTTTGAAGCACCTTATCCGCATACGGAGAAGAGGCAATAAAATCATCCCAAGATGATGCATTCACAAGCGCTTCACAAGACTCAATTACGTTCTTGATTGTACGCTCAGAGTTTTCTTTGTTCGCCTTGAATGCATAACGCATAAAGATAGGGCTGATGTTGGTACGTGCCGCAAGCAAATCTTCTACAATATTTGTTGCATTATCGACGTCTAGCGTCATCAACGTATCCAAGATATGCAGACCAGATGTCTCCATAAATTGGTTAACTTTTGTTGGTTTACCGTGTTGGATAGTCAACCATCCATCACGTGCTAGTCGTTGAAGAACCTCTCGTAAAGTCGTTCGAGTAACACCAATCAGTTCGGACAGCTCGCGCTCAGCAGGTAAAATTGAGCCAGGAGGAAAACGGCCGTTCCAAATGCTCTCGATAATATATTTTTCTGCGAATCCCGCAGGGCTTTTCGCCTTAATGACCATTCTACTTTTTATCCAATATTGATTTCTGAGGGTCGATACTACTCATCATACCACTACTTAACGATTTGAGAAAATTTACGATCAATTATTGAAACGATCCCTCAATATAGAGTTAATACTCTACACGTTCGCTGAATTTAAGATACTTAGTGAAGCAGTTCAAAGCCGTAAAATTTGTATTTTATAAAAAAGAAACCGAACACAAATAGAGAAAAAATAACGACAAGTACGTCACATTTTTATGTTTATAATATGCAAAATAAATTTGTATTCTCTGGTTAATATTCCTTTTTAATTGATCTTTTCTCGTCACTTGGCGTCATTTAAAATCCAAGGGGATTTTTTCAAGCTTTCCATGATATAGTAACGCCGTTTTGATCGCGTTATTACACTTAAAAAGTAGTTTTAGTCGGAAGCATTACGTTTTGTTATTGACTAATAAAAGCCGGAGTGTAGAGTTTGCGATCGAAAGTGAGCGGTGCTTGAGTTCAGGGGAAGTAACTTGGCAAAACTACAATAAAACAAAGGATTGTTGTTTTACTAAGTTATTGTTTTAAAAGACTAGTTAATAAGTCTAACAAACAGATACTTGAGCGCTAATTGTAGTGTCTATTCATAATATTGTTATAAAGAGAATTATCATGCCGATATCGCTCGGAAACGCTTTTATCAAGAATTTCCTTGGTAAAGCGCCTGATTGGTACAAAGTTGCCATTATAGCCTTCCTTATTATTAACCCGATTGTTTTCTTCCTAATAAATCCATTTGTTGCTGGGTGGTTGCTTGTCGCGGAATTTATTTTCACGCTTGCAATGGCTTTAAAATGCTACCCATTACAACCTGGTGGTTTACTTGCAATTGAAGCTATTGCTATTGGCATGACCAGCCCAGCGCAAGTAAAACATGAGTTGGTTGCGAATATAGAAGTATTACTACTTTTAGTATTCATGGTTGCGGGTATCTACTTCATGAAACAGCTTCTGCTGTTCATCTTCACCAAAATCCTGCTTGGTATTCGTTCAAAAACTCTGCTTTCGCTTGCATTCTGTTTCGCAGCCGCGTTTTTGTCAGCATTCTTAGATGCGTTGACAGTAATCGCTGTTGTCATCAGCGTAGCAGTTGGTTTCTACTCGATTTACCACAAAGTTGCTTCAGGTAACCCAATTGGCGATCACGACCATACTCAAGACGACACCATCACAGAACTGACTCGTGATGACCTTGAAAACTATCGTGCATTCCTACGTTCGCTGCTTATGCACGCTGGTGTGGGTACCGCTCTGGGCGGCGTAACAACGATGGTTGGTGAACCTCAAAACCTTATCATTGCAGACCAAGCGGGTTGGTTATTTGGTGAATTCCTAATCCGTATGTCTCCTGTGACGTTACCAGTATTTATCTGTGGTCTTATTACCTGTGCATTGGTTGAGAAGCTAAAAGTATTTGGTTACGGCGCACAACTGCCTGATAACGTACGTCAAATCCTTGTGGACTTTGACCGCGAAGAACGTAAGACACGTACAAACCAAGACGTCGCAAAACTGTGGGTACAAGGTATTATCGCCGTTTGGCTGATTGTCGCGTTAGCGCTTCACTTAGCAGCCGTTGGCCTGATTGGTCTGTCTGTCATTATCCTAGCAACGTCATTTACTGGTGTCATTGAAGAGCACTCAATGGGCAAAGCATTTGAAGAGGCTCTACCTTTCACTGCGCTACTCGCGGTTTTCTTCTCGATCGTTGCAGTAATCATTGACCAAGAGCTATTTAAACCTGTTATTGACGCCGTGTTAGCCGTTGAAGACAAAGGCACACAGCTTGCCCTCTTCTACGTTGCGAACGGTTTGTTATCGATGGTTTCAGACAACGTATTCGTAGGTACGGTATACATCAACGAAGTGAAATCAGCCCTTATGGAAGGCTTGATCACGCGTGAACAGTTCGACCTGCTAGCAGTTGCAATCAACACCGGTACAAACTTACCTTCTGTTGCAACGCCAAACGGTCAAGCCGCTTTCCTATTCCTACTAACGTCTGCGCTAGCACCGTTAATTCGTCTGTCTTACGGTCGAATGGTAGTGATGGCATTGCCATACACTGTCGTTTTGGCGATTGTAGGTCTGATGGGCATCATGTTCTTCCTAGAGCCAGCAACAGCGTCTTTCTACGATGCGGGCTGGATTGCACCTCATACCGGTGATCTGACTCCAGTTGTGTCTGGCGGACACTAAAATTTGAGTTGATTAGGAAACTTATACACGATAAAAAGCTCTGAGTATTCAGAGCTTTTTTCTATTTCAGACAGGATTGAAACCGTGACTATTTTTTCATCACTTAACCAATTTTCGAAGGGACGCGTATCGTGGTTGCTTCTTCTTTTGTTCATCATATTTTTTGAAGCCTGCGCACTCTACTTCCAACACGTAATGATGCTTGCACCATGTGTAATGTGTATTTATGAGCGTGTGGCAATGATGGGTATTGGCGGTGCAGCTATCATCGGACTTATCGCACCGAACAACGCACTATTCCGCTGGTTAGGGCTTATTGGTTGGGGATTAAGCTCGTACAAAGGATTGATGCTTGCAATGCAGCATGTTGATTACCAGTTCAATCCATCACCATTTGCAACTTGTGATCTTTTTGTCACCTTCCCAAGTTGGGCTCCGTTAAACCAATGGGTTCCTTGGATGTTTGAAGCGTATGGCGATTGTTCAAAAATTGTTTGGCAGTTCTTCGACTTATCGATGCCACAATGGTTGGAGGTTATCTTCGCTGGTAACTTGGTCGCTTTGGCGTTGATCGTGATTGCACAGTTCTTTCCGGTGAAACGTAAGAATCCAATTCGTTAAGACGTATAAAAATATAGATGAGAAAAAGCCGACCTTACGGTCGGCTTTTTATTGGGTCCGATTCAGTAACTCGCTTTTATAGTGTTACTTACCACAACATTGTTTGAACTTTTTACCGCTCTCACAAGGGCATGGATCGTTACGCCCCACATCTTTAAACGGGTTTAAGCTTTGAGATTTATTGCCAACCATTAGTTCATCTGCACCCAATGCGACTTCAACTAACATCAAATCAAGTTGATCAACAAGGTCTGTTAACGCTGGCGGTGTTTCAATGCCCGAGTCACGCATATGTTGCTGAGTAGACTCTTCATCAATGGCTAGCATCATTGTGGTAAGCAGCGCTTGCAGCATACGTTGTAAACCATCATTTAGCTCAACCTCTTGCCACTGCTCTTCAATCAAAGGCCAAACCGACATGAAACCTTCAGCAAAATCGGCTAACTGCTCAGGATCTTTTCCAGTTAGCTCTAGAGCTGAATACTCATTACGTAAAATACGGTTATGTTGCTTGTGAATTTGCTCTTCGACCGCTGGCTGAATCGATTTAAAACCTTCACCAAATAACGGCTCAAGCCAGGCCTCTGGCGCCAAAGGTTTTGTGGTTAGGTTTGCGGCAAGTACCGCACCTTCAATAAATAGCGAAGATTCATCAAGTTGAACTTCACCTTTTTCAATCAAAGTGTATTGCATGACATCTGGTTTCCCATGAATTTGGCGGCATTATACTCCAATACAAGTGAGATGCCAGTTGGCACCAGCGCCGAGTCTTTTAATGACAAACTTAGCCGACATCGCTACAATCGCCCTCCTTTTTATCACCAAACTGTATTAGGCAAACTATGCGAGTTGTATTAGGCCCAATGGAAGGCGTTTTAGACCATTTGATGCGCCAAATCCTGACCGAAATAAACGACTATGATCTGTGTGTGACGGAGTTCGTTCGAGTGATCGATCAAGTCCTGCCAGACCATGTCTTTCATCGCTTATGTCCGGAGCTTATGCAAGGCTCTCAGACCACTTCTGGTGTGCCTGTACATGTTCAACTACTAGGTCAAGAGCCACACTGGATGGCGGAAAACGCAATCCGAGCAGCAGAGCTTGGCGCGCGCGGCATCGACCTAAATTTTGGTTGCCCAGCAAAAATGGTCAACAAAAGCAAAGGAGGTGCGGCGCTATTGCAGCATCCTGAGTTGATTCATAGCGTGGTAAAAGCATGCCGTGACGCAGTGCCTGCGAATATCCCTGTCTCCGCAAAAATTCGTCTGGGCTGGGAAAACCCTGAAGACTGTTTTGAAATCGTGGATGCGATTCAATCTGCGGGAGCGAATGAACTGACCGTTCACGCACGTACTAAGCAAGGCGGTTATAAAGCATCTGAAATCAAGTGGGAATACATCAATAAAATTCGCGAGCGATTCTCCATCCCTTTGATTGCCAATGGTGAAATCTGGAATTTCGAAGATGGTCAACGCTGCATTGAAACCACTGGTGTCGACTCTCTGATGGTGTGCCGCGGTGCGTTCAACATTCCTAACCTAGGTAACATGGTAAAACACAACCACACGCCAATGGTTTGGTCTGATGTGGTCGACCTGCTGATCTACTACTCAAAGTTTGAAATGAAGGGTGATAAAGGTTTGTACTATCCAAACCGCGTGAAGCAATGGTTCGCTTACCTGCGCCAATCTTACCCAGAGGCTAACGAATTATTCCGCGAAATCCGAACATTTAATAAAGCAGCACCGATTGTTGAGCACATCCAGCGCTACCGAGATGAACTCCAATCGCGTCAAAGCCAAGTGGCTTAAGCACTCCACATGCACGAATTGTGCGTGATGGTTGAACGACAAATAGCTAAAAGGGCGATATTATCGCCCTTTTAGCTATTGGTCAGACTGCTTTTTAGCAAGCGCGCCTCGAACTAATAACAAATCTTGTTCTTTCCGGTACTTTTCGCTTCATAGAGCTTCTCATCAGCCGCCTTGAACAGTTCATCAAAGCTTTCCGCTTTGCTTGCAGAGCTAAAGACCACACCACCCGACACGGTAAATCCATTCTTCGTGACTCGTCGTGATCGTTCATCAATCGCTTTTTTGACTCGTTCGAGAATGTGCTTCATCCCTTCAATATCTTCATCGTATATCGCGAGAATAAACTCTTCGCCACCAAAGCGAGATGCGACGTCACTGTGACGAATGTTGTCTCGGATGCACTTCGCGACCAGTTGAATCGCAGAGTCACCTACGTCATGGCCGTAAGTATCATTGATAGTCTTAAAGTTATCGATATCGAACACAGCCAATGCCACGTTCTTCTTCGTCATTTTATTACGCCAAACGGCCTGCATTCCTCTGCGGTTGAGCAGCCCTGTCATTGGGTCTCTTGCAGCAAGATCTTTAAAGTAGCGACGTTCGGTGTGCATGTTGACATAAAACAGTACTACGGTACTCAATACGTAAATAAAGACCGCGACCATGATGCTGTACTTTTCAAAGAACGTTAAATTCTTAATCTCGCTCCATAAGTTATATTCGTAATAAATACTGTGATTGGCACTCAAGCGCTCTTTTTCAATGGGCTTGATCCGCACGGCATCTTCAGGAATCGTTTGGAAATTGGAAACTAAGTGCAGCTTCCCGACAAGGTTTTCAGAAGTCGTGAGCAGCGCATCGACATCAAAATCAATCGAGAGCACCCCTTGGTGGACGCCTTTTTCGTAAATTGGCACTGTTAAACTGATGATTTGTCCTTCCATGGAATCAAGCATCGGCCCAGGCCCAGCCAATGTAATGTTGACCTTATCTTGCGCGGTTTTTTGCCAGAATGGCCTCGCCTTTAACGTTGACCAAAGCTCTTTAGTAAAATTCTTCGCGTACTTATCGGGCGACGAAATCACATAACCACGTTTATCGATGTAATGGATACCAACAATGTGGGATTCAATATCATGAAGGAAGGACAAAGAAGGGGCAAAGCCTGCTTTTTGTTCTGCCAGTTTGTTGATTTTCGTCCCTGCCTGACACAAGCTTTTTTCGCCGACGATCATGTAGTCAACATCAACCGCTGGCAGTCCATCGCTGTAAACGTTCTCCAATAGCAAAACATCTATCGGCCATATATAGCAGATATCGCCTTTCACAATAGAGTTATGCTCTTCAGAAAGAGGGTTCGCGAAGTTTGAATAGTTGGTAAAGCTGTAGTCCAGTGCAGTTAAGACTTTGATACCACGAGTTAACGCTCTATCGATACGCGAATATTCAGTATCAATATAGCGATTGACTGCATCGTAGTAGTTTTTTGTAGTAACGAGCATTACCACAATGAATAGAACTAAAGGAAAGAAAACAACAAATGAGAGGCTAAATCGCCTTTGGTTAACCATTGAGTACCATTGTTTAAGTGTTCGCCTCTCATATGCATCGGCTTAAAGAGGCTGTTTATAGTTATTAATGAACATATTCACAAATTTTAATAAATATAGAATGCGGTGTCACTTCACTTGCCACAAATTGATACTTAATGCTGCCATATTGACAGAAACATGACCTTCATAATCAATTATTTCACACTTATCTAATAATTGATGCAAGTGTTTCGCATTCAAGCCTAACTGCCACAATGGTAGGTCAATCGTGCTTTCTTGTAGACCAATATTGACTGCAACAATGAGCGTCTCTTCACCAAGCTGTCTTGCATAAGCAAATGCCCTTTCGTCACAATAAAGCCATTGCATGCTGCCAGATTGTAGGGCTTTGAACTGTTTGCGAATTTCAATCCACTGTTGGTACAGATGGAGCCAAGGAGAACCCTGAACTAAATGCCAAGGGAAACAACGTCTGTTATCTGGGTCAAAGCTTCCCTCAAGACCGACTTCACTACCATAATAAATGCATGGTGCGCCGACATAAGTCATGAGTAAGGCCAACGCGATTTTCATTTTTTTCTCATCCCCATTCACCAAGGTGAGAAAACGCGCCGTGTCATGGCTATCGAGTTGATTGAGTTGTGAGAGCTGATTGGCAAAAGGAACTTTTGCTCTGGCTTCATCTAACCACGCTTTGAACTCAAAACCATCTATATCGATTGGGTCGTACGTGATGTCTTGATGCGCAATAAACGCTCGAACAGGGTGGGCAAAACCGTAGTAGTTCATCGCGCCGTCTTCTTGCTCCCCTTGCAACCATTGAGTCGCCTCAAAAAAATGCTCACCTAACACATAAGCATTCGGATTAACTGATTTGGTCGCTTGGCGAAATGCTTTCACGTAGTGAGCATTATTTTTCGCCCCCTCCCCTTCACCTAGCATATGAATGACATCAAAACGCCAGCCATCCACGGAATATGGTGGCTTCAGCCAATGTTTGATAACCGACGCCTCACCTTGGTAGATATATTCTCTGACTTCGTGATTCTCAAAATTCAATACCGGCAGATTGTCGATACCTTTCCAGCCAATATAGTGATTACTCTCCCCATCAAAGAAGTAATAGTCGCGAAAATCGGATTGAGGATTCCCGTACGCGCCTTTCCCTTTCTGCTGAATATCAAACCAAGGGTGATGCACAGAAGTATGGTTAAAGACTGCATCCAATACGATCTTCATGTTTTTGCTGCGGATTTTTTCGCACAATGACGCAAAATGCTCGTTAGTGCCGAACATAGGATCAATCGTGAAATAATCCGTGGTGTCGTACTTATGGTTACTTGGCGAGGAAAAAATCGGATTGAAGTACAATGCGGTCACACCCAATTGTTCAAGGTATCCAAGCTTTTGCTCAACGCCTTTTAGATCACCACCGAAGAACTCACGTGCCCCAGAGTTTTGGTGATTCCCTACTGGTTCTCCCCACATTTTAATCACAGCATCAGGATCGTACTCGCAGTACGCTTCACGAATCGCAGACTCACTTTGACTCGCGGCAAAACGATCAGGAAAAATCTGATAGAAAACTTGTTCTTGAACCCACTTTGGCGGTTGATGGTTTACATTCAATTTGAAATGAAATTCTTTGGGCGGAATACGTTTTTGCACTCCACGTGCGTCTAGCCAATATTGCTGACCATTTCTAACGACTTTAAATACATAGTGGGTGATGTCTCGATCTCTATTCGGCTCGAACGATACTTCCCACAGCAGTAACTCTCCAGCTCTGCCGCATTGCTCCATGGCGACAAGGTATTCTTCGTTGTCTGGCTCAATACGCACATAAACAGCATCAAATGTTAACGCTTCTGTTTTTAGACAGACCTTCACGCGTTTACCATCGAAGGCTAAACCATCAACCGTCTGGCTATGAAAGAGAAATGGCAAAGACATAATAAGCACTCTTTAATAGGTGGATATGCCACTATTTTATTAAAGAATGAGAGACAAAAAATCCTCCTTGGAAATTCGGAGCTTTACCTATTTTCTCAAGGAGGATCACACTTGGTAGGCGTAGTCGCGGCTCTGACTATGTCGAAGAAACGCGTAACGAATCAGACATGCTATTTAATTGAGCAATAAACTGTCATCCGAAAGTTCTTCACCTCGAACTTTAGAGAACATGTCTAGTAAATCAGGCACTTGCATATTGGCGCGCTGTTCTCCAGCGACATCCAGAACGATTTCTCCTTGGTGGAGCATGACGGTTCTGTCACCACAAGCGAGCGCGTCTTTCATCGAGTGCGTTACCATCATCACCGTCAAATCAAACTCATTGACGATACGCTTGGTTAAATCGATGACAAAAGCCGCCATACGTGGGTCAAGCGCGGCCGTATGTTCATCAAGCAGCAATAACTTACTCTCCGATAACGTCGCCATCACTAGGCTCACGGCTTGTCGTTGTCCACCAGACAACAAACCAATACTGTCACCTAATCGGTCTTCCAAACCTAACCCCAAAATACTGATGCGTTCTTGGAACAACTTGCGACGTTTGGCAGACAGCGCCAGCCCCCAGCCACGTTTTTTACCTCGCATGTACGCTAGAGCCATGTTTTCTTCAATGGTTAGCTCACCACACGTTCCAGCTAACGGGTCCTGAAACACTCGAGCGCATTGAGTAGCGCGCTGGGCAACCGTCTGCTTGGTGACATCTTTGCCGTCAATGATCACTTGACCACCAATCATTGGTGTCTCACCCGTCACCGCTCCGAGCAATGTCGATTTACCCGCACCGTTAGACCCGATTACGGTTAGAAATTGGTGCTCTGGTACTTCTAACGATACCCCTTTCAACGCGCGATTTTCCAAAATCGTACCAGGGTTGAACGTCACTTGGATGTTGTTAAGTTCAATCATAACGCCTCCCCAGAACCATTTTTAGATGCCGCTTGTTTCGCAGTCGTTACGCGTTGTTTGGCTTTCATACTTTGCTTGAGCTTAGGCGCAATGAGCGCTACCGCAACCAACACTGCGGTCACGAGGTTGAGATCCGAGGCCTGAAGGCCAAACATGCCAGAACTCAACGCAAAAGCGACGGCTAGTCGATACAACACCGAGCCCAAAATAACGGCGCAAACGGCAACCCAAATTTTGCGACCTGGAATGAGCGTTTGACCCAAAATAACCGCAGCCAAGCCGACCACGATGGTACCAACGCCTGATGTTACGTCAGCAAAGCTGTTGGTTTGCGCAAATAGCGCACCAGCGAAGCCAACAAATCCATTCGACAGCGCCAAACAAAAATAGGTGTAGAACCCTGTGCTTGCGCCTTGCGCAGACACCATTCGGCCATTCACACCCGTCGCTCGAAGGCCCAAGCCGAAGTCGCTATTTAGCAATCGCACCACCAAAAAGGCAGAGATGAGAACCAGTACGCCTACGACTAACGGACGAATAAACATCGCATCGCCCATCGATTCAAAAGGAGTGAGAATGGTGTCTTCACCCAAAAGAGCCATATTGGGTTTGCCCATGATACGAATGTTGATAGAAAACGCGGCAATCATAGTGAGGATGGACGCTAAGAGATGCAAAATTCCACAGCGTACAGCGAGAAATGCGGTGACCCAGCCTGTCATGCCACCAGCAATAATCGCCATACCGGTTGCAATCCAAGGGTTGATGCCTGCAACGATAGCTGTCGCAGCAACCGCGGCTCCCATAGGGAAACTACCATCAACACTTAAGTCAGGAAAATCAAGAACACGAAACGTAAGATAGACGCCCAAAGCAACCAAGCCATAAATCAAGCCGATCTCAAGCGCGCCAAAAAAAGCAAATGCAGACATAACTGCTCCTTTCTGCATGTTCAGATCGCTAGCAGCGATCTGACGTTACAACTTTCAACTTAGGTCGAGGTAAAGAGAGCAATCCACTCAGAAAAAACTTGCTCTCATAAACTTACGATTTACGAGCCCATTTTTCATGCTGAGACAAATGGGCCTGAGAGAAAGAGTCTTTACCTCAAGATAAGTGATTTACTGCATGCTAGTCGCACGTTGAACAACAGAACTCGGCAGTTGGATGCCCAACTTAGAAGCGGCGCTCTCATTGATGACCAAATCCGAACCCGTTGCGACTTTTACATCCAGCTTTCCTGGCTCTTGACCATCAAGTATGGCTGCTACGTAATCTGCCGTTTGCACACCGACTTGGTAGTAGTCAAAACCAAGGCCAGCAATCGCACCTTTTTCAACATAAGATGTTGCACCGCCAAAGACTGGCTTTTTCGCTTGGTTCGCCGCGACAATCATGCCTTCGATCGCACTCGCTACAGTGTTATCCGTAGGCGCGTAAAGGATGTCTGATTTTGCTGCGATGGCTTGCGTAGCAGATTGAACATCGGCACTTTTCAAAGCAGTGGCTTCCACCACTTTAATGCCTTTCGCCTCTGCACTTTCTTTTAGAAGATTAACCAGCGTCACCGCATTCGCCTCGCCAGGGTTGAAGACGACACCAATGCTTTTGACTTGAGGAAGGATTTCTTGAATGAGCTCAACGTGCTGAGCCACTGGAGACAGGTCTGATAAACCTGTTACGTTTTTGCCCGGCTGCTTCATAGATTTAACCAACTTGGCTCCTACCGGGTCAGTCACCGCAGTAAACACAACAGGAATCGTACGAGTCGCAGAAACCAGTGCCTGCGCTGACGGCGTTGCAATACCGACTAGCACGTCTGGGCTCTCTCCCACGTATTGACGCGCAATTTGTACCGCAATTGCAGGGTTACCTTGTGCTGTTTTATAGTCGAATTCTAGGTTTTTACCCTCTTCATAGCCTTTTGCTTTCAATCCATCTAGCAAACCTTGGCGAGTGGCATCCAAAGCTGGATGCTCAACGATCTGAGAAACCGCAACTGTTGCGGTATTAGCAAATACATGGGTGGAAGAAAGAATAGCAGTAGCGGATAGAACGGCAGTGGCTAATAAACGTTTCGTTTTCATCATAACTCCTTGATGTGTCTTCGTCCTTGTTTCACGAGCTTCAGCAATATGTGGGTACTCATGAGATCAAATGTGAGAAGGCGTGATGTTGTGTTTGCGTATCTGTGCACTTCTTGTGCATCTTATTTTTATTATTACTACTAAGTCTTAGTAAAGAAAAGAAACATTTAACACTAAGGCAACATTTGTGATCGCAAGATCGCATTCTATTACGCAACAATGTAATACACTCAAACGTAGCTAGAGGATGGTTGCGGGCTAAAGGCTTAGTCCCACTGCGCATACTGCGCGATGAGGATATAGACAAAACAAAAAATGGAGTGGCAATTGCACACTCCATTTAAAAATTGTTGAACGCTAAAATGAGTTAGAACCAGCGCTCTAGTGAGGACTTATCAAGCTGGCGGAAAGCACGATTCAAAATTATTGCGAGCTCTTTATAACGAGGTCGCGCTTTAACTGGCTCTAAGGCAAAGCCTGTTTCCACGATTTTTTGATGAAGTTCGCGATACCAAGAAGCCAATGATGGCGGTAATTTGGTGTTTGAACGAGCACCAAGCCACCAGATACCTTGCAAAGGCAAGCTGATAGCGAACAGGGCTACTACAATAGATTGAGGTAACGCGTTGTAATTGTTGAACGCCATTTGAGTGAGAACACTGATAGCAGCGACAGCTGGCATAACTTTAATGCCAAAACGAGTCGCTTTGATAATACGTTGCTCAGGAAATATGGCACCCAGCTCTTTACGAACTGGCCAGATCTCCATGTAACTTTGGCCATCTTTCAGGCTATGGATCAATCCGACTTTATTACTCATACCGCTCTCTCACTAAAAAATAGTTGAACATTTCAACTGAAGGTACAAAAAATTGATGAAAGTTAATATTCTTTCAAATTTTTTTTGTTATCATTGCCTATTATCGCTATCCTTTGCAGACCCTCAATCTCATTGTTGCTGTTATTTACAATTTAAGCAACTCCGAGATATCTATCTGCACGGATCGCATCATAGTGATGGATGGGTTCATCACTATTTCTTTATATGGAATTAGAACGATTTTTGACCAAGATTAGTACGCAGCATTGCTGATATCGGCTACTCTTGTGATTAATTTTTCATCCTTTAACTGATTTTGATCAGACGAATAACAGGTAGTCACACATGTCTAAGCTAGTTTTAGTTTTAAACTGCGGTAGTTCTTCTCTTAAATTTGCTGTTGTTGATGCCGAGAACGGCGAAGAGCATCTATCAGGTCTTGCTGAATGTCTTCACCTTCCTGAAGCACGTATCAAGTGGAAACTTGATGGCAAACACGAAGCTCAACTTGGTAACGGTGCAGCACACGAAGAAGCACTAGCGTTCATGGTAGAAACTATTCTTGCTTCTAAGCCAGAGCTTTCTGAGAACCTAGCTGCTATCGGTCACCGTGTAGTACACGGCGGCGAGCAATTCACTCAGTCTGCACTTATCACTGACGACGTACTAAAAGGTATCGAAGACTGTGCAACTCTAGCACCACTTCACAACCCTGCACACATCATCGGTATCAAAGCAGCTCAAAAATCTTTCCCAGCACTTAAAAACGTTGCTGTGTTCGATACTGCTTTCCACCAAACAATGCCTGAAGAGTCTTACCTATACGCTCTTCCATACAACCTATACAAAGAGCACGGTATCCGTCGTTACGGCATGCACGGTACTTCACACCTATTCATCACTCGTGAAGTTGCAGGCCTACTAAACAAACCAGTTGAAGAAGTAAACATCATCAACTGTCACCTAGGTAACGGTGCTTCTGTATGTGCAGTTAAGAACGGTCAATCTGTAGATACTTCAATGGGTCTAACGCCACTTGAAGGTCTAGTAATGGGTACTCGTTGTGGTGACATCGACCCTGCGATCATCTTCCACCTACACGACACTCTTGGTTACTCAGTTGAGAAAATCAACACAATGCTAACTAAAGAGTCTGGCCTTCAAGGTCTAACTGAAGTGACTTCTGACTGTCGTTTCGTTGAAGACAACTACGGTGAGAAAGAAGAAGCAACTCGTGCAATGGACGTGTTCTGTCACCGTCTAGCTAAGTACGTTGCTGGTTACACAGCAACTCTAGATGGTCGTCTAGACGCAATCACTTTCACTGGCGGCATCGGCGAAAACTCTGCACCTATCCGTGAAATGGTTCTAAACCGTCTAGGTATCTTCGGTATCGAAGTAGACAGCGAAGCTAACCTTAAAGCTCGTTTCGGCGGCGAAGGCGTTATCACTACTGAAAACAGCCGTATCCCTGCAATGGTTATCTCTACTAACGAAGAGTTAGTTATTGCTGAAGACACTGCACGTCTAGCAGGTCTTTAATTGAATTTTCTGGCTAGCCACTCGGCTAGCCAGATTTTCATCCAACGAATTTCTTAGGGGCTCAACTCCTATTCTTCGAGCGTCATGGAATAAGAGTTGAGCTTTTATCCCCCAATAGCTAAAGGTACTCTACGAATGTCTCGTACTATTATGCTTATCCCTGCAAGTGCTGGTGTTGGTCTAACTAGCGTAAGCATGGGTGTTCTTCGCGCAATGGAGCGCAAAGGCGTTAAGGTTTCTTTCTACAAACCAATTTCTCAACCACGTTCTGGTGGTGATCAACCTGATCTGACTTCTACTATCGTTGGCCACAACAGCGATATGAAGATCGGTGAACCTATGGCGATGTCTGTTGCTGAGAGCCTAATCGGTAACGACAACATGGACGAGCTACTAGAAACTGTTGTTGAGCGTTACAACCAAATCAATAAAGATGCGGATGTAACACTTATCGAAGGTCTAGTACCAACTCGTAAGCACCCATTCGCTAACCAAGTGAACGCTGAAATCGCAGCAACACTTGGCGCAGAAATTGTTCTAGTGGCTACTCCAGGCACTGATAACCCAGCTCAACTTAAAGAGCGCATTGAAGTAGCATGTTCTAACTTCGGCGGTACTAAGAACAAAAACATCTCTGGCGTTATCATCAACAAGCTAAACGCACCTGTTGACGAAGCTGGCCGTACTCGCCCTGACCTATCTGAAATCTTTGACGATGCAGATAGCGCGAAGCAAAACGAAATGAAAGTGATGGAAATCTTCAACACTTCTCCAATTCGTGTACTAGGTTGCGTGCCATGGAGCATCGATCTTATTGCTACTCGTGCAATCGACATGGCGAAGCACCTGAAAGCAGATATCATCAACGAAGGTGACATCAACACTCGTCGCATCAAGAGCATCACGTTCTGTGCACGTTCTCTGCCAAACATGATTGAGCACTTCAAACCAGGTTCTCTACTTGTTACTTCTGCAGACCGTCCAGACGTAATCGTTGCAGCTTCTCTAGCGGCAATGAACGGCGTTGATATCGGTGCTGTACTGCTAACTGGCGGTTACGACATCCCACGTGAGATCGAAGGTCTATGTAAGCCAGCGTTCGAAACTGGTCTACCTATCTTCAAAGCACAAGGTAACACTTGGCAGACTTCTCTAAACCTACAGAGCTTCAGCATTGAAGTACCTGCAGACGACAAAGAGCGTATCGAGTTCATTAACGAGCACGTTGCTGGTCACATCGACGGTAACTGGATCGAGTCAATGACGGAAGGTACTCAAAAATCTCGTCGTCTAAGCCCACCAGCATTCCGTTACCAGTTAACTGAACTTGCTCGTAAAGCAGGTAAGCGCATCGTTCTTCCTGAAGGTGATGAGCCACGTACAGTGAAAGCAGCGGCTATCTGTGCAGAGCGCGGCATTGCAGAATGTGTGCTTCTAGGTAACCCAGCAGAAATCAAACGCGTTGCAGCACAGCAAGGTGTTGAGCTAGGTGCTGGCGTTCAAATCATCGACGCTGATGCTATTCGCGAAAACTACGTTGCTCGTCTGGTTGAGCTACGTGGCGCGAAAGGTATGACTGAAGTTGTAGCTCGTGAGAAACTACAAGATTCAGTATTCCTTGGCACAATGATGCTTGAGAACAACGAAGTTGACGGCCTAGTTTCTGGTGCGGTTCACACTACGGCGAACACTATCGTTCCTCCGTTCCAAATCATCAAGACTGCACCAAACGCGTCTATCGTATCTTCAGTATTCTTCATGCTTCTGCCTGATCAAGTACTGGTATACGGTGACTGTGCGATCAACCCAGATCCAACAGCTGAACAGCTTGCTGAAATCGCTATCCAATCTGCTGACTCTGCAGCAGCATTCGGTATCGAACCACGCGTTGCAATGATCTCTTACTCTACTGGTGAATCTGGTAAGGGTGCAGACGTTGATAAAGTACGTGAAGCAACAAAACTGGCTCAAGAGAAACGTCCTGATCTTATCATCGACGGTCCTCTACAGTACGACGCTGCGATCATGGAAAACGTTGCTGCTTCTAAAGCACCAAACTCTCCAGTTGCAGGTAAAGCGACAGTATTCGTATTCCCAGACCTAAACACTGGTAACACGACTTACAAAGCGGTACAACGTTCAGCTGACCTAGTATCTATCGGTCCAATGCTGCAAGGTATGCGCAAGCCAGTAAACGACTTGTCTCGTGGCGCGCTAGTAGACGATATCGTGTACACCATCGCTCTAACAGCAATCCAAGCAACTCAAGAACAGAAGTAATTCTTTTCTTTGCTTGAATGAATAGTCAAAGCCCTCGATTCGTCGAGGGCTTTTTTGTTGTTCAAGACACACGGTTTAGAAAACAGATACTCAATACAAGACAAAGAACATCAGTGCCCCAACGGCAACACATCCCACCATCACAGGCGCGACCCTAAGCCATAATTTTTTGTCTCCTATCGCGACAACCATACTCATCTTAACAATGGTATTGACCGATGCTGCAATTAAGATACCCAACGCGGCGGTGGTTACGCTCAATATTTGGATGCTCTGACGACCGAGCGCCAAGGAAATCGCGTCTACATCCGTAATCCCTGAAAGGGCCGATAAAATTAAGACACCCGCATTACCGAACCACTCAGCTAGCGCATGTGACAGCAGCATAATCACCGCCAGCATCATCCCAAAAAACAGCGCCGATTGCAGTGCGAGTGGGTTGCTCTGTTTGTTCGATTGTTCGATCTGTTCCACTTCGCTCCGCCGCCATATCCACCAAGCAGGCAAATACAGCGCCGCCATCATGGCCATCACAATCGGCCATAGTAACGAGACAAGTTGAGGATTAATCACAAACAGAATAATCAACAGCCGAGGAAACATGGTGCCGCAACTCAAGAGTATGCCACTGGCGAGCAATGGGCTGATATTGGCTTGCTCCCGAGAAAGATGGGAAAACTGCAGTGTTAACGCCGTCGAAGAACTTAAACCTGCAAAAATGGAAGTGAACAATATGCCACGTTTCGCCCCACCGATTTTGATTGCGAAATAGCCCACAAACGAAATACTGGCAATCAACACAACCATCCACCAAATCTCGTAAGGGTTAAGAGCGTTCCAAGGGCCATAGGATTGATTTGGAAGAAGCGGCAATAACACGATGGAGATAATCAGCAACCGGAGCGCTGCATCCAGCTCGTATTCCTGTAATTTTTGCAACGCTTGGTGAAGTTCTCGTTTGTTGTCGAGCACCACTGCGGTAATCACAGCTGCAGATGCCGCAAGCACCGCTTCTCCCGACACAGCTAAACTGCCCAACACAAACGTCACCAACAAGCTAACCACGCCAGTAATACTGATATCACGACTCTTCTTCTGCTGCATGACAAACGCGATACACGCCAATATCACCAACGCAATCAAGGCAAAACCAAGCAATAAAGGAGAATAGAGATCCGCAAGAATCGCGACAAGACCACCAAGTAACCCGACAAGAGAGAACGTACGAATACCAGCAACACGACTACCTTCAACACTATTTCGCATCACCCAGCCGCGCTGTGTCCCGATAATCGCACCCAATAGCAAGGCAATAAGCAGATTCCAGATAAGATGCTCGCCAGTCGCAAACTCGTTGATATCCATGCATCACCCCGTTAAAAAGCGGTTGTCATATCATTAGTTTATTTGAATATTGGTAAGAAGCTGTGACGACAAGAAGATAATCTGAAACTGGCTACCGTTCCTGCCTTACCAGCGGGTCTTGTCCTAGCTTTTAACTATCACCAGAGCTCAATAATACGGAGCGATTTTCCCTCTCCCGTTCAATTTATCGGCATTATTTTCATATCATCTGAACTTTCTTACGAGAAACTACGTAACGAAGATGGAATGCAATTACGCAATCTCACACATAAGTAAGGAATACATATGAACAACTCCATCAACAACTCATTTCTAAAGTTTGGTTTAGCTGCATGTCTGTTCAGTTTTTCTGCATTTAGTTTTTCCTCTCCAAGTATTGAAGGCGCAGATCAAGATATGTCCGCGGGCACGGTAACGGCAAAAATGGCTCATGCTGACGAAAACGGCTGGATGGTTGTACATCGAACAGATGAATCGATGAAGCCAGGCCCCGTGATCGGCTATGCTCCGCTTAAAATGGGACAAAATGAGAACGTGAATGCAATTTTGATGGAACCGGTTGAGTCCGGTGACATGCTAATGCTAATGATCCACGGAGAAAAAGGTGGAATGAAGACGGGCGTATTTGAGTATTCACTCGGAGCCAAAGAAGATGGCCCAGTAAAGGTTGACGGTAAGTTGGTGATGGACATCGTCCGCGCTAAATAAAGCGAGCATATATTTAAAAAATGCCCCTCTATCTCCCAGTACTTAGCGTAAATAAAAGCCCTTAACAACGCAGTTCGTCGTTAAGGGCTTTTGTATTGGATGAACCGTTACAAACTAACCGGTCATTTCTCTTTGGTGAGGAGAACTAAAGTCTAAATCAGGCCCTTTAGGCACCACTTGCGTTGGATTAATCCCTGTGTGACTGAAGTAATAATGGCGCTTAATATGATAGAAATCGGTGGTATCGGCGATACCGTCAATCTGATACAACTCTTTCAGATAACCCTGAATATTGACGTAATCGGCAATGCGTTGTTTATTACACTTGAAGTGCCCAACATACACGGCATCAAAACGCACTAACGTGGTGAACAAACGCCAATCGGCTTCCGTAATTTTATTGCCTGCTAGATAGCGATGGGTCGCCAGATGGGCATCAATTTTATCTAAGGCCGAAAACAATGATTCAAAAGCCTCTTCATACGCTTCTTGTGAAGTAGCAAAACCGCAACGGTACACCCCATTATTCACGTTTGGATAAATGTAATCATTCCATTCATCAATCACACCGCGTAGTGGCTCGGGATAATAATCGTCATGATTGCCCGTGAGATCGTTAAATGCGGAGTTAAACATACGAATGATCTCTGACGATTCATTCGACACGATGGTGTTGGTCTTTTTGTCCCATAAAACTGGCACCGTAACACGCCCTGTGTAGTCGGGTTTCGCTTGAGTGTAGATTTGGTGCATACGTGTATGACCAAACAGCGGCTCGGGTAAACCCATTTGCCAACCTTGACTGAGCATATCAGGGCAAACAACCGTCACATCAATGTGTGGCTCTAGACCTTTCAACTTACGGAAGATAAGCGTTCGATGTGCCCAAGGACACGCGAGAGAAACGTACAAATGGTAACGGCCAAATTCTGGTTGGAATACCGCCTCTGAATCATTTTTAATCCAGTCACGAAATCCAGCGTCTTCACGAACGAACTTCCCGCCATTCGCTTTTGTGTCATACCACACATCGTGCCATACGCCTTCGACCAACTTACCCATGATTGCTCTCCTATTTCTTATGTCTCCCTTTATATTAGAGATTCATAAGAAACAGAAAATCATCACGCTTAGGACATCTTGTTCAAGAAATTCGAATGAGCATTGAAATTCATGTTCAAAGAAAATGAGCATAAAAAAAGCGCGACCCTAGTAAAAGGAATCGCGCTTAAGCCCGTCACAGGCTGAATTTACTTAACCTAACATTTGGTTGGTTACACGCTCACGTGAATACAAGAAACCGCGTGAATGTCTGTACCTTCAATCGTAGGTTTGGTTTTTGCACACTCTTCTGTCGCTTGAGGGCAACGAGTACGGAACACACAACCTGAAGGAGGATTGATTGGTGATGGCAGATCCCCTTCCAACATTTGGATGGTTTTATTGCGTTCTAACTCTGGGTCTGGGATTGGAACCGCCGACATCAGCGCACGCGTATAAGGGTGCTTAGGGTCTGCAAATAGCGCATCCGCTTCGCCTAACTCTACCGCGTTACCCAAATACATCACGAGAACACGATCAGAGATGTGTTTCACCACTGACAAATCGTGTGCAATAAACACCAAAGAAAGTCCTAGCTCTTTTTGCAGCTCTTTCAGAAGGTTAACGACTTGAGCCTGAATCGATACGTCTAGCGCCGAAACTGGTTCGTCACAGATGATCATTTTTGGCTTAAGGATAAGTGCGCGTGCGATACCGATACGCTGACACTGACCACCTGAGAATTCGTGCGGGTACCGGTTGATTACGTTTGGCAATAGACCAACTTTCGCCATCATCTCTTTAACGCGGTCTTTCACTTCTTGCTTAGACAGTTCTGGATAGAACGTTTCTAGCGGCTCAGCGATGATGTCGCCAACCGTCATACGCGGGTTAAGAGAAGCCAAAGGATCTTGGAAAATCATCTGGATTTCTTTACGCGTTTCACGGCGCTGTACATCTTTCATTTTGGTGAGGTCTTGGCCTAACCAAACCACTTCGCCATCGGTCGCTTCAACAAGTCCAATGATGGCACGTGCGAAGGTCGATTTACCACAACCTGACTCACCTACTACGCCAAGCGTTTCCCCTTCATAGAGGCGCACATTTACGCCATCTACCGCTTTTAGGCTGGAAGGTTTTGACCAAGGCCACGCTGATTTTGATGCGATGCTGAAGTGAACTTTCAGATCAGATACATCCAGAATTAACTTTTTATCTGCGCTCATTTGTTCCAAGCCTCCCATTCAGAAAAACATGCACGCTGACGACCATCACCAAATGGCGTCAAGATTGGTGCCTCACGCTTACAGCGGTCCATCACACGATGACAACGCTCTTGGTAAGGGCAGCCCGGTGGTAGACGCAGTAAGTTTGGTGGATTGCCAGGAATGGTTGGCAGAATTTCGCCTTCTGTATCCAGACGAGGGATCGCCTTTAACAGACCTTCCGCATAAGGGTGGCTTGGGTTGTAAAAAATTTCGTTTACGTTGCCGTACTCCATCGTACGACCTGCGTACATCACAAGCACTTTGTCACATGAACCAGCAACAACACCTAGGTCGTGGGTGATCATAATGATTGCAGTGTTGAACTCGG
The DNA here is from genome assembly GCF_024181925.1 of Vibrio sp. Y20_XG_PY13. Lineage (NCBI taxonomy): Bacteria > Pseudomonadati > Pseudomonadota > Gammaproteobacteria > Vibrionales > Vibrionaceae > Vibrio > Vibrio sp. Y20_XG_PY13. The sequence goes on along the minus strand of NZ_JAMZAL010000004.1, from coordinate 160,936 downwards.
ATTTCAGCTCGTTCAACAAGTCCATGATCTGTGCCTGAACGGTTACGTCCAACGCGGTTGTTGGTTCATCAGCAATAAGCAGTTTAGGACGGCACAATAGCGCCATCGCAATCATTACACGCTGACGCATACCGCCTGAAAATTCGTGCGGATACATGGTGATACGTTTGCGAGCTTCAGGGATTTTTACCGCTTCAAGCATGCGAACAGATTCTTCAAACGCTTCTGACTTGCCCATGCCTTTATGCAGCATCAACACTTCCATCAGCTGATCGCTCACTTTCATGTATGGGTTTAGCGAGGTCATCGGATCTTGGAAGATCATCGCGATCTGTTCTGCACGAACTTTGTTCAGCTCTTTTTCTGGAAGGTTAAGAATTTCTCGACCTTCAAATTTCGCACTGCCTGAGATCTTGCCGTTTTTCGCCAGTAGACCCATGATTGCGAATACAGTTTGTGATTTACCTGAACCAGATTCACCCACGATACCGAGAGTTTCGCCCTGCTTCAGAGAGAAGTTCAAATCGTTTACTGCGGTTACGATACCATCTTGGGTGGTAAATTCGACACGCAGATCTTTGACATCTAATAAGCTCATCATTGCTTCCTTAATCTTATCTTTTAATTATCTGTCTTTTGGATCCAGCGCGTCGCGCAGGCCGTCACCAACGTAGTTGAAGCAGAATAGAGTCACAACCATGAACGCCGCTGGGAATGCCAACTGCCAAATTGCTACTTCCATTGTCTGTGCACCTTCTTGTAGAAGTGCGCCCCAACTTGTCATTGGTTCCTGAACACCAAGACCAAGGAATGATAGGAATGATTCGGTCAGAATCATGCTCGGAATTAGAAGCGTAGAGTAAACCGCTACAATACCTAATACGTTCGGTACAATATGGCGAGTAATGATCTTCCAATTACTTACACCACAAACATGCGCCGCTTCGATGAACTCTTTACTACGTAGGCTGAGTGTCTGACCACGTACGATACGCGCCATATCCAACCAGGCGATTGCACCAATCGCAACGAAGATAAGAATGATGTTACGGCCGAAGAAGGTAACAAGTACGATAACTAGGAACATGAACGGTACAGCGTACAAGATTTCTAGAATACGCATCATAATGCGGTCAACTTTACCGCCAATGAAGCCAGAAGCCGCACCGTAAAGTGTACCAATCAATACCGCTACGAATGCACCCATCACGCCAACCATTAGCGAGATACGGCCGCCGATTAGAGTACGCACGTACAAATCTCGACCAAGACTGTCGGTACCAAACCAGTGTTCAGAGTTTGGCGCAACGTGCATTGCATACCAGTCAGTATCGTCAAAAGCATAAGGAGCGATCATCGGCAGAACAATTACCGCCAACGTCATTAAAACAAGAATAAATAAGCTCACCATCGCCGCTTTGTTACGCATAAAGCGGATACGAGCATCTTGCCAAAGACTGCGACCTTCAATCTCTAAGTTCTCAGAGAATTTTTCAATCGCTTCTAGGTTTTCTTTTTTCGTCAACATAACCAAACTTCCCTGTTAGTAGCGAATTTTCGGGTCAATCATTGCAAGTAGAATATCTACAATCGCGTTGAATAAGATAAATAGGAAACCAATCAGAATGGTTACACCCATTACTAGCGAGTAGTCACGGTTAAATGCAGCGTTAACGAATAGCTTACCGATACCCGGCAAACCAAAGATGGTTTCGATAACAACAGAACCCGTGATGATGCCTACGAAAGCAGGACCCATGTATGAAACAACAGGAAGAAGTGCTGGTTTAAGAGCATGTTTGATGATGATGTAACGGTAACTCAGACCTTTAGCACGAGCAGTGCGGATAAAGTTACTGTTTAGTGTCTCAATCATTGAACCGCGAGTAATACGGGCAAACGTTGCAACGTAAAGCAATGACATACCAATAACCGGCAACACTAAAAACTGCCAGCTACCATCTTGCCAACCACCCGCAGGGAAAATGTGCCAATGTAGAGAGAATAGGTAAATCAGAGCTGGCGCCAATACGAACGACGGCATAACCACACCAAGCATCGCGGTCGACATTATGGTGTAGTCAACCCACGTATTCTGCTTGAGAGCCGCTATCGTCCCGACCGTAACGCCCATGACCAACGTAAAAATGAAGGCGATAAAACCCACTTTCGCTGACACTGGCAGAGCAACGGCGATCAACTCGTTTACGGTGTAATCTAGGTATTTAAACGATGGACCAAAATCACCTTGCAGAACGTTGGTCAAATACGTTGTGTATTGCTCGAATACTGGCTTATCAAGGCCGTATTTCGCTTCAATGTTCGCCATAACTTCTGGCGGTAGTGGACGTTCTGTCGAGAAAGGGTTTCCCGGTGCAAAACGCATAAGAAAGAAAGATACGGTGATCAAAACCAACATTGTTGGGATCGCCTCAAATATCCTTTTTGCGATGAATTTAAGCATAAACTCACTCTTTCAGTCTGTGACAATTTAAATGAAAAAGAATAGTCCGATTTATTTTGGACTGAACATAGGCGCTACATGCAATTTCTCACATGCAGAGCCTAGTTTTTATAGTTCTATCTGATTGAAGATTTACTCAGTGATGTAGAGATCTTTAGAGTAGATCTTTTCTTCCGCGTTGTTTGATGGGAAGCCACCCACTTTCGTAGATAGTAGACGTGATTTCACGTACTGGTAGATAGGTGCAATTGGCATATCCTTCGCCATTAGCTTCTCAGCTTCTAGGTAAAGCGCCTGACGCTCTTCGTTTGACGTAGAGCTGAACGCTTTATTCATAATTGCATCATATTCTTTGCTGTCGTAGTGAATACCACCAGTGGTGTTGTTGCTCATCATTAGAGTCAAGAATGACGAAGCTTCGTTGTAGTCACCACACCAACCAGCACGAGCAACTTCGAAGTTACCTGAGTCTTTTGTTGATAGGTATGTTTTCCACTCTTGGTTTTCTAGCGTTACATCTAGACCAAGTGTTTTCTTCCACATAGAGCCTAGAGCAACCGCAATTTTCTTGTGGTTCTCAGACGTGTTGTAAAGAAGGTTAAACTTAAGTGGGTTATCTGCGCCGTAGCCTGCTTCTTCCAATAGACGAGCCGCTTCTGCGTTACGCTCTTCTTGCGTCATCTTGCCGTAAGCAGGAATTTCTGGGTTGAAACCTGCTGTGATTTCTGGCGTTAGGAAGTAAGCTGGTTTTTGACCTTGAGCTAAAATCGCATCAGTTACGATGTTACGGTCAATCGCGTAAGAGATAGCTTGGCGAACACGTACATCATCAAACGGAGCTTTCTTCGTGTTGAAGATGTAGTAGTAAGTACATAGGTTACCCGTCACAGATACTTCTTGTGGGTGCTCTTTCTTCAGACGCTTGAAGTGCTCTGTTGGCAGTTCGTTCGTGAAGTCGATTTCACCCGCTAGGAAGCGGTTCATTTCTGCAACTTGGTTTTCAATCGGTAGGAAAGTAACTTTCTCTAGTGTGGTGTTTTCGTTGTCCCAGTATTGCTCGTTACGCTTCAATACTAGACGCTCGTTCACAACCCAGTTGTCAACAACATAAGCACCGTTACCAACAAAGTTCTCTGGCTTCGTCCATTGATCGCCGAACTTCTCTACTGTCGCTTGGTGAACAGGTTTCACTGTTGTGTGGCCCATCATCATCACGAAGTAAGGTACAGCTGTATCTAGCTCTACCACTAGAGTGTGGTCATCCACAGCTTTAACACCCAGCTCGCTCTTGTCTTTTTTGCCAGCAACGATGTCTTTCGCATTCTTCATCTTGGTGTATTCCATGTACCAAGCGTATGGAGAAGCCGTTGCAGGGTCGACAGCACGTTGGAAACTGTAAACGAAGTCACCTGCTGTTACAGGATCGCCGTTTGACCATTTCGCGTCTTTGCGTAGGTGGAAAGTGTATGTTTTGTTGTCTTCAGTTTCCCAAGATTCTGCAACACCTGGGATAGTGTTACCGTCTGCGTCTTGGTTTACTAGGCCTTCAAGTAGGTCGCGAATCACGTGAGACTCAGGAACACCTTGAGATTTGTGAGGGTCTATTGTCGCAACTTCTGTACCGTTACCACGCACCAATTCTTGAACTGCTGCTAGTTTCGGTTCTGAAGAATCAGCTTTTGCTTCTGGTGCAGGTGCCGGCTGAGCCGCCTGTTTTTCTTCTGGCTTATTGTCGCCACAACCCGCTAGGGCAAGAGAAAGACCAGCACCAATAAATAAAGCGCGCGTGATTTTATTCTTATACATGCGTAAAACTCCAAGTTTTTTCGTTAGCATCCATGACTTCTCTATAAGGGACTGGAACGGTCAGCGTTTTAGATTTTTTTAGTGCACTTTCTGAGCACAAAAGCCTAAAACCTTACAGAGACTGCGGCACACATTAGCAATCATTGAAGTAATTTGCCATAAAAATGTAGCAAAAAAACTAATAATTCTGTAATAACCGCACATATCTAGCAATAAACTCCAATACAAAAGCATTCACTAGTAAAATGAAGACTGTAACTGACATTTATCAGCCAAAACTTTCGATTACTCTAAATTTAAACTATTTGATAGCATCTTATGCTAGATATTTGCATATCATTTAACATTTGTGACAAACGAAGTCTAACAAATAATCGTTTATATATTGCTCGATATTTTTTATTGTGAACAATGTCACCGAGATAAAACACGGGTGTTTTCGAAGATAAGAATCGCAGTATTGAACCGTTTCAATATGATTGAACAAATCGCGAAATACAAAAAAAGCTAAGTGCGATTAACACTTAGCTTTTTATTTTTTGTCAAAACGAGTGGCTGGTTCTATTTTTCCCAGCGCTGCGCTGCTTGATGATCGGTGTCGCGCGATTCAATCCAACGATCTTCGTTAGTTGTGCGCTCTTTTTTCCAAAACGGTGCTTTGGTTTTCAGGTAGTCCATAATGAACTCGCACGCATCAAATGCCGCGCCGCGGTGCGCACTAGAAACGCCCACAAATACAATTTGGTCGCCGCTGTCCATATCACCCACACGATGAATCACGCGCACGCCAAGCAGAGGCCAGCGAGCTTCAGCTTCCTCACAAATATCGCTCAAGCTCTTTTCCGTCATGCCCGGATAATGCTCTAGGTGCAGTCCAATCACGTTATCACCAAGGTTCATATCTCTGACTTTACCAATAAAGGTCACGACCGCACCAGCAGCAATGCCTTTCGACAAGCGTTGATATTCTTGATCAACAGAAAAGTCTTCAACTTGTACAGAAACACGAGGATCCATCTTAGCCTCCCGTTACCGGTGGGAAAAACGCAACTTCGTCACCCGCTTTTACTTGTGTATCCAGTGGAACGATCGATTGGTTCACTGCAGCAAGCAGCTTGCCTGGCTCAAGCGCCAAATCCCACTTGCCTGCTTTTTCTGCGCCCGCTTCGACAAGATGTGCGCGAACGGCTTCGACCGTATCGAACTGGCCGTCCAAATCAACGCTGTCGATACCCACTAGCTCGCGGGTTTGAGCAAAGAAAAGTACTTTAATCATGATTCCGCCTTGAAATGTCCAGATTTGCCACCCGTCTTCTCTAATAGACGAACTTGACCAATGACCATGTCTTTTTGTACTGCTTTACACATATCGTAAATCGTTAGTGCAGCGACGGAAGCTGCAGTGAGCGCTTCCATTTCGACACCAGTTTTACCCGCAAGTTTACATACAGACTCGATGCGAACTTTGTTTTCTGCTTCGATAGCTTCCAGTTGAACTTCAACTTTAGAAAGCAGTAGCGGATGACAAAGCGGAATCAAATCCCATGTTTTCTTCGCTGCTTGAATACCAGCAATACGAGCCGTTGCGAACACATCACCTTTGTGGTGCTGGCCAGAGACAATAAGTTGCAAGGTTTCTGGAGCCATGTGTACAAATGCTTCAGCGCGAGCTTCACGCACGGTTTCTGCTTTTGCAGACACATCGACCATGTTCGCTTCGCCAGATGCATTAATGTGTGTAAATTGGGTCATTGTTTTTCCTTCGCTTTTAGGAAAGGTTATACAGATAGGTGTGGCATGAAGTTACAAGGGCGATGACTTGCATCCAACTGCTGTTTAATAATTTTTGTCCAGCCTGTACGACACGCACCAGTTGAACCTGGCATTGCGAAGATCACGGTGTGGTTAGCAAAACCTGCAATCGCACGAGACTGAATAGTAGACGTACCGATCTCTTCATACGACACCATACGGAACAACTCACCAAAGCCTTCAACTTCTTTATCAAATAGAGGCTTAAGTGCTTCTGGCGTGCTATCGCGTGAGGTAAAACCTGTACCGCCAGTGATCATGATCGCTTGGACGTTTTCATCGGCAATCCATTGAGAAACGATCGCGCGGATCTTGTACATGTCATCAATAACGATTTGTTTGTCTACTACGTTGTGACCCGCTTCTTGAGCGTGTTCAACAAGGTAACGACCAGAGGTATCGTTTTCTTCAGTACGTGTGTCAGATACCGTTAGAACGGCAATATTTGCAGGTTGAAATTTGCTTTCAGCGTGACCCATTTGTTCACCTATTCTCTAAATTAGCTTTGATACGCTTGGTATCGATTCGGAAAAAGTTAGAGCCAGCTTAGCACCAAGCTCTCTCTAAAAAATTGAATAAAGTTAGCCGCCGATAGACGCAAGATGCGGCGTCATACCAGTATTGCCATCGTGTAAGAAGTGGCTTACGGACTTTGTTTGCAGCTGCGATTGGATACGTTCAATCAACTCGTTTTCTTGGTCATCACGTTCCAGCAAATCACGCAGTTCAACGCCATGTTCACCAAATAAGCAAAGGTGCAGCTTACCCAACGCAGAAACACGCAGACGGTTGCAGCTTTCGCAAAAGTCTTTTTCATAAGGCATGATAAGACCGATTTCACCTTTATAATCTGGGTGAACAAACACCTGAGCGGGGCCATCATTGTGCGAACGCACTTTCAGTAACCAACCGTTCGCAATCAGTTGATTACGAATCGCAACACCAGAAACATGATGCTTTGAAAATAGGCCATCCATCTCGCCCGTTTGCATTAGCTCAATAAAGCGCAATTGGATTGGACGGTCTTTGATCCAGTTAAGAAATGCGGGTAGCTCGTGATGGTTCAGATCTTTCATCAACACCACATTAACTTTGACCTGCTCATAACCGACTTCGAACGCACGCTCGATACCATTCATGACTTCAGCGAACTTGTTTTCACCAGTAATCTGATGGAACATTCGAGGGTCGAGGCTATCTACACTCACGTTGATGTTTGTTAAACCGGCTTCACGCCAGTCTGCAACTTGCTTCGCCATTCTGTAGCCGTTAGTCGTCGTCGCCACCTTTTTGATGCCTGGCGTCGTTGCGACAGAATGAATGATGTCAGTGAAATCTTTGCGTAAGCTTGGCTCACCGCCAGTAATGCGCACTTTTGACGTGCCACAATCAGCAAACGCTTTTACGACCCGTTTGATTTCAGGAAGAGATAAAAAAGACGAGTTTTTGTTGCCCGATGGTTTGTAACCACCAGGAAGGCAATAGGTACATTTGAAATTACATACGTCGGTCACAGACAGACGCAAGTAATAAAACTTACGATGAAATTTGTCTTCGAATTGTTGCGCCACGGAACACCTTTCCAAACACGGGAGGCATGGCCATTTCCAATCATGCCCTTGTGACAGTATGTCACTGGCTCAAAATGCTTATCCTCAGACTTAGCATAGTGAGCTCGGAGTTATGGCAACCAGAGGGATAACCCCTGATAGCTTTGCGGAGTAAAATACTTAATATTTGTAATGGAATCCAGACTTGAGTGATAAAAAACTCTCTAGAGACACAAATTACCGCTTAGTGAGTACCGTTAGGACACTCATTAAGTTAAATTGTAGCCGTTTTTTACAACATTATTAGAAGAACGTAATGAATATCTATACGGATAAGAAAGTGGTCGCTGTTGGCGGTGGTCATGGCTTAGGTCGAATGTTAGCCGCTTTAAAAGACTTTGGCAGCAATGCTACGGGCATTGTTGCCACAACCGACAATGGTGGTTCAACTGGGCGTATTCGTCACTGCCAAGGTGGCATCGCTTGGGGAGACACCAGAAACTGCATCAACCAGCTAATCACTGAACCATCTATCAGTTCGATGATGTTCGAATACCGCTTTAAAGGTACGGGAGAGCTGGACGGCCACAACCTTGGCAATTTGATGCTAACAGCATTGGATAACTTGTCGGTTCGACCGCTGGATGCAATCAATCTGATCCGAAACATGCTTAAGGTTGATGTCAATATTCTGCCAATGTCAGAGCACCCTTCGGATTTGTCTGCACTTTCAGTGAACGGTCAATGGGTCACAGGTGAAACCAATGTGGATGAGATGGAAACCGACTTACGTCGCTTAGATCTTTCACCAGAAGTTCCAGCCACTAAAGAAGCCGTTACTGCTCTGGCAGAAGCCGATACAATCATTCTTGGCCCAGGCAGTTTCCTCACCAGTATTATGCCGCCATTGTTATTGCCTGAGCTGGGCAAAGCCATTGCAGCAAACCGAAAAGCGAAGGTGATATTCGTTGCTAACCTCAGCCCTGAATACGGCCCAGCAGGTCGAATGTCGATGGCGCAAAAGCTGGAATGGTGTGAACGTGCGTGCCAAGGACGAAGAATCGATGTCGTCCTTGCCGAAGAAACGGACCAGAAAGTGTTGGAACAATGGAACGTCGTTACCGAATCATTAGCCTCAACCAACCGAGATTGGCGTCACGACCGAGATAAGTTGAAAGCAGCGATAGAAAACCAACTACTCGCTAAGTAGCCACTTGAGACTGCCAACGTTGATACGACAAAGCCCTTCCAATATGGAAGGGCTTTGTGTTTAAAAAGTAAAGGCTTTATTGAGTCCAAGAGCGATACGCGTCGCGTGTTTCATTCAAGCGATCAAGCATAGTGTTAACCTCACTACCCTGTTCAACTAACTCACCAGATTTGGCTTTTTTATCGATAGACATCGCTAACTCACACAAACTGTCGGCTCCGAAACTCGCAGCACTGCTTTTTAGCGCATGGCTGATCTCTTTCAAATACACTAAGCGCTCTGAACCTTCTAACTGCGACAAGTTGTCGATGTACGTATCCATCTCACCCAAAAAAATATCGAGCAAAACAGGCACGTTATCACTGCCGATTTCCATCGACAGTTCATCTATTTTTTGTTGATTCAATATCGTCATGCTTACACCTTCTGCCGCTCTTCTTTACCATTCCATGCTTGTAGTTTGCGGTAAATCGTTGACGGACTGACATCAAGATACCCAGCGGCTCTTGGAATATTGCCGTCACACGCCTCAATCGCTTGCTCAATCGCCATTTTCTCTGTCATCCATAGCGGCATGATCTCTGAAACAGTCATCGCTTTTGGCTCAATCAGTTTAGATACAGATGGCCTATCTAACGGTTGATTCAGCGGCGGTGGCAACATATCTAACGTAATTTCTTTGCCGTTGTTGAGCACCACGATATTGCGTAGTACGTTTTGTAGTTGTCGGACGTTACCCGGCCACTCATAACTGTTAAAGCGGTCAATCACTTCTTGAGAAAAGCGGACAAAGTTTTTGCCCTCTTCATGAGACATGTAGCCTAACAGTGAGTACGCAATTTCAATCACATCTTCACCACGTTCGCGAAGAGGCGGAAGATGCAAAGGAATCACGTATAAACGGTAGTATAAGTCTTCGCGGAAACGCCCTTCTTGAACTTCTTTCCAAGGGTCTCGGTTGGTCGCACAAACGAAACGCACATCCACACTCTTCATTTTTGAAGAGCCCACTTTCTGGAACGTACCGGTTTGGATGAATCGCAATAATTTGGTTTGTAGGTCCAAATCCATTTCACACAATTCATCGAGGAACAACGTGCCACCATCGGCTAACTCAGCGGCACCTTGACGGTCATTTGCCGCACCAGTAAATGCTCCTTTTACGTGACCAAATAGTTCACTTTCAATTAAGTCTTTAGGTATGGCTGCACAGTTGATGGCAATAAACGGCTTATCACCACGTTTGCTTGCAGCGTGGATGGCTTCTGCGCATACCTCTTTACCCGTACCACTTTCACCAGTAATAAAGATACTCGCTTTACTGCTAGCGGCAGAGTCAATGGTGCGATAGACCTGCTGCATGGTTTGGCTGCTGCCGATAAAACCTTGGTAATTCTGATTACCCGGATTATCTGCTTCATTTTTTAGCTTAGTTGCTTTGCGAATTGCGTTGTTGACCGTAACACGCAGACGGTCGGCTTCACACGGTTTGATCAAAAAGTCTTGAGAGCCGTGACGCATCGCTTCTACCGCTGTATCGATAGAGCCATGAGCCGTCATGAAAATGATCGGCACATCTGGATGACTCTTTTTAACGGCGTGCAAAACATCCATCCCCGTCATATCAGGCAGACGAAGATCGAGAAGAATAAGATCTGGAATTCGATGATTGAGACTTTCAATGGCATCTCTACCTGTACCGACAATATTAATGTCGATCCCTAACGGCGTGAGGTACGAGCGGTATAACGCCGCAACCGATGCTGTATCCTCAACCATCAGAAGGTAACGAGATTTTTGGCCTTCAGTTTTTTGTTGCATAACCTAGCTAATATTTTGTTGTGTTTTAAACAATAATCGCATTACGCTTTGCATTTTGCAAATAACATTAGCAAAGTTACGGTTAATGATAATAGAATCAAAAATGATATCAATAGGTTAAAAAGTGGCATAAAGCATGCTGATATATTAGCGACCCCTCGGGTCACCTAGCCAACTGACGTTGTTAGTGAACGATATGTTCACAAAACAAGCCAATAGACCCGACTGCCTATTGGCTTCTTTTTTTGCCTATTCCAAGTATCTCTTTAGAAACAGCTTTTCGTGTTAGCTAGCTATTCGCGATGAATTGCGCACGCAGTTTTTCTATTTCATCACGCTTCTCAGCCGCAAGCTCGAATTCCAGATCCTGAGCATGTTGGTACATCGCCGCTTCTAGTCGACTGATTTCCTTCTCCAATTGTTGTGGAGACATCACTTCGTAAGTTTGAGATGGTTCAGCGACTTTAGACAGTGGCACTTGCTTAGTATTGCGTTGACGTTTGGACTTAGTAATGTCGCCCAACTCCATAATATCCTTGATATTACGTTTTAGCGCTTGCGGCGTAATGCCCATTTTCTCGTTGTACGCTTGCTGCTTCTCACGACGACGATTGGTTTCATCCATCGCTTTTTTCATCGATTTTGTAATGCTATCCGCATAGAGAATCGCTTTACCCTCAATGTTTCGTGCAGCACGACCTATCGTCTGAATGAGTGAACGTTCTGAACGCAAGAAACCTTCTTTGTCGGCATCCAAAATTGCCACCAGCGAGACTTCCGGCATATCCAAACCTTCTCGAAGCAAGTTGATACCCACTAAGACATCGAACTCACCTAAGCGCAAATCTCGAATGATCTCGACGCGCTCTACCGTGTCGATGTCGGAGTGAAGATATCGAACACGGACATCATGCTCATGCAGATATTCCGTTAAATCTTCCGCCATTCGTTTGGTCAGAGTCGTAACAAGAACACGTTCCTCTTTGGCGGCACGAATACGAATTTCAGACAATAGATCATCGACCTGAGTCGCGACTGGTCGAACTTCGAGTATTGGATCCAGCAAGCCGGTAGGACGCACGACTTGATCCGCAATTTCACCTGCCGATTTCTCTAGCTCATAATTGCCCGGCGTTGCCGAGACGAAAATAGTTTGCGGAGCAAGAGACTCAAATTCTTCAAATTTTAGAGGACGGTTGTCCAACGCCGATGGTAAGCGGAAACCAAACTCAACCAGAGTTTCTTTACGTGAACGGTCACCTTTATACATCGCACCAATCTGCGGTACAGTCACGTGGGACTCATCGATGATAAGCAAACCATCATGAGGCAAGTAATCGAACAAGGTTGGAGGCGGCTCACCCTCAGAACGACCACTGAGATAACGTGAGTAGTTTTCGATACCAGAGCAAAAACCGAGCTCATTCATCATCTCGATATCAAACTGTGTACGCTGGCTAATGCGCTGCTCTTCTATTAGCTTGTTATTCTCTAGTAATTGTTTCTTGCGTACTTCGAGCTCAACTTTGATACTTTCTATCGCTTCGAGAATACGGTCGCGGGGCGTCACGTAGTGCGTTTTCGGGTAAATCGTGTAACGCGGTAAATCTCTTTGTTTCACGACACCCGTCAATGGGTCAAACACACTGATACAATCCACTTCATCATCAAACATTTCAACACGGACAGCATCTTGGTCAGACTCAGCTGGGAATATGTCGATCACTTCGCCGCGAACACGGAACTGACCGCGTTCAAAAGCGACATCATTACGCGAGTATTGAAGTTCCGCTAAGCGACGAAGCATGTCACGCTGATCGATCACGTCACCACGGCGTAAGTGCAGCATCATCTGTAAATACGACTCGGGATCACCCAAACCATAAATGGCTGAGACCGAAGCGACGATGATGGCGTCTTTTCGTTCTAGTAAAGCTTTGGTGGCAGACAAACGCATTTGCTCAATGTGAGCGTTCACTGACGCATCTTTTTCAATAAAGGTGTCAGTTGTAGGCACGTACGCTTCTGGTTGATAGTAGTCGTAGTAAGACACAAAATACTCGACCGCATTGTTAGGAAAGAACGATTTCATTTCCCCATACAACTGAGCCGCGAGGGTTTTATTTGGCGCCAGTAAAATTGCAGGGCGCTGTGCTTGAGCAATCACATTCGCTAGCGTGAACGTTTTACCAGAACCCGTTACACCTAAAAGCGTCTGATGCGCCAACCCCGCATCTAAGCCTTCTAATAATTGCTTAATCGCGGTTGGCTGGTCACCTGATGGTTGATACTCAGAGACCAGTTCATAAACTTTACTCATACCCTTCCTCAATCTTTACTGCCTTTACTACGTTAGGCTGTGTTACCACTTCTGCGCTGTATATATATACACCTTAGTAAACGAAATCTATGCCTAAATGATTTTTCTCACTCATTGTTAATAATTTTTGTACTTTGTCTATATGGCTATAGCCTTATTCGAGTCGCTCTGATATAGTAATTCGCCCTAGTTGATAAACACTCCTCTAATATCAGCTTATAGTTTCCACAACTTTTCCCCAAAACTTCTCTAAAAAGCTCGTTATCCCCAAAAGCTCATCTTTTATCCACTTTGAATATTTTACCCACTCACTCAATAAATCACTGTTTCATCTGCCTATTTTGCGCATAAAACTGACTAAAAATGCACACAAAACAAACCGCGTTGCATATAAAAGATCTTTACTCAGATCTCATCAACACACTTATCCACAATTTTAGTGGATAAGTAACTCTAGCCCTTTACTGGCAAGCACTACAAAAAAGTAAAGCGCTTTAAGCGCAATTTTTTCAAAAAAATGTATTTTTTTACTGTTGACACTAGTTTTAGTGCTCGGTAAGATTCTTCCCGCTTTCAAGCAAAGCAATTCCCCCTTAGTTCAGTCGGTAGAACGGCGGACTGTTAATCCGTATGTCGCAAGTTCAAGTCTTGCAGGGGGAGCCAAATTCAAGAAAAAAGCTCAGTTGAAAAACTGAGCTTTTTTCGTTTTTAATCGTCAAAAAATCTGCTTAAAATTTGTATCCACTTGCTAAGTATCAGAGGCCAACTCAATCATTCGTATGGGCCACTCAGGATTCGCGCACTTTTCGTTAGCTCTCATTTCCCCAACAAATTATTCACCAAACTATTAATTCCGATACAAATTCATCTATCTAACTCACATTGACGGTTATTTTTCAGCCGTGTGTATAAAACCACATCGTTCACTGGTTGTTATTGGTGTCACAAAACACGATAATATTGGGATCGGATTTTAAGAACGTAACAACTATGACCGAATATGTTTTGTTGTTGGTCGGCACTGTGCTGGTGAACAACTTTGTACTGGTGAAGTTTTTGGGCTTGTGTCCATTTATGGGCGTGTCTAAAAAACTGGAAACAGCAATAGGCATGGGGTTAGCAACCACTTTTGTGCTAACCCTCGCATCTGTGTGTGCGTACTTAGTGGAAAGCTATATCTTGCGACCGCTCGGTATCGAGTACTTAAGAACCATGAGCTTTATTTTGGTGATCGCTGTCGTGGTACAGTTCACCGAGATGGTGGTACACAAAACTAGCCCGACCCTTTATCGCTTGCTTGGTATCTTCTTACCACTGATCACGACCAACTGCGCCGTATTGGGTGTTGCACTTCTCAACATCAATGAGAATCATAACTTCATCGAATCTATCATTTATGGTTTTGGTGCAGCAGTCGGTTTTTCACTTGTATTGATCCTTTTTGCTTCTATGCGTGAGCGTATCGCTGCGGCTGACGTGCCTGTTCCATTTAAAGGTGCATCGATTGCAATGATCACAGCGGGTTTAATGTCGCTTGCTTTCATGGGCTTTACAGGTTTGGTGAAGTAAACAATGAGTACGATTTTAATTGCGATCATCGCACTCGCTGTGCTTGCTGCGATTTTTGGTGCCATTCTTGGTTTTGCTTCAATTCGTTTTAAAGTTGAAGCGGATCCTATCGTGGATCAAATCGACGCGATTCTTCCACAAACACAATGTGGCCAATGTGGTTATCCAGGCTGTCGACCATACGCAGAAGCGATTGCGAATGGAGACAACATCAATAAGTGTCCTCCCGGCGGTCAAGCAACCATCGAAAAACTCGCAGACTTAATGGGTGTGGAACCTGAAGAGTCGGCACACGATCTAGACAGCAAAGTACCGACCGTTGCCTTCATTCACGAAGATATGTGTATCGGTTGTACTAAGTGTATTCAAGCTTGTCCTGTTGATGCGATTGTTGGTGGGACAAAAGCCGTTCACACGGTCATCAAAGACGAATGTACAGGCTGCGACTTGTGTGTCGCGCCATGTCCAACCGATTGTATTGAAATGATTCCTGTGGAAACCACCACAGATAGCTGGAAGTGGCAACTTAACGCCATCCCAGTGGTTAACATT
This sequence comes from Vibrio sp. Y20_XG_PY13, assembly GCF_024181925.1. Lineage (NCBI taxonomy): Bacteria > Pseudomonadati > Pseudomonadota > Gammaproteobacteria > Vibrionales > Vibrionaceae > Vibrio > Vibrio sp. Y20_XG_PY13. The sequence goes on along the minus strand of NZ_JAMZAL010000004.1, from coordinate 145,832 downwards.
ACGGATGCTGCCAGCGATGCAGCGAACGTGAAAGATTCAATTAAGTAAGGTTTCGTATGTTGTCTTTGATTGAACAAATTCGTACTGGCTCGCTTTGGGACTTCCCAGGCGGTGTGCATCCGGCAGAAAACAAAAAACAATCCAATAAAGCCGACTTAGTGCGAGCATCCATTCCCGCTGAAATCATTCTTCCGCTGAAACAGCACATTGGTAAAGCGGGTAACTTGTTGGTCTCTGTTGGTGAGCACGTTTTAAAAGGACAAGCTTTAACCCAATCAGAAACTGGGTTTACAGTACCCGTACATGCGCCAACTTCTGGCACTATTACTGCCATCGAGCCTCGAACGGTGGCTCACCCTTCTGGTTTGAGCGAATTGTGCGCCGTCATCACTCCTGACGGCCAAGATACTTGGTGTGAAAAGTCACCTATCGCTGACTACACTCAAGAATCCGCCGATGCACTCATCGACATTATTCGCCTTGCTGGCATTTCAGGGATGGGTGGTGCTGGCTTCCCTACCGCGAAAAAGATCCAATCAGGCATTGCTCGTACAGAAATCCTGATTGTAAATGCAGCAGAATGTGAACCGTACATCACGGCCGATGACAAACTGATGCAGGAGCATGCCGAAGAGCTTATTCAGGGCATCGAAATCGTCGAACATATCCTTAAGCCAAAACTGACGATCATTGGTATCGAAGATAACAAGCCAGATGCCATTAAAGCGCTGGAAAGTGCCGCTCTGAACAAGGACATTGTTATTCGAGTAATCCCGACGAAATACCCATCGGGTGGTGAAAAGCAGCTGATAAAGATTCTGACCAACAAGGAAGTTCCTAGCGGCTCTATCCCTGCAGATATTGGCATCTTGGTTCAAAACGTCGGTTCTTTATACTCAATTAAGCGCGCTATCATCGATGGCGAGCCAATGATCGAACGTGTCGTTACGTTAACAGGTAAAACCTTTAAACAGCCTCGAAACGTCTGGGCGCTCTTGGGTACCCCAGTTCAAGCACTGCTCGACGAATTCGGGTACAAAGCCGATAAAAAACTTCAGCGTTTGATCATGGGCGGACCAATGATGGGCTTTACCCTGCCCCACTCACAGGTTCCTATCACCAAAACGGCGAACTGTATTTTAGCTCCGACTCGTCACGAGATTTCAGCTCATCAATACGAGATGGAATGTATACGTTGTGGTCAATGTGCGGAAGCTTGTCCTGCATCTCTACTGCCACAGCAGCTTCAATGGCATGCTAAGGCCGAAGAATATGACAAGCTAGAAGAACTAAATCTAAAAGATTGTATCGAGTGTGGCGCTTGTGCGTTTGTTTGTCCAAGTGAAATTCCACTGGTGCAATATTACCGCCAAGCAAAAGCAGAAATTCGTACTCGAACTCAAGAAGCAGAAGCCGCAGAGCGTGCAAAACTGCGCTTCGAAGAGAAAAAAGCGCGTATGGAGCGCGAAAAAGCAGAACGTGAGAACCGCTTCAAGAAAGCCGCGGATGACCGTCGAAAAGAGATGAAGTCAACCGGTGGTGATGATGCTATCGCCGCAGCCATTGCTCGTGTTAAAGCACAAAAATCGAACGAAGATAATAAAGCTGAGCCAGCAGTTAAACCTGCTGTCGCGGCTGCCATTGCCAAAGCAAAAGCGAAGCAAGCCGCAGCAGCAAAAGTTGGTGCAACTGAGCCTGACAACTCCGAAATGGCAAAACTGCGTGAAGAGCGCAAGCGTCTTGCTCGTGAACGTAAAGCAGAAAAAGAACAAAGCGAAACCCCTGCTAACAATGCTGATGACAAAAAGTCCGCAGTTGCTGCAGCAATCGCGCGCGCGAAAGCGAAAAAAGCTCAGCAGGAAGAAAACGCATCTGAAGAGCCAGAAGATAAAAAAGCTGCAGTAACCGCTGCTATTGCTCGTGCAAAAGCGCGCAAAGCACCACAAGAAACTGAATCTCAACCTGTTGAAGAAACAGCTTCTCAAGAGCTTGGCGAAGATCCGAAGAAAGCCGCAGTTGCAGCCGCTATTGCTCGTGCAAAAGCGCGCAAAGCACCACAAGAAACTGAATCTCAACCTGTTGAAGAAACAGCTTCTCAAGAGCTTGGCGAAGATCCGAAGAAAGCCGCAGTTGCAGCCGCTATTGC
>NZ_JAMZAL010000004.1:143358-143590 GCF_024181925.1 Vibrio sp. Y20_XG_PY13 | reverse complement strand
TTGCTCGTGCAAAAGCGCGTAAAGCGCAACAAGAGACTGAATCTCAACCTGTTGAAGAAACTGCTTCTCAAGAGCCAACCGAAGATCCGAAGAAAGCCGCAGTCGCTGCTGCTATTGCTCGTGCAAAAGCGCGTAAAGCGCAACAAGAGACTGAATCTCAACCTGTTGAAGAAACTGCTTCTCAAGAGCCAACCGAAGATCCGAAGAAAGCCGCAGTCGCTGCTGCTATTGC
>NZ_JAMZAL010000004.1:0-143261 GCF_024181925.1 Vibrio sp. Y20_XG_PY13 | reverse complement strand
TGCTCGTGCAAAAGCGCGTAAAGCGCAACAAGAGACTGAATCTCAACCTGTTGAAGAAACAGCTTCTCAAGAGCCAACCGAAGATCCGAAGAAAGCCGCAGTTGCAGCCGCTATTGCTCGTGCAAACGCGCGTAAAACGCAACAAGAGACTGAATCTCAACCTATTGAAGAAACAGCTTCTCAAGAGCCAGCCGAAGATCCAAAGAAAGCCGCAGTCGCAGCTGCCATTGCTCGTGCAAAAGCGCGAAAAGCTCAACAAGACGCGAATAAAAATAATACCGAGGAGAACGAGTAATGTCGTTTTTTATTGCCAGTTCACCGCATGCGCATAGTCGTCGCAGCACGCCTGACTTAATGAAATGGGTAGCCTTATGTGCTATCCCTGGCTTGGCAGCGCAAACGTACTACTTTGGTTGGGGCACATTAATCCAGCTGATTTTTGCTATCGCCGTTGCAGTATCACTTGAAGCACTCGTGATGATCTGTCGTAAACGCTCGCCAATGAGAGCGTTACGAGACAACAGTGCAATTGTCACCGCATGGCTACTCGCCGTCGCCATTCCACCTTGGTCTCCGTGGTGGATCATAGTTATTGGTTTAATTTTTGCGATTGTGATTGCCAAACACCTTTATGGTGGTATTGGACAGAATCTCTTCAACCCAGCAATGGTCGCTTACGTTGTACTTTTGATTTCCTTCCCGGTTCAAATGACCAGTTGGAGTGCACCAACACTGTTGATTCCAGACCATGTGAATTTCGCAGATACCCTCTCTTTGATTTTCACTGGTTTTGATTATGACGGTCTTTCATTGCAACAAGTTCGCGCTGGTGTTGATGGTGTAACAATGGCAACTCCACTGGATGCCTTTAAAACAGGTATTCACACGGGAGCAACCCCTAGTGAAGTGCTTTCACAGCCGATCTTTGGTGGCTTGGCTGGCATCGGCTGGCAGTGGGTGAACATAGCCTACCTGATTGGCGGCTTAGTGATGATCAAAAAACGCATCATTCAGTGGTACATTCCAGCAGGCTTCCTCGCGAGTTTGACTCTGTTTAGCCTTATTTTCACCGTTATCACGCCGGGAGAGACGGCTTCGCCAATCTTCCATCTGCTGTCAGGTGCAACCATGCTAGGTGCGTTCTTTATTGCGACAGATCCAGTATCGGCATCTACCACAGTAAAAGGCCGCCTTATTTTTGGTGCGCTAATCGGTGCTCTTGTCTTTATTATTCGTAGTTGGGGCGGCTTCCCTGATGGCGTCGCCTTTGCGGTTCTTTTAGCCAACATGTGCGTTCCGCTTATTGACTACTACACCAAACCTAGAACTTACGGCCACTGAGGTAAACATGTTAACCGCAATTAGAAAAAATGGTCTGACACTGGCAATCTTTGCTTGCGCCACAACAGGTTTGGTCGCGTTGACTCAGTACTTAACCGAAGATCAAATCAAGCTTCAGGAACAAAAGCAGCTACTTTCAGTGCTTAACCAAGTAATTCCTGAAACGATGCACGACAACGCATTAACTCAATCATGCACGTTGGTGACATCTCCAGAGCTTGGCACGATGCACGCGATGCCTACCTACATTGCCACCAAAAATGGCGAGCCAACAGCCATCGCCATTGAGTCGATTGCACCAGATGGCTATAACGGTGAAATCAAAGTCATCACAGGTATCGATAATCAAGGTAAGATTTTAGGTACGCGCGTACTTAGCCATCAAGAAACTCCGGGGCTAGGCGATAAAATAGATCTTCGCGTTACCAGTTGGATTCTTGGTTTCACGGGTAAGCAAGTCACCGAAGATAATTGGAATTCTTGGAAAGTTCGTAAAGATGGTGGAGACTTTGATCAGTTTACTGGCGCTACCATTACGCCTCGAGCTGTCGTCAAAGCAGTCAGAAACACCGTAAACTACGTAAATCAATCTCGTGATGAGATTCTCAGCCAGCCACTAAACTGCGCAGGAGACAATCAATGAGCGAAAACAAACAATTGATGAAGAACGGCATGTGGAGCAACAACCCAGCATTGGTTCAGCTGCTCGGTTTATGTCCTCTACTCGCAGTTTCATCGACGATCACCAACGCGCTGGGTCTTGGTATTGCCACATTACTGGTACTAGTGGGGTCTAACGTAACGGTTTCACTAATCCGTAACTATGTTCCTAAAGAGATCCGAATTCCGGTTTTCGTTATGATCATTGCGTCACTCGTAACCTGCGTCCAGCTACTAATGAATGCTTACGCTTACGGATTGTACCTATCACTGGGTATCTTTATCCCTTTGATCGTAACCAACTGTATCATCATCGGTCGCGCCGAAGCTTACGCTTCAAAAAATGATGTGTTTCCTGCCGCATTGGACGGCTTATGGATGGGACTGGGCATGACCAGTGTGCTAGTTGTGTTGGGCTCAATGCGCGAGCTTATCGGCAACGGCACATTGTTTGACGGCGCAGACTTGCTATTGGGTGACTGGGCTGCAGCGCTGTGCATTCAAGTATTCCAATTTGATAGCAGCTTCTTATTAGCACTATTACCACCAGGTGCTTTCATCGGTGTAGGACTTTTGATTGCGTTGAAAAATGTTATCGACAGCTCAATTCAGGCTCGTCAGCCGAAAGAAGAAAAACCGGCCATTGAGCGTGCTCGCGTAACTAACGCATAATATAAGAATTCTAAAATCAAGGCTCTACCACTCGTAGGGCCTTTTTCATAAACCGCAAAGACGGGTTTGGAAGTCAGCAATGAACAAAGAAAAAAGAATAGAAATTCTTGAACGATTAAGAGAAAACAACCCCAATCCTGAAACGGAACTGAACTGGAGCTCTCCATTTGAGTTACTCATCGCTGTGCTACTTTCAGCGCAAGCGACCGATGTTAGTGTCAACAAAGCCACTGATAAGCTCTTCCCCGTTGCGAATACGCCACAAAGTATTCTCGATTTGGGTGTCGATGGTTTGAAGGAATACATCAAAACTATTGGCCTGTTTAACTCAAAAGCAGAAAACACCATCAAAACCTGTAAGATCTTATTAGAAAAACATAATGGCGAAGTGCCTGAAGATCGCGACGCTCTTGAAGCTCTTCCAGGAGTCGGACGTAAGACCGCCAATGTCGTGCTCAACACCGCATTTGGTTGGCCAACCATTGCCGTCGATACGCACATTTATCGCGTTTCGAATCGTACTAAGTTTGCGATGGGAAAAACGGTAGATGATGTCGAACAAAAACTATTAAAAGTGGTACCAAAAGAGTTCAAACTCGATGTACACCACTGGTTAATTCTTCATGGTCGCTACACTTGTTTAGCGAGAAAGCCTCGCTGTGGAAGCTGCATTATTGAAGATTTGTGCGAATATAAAGAGAAAGTATACCCAGATAGTTAACACTATCTGAAAACAGAAGCTAGGAGCTAAAAATGTCAAACGGTCGAATTCTACACACTATGCTTCGCGTAGGTGATCTAGACAAATCAATCAAATTTTATACTGAAGTCATGGGCATGCAGTTGCTTCGTACCAACGAAAACAAAGAGTACGAATACACACTTGCCTTTGTTGGTTACGGTGATGAATCCCAAGGTGCCGTGATTGAACTGACTTACAACTGGGGTAAGACAGAATATGACCTAGGCACAGCATTTGGTCATATTGCAATTGGCGTAGACGACATCTACGCAACATGTGATGCAATCAAAGCCGCAGGCGGTAACGTTACTCGCGAAGCGGGCCCAGTGAAAGGTGGTACAACACACATCGCCTTTGTAAAAGATCCTGATGGTTACATGATTGAGCTTATCCAGAACAAACAAGCTTCTGCGGGTCTAGAAGGCTAATTCATCTGATTCACTTGCATTGCAAGTCGAACCTCAATTACAGGCAGGTCTGCGATCTGCCTGTCCTTTTGTAAACAAACCACTTTACTTGATAATAATTATCGTTTAGATTCATCCCAAATTCGATACGTGGGACAACGATAATGATCAGTGAATGGGAAAAACACACACTCCTAGCCGATACTGCCCTGCAACTAGATGATCCTGTACGCAGCATTCTTCACTATCAACAAGCTTTAAGCTTAAGTGAAGACATTAGTGAATGCGTGGAAATTGAAGCAGACGAACGACTTTTGATTTCTGTAATCTCTTGTCACAACCTCGCGCAATTTTGGCGCTGGGCTGGTGATACCGAATACGAACTCAAATATCTTCAGCTGGCATCTGAAAAAGTGCTCACACTTATTCCCCAATGCCCAAACCAGAATTGCGCGAGCTTTATTGACTCCATCGGCTGTTGCACAAAAGCACTTATCGACTTTATGAAGCGTCATCCAAACCCAGCAATTGCGAAACAAGTAGAAAAGATCGATACCGCAACCAATTGCGAAGTGATCGCTAAGTTTCGTTTAAATTAATGAGCAAAGGTCGAAAATAAGCTGACCTCATCACTTGGAAATAACTCACGAAAGTTATTCAACAGTAAGTAGATACTCACTAACATATACAACGTAAGACTTGAGCGTTTTCGATGCTCTTACTTAATTTACAAGCTAACAACGTCAATATACAAAAACGCCGGAGATTATTTCTCCGGCGTTTTTTATGTAAGCATGCTTACTACGGCCTAAACTTGAGTTCGACCTAAAGAGATCACTACACGACGGTTCTTGTCTTTACCAATCGGCGTGCCATTATCAGCAATAGGTCGGCGCTTGCCATAACCTTGCACTTGAATACGATCCTCTGGCAAACCCAGTGATTCAAAGTAAGTACGTAGAGACTCTGCTCGTCGCTCCGATAGGCTCTGGCTTTCGCTCTTACCATCGGTTGAATCAGTGTATGTCGCCACCAGCACGAGGTCGATATCTTGATTGTGACGCACATAATCAGCAATCTGAGCAAGACGCTTTTTAGACGCTTTCGTCAGTTGGTCGCCCTGACGTTCGTAATGCAAAATCGTAAACGCAATATCTTCGAAACTGTACTTCAACAAATTGGCGATACAGTCACTAAACGCATTGTACTTACTTTGGAATAATACGGATGACAACGCGACTTCAATTCGTTGATCGCGACTTTGCCAATCTTGATAGCTGAATGTTGGGTAACGGCCTTTCTCTAATTCAGATAAAATACCCCAAGCAGTTTGACCACCGACATACCCATCAAACTGTTTGAAAAACTTCAGATTCGTGATGCGGTCGGCGTGCTCACCTGGTCGCCAAGGCGGTGGCATTGAGATCAAGCTGACATTGCGTGTTTCACCCATAGGGCGACGCATCTTAAGTTCAAAATCCAAATTGATTTTTTTACTCGCACGCGACGAAAACACCGCATCACCAAAGCTTGGAATTGGATGCACAAGCTGACATTCCAAAGGGGTATTTACCACCATTTCCCATTGTGATTGCTGCGGAGTAGCGACATAACGCTTGCCCATCACCGCGTAACTGTTTGCGCTAAGCAGTGAAAGCATGACACCACTGGTTATCAGCCATTTATTCATCTAGTACAATCTCTCAAACGGCAGTCTTTTGCCGTTAATTGGAATCATTAAAACTACAACGATTGTCATGCAAAAATCCCGCCAATGCTCTAACTTTCTTGGTGAGAGTATCAAAATGAACGATTCTAGCTCTAATTTCTCCCATAAATGCCGCTAAATCGTATCTATTCCCGAGTTAAATATGCACCTGCGTGATACAAAAATCGGTACTTGTGTTCTTTATCTCAAGCGCCGCGCGAGCTTATTGATTAGATGGAAAATAGAATTCCGTTTTTCTCCGAAATTGCGGTTTTTCTCATCGATATAATCTGCAATAATGCAGCCTTCGTCACACAAAAATAAGCCAACATGACAATAGAAAATGAAGCCCTAACCCTGAAAAAGCGTTTTCGTGGTTATTTCCCAGTGGTTATTGACGTTGAGACCGCTGGTTTCAATGCTCAAACCGATGCACTTTTAGAAATCTGCGCCGTCACCCTTCGTATGGATGAAGAAGGCGTTCTGCATCCAGCCTCCACTATTCATTTTCATATTGAACCTTTTGAAGGCGCGAATTTAGAGAAAGAAGCGCTTGAGTTTAATGGTATTCGTGACCCTTTCAGCCCGTTACGCGGTGCAGTTTCTGAACAAGAAGCATTAAAAGAAATTTATAAGCTGATTCGTAAAGAACAAAAAGCATCTGATTGCTCACGTGCAATAATGGTTGCACATAACGCCGCTTTCGACTTAAGTTTTGTTAATGCAGCGAACGAACGCTGCAAGTTAAAAAGAGTCCCTTTTCATCCCTTTGCTACTTTTGACACCGCCACATTAAGCGGCCTTGCTTATGGTCAAACTGTTCTCGCTAAAGCATGCAAAACGGCAGGGATGGAATTCGACAATCGTGAAGCGCACTCTGCCCTTTACGATACACAAAAAACTGCAGAGTTATTCTGTGGCATCGTGAACAAATGGAAGGCCCTCGGCGGTTGGCCGCTTGTTAACGAAGAATAATAAATAAACACAACATATTGGGAATAGTATGAATCCTGTCGTTATCTCAGTTTGCGTCATGCTCGTGTTAGCATTGATGCGTGTAAACGTGGTGGTCGCCCTCACGTTTAGTGCCATTGTTGGTGGCCTTGTTGCGGGAATGAGCTTAGGCGATACCGTAGCGGCCTTCGAAAGTGGCTTAGGTGGCGGTGCAACGATTGCACTTAGCTACGCTATGCTTGGCACATTCGCCGTTGCCATTTCTAAATCTGGTATCACTGACCTGCTCGCAAAAAGCGTGATTAAACGCCTAAACGGCAAAGAAAGTGCAGCATCGACTACTGGCCTTAAATACGCTGTATTAGTGGCGTTAGTGCTCGTAACCATGTCTTCTCAGAACGTAATTCCTGTTCATATCGCCTTTATTCCAATTTTGATTCCACCTCTTTTGGGCGTATTTGCGAAGCTTAAACTGGATCGTCGCTTAATTGCGTGTGTGCTGACTTTTGGTCTGATTACACCTTACATGGTGCTTCCTGTTGGTTTTGGCGGGATCTTCTTAAACAACATCTTGCTGAAGAACCTGCATGACAACGGTTTAGAGAACGTTGTCGCAAGCCAAGTACCAACCGCAATGTTGCTTCCTGGCGCGGGTATGATTTTTGGTTTGCTACTGGCCATTTTTGTTAGCTACCGAAAACCTCGTGAGTACAAAGAAACAGAACTGACTGTAGTCCACGAAACCGACCACAGCATTAACAAACAGCACATCCTAGTGGCTGCACTTGGTATTATTGCCGCGCTTGGTGTTCAGCTTTACACCGGCTCAATGATCATCGGTGCTCTTGCTGGTTTTATGGTGTTCACGTTTGGTGGCGTTATCGCGTGGAAGGAAACCCACGACGTATTCACCAAAGGCGTTCACATGATGGCGATGATCGGCTTTATCATGATCGCAGCCGCGGGTTTTGCAGCGGTAATGAAACAAACCGGTGGCGTAGAAACCCTAGTTCAGTCACTGTCTACAAGCATTGGTGACAACAAACCGCTTGCAGCGCTACTTATGCTGGTTGTTGGTCTGTTGGTAACCATGGGTATTGGTTCTTCATTCTCGACGATTCCAATTCTTGCAACCATCTACGTTCCGCTTTCTTTGGCGTTTGGTTTCTCACCAATGGCAACGATCGCATTAGTAGGTACAGCTGCAGCGCTAGGTGATGCTGGCTCTCCTGCATCCGACTCAACATTGGGCCCAACCTCTGGCCTAAATGCTGACGGCCAGCACGAACACATTTGGGAAACGGTTGTTCCAACCTTCATCCACTACAATATCCCACTGATCATCTTCGGTTGGATCGCTGCAATGGTGCTTTAGTATCAAGTTTTCGAACAGAAAAGACTGATACCTTTGGTAACAAAAAAACCGCTCGATATGAGCGGTTTTTTTAATTCAATCGAAAACGAAGCCACTATTGCGCTGGCATGTTTTCGATAATGCGTTCACGAATCAACTTAAGCGTTGGCTCGGTCGATAGGTAATCCACCTCAATTGGGAAATACGCATCGTTGATTTGCAGCACCAAACTAGGGTAAGAGTTAACACCCAAACTTTTAGCTAAACTCAGTTGGTCTTGGAATACACCTTCCAATAACGTGCCATCCATATCATTTTTAAACTGCTGCACATTCAAGCCAATCTCTTTCGCTAATTGAAGATGCGTTGCTTCTTCATGAGGCGGCATTGCACGTAGATAATAGGCGTGCTGAATCGCTTCGAGCATTTGCTCATACGAATCTTGAAATCCCGCGGCGATAACAGCGCGGCATGATTGATACGTACTTCTCACTGGTGTGCACAGTTTCCAGAAATCGTAATTAAACTTGGTGCCTAGCTGAGTTTCGATTTGCTTCCAAATCCCCTCAAGCTTTTGTTGCATTTCTGGCTGCATTGGCAAATTAGTATCTGGTGCAAGCCCACCCACCACATACTCAAACTGAATCACACCTGGCAGTTGTTGTTTTAGTTTTTCGATGGTTGGTTTGTATCCCCAGCACCAACTGCACATAGGGTCATGTACGTAGTAAAGCTTTATGTTCATTCCACTAACCTAAAAAGAAAAAGGAGCCAATGCGGCTCCCTCGTATTCTATCGCCAAATGTGAGTATTTACGAATTACTCAGCTTGACCTTCAGCGCGTGCTGCAGCTTCTTTGATTAGAGGCTGAAGTTCACCCTTCTGGAACATTTCCAGAATGATGTCACAACCACCAATTAGCTCACCTTCAACCCATAGTTGTGGGAACGTTGGCCATTGTGCGTATTTTGGTAGCTCAGCGCGGATGTCTGGGTTTTGTAGAATGTCTACGTAAGCGAACTTCTCGCCACATGCCATTAGCGCTTGTGATGCTTGAGAAGAGAAACCACAGCTTGGCAGTTTCGGTGAGCCTTTCATGTACAGCAGGATTGAGTTTTCAGAGATCTGCTGTTTGATTTTGTCGATAGTTTCCATCGCTTCCTCATTCATGGATGTGAACTTGTTTATTTGCCACATTCTACTCAATAACGACAGAATAAAAACCATATAATTGATACGGTTTATGCTGAGATGATTTAAAAGCAAAAAGTTTGACCGCTTACTACCACTTCGTTGGTAAGTGGAGGAGCATGAACAACACTTAGCATCTCAAAATATTTTCATATCGGGGTTTTAATAAAGTAAAAACTTGCTAAAATACCTAGCAAGTCAGCCGTAAAGGCTACATAGCTATAAAAAAACACTGGAAGCAATCGAAAGGTTAACCTTTCATATCAATGGAGAATCGAGTAATGGCATTTGAACTACCAGCTCTTCCTTACGCGAAAGACGCACTAGAACCACACATCTCAGCAGAGACTCTAGACTACCACCACGGTAAGCACCACAACACTTACGTTGTTAAGCTTAACGGTCTTATCCCTGGTACTGAGTTCGAAGGCAAAACTCTAGAAGAGATCATCAAGACTTCTACTGGTGGCGTATTCAACAACGCAGCGCAAATCTGGAACCACACGTTCTACTGGCACTGTCTTGCTCCAAACGCGGGCGGCGAACCAACTGGCGCAGTTGCAGACGCAATCAACGCAGCATTCGGTTCTTTCGAAGAATTCAAAGCGAAGTTCACTGACGCAGCAATCAACAACTTCGGTTCTTCATGGACTTGGCTAGTTAAGAAAGCTGACGGTTCTCTAGAAATCGTTAACACTTCTAACGCAGCAACGCCACTAACAGAAGAAGGTACTACTCCACTTCTAACTGTTGACCTATGGGAACACGCGTACTACATCGATTACCGCAACGTACGTCCTGATTACATGAACGGCTTCTGGGCTCTTGTAAACTGGGACTTCGTAGCTGAGAACTTAGCGAAGTAATTGACTTCCCCCTAGTTCAATTTAGTCTTATTTTAAAAGCTCGCTGAATCAGCGAGCTTTTTCTTTTCTCGCTTAAAAATACCCATTTAATCTCTTCTTTTTCCTAAAGTTCTTCTTTGATGCGCCGTTATAAAAGCATCTCAAGAGGAACATCATGCAAATTCATACGTTAGACAAAGCAGCAATTATCAACGAAATTCAGTTCGGCAACGGTATCAACCATGCTGTTCACGAAGGTCGTCGTGCCGATTTTTCGCTGATTTTGTCTATGTTCTCTAACGATGTTCGAGATGTCGTACCGGTTGAAGAAATTAAAGAAACGGCCACAAGCGACGAGATTCTTCGTCAACAGTTTGGGCTCTCTCAGCCTCAAGCTTTCCGCTCCGATAGCAGCAGCTACGAGCTCGCCGCATTACAAGCGAAACAATTCCATAATGCGGGTCTGCCATCTGCAAAGTTAAGCCACTACCTAAAACCAGACGCCCTAACCTATTTGCCAGAAGATACGTTCGATCTTCCTGAAGACGTTTATCATAATTTGTCAGGCCACGAGCGCCGCACTTTCGGTGAGCGCAACAAGAGCCTTATTCCTGACGCGGGCCTCTACAATCAGCTAGTAACGGCTCAACGTCAGTATCAGATCCAAGCTCAAGCATAGAGATCAGCTTTTCATCCAACAGCTTGCAGTATCAACACGTCAGAAATGTGACGCCTTACAAATTACCGCACAATAGTCCTTACTCGAAAGCGTTAGTTTGAAGCCTTTCACACTGAGCTCAACGAATTTCAACCATGCTGATAGCACAAACCACTGGTGTATTGTTTTTCACACATGGATACAGTGAAGGTGTTATGGATATTAAAGAGTCAATCATTCTCGTCACATCTGCGGGTTCGGTCATCGGAAGAACGTGCTCCAGCCATTTCGCTCACCTCGGAGCGACGTTGATCCTGTGTGACCAAAATTCAAGCGCCTTAAAGTCGAGTTATGATCAGATCCGCGCATTTACCGACAAAGTCTATGCAATGAATGTGTGTAGTGATAACCCCACATCCATAAACCTATTGTTTGATCAGATCGAATCGCAGCTAAGAGCAACACCAGATGTTATCGTTAATTGTTGGACGAGCTCACCGATGCCAAGCCTAATGGCGCCAGAACCAATGAGTATCTATATCGTCCACCTTTCTTCCGCGGCACGTTTTCTCTATACCTACGGGCAAGTAGGCGCGGAACGATTTAGAGCGCGCAATAAAAAAGGCGTGATCGTGAATGTCATTTCGCATGATAACCACGAAGATCTGACTGGTGTTGAAAGCATGGCGGCTTTGGTGTCTGGCTTTACGCACAGCTGGGCAAAAGAGCTCACCCCTTTCAATATCCGCGTCGGCGGCGTGATTCCCTCTGTCAGTCATACACGAGAGGATCTTGACGAAAGGCACTGGGCAGAGATCCAAGACGAACTGGTCCGTAACACAGCGTACATCGTCTCAAATGAATACTTCAGTGGCCGAGTAGTTGCGACCGAAGTGTAAACATACACCATTGCTCTATGTTTCTCGGCTCCGATGTAAGCAACCTCCAGCTCCTAAACAAAAAAAGCCCCAGTCATTTGACTGGGGCTTTAACCTTTTCCCGATTAAGGTTTCGTGCTAGCGAAAACCTTACTCAAAGCGACTCTTAATTACGCGTCAGCTTTTTCTTTTTTAGCTTTAGGAGCAGATTTCGCTGCTTCTTGGTCTGCTTTCTTCTTGATTACTGTAGTACCTTCGAAAGTTTCACCTTCAACGAAAGCTTTACCGTAGTAAGAAGCTAGTAGAACGTCTTTTAGCTCGCTAATTAGAGGGTAGCGTGGGTTCGCACCAGTACATTGGTCATCGAACGCTTCAACCGCTAGCTCGTCTAGTTTCGCTACGAAGTCAGCTTCAGCAACACCTGCCGCTTGGATAGACATTGGGATGTCTAGGTTAACTTTTAGTTCATCCAACCATGCTAGTAGACGTTCAATCTTCTGAGCAGTGCGGTCACCAGCTTGGCTTAGGCCTAGGTGGTCTGCAACTTCAGCGTAACGACGACGTGCTTGTGGACGGTCGTATTGAGAGAACGCAGTTTGTTTAGTTGGGTTGTCGTTCGCGTTGTAACGTACCACGTTAGAGATTAGTAGTGCGTTAGCTAGGCCGTGTGGCAAGTGGAACTCTGCACCTAGTTTGTGCGCCATTGAGTGACAAACACCTAGGAATGCGTTCGCAAATGCTACACCAGCGATAGTTGCTGCGTTGTGAACTTTCTCACGAGCGATTGGGTCACTTGCACCATTCGCGTAGCTTGATGGTAGGTATTCTTTTAGCATCTTAAGTGCTTGAAGAGCCTGACCGTCAGAGTATTCGTTCGCAAGAACAGATACATAAGCTTCTAGAGCGTGAGTTACTGCATCGTAACCACCGAATGCTGTTAGAGACTTAGGCATGTTCATTACTAGGTTCGCATCAACGATAGCCATGTTTGGCGTGATTTCGTAGTCAGCTAGTGGGTACTTAGCACCAGTCTTGTCGTCAGTAACAACTGCGAATGGAGTAACTTCTGAACCAGTACCTGAAGTTGTAGTGATACATACAAGCTCAGCTTTTTTACCCATTTTAGGGAACTTGTAGATACGTTTACGGATGTCCATAAAGCGCATTGCTAGTTCTTCAAAGTGAGTTTCTGGGTGCTCGTACATTACCCACATGATTTTCGCTGCATCCATTGGAGAACCACCGCCTAGCGCTAGGATAACGTCAGGTTGGTAGCTAGCCATTTGAGCCGCACCTTTTTCTACTACAGATAGTGTTGGGTCAGCTTCAACATCGAAGAATGTTTGAACTTCCATGCCTTGAGCTTTCAGTAGGCTTACTACGTCATCTGCGTAACCGTTGTTGAATAGGAAACGGTCAGTTACTAGGAATGCGCGTTTCTTACCTTCTAGGTCGCCAAGTGCGATTGGAAGGCTACCACGACGGAAGTAGATTGACTTAGGTAGTTTATGCCACAACATGTTTTCAGCTCGCTTCGCTACAGTTTTCTTGTTGATTAGGTGCTTAGGACCTACGTTCTCAGAGATAGAGTTACCACCCCATGAACCACAACCTAGAGTTAGAGAAGGTGCAACGTTGAAGTTGTACAAGTCACCGATACCACCGTGTGTAGTCGGGATGTTGATTAGGATACGAGCGGTCTTCATCTTGTCACCGAAGTAACGGATGCGGTCTGCATTCACGTCTTGGTTAGTGTATAGACCAGATGTGTGACCGATACCGCCGATCTCTACCATTGTTACTGCTTGAGCAACTGCATCTTCGAAGTTGTCAGCACGGAACATACCTAGAGTTGGAGACAGTTTCTCGTGAGCAAATGCGTCATCGTAAGATACTTTGCCTAGGCCTTCACCGATAAGCACTTTAGTATCTGCAGGAACTTTAACACCCGCCATTTCAGCGATAGCTGTAGCTGGTTGACCAACGATTTTCGCGTTTAGCGCGCCGTCGATTAGAAGCACTTTACGTACTTTGTCAGCATCTGTTTTAGATAGAACGTGAGCTTTATGAGAAGCAAAACGCTCTTTCACTTCGTCGTAAACTTCGTCAACTACGATTACAGCCTGCTCAGAAGCACATACTACGCCGTTATCGAAAGTTTTAGACATTAGTACAGAAGCAACTGCACGTTTGATGTCTGCTGTTTCATCGATAACTACAGGAACGTTACCTGCACCTACACCGATTGCTGGCTTACCAGAAGAGTAAGCAGCTTTAACCATGCCTGGACCACCAGTTGCAAGGATAAGCGCGATGTCATCGTGTTTCATTAGAGCGTTTGATAGCTCAACTGAAGGTTGGTCGATCCAACCGATGATGTCTTTTGGTGCACCTGCTGCTACTGCTGCATCTAGAACAAGTTTCGCTGCATCGTTAGTAGAGTTTTTCGCACGTGGGTGTGGTGAGAAGATGATACCGTTACGAGTCTTCAGAGAGATTAGAGATTTGAAGATCGCTGTAGATGTAGGGTTAGTTGTTGGTACGATACCGCAGATGATACCTACAGGTTCAGCGATAGTCATAGTACCTAGGTTGTCATCCTCTTCTAGGATGCCACACGTTTGTTCGTCTTTGTATTTGTTGTAGATAAACTCAGAAGCGAAGTGGTTCTTGATTACTTTATCTTCAACAATACCCATACCAGATTCTTCTACCGCTTGTTGCGCTAGAGGGATACGAGCTTGGTTAGCTGCAAGAGACGCTGCACGGAAGATTTTGTCTACTTGCTCTTGAGAGTAAGTAGCGAACTCTTCTTGCGCTTTCTTAACGCGAGCAATCATTGCATCTAGTTCAGCCATATTAGTTACAGGCATAGGGATTCTCCTAAAATTAACAAATATTAAAAACTTTTTATTAAGGCAATTGTCTTTCGTTTTTACTGTTTATCAGTCACTTAGAGAACAAACGTCTTAGTAAATTGCTTTCAGGACTGAGTATAATATTTCAGAGTGTGAAAAAAATTGACTTGGATCAGTTCTCACACTCGAAATACCACCAAAGTAGTGGTTAACCACAACAATTTAATGTAACTACTTGATAAACAAATAAATTAAACCAACTTATTTATTGCATAAAAAACAAGCAAACAGACAAAAAAATAAAAGAAACAACAACAACCTGTAAAAAAGTTTCATTTTTAGCCAACAAAATTACATGTAGGCCTAATTTTTTGTGCTACTGAGAGTATATCGAATCAAATACATCTCTCTACAAACCACCTTTGTTTTTATCAAAAATGTGCGAATGTTAACGTTTGTGTAAAACAGCACAATTTCACAGCAACATCCTATGTAACATTTCACCTTCAGATTAGATACATTTTATTAAAAAATTAGTTTTTCTCACAAATAGTGGGGTCAATACGTTAGTTTTTTTCATTTCTTCCTAATGCACTTTTGCCTTACATTTAGCGCCGAAAACCAATCTGGAATCTGGTAAGTAGATGTTCCAATAATTGCGCAGAAATTCGATAAGAACAAAGGTGCGTATCGCAGTTATCCATCCCTTTCTAACTGTAGTCACCTCCCACGAATTTACTTAGCAACAAAACCCGATAGATTGGTGTAAATTTACCCTTTCCGTTTTTCACTAATGTGAACATTTACGAGTACGCAATATGCAGACTTTAGAGCTAGCCATTTTCCTGCAGTTTTTCTTGGGGTTGGTTGCCGCCGTTAACCCTGTAGGCATCATGCCTGTTTTCGTGTCTTTAAGCGGACATATGACACCAGAAGAAAAGATCAAAACCGCGACAACAGCCAATGTGGCAGTGGCCGTCATCCTGATCATTTCCCTGCTTGCAGGTCAGTTACTGTTGGATATGTTCAGTATTTCACTGGATTCATTCCGAGTGGCAGGTGGCTTGCTGCTGTTAAGCATCGCCTTTTCGATGATGAGCGGTAAGCTCGGTGAGGATAAGCAGAACAAACAAGAAAAATCTGAATACGTTAGCCGCGAACAGATCGGCGTTGTACCACTAGCGATGCCACTAATGGCTGGTCCTGGTGCAATCAGCTCAACAATCGTTTATGGCGCGCGTTACCCAAGTATGTTCGATACCGTGGGCATCGTTATCACGATTGGTCTATTTTGCCTTTGTTCTTGGTTGCTATTTCGTTCAGCACCTTTGATCGTTCGTTTCTTGGGTCAAACAGGCATCAACGTGATCACACGTATCATGGGTTTGATTCTTGGTGCGCTAGGCATCGAGTTTATTGCAAACGGCTTACGTAACTTGTTCCCTGGATTAGCCTGATTTTATTAATGACGTTATGATAGAGCGATTCAACAATGGATCGCTTTGTCATGACGACTCACTCTCTAAAAAATACACTTTACGTCACTATATTTGGCACCCACACCAAAGCAGGCCGTGCTTTTGATATCGCGCTTATTATTGCCATCATCAGCTCATTAGCCGTTCTTGTTCTAGATTCCATTCCCTCGGTACGTGCTGAGTGGGCAAAAGAACTGAAGTACCTTGAATACACCTTCACCGGCCTGTTTACCATTGAGTACTTGCTACGTCTGTATTGCTCGCCAAAACCGGTGGCGTACGCAAAAAGTTTCTACGGTATTGTCGATCTGTTGGCGATCATCCCAACTTACTTAGTATTGTTCTTCCCATCCGCCTCTTTCATGGGCGTGATCAGAGCACTGCGTGTGATGCGTATTTTCCGTATCTTGAAGTTGGTGAGGTACCTGCAAGAGTCCAACATTTTGTTGCGCTCATTACTAATGGCTCGCAGAAAGATCTTCATCTTCTTCACAACCGTCGCCATTTTGGTCACGATTTTCGGTTCATTGATTTTTATTGTTGAAGGGCCAGAAAACGGGTTTACCAGTATTCCGAAAAGTATTTATTGGGCTATTGTGACCATAACCACCGTGGGATATGGAGATTTGGTTCCGCAAACTAACTTAGGTAAAGCGCTGGCATCTATAACCATGCTCTTGGGTTACTCGATTCTCGCGGTTCCGACAGGGATATTTACAGCTGAGCTACATCAAGAGATGCAATCCCACAAAGTACTGGTGAAGTGCCCTAATTGCTCTCAAGCTGGACATGACTCGGACGCTATCTACTGTAAACATTGTGGAAGCGAGTTGGCCGACCCGGACAAAAGAGTGGTTCGAGGTGAAGGTTAAAATAGAAGGTTAAAAAAAGAGCTCCTACTAATAGGAGCTCTTTTTACGAAGTTTTGTCGATTACGCTTTTTCAGAAAGGATAATACGAAGCGTACGACGCAGCGGCTCGGCTGCACCCCAAAGTAATTGGTCACCAACAGTGAACGCGTTTAGGAAATCATCACCCATTGCCATCTTGCGCAGACGACCAACAGGAACTGACATAGTGCCGGTGACCTTCGCTGGCGTTAGCTCTTGAGCCGTGATGTCACGATCGTTTGGAATCACCTTCACCCAGTCATTGTGAGTTGCAATGATTTCTTCGATTTCATCCATCGGCACATTTTGCTTAAGCTTAATAGTTAATGCTTGAGAGTGACAACGCATCGCACCGATACGCACACATGTACCATCGATAGGAACTGGAGCGCCTTGAGAACCAAGGATCTTGTTCGCTTCAACGCCCGCTTTCCACTCTTCTTTGCTCTGACCATTATCGCGCTTCACATCGATCCACGGGATCAACGAGCCAGCTAGTGGTACGCCGAACTTGTCTGTAGGGAATGACGCGCTGCGCATTGTGTCTGCAACTTTCTTGTCAATATCAAGAATTGAGCTTGCTGGATTTGCCAGTTCTGAACTTACTGCATCGTTGATAACGCCCATTTGAGAGATCAACTCACGCATGTTTTGCGCGCCAGCGCCAGAAGCGGCTTGGTAAGTCATCGCACTGGTCCATTCCACCAACCCTTTTTCAAACAGGCCACCAAGACCCATCAGCATCAGGCTAACGGTACAGTTACCACCTACAAAGGTGTTCGTGCCGCCATGAATACCATGTTGAATTTGTTTTAGGTTCACAGGGTCTAGCGTGATGATCGAATCTTCCGCCATACGCAGTGTTGAAGCTGCATCAATCCAGTAACCTTTCCAGCCTGCTTGACGAAGTGCTGGGTACACTTTTTCAGTGTAGCTGCCACCTTGACACGTAATGATCGCATCAAGCTGTTTTAAACTTTCGATATCAAAGGCATCTTGAAGCATACCTGCATCTTTTCCTAGATTAGGCGCAGGGATACCTACTTGAGAAGTGCTGTAGAAAACTGGTTCAATCAAGTCAAAGTCTTTTTCTTCGACCATACGCTGCATTAGAACCGAACCGACCATGCCGCGCCAACCAACTAAACCTACTCTCATCGCATAACTCTCCATGTAATAAATTAAACCTACCCCATAGTTCATTTTTCGCAGAAAAATCTCAAGCCCTAATTTGTAAATGAGGTCAATTTTTACCCTTTTACCGAGAAAACTCACGTTAGCCGTAATTTCGAACTATTTGTGCTGCCTTTACTCCTCGATTAACAAGTAGGGAAATCCCCTACTCCGAGCGTATTGGTCTTACCACTCAGTGAGAAAACAACAACTGAAGCACAATAAATTCACATCACACAACATTTAAATACATAGATTTTAAAATTAATTGGCAGTTAATTTTACAAGCAAACGTTTTAGCCGACGAACATCAAGATAAAACACCAAATATTCGAAATATAATTTTTGTTAATGTATGTTATGCGCCATTACAACAAGGAGCGCCTTCCTCTATTGCTCCAAGATTGACAGAGGCACATATGAAGCAAGTTACAACACGCCTTCCTAGCTTGATACAGGTATTTATCTCGCTAGGTTTATTTCTACTTCTGGCATTTTCCTTTACTGCCAAGCTAGACCTGCCAATTCAGCTCGCGCTGTACATCGGCTGGTTTATCATCATGCTATTGGGTCTTAAACTTGGTCATCAGTACAAAGACTTAGAAAAAGCCGCGCTAAACGGTATTTCTAATGGTCTGGGTGCAGTATTGATTCTCCTTGCCGTTGGTGCACTTGTCGGCACTTGGATTTCAGGCGGAATCGTACCAACCATCATCTACTACGGTCTTAAAGCCATCCACCCTTCTATCTTTTTGCTAGCAACAATGATCATCTGTTCATTGACCGCGTTGGCAACCGGCACATCTTGGGGTGCAGCAGGTACCGCAGGTATCGCAATGATGGGGATTGGCCAAGGTCTTGGCGTTCCTGCCCCAATTACAGCGGGTGCAGTACTTTCAGGTTGTTACTTCGGTGACAAGATGTCGCCTCTATCAGATTCAGTGATTCTTGCTTCATCAATGTCTAACGTTGAAGTGATGGAGCACATCAAAGGCATGCTGCCTATCGCGCTGATCAGCTACGTGATCACTGGCATTATGTTTACTGCTTTTGGTTTCCACTACGCAGGTCAAGTAGACATGAGCCAAGTGGACTCAGTGATTAAAGCGATGGAACAGCAGTTCTACATCACGCCTTACTCATTTGTTCCGGTGATCATCGTATTGTCACTTCTAGCAATGCGTATGCCTTCATTCCCAGTGATCAGTTTTGGTTCTCTGCTAGGTATTATTTGGGCAGTAATGATTCAAGATGTGGACTTCCTGACTGCGTTCAACACTGCTTGGGCTCCGTTTGCAATCTCATCTGGCGTAGATTTCATCGACTCGATTCTTAACCGTGGCGGCATGTCTTCAATGCTTGGTTCGGTAGCGGTTATCGTGTTCGGCCTTGGTTTTGGCGGCCTGCTAGACAAAGTTGGCGTGCTTGAAACTATCGCGAAACTGTTTGAAAAACGCGTTCAAAGCGCAGGTTCACTGGCAACAAGCACAATCGGTACGGCCTTTATGGGTAACGTATTTGGTTCGGCGATGTACGTTTCACTTATCCTGACACCAAAAATCTGTGCGAAGAATTACGACCGTCTAGGCTACAAACGTAAGAACTTATCTCGTAACGCAGAATTTGGTGGCACGCTAACATCAGGTATGGTTCCTTGGAGTGACAACGGTATCTACATGGCAAGTATTTTGGGTGTTGCTACGCTGTCTTACGCCCCATTCATGTGGCTAAGCTTTGTATGTATTATTGTGACTATCTTCACGTCTTACATGGGTTGGTTTGTTGATAAATGCGAACCAACAGCAGAAGCAGTTGAACAAGCTGAAGGCGAATTAAAGCAGCAAACGGCTTAACTTCGCAGAGTTAGGAAGAACCTCCCTTCCGAATGAAAGACAAAGAAAAGAGCGCATTCGCGCTCTTTTTTGTATCTAAACTACACGTTAGCTTTGTTTTACTTTTGTTTTCACCGCCGCTCGCTTGCCAAGCACATAACCTAAACCAAGCGGAGCGAAGAATATCGCAGCAATGAACAGAATAAAGTAGACAATTGTGCTCTTCACTAATTCTATCAACTTGGTCATGGCGAGATTCACAACCTCTTGAGACACTCTATCCATATCCTGAGCAAACTTCTCACGTTCATGGGTGATGATCAGAGCGATCTCTTGGCGCTCTCTTGCCACCATGTCTTCTAATGCTTTTCGCTCTTCACCTAACTGAGACAAACGCGCTTCGGTTTTTTGATCAATGTCGTCCACTAAAGGCTGCAGTTCAACCGCCATTTGTTCAGCCAAATAACGCATATACTCAGGGTTGTTATCGATGAAATCTCTCATTGAGTCAGCAGTCACTTGCAGACTGTTCAAAGCGGCATTAACCTTCTCAATACTTGCCGAACTGTTCAACGCTAATAACTGCGCCTTCCAAGTCATGATCTTTGGCGTTTGTTCAGAGACCAAACTCAATCTATCGGATACATCTCCCAATGCTTCCGGCATCGTACCCAACGTTGTTACCGCGTCTTCCTCACTGATTTGATTGGCTTCTAACCAAGCACGGTAAGCGGGCGTTCTAATCATGCTTAAATCAGCAAACGGATACTGTCTAACAAAGTCAGCAACAAAGAGCTTCGTTTTATCGTAAACCTCTTTTTTCAACAGTGATTGAGCGAGCTGGTCTACCTCATTGGCTAAGTGTGCCGAGACTTGTTTGGCTTCATCCGTAGCAAAAATGTCACGGCCAGCTCCCGTTGCATAAAACTGGTTCATTTGATGAGTGAACACCCACGTATCAATCAATGCAGCCATTGGTGATACTTGATATGCTGCTGCTTGTAAGCCTTCTTCTGCATTGATCTTCCACAGCAGGACGTAAGACTGGTTCACTTTATCATTGGGGTCATACTGCTCTTGAAGCACATCGGCGGCTTGCTCAACTTGAGCAAAAAATTGAAGTGCATATTCGCGCGTTAAAATGCGCATATTAAGCTCTTGCTTGGTGAGAGGAACGGTCTGGCTGTCAATTTTCACTTCTAACAGGGAACACCCTGAAAGAGTGGTAACCAACCACAAAACCATTAGTGACGATATTCGACGAATGGACATGAAGCTACCTTTATCAAATTGTATAGAACAGGAATTAAGCGGAACCCAAGTGTAGGTTCGAACGCGCCTTTAATACCTCAACCGCCAACATTTTAAGTCAGAGGAATATCAATCTGTTAGCACTTCTCGTATCTTTTCACTGTTGAGAACTTTCTCTGCGAAAAGTGTTGTTTGTTGTAATACATCCCTTAATTGACAGAGCTTATTATCCGGTACCTCTTTGCCCTGTTTTATCAATAATTCTATCTCACCTGAGATGTAATGCAGGGGCATTGCACCTAAACTTCCTGACACCCCTTTCAGGCTGTGCGCCGCGCGCTGTGCGTTGTCTATATCTTCGTTTAGAAGTTTATGTAATTTAGAACCATCTTCAGCATGATCTTGAATAAAGACCTCGAGCAACATTCGGACAGCGCCTTCATCGCCAGAAAGCGAATCCAGCATTCTGTTTATATCTATAAACGGTTCTTGCGGAGCCAGCGATTCTTGTCGCGAATCAGGGGTTAGCTCTTGCGTTTTATTCGCTTGAGCATCACTTGCCAACTCACGCGCTTTGTTCTCGTGTTCTAAAGAATTGGATGCGTTTTCAGTTTGAGAAACGGCAGGCTCTGATGAACTTGAATTCGCCACCTCATTTTTAGAGAAGACAGCCCATGAGACCAACGCCAACAGACAACCGCTCACGACAATGAGCCAAAAGATAAAAGAAACCAGTTTTTGTTCGAGCGTAGCCTTCATCGACACCAACTGATTAGGAAAATCTGACTTTAATAACTGATTCGCCAAATAACTGCCCTGTGCATTCGCCGCAAGAACACTTGAGGTTTGTGCGAGTCGACGTTGAAATGCAGAACGCTCCCCTATCGACAGCGAATCCGATTCGATGAACAGTAAATCCAGTTCGCGATAGGTATCCGTATTGGTGTTGGAATCGCTAAAAATCGATTCAAGAACCAAGGCTCCCAAGCGGTAATACATGTTTTCAATTTGCTGCGAGTTGTTTTCCGCACCTCGGCTGGTGTGCAGTTGCTCCGCCAACGATACCAACTCGCCATCACTACCAATAAAAGCGCGTGCACTTTCCAAAAATCGGTCAGTTGAATAAAGCAATTGCGTGACGTCTGGCCCATTCGCATCAGAGACCTCACTTTCTAATTGAAGACGAACCGCGTACACAAGCTGAAGTTTGAGTGAGACTTGATCGACATGCTTAACTCGATACGGCAACTCAAAATTAAAGAAGTTACGTACTTCCTCAACTTTACTGCCGAGTTCATTCAATGTGGAAAGCGTTTGCATCGTCTGCTTTGCTTGAAACCAAAGAGTTGCAGAAAATACACACCACAAAATGAATAAGAACCAAATAATCCGCTTAATCCCTGCTCTTAATTGATGCAACGCTCAGTCCTCATATAATCCATTAATTACAAGCATATACCATGTTCTGAGCTCTGGCTGTGCTTGCTTCACATAAAAAAAGAGAGCCTAGGGCTCTCTTCATAAGAATTAGTTACGACTTAACTGATCTTTCAAGTTTGGCGGTGTCCCTTTGATCGTCAGCGTATCTGTTTCTGGATCGTAGAAAATACGCTCGCCCAATAACAAGCTGTCAAAGCTGATATTTAAACCACCACCGGCACCCACATATTTAGTCAGCTTACGAACCGTTGAGCGATCACCAGGGAATGATTCTTCAAGCTCGTAACCTTGCTCTTTGGTGAAGTCCATAAAGCTCGTACCATCTTGGCTTGGCGGTAACTCACCAGAAAGTTCAGAAATTTGAACCTCTTCACCAGATTTGATCTGCTCGTTACAGTAGTTATAAACCTGCTTTTTGTACTCGTTAACTTCTTGCTTTTCCAACTTAGAATCCGCACAGAAGTCATCCACCGCTTGCATCAACACAAGGTTTTGCTGTTTCGTGTCTAAGCCAATATCGGCTTGCAGAAAATCAAGGAAGAAGTCAGCGACTTTACGACCAACACGCCCTTTGATGTATTGTAGGTAACGGTTAGATTCTTTATCCGTCTCGTAACTCGAAAGGTCAATGCGCGCCGCGATGTCCATCTTCGTGATATCGAGGTAGTCCGTCGCGCTGATGTCCAAACCCTCAGTCACTTTCAGGCTTTGGTTCATCGGCAAGATACCGATGAAAAGATAATCTGTTGCTAAACTTTGGTACTCAGCAAAAACCAAAATGCCTTCATCCGCAAATGGGTACTTAATCAGTTCTTCTTTCAGGCGATTTGCACTAATTTGTGAGAAGTCGTAAAAATCTCGCTCTCCTTTGCGCATTTCTTGAAGCCAAAATTGAAATTCGCTGTCTGACTGGAAAGAGCCAAAACCTTTACCAGCTTTAGAATGGAATACTCGATGGAGCTCTGCGACGAGATTTTCAGTTGAAGCATCGTTTTCTAGTGATGCTGGACGAAGTTTAACAACCAGTTCGTCCTGATCGTTTTTGCACAGTTGATGCAGAATAACGTTTGAAAGATGAAGGCTCATAGTGATTTTATCTTGCTACAAGGTTTTAGTTGATGGGCATTGTAGGTTATCATAAGCCGCTTTTACTATCATTATTAGAGTCTTTATGCCGATTACATCTAAATATACTGACGAACAAGTAGAGAAAATTCTTGCTGAAGTCGCTTTGGTTCTTGAAAAACATGCCGCTTCTCCTGAATTGACGCTAATGATTGCCGGAAATATCGCAACGAATGTCTTAAATCAACGTGTTGCAGCTTCACAACGCAAACTGATTGCTGAAAAATTTGCTCAGGCGCTGATGTCTTCATTAGAAACACCAAAAACACATTAATAACGGATAAATAGAACACATACATGGTAGACAGCGGAAACTCATACGGCGAACGTGTATCTCGACTGGTTGGTTGGGGTCATTGGTTTGCATTCTTCAATATCGTAGCTTCGATGTTGATAGGCACACGCTACATTGTTCAGTCGCCTTGGCCCGAGACGTTGCTGGGTCAGTTCTATCTTGCGGTTTCGTGGGTTGGCCATTTTGGCTTCCTTGTTTTCGCTCTCTACTTATTGGTTCTGTTCCCGTTGACGTTTGTCCTGCCATCACGGAAGTTATTCCGTTTGGTGGCAGTGATCTTTGCCACTGTTGGACAAACAATCTTATTGATTGATACCCAGGCGTACCAATCCATAAACCTGCACCTAACCCCTGTGGTTTGGGAGCTTTTATTCAGCGATGATAAAAGTGCGTTAAGCTCGGATCTACAACACCTGTTTGTTGTGATGCCGCTGATATTCCTTGTTCAGCTCGCCTTATCAGAATGGGTTTGGCGTAAACAGCGCAAACTGTCTCACAAACACGTTGGTCGTCCACTGGCTGCCGTGTTCTTTTTGAGCTTTATGACCAGCCATTTGGTCTACATTTGGGCTGATGCCTATTTCTATAATCCGATCACGAGCCAACGCTCAAACTTCCCGCTTTCTTACCCAATGACGGCGAAAAGCTTTATGGAAAAACATGGTCTGCTTGACCGTGAAGAGTACCTAAAACGCTTAGCGGAGAATGAAAATAACGTTGAGCTGGTGAACTACCCACTAGAAAAACTTGAATTCAACCGCCGTGTAAACAAGTTGAACGTATTGATGATCAGCGTAAATAACCTGCGAGCAGACGCGCTGAATCAAGAAGAAATGCCAAACCTCTACGAGTTTGCACAGCAAAATCAAAACTTCCGTAAACACTACAGCTCAAGCAATGACACCTACGGTGCATTTGGCTTGTTCTATGGTTTACCAACGAGCTACGCCTCTAGCATCAAGGCACAAGGTGCCTCGCCTGTACTTCTTGATGTACTTAAAGATCAAGGCTACACCTTCGGTTTGTTTAGCGGCAGCGGTTTTGAAGATGACCTTTATTCAGAAATCGTCTTCCGAGGCGTAAACCTAGCTGAAAAACTGGATGGTACTCAAGCCCATACCGATAAACAATCTATCGCCGATTGGAACATGTGGCTAACGGAAAAAGCGAACCAGCCTTGGTTCAGCTACATCGAAGTTACTACGGTAGATAATTTTGAATCTATCCCGTCGAACTCGAAAGAAGATATGTCGGCGAGTGAACGCTTCAAAAATGCTTATGAGTTTGCCGTGAAATCTGCGGATGACAAAGTCGGCGGTATTATCAAAACACTTGAAGACGCTCAATTATTGGCAAACACCGTTGTTATCGTCACTTCCAACCATGGCAGTGAGTTTAACGAAACCAATACCAATAGCTGGGGCGCAAACAGTAACTACAGTCGTTACCAATTGCAGGTACCTATGATAATCCATTGGCCTGGTATGATGGCTGGTGAGTTTAATCACAGCACGAGCCATTTAGACCTTTCAGTTACGCTACTGCAAGATATGCTTGGTGTATCGTCCAATCCATACGATTACAGCAGTGGTCGTAACTTATTTGACGAAAGCCGTCGCCGTTGGATTCTTGCTGGTGATACTCGAGAACTTGCTCTCATCACAAATAACCAAACTACCGTGATCGATAAGTTCGGGAATTACAAGCTATACGATGAGAACTACAAACGTATGCGTGATGAAACGCCTAAACTGCCGGTTCTTATGCAAGGCTTAACCGAGTTACAGCGTTTTTACTCTAAAAGTGAATAGTTGAACACTCAAAGTTGATAGAAAAGCTCTCCAAACGGAGGGCTTTTTGTTTATTTAAGCAACAAATAACACAAAATCGAACAGGAAACACTCAAACGAATAATTTAGGGGTTTACAAGGTTTTCAAAGCCTTATATTATTCGCGTCAACAACGGAGAGATGGCTGAGTGGTTGAAAGCACCGGTCTTGAAAACCGGCATACGTTAATAGCGTATCTAGGGTTCAAATCCCTATCTCTCCGCCACATTTAGAAAAAGCCCGCTAAGAAATTAGTGGGCTTTTTCGTATATTCAGATTTGAAAGGACTTGGACAAATCCCTCCTTGAATACAAGCCCAACACTCCGCCACATTTAACAAAAGATCACTAATAAGTTAGTGATCTTTGTTCTGCCTAATTGCCTTCTTCAACTATCAAGAGGCAAAGACTTCTGTCGCCGCTTTTATTAACTGCATGTGAATAGGTACAAGATCTGCGTGGTTTGTTCTATATCCACCACCCACAACGGCGGCAACAGGAATCCCTCTGTTTTTCATCAGTTGAAAAAGAAAACGATCACGCTCAAAAATTGCTTGAGTCGATACGTCAAAGTAACCAAGCTCATCATCTTGATGAATATCTACCCCAGCGTCGTAAATCACCATATCTGGACGATGGAGATTCAACGCCATCTCGACCACCTCTTTAAACGTCATCAAAAATGTTTCATCGTCTGTTCCTTTTGCTAACGGAACATCCAAATCAGACTGTGGTTTTCTCGCAGGAAAGTTTTTATCGCAATGAAAAGAGAGCGTCACGATGTCCGGCTCTTCTTGGCACAAGGTGGCGGTTCCATCACCATGATGAACATCACTATCAATAATTAAAACCTTATCAACGTGCTCGTTATCCAACATGTGTTTAGCCGCAATCACTAAATCGTTGAACAAACAGAATCCACTACCAAAATCTTTGTGAGCATGGTGGTAACCACCACTTAAGTGCAGTGCGATACCGTGTTCAAGCGCTTTTTCGGCTGTCAGAAGTGTACCAGCCGCTGAAGTCAGAGTTCGAGTGATCAGAGCTTCACTCCAAGGAAAGCCGATTCGACGCATTTTAGCGGCGGGCATATTACCTTGTGCCAGTAAGTCAACATAGTCCGCATCATGCACGCGCTTGATCGCTTCAATTGACAGTGCTTGTGGTTCAAAAAACTGCACCCACTCAGCTTGCACATCACGACGTACCTCTTCGTAGAGATATTGATACTTCATGATTGGGTAACGATGCCCTTCAGGCAATTCAAGTTTTGAGTATATAGGGTGGTATATCAGTGGCAACATGAGACATTCTTTTCATACAACGTTGTGAAATATTACCAACTACAAAGGTTGAATAGAAATCAATTTAATTGATAATGATTTTCATTAAAATTAAATTTCATACTCCAACGATGAAGAAAACGACATTTACGGTCCTAGGCGCTTTGTTTGGTTCCTTCTGTGCTATCCCTGTATTTATATCCCTGTTGTTTAGTGCATGGTGGTTAGTTGATTTTGTCGCACTCAGCTAACACAATAGTTCGATAACGAGTCTTACCAGAGAGTTAAAAATGGCCCATAGTGTTTTTATCACAGGCGCAAATCGTGGTATTGGTTTGAGTCTGACAGAGCTTTATCTTGAACGCGGGTGGAACGTCCACGCCACTAGCCGTAACGTCACAGACAGTGACGAGCTACAAGCTTTGAGCTCACGTTACTCCTCTTTGATCTTGTATGAACTGGATGTTACTGATTACGTAAAAATCGCGTTACTTGCTCAGAGCCTGCCACCTATCGACCTTTTGATTAACAACGCTGGTTACTACGGCCCTAAAGGTTATGGGTTTGGAAACACCGATGTGGATGAATGGCGTAAAGTACTTGAGATTAATACGATAGCGCCACTTAAACTGGTCGAAACGCTCTATCCACAACTGCAACAAGGACAGTTGAAAAAAATCGCCTGCATCTCTTCAAAAGTCGGGAGTATGACGGAGAATACATCGGGTGGCGGCTATATTTATCGCTCGTCAAAGGCGGCACTCAATTCCGTAGCCAAAAGCTTAAGCAATGACTTAACGCCTGACGGTTTTACTGTCCTTGCTTTGCACCCTGGTTGGGTACGCACCACAATGGGTGGGCCAAATGCACTTATAGATGCAGAGACATCAGCTCAAGGGCTGGCACAAGTTATTGACCAAAGCACCGTTGAACACTCTGGTCAATTCATCAATTACGACGGAACTTCGCTTCCTTGGTAAGTATTTTATAAAAAGATGAGAGATAGGTTAGCTTTATGCTTTCTACTTCTCTGACAACCTTGAATTTCTGCGTTTCCTTTCCAGACTTAGTAAGGCTATCAAACAAATAAGGAGAGTGAGCATGGCTGCGGATAGAGATCTGGTGAATTTTAGTGAAGATCACGAACTCAACTACTGCTTAAGAAGCGCAGGGAAACGTCAGACACAAGCGAATCGCGATGCGTTGGTCGATTTAGGTAAGCAAGTCAAACAAGTCTCGGGCAAACGAGTTCTTACGCAAGATGATGTAAGAGGTGCCATTCAAAATCACGGCGATCTGTTTGAGTAACACCACCACAAACAACAAGCAAAAGCGGCGCTATCATGCGCCGCTTTTGTTTAAGAGCTCTTTCGCTTTGAGGCTCCCGTTTTCGATGCCCCACTCTTTGGGTAGCTTCGCTTTTTACGCTTGAACGCCGGACGTTCGACTTTAGGTAAGTGGCGCAGAGAATCCGGTATTGGCCCTGATTTTACTTGGCTCATCAACCCATCAATACGCTGTTCAAGTGCCTGCATGAAAGGTTGATAAGCTTGATTTCTTTCTGCCATCCCCTGAAGTTGGTGCTCCCAATGAGCGGTCATGTCAGGATACGTCGCATCTTGTGGTAATGCGTTGATTAACCCTCGTCCAGCTTGCGAGCTGAGTATGGATTTACCTTGCCTTGTCAATAACTGACGCTTAAAGAGCGTATCCAAAATACCCGCACGAGTCGCTTCCGTACCTAATCCATCTGTGTCGCGCAGAATTTTTTTCAACTCTTTATCGGCAACATAACGAGCAATTCCCGTCATCGCTTGCAGCAGAGTGGCTTCAGTAAAGTGTTTTGGTGGCTCAGTTTTTCGGTCTTTAATATCACCTTCACGACATGTTAACACCGTGCCTTCACTTAACGGTGGCACCGCATCAATACCTTCGTCTTCTTTATCCGTTTTTCCCATCAGTGCTTTCCACCCCGGCGAAACAAGTTGACGGCCTTTAGCGATGAAAATGCCACCAGCGATGTCGAATACCAATTTCGCTTCGGCATAGACAGCCGCAGGATAAAACTGCATTAAATATTGGCGCGCAATGAGCTGATACACTTTCATTTCGTTGCCAGACAGTGCA
Source organism: Vibrio sp. Y20_XG_PY13 (assembly GCF_024181925.1). Lineage (NCBI taxonomy): Bacteria > Pseudomonadati > Pseudomonadota > Gammaproteobacteria > Vibrionales > Vibrionaceae > Vibrio > Vibrio sp. Y20_XG_PY13. Next base: position 114,271 of record NZ_JAMZAL010000004.1, on the reverse strand, counting down.
TTAACGTTGGCTTGCTTAGGCGTTGGAATGATGGCGTGGTGAGCATCGACTTTTTTGTCATTCCACGCTTTCGACTTAATCGATAAATCGGCACCCTTCACTGCGCTTTGCAGTTCTTTGGCGTTGTTTGCAATAGCGGATGTAACCGTTCCAGCTTGAGAATAATGCTCCAACGGCAAGTAGCGACAATCAGAACGCGGATAAGTGATCAGTTTGTGCTTTTCGTATAGTGCCTGACAAGTATCTAGCACTTGCTGCGCACTCATGCCATAACGCTTTGCTGCATCAATCTGCAAAGCAGATAATGAATATGGCAATGGTGCAGATTGCTTGGTTTGCTTCTGCTCTGATTCCTTCAGTATCGCTGGCTGGTTCGCGATCCGATTAGCGACGTTTTCGACTAACTTGCGATTTAATACTCGCCCTTCTTCATCCTGCCATGGTTTGCAAGCCTCACTGGGTTTCCAGCGTGCGCGAATATCAAACGCCCCATTTTGGTCTTGATACGGGATCAATGCGTGCAGCGTGAAGTAATCTTTCGGAACAAAGTTTTCAATTTCTTCATCTCGACGGACGACAAGCCCTAGAACCGGAGTTTGCACACGCCCAACCGAGAGCACACCTTGGTAGCCAGCCTTTTGTCCCAGCAAGGTATAAGCGCGAGACATATTCATTCCGTACAACCAATCCGCTCGCGAGCGCGCAAGAGCAGAAACAGACAGAGGAATAAAATCACGATTGCTGCGCATTGAGCTTAGTGCGCGCTTCACTGCAGGTAAGTTCAAGTCAGAAATCAGCAAACGCTGTGTCGCTTCTTTCTTAGTTTTGGAAAGCTTGCAGTAGTCGAGAACCTCATCAACTAACAACTGCCCTTCACGGTCTGGGTCTCCCGCATGAATCACTTCGGTTGCTTCTTTGAGCAATTTACGAATCACGGTTAACTGCTTACTGGCACTTTTTCTCGGTCTAAGTTGCCATTGCTGAGGAACAATCGGCAGATCGGCCATGTTCCATTTTTTGTAGCGTTCATCGTAAGCGTCTGGCTCAACTTGCTCTAGCAAATGACCAATACACCACGTCACCACATCACCATTTCCACAACGGATAAAGCCTTGGTCTTTCTTTTGGGGATTAGGTAAAGCAGCCGCAATAGCACGGCCTAGACTGGGTTTTTCAGCAATAAACAGACGAGACATAAGGAATTGGAAATCAAAATAATTAGGGCCACATTATCGAATGTAGCCCTAAGAAATCAAGGAAAAACTGTATAAATGAACAGTAAGCGTTATCTAGATATGTATTTATTGAAATTCAACAAACTTAGACAAATCGCGCTCTGGCACTTTCATTGGAGTACAACCTGGTGTGCCAAGGTATAGAAATCCAACAATTTCATCTTCACCTTCTAGGCCAAATGCTTGATGTACCTCAGGGTGGAACATCCATTTACCCGAACGCCAAAAACCTTGAAAACCTTGCGCAACCGCCGCCATCTGCATTGCTTGAACAGCGCAGCCTGCAGAAAGATATTGTTCCAATGCAGGGACTTTTTCATGCTCGGTTACTTTCGCGATCACGGTAATGACCATTGGGGCACGAAACGGCGCATTTTTCACTTTTTCGATCACGGCTTCATCACTATGGTCTGCAATCGCGGCTTTCACCAAAATATCTGATAGCTTCTTCAAACCATCACCTTGAGCAATCACAAAACGCCAAGGGGTTAAGCCCGCATGGTCAGGAGCACGAAGACCTGCACGAATAATATTCTCCAACGCTTTGCCCTCTGGTGCTGGCACAGATAATTTGGCGATAGAGCGACGGTTAAGCAAAAGATCGAGAGCTTCCATGAGCGAGTCCTTATTGAATCTAACTGTTATTTTCTTTGCTGCTCACTTTAGCATAATCCTCTCACTCTAATAACAATCTGTTTTTTAGGGATTATCGTGATGATTCACACAAACCGAGAGCAACAGAAACAAAAAAGCTGCGCATCACACGCAGCTTTTGAGTCATATAAAGCTTGATGTTATAGCTTCACAGCAAGTTTTACGCCTTGGCGAATTGCGCGTACTGCATCCAACTCACCGGCATGATCAGCGCCACCGATGATATGCAGTTTTTCACCAAGTTCAGACCACTTGTCTTCAAACGGACGTACTGATTCCTGTCCCGCACAAATAACGACTTTATCAGCCTCTAAAAGTTGCGCCTTACCATCTACATGAATGTGTAAACCGTTGTCATCAATTTTGTCATAAGACACACCACCAAGCAGATGCACTCCGCGTTTTTCTAATGTGCGTTTATGGATCCACCCTGTCGTTTTACCCGGTCCTTTACCAACACGACCTTTGCGACGTTGAAGCACCCACACTTCTTTGTCACTCACCGCGTCTGGGTATGGGTACAGTCCACCTGGTTGCGACATTTCTTTATCAATGCCCCATTCATGCAGCCAATCATCCAACGTTTGCCCAGCTGGCTCGGTAATCATTGTCGCAACATCAACACCAATACCACCAGCACCAACAATGGCGACTTTTTCACCGACAGGCGTTTTGTCACGAATCAGCGTTTGGTAATCCACCACTTTTCCTGCATTATCAATACCTTCGATATTGACCTTACGAGGTTCAACACCAGAAGCCATCACAACCTCATCGTACTCTGTCAGCAAGTCGTAGTTCGCTTCCGTAGACAAATGCAGATTTACACCCGTTTCATCAATTCGGTTAGCAAAGTATCGAATCGTTTCTCTGAATTCCTCTTTACCCGGGATTTGCATCGCTAAGCGGAATTGCCCACCAATTCGGTCGTTCTTTTCAAACAGATCAACTTTATGACCACGTTCAGCTAAAGTCGTCGCACAAGCTAAACCAGCAGGGCCTGCGCCTACAACGGCAATATTTTTCTTCTTGAACGTTGGTTCAACCACAATTTCTGTTTCGTAACAGGCAAGTGGATTGACGAGACAACTAGCGCGCTTACCTTTAAATACGTTGTCCAGACACGCTTGGTTGCAGCCGATACACGTATTAATAAACTGCGCTTTCTCTTGTTCTGCCTTCGCGACAAAGTATGGATCCGCCAAGAACGGGCGAGCCATTGACACCATATCCGCCTGACCAGAAGCAAGGATTCGCTCTGCTTCATCAGGAGTGTTAATTCGATTACAGGTGACGATTGGCACAGAAACGTGCGGTTTCACCTTCTCGGTTACCCATGTAAATGCACCGCGAGGTACTTGCGTTGCAATGGTCGGAATACGTGCTTCATGCCAACCAATACCAGTGTTGATAATGGTGACGCCCGCGTCTTCCAATCCTTTGGCTAATTCAATCACATCTTCGAACGTGCTGCCCTGCTCGACGAGGTCCAGCATCGAAAGACGGAAAATGATGATGAACTTCTCACCCACCGCTTTACGTACAGCTTTCACTATCTCCAACGGGAAGCGCATGCGTTTTTTGTAACTGCCGCCCCAATCGTCATATCGCATATTGGTGCGCTTACAAAGGAACTGATTGATCAAATAACCTTCTGAGCCCATTAATTCCACGCCGTCATAACCGGCAAGTTGAGCGAGTTCAGCGCTGTTGGCAAATGCATCGATGGTCTTTTTGATCTGACGCTCGCTCATTTCACTCGGCGCAAACCTCGCGATCGGCGCTTTAATGCCAGAGGCGCTCTGCGCAAACGGGTGCATCGCGTAACGCCCAGCATGTAAAATCTGTAGCGCAATTTTGCCACCATGCTTGTGCACCGCATCGGTGACTACTCGGTGCGCCTTTGCGTGTTTTGGCTTACTAAACTCCGCACTTAAAGGGTGCAGACGACCGCGTAAATTCGGTGAAAAACCGCCGGTCACGATAAGCCCGACGCCACCTTTCGCGCGCTCTTCATAAAACGCGGCGAGCTTTTGCAATCCTTCCTTGTGCTCTTCTAGGCCTGTGTGCATTGATCCCATCAGGACTCGATTTCGTAATTGTGTAAAACCTAGGTCCAGTGGTTTTAATAAATTAGGGTACATGGCAGACATCACTAAACATCCATTTTTATTATCATGGTCTGACCAGACTACGTCCGGAAAACCAAAAAATCAAACAAGCGTTTACATTTTTGTAACACCGATCAATCTCGCGCGAAAATATGCCAATTGTTGAGTGAGCGTGATAAGCTAAAAAAATGTTATCTTTTGAGATCTTAGAGATAAGAACCCATACTTTGTAAGATTAGGGAAAGACTATCTCGTTATGGAGACAAGATGAAAAAACTCTTCAAATTTATTGGTTTGATATTTAAGGGGATATGGAAAAGCATCACCTTTATCAGACTCGCGTTGGCAAACCTGATCTTCCTTTTGATGATTGCCGTGTTTTACTTTGCGTTTACCTACACTGGCGAAGGACGACCTGTTATCGAGAAAGAATCTGCTTTGGTTATGAACCTTTCTGGTCCCATCGTGGAACAGCGTCGTTATGTCAATCCAATGGACTCAGTTGCAGGTTCTCTTTTAGGTAACGAGATGCCAAAAGAGAACGTTTTGTTCGATATCGTGGACACCATTCGCTACGCAAAAGACGATGCCAAAGTCTCTGGCTTGGTATTGGCACTGCGCGATCTCCCAGAAACGAACTTAACGAAACTTCGTTACATTGCTAAAGCGTTAAACGAGTTTAAGGCATCAGGTAAGCCAGTTTACGCGGTGGGTGACTTTTACAATCAGAGCCAATATTACCTAGCAAGCTACGCCGATAAAGTGTACATGGCGCCTGATGGTGGCGTACTGATTAAGGGCTACAGCGCTTACTCTATGTACTACAAAACTCTGCTAGAGAAGTTAGACGTATCCACTCACGTTTTCCGAGTCGGTACTTACAAATCGGCTATCGAGCCGTTTATTCGTGACGACATGTCGGATGCGGCAAAAGAGTCTGCCACGCGCTGGGTCACTCAGTTGTGGAGCGCGTTTGTCGATGACGTGACGACTAACCGCAACATCAACGCCAAAGTGCTAAACCCAACGATGGAAGAACTGCTTACCGAGATGAAATCTGTGGATGGTGATTTGGCGCAATTGGCCGTCAAAATGGGGTTAGTTGATGAATTGGCGACACGCCAAGATATTCGTACCCTATTCGCCAAAGAATTTGGTAGCGACGGTAAAGACAGCTATAACGCCATCAGTTATTACGACTACCTAGCAACGATTCGCCCTGACTACACACTCGCGAACCATGATATTGCCGTTGTTGTTGCAAGTGGCGCCATCATGGATGGTCAACAACCTCGTGGAACAGTAGGCGGTGACACGGTTGCAAGTCTACTGCGTCAAGCGCGTAACGATGAGAAGGTAAAAGCGGTCGTGCTTCGCGTAGACAGCCCTGGTGGCAGTGCGTTTGCGTCAGAAGTGATTCGCAACGAAGTGGAAGCGCTAAAAAAAGCAGGCAAACCTGTTGTAGTTTCGATGTCGAGCTTAGCGGCCTCTGGCGGTTACTGGATTTCAATGAGCGCAGATAAAATCGTCGCACAACCAACAACACTGACAGGTTCTATTGGTATCTTCAGCGTTATTACGACGTTCGAAAAAGGCTTCAGCAAACTTGGTATCAACACCGACGGCGTTGGCACCTCACCGTTTTCTGGCGACGGCATTACGACTGGCTTGTCTGAAGGCGCGTCTCAAGCGTTCCAACTAGGCATTGAGCATGGCTACAAACGCTTTATCTCTTTGGTTGGTTCAAACCGAGATATGACGGTAGAAGAGGTAGACAAAGTCGCGCAAGGCCGAGTTTGGACAGGTCAAGATGCCTTATCGTTCGGTCTTGTTGACCAAATGGGTGACTTCGATGATGCCGTTGAGTTAGCAGCGAAGCTGGCGAACGTGACAGATTACGGTATTTACTGGGTTGAAGAGCCATTGTCACCAACAGAACTATTCCTTCAAGAGTTCATGAATCAGGTGAAAGTATCCCTTGGTGTTGATGCAACAAGCCTTCTGCCAAAGAGCCTTCAACCTGTGGCTCAACAGTTCGAACAAGATGCAAGTCTGCTTCAAAGCTTTAACGATCCGAAAGGACAATACGCTTTCTGTTTGAACTGCCAAGTACAGTAGATTTTCAGTAAGAAACACAAAGGGCATCTCTACGTGAGATGCCCTTTTTTATTGAGCTCAACATCTCCTCAGATGACTTTCATATGCTGTGCGCCGAGCCTCGCATCTCAAGGTTATTTAGGTATATAATCCCGCCTCTGTTCCCCTACATGAAAGAAAAAACGATGACTAGAAAACACATCTACATCGCTTACACCGGTGGCACCATCGGTATGCTAAAATCGGATCACGGTTACGTTCCTATCGCTGGCTTTATGGAAAAACAGCTTGCCAGCATGCCGGAATTTCACCGTCCAGAGATGCCGGAATACACTATCCACGAATATGATCCTCTTATCGACTCATCAGATATGACACCAGCAGACTGGCAACAAATCGCTGATGACATTCGTGACAACTACGACAAGTACGATGGTTTCGTTATTCTGCACGGAACTGACACGATGGCTTACACCGCGTCGGCTTTGTCTTTCATGCTAGAAAACCTGGGTAAGCCAGTTATCGTTACTGGTTCTCAAATTCCTTTGGCTGAACTGCGCTCTGATGGTCAAGCAAACTTACTAAATGCTCTGCACATCGCAGCAAACTACCCAATCAACGAAGTCACCTTATTCTTCAACAATCAGTTGATGCGTGGCAACCGCAGCACAAAATCTCATGCTGACGGCTTTAATGCATTTACGTCACCAAACTTGCCGCCACTGTTGGAAGCGGGCATCAACATTCAGATTAGCAACAGCATCAAGGTGAACGCGCAACCTGAAGGTGAATTCAAAGTTCACAACATTACTCCTCAACCAATCGGTGTGATCACAATGTATCCGGGTATTTCGCATGAAGTTATCCGCAATACCTTGCTTCAGCCAGTGAATGCGATGATTTTGCTAACCTTTGGTGTGGGTAACGCTCCGCAAAACCCAGAACTACTAGGCCATCTTAAAGAAGCCTCTGAGCGTGGTGTTATTGTGGTCAACCTGACTCAATGTTTGGCTGGTAAAGTCAACATGGGCGGTTATGCGACAGGCTGTGCGTTGGCAGATGCAGGCGTAATTAGCGGTTACGATATGACGCCAGAAGCGGCGCTCGCAAAACTGCACTTCTTATTGAGCCAAAACCTGTCTTACGAAGAAGTAAAAGAGAAAATGCAGGAAGTACTGCGTGGTGAAATGAGCCTGTAAGCGCTTCTTCGAATCTCTAACAATGCTTAGATATTAAAAAAGCCCAATATTGATTGGGCTTTTTACTTTGGCATGAAGTGACAGAATCAATCGAGATTCGGGTTTACACGAACAATGTCACTTTCATCGGTATTGAACTGTTTTTTCAGTTCCTGTTTAGACTTAAAACTGATTTCACCACCAGCCGCAACCGTCATATGTTGCGCCTCGGTATTGTGTTTTGATTGATACAACATCACAGCTTGCATACACGAATCTCGCTGCTCTTTAGAAAGTGTTGTACCCTCAGGCCATCTTCCCGTTTCTACTGCATAAACCAAACGATCATAAACTTCTGGAGTTATCGCTTTTAATAGTTGTTCTGCGTCCATAATGTACCTTCTTATTACATTCTATTTACAGAACATAACGGGTTAAGAAACTGAGTCAAGAACACGAAAATGAATTGGTGTAACGGATCACAAGCAAAACCATGAAAAAAACATACTGGTTACTCGCCAGCCTCACTACCCTTACTTTGACGGGCTGTTTTGAAGGCAACGTTACAACAGAAGAGTTGTGTCAAAAAACGCCAGAGCTCCGTTGTGAAAACCTCAATATGGATGACGGCCAATGTCGAATTCCTAGAACCAAGTTAATTTGGCACCGTTTTGAGCTACTGAAAAAACCATCAGAAGCAAACCAAATTACCGAATACAGCATCGTTGCTGATTATCGCAAATGTTTGGAGCTCGCGTCTCAGATCACCCCTATCGATCAAAGTGAGCTAAAAAGACAACGCTTTAATGCCTTGGTACATAGCATAGATGAACTCAAGCGTATCGTCGAAGAACTGAAAGGTTCTCAACAACCAGAGACGCTCTATTTTCTTTGGTCACAAACGGGCGATACACAAGCACGTCGCCAATTTTTACAAATGGAAGGCACACCCCAGTTAAATACTGCAGAAATGCAGTATGCCTTAGCCACTTTCTATACCAATAGAGACGCAAAAAAAACGCTAGTCTTGCTCAATAATGCTTTGGCTCTGTCAAACAAAGACAACCTAAACCCTGTGATACTTAAATCACTGGCAAGCATTAACCAAGGTTTAGGCGAGAAAAAGCAGGCTTACTTATGGGCGATGGTTGCCAAACGATTTGATGTGCCTTTAGCGGATGAAAAGCAGTTGCAGCGTATGTACCACTTCGAGGATCCGAACCAACACGAAAAGTTAGATGAGTTGGCCGATACGATTGCAAAGGCAATACGCAAAGGCAGTTACTCGCCCGATATGGTCCCTAAAGACATGTAAACAAAAAACTCCCGCTTAGCCGGGAGTTTTTTTCCTATTGCTGGTGATTATGAGTGGTCTAACGGTACGATGAAAGGATAAAACACTCTTAACAGCAAAAATGTCATTATTCGTCAGATTTGTTGAAAATTAACGACACCGAATTTACACAATAACGCTCGCCAGTGGTCTTCGGACCGTCTTCAAAAACGTGACCCAAATGGCTATCACAGCTCGCACAACGAATCTCCGTACGAACCATTCCGTGACTTAGATCTTCCAAATAGCGTATTGCTTCATTATTAAGAGGTGCATCAAAACTCGGCCATCCACAACCAGAGTCGTACTTGTTATCCGAGATAAATAGAGGAGCATTACAGCACGTACAAGCGTAAACGCCCGTCTCTTTATTATGCAGTAACTTACCACTGAACGGCGGCTCTGTACCTTGCTCTCGACAGACACGGAACTCTTCGTCAGATAACTGCTCACGCCACTGTTCATCAGACTTCGTTACTTTTTTTCCGCTTTGTTCCACGAATTTCGGTTCCTTCTTTACTATTTTGGGCATTGACTTTTTTAGCAAAAAACTTGCTTCTCGTAACAGTTGTAGCACATACTTTCTCACCAGGACACCATGTGTAATGAATTTGATACGAGTACTTATCTCGCAAGTTATATTACGCCAACTGGACTACAGAAGATTCAGTAAAAGTTTAAAAAACGAACATTTGCGAAGAATTGTTAAAAAAAGCGTCGCTTTTTTTTGACTTTAAACAAGTTAAGTCCGATTATCTGTTGCAGATGTTTACTGGATTCTGTAATTTTACTACCAGTTATCTTTAATCAGAAATTAAGTTGTGGAGCAACTATAATGACTATCAAAGTAGGTATTAACGGTTTTGGCCGTATCGGTCGTTTCGTATTCCGTGCAGCGCAAGAGCGCGCAGACATCGAAGTTGTAGGTATTAACGACCTTATCGACGTAGAATACATGGCATACATGCTTAAGTACGACTCAACTCACGGCCGTTTCAACGGTACTGTTGAAGTTGAAGGCGGTAACCTAATCGTTAACGGTAAAACTGTACGTGTTACTGCAGAGCGCAACCCAGCTGACCTTAAATGGGACGAAATCGGTGTTGACGTTGTAGCAGAAGCAACTGGTCTTTTCCTAACTGACGAGACTGCACGTAAGCACATCGAAGCTGGTGCGAAGAAAGTTGTTCTAACTGGTCCTTCAAAAGACGCTACTCCAATGTTCGTAATGGGCGTTAACCACGCTACTTACGCTGGTCAAGACATCGTTTCTAACGCTTCTTGTACTACTAACTGTCTAGCGCCTATCGCTAAAGTTCTTAACGACAAGTTCGGTATCGAATCTGGTCTTATGACTACAGTTCACGCTACTACAGCAACTCAAAAAACTGTAGACGGTCCTTCTGCTAAAGACTGGCGCGGTGGTCGTGGTGCTTCTCAAAACATCATCCCATCTTCAACTGGTGCTGCTAAAGCTGTAGGCGTTGTTCTTCCAGAACTAAACGGCAAACTAACTGGTATGGCTTTCCGCGTACCAACAGCTAACGTTTCTGTAGTTGACCTAACAGTTAACCTAAAAGAAGGCGCATCTTACGAAGCTATCTGTGCAGCAATGAAAGAAGCTTCTGAAGGCGAACTAAAAGGCGTTCTAGGCTACACTGAAGACCAAGTTGTTTCTCAAGACTTCATCGGTGAAGTTCAAACTTCAGTATTCGATGCTAAAGCTGGTATCGCTCTAACTGATAACTTCGTTAAAGTTGTATCTTGGTACGACAACGAAATCGGTTACTCAAACAAAGTTCTAGACCTAATCGCACACATCTCTAAGTAATTAGAAATCGTGATTAGCTCTTAACTGAGTTGAAAAAGAGGCGGCTTGATAGTCGCCTTTTTTGTATCTGGAATTTGAGAAAAATCTCAGACGCACTTTCATAAATACTGAGAAGTGCGCCGAAATCTACCTCTTCCCCAGTGTAGGAAACAAGCACATGGATTTAAAAACTCTTCCTCCTCTAACTGTTCTTTCAGACAACGTAACTGTTGTCGAAATCGATAACGTAAAGATCGTTCGTATTATTCATGACAAAGCGACAGCAGGTATTGCTTTACACGGCGGTCATGTAGTCTCGTACGCACCACAAGGTCAAGAAGACTTGATCTGGATGAGCGAAAAAGCCATTTTTGATGGCAAAGCAGCATTACGTGGTGGCATTCCTGTTTGTTGGCCTTGGTTTGGCCGTATTGCTGCACCAGCTCATGGCTTTGCGCGTACATCCGAATGGGAATTAGTTGAGCACCGCGAAAATGAAAATGGTGTCATCGTCGAGTTGGCACTGTTCCCAACCGAAGAAACACATCAAATTTGGCCACACATGTTTGATGCGCGTCTTCTTGTCGAAGTGGGTGACGAACTCAAAGTAACGCTGAAAGTTCTTAATATCGATGATGAAGCTTGGACGTTCTCAGGCGCATTACATACTTACCTAAACGTGGGCGATATCAAACAAGCGCAAACAACAGGTATGGGCAATGAGTACATCGACAGCTTGAAAAATAGCGAAGTGTGTCAGGGTGGTGAGGTTCTTCAACTGACTGACACCATCGATCGCGTATACACGCAACCAGAAGCTCAAATTTTAGTGAAAGACCCTGTTCTTAACCGCACGTTGAGCGTAGCGAACCGCGGCCACAACTCCGCAGTACTATGGAACCCGTGGGCGGAAGGTGCGCAAGGGATGGGAGACATGGCTGACAATGGCTATGAAACCATGCTGTGTGTGGAATCTGCCCTTCATGCGCCAAGTATTGAAGAAGGTAAGACTCTTGAGCCGGGCGAGAGCTACGAGCTCGTGACAGTGATTGCTGCACAATAATCTTCCTAGGCCGGCTCATCCGGCCTTTTTTTTGAAATCATTTCCGTTCTTCCTCGGTCACTTTCTAACTAACCCATTGGTTATCTGAGTTTTTTGACAATTTAATTAATAGATATCAAAAAAATTATTCATATAAACCGATAGCATGCCGATACAAAACTCATAAGTTATAAATATATCAGGAAGACATTCCATGTTAGAAAAGTACAGAAATCAAAGTGTTGGCTTTCAACTAAAGTTAGTCATCACTTTGTGCCTAGTAATTGCCTTTTCCAGCATTGCTGCGCTCGTTTATCGAAACGCATCTGGCGTGCTGCTAGAAAGTACGTTGAGAGAACATCAATCCAAAGTCGAGTCGATGGCAAAAACCATTGCCGGTCAGTTCGATGCTTACCTTCATACTGCTCAAGTACTCGAATCAACTTTTCGCAATGGTTACCTTGCAGGCGTTTATGTAGAAAACTACACGGTAGACTTCATGGGCCATGAAGTACCAAATATCACGCAATACAGCGAAAGTTTGATTAACGACACAAAGCTGGTCGACAGCTTCACACGTGATACCGGAGCAATCGCAACGTTATTTGCACCACTTGGTGATGACTTCATTCGCGTTTCAACATCATTAAAAGACCCGCAAGGTAAGCGTGCAGTAGGCACGACTCTTGGACGCAACCATCCTGGTTACCAACTCTTAAAGAGCGGAAAACCTTACTACGCGCAAATCAAACTATATGGCGAACGCTACATTACCTATTACGCGCCAATTAAAGACGCTAACGGTAACGTATCTGGCTTGTCATTTATCGGTTTGCCAGTAGACCAAGCCACACAGACTCTGTTTGATGCACTAGAAGAGATTAAGTGGGGCGACACAGGCTACACCATCATTGTCGATAACGACAAAAACAATCTTGGTAAGTACTTACTCCACCCAACTAAGAGCGCTACCGATCCTTCAATCGTAGAAGTTCGTGATTACGATGGTAACAAGCCTTTCCATAAGATTTTCGAACAAAAGAGTGGTCTGATCCGCTACCCATTCCAATACGGCTCAACCGTCGGTGAAAAATACTTAGTGTTCACCGAAGTACCCGGCTGGAACTGGAAACTACTGGGCGGTACATTCATCAAAGAAGTGACCAAAGGCAGCGACACGCTACTTAAACTGATAGCCATCATATCTTCGGTAGCAGCGAGCATCACTTTTGTTGTGCTCACTCTGTTCTTAAACCGCAGCTTACAGCCTCTAACGGTGTTGAACTCTTACATGACGCGCCTAGCTAATGGTGAAGTCAGCTTACAAATTCCGTCGTCTCGTAAACGTTCTAAAAATGAGATTGTGAATTTGAATAACGGCGTTGCAAGCATGGCAAATCAACTGAATGAGCTAGTTGGCCAGATTCGTTCTACCAGCGATTTAGTCGAAAGTAACTCGACCAGTGTAGCAAGCGATGCTCATAGCAACTTAACCCAAGCGGATCGTCAGCAAGAAGAAGTTGAGCAAGTCGTAACAGCGATCGAAGAGATGGCCTCTTCCGCTCAATCGGTGGCTCAGCAAGTAGAAAGCATTGCTGAAAATGTCCGCTCTGCGAACTTAGATAGCCAATCTGGTTTGACGATTGTTGAAGGCGTATGTGTCGACGTGGCGCAGTTGAATGATCAATTGGATCAATCAGCCGAAGCCATCGAACAAGTCAACCGTGACAGTGAAAGTATCCAAACCGTCACAAGAATGATCGACGAAATTGCCGAGCAGACCAACCTACTCGCTCTCAACGCAGCAATTGAAGCGGCACGTGCCGGTGAGCAAGGCCGTGGGTTTGCTGTGGTCGCGGATGAAGTTCGCACATTAGCGCACCGTACGCAAAGCTCAGTGCAAGACGTAGTTGGGATTATCGAGAAGCTAAAAGGCTCAACACAAAATGCCGTAACCATGATGACTGACAGCCAACGCAGTGCGAATCAGGTGCTAGATAAAGCGCAAGACGCAGGCACCGCACTCGAAGCGATTGCCGTTCAGGTACAATCTATCGCCTCTCAAGCTGATGCCATTGCCGCGACCTCGGAAGAACAAGCTCAAGTTTCACAAGAAATTGCAGCCAACGCGCATTCAATCAGTGAGCTAAACCGAGAGAGCCGTAACACCAGCGCGAAAACATCACAAAGTGCGATCGAGTTACAGCAACAAGCGAGAAATTTAAAAGAGCAAGTGGACTTCTTCCATTAATCCCTTGCCCTTCTCCTCTTATCATTGTTCAAAACGTGTAAGAGGCACTCAAGAACCTAAAGAGCCGAAGATCTCGGCTCTTTTTGTTTCACTTAAAGCCACGCTTTTTGATAGAATTTGCCGCCCTACTTTCTGTTCGAGATCGTCATGAATTATCAATGCCCTCTATGTCACCAACCACTTTCGCTGACTGAAAAGACGTTTAAGTGTGAAAACAATCATCAGTTCGACCTAGCAAAAGAAGGTTATGTGAATCTGATGCCTGCGCACCACAAACGTTCGAAAGATCCAGGTGACAACAAAGAAATGATGCAAGCTCGCCGCCGTTTTCTCGAAGGAAACCACTACGATCCAATGCGTCAAGAAGTGGCTCGACTATGTGCGAAATACACAGAAGGTACGACACACCAATTACTGGATATCGGTTGTGGTGAAGGTTATTACACCGATCAAGTGCAGCAATCTCTCTTCGAACAAGATCCACAAGCCACTGTTTTTGGTTTGGATATTTCTAAAGTGGCCATTCGTTACGCTTCTAAGCGCTACCCAAACTGCCAATTTAGTGTAGCGTCTAGCCACCGCTTGCCGTTTGCAGACCAATCAATGGATGCGATTTTGCGTATTTACGCGCCATGCAAAGCAGAAGAGTTGCAACGCGTCATCAAAGACAACGGCGTGGTGATCACGGTAACGCCCGCAGGTCGTCACCTTTACCAGTTCCGCGAACGCATCTATCAAGAAGTTCGCTTACACAATGAAGAACCAGAGAACATTGAAGGCTTTGAGCTAGAGCACCAACAAAAGCTGAACTACACCATGGACTTAGAAAATGGTGTTGCATTTGATTTGTTACAAATGACTCCATTTGCTTGGAAGGTGACGGATGAACTTCGTGAAGAGCTAAAGTCCGCTACACTTTTCCAGTGTGAGGCCGACTTCATGCTACGCGTTTACCGAAAGAAGCCAGTTCAACAAGAGAATCAATAGGGAATAACGAAAATCATTCTCATTTATATTGATTCATTGCTCAGCCTCCATTAATATCACTTGGACTTTTTTGGAGGCTTTTCAATGCGCTTTTCTATTTTAGGCCTTGCATTTGCAAGCGTACTTTCAGGGTGTGTTTCTACCACGCCAACCACATCAGCCCTTTCTTCAACAGACGTCACCACCTTTTACGATTACCAACTGCATTCTCCTTCTGGCAACGCCCTTGCTTTGCAGAACCTGCCAGATGAGTTAAAAAACGCTGACGTGATCTTGGTTGGAGAGTGGCACACTCATGCTGGTATTCATCGCTTCCAAACCGATCTACTGAGGCAGCTTTCTTCTGGCGAACGCCGTATTGCCTTATCTATGGAGCAAGTCACGCGTGACAAGCAATCGGTGCTAGACGCTTATCTAAAAGGCGAAATCGGTGAACAATACTTCATGTCACAAAGCAATGCGTGGCCAAACTATGAAAGCGATTACCGCCCACTCGTTGAGTTCGCCAAGCAAACCAACTTACCTGTTATCGCCGCAAATGCACCCAAATACATCGTCCGATGCATTGGTCGTCAAGGTGTTGATTACCTGAATAAATTAGATGATGAAGAACGCAGCTTTGTGGCTGAAAACGTCAATACCGCGAACAGTCCTTATAAAGAAAAGTTCATGGCATCCATGCATCATGGCAAGCCAGAGCAAACTGAAAAGCAATACGCCGCACAAGTAACGTGGGACGAAACCATGGCGGAGTCGATTGTGAAATACCTCAATCAAAACCCAAATGCTCAAGTTGTTCATGTCGCGGGGAAATTTCATACAGAAGCAGGTTTAGGTACCGCAGCATCCATTTTACAACGCAACCCTGAGCTTAAAGTGGTGGTGGTTAATCCAACGCCTGAAATCAGTACAAACAGCCCCGATTATCAGTTAGAAGTACTCGAACCGCCGGTTCGCTTCGTTCAAGATGTGAACCGAATGGCCGCGTATAAGCACCTATCTACACGTAATGACGATCTTCAATGTAAATAACGCGGCCTATCCTACATTTTAATCTAGTTATACGGTCTGTTTTTTGCTTTGCTATTTAAGAAACAATCTTGGCGGCAAAAACAGGCCCGTTTTCTCCTATCATGAGTTCCAACTTTTGATTCAGAATATCTGCGTCAAATTGGTACAAATTGATTCAAGAAATACCCTATGCCGTCGATATAGAGATAACTGCTTTTTACCCGCACTCAGTGAAAGAGTGTCGATGTTCCAAGGAGTATTCGATGAATCCAGTAGGAAGCAACCTAGTAAACTCTTATGCTAAGCAACCGGCAGTAGTGGCACAAAATCAAGACAATCAAGTTGATACGGTTGCCGCGCCACTCAAAGTTGAGCAAAACAAAGTGACGCTTTCTACGGAAGGTAAGGCACTGCTAGCGGCGTTGCAGCAAATTGACCATGAGAGTAAAAAGGTAGAAGCAGAAAACAAAACAATGGGTGAAAAAGTAGAATCTTTCACTCACGGTGCACTTGGCATGGATCATCCCGACAAGATTGAAGAAGAGGAAGACGGCTCATATTCTGCAGGGCAGTATCTTTCCGCGGCGCTCACTGTTGGTGGTATCATTTTAGCTCTCGTCTAGCCGCAAAATTCCTACTCGACACGATAACAAACCGTGTTTGAATCCGTACTGAAAAGCAGACCATAATTCCTTTCGCTTAAGAACAAGCCATCATACAACATGGATGAATCTTTCATCTATAAGGCATGGTTCTTACTGCATTCACTCGTTTATTGCTCCCTCAATCAAGTTTCTTATGAAGGCGCTAAATGGATGACTTTAGTCCATGCTTTCAACTCCTAAGCGTAATCCAAGCCCACTTCTGTGGGCTTTTTTATACCCCAACATCTGCGACCGAGTTGGCTAGCAACCCAAAATGACAATGCCGTGAATCTTTTATTACCGCCACAAAAGCGTCATAAACCGCTGCTTTAATTTCTGCGCTTTCAATAAACAAGGAAAATATAATGAAGCGTTTAGTTTCTCCGATTATTACTGCAGTGGCTGCATCTACACTTTCATTCAATGCGCTATCCGCTGAAATCAAAAACGTTATTCTGATGATTGGTGATGGTATGGGTCCTCAGCAAGTCGGCTTGCTAGAAACCTACGCGAACCACGCACCAAACTCGATTTACAAAGGCCAAACCACCGCGCTCTACAAGTTAGCGCAAGAAGGTGTGATTGGCTCATCTTTAACGAACCCAGAAGATGCGATCGTTGTCGACTCTGCATGTTCGGCAACAATGCTCGCAACAGGTATCCCAACCGCATCAGAAGTGATTGGTATTGACAGCCAAGGCAATCACGTTGAGACCATTTTGGAAAAAGCCAAAAGCAAAGGCAAAGCAACGGGTCTTGTTTCAGATACGCGCATGACGCACGCAACACCAGCCGCGTTTGCTGCGCATCAGCCTCATCGCTCGCTAGAAAACAACATCGCTTCCGATATGCTAGAAAGCGGTGTCGACGTGTTGTTATCTGGTGGTCTTCGTCACTGGATTCCAAAATCGACTAACGACAAAGGTGAAACTTACCAAGCGCTAGAAAAACTTACGCAAGGCAGTGTTTACCTAAAATCTAAGCGTAAAGACGAACGCAATCTGCTTACCGAAGCGCAAGACCAAGGCTACAGCCTAGCTTTCAGCCGAGACATGTTGGCACAAGCAAAAGGCGACAAACTACTTGGCCTATTCGCTTACTCAGGTATGGATGATGGTATTGCTTACAGTAACAGCAAAAACGATCCAAAACGCACACAACCATCGTTGAAAGAGATGACGGTCAAAGCGCTTGATGTTCTTTCTAAAGACAAAGACGGCTTCTTCTTGATGGTTGAAGGTGGTCAAATCGACTGGGCTGGCCACAGTAACGATGCTGGTACCATGCTACATGAGTTGATTAAATTCGACGAAGCGGTGAACTCTGTTTACGAGTGGGCGAAAGGTCGTGACGACACACTTATCATTGTTACCGCAGACCACGAAACAGGTTCTTTTGGCTTTAGCTACTCATCAGCAAATCTACCTAAACCAGAAAAACGCAAAGGTGAAGCCTTTGAAAAACGCGATTACGCGCCAAACTTCAACTTCGGTAAGTTTGAAATCCTAGATGGTTTATACAACCAGAAGAAAAGCTACTACGGCATGATCAGCGAGTTTGAAGCGCTAGATAAAGCACAACAAACACCAGAAAAGCTAGCTGAAGTGGTGAATGCCAACAGCGATTTTTCTATCACACCTGAGCAAGCCGCTCATGTACTAGCAAGCAAACCAAACCCATACCGAGTTGCTGGCCACTCGTACCTAGAAGTAGAAACGGTACCAACAATTAACGACTTTGATGCCTTCTTCCCATACAACGACCGCGGTAACTTGCTCGCTCGCGAACAAGCGACCAAACAAAACACGGTATGGGGAACAGGCACGCACACTCATACACCAGTGAACGTATTCGCTTGGGGGCCTGCAGAAACCATTCTTCCAGTTTCAAAAATCATGCACCACTCCGAGCTTGGTGAGTTCCTAAAGCAACAAATCAAATAATCATCTTGCACTTACTTCACGTCTTGTGATGTTCCAACGCTCTCTCACGAGAGCGTTTTTTTATCCGCAAAAACAGTTGACGTTTTAAGCAACAATACTCAATATTTGCACGTCTTAAATCATATCTACGAATACCATGTGCGAAATATTTGCTAAACAACCACAGGATAATTATCAGTTTATCACTCGTTCCATCCGCATTGACGGCCATGCCACCAGCGTAAAATTAGAGTCGAGTTTTTGGACGATTCTTGAAGAAATTGCCAGTGCGCAAGACATGACCGTTCCAAAGTTTATCAGCACGGTGTATCAAGAAGCACTGGAATACAATGGTGAAGTGAACAACTTTGCATCCTTACTGCGTTGCGCATGTCTCACGTATGCTCGCCAACCGGAAAACACGCTCCATCAAGCTCTTGCTCAACTTAACGCCTAACACCTAACTATTCTTACCAAAATATTCAATGGCATCGATGAGGCTTTACGCCTCAATCGTAAGCTATTGAGCTTATTCTTATTTGTCGTACTCTAGTACTACCCAAACTCCTTTTGTACTCGCTAACCTATGCGGACAATTAAGGAGTACTCATGACAAAAATGATACACACCATGATCCGAGTACGCGATCTGGACCGTTCCCTACAATTTTACCGCGACGCACTTGAGCTAGAGATCAAAGACCAATACGTTTTTGATGGTTTCTCCCTAACCTATCTAGCAAATGAAGAAACAGGCTTTGAATTAGAACTTACCCACAACCACGACCAAAGCGAACCTTATACTCACGGTTCTGGTTACGGTCACCTTGCCGTTAGCGTGGACGACATCGAACAAGCTCACAAACGAATTAAATCTCTAGGTATTGAAGCAGGTGACATCAAAGCGTTTGACCACCAGCAAAAACACCTAGCGACCTTCTTTTTTGTCACCGATCCTGACGGTTACAAAATTGAGTTCCTGCAACGACAGGGACGCTACCTATAACTAAAACCGACAATTAAAACCGATAATTAAAAAAGAGTAAAAATTATGATTCACTTGACTGCTACCTTTCACGCACAACTGGGGAAAGAACAACAACTGAAAGAAGTGCTAACCCAAGCGCTTGAGCCAACTCGCAATGAAGAAGGTTGTGTTCGTTATCAGTTGTTCCAAGATAAAGACAACGCGAGCCACTTCGTTTTTCAAGAGCAATTTAAAGACCAAGAAGCGTTCGAATTTCACGGTAAAACTGAGCACTTTGCACGTTTGATCAACCAGATTGAAAACTTGCTTGAATGCGAACCGAAGTTAGCGTTCTTTAACGAACTGTAAGACACAAAACTTACCGCAAATAAAAAGGCACTCTTTATCGAGTGCCTTTTCGTATTTGGATAACACGCGATTACGCGTCTTTTTTCTCCACCATGTGCAAATGCACATCTTGTTGTGGGAAAGGAATCGAAATGCCTTCGCGATCAAAGCGTAACTTCACTTCTTTCGTTACATCCCAATATACCTCCCAGTAGTCATCCGTTTTTACCCAAGGGCGAACGATGAAATCTACCGACGAAGTATTCAAAGTGTGCACTTTAATCATTGGCTCAGGCGCGCGAAGTACCGCAGGGTGTGAAGTCACGATATCCGTTAGTACCGATTCCGCTTTCAATAAATCGTCTGCGTAGCCAATACCAAACACCATATCCACACGGCGAATACGCTCATGGGTTACGTTCTTGATCACATCTCCCCAAATCTTACTGTTCGGCACAATGATGATCTGGTTGTCGAAGGTGCGAATCGTGGTGTTCACTAAGCTCATGTGACTTACCTTGCCATCCACACCACCAGCGTAGACAAAATCACCCACATCAAACGGACGGTAAATCAAAAGCATCATACCCGCTGCGAAGTTCGACAACGTATCTTGCAACGCGAAACCAATGATCACACCGGCAATACCGAAACCAGTCAGAATTGGCGCTAAGTTCAAGCCAATCTGCGACAGGCCAACCATAATACCAATCACCCACACCACTTTACCGGACATGGAGATAAAGAAGTCCTGCATTAGGTGGGAAAGTTTCAAGTTCTTAGAAGACACCGCTTTGCTCACCACTTTGCGCGTGAGTTTAGCCAGTGCACGAGCAATCAATAAGATCAGCGCGAACACGAATAGCTGGAAGATATGCTGTGGTGCGTTTTCCGCAAACCAATCCACCGCGGAGTTTGACCAGTGGCTGATGATGGACCACACCACTTTGGTGTCTAGCAAGTCGTGCGTGATGCTGCCTGTGATTTCAAAGATCTGACGCTTGTACTCCGACGTCTCAATGCCCATTTTATCGCCGATCGACATCAGGTTACGCAAACTTTCCGTTGCGATATTCAGTCTCTGCTTCACGATCAGTTGGCTAAGTTGCAAAGACGCTTTTTCTGATTCAGGGCTGGATGAAAGCTGCGTACCGATGATTTCTGCTTGTTGACGCAGATACGCCATCGATGCCGATAGCAAACGCATGCGCTTATCTAGCTTGTCTTGCAATTCCGCTTCCGCACGCTCATTTTGAACGCCTAATTGCTTGAGCCATGCCAAATTCTGCCAGCTCGAATCAAAGCTCACATCCAAGTAATGTTGAAGCTCGCGGTAGTCGTTAATAAGCGCGAGCTTTTCTTCGTCTTTCGCTTTGTTTAACTCTTCAATGACTTCTTTGGTTTTGGTCGTCAGATAATCGGTCGCGTCTTTTGAATACTTTTCCTGCGTTTTGACGAGCTTAATCAGCTTGTCACGAGGGATGGACTCACGCTCAATCGCGGACGCTAATTGATTTCTCAACTCTTCATTTTTTTGGAAAAGTTGTAGCTGAAGCGCATCACGCTCGTCACCTGCCGTTTGAGATAGGCTTTGCGATAAATCAACAATGTCGATGTTCAAGCTATCTATAGAAGCTTCTGCTTCAGAGATAATAGGAGGCTCTGTGCTTTCTGTGGCTTGCACAAAAATAGGGGTCATCATCGTGATGAATAAAGCGAATATCGCTACCCAAGGTGTCTGGCGATTTTTCAGGGGGAAATGAAACGTCATTTTTACCTCGTAGGAAACGAATCCCGATCGGAGCGATCAAGAATCGGAATGTAAAGCCTTGAAATGATATGCCCTAAGTTTACATCACTAAATTGCAAACCGAGCAGCATTTAGTTAATTAAGCGTCAGAGTTCAACAATGACCGTCGTTTTGTCATCACTTATGAGAATCCGGTCTTTTATTGACCCTAAAAGCAAACAAGCCTTTCACTGTTGGTAAAAGGCTTGTTTCAATTTGGCTATGGGCGATTTGGGTGATTCAAAATGTAGTCTTCCCAATCCACCACATCAATTTCGTACACCACTTTGTTGCGGACACTTTCGCCCGCCGCGTGCATTGCGGATTTCGAGCCCGTAATCAACGGGTGCCATTCTGGTAATGGCTGATTTTCGGCTAACAGACGGTAAGCACACGTGTGCGGTAACCAAGTGAAATCGTCGATGTCTTCGCGTGTCAGCTTGGTGCACTCTTCGCCAGAGGTAAAGCGATTTGGGTAGTCCTTACATGAACATGTTTTGCTGTTCAGCCAGCTACACGCCACATTGGTGTAGTAGATTTCATCGGTATCTTCATCCATTAGCTTGTGTAGACAACACTTGCCACACCCATCACAAAGAGATTCCCATTCCTCTTCGCTCATGTGTTCTAACGATTTACTTTGCCAAAATGGAGTGCTCATACTTCAGGTCTCACCAAGGGAATTAGGGGCCGATTTATACTCTTCTCGCCGCAAAAGTTCAAGTTTTGAGACGATCTCCAATCGGCATCAAGTATCTAATACGATATTCAACCATTTTCAATTAACTGTTCTATCCTTATACGAGTTCGCATTATTTCATTGATCACGAAGGAATTAAGGAGTTTTCATGGGTATCATTTCTTGGATTATTTTGGGCTTGATCGCCGGGGCCTTAGCGAAATGGTTGATGCCAGGAAAAGATGGTGGAGGCTGGATCGCAACCATGTTGCTCGGGATTGCCGGTGCCTTTGTTGGTGGTTTCCTTGGCGGCATTCTTGGATTTGGTGGCGCGACAGGTGTAAACATCGGCAGCATCATTACCGCAACGCTGGGCGCGTTTATTCTGCTGTTTGTTTACAATCGCTTCTTGAGATGATCACAACGGTTTAAAAGCAAAAAGGAGCACTCTATTGGGTGCTCCTTTTTATTTTTTCTTAAGCGACTCTTCCAATCCACGTCAAAATGACCATAATTGCCCCCTCAATTTTTAAGAGGTTTACATTATGGATTGTCGATTAGGATGCGGAGCTTGCTGTATTGCGCCAAGTATCTCTTCACCGATACCTGGAATGCCCATGGGCAAACCAGCAGGTGTTCGTTGCGTGCAACTCAACGATGACAATTTGTGTAAGCTGTTTGGTAAGCCTGAGCGCCCTAAAGTTTGTCACGATTTTAAGCCGTGTCCGGTTGTGTGTGGCAAAACCAACCAAGAAGCGCTCGACAACATCACTGAGCTAGAGCAACTTACTTAATCTATTCAGAGCACCCGTTTAGTCGTTCCCAAGCTCTCGCAAATACAAGTAGATGGTATCGCGCGATATACCAAGATGGTTTGCAACCATTAAAACAGCGTCTTTGTATTTAAAAATACCTAGGCCATGCAGTCGCGTCACCAGTTCACGGTTGCGTTTAGAAGGCGCAATGGCTTCATTTTCCCACACTTCTGTTTGCACGGTTTCTATCGTACTGATGATGGTTTCATCGATATTACGCGCAAACGTTTCTGGTGAGCGAGCACCACCAACACAACACTCGGTGTGTTGCTGAGGCAGCATTGCCTTTAAAAACGCCTGCATCGGTGCATCCATATCCACGTTGATACACAGCAAACCAATCGGTTTGTTTTTTGGATTTCTGACAATTGTCGTAATGGAGTGCAAGGTCTTTCCGTTCGACGTTTTCGTCAGGTACGAATCAGAAACGTCCTTGCCCTCTCTTAACTTCATTCTCGCTAAGTTGGTAATTGGGGCACCTTCACTGCGTTCCGTCACGTGCCCGTTTGCGATTTTGATGATTTCCGGCGCTTCGGCATCTAAGCTGTGGAGAACCACTTCAGTGTGTTCACCATACATACGTGCAATGCCATCCACGACGTTTTTCATAGAGTTCAAAATATCGAGATCACTCTTGGTGAGTTTCTTTAGTAGCAATGTTACTTCCCTTAGCAAAAACTGGAGGTTAGGCCGACATAATATCGATAATAGATTTGTCAGTATACGGCATACCGAAACGAACCATTGAGCCAACATTTCTTATCGTTTGCTCAACTTCTTCGCCTACTATACCTTGATTCTTAACACTGTGGTTACCCATCGCCATCAAATATGAGCGCACCGCCGTTGTCGACGAAGTACACACTTTCATCGCACAAGAGGACTTCGCACCATCACACACCATACCTGAACTATCGCTGATGACGTTTTGAATGGCGTAGCATGATTGCTCGAATGTACCACCAGCTAAATATACCAGCGCCATAGACGCCGCCGCACTGGTTACAGTGTTGCCACAAAATGCGGATAACGGTGGGTAATAAGATTTGATGTAAATAGCCCCTAAATGACTCATGATCAACGCGCGAGCCAGCTGTTCTTCGTCGTTTTGGAATGCTTCAGCCGCAACTACGACTGGCATTGTAGCGGCAATACCTTGGTTCCCACTGCCGAAATTGCTCATGGCTGGCAACGTCGCCCCTCCCATGCGAGCATCAGACGCTGCGGATGTCATCATCTGTATGCGACTCATTAAGTCATTGCCCAATAAGCCTTGCTCGATGTTGCCTTTTAGCGTGCGTCCAATTTCTAGGCCGTAACCTCGGTCGATACCCTCTTGAGCCAGCAAGGTATTGAGCTCTGCAGCTTGGAGAATGAATTTGATCTCTTCAAAAGGCGCTTGAGTGGCAAACTCATAGATTTGTTTGATCGAAATATCCACACCTTCACAAACAGAAGCGGTTGCAACGCGTTGCTGCGGTGGAGCATCAAAAATCACGTCGCCATTGCGCGTGATCTGGATAATGTTGGTGTGACCGCCACTGATCGTGACCGAAACAACATCGTCACCAGAAGTGAGCGTTACGCTGCAATAAATGAATTCTTGCGTATCCATGCGCGCTACAGCTACCCGCTCTTCATCTATCAATTGTTGCGCAGCAGCGACATCCTGCTCATTAATCCGAGCCAACACTTCCAGTTCTGCTGTTGGGTCACCGGCTAATGCACCAACTGAGGCGGCAATTTTGAGGCCTATCTTGCCCGTTCCGGGTACGAAAACACCCATCGAGTTTTTAAATAGGTTGTCTGAAACACGCACCTCTATCGCATCAATATCGGATGTGCCTAACTCTTTTCTAGCAACTGCTGCCGCGTACGCAGCAGCAATGGGTTCTGTACATCCTAATGCAGGTTTCACAACTTGCTTAATGATTTGGATATATTGTGTCCATTGCTGGTTCATGCTCTATTCTCCGTATTACTTTTTATGAGCAATCGCTTCGACTTCAATTAAAACGCCAAGAGGCAAATCTTTCACTGCGAAGCAACTGCGTGCCGGACAATCTTGTTGGAAAAACTCTGCGTAGACCTTGTTAAACTCGGCAAAGTCATTAATATTCGATAGGTAACACGTTGTTTTTAAAACAGTATCGATACTGCCACCACCAGCCTCTAAAACGTGCTTCAAGTTAGTAAGAGATTGATGACTTTGTGCACTGATGCCGCCTTCAACTACTTTTCCTGTTGCCTTATCAACGGGTAATTGACCAGATGTAAAAATCAAATCGCCATAGCTAGTGCCATGTGAATAAGGTCCGATAGCAGCAGGCGCGTGTTCAGATGAAATCAATTCTTTCATTTTTAAATCCTCACATAAATTTTATTTTTTATTAAGAAGCTTCTAATTTAACTTCCGTATTAGCGTTATTTTTTCAATTAAATATGAATCAAACAACTAGAACAGATCACAAAATTCGTCAAAAAATCCAATTTATTTGAACTTTTTCGCCAAGATCTCAAATTTATCTGAATTTTCCACAAAAAAATTGGTGATATATGTTTTCTCAATTAAATTTGAGAAAAATTCATACTAACAAGAGAAACAATAAAATGAGCGTGACAGCACCTACACAAACCTTACCTATCGGTAAAGAGCCACCGCACGTAAAAGCAGGCATGGCCCTAGACGAGTGGAAAGCCGCGACCAAGTTTGATAGCACAGACTGGGGATGGGTGATCATGAGTATCGGCATGGCAATCGGTGCCGGTATTGTCTTTTTACCAGTAAAAGTAGGCGTATTGGGCCTTTGGGTATTCTTGGCCTCTGCCGTGATCGGCTACCCAGCGATGTACTTGTTCCAACGCCTTTTCATCAACACTCTCTCAAGTTCACCAAAGTGCCAAGATTACGCTGGCGTCATTTCCGGTTACCTTGGTAACAAATGGGGGGCGTTATTAGGTGTGCTGTACTTCATCATGTTGGTGATTTGGGTCTTTGTTTACTCAACAGCCATCAACAATGACTCGGCATCTTTCCTACATAGTTTTGGCATCACGGAAGGTTTACTGTCTGAAAACCCGCTATATGGTCTGGCTTTAGTGTGCGCGCTGGTCGCTATTGCATCTCGTGGTGAAAAGATTTTGTTTAAGGTCAGTACTGGTCTTGTACTGATTAAACTTTGTACCGTCGCATTACTTGGCGTCATGATGATCGAAAAATGGGATGTAGCGAATGTCGGTGCGATTCCAGAAACAGGCGCTGGTTTGAAAGATGCAATTGAGCTACTGCCGTTTACTCTAACGTCTATTCTCTTTATTCAAAGCTTGAGCCCAATGGTGATCTCATACCGCTCAAAAGAAAAATCGATTGAGGTTGCTCGCTTTAAAGCCATGCGCGCAATGAAAATTGCTTTCGGTATCTTGTTTGTGACGGTCTTCTTCTATGCGATTTCCTTTACGCTTGCGATGTCACATGAACAAGCGGTTAAAGCAGCAGAAGAGAACATCTCTGCTCTTGCGATGGTTGCGCAAGGTATGGACGGCACGACGCTAAAACTAATGAGTTTAATGCTGAATATTTTCTCAGTAATGACTGCGTTTTTTGGTGTGTACTTGGGTTTCCGCGATTCTTGCCAAGGTCTAGCGATGCTGGCTCTAAAAAAGGTCATGCCTGAAGAGAAGATCAATAAAGACTTGGTCACCAAAGGAATCATTCTCTTTGCGATTCTCATGGCGTGGGGTGCAATTGTATTGAATCTACCAGTTCTGAGCTTCACATCAGTATGTAGCCCTATCTTTGGTTTGATTGGCTGTTTGATTCCAGCTTACCTTGTCTATCAAGTGCCTTCTTTACACAAATACAAAGGCGCGTCGCTTTACTTGATTATTGCTACTGGTATTTTGCTGTGCGTATCACCTTTCGTCGCATTTAGTTAAAACCTACGTTGCCTTGGCTGTTACTCAGTTAGTGATGGCCAAGGCAAACTGAAGATTCAGCCTCTCTTCTCCCTGCTTTTATCTCATCCTTGAGAACTCTTGCCACATACCGTCCTATTTGCAGTTTTTACGCGATCTCCCTCACACTTTATTGACAATTCTCGACTATGTTCAGCGGGTCATTTAATTAGAAATTAGGAAATAACATGAACAAGTATTTGGCTGAGGCTTTTGGTACGTTCTGGCTAGTATTGGGCGGCTGCGGCAGCGCAGTGTTGGCTGCAGGTTTTCCAGATGTTGGTATTGGTCTGCTGGGTGTCGCTCTGGCCTTTGGTTTAACCGTTTTAACCATGGCATTTGCAATCGGTCATATTTCAGGTTGCCATTTGAACCCTGCAGTGACGGTTGGCCTTTGGGCTGGCGGTCGTTTTGATACAAAAGACGTTGCGCCTTACATCATCGCACAAGTGATCGGCGGGCTGATCGCTGGTGGTATTCTTTATGTCATCGCGACAGGACAAGCTGGATTTGATGTTGTTGGTTCTGGCTTTGCCGCCAACGGTTATGGTGAACACTCACCAGGTCAGTACTCAATGCTTGCTGCGTTAGTTTCTGAAATCGTGATGACGATGATGTTCCTTATCGTTATCATGGGCGCGACAGACAAACGTGCACCTCAAGGTTTTGCGCCTATTGCAATTGGTTTGTGTCTGACTCTTATTCACCTGATCAGCATTCCTGTGACTAATACCTCAGTAAACCCAGCTCGTAGTACAGCAGTCGCAATGTATGTAGGTGACTGGGCAGTTTCTCAGTTATGGCTGTTCTGGGTTGCGCCTATTGTGGGTGGCGTACTTGGTGCGGTTATCTACAAAAACCTGCTTGGTAAAGAATCGAACGATTAGTCGTTCCCAACTCCCAAGATCAAAAAAGCCGCTGAATTCAGCGGCTTTTATTAAATCTTATGTCGACCCAATAATGAGTGTGACAAGGTCGTGCCATCTACGAGCTCAAGCTCCCCACCTACAGGCACACCGTGCGCGATACGGCTAGCTTCGACTTGGTGCTCTCTGCACAACTCCGCAATATAGTGAGCAGTAGCTTCTCCTTCAACCGTTGGGTTGGTTGCAAGGATCACTTCAGAAACATCACCTCGACGTAGACGATAATCAAGCACGTCTAAACCAATATCACTTGGACCGATGCCATCAAGCGGAGACAAATGCCCCATAAGCACAAAGTATCGACCGGAGTATTGACCCGTCGCTTCGACTGCTGCGATATCTGCCGGGCTTTCTACTACACAAATTTGGCCGTTTTCTTGGCGTTTTGGGTTAGTACAAATGTGGCAAACTTCTTCTTCAGTAAAAGTTCGACATTCAGCACAGTGACCAATTTCGGTCATTGACTGACTCAGCGCATCTGCCAGTTGCAGACCGCCTTTTCTATCACGCTGTAACAAATGAAAGGCCATACGTTGCGCCGACTTGGGACCTACCCCAGGTAGACAACGTAAGGCCTCCATCAATTGTTCCAGCATATGACTGGTACGCATGAAAATCCGCTTAATTAGATGTCAGCAGATTAGAATGGCATTTTCATACCTGGTGGTAGTTGCATACCGCCAGTTACAGAAGCCATTTTCTCTTTTTGAGTTTCTTCAACGCGACGTGCTGCATCGTTGAATGCCGCAGCGATAAGATCTTCAAGCATTTCTTTGTCGTCTTCCATCAAGCTTTCATCGATGTCAACACGACGCACACTGTGGCTACCAGTGATTGTTACTTTAACTAGACCAGCACCAGACTCGCCAGTTACTTCCATATTCGCGATTTCTTCTTGAAGCTTTTGCATGCGCTCTTGCATTTGCTGGGCTTGCTTCATTAGGTTGCCCATACCGCCTTTACCAAACATGTTTATCTCTCTGGTTTAATTGGGTGTTGCATCAGTTAATGGGGTTATCACTTGACGTTTTCAACCCCATTCCGTTTGTTAGTTAGATAGGGCGCACACTATCTTTATCAAGCTCTGCAGCAAAACGACGCTCGATAAAGTCGACATTCGGGTCGTTCTCCAAGCTGTTCAGCGCTTGTTGTAACTTCTCTTGATAGAGCCTGTCTCTCAGTTCAAGTGGTGTTTCGCCACTCTCTCCTACTTCGATACTCAAGTGACACTCTTCACCTAAAACCGTGTTTAGTGCGTTAAGCAGCTCACTTTGAGCTCTATCTGTATTTAAGTGTGCTTGGCTGCTTCTCAACTGTAAAGAAACGGTCGAGCCTTCTTTACTATAGTGAGAGTTTAGCGCAAGTTGTTCCACCAGCTTAGGCAGGTTCATCAAACTGATCATTTTCGCCCACTCGTTTTGTTCAAGTGACTCATCAATCAGCTTTTGTGCCATTTCTGGTGTTTTTTCATGCTCAAGCGCTTGCTTGAGCTGCGTAGGTGTCAGCTTGGTATTAACTTTCGTCTCAACAGGCTTACTTGGACGCCAGCGATACGCTTCTTCAACTTCTGGTTCAGTAGGCTTTGGCGTTGAGTTTGGCGACACCTGCGCGGAATTGCCATGCAATTGCGCTACTCGGTCGATGACCGATTCTGGTTTTGCAGATGCCGCTTTAGGCTTTTTTGTGCCACCATTTTGCGGTGTGTTTTGCTGTAAACCCTGCTTACGCTGTGAACGTAATTGATGACGTAAGCCTGCTGCTCCCATTCTTGATGGCGCAGGCGTGCTTTCTTGCTGAGGTTGAGCCTGAGCCTCTGGCGCTGGGTTTTCGCTCATTGGCGGAGCCATGTCGTACTGTGGAGGCGACATATCATAACCACCAGTCTGATAATCTGGCTGATATTGTGGCTCTTCATTCATTGACGCAGGCTGACTCACTGACGGACGAACGGGCTGCGAAACAGATTGTTGCGCTTGCACTGGATTTGGGCGCGACTGCTGTTGTGCTACCGGAGCCTGCTGTGCTGGCGCTGAATTCGTTAGACTCGCATTTGGCGTCTGACTCAACTGAGGTTGAGATCCTGCGGTAACGATATTTGCCCCGTTATTCGCTGATGGACGAAAAGCCAACATACGCAAGACGATCATCTCCATACCAACACGGCCATTTGGAGACAGCGTCAGATCTTCACGACCTTTTAGCGCAATTTGATAGTAAAGCTGCACATCTTGTGGGCTGAGCGCTTTACTTAATAATTCGATTTTTTCTGCATCAGGCTGTGCTCGGTCTAGTGACGCAGGCAGTGCTTGATACATAGCGATGCGATGTAACTGCGTCGCTATTTGTTGCAATAAACCGTCCCACTCAACACCATTCGCCGCCAATTGGTGGATTTTATCCATGGCTTGTTGAGGTTGTTTACTGCTGATCGACTCAAGCAAGTGAATCGCTTGATCCGTATCGATGGTTCCCAGCATGTGGCTAACGATGTCGGTTTGCACCGCACCATTGCCTAAGGCAATCGCTTGGTCGGTCAAACTCAGCGCATCACGCATACTGCCATCAGCGGCATGGGAGATCATACCGAGCGCTTTGGACTCTGCTGAAACCTGCTCTTGACCCAAAATGTAGTCAAGTTGCTGATGAATATCATCAACACTGATTGGCTTGAGATGGAACTGCAGACAACGAGATAAAATGGTAACTGGCAGCTTCTGTGGATCGGTTGTTGCGAGCAAAAACTTCACATACTCTGGCGGCTCTTCCAAGGTTTTTAATAACGCATTGAAAGAGTGACGCGACAGCATGTGCACCTCATCGATGAGGTACACTTTAAAACGTCCACGAGCGGGTTTATATTGAACGTTGTCTAGCAGTTCGCGAGTATCTTCAACTTTAGTACGTGATGCCGCGTCAATCTCAAGCAAGTCAACAAAGCGACCTTCATCAATCTCTCGGCAGGTAGCACATTCACCACATGGTGTGGCGGTGATACCAGTCTCACAGTTCAACCCTTTGGCAAACAAACGGCCGATACTGGTTTTACCCACACCACGCGTCCCACTGAATAGGTAAGCATGATGTAAACGGTTTTGCGCCAATGCGTTTTCCAGTGCCGTTAGAACATGTTTTTGCCCTACGACTTGGTCAAACTTATTAGGACGCCATTTTCGCGCTAAAGCTAAATAACTCATTGAATGTATTAATGTCCTTCAAAATCGCAAATGCTGAATACGTTTAGGCCTAATGCTTCTAAACGCTTATCACCACCGATTTCTGGTAGGTTGATAACGAACGCTGCGTGTTCAACTTCACCACCAAGTTGGCGAATTAACTTAGTCGTTGCCTCAATCGTGCCACCTGTCGCCAGCAAGTCATCCACAACCAATACTTTATCGCCCTCTACGATAGCGTCTGTGTGAATTTCTAGCGTATCAATGCCGTATTCTAGTTCATAAGATTGAGCAATGGTCGGGCGAGGTAGTTTGCCTGGCTTACGCACTGGAACAAAACCAACACCTAGCTCAAGCGCTAGTGGCGCACCAAATAGGAAACCACGTGCTTCTGTACCCACAACCTTTGTAAAGCCCATGTCTTTGTAGCGTTCAACCAGCAGACCGATGGTTGCTTGATACGCTTTTGCGTCTTCTAATAGGCTTGTTACGTCGCGGAAAAGAATGCCTGGTTTTGGGTAATCTTGGATGCTTTTGATGCTAGATTTGATCAGCGAAATTGTTTCTGTAGTCATAATACCGATTTACTTAGATTGGCTCATCACCCTCTATTCTAATCACAGTATCACGAGGGCAACGAACAATAGGTTTTCACCGCTATGTGCCTATTTTCTTAAAAGTCACAGGCGCTGAAAATACAAACGCCCACTCGAAGAGCGGGCACACTATTCTCTACAATCTTAGTGATTTTCTTCTCTGTCAGCAACCAACTCAATCACAGGTAGGCGCATAAACCAACTGAGTAAAACGATTAGCATCACTAAAAGAGCAATTTTTACCCAGATGATGGGGGCTACGATGATAGAAACGGTGAAACTAAGAATGATAAAAACCGCACCACGTTGTTTGACTTTAGGGCTCACCGCTCGATGACGATGCCAATTGTCTAAAATAGGGCCGAAGGTTTTGTGATTGTGTAACCAATGATGAAATGCAGGGCTGCCGCGCATAAAACAAGCGCTTGCTAGCAAGATAAAAGGAGTGGTCGGTAAGAGAGGAAGGGCGATGCCGGCAATGCCAAGCGCTATACAGAGTCCACCAACAATATTGAAGAAGTAACGCTTAATACGAATGGTGAACTCCAATACACAATAGCTAGATTAAAAGCCTGCGTAACCGTTCATTACACGAAGCCAGGTTAGCGTTGCAGGTAGAGTTGGGATCAAAAGTACTGCAATGAAACCTAAAAAGTAAAAAATATTATAAGGCTCTTTAAAATCTTTGTCTGCCATGATGTTTCTTCTCACTAGTTGACTTTGCTTCTCCCAACACGCAGCGTTAAATTAACGTTGCATAAATGGGTCATTATTGTTTTAGGTGCTGACTATACCTTAAACAACTCCATCTAAACACCAACAAAAAGTAAGGTTATAAAATCATCAGTTATAGAACGACAGATTCAGGAAAGAAGAAAGCAGCACATTACATGCTGCTTTCACCATATTAATTAAAGACAAGATCCGAGTTTGGCTTTCTAAACGAGTCGATTCACTCGAGTAATATTCAGGCTGAAACTGGATGCACCTAAACAACCTATCGACAACTGACCTGTTGTCTTCAGCGGTAAATCTCGGGTGATGAAGTTTTTCATGCTACCATCGCCCAGTCGATTGCCTGCCGCAATATGTTGATTTTCATGTCCATCCGACCATTGGCTGTCCAAACCAGCAGGTAAAAGTGACACGGTTGAAGAAGCTAAATCCGCCACACCAAATACCGCCTTCACCGCACCAGCACAATCTGAGCACTCAATGCCCTTCTCCATGATGTTTACCATGTCTTTCAGATCCGCACTGAAACTTTTTAAGTTTCTTAGGTAATCATCAAACAAAGCTCTCACCAGTAGCGTTGTCGCTACACCTCCATTTTCTTGGGAAGCAGAGTCCACTAAGTAGAAAGCAAACTGTCCATTCATCAACCAGCGATAATCAAACACCAAAGGCATCAAATCTGCCGACTGAAGTAACCGATAAGAACAACGCCAGTCACCTTGAGAGGCGTCTTTGTCTGGCAACAACGCATGCAGCAGATCTCTCGCTGCATTTGGGTTTTGTTGCAAGTACTCTAAATGCCAGTGCAGCTCTTGCTCATCTGGTATTTCTCCACCGTCATCTACGCGAAACCACTGGCTTGAAAAGTCACGTTGTTCTGCAAAATGACAGTCTGAGTCCTCAAGCGTATTGTCAATCGCTTGCGACAAATGTTCATAATTCCCTATCGGTTTTGGAAGAAAGTCTTTAATACCAAAACGCAACGCTTTCGCGACATCAGACATTTCATCTGTGCCAGACACCACAATAAGCGGTAACGATGGATACTCAAGACTGACTTCTTCTACGAATTCTATGCCATCTAATACGGGCATAGACAAATCACACAAGACGAGATCGGGTTGGCATTCCCTGAGTTGATGAAGAGCCTCTAGGCCATTTTCAGCTTCTACTACTTTGAAACCCTGACTTTCTAAATAAGCATTGGTTACGTTACGAAAGATCGGATCATCGTCCACTAACATGATCAGTTTCCGATTAACCACTTCCTGTGCCGAGACCATTGCCGTTTGACTGTGAGTCTTGAACATACCTTTACACCTCACAAAGCTTAGTCAAAAAACAAAATTATTTAAGTTATTATTTTTGTTGTGTTTGCATAGGCAAAACGTTGCGCAGCAAGACTTGAAGCGGTTTCGCCTTGTTATAAAACGTAGCTTGAAAAAGTCATTTATACAAATTGTCAGTATTTACTCCAAGGCTCTTGCTGTGTTCAAATGATGCAACATGTTGACTTAAAGCAAGCTTTAATCACAAAGTTAATTATAAATTAGCCATAATTGGTAATTTAATGTGTCTGGAAATATGAAATTAGATGATTTGAACCTGTTTCGACTGGTTGTCGAAAATGGGAGCTATACCGCAACTTCGCGAAAAACCATGATCCCGGTGGCAACCATCACCCGACGCATTCAAGCGCTAGAAGACTCTGTCAATCTTCGACTATTGAACCGTCACGCACGTAAGCTTTCTCTGACTGAAGCCGGAGAACGCTTTTACCATGAATGCTCTCCCCTACTTCAAAGGCTGACATCAACCGCGGAAGAAATCACCGATGACTGCCGCGGTGCATCAGGCAAAATTAAAATTTCTGCGCCTTACAATCTGACCAAGCGCATGATGATGCCGATGTTTAATGACTTCATGAAGAAGTATCCGGATATCAATATCGAGCTGACGACAGAGAACAACGCTGATCAATTAGATCCAACGGAATGGGATGTTATTTTCCGTGTTGGTCCGCAACGAGATTCCAGCCTAATTGCTCGTAAAATTGGCGAAGTAAAAGATATTTTGGTTGCCAGCCAAGACTATCTAGCAGCCAACCCTGCGCCAAACCACGCAGAAGAGCTCTCAAACCACTCTTTGCTAAAAGGCTACCCACTTATCAAGTGGACACTGATCAACAGCAAAGGTGAGTCTGTGGTGAACGTAGAGCGTGGTCGTTTCCAAGCCAACGCACTCAATGTTGTTCGCAGTGCTTGTTCAGAAGGTCTAGGTATTACATTAATGCCTGATGTGATGATTAAGGAATACATCGAAAGTGGTGAATTGTTGCGAGTATTGCCAGATTGGAGCGCAAACCCGCGCGACATCTACATGCTGTACAACCACAAAGATCACTTGCCAGAGAAAGTGCGTCTGTTCATCGACTTTGTGATTGCCTACAACATTCACTAAAAAATAAAAACCAGAGCCTAGGCTCTGGTTTTTTTAATCCCGATAATGATGGCGCAGGTTTACGCGCCTTCGTTGTGCAGCTCTAGGTTCGCTAGATCTTGCTGAATTTCACGTTGCGTTTTTGCATCGTCATTACGCAAACCATCTAGGAAGTCGAGGTATTGTTGATCGATATCGCCAGTTACGTATTCACCATTAAATACTGATGTATCGAACTGCGTGATATCTTGGTTACCTAAACCTACCGCTTCAACTAAGTCATCTAGACGTTGGTAAATAAGCGCATCCGCACCAATCTGTTTACAAATGGTTTCGTTGTCACGACCATGAGCAATCAGCTCTGTCGCGCTCGGCATATCGATACCGTAAACGTTAGGGAAGCGAACTTCTGGTGCAGCAGACACCATGTACACTTTCTTCGCGCCGGAGTCACGAGCCATCTCAATGATCTGTTCTGATGTCGTACCGCGAACGATAGAGTCATCCACCAGCAACACGTTCTTATCTTTGAACTCAGAGCGGATAGCGTTTAGCTTGCGACGCACTGATTTCTTACGTTGTTGCTGACCAGGCATGATAAACGTGCGGCCAACGTAACGGTTTTTAACAAAGCCTTGGCGGTAAGGAATATCGATCGCTTGAGCAATTTGTAGTGCGATATCGCAAGAGGTTTCAGGAATCGGGATTACGACGTCGATATCAAGATCGGCGTAATCTTCACGAATTCGCTCACCCAGCTTTTTGCCCATTTCAACGCGAGCACTGTACACAGAGATTTTATCGATGAAAGAATCAGGGCGCGCAAAGTAAACAAATTCAAAAATACAAGGATTTAGCTTTGGATTGTCTGCACATTGCTTAGTGAACAGTTCACCTTCAAATGTCGCATACACCGCTTCACCCGGCGCTACGTCACGTACAAAGTCAAAACCGACCGCATCCAACGCAACAGACTCTGATGCAACCATGTATTCCGTGCGACCAGCGACTTCACGCTTGCCTAAACAAAGAGGGCGAATACCATGCGGGTCACGAAACGCAATCATACCGTGGCCGATGATCATCGCAGTTACCGCATAAGCGCCGCGAATAGTACGGTGCACATTGGTAACAGCGCGAAATACATCTTCAGCAGTCACATTGCCTTTTACTGTGTCAATTTCGTGTGCAAGTACGTTGAGAAGCACTTCTGAATCAGAAGTGGTGTTGATGTGGCGGCGATCTTTTTCAAACAGTTTCTGACGAACTTCGTGAGCGTTGGTCAGGTTACCGTTGTGGGCAAGTGTAATACCGAAAGGAGAGTTTACGTAGAAAGGCTGGGCTTCTGAGGCGCTTGAACTACCCGCAGTTGGGTAACGAACGTGGCCGATACCGACCTCACCTTGCAAGCGCTGCATGTGTCTTGCTTCGAATACATCCTTGACTAAACCGTTCGCCTTACGCAGACGAAAACGATTGCTTTCTATGGTACAAATACCAGCGGCATCTTGGCCACGATGCTGTAACACCGTTAACGCGTCATAAATAGACTGGTTTACAGGCGTTGTGCCCACGATTCCAACAATACCACACATGTCCTAATCCTCGATTTGCGACAGTAGCTGGCACTACTAGATAGTGCCAGACAGAAAACTTGATGTTGCTTGTAAATGCTCGAAGAATGGGGCGATGATACGGCTGAACTCAGGGATCAACTGTGACTCTTTCCACCAATCCGAGCTTGGGAATGCAGTAAACGCATCCATAAAAAACAGCACCGCAGAAACAATTAAGACTCCGCGTAAACCACCAAATACAATTCCTAGAATTCGGTCAGTACCTGATAGCCCTGTTTTTTGTACCAGTTGACCAATGACGTAATTCACCACCGCACCAACTACCAAGGTTGCGACGAATAACGCCGCAATTGCGGCTCCGTTGCGAAACATATCATCTTTGATATTGGTGAAGTACACCGCCAATTTGGCGTAGTAGTTACTGGAGATAAAAAACGCTCCGAACCAAATAACCAAAGACAAAGCTTCTTTAGCAAAACCGCGAACTAAACTGATCAGAGCTGAAAATCCGATCACACCTAAAATGATAAAATCTATCCAATTCATGCTTTCTTCATCTTAAGTTGGCGCGCATTTTAACAGAAAAAATGCTGACGCAAACGTTTTCTTATGGATTTAATGGCTTAAATTTAAGCAATTGACCTTTTGAACCGGTAATTTTTTGTAATTCTTGAACTTGTCGTTCAAGTTTACTTTTTGACACATCAGGGCCAACAATTACTCGAGTAAAGTCGTTCTCTTTTTTCGTATGAGCCTGATAACCACGCTTCTGCAAATCCGCAACGAGCGCCTCTGCATTTTCGTGATTCTTCAGCGCCATCAACTGAATGATCCACGCAGAATCTTCATATTGATTTTTTTCTTCAACTGGACGAACAGCAATTTCAACCTGCTCTGGCTGTTTTGGTTGCTTTACTTCGACGGGTTGTGGCGTAGGTTCAGGTTTCTGCTCCGGCTGAGAGGCGTTAACCTGACGCTCTTCTGACTCTTGCACGACCGCCTCTACTGGTGATTCTGGTAGCGCAATGTCATCTTCTACTGGCTCTAAGATCTCGAAGTTTTCCACATCACTATCAAGTTCAGGTTTGATAGGAATGCTGGCAAATTCTTCTTTGTAGTGCAGTTTTTTACCATCTAGAACATCAGGGAGAACAATGACTCCCACTGCGACTAGAATGATGGTGCCGACTAAACGACTTTGGAATTTACTTGCCATCAAGTTACCTTTGATTACTTATTCTTTGATTGCCAATACTCCAATACCTCACCTACGGTATGGAATGAGCCCGCGACCAACACAAGATCGTTTGAAGCAGCGCTGCTTAATGCACTCTCAAACGCTTCAACCGATGTTTGGAACTGAACTTGCCCTTGCGGTAGGTACTGGCATAATTCATCCGCCGTTGCAGCCCGTGGCCCAGTCAACGATGCTGGATACCAATGCGTCACGATGGGCTTAAGCGCGGCCAATGTCGCTTTGATGTCTTTATCATGCAGCATTGCAATTACAACGTGGATAGTTTTCCCTGCGTACTGAGTTTTTACCTTTTCAACTAAATACTCAGCAGAGTGAGGGTTGTGCGCCACGTCCAACACAATTTCTGGCTCGTGTTGAAGTACCTGCATTCGACCCGCGAGTCGAGCATTATTCAAGCCATTCACGATGTTTATGTCAGTGATTTGCAATTCCGACGCGCCTAGAGCCATTAAAGCAGTGGCAGCATTTGGAAGCGGTAGCGAAGGCAGAGGAAGATCCTCAAGCGCAAAAGCACCACTACTCCACTTCCAACCTTTCTCAGTTAGAGCGTAGTCAAACTGGATGCCGACTTGGAAGAATTCAGCACCGATATCATCAGCATGGGCTGCAACCGTCGCTGGAGGCAGTGGTTGACCACAAATCGCGGGTTTACCTGCGCGGTAGATGCCCGCTTTTTCAAAGCCGATAACATTGATGTCGTCACCAAGCCAATCTACATGGTCGATCGCCAGGCTGGTGATCACTGACACATCGTGTTCAACGACGTTTGTTGCATCTAATCGCCCACCTAAACCAACTTCAAGAAGCACTACATCGACGTTTTCGACTTGGAAAATACGCAGCGCTGCAAGCGTGCCGAACTCGAACAAACTTAAACTGATGTCACCACGTTGTTTTTCTACATAGTCAAACGCTTCACAGTGCTTAGCATCTTCCACGTCTACACCATTAATGCGCACACGCTCGTTATAACGAATCAGATGAGGAGAACTGTAAACGCCTACCGAATAGCCAGCGTCGAGTAAGATTGCTTCCATTAGCGCACACGTTGAGCCTTTGCCATTGGTTCCGGCAACAGTGATTACGGTGGGAGCAGGTTTGGTGAGATTGGCTTTTGTCGCTACCGCTTGAACGCGGTCTAAGCCTAAATCGATAGCTGAGGAATGAATATTTGATAAATAATCAAGCCACATCGCTAGAGGAGATGTGGCTTGAGGAATTGGGTTTTGGGTCATCTAACTTTAACCATTAATTTCTTTGGCTTTATGTTAGTTGTTACTTTACCCTTTTTCGTCCACTTCTGGTACAGAATATGGTTCTTCATTTGGAGATTCGTTAACCGAAACCACCAATGGAGACTTGTGGTTAGTCATCTTAGCGATAAGACCACCCACACGTTGACGCATTTCACGACGGTCAACGATCATATCAATTGCACCGTGCTCAAGCAGGAATTCGCTACGTTGGAAACCTTCAGGAAGATCTTCACGTACCGTTTGCTCGATTACACGACGACCTGCAAAGCCGATCAACGCTTTAGGCTCACCAATGTTGATATCACCCAGCATCGCCAAACTTGCCGATACACCGCCCATGGTTGGGTCAGTAAGAACCGAAATAAATGGCAGGCCTTTTTCTGACAGACGCTCAAGTGCCGCACTGGTTTTCGCCATTTGCATTAGAGACATCAGCGCCTCTTGCATGCGAGCGCCGCCACTTGCAGAGAAACACACAAGCGCGCAGTTGTTCTCGATTGCTGCTTCTACTGCTTTAACAAAGCGAGCACCAACCACAGAGCCCATTGAACCGCCCATGAAAGAGAATTCAAACGCACACGCTACTAGAGGCATGCCTAATAGCTCACCTTGCATAACGATTAGCGCATCTTTCTCGCCACTGCTCTTTTGTGCTGCAGAGATACGTTCTTTGTATCGCTTAGAATCTTTAAACTTCAGTTTGTCTTGAGGCTCAAGCTCAGTGCCTAGCTCAACACGGTTACCTTCGTCCAAGAATGTTTCCAAACGACGACGCGCTTTCATACGCATGTGATGGTTACACTTAGGACAAACTTCTAGGTTACGCTCAAGTTCAGCATGGTAAAGAACCTGCTCACAAGAGGTACATTTCGTCCACACACCTTCTGGGATAGAAGCTTTACGTGAACTAACTAGGTTACTTTTCTCTAAAATCTTTTCAAGCCAACTCATGGAAGACCTTTTCTCTCAACTCTTCCGCTTCATTGCGAAAGATATAAATTCGAAATAATACCGACGGATTAAACCATATCTTGCGACGAGTGTAGATAAAAAACTGGTTGTACCTATTTTCGATATCGTTAATTACTGATGTTATGCGGCTACACTACCGATATTTTGAAGCAAGTTTGTGAATTTAGTTCAAATTATCTGGCAAAAACAGCGGACCGATCGGCACGCAAGGCAATTCAAATTCTTCTGGATAATCGACATCGACTAAGTACAAACCTTCAGCCTTCGCTGTTGCACCTGCAAGTTTGCGATCTTTTGCCTCAAGCAACCACTTGATCCACCCTGGTTTTTCTTCACCACGACCGACTTTAATCAGGCTACCTGTGATGTTTCGAACCATGTGATGAACGAACGCGTTCGCTTTAATGTCGATAACAACATAATCACCATGACGAGTGACGTTTAGGTGCATCAAATTACGGCACGGACTCAACGACTGACAATGCGCTGCACGGAATGATGAAAAGTCATTTTCACCTAACAAATATTGCCCGGCTTCATGCATTTTCTTTTCATCTAGCTCGCCGTGATAATGGCTCACACCCGAGTTCAAAATGCCTGGGCGCAATGCGTGATTAAAAATGATGTAGCGGTAACGACGCGCTGTTGCTGAGAATCGCGCATGGAAGTCATCAGGAACTTCTTTTGCCCAGCGAACAGCGATGTCACTTGGCATGTTCGCATTTGCGCCCATCGTCCAAGCCACCATTTTTCGATTAACGTTGGTATCAAAGTGAACAACTTGTCCCGTACCATGTACACCCGCATCAGTACGACCTGCACACTGCACTTCGACAGGGTGGTTCGCAACGATGGACAACGCTTTCTCTAGTTCTTCTTGAACACTTTTCACTTCTCTTTGGCGTTGCCAACCAAAATAATTTGTACCGTTGTATTCGATACCTAATGCGATTCTCATCTTAACCTTCGAACTCTAAAATGGGGCGGGAAGTATATACTCAAGTCCCTTCAGATACAAAAAGGGCAGCTCTCGCTACCCTTTTTGATTTATCGACCGTTTATGGTATCGATGAGGTTTTTCGCTTCTCGGCGAATGTCATCTTCACCGTAAACTATCGCCTCTTCTAACAGTTTGATCGCACCTTGAGGATCGTTCATTTCAAGATAGATTTTAGCAAGGTCCAACTTACCTGCTGCTTCTGCATTGGTATCTACATCAACGTCACCGATATCACCAATCACATCAGGGAACTCATTCAAACCGACATCGAGCATCAGTTCTTGCTCTTCAAACTCACCACCTTCTTTGTCCACTTGAGCCATCAGTTCATCAATAGTCATAAACTGATTTTTCTTAGGGTCAAAGTCATCAAGATCTTCCTGCTCGGCCCAGTTCTCTTGCGCGATTTCAGGTTGAGTCAGCGCTTCGCTCGAACTCCACACTTCTTGCTGGTCTTCAGGGACTTCTTCCATAACCGATGGTTCAGCCATGTCTGATGCTGGCTTAAAACCATCCCAGTCATCACCGACATCCAACATGGTTTCGAAATCCATGCCTGCACTTGCAATGGTATCGCTGTCGAGTTTGCCATCAAACGCTTCAGCACTTGGCTCATCTGCAAGCAAGTTAGCCATCGTTGATTCATCAAAATCGTCTAACTCAGATGGAGATTCAATAACAGTTGGCTGCTCTACCTCTTGATCAAAACTGTTTTGAGCGAAGACTTCAAAAAGCGCATCATGGTCATTATCTGCCTGGAGAGTTGGCTTAGGCGCAACTTCTGATTCAGATGAAGGTGATGCTTCAGCCATAGCCGCTATAGCATCTTCTTCACTGAACTCTGGCAGTTCAGTATCATCGAAATTGAACTCTTCTTCCGCTTCGGCTGCTGGTGCTGCCGCTTCACGTTCAGATTCTGGTAGCTCAGGTTCATCAGCCATAGACGCTAATGCATCTTCTTCGTCGAACTCTGGCAGTTCCAGTTCGTCGAAGTTGAATTCTTCTTCCGCTTCGGCCGTTGGTGCTGCGGCTTGAACTTCAGATTCTGGTAGCTCAGGCTCATCGGCCATTGAAGCTAACGCATCTTCTTCGTCGAACTCTGGCAGTTCCAGCTCGTCGAAGTTGAAATCTTCTTCCGCGTCAACGGTTGGCGCTGCGGCTTGAACTTCAGCTTCTGGTAGCTCAGGCTCACTGGCCATTGAAGCTAACGCATCTTCTTCGTCGAACTCTGGCAGTTCCAGTTCGTCGAAGTTGAATTCTTCTTCCGCGTCAACGGTTGGCGCTGCTGCTTGAACTTCAGCTTCTGGTAGCTCAGGCTCATCGGCCATAGATGCTAATGCATCTTCTTCGTCGAACTCTGGCAGTTCCAGTTCGTCGAAGTTGAATTCTTCTTCCGCTTCGGCGGTCGGCTCTGCAGTTTGAACTTCAGCTTCTGGTAGCTCAGGTTCAGCCGTCATGGATGCCAATGCATCTTCTTCATCAAACTCTGGCAGTTCCAGCTCGTCGAAGTTGAATTCTTCTTCCGCGTCAGCGGTCGGCTCTGCAGTTTGAACTTCAGCTTCTGGTAGCTCAGGCTCACCGGCCATTGAAGCTAATGCATCGTCTTCGTCAAACTCTGGCAGTTCCAGTTCGTAGAAGTTGAATTCTTCTTCCGCTTCGGCCGCTGGTGCTGCCGCTTCACGTTCAGATTCTGGTAGATCAAGTTCATCGGCCATAGATGCTAATGCATCTTCTTCATCAAACTCTGGCAGTTCCAGTTCGTCGAAGTTGAACTCGTCTTCATCAACGTCAGTGGACGTTGCCGCGACAGGTTCTTGTTCAAGTTTGTTTTCAGCTTCAGGCTCAACGTCGTCTAGTAACCAGTCTTCTTCTTGAGGAACGCCAAATTCATTCTCAACGGTATTCGGCGTTGGCGTGAATGCAGGTTCTTCCTCTTTACTGGTAATTTCTGGTTCAGTCTGTTCCTCGCGAAGTTGATACTCACCATTTTCAGAGGGCAGCTCTTCAGCCGATGGCATCAAATTCTCTTTGACAGATGAGTTTTCTAACT
This sequence comes from Vibrio sp. Y20_XG_PY13, assembly GCF_024181925.1. Classification (NCBI taxonomy): domain Bacteria; kingdom Pseudomonadati; phylum Pseudomonadota; class Gammaproteobacteria; order Vibrionales; family Vibrionaceae; genus Vibrio; species Vibrio sp. Y20_XG_PY13. The sequence goes on along the minus strand of NZ_JAMZAL010000004.1, from coordinate 71,463 downwards.
CTTCAGCAAAACCGTCTTTGCCTTCCAGAAGTGCATCTAGCTCGGCGGCAAAGCCTGCACTTTCTTGCTCAGTTTCTTCAAGAACGGTGTTATCAGATTCAAACAGTTCATCCAGCTCAGTCATCAGAGGATCATGCTCTGGCGACATTTCCTCAAGATCACCTAAGAAGTCATTGCTATTAAACGGGACGCTTTCTTCTTGTAATGATTCCGTTGGTTCTGGAGCTACAGGTTGTTGCTGCGCCTCACTCAGCAGAGCGTCGATATCTAAGCCAGATTCAAATTCTAACTCTGAGGCGTCTTCTTCAACCTGCGCGGTTAGCGGCTTTTCTTCCTCTGGCTCAAGCGCTTTATTTTGTTCCGTTTGAGGCTCAATCTCTTCAAAACCAAAATCAGCCACCAAGTCATCGTCTAACTGACTCTCATCAGCAGTGACTACCTCATCCTCACGAATCAAATCATCGAATGGGTCAAGCTCGCTCGTGGTCTCGTCTTCTAAAACGGGCTCATCATCGTCGTCTTGCAGTAACTCATCGAGTAAATCAACGCTGTTTTCGTCGAGTTCCTCAATTACTTCTTCAGCCTCAAAATCAGATAGCGCTTCCAATTCGTTGAGCGGATCGAACTCTTCCTCGGTTTCGTCTTCATCGAAATCGATCAATTCGTCGAGTAGCTCAGTGCTGTTTTCATCGATATCGGTGTCATCAGTCAAACCCGCCAGACTTTCGAGTTCATCAAGTGGGTCAAGCTCAGTTGATGTTTCTTCTGCTGGTTGATCGTATTGAGCTAATAGCTTATCAATATCGTCATCCGACGCCTCTCCTGCCGAGAAATCCTCGTCTGAGACTTGCGGCTCTGGCTTGGTATCTTCAACGTCAAGATCTAAATCATCGTCGCCAAGTTCTGCGAATAAGTCGTCCAGCATCGCTTGATCAACGCTGCCACTTGAAAGGTCTTCCGATGGTTCATCATCAGCAAGAAGTTTGGCAAATTCATCATCAGAAATAGCGTTATCGTCGTCGGACAAGTCGAAGCCTGTTTCGTCTTCGTCGAGCACTTCAAGTTCTGGCGTCACTTCATCAAGCGCACGTTCCATCTCTTCAAGGCCCAGCGCTTTCTCGTCGCCATTGACTTGAATACCGCTCGTTGAAGAATCAAACTCGTCAAATCCAACGTCTAAATCACCATCATCGCCGATACCGGCAAATGGATCTTCGCCGTCATCGCCTTCTAAGTTGAAGTCTAGTTCTTCGTCATCTAGGTTCGCGAAGACATCCTCTTCAAGCTCTGCTTTCTCATCCTGCTCTAACAGCGGTTCAGAGTCATCATCACCAAACAAGTCATCATCTAGGCTGAGCTCATCATCAAGTTGGTCAGCGGCAGCTAAACCAATTGGTGCCGCAAGCGGGTCGATATCTTGTGCCTGCTGCTGCGCGGCTTCCTCTTCTTTCGCTTTCGAGCGACGACCAAGTAGCATGACAACCAACAATGCAAGCAGCGCACCTGGAATCAGGGCAGCGAGTCCGACTAGCCAACCATTGGATAGAATCTTATCCATCGTACTTGGCTGCATGCGTTGCTGCTCAGCAACACGTTGGCGCTCCTCTGCCAACAGTTTTTCCACTTCCGAACGAATGCGCTCTTCGTCGTTAAGCTCGCTTTTGAGTGTTTCAACTTCGCTCTGAACTTGAGACAACATGAGGCGCAAACGATGGTTTTTCTCTTCTAGTGATTCAAGCTCACTTTGCGAGCCCTGCAGCTTGTCTTTTAGATCACTGACCTGCTTTTCACCTTGTGGTGACGTCGAAACTGGTGGCACGTTTGCTGTCGTTTCAACAGGTTTAACTGGTTCAGGTTTTGGTGGAGTAACAACTGGCGGTTTTGGCGCGGTAGGCTCTGCAACAGGTGCAGGTTTAACCTCTATCTGTTTAACTGGAGCTGGCTTTTCTGGCTTGGGTTGTTTTAGTCGTAACTCATGCGCCTTCATAATGGCAACAGCTTGCTCAGTCGTCGCACTGCGAACTTGCTCTAATGAGGGAACACGAAGACGGCTGCCTGGGATCAGCTCGTGGATGTTTTGATTGTCAAACGCTTGAGGGTTGATTCGATAAATGGCGAGAAGCGTTTGTTGCACCGAGACATTACGTGACGGTCTTAGCTCAGAAGCAATCGACCACAGAGTTTGGTTTTCACCTGTCGGGCCGAAAAAGCGCGAAGGCTGAGTATTCTCAGGTGGAGTAGGTAATGCTCGTTCGATCTCTTCAGCATAGCTCGGAGATGATTGCACTTCACCAGACGGCCCAACGAGACGAATCCCTTCGGCTTGAACCACTGACGATGTCTGAGTCGCGCTCATCAACACAAGGGCTGCTAACAAACGCTTATAATTTTGACGCATAGAAGGCTCAGTTTTGTGCTAGAAACAATTTGAAATGGTGATCGGTTAAATATATCGGATATACCACGCAAAACTATAGCTTTGGGGGTAAAAAATGTGTGGCTCTCGCCATATTCGTACTAATCTCACACAAATTTACATCGTTCGAACAAAAAAAGCCTCGCTTAATGCGAGGCTTTACGGTTCTTATACCACTAACTTAGTAGTAATCGCGGATCAGTACTTCGGCGATTTGTACAGCGTTCGTTGCTGCACCTTTGCGCACGTTGTCAGCTACAACCCATAGGTTTACGCCGCAGTGGTGGCTAATATCGTTGCGAATGCGGCCAACCATTACGTGATCTTTACCGCCCGCATCACGAACTTGTGTTGGGAAATCGTCACCGTGGAATACTTCTACACCTTCGGTTTGCTCAAGAAGGTTAATTACTTCTTGCGCGTCTATTGGTGAACGAGTTTCAACGTGAACCGCTTCTGCGTGGCCGTAGAACACCGGCACACGAACACACGTTGGGTTTACGGTGATTGAAGGATCGTTAAAGATTTTCTGAGTTTCCCACACCATTTTCATTTCTTCTTTGGTGTAGCCGTTTTCCATCATCTGATCGATTTGTGGAATACAGTTAAACGCGATCTGTTGTGAGAACTGCTTCTTGTCAGCTGGCAGACCATTTAGCAACTTAGCGGTTTGACCAGCCAACTCATCAATGCCCGCCTTACCTGCACCTGATACCGATTGATAAGTTGAAACGTTGATACGCTCAATACCCACGGCATCGTGGATTGGTTTAAGTGCGACTAACATTTGGATAGTCGAACAGTTTGGGTTGGCAATGATGTTACGGTTACGGAACTCAGCAATCGCTTCAGGGTTTACTTCAGGCACAACAAGAGGAATGTCGTACTCGTAACGGAAGTGTGACGTGTTGTCGATAACAATCACACCTTCATCAGCTGCGATTGGCGCCCATTTTGCAGATAGATCGCCACCAGCCGAGAACAGAGCGATGTGCGCTTGAGACCAATCAAACTCTTCTACGTTTTGTACGCGTACGGTTTTACCATTGAAACGGTAAGTCTTGCCTTCGCTACGCTCACTTGCCAATAGGAACAGTTCACCGACTGGGAACTTGCGCTCTTGAAGCACTTCTAAAATTGTTTCACCGACCGCACCGGTCGCACCCAAAATGGCAACATTGTATTGCTGGCTCATTGACTTACCTCAATCTGAAAACCTAGTTCTGCTAGTGGTGCAAGGTTGCATGTTTCATTTCCCACTAGCGTGACAGCGCTGTATTCGCGGCGATCCCAGTAGTTTTTACGCATCAGGTCAAACGCACCTGGCTTACTGATTTCACGACGGAAAAGAGCGTCATCTTTACGCACATCATAGATTAACTGTGTGATGTTATGCAGTGTTGCTTCATCCCATGCTCTGTCCAACATCATCGTTGGAACAGGCGCAGTTGGCAGTAAATCGCTGGCATGCGCACGTAATTCGTTATTTAAGAACTCACAGTAGCTATTGAAAATCATTGTCGTACCGCGAGCTTTCCCTTCCAGGCCATAGCCTGCAACGTGAGGGGTTGCGAATGCTAGCAGAGGCAGAAGCTCCATATCAACCTCTGGTTCAAATTCGAAGACATCCAATGCCGCAGTGAAACCATCTTGTTTCATTAAACGTTGCTTCAATGCTTGGTTATCAACCACAGGGCCACGCGCCGCATTGATAAGAATTTGATCACCACGAAGACCGTTCAGTACTTTCTCGTCAATCAAATGATGCGTTGGGTGCAGGCCGTCTTTAGTGATTGGCGTGTGTAGTGTGATGATGTCTGATTGTTCGATAAGCTCAGCTAACGGAGTAAAGCTGCGAGGATCACCCGCCTCTTGCTTGAATGGGTCGTTGATAAGGACGTTGATGCCCATGCCTTTCAAGCACTTCTCTAGATAGCTACCCACTTGGCCCGCACCAATAATACCTACGGTTTTATCAAAGACCGAAAAACCTTGTTGCTGCGCGAGTACCATCATGACGCTAAATGCGTACTCTGCAACGCCAACTTTGTTACAACCCGGTGCTGCAGTAAAGAAAATACCCTTTTCTTTCAAAAGAGCTTGGTCGACGTGATCCATACCCGCTGTCGCCGTACCAACAAACTTGAGCTTGTTCGCTTTGCTGATCAGTTCAGCGTTTACTTTGGTTACCGATCGAATCATCAGAGCATCGATATCAATAAGGTCATCAGCAGTCAGGGTACGACCCGGTTTTAGAATCACTTCACCAAGTTGGCTGAATAGCTCTTCAGCGTACGGCATGTTTTCATCAACAATAATTTTCATAGCGCCAGCGTTTTTAAGATCCATTTTATGAGTTTGTTTATTCGCAAAAAGCGAAGCTATGGCGATTGTGCCCTTTTCGGGAAAAATCTCAAGATATAAACCCAATAAACCTCAAAGCGGAGAATAGCTTGGTTTGTAGAGGTAGCAACAATCGGCATCACGGACTTCCCAACAAGGAAAGTACATGAGTAACACGAAAAAACGGAATGATGAAAAAAGAAAAAGCCCGGCTAAATTAGCCGGGCAAAGTTCCAGAACAAAAGGATCCTATCCCGCTCTCCTTGGGATAGAGTCTGCGTCTGTTCGATCAGTTTGACTGATCAAGCTCTGGAAACTGGTTTATTGGCGTTCAAATCACAATAAACAACACCAACAAATTCAGTTAGCTTTGGTGTTGATTACGCTTGGTATTTTTTGATAACCAATGTTGCGTTGGTACCACCGAAGCCAAAGCTGTTTGACATGACTGTCGTTAGCTCTGCGTCGCGAGCTTCTGTCACGATATCCAGACCTTTTGCCGCTTCATCCAAGTTTTCAATATTGATGCTTGGCGCGATGAAGTTGTTGTCTAGCATTAGAGTCGAGTAAATCGCTTCGTGAACACCAGCCGCACCTAGAGCGTGACCTGTCATCGCTTTTGTTGCAGAGATTGCTGGGCTGTTGTCGCCAAATAGCTCTTGGATTGCGCCTAGCTCTTTCACGTCGCCAACTGGAGTAGACGTACCGTGAGTGTTAACGTAATCAATGCTGTCAACATCTTGCATTGCCATCTTCATACAACGCACTGCGCCTTCACCTGAAGGTGCTACCATGTCGTAGCCATCAGAAGTCGCACCGTAGCCTACGATTTCGCCGTAGATTTTCGCGCCACGTGCTAGAGCGTGCTCAAGTTCTTCGATAACCAGCATGCCGCCGCCGCCAGAGATAACAAAACCGTCACGGTCTGCATCGTAAGTACGAGACGCTTTTTCTGGCGTATCGTTGTATTTAGTTGATAGTGCGCCCATCGCATCAAACATCATCGTTTGAGACCAATCTAGCTCTTCACCACCACCAGCAAACACGATGTCTTGTTTGCCAAGTTGGATAAGCTCCATTGCGTGGCCGATACAGTGTGCAGATGTCGCACAAGCTGAACTCATTGAGTAGTTCACACCACGAATTTTAAATGGTGTCGCAAGACATGCTGATACGGTAGAAGACATAGTACGAGGAACCATGTAAGGGCCTACGCGTTTTACGCCTTTCTCGCGCATAATATCGGTTGCTACCGTTTGGTTTAATGCAGAAGCACCACCAGAACCAGCAACGATACCTGTACGATCGTTTGAAACTTGTTCTTCAGTTAGACCAGCGTCTTCAATCGCCTGCTGCATTGATAGGTATGCATAAGCAGCCGCATCACCCATAAAGCGCATCTGTTTACGGTCAATATGCTCCGCAGGGTTGATCTTTAGATCACCCCAAACTTGCGAACGAAGACCGTGTTCTTTGAACTGCTCAGACGCAGTGATGCCAGATTTGCCCGCTTTAAGAGACGCTAGAACTTCTTCGACGTTGTTACCGATACTTGAAACAATACCCATACCGGTGATTACGACTCGTTTCATTATGACATTCCTATAATTCAAAAATCCGCTAGATGATAACTAAGATAGTCAACAAAAGTGGTCAGCTTTCCCATAAATTCGTACAATCGCCCCATTCTTACCGCGCCAAATCACAAATTTGCACCATTATGACTTCAATTAAAAATGCTGAACTTGGTTGGAACGAAGCTGGCACGCCAGTTTCTGACCAATTTGATGATGTTTACTTTTCTAACGTAAACGGTCTTGAAGAGACACGCTACGTTTTCCTCAAACAAAATCATCTCCCAGAAAGATGGCAGGAATTTGACCAAAGACGCTTTGTTATTGGTGAAACCGGATTTGGCACGGGACTGAACTTTCTTGCTGTATGGCAATGGTTTAATGAATTTCGTCGCAACCACCCAGATGCAGCGCTAAAAGAGCTGCACTTCATTAGTTTTGAAAAATACCCGCTAAGCCTAGCGGATTTGAAAAAAGCACACGAAGCGTGGCCGGAGTTGGCTGAGTATGCAGAAAAGCTGCAAAAGCACTACCCTGCTGCCGTACCTGAGTGTCACCGAATTGTGCTTGAAGATGGCGCAATTACACTCGACCTTTGGTTTGGCGACATCAAAGACTGCATGCCGCAAGTCCCATACAACGAACAAGGTTTGATTGACGCTTGGTTTTTAGATGGATTCGCGCCAAGTAAAAACCCAGAAATGTGGAACCAAAATCTGTTCAACAACATGGCTAAGTTAGCCAAGCAAGACTGTACAGTTGCCACTTTTACCGCAGCGGGCTTTGTGCGTCGAGGATTGAACGAAGCTGGCTTTGCAATGAAAAAAGTCAAAGGCTTTGGCACCAAGCGTGAAATGATCGCAGGCTCGATGGAACAACGCGAAAAGCAATCGAACCATCTTGCGTGGTTCAATCGAACGGCGTCCAGCAATCTTGATTCGATTGCCATAATCGGAGGCGGTATTGCCAGCGCGGCGTTAGCGAAAACGTTGGTTCGTCGTGGCCAAAACGTCACGCTTTACTGCAAAGACACTCAACCAGCCGAAGGGGCATCTGGCAACCGTCAAGGTGCCGTTTATCCTCTGCTTAATGGCCCACATACAGGTGTATCTCGTGTGTTTGCGCCAGCATTTTTGTTCGCACGTCAATTTGTCGAGCAAGCAGCGCAAGAAATCGATTTTGACCATGATTGGTGTGGTGTAACTCAGCTGATGTGGGATGACAAATCCACAGACAAACTAGAGAAAATGCTTGAGGGAAACTTCACTCCAGCGCTCATTCGTAAATTGTCTGCGGAAGAAACGGCGGAGACAATCGGCTTATCCATTGATATGGCATCGGTTCATTACCCAATGGGCGGTTGGTTGTGCCCTGCGGAATTAACTCGCGGGCTGATTACTCAACTAGAAAAAACCGATCTTTTTGAAGCGAAGTTCGAGCATCAAGTCGAGTCACTAACTTGGGACGAAGCGCGTCAGCTTTGGACATTAAAGGCGAACGGCCAGAACTTCGAACATTCAACCGTTGTAGTTGCTAACGGCAACGAGTTCCAAACACTAAGCCAAACTGAAGCCTTACCGATGGGACAAGTAAAAGGACAAGTGAGTCACGCGCCAGCAACGAAAACCCTATCTAAACTCAAAACTGTACTGTGTTACGACGGTTACATGACGCCTGTTAACCCAAATAACCAACACCTTTGCATTGGTGCCAGTTACGATCGCAGTCATTTAGACTATGAGTTTGATGAAAACGCACAACGAGATAACGTAGAAAAGTTGGTCAAATGCATTCCAAATCAGGAATGGACCAAAGAAGTGGATACATCGGGCAATTTGTCACGCCAAGGTATTCGTTGCGTGAGTCGAGACCATCTGCCGTTTGTTGGGAATGTGGGTGATTTCGAAACAATCAAATCTCAATATGCAGATTTGCAAAATCAACCAGAAGAAGAGGTTGAAGCGATTCACCAATTCCCTAACCTTTTCTGCTTCTTAGGTTTAGGCTCTCGAGGTCTAAGCTCTGCGCCTCTGTTGGCAGAAGTGTTGGCCTCGCAAATCTGTGGGGACCCGCTGCCACTCCCTGTCGATGTGCTGGCAGAACTTCACCCAAGCCGTATGTGGATACGCAAATTACGCAAAGGCAAAGCGATTACCGAGCTTTAAATCGGCACCAAGCAGACAACTACATGGATATTAAGTAGATAACGAATAAGAGATTCCCAAGCCCGCGAAATCACGCGTCGGGAATCTCTTTTTTAATGGCGTATTACTTGAGCAACGCGACGGCTTGTTTCACTTGCTCTGCAATTTCTTGATTTACAATCTCACCCGACTCCAAGTCAAAGTTCTCGTAAAAACTTGGTACCGAAAGCGACGCTTTGACGTCCGCTCCAAAAAATGACGCTGAACCCGTTGCCGCCGCTAGCACGCTTTGTACACCACCAGGGCCCGGTGACGTAGCAAGGTAAACTACCGGTTTATTTTGGAACACATTGCGCTCGATACGCGTTGCCCAATCGAACAAGTTTTTGTAAGCCGCAGCGTAAGAACCGTTGTGCTCTGCAAATGATACAACGATGGCATCAGCTTGCTCTAGCTCGCGTAAAAAAGCGATTGCGCCTTCCGCTTGACCGATTTCTTTCTCTTTGTCTTCACTAAACATTGGAACGTTGTAGTTGTTTAAATCCAACACGTTCACTTGCGCGCCTTCTACTTGTTGAGCGGCGTAAGTAGCAAGCGTTTTGTTGATTGAGGTTGAGCTGGTAGAAGCACCGAATGCGACAATTTTCATGGTTATATTCCTTTGTTCACGTTTTATGCTTTGCAGAATAAAAGTTAAACAGGCTGGCAACAACCACAAAAATCTTATGGAGAGATTCGAATATTTCGAAGGAGTTGATTTCAACTAAAAGGCGAGATAACGATAGAAAAGATATGCTCAGAAATAGCCAAGAAGCACGCCTAGAATAAGGTGACGTTTGATATAACCCGTTGAAAAAAATAGTCACAACAAGGTTAACAGGCTTTCATTCAGCTACACTGAGCACTCATTTACTGCAATTCGTAGATATTATGCTTGTGATTGCAGTTCTTGCCATAGATCACTAACAATCACGCGATCCGCAGGCGTCAGTTCTGCACGTGCTTCTTCTAGGCTGTTCGCGATACGAAATTTTAGCTCTTCAACATCGTTGATGCCGTCTTCTTCACAAGATGCGGCAGACAGAGAGATGTGACCACGTAGATAACCACCAGCAAACAGTTCATCATCAGATGCGTTTTCAATACGAGCATCAATCAGTTCTAGTAGTTTTTCTTCAAATTCAATAATCATGGAGTTTCTCTGAGGTTATTTGGGTTACTTAACGCTAAAATCAGACGCTTCCAGCGGCTTAGTTTGGTAAAACGCACGTAAGGCGTCCGAAAGCATTTTCACTCGCGGTGGCAAACCTGCTTCCAAAATACCTAATACTTCTTTATGCACTTTTTGCATAAAACCAAGCCTATCTGGTTCAAAATCGCCGTGTAGATTGTCACAACTGACCGTAAAAGGGAAGCCAGCACTCGCGGCAAGAATCCATTCGTAAGCTTGAGGGCGAATTTCTACTTTTTCGAACTCAGCTTGTACGGCTTCGGTGCGTCCATCCGGCTCATACCAGTAGCCAAAATCTTCCATTAAACGACGTTCAGGACCAGCGACACACCAGTGCGCGATTTCGTGTAGAGCAGAAGCGTAAAAACCTCGAGCAAAAATAATACGATGGTGAGGATGCTCATCATCAGCTGGCAGATAAATAGGCTCATCACCACCAAGCTCTAGCGTGGTGTTGAATTGCTCAAGAAAAGTGTCATTGAAAATGGTGATTAGATCTTGGTATTCGTGGGTCATCGTCGAGTCTGTACTTCAAATTGACATGCGCTGCGCATTGTCGCTGTTTTTGCAAATAAGGTAAAGGCATCCCACAGTTTTGGTTATTAGTTGAATTTATCTGAACCGACCTTTCTCAATACAATTTCTCATTCGTCAGCGTACTCATTTACTAATACACTCTCGCCTTATTTTGGTGCCACTCAAATTGCTGTTTTTCAAGCAGTTTGATTATGAGCATGTTGCTGGTTTTAATCACTTTTTAAGACTGATTAAGCCGTTTGTAAGTGTTGTTACTGCCCTAACCATTTTGTAATGGATAAACGGTAACTTTTTACTTTGAGTGTTCCCCTATGTTGCTAAGTGTGTTGTATATCATTGGTATCACGGCTGAAGCCATGACAGGTGCGTTAAGCGCTGGTAGAAGAAAAATGGACTGGTTTGGCGTTATGTTGGTAGCGAGTGCGACAGCCATTGGCGGCGGCACAGTGCGTGACATTTTATTGGGCCACTACCCTCTTGGTTGGGTCAAGAATCCTGAATTTCTGGCTATCACCTGTGTTGCTGGCGTACTAACGACCGGCCTCGCGAAATGGGTGATCAAACTAAAAGGCTTGTTCATTCGTCTTGATGCACTGGGTTTGATTGTATTTAGCATCATCGGTACCAAGATTGCGATGGGCATGGGCTTGCACCCAGGCATCTGTATGGTGTCTGCATTGGTGACTGGCGTATTTGGTGGCTTACTTCGCGATTTGATCTGTCGCCAAACTCCGTTGGTACTGCATGAGGAGCTATACGCTTCTATCGCGTTGATTGCATCCGGCCTTTACCTTGCGTTACTGGAATTCAGCGTGCCAGACGTAACAGCAACCATTGTTACCCTTGTTGTGGGTTACGTACTTCGTATGGCAGCGGTTCGATTTAAGTGGCGTTTGCCTTCTTTCCAGTTGGAAACCGAAAGCTCGCTCCACTAAGTAAGAAAAAAGAACAAAAAAGAAAAGGTTGCTCCATGAGCAACCTTTTTTGGATTTGGAGCACCAAACTTAAATCTTTGGTGTTTCTGTCGTTACGCCGTGGTTTTGCCCACGATGACGCAGTAAGTGATCCATCACAACAATCGCCAGCATGGCTTCAGCAATAGGTACAGCACGAATGCCGACACATGGGTCGTGACGACCTTTCGTAATGAGCTGAGTAGGTTCACCTTCTTTAGTGATCGTGTCACCCGGAACCGTGATGCTTGATGTTGGCTTAAGTGCAATATTCGCAACGATGTCTTGACCTGTTGAGATACCACCAAGGATGCCACCAGCATGGTTGCTACCAAAACCTTGCGGAGAAAGTGGGTCACGGTGCTGACTGCCTTTTTGGTTTACTACATCGAAACCATCACCAATTTCGACACCCTTCACCGCGTTGATGCTCATTAGCGCGTGCGCAATGTCTGCATCCAAGCGGTCAAACACTGGTTCACCAAGGCCAACAGGTACGTTGGTTGCAACAACCTGAATTTTCGCACCAATTGAATCGCCTTCTTTTTTTAGGTCGCGGATCAGTTGATCAAACGCTTCCACTTTGTCTGCATCAGGGCAGAAGAATGCGTTGTTTTCAATTTCGTCCCAGTCGACTTTATCAATAGAAACATCGCCCATTTGTGACAAGTAAGCGCGGATTTCTACGCCAAATTCATCTTTCAGATATTTCTTCGCGATTGCACCTGCAGCCACACGCATCGCAGTTTCACGGGCTGACGAACGGCCGCCGCCACGATAGTCACGAATGCCATATTTTTGGTGGTAAGTGTAATCAGCATGTCCCGGGCGGAACTTATCTTTGATGTCTGAATAATCTTTTGAACGTTGATCGGTATTTTCGATCAACAGGCCGATTGAAGTGCCTGTGGTTTTGCCTTCAAACACGCCAGAAAGAATTTTAACTTCGTCCGGTTCACGACGCTGTGTGGTGTAACGTGATGTGCCAGGACGACGACGGTCGAGATCCGTTTGCAGATCTGCTTCTGTAATTTCTAATCCCGGAGGACATCCGTCTACGATACATCCCAGTGCGATACCGTGACTTTCTCCGAATGTTGTCACTCGAAAATGTTGTCCGATACTGTTTCCTGCCATTACTTCCTCAAGTTATTGTCGCCACGCTCTTTGATTGAGCGCAACTGCTTTCCAATTCTTCGTGGATTCATAGTGGCTTTATTACGTTTTGATGTAAAGAGTTAATATCGATGAGTTATGCATAAAAAAACACCGAGCATCAGGCTCGGTGTTTTGAGGTTTTTTGGAAATACGGATTAGTCTTTGTACAGTTTGAACTCTTCTGCACAATCAACCAGTTGCGCACGAGTCAGCATAAATACGCCGTGGCCACCGTTTTCAAATTCAATCCAAGTGAATGGAATTTGTGGGTACTGCTCCATCATATGGATCATTGAATTGCCCACTTCACAGATCAAGATACCGTCATCAGTTAGGTAGTCTGGCGCGTTCGCAAGAATACGGCGAACCAATTTCAGGCCATCGGTACCCGCAGCCAAACCTAGCTCAGGTTCATGCGTGAACTCTTGTGGCAGGCTGTTCATGTCTTCTTCATCCACATAAGGTGGGTTAGACACGATGAGGTTGTATTTTTCTTTTGGCAGATCGCGGAACAGATCCGAACGGATTGGGAACACTTGTTGTTCCATGCCGTGATCTTGAATGTTTTGTTCTGCAACTTGAAGCGCGTCCGCTGAGATATCAATCGCGTCAACTTCTGCTTCAGGGAACGCGTGCGCACATGCAATCGCAATACAGCCACTGCCCGTACATAGATCCATGATTCGAGTTGGCTCTTCTACCAACCAAGGTTGGAATTCCGCTTGAATCAATTCACCAATTGGAGAGCGTGGTACAAGAACACGCTCGTCAACGAAGAACTCAAGACCACAGAACCACGCTTTGTTTGTTAAGTAAGCCGTTGGCGTACGCTCGTTAATGCGTTTTACTACTCGCTCAACAATGCGTAGACGCTCACTTGTAGTTAGGCGAGAGTTCAATACATGCGGAGGCACATCGATCGGCAAGTATAAGGTTGGCAGGATAAGCTGAACGGCTTCATCCCACGCGTTATCAGTACCATGACCGTAAAACAGGTTCGCTGCATTAAAGCGGCTAACCGTCCAACGAATCATATCTTGAAGGGTATGCAGTTCCGATACCGCCTCTTCTACAAAAATCTTATCCAAAATTGCCTCCGAAAAGCGCTACAATACTGCCAATAAAGTTTATTAATGAAATTGTTTACCTAATGAGCAAAAAAGACACCGAACATGATGACGATTTCGCCTTGTTTAAGGAAGCAGTACAGGGCGTAAAAAAGTTGCGACAGGATACCATAATCCAGCAACCAAAAAAAAATACTAAGCAAAAAGAAATCAAACGCTCAAACCGAGAAGCGAGTGATTCTGAGTTTTACTTTTCCGATGAGTTTGTGCCTCTATTAAACGAAGAAGGCCCAACTCGCTATGCTCGTGATGATGTTTCTACTTATGAAGTAAAACGTCTGCGTCGCGGTGTCTACGTGCCTGACGTTTTCCTCGATATGCACGGCATGACACAACAAGAAGCTAAACGCGAACTTGGTGCCATGATCGCCTATTGCGTAAAAAACGAAATTCACTGTGCGTGTGTTCAACACGGTATTGGTAAACACATTCTGAAGCAAAAAGCCCCACTTTGGCTGGCTCAGCACCCTGATGTGATGGCCTTCCACCAAGCACCGTTAGAATTTGGCGGTGACGGCGCGCTGCTGGTTTTACTCTCTATTCCAGAGAAGTAACACATACACTCTAAGAATAAGAAAGGCAGGATATTCCTGCCTTTTGTTTATCTATATCTAATTTTTAAATGCTTATTTTAGATGTCTTTCTATTTAAGAGATCGATTTATCTTTAGATAACGATGACTTAGACGCTTAAGGCGTAATATGCCAAAGCACCTCACCACGCTGTGTTTGTGGTTCGTATTCGATGCACACTAAACCAGAGGTTGGGAACATTGGAGGCGTCATCTCTTTCACAAACTCAGACGTCAAATAACCAACTAACGGTAAATGAGAAACAAACAATAGAGACTCTAGTTTCTCGACTTCAATGAGCGCGTTCGCAAAATCAAACACGCAATCCGATTGACCGTATGGTGTGATGTCGTCACTGGTCTCGATGCTTTTTGTCGAGAAAAACGTACTGATTTCTTGCCAGGTTTGCTGAGCACGGATGTAGGGGCTCACCAACACTTTGTCAAATTGAGCAAAACCTTGCTCAGCACAAGCTCGTGCAACAGCCTCTGACTCGGTTCTGCCTCTTTGGGTCAGTTCTCTTGCTGCGTCTGAATCTGCGAAATGCTCAGCTTCGCCATGACGCATGATGAATATTTTCATGTTATTTCCTAGGGATAGCTAACGCTACCAAAAGGTTGACTGCTATCTTTATAGATAACCGTGGCTAATTTTAATAATGACGAAACAAAAATACTGATATAATTATCTGTTCATTATACCAATTCGCTTGCTAAAGATAGCGACTTTCTTAACAATCTATTAAAAAGAATATACTCAGTTCATCACATTCTACGATGAAGTCATGAACTCAGTGCATTCCTTCAAACAGCTCTACCCCATACGCAAAAGCGATGGGCCCAATGCAGTACTCTTACGAATAACAAAAATGCGGCAAGCAGTATTTGTCGGACGCAACATTTGCGCTACCCCCTTTGGGGTTCATAATTAATGTAATGCGAAATCTGGAGACGCATCGTGCACCTAAGTCCAAACGATTCAAACCAATACCGCTACCTTACTTTGAGTAATGGCTTGCGCGTATTGCTGATTCATTCTGATACAGCTCAACAGTCGGCAGCCGCCCTAGCTGTGAACGTTGGACACTTCGACGACCCAGTTGATCGTCAAGGTCTGGCTCACTATCTAGAACACATGCTTTTTTTGGGTACGGAAAAATACCCTAAAGTGGGCGAGTTTCAAAGTTATATTAGCCAACATGGTGGAACGAATAACGCGTGGACAGGAACGGAGCACACCTGCTTCTTTTTTGATGTCACTCCAAGTGCATTTGAAAACGCACTGGATCGCTTTAGCCAATTCTTTACCGCGCCACTGTTTAATGAAGAAGCATTAGATAAAGAGCGCCAAGCGGTCGACTCTGAGTACAAGCTGAAATTGAATGACGACTCGCGTCGCTTGTATCAAGTCAACAAAGAAGTCATCAATCCAGAACATCCATTTTCAAAATTCTCTGTCGGCAATTTAGATACGCTTGGCGACCGAGATGGTCAGTCTATTCGTGATGAAATTGTCGAGTTTCATCATTCTCAATATTCAGCCGATCTTATGACGCTGACGTTGTTTGGGCCTCAATCTCTTGATGAGCAGCAAGCTTGGGTAGAAGCCATGTTCGCTGACATCCCTAATCATCAATTAAGTGGCAAATCGATTGATGTACCGATTGGCACTGAAGACAGCACCGGAATTTTGGTTCAAATTGAGCCCATCAAAGAGTTTCGCAAACTCATTCTCACCTTCCCTATGCCGGGAATGGATAAACACTACGGCGTGAAGCCTCTCTCTTATTTCGCTCATTTGTTAGGTTACGAAGGCGAAGGGAGCTTGATGCTTCAACTGAAAAGCAAAGGCTGGATCACTTCCCTATCAGCCGGCGGCGGGGCAAGTGGCAGCAACTATCGTGATTTTACGGTCAGTTGTACACTCACACCAGAAGGGTTAGACCACGTTGATGACATCATTCAAGCTGTCTTCCAATATCTAACCATGATCAAACAAGACGGAATGAATGAGTGGCGCTACCTAGAGAAGCAAGCAGTATTGGAGTCTGCATTCCGCTTTCAAGAACCTTCACGCCCTCTCGATTTAGTTAGCCATTTAGTCATCAATATGCAGCATTATCAGCCACACGATATTATCTATGGCGACTACAAAATGTCGGGCTATGATGAAGATCTGCAACGTTCTCTGCTGCAATATTTATCTGTCGACAATGTCCGCGTTACGCTGATCGCCAAAGGACTTGAGTACAATCGCACTGCGGAGTGGTATTTCACCCCCTACTCCGTCACTCCATTCAGTAGCGAGCAAAAACGCTTCTTCCAACAAATTGATCCGCGTTGGCAGTTTGTTCTGCCAGAGAAGAACCCGTACATTTGTTACGACCTCGACCCAATGCCCTTTGCAAACGGGGGATCACTGCCGGAGTTGATTGAAGATCTCGAAGGTTTTCGCCTGTGGCATTTGCAAGATGATGAGTTCCGAGTGCCGAAAGGCGTAGTGTACGTTGCGATCGACAGTTCTCACGCGGTCGCATCGCCTAAAAATATTGTGAAAACACGTCTTTGTGTCGAAATGTTTTTGGACTCACTAGCCAAAGAAACCTACCAAGCTGAAATCGCGGGCATGGGCTACAACATGTATGCACACCAAGGAGGGGTAACTTTGACGTTGTCGGGCTTCAGCCAAAAACTGCCACAACTGCTTGAGATGATTTTACGCCGTTTCGCCGCTAGAGAGTTCAACCCGACTCGGTTTGAAACCATCAAACAACAATTATTACGTAATTGGCGAAATTCATCTCAAGATCGCCCAATTTCTCAACTGTTCAACGCATTAACAGGTTTGTTGCAGCCCAACAATCCTCCTTTCGCGACGCTTGCAGAAGCGCTGGAAGAGATTGAAGTCGATGAACTGTCGACATTCGTCGAGTCGATTTTGGCGGAACTCCACGTAGAAATGTTCGTTTATGGCGACTGGCAACGTCAACAAGCGCATGATATGGCAACAACCTTGAAAGATGCCTTGCGCGTAAAAGAACAGCGCTACGAAGAAGCACTGCGTCCGTTAATTATGCTCGGTCAAAATGGCAGTTTTCAGCGCGAAGTGCATTGTAATCAACAAGATTCTGCTGTGGTAATTTACCACCAGTGTGAAGACATCGAACCGCGCAGCATCGCTCTTTATTCTTTGGCCAATCACCTCATGTCGGCAACCTTCTTTCATGAGATTCGCACCAAGCAGCAACTCGGCTACATGGTCGGCACTGGTAACATGCCACTGAACCGTCATCCGGGGATTGTGCTTTATGTGCAATCGCCAAACGCAGCCCCTGCGGAATTGGTCACCTCTATCGATGAATTTTTAAATGCATTTTACATGGTGCTTTTGGAGCTCAACGACTACCAATGGCACAGCAGTAAACGTGGTCTTTGGAACCAAATCGCAACCCCAGACACGACTTTACGTGGACGAGCGCAACGCTTATGGGTAGCAATAGGCAACAAAGATACCGAGTTTAATCAACGCGAAAAAGTACTAGCCGAGCTCAAAAAGCTAACAAGAGCAGACATGATTCGCTTTGTCGTTAACGAACTGAAACCGAGAACAGCAAACCGGTTGGTCATGCACTCGCAAGGTCAAGCACATGCCGATGCTCCTCGAATTCACTTAGGGCAAGAAATTGGCTCTATCGAAGAATTTCAGTTACGACCAAAAGATTGTGGTCTGGGCTAAGACCACCTCCGTAATGGATAAATTGGGCGGAAGTCGAGCTGTAAAATATGTGAGAAACCCATCAATTTACTAATACGACTTGGATAGTCTTAACAGAAAATTGAAATTACGCGATTGCCGCTTATGCTCTAATTACCGCACAAAAAACATGTGCATGTAGATGAGGCACTCATGAAGAAACTATTACTACTTGCTGCAGTATTATTACCATTCGCATCCGCTCATGCAGAAATCACAGTAAAAGGTGACGATTTTGAGTTGAGCAAAGATTGTGTTCGCCTAAGCGGTGACAATATTTCCGTCAAATCCGACGATTGCTCTTCTAAAAACTGGGATGATAAAGACAAAAAAGGAAACGCTAGCGTGCATGGCGATGACAACCCAGGTAAAGGACATAACAAAGATAAAAAAGACAAGAAGAAATAAACGCTTCTGTTCGAAAAAAGGCTTGCGCGATGCAAGCCTTTTTAATGTTCAGCGTTTCAAGCACTTAGTAGAAGGTACGACCTTCACCCGCTCTAGTCAGCAGTCCGTCGCATGGCGCATAACGATCGCCATATTTCGATGCAAATTCGTTCATTTTCTCAACCAGTTCTTTCAAACCGAATTGATCCATATAACGGAATGGCCCGCCAAGGAACGGAGGGAAGCCAATACCAAAAATCGCACCAATATCGCCATCGCGCGGAGAGCGAATAATACCGTCGTCCAAGCATCGTACTGCTTCATTAAGCATTGGCAGTACACAGCGCAACGCAATATCGTTATCGCTGAGCTTCGATTCTGGCGTCAGTTTGAGTAGCTTGTAGATGGATTTATCGACTTCTTTCTTCTTACCTTTGTAAGTGTAGAAACCTTTCCCGCTCTTGCGTCCTTTGCGACCGTCATTCAATAAGATATCGAATACATCAGGACCTTTGAATCGCTCGCCCAACTCATTGACTAGAATCGGCATGATCTTCGCTCCAATATCAACACCAACTTCATCAAGTAACGTGATTGGCCCAACAGGGAAGCCGAAATCCAACAACGCACCATCTAACTTCTCAATCGGCTCATTTGCCAGCAAGATATGCGCAGCTTCATTCATGTAAGGCGCAAGAATGCGGTTTACGTAAAAGCCAGCTTTGTCCTTCACAACGATTGGGGTTTTACCCTGTTTCTTAGCCAATGCGACAACTGTCGAAATGGTTTCATCAGACGTTGTTTCATGCGGAATCACTTCCACCAGCGGCATTTTTTCTACTGGGCTAAAGTAATGTAAACCGACGATGTTTTCTGGTCGCTCTGCCTTTTCTGCAATCTTGTGGATTGGTAACGAAGACGTGTTCGTAGCAAAAATAGTTTCAGATTTTGCGTTTGCTTCAATGTCCGCAACCATCTGTTGCTTTAGATCCAAGTCTTCGAAAACCGCTTCGATCACAACATCAATGTGGTTGTAACTTGTAAAGTCTACGCCACCTGACAGTTGCAACATCTTCGCCTGTAAATCGGCTTTCGACAGGATGCGACGTTTGCGCTGCTTCTCAAACAACTTGTAGTTGTAGTTAAGCGCATTCAACACACCGTCATTGCTCACATCTTTGATTCGAACAGGCACTTTTGCTTTTGCAACCGTTACATGGCTGATCCCAGCGCCCATTAAGCCGCCACCAAGAACACCCACTTTTTTCACCGCTGCTGGCTGTGCATCCGTGCCGTGTTCCTTCTTCATTTCAGTTGTCGCGAAGAAGATAGAGCGCAATGCCTTCGATTCGGAGCTCATCACAAGCTCACCAAATCGTTTCGCTTCAAGCTCTTGCCCTTGTGCAAAGCCTTTTTCCAGACCGTGTTGAATCACTTCAAGAATCGCGACCGTTGCTGGATAGTTGCCACGGGTCTTCTGGTTGGTTTTCTTCGCAGCTTGTTCGAAAACAAGCTTACGACCTAACCCACTGCCCGACATCAACTTCTCTTTCGTCGATTGCTTTTTCTTGCCCTTGTTCTTGCCTTTGTCGATAAACTGTTTTGCTACGTCGAGCAAAATGGTGTCAGGGACACACGCGTCCACAACGCCCAGTTTTTTGGCTTTCTTCGCGCGAAGCTGTTTACCCGTCAGGATCAAGTCCAATGACGGTAACAGACCAATCAAACGTGGCAAACGCTGAGTACCGCCAGAGCCCGGTAATAGACCGAGTTGAACTTCTGGTAAGCCTAAGCGTGTCTTATCGGAATCCGTACAAACACGGTAATCACATGCAAGCGCAAGCTCTAAACCGCCGCCCAAACATGGGCCATGAATAGCCGCAACTACAGGGTAAGGTAAGTCAGACAGTTGTTGGAACAACTCTTGACCTTGTTTTGCCAATGCTTGTGCTTCATTCGCTGTGGTACATGCCTCCAACATACGAACATCGGCACCTGCCACAAAATTATCCGGTTTTAAGGAGTGAATGATCATCCCTTTGATGCCACTAGAGTCTTTTAGCTGAGCAAAAATTTCTTTCATTTCATCAGCAAAAGCTGCCTGTAGCGTGTTCATCTTTTCATTCGGTACGTCGATCGCTAACCATGCAATGTTCTGCTCATCAACGTTAAGACTAAATGCTTTTTGCTCGCTCATTACTCAACCTCCAGAATCATTGCTGCGCCAAGACCACCCGCAGCACAAGCGGTATTCAATGCAATACCACCACCACGACGTTTCAGTTCACGTAGAGTTTGCGTCATCATACGCGCACCCGTCGCCGCGAATGGGTGACCGTAAGCGATTGAGCCACCGAGCACGTTGAATTTATCCATGTCGATTTCACCGATCGCTTTCGAACGACCTAGGTTTTCTTGAGCAAACTTATCTGAGGCAAACATTTTCACGTTTGCCAATGCTTGAGCAGCAAACGCTTCATGCATATCGATCAGAGTCAGATCCGACAGTTCCAAGCCCGTATTTTCGAGCACTTTCGCAGTGGCGTAAGTCGGTCCCATCAGCATGTCTTTTTCCACACCAATCGCTGAGAATGCGTAGCCACGGATGTAGCCAAGAATTTCCATGCCCAACTCTTTCGCTTTACCTTCGCGCATCAGCATCACTGCCGCGCCGCCATCAGTCAGCGGCGTACTGTTTGCTGCGGTAACACTGCCGTACTGGCGGTCAAATGCAGGACGTAACTTTGCATAGCCCTCTAACGTCGAGTCGTGACGAACGTTGTTGTCTTCAGAAATCCACTTTTTGTAAGGTTCAGGGAAAGCGGTCATCACCTCACCTTGGATTTTGCCTTCTTTCCAAGCTTGGGATGCCAATGTATGAGAGCGATGAGCTAGCGCATCTTGTTCTGCGCGTGAGATACCGTGCGTCTTCGCCATTTGCTCTGCCGTTTGTCCCATCGACAAACCCGTCGAGTATTCCGCGACGGCTGGCGGAACAGGCATGAGATCTTTAAAACTCAGACTCTTGAGAATATTGAGCTTCTGACCCAATGTTTTGGTTTTGCTTAGAGCCAACAGGTTAGCAGCAAGTTTTTTGGACACACCGATAGGAAGTACAGAAGATGAATCCGCACCACCAGCGATACCAATTTCAATGGTGCCAGCCATGATGCTCTCTGCTACGTTTACCGCCGCTTGGAAGCTCGTCGCACACGCACGCGTCACGCTGTAAGCGTCGGTATGGATGTTCATCCCCGTGCCCAATACGATTTCTCGTGCTATGTTTGGTGCTTCAGGCATTTGAACCACTTGTCCAAACACCACTTGTTCAATTAATTTCGGATCAATATCTGTTCGAGCAAGCATTTCGCTTACTACCATTTTCCCTAAATCGACCGCTGGCACTTGGCTAAATTCCGTGCTTTGACGAGCAAAGGGAGTTCGAAGCCCCGCTACAATAGCAACACGCTCACCATTGCGTGTTTTTACTTCCTGCTTGCCCATTGTTTCTCCTTAAATACAAGAGGTCTGACCTGATGCATTGTAATCAATTTGTTAAATTTATCAAACGTGCGTTTAAATAAACGTGAAGCAAGTAGATCAATTGCTCTAGTTCATTGATTATATTGAATAACTATAGAAGCTAAAAACGGCAGAAAGTGTGTGGCAGGTAAAATTGAAGCAAAAAAAAACCACACATAACTGTGTGGTCGGAATATCTATAAAACAATTAACTTACGCCAATTGAAAATTAATCAGTTTCCTGATTAGGAGAAAGTAAAGTCAGCCTTCAAAAGGAAGTGTCATCTTGCTCAACATGTTAGTCACAAGGACTAACGAGATGACAAGATGTACTATAACCCCTTCACTGCTTGAGATTTTGAAATAGATCAATTTTATGGTGATTTTACGATCTTTGAACGCATCTAAATGCCGCCTCTATTCAAGTCCATTCACAAGCTTGCTACTCAAAATACGCATCAGATATATAAATCCAATGCATTTAACCAAGTCATTGATAACTAAATGATGATATTGTTAACAAGCAAAACTGCATCACTAAAGATAATATCGGTTATTTGTGTATACACTTTTATATACCGACTTAGCTTGTAACGAATGGATTTATCACTCGATACTGGCTTAGATTGGCTTAGCAATAAGTGATGGATTAGAAGTAAAGTCATGCTCAAAACGTATAATAAATACACAGAGCGAGGATGGAGGCTCCTGTGGCCATATTAAAAATGTTTGGAAAGAAAAATTCCAACAGTCCGGTCAACTCTGATATGGACAAACAAAGAAAATATGAAGCGCTCGTCCGGGGCTATCACCGCGATTTGTACCGCTATGCATACTGGTTGTGTAAGGACAAAGCAATTGCGGAAGATTTAGTGCAAGAGACCTGCTTACGTGCATGGAAGTCTCTCGATAGCCTTCAAGATGAAAAAGCTGCGAAATCTTGGCTTATTACTATATTAAGGCGAGAAAACGCGCGTCGCTTCGAACGCAAACAATTTGATTTAGTTGATATCGATGACTACGGCAACGATGCTAAGGTCAGCGACGATCCTCATCATCAACAAGAATGGCTTCAAGCACAGATCATGAGGTTGGATGTGGAATATCGTGAACCTCTGTTTCTTCAGGTTATTGGCGGTTTCAGTGGAGAAGAAATCGGCGACATTCTTGATTTAAATAAGAACACTGTAATGACTCGACTTTTCCGAGCTCGAAATCAACTTAAAGAGATGTTGGATTCTCAAGATACTAAGAGAGGACAAAAAAATGGATGATTTAGAATTTCGTCGTCGTATTTTGTCGGATCCAAAACAGAAGGATGAAGAGATTCTGCAAGCGTTGGCCGCTAGCGATGCCAACAGTAAGTTTGTTGATGACGTTTTGGATCTCGACGCGAAAATTAAGCAGGCCATGAATGTGGATGTGCCAGAGGATCTTGCGGATAAAATATTGTTTAGCCAAACCTCTAGCGCGCTTGACGAAAAAGTCGTCAAACCCAACTTTGTCCGCAAAGCCATGGCGCTTGCAGCTTCTGTTGCCTTTACTGCGGGTTTACTGGTGGGGCAAATCAACTGGGGTAACATTCTGGTGCCTCCTGCGCAAGCCAGTCTCGCAGATACGGCTATTAAACATGTCATTCATGAAGAGTCGTTTGTACGCCATTTAGATGAAAACGTGCCGAGTTCCCAGATCAACGCGAAGATGTCGCCATTTCATTATCAGTTTAGTGACAACTTCCCGTACCACGTTTACTACCTAAACCACTGTGGATTTGGTGAAGCTAATGCTCTGCACATGGTTTTTCAGGGTGTAAAGGGCAAAGTAACGCTCTTTATTACGGGAATTTCTAGCCAACAAACGGCAGATTTTGAAAAAGAAGGTATGACAGGTATCGTCCAACCCGTTGGTTCAACCAGCATGATTTTAGTCGGCGAACAAGGTGAAGACATTGACGCTATCGCCACTAAACTGGCGCCTATGCTAAAACCAATGTAACAACTTCACCAACTTTAGCTTAGAAACATTGAAATGCCGTCAAACGCTCTCATTTGGCGGCATTTTTGTATTAATCGCTCACAAAACATTCACCACATCGATTGCATTTAGAGTTTAAACTCTAAATTATGCACTTTAAGTGCAATTTCCCGTCTTTTAGACATCATTTCCGCAATTTTTATTCAATTTTATCTAATGGTCGGATTTGTCTAGCCCACTCTTGATACTACTATCTGCGCCACTGAGCAAAAGCTCAATTTATCGTCCAGAGAGACGAATCTAATAAGGAAAAACAAATGACTCAGAATACGCGTCTGTTTAAAAAGACTCTCCTAGCAGTAACGGTAGCTTTTGCCTCAGGTCAATCGATGGCAGCAGGTTTCCAAATTAACGCTCAATCAGCAACTGGCATCGGCCGTGCATTTGCTGGTGATGCAGTAATCGCCGATAACGCGTCAGTAATGGCTCGTAACCCAGCGGCAATGGCTCTTTTTGATAAAATGGAGCTGTCACTTGGTTTTGAAAGCATTACTTCAATGATTGAAGTGAAAGATGCGAAATACAGAAATTTCATGGGTCAGAGCGTTGATGTTGCTGACACAGATGATGTGGGCGACACGTCAATCGCGCCAAACATTCACCTAATCGTTCCAGTAAATGACAAGTTTGCTTGGGGCGTAAATGCTTACTCAAACTTCGGTACTAAAACTGAGTTTTCAGATAACTACACAGCAACTGAATACGGCGGCTTAACTGACGTTAAGAGCGCAAACTTTGGTCTTGCTGGCTCTTACCGCTTAAATGAACAATGGAGCTTTGGTGCAGGCGTTGATTTAATCTACGGTCAAGGCACGATGAAACGTACAACAAGCTCTTCTATTCCACTTGTTGGCGGCAAAAAAATACTAGATGTAGATAAAGCTGATGGTTGGGCTGTTGGTTTCAACGTTGGTACCGTGTACGAACTGGATGAAAACAACCGTTTTGGTCTAGCGTATCGTTATAGCCCAGAATTTACGGCAAAAGACGATAAAGGTCAGGAAATCACTCTACCTCTACCAGATATGGCTGAGTTTTCTGGCTTCCACAAAATCCAAGATACCAAGTTTGCCGTACATTACAGCATCCAATACATTGGTTGGAAAGATTTCGACCAAATTGATTTTGAAAACCTAAATCAAGGTTTGCTTAAAGGTGGTTACTCGAAAGACTATCAATGGCAAGATGGCTGGCACTACGCAATTGGTGGTACTTACTACCTAAACAATAACTGGACACTTCGTGCTGGTTACATGTACGACACCAGCGCTCAAGATAAGGTAACATCTATCTCGGTACCAGATTCAGATCGTCAGTGGTTCTCAACAGGTTTCTCTTACCATATCGACAACAGCTCAAACATTGATTTTGGCTTCACATACTTGCTAGGTGACGATGTAAAAGTCAATGAGAATACTCAATTGGCCCCTGGTCTTTCTACAGGTGTAACAGCTACAACGCACGCAGACGCTATCCTGTTTGGCTTACAATACAGCCGTAGCTTCTAAGAAAATTCCTTATATTTAATGTAAGTAAACTCTATATAAAAGGCTGGATTTCCAGCCTTTTTTCTTATCTAACACTTATCGTCCGCTCAATTTGAGTGAACACGTGTATCTAAAAATCACAATTAGACCTCACAGGTGTTCGCTGAGTTTTTTTCATTCTACTATCATGGTTAGATTATAAAACCATAAACAAACAACAAATTAGAACAAAACACCAAATACATTCATGTTCCGGATTTTCATTTCTAAAGTAATAACTCTACCTTTAGACTTTTGCCCCACGTTATAATTAATTCAGCGAACATTAGAATGAAAACCAACAAGACTTTCCTATCAACAGCAGTAGCACTTAGCCTACTTGGCACTTCAGGCATGGCAAATGCAGCAGGCTTCCAATTAGCTGAATATTCTGCAACAGGTCTAGGTCGTGCTTACGCTGGTGAAGCAGCAATGGCTGACAACGCAAGTTCTCAATGGCGTAACCCAGCAATGCTTACTTACCTAGAGGGCACTCAAGTGTCTGTTGGTGCCATCTATGTAAATCCAAACATTGATATCAATGGTCAAACCACACTTAAGCATCCAGTAAATCAGAGTGTAATTAACTCCTCTTCAACCTCTTCAGATGACTTCGCACATGATGCGATCATTCCAAACTTCTACCTATCACACCAATACAACGAACAATTCGCAATCGGCCTAGCGTTCGGTACGAACTACGGTATGGAAACGGATCTAGGCAAAGGCTTTGCCGCCTCTCATTTTGGTAACGAAGCAAGCGTAACCACAATGGAAGCAAACCTAAACGCAGCATACAAAATTAATAATGCGGTAAGTATTGGTGGTGGTATTCGTTACATCATCGGTGAAGGAAGTTTTGGCGCTACGACTCCTAAAGTAAACGTATTACAAAAACCTCAAGGTACGACTCTTAAGTACATGGAAGGTGACGATACGGCTTGGGGTTGGCAATTGGGTACAGCGTGGCAGATCAATGAAAACAACCGCATCGGTTTCACGTACAAATCTGAGGTTGAGCTAAAGCTTGAAGGTCATGCTGAGGGCCTTGGTTTTGGCTTCGGTACTCCTAAGCTTCCACAGCTGCGTGACAATGGCTACATGTACCTAAACCTACCAGCAACGGCTGAACTAGCGAGCTTCCACCAAGTAACAGACCAACTTGCGCTACACGCAAGTTTCAACTGGACTGACTGGAGTTCTTTCGAGAAGCTAGAAGCTCACCTAGAAACCGCTGGTACACACATGGTGAAAGTGGAAAACTGGGAAGATAACTACCGCTTTGCAGTTGGTGCGACTTACCAACTTCAACCTAAGGTAGCCCTACGTACTGGTATTGCATACGATACGTCTGCTGTAAGTGATAAGAACCGCACGATCACTATTCCAGAAACAGACCGTACTTGGTTAAGCATCGGTGCAACTTATGACTGGACGAAAGACTTCAGCCTAGACGCTGGCTTCACTTACATTATCGCAAAAGACGCACCAATCGTTGAGTCTCGTGGCTACAAGTCAGACGATTCAGCTGAAGTAGTTGGCGGTCAATTCGTTGGTGAAACAACGGGTAACGTTTGGCTAATCGGTGTTCAAGCGAACTACCGTTTCTAATTACTCGTTAAAAAATCGAGAGACAAAAAAGGCTTAGCACTTGCTAAGCCTTTTTTATTGCGTTCATTTTATTTGAAACATCAACGATTAGAATTCATCTAGATATTCGTCTAACAACGCTTCTTCTTCCGGATTCACTTCTTCTACCGTGTCGATTTCTGCTTTAAAGTTTTGACGCTGAATGTAGACATCTCGAGTCAGTACATAAGGATCTGGAGAACTATCAAGCTGTGCTTCTTGCGGTACAAGCAACGCTCGTTTTTCCAAACCTTCTAATGCCCACTTCCCTAAACCAGCCCAAATATTCAAGTAAGATAATGGGAGATACATACCATCGACGGTATCTGTCACTTCTCGCAAAGTATAAGGACCATAACCAGGTATCATAAAGTATGGGCCATTCCCTACGCCATAATGACCAACAGCACTGCTGAACTCTTTATTGTCGTACTTGGTGATACCCGCCGCAGTTGCGATGTCAAATACACCGAGAATACCGAACGTAGAGTTAATCCAAAAACGGTTAAAGTGATCCACCGCTTTGCTACCGTTACCCATCAAAAGGTTGTTCACCATGCTTGATGGTTCATCAAGGTTTGACAAGAAGTTGGCGATACCGGAACGAATAGGCACAGGTGTGTATTCAACGTACGCGATCGACACAGGACGAACCAAATACGGATCTAAGTACTCGTAGTTGATTTCCCACATCGTGCGGTTAAAGCCTTCTAACGGATCATACACATCAGAAGTCGTTTGATTTGTCTCTCCTTCACTTGTTACTGCCTCCTCAGGCGCACTCGAACAGCCAACAAGACCAAGTGCTAACAGTAACATTAGGTAGGATTTACCCTTGTTATACATTCTATATTCCATAACGACTATTAATATACTTAAGCAACCTCATTTAAAAATGTATGACCAACGCCAAAAAGCAAATGCAGGAACAACCAACAAGCTCAATGTTAGCGATAAATACATTTTAAAAGTCACTTGAGTATATAAACAAAGGCCAGCAAATGCTGGCCTTGGTCATTTTACTTGATAGTTTAGAGTCATACCACTAAATGGGCCCGACATTGACTAAGTGTCATATATCAGAGACAACAACTAACTATTGATACTGTTTATCGATGGTCACTGCAACCGGTTGACCGAATTCAACCACATCGCTTTCGCCATGCCAATCTTGGTCGCGCGTTGCAACATTGCCATCAGAATCAACACGTACACGCACGATAAGTTTTTCTAACGATGATAGTTTTTGCCCTTGCATCATCGCATTACCGTCATCTAGCACCACTGTTCGTGGGAACGAACCAAGTGGATAGCGAGCGGCTGCGACCGGCATTGGTGAACCATCAGCACGATGAATTGAGACAATTAATACCGCGTTAGGATCAAGCTGCGCTTCAGGTGCGACATTAATCGTTACTGCCACACTTTTATCCGGAGAAACCACTTCACCCATTTGTTTGCGTGCATGGTCGATACTGCGTGAAAGGCTTTCGTATCGGCTATCGTCAGGACCGATCATCTGCTGCATAATGCCCCAGTATTTAATTGCTGCGGGGTAATCTTTACGTTCAAATGCATCAAATGCGAGCAATGAGAACACGCGTAAATCCACGTAATCTTGTTGCATGAGCTTACCAAGTAAAGAACGAGCCGTTGCTTGGTCCATCTCGTCTTGAGAAAGCATTAACGCCTGAGCGTAACCTAACATAACGTCAGGATCTTTTGGCTCAAGAGCATACGACTTTTTCATAGAATCGATGGCTGTCGTCACATCGCGGTTCGCTAATGCAATACGACCGAGTAGCAACCAACCGGTTGAATCTTCTGGTTGATAATGCAGGCGCGTGCGCAGTGCCAACGTTAAATCAGCCATTTCATCATCGCTCAGAGGTTCAGAAGACGACGACATCAGCTTCTTAGAAAGCTCTGGCAAGTTAGACGTAACCTCTTGCCATTTCACAACATCTTGAGATGCGCCAAACTTGTAATAAAGCCCGTAACTTAACGCAACCGTAAGAATCACAGAAGGAATAAGCACAGCCATCGGCGAGACTTTGGTTTCCTGACTCATTTTCTGTGCAGGAATATCATCCAAAAGTGACTGCTTAAGATCAGAAATCAGATCTTCTTGACTCTCGACAAGACCTTCTTCTGTTTCTTCTTGAAGCTCAGAAAGACGATCTTTATAAAAAGCTTTGTTCAACTCATCACGTAAGATGTCGTCGTTGTTTGCTTTCTGCTTCAGAAGAGGCAGCGCAACTAACGCACAAGCAATCAACGTAAGAATAACGGTGGAAATCCAAAATAGAGTCATTACTTATTATCTCCGTTATTCTCTTCTTCAAGCAGTGCTTTTAAACGCGCTTCTTTTTGCTCGTCCCATTTCTCGTCGTTGTTTGCCGTGACTTTTGCTTTTGACTTTCGGCTACGAAGCACGATCAAACCAAAACCGCCCAAAACCACAGCCAGTGGACCAAGCCATAAAATCGCTGTCGACATAGTGAATGGCGGATTGTAAGTCACGAAGTTGCCGTAGCGCGCGATCATGTAATCGACGATCTCTTCTTTTGACTTGCCCTCTTTCGTCATTTCGTAGACCTTGTGGCGCAAGTCTTGAGCAAGTTCGGCATTCGAATCAGAGATGGTGTTGTTCTGACATTTAGGGCAGCGCAATGTGTGTCCTAGCTCTTTGAACTGTTGCTCCTGCTCTAAGTTGTCAAACTCATACACTTCAATTGCAGCATGTGCCGCCAACGAGAATGTTAGGGCTGCAAACACTGCTAAAATCACTTTTCTCATTGCTTCGCCTCCTCAACCAGCTGGTTGTACATCGGTGCTAACGTGTCAGCCCAATTTCGAGGGTTAACATCACCTACATGACGGTAACGAATGACACCATTCGCATCGATAATGAAGGTTTCCGGTGCGCCGTACACACCAAGATCCAGACCCAACATACCGCTGCCATCGAACAGACTAATTAGGTATGGGTTACCTAAATCGTTCAACCAACCGATCGCTTTGTTTCGATCATCTTTGTAGTTCATACCGATGATCTTCACGCCTTTACCAGCAAGTTCGTTGAGATATTTATGCTCTGCGTAACAGGTAGGACACCATGTAGCCCACACATTTAACAGCAGAGGCTCACCTTTAAAAATCGACTGATCGTACTGTTTACCCGGTTCGGCCAAGTCTTCTAAGTGAAACTTAGGAACAGGTTTGCCAACTAAAACAGATTCCAGCTTTGTTGGGTCGTCACCATCTTGGTTACGAACCAACTGTGTTGCGAAGATCCCCGCCAGAACTAAGAAAGCAACCAACGGGATAAACAAGATTTTCTTATTCATTTTATGCTACCTGCTCGTTTGACTTTGCGTTCTTTTTCGATGACTTACGGAAGCGGTAACGCTTATCAGAAATCGCTAGTGCGCCGCCTAATGCCATGATCAAAGAGCCAGCCCAGATCCAACGTACGAACGGCTTGTAGTAAATGCGCACCGCCCAAGAACGGTTATCTTCCAAACGCTCCCCCATCGCGATGTAAAGGTCGCGAGTGATGCCACGATCAATGGCCGCTTCTGTCATCATCGACTTCGCGGTGCGGTAGAAACGCTTCTCGGCATGAAGTGTATTGATGTGCTTACCATCGTGTGTGATTTCGAAATCAGCGATGTAACCATCATAGTTCGGACCGTCTTTATCGCGAAGACCCGAGAAGTAGAAATCATAACCTTCGATTTGGAAGTGTTCACCTGGCGCTAAACGCACATCACGCTCAATGCTGTAGTTTTGTACCATAGCGATACCAATGATCGTCACAGCAAGACCGATATGACCAAACATCATCGCCCAGTGGCTACGTTGAAGCTTACGAACACCTTCAGCAAAACTGTGACGGTGCGTCGCACGCTCATGCAATTCGAACGCATGCATTGCCACGATCCAAATCGACATAACCCAGCCGATGTACGCCATCACTGAGAAGAAATCAGCAAATAGGAATACACAAACCGCCGCCAACGCCAGAGACACAGTGCCCGACACAAGCATAGGCTTCACAATCGAAGACAACTGGTCACGCTTCCAACGGATAAGAGGACCGATACCTAGCAAGAAGGCAAACGGCATCATCAGCCATGCGAATAGCATATCGAAGAATGGGGCACCGATAGAAACCGAGCCCAAACCGAGCTGCTTGTGAACTAATGGCAACAGCGTACCAACTAAAACAACCACAAGAGCTGCAATTAGCAAGACGTTATTGGCAAGAAGTGCATTTTCGCGCGACACTAAATCAAAGTTACCACGAACACGTACCGCCGCACCTTTCACCGCGAATAGCAGTAAAGAACCACCGATAACGAAGACAAGGAAACCAAGGATAAACATACCGCGAGAAGGATCGGACGCGAACGCGTGTACCGACACCAAAATGCCCGAACGAACTAAGAAAGTACCTAACAAACTCAACGAGAATGCAGAGATCGCTAGCAATACTGTCCAAGCTTTAAATGTACCGCGTTTTTCCGTTACTGCTAGCGAGTGCATAAGTGCAGTACCTGCTAGCCAAGGCATAAAGGATGCGTTTTCTACTGGATCCCAGAACCACCAGCCGCCCCAACCAAGTTCGTAATAAGCCCACCAAGAACCTAGTGCGATACCCAAAGTTAGGAATACCCAAGCCGCCGTTGTCCAAGGACGAGACCAGCGCGCCCATGCTGTATCAAGACGACCGGTCATTAGAGAGGCAATCGCGAACGAAAACGCAACAGAGAAACCGACGTAACCCATGTACAGCATTGGTGGATGCACAATCAGCC
Organism: Vibrio sp. Y20_XG_PY13; assembly: GCF_024181925.1. Taxonomy (NCBI): domain Bacteria; kingdom Pseudomonadati; phylum Pseudomonadota; class Gammaproteobacteria; order Vibrionales; family Vibrionaceae; genus Vibrio; species Vibrio sp. Y20_XG_PY13. Next base: position 39,734 of record NZ_JAMZAL010000004.1, on the reverse strand, counting down.
CAGGGTCTTGCAGAAGCGGGTTCAAATCTCGACCATCAACAGGGAAGAACGGTAACGTACGTAGGAATGGGTTTGACGTTAAGATGATAAACAGTAGGAAACCTACTGAGATCATACCCATTACGGCAAGTACACGTGCAACCGACTCTTGTGGCATACCGCGGCTGAATGTAGCAACCGCGACGGTCCAACCTGCTTGGATAAGCACCCAAAGCAATAGGGAACCTTCGTGTGCACCCCATACCGCTGTCAAACGGTAGTACCAAGGCAGTTGGCTGTTTGAGTTACTTGCTACGTATTGCAGAGTGAAATCGTTAGTATAAAAACCCCAACACAAAATCACGAACGAGAAAAACAGCATGATGAACATCGACCAAGACAGCGGTCGAGCGGTATTCATCAGCATCGTATTATTGTTTGATGCGCCCCATAGCGGCAGTACAGAAAGCAGTACCGCCATCGCTAAAGATAAAATGAGGGCAAAATGGCCGATTTCAGCAATCATTCGCCGCTTCCTTGTTTTTGTTCACTGCTGTATTGCAATGGTTCATGCGTTTTCTTCATGGCTTCTGCAATTTCAGGTGGCATGTATTCTTCGTCGTGTTTAGCGAGAACTTCAAACGCTTCAACTGTCGTTGCGTCTTTTAGAACACCTTGCGCAACGATGCCCTGCCCTTCACGGAACAAATCAGGAAGAATACCTTCATAAGTGATCGTTACTTTTGGACCCACATCATGCAGATCAAAGCTCACTTTAAGAGAGTTAGGATCACGACGAACCGAGCCTACAACCACCATACCACCAATACGAAGACGCTGACCAACCTCAGGTTTAGTACCATCTGGCTTACCGTTGACCAGTTCAGTCGGCGTGTAGAAAAGGTCCATATTTTGGTTAAGCGCATATAGCATCAAACCGATGGTGGCACTGATACCGATAAAGATCGCCAGAACAATACCTAGCCTCTTTTTACGTCTCGGGTTCATAAGGTGTTCTCCATATTCTTCGCTGCGTCAATACGCGCTTGACGGTCAATTTTCGCTTTCACTTCTTTCATTAATGCATCACCGCGACGTAGGCTGGTGATTAGAAGGATAAGCATTGATAAAAAAGTAATGCCGAACGCGCTCCATACGTATGACGCATAGCCACCCATGGCAAAAAAGTCGCTCAGAGATTCAAAGTGCATCGTTAATTACCTCACTGAGTTTTGTCTATTGCGAGCTCGCGAACCCAAGGGCGATGACTTTCTTTACTGATGATTTCGTTACGGAAACGCACCATAGTCACAGCACCAAAGAAGAACGCAAAACCAAAGATGTTCAGCAACAGTGGCCAAAGCATGTCGGATGAAATTGAAGGTTGTTCGAATTTCGTAATTGTTGCGCCTTGGTGAAGCGTGTTCCACCACTCAACAGAGAAGTGGATGATTGGCAGGTTCACTACGCCAACAATCGCCAAAATACCCGCTGCTTTTGCTGCCGTTTTTTGGTCATCAAACGCGTGGTAAAGTGCTATCACACCAAGGTAAAGGAATAGAAGAATAAGTTCAGAAGTAAGACGAGCATCCCATACCCACCAAGTGCCCCACATCGGTTTGCCCCAAACGGCACCGGTCAGAAGAGCAATAAAGGTGAATACTGCGCCGATCGGTGCCATCGCAAGAGCGGCCATATCTGATAAGCGAACTTGCCAAACCAAACCGATAAAGGCAGCAATCGCCATCGACATGTACACGCCCATAGACCAAATAGCAGATGGAACATGAATATAAATAATTCGGAAACTGTCACCTTGTTGGTAATCAGAAGGCGCAAACGCCAGTCCCCAAACGGTACCTACCGCTAGGCATACGAGGGCCAATACAGAAAACCAAGGTAAGAACTTACCACTCAAACGGTAAGCTGCTTCTGGCTTGGCATAAGGATGTAGCCATTTCCACATGTTTAGTTCTCACTCTTACTTCAGGGACACTGTCTAAGGGGTCGAGACCGTAGCAGTGCTTTAATAATAATTCTTTGATCAAGCGTCGTGTTAATGACACTTTATTGAGTTAGTTAACACTAACTCGCAACGCGGCGCTGATTGCAAATGGCGTGAGAGTTATCGCGCCCATTAGCATTGCACCTAAAATCGCCAATTGACCGTTATACGCCATACCTAACGCAGCAGCATCAATCGCCGATGTTGCGAAAATCAGAATTGGGATATAGAGCGGAAGAATAAGCAAACTCAAAAGAACGCCGCCCTTTTGTAACCCAACTGTCAGCGCCACACCAATAGCACCGATAAAACTCAGTGTCGGGGTGCCAATCATTAACGTGAGCACCACAGACAACCAAGTGTTGAAATCCAGAGAAAGTAATACTGCCAATAGCGGGCTGATCAAAATCAGCGGTAATCCCGTTAGCACCCAATGAGCTATGACCTTAGATATCACCACAAGTTGCAAGGGAATTGGCATGAGCATCATTTGCTCTAACGCACCATCTTGAAAATCATCACGAAATAGACGTTCTAATGATAATAATGCCGATAGCAATGCGGCAACCCAAACAATGCCCGCTGCAATACGTGCTAACAAATTAGGTTCAGGCCCAATACTCAATGGAAACAAAGTAATAACAATAATAAAGAACCAAAGCGGGTTCAAAATGTCGGCTTGGCGACGAAATGCAATCAAGAGTTCGCGGCGAATAATAGTTGTCATGGCCGAAATCATATCAATCACCCAATTTTATTTTTCTAAGTTTAGGGCTGTCAGCAAACATATCTTGGTGCGTCGTTAACATCACAATGCCACCGTTATCGGCATGCTGAGCAAACAGAGCTTCAAGCACTTTGACACCTTGTTTGTCGATTGCTGTTAGTGGTTCATCCAAAATCCACAAAATCTGCTTACTTAGCCAAAGTCTAGCCAAAGCAACGCGACGCTGCTGACCCGCAGAAAGTTGTGCTACAGGTACATCTTCTCGCCCCGCAAGCCCCACTTGGGTTAAAGCAGTAAAGATTTCTTCATCGGAAGTGCTGTTATTTTGAATAGATTGGTAAAAACGTAAGTTTTCAAATGCGGTGAGTTCGCGCTTTACGCCAGTTTGATGGCCGAGAAATAGCAAGTCTTGGTGGAAGACATCACGAGATTTTTCAACCTCTTCACCTTTCCACTTGATCATTCCTTCTTCTCTATCGCCTAACCCTGTAATAATGCGCAGCAGCGTCGTTTTACCTGTGCCATTACGCCCTTCGATCTGGACTAACTCACCAGGCTTAATTTCAAATTGCAGGTTTTCAAACAGGACCCTTTCATCACGGATCGCAGTCAGGTTAGACACTTCTAACATAGGGCTTCAACTTCATAAGGAACGAAGGGCTATATTAACACAGCTTACTTGTGACAAAACAGGATAAGAAAGCAGGGATGTATGTAAGTTCATGTATTTTTGTTAACTTACTGTCACACTTTGATAAAATTAACCATAAGTGGCTATAAGTTTTTATTTTAGATATAAAAAAAGAAGCCGAAGCTTCTTTTTATTCTCTTTATCGTCGACGCCCACGCGGTGGGTAATTCGAATCATCGGAAGGTTGACTGCTTAATGGCGGGATCTTCTCTTTTCCAGCCAGTTTTTTCTGCAAAGAGAGCATCAACTCTGCTTCTGCTTTTGGCAGTTCACACTCTTCGATTAGCTCGTTGATATCAGCCCCTAACTGCACCATTTTGGTTGCTCTACTGTATAAGCGACCATCAGTATCAGCGTGTTCTAGTTCGCGAATTCGCTCATTAAGATGTTGGATGATATCTTGCTGCTCAGTTACTTTTTGGCCAAGGCCAACTACAACCGAACGTACCTCTAGTAGCTGTTTGTTCAGCTTCTGCACTTCTTTATCCGCGTGTCGTGCCTGCGCTCGCTGTTGGTCCATTTGCTTTTGCAAACTAGCACGAATGCGCAGCTGCAACACAACCAACACCAATACAATAAACGCAACGCCACCCGCGAGGAATGGTACAGATAAAAAAGTATCTTCAGCCATCATCATTCAGCCAATTATAGGTGAGCCATCTCGTCCCATTCGTCGTCAGTTAGCAGCTTGTTCAAATCAACAAGGATCAGAAGCTTACCGTCACGGTTGCTTACACCTTGGATGAATTTCGCGCTTTCGTCTGTACCTACAGAAGGCGTAGTGTCGATCTCAGAAGAACGTAGGTAAACCACCTCAGCAACGCTATCTACCAAGATGCCGATAACTTGACGCTCTGATTCGATCACGATGATACGTGTGTTATCAGTTACTTCGCCTTCCATCAAACCGAAGCGTGAACGTGTATCGATAACCGTTACAACGTTACCACGTAGGTTGATGATACCTAGTACGTAATCTGGCGCACCTGGAACTGGAGCAATTTCAGTGTAACGAAGAACTTCACGAACTTGCATTACATTGATGCCGTACGTTTCTTCTTCTAGTTGGAACGTCACCCACTGAAGAACTTCGTCATTCGATGTATCTTTCTTCACTTCTACTTCAAAAGCTTGAGACATAGTTAATCCTCGTTAATGTCGTTCCCGACTTAAATCTAATTCAGTGATTTTACATCTAAACCGGCGTTTAGCATGTCTATAAGTGCTTGGACATGAATTAAAGCACACATTTTTTCTTTCACCATGCCCGCTAGCCAAGGGCGTTTACCCGCTTGTTCTCGCCAACGAACATTGTCGCCATTTAGGGTTTCAGTACCCAATAGTTGGTTACTGGCCAAACCCCACATGCTTTCACCAAGCATGACAACGTATTGGTAGTTATCTTTGTATTCATCCCCACGGAGTTTGTCTGCCATCACCCACTTTGCAGTGTCGACGACATCAAACTGCTGTTCGCGGTTCGTCTGTAAACCTAAGTACCAGGCTGGTCGACCGATAAGGTGGTTGAGCTCGGTAATGCGATGAATGCCACCCAATTCATCGAGCGGTACGGCAAATGTCACTTCGTTGACATCAAAGTAAAGCACTTGAAAATCTTCACTTCTTTGCGTGCCTTCCCACGTATTGGGGATCGCAGGGCTCGCCTCGGTTTCCAGTTGCGTTTCGGTTTGCTGTTCTATCGCGATGTCTTGTTCTATCTCAGGAACAACTTCTACCGCTTCGACTTGAGCTACCTCAGTTTGAATTACTTCAGAAACAGGCTCTTCTATCACCCATTCTTGAATTTCTTCAACCACTTCTATTGGTGACTCAACAGCTACTTCAACGTCTGGTTGTATCGACTTTGCGTGAATCGCAATATCGATGGTGTTCTGTTCCAAAATGTCGTCTATGTCTAACTCATCTACGACATTGGTCGATTCGAGTTGACTCAATAACCTTTGAACGTCTTCTAAATTCGGCGCTTCCAGTTGCGGTGCGTAGTTTTCGCTAAACTGGTAAGAGTCTGACTCTGCGTATTGCATCTGGAGCTCTGGCTCTGGCTCTGGCTCTGGCTCTGGCTCTGGCTCTGGCTCTGGCTCTGGCTCTGGCTCTGGCTCTGGCTCTGCAGAGGATAGCTCCTGAGCGAGCAAGTCAAGCTCATGTTCGAGATCAGTCACCTCAACTTCTTCACCGAGTAATGCACTGAAGTAATCATCAAGCGCCTGCTCGCTGGAAAGTACGCTGTTACTGCTCATCGAACGCTAACCTCTCCAAGTAAATCAATAGCTGTTTGTACGCAAACACACCACGGCTACCGGATGCAAAGTGCGACGCTGGTAAGTGTTTCAAACTTGCGTCTCGGAACTTGGTGTCAATCGGTACTGCGGAAGTCCACACTTGGTTCGGGTAGTCTTTTTTCAGTTGCGTCAAAGTCTGCAACGAAGCGCGAGTTCGCTTGTCGTACATGGTTGGTACGATGGTGACTTTGAACCCATCTGGACGTGATTTCTGCATGATCGTCAACGTACGAATCATACGTTCCAAGCCTTTCATCGCGAGGAACTCAGTCTGTACTGGGATCAAGATACGATCACTCGCCGCGAGTGCATTAACCATCATCACACCGAGGATTGGCGGACAATCGATCAACACGTAGTCGTAATCTTGCGAAACCGCTTGAAGTGCGCGCTTCAAAATCAGCCCCATGCCACTGCGGTTACCCATTACGCGGTCTAGCGTAGCCAATGACATGTGCGCAGGAATGATGTCCATTCCTTCCAACTCGGTTTCTAAGATCAACGGCTTAACCGTATCGCGAGTGAACGTCTTTAGCTGAAACAGATCAAACAAGCTTGATGACACGGTATCTGAGTCGTAACCAAGATAAGTCGTCAGTGACGCATGAGGATCGGTGTCGACCATCAATACACGATGACCTTTCTGGCTCAACAAACCTGCTAGTGTCACTGTTGATGTGGTTTTACCTACCCCACCTTTTTGGTTAGCTACACTCCAAACGATCATGATTTATCCTACGCTAAACCCACTTCCACCAGCATGCGTTCTGCAATTCGGTCAAGAGGTAAATCTTCAGAAGAAATGCCCGCTTTAGCAACAGCTTGAGGCATACCGTAAACCACACAGCTTTCTTCGTCTTGTGCCCAAATGGTTGAGCCTGCCGATTTCAGCATACGTGCACCTTCTCGGCCATCTGCACCCATTCCGGTGAGCACCATAGAAAGCACTTTGTCGCCGTAAACTTTCGCCGCCGAGCCAAAGGTCACATCCACACACGGTTTGTAGTTCATGCGATCACCGCCATCAATGATGCGAAGGCGAGCAGCACCTGCACGACCATCAATCATCATTTGCTTGCCGCCTGGCGCTAGGTAAGCCACACCAGCTTGTAACACATCACCGTCTTGTGCTTCTTTCACTTGGATCTTACACAACGTGTTCAATCGACTTGCAAATGCCGCCGTAAATGTCGCAGGCATATGCTGAATCAGCACGATTGGATGTGGGTAGTTCATCGGCAGACGAGTAAGAATTTTTTGTAAAGCAACTGGGCCACCAGTGGATGTGCCAATCGCTGTTAACTGGTATTTCTTACCCGATGCGCGGAACTTGGTTGCTGCCGGCCGAGCTGGAGCCGATGCGGCAGGCGTAGCGGTTCTTGAAGCCAGTGGGCGCGCAGCACTAGTTGCAGCAGCTGGACGCGCTACAGGACGGCGCATGAAAGCACGCTTGGAGGCAATTTGAATGACACGTTGCTGAAGCAGCGAAACCGCTTCATCGCGGTTACGTGCAATATCTTCAAACTTCTTCGGTAAGAAGTCCAGAGCACCAGCGTCCAACGCATCAAGAGTTGCTTTCGCCCCATCATGAGTCAGGGACGAAAACATCAGAATTGGCGTTGGAGATGCAGCCATGATTTCACGCACAGCCGTAATGCCATCCATAACTGGCATTTCAATATCCATGGTGATGACGTCCGGCTTGAGAGCTTTGGCTTTTTCGACCGCTTCTCTGCCATTTACCGCAACGTCAATCACTTCTAGGCGCGATTCTGAGTTGATGATTTCGCTTACGCGACGACGGAAAAAACTCGAATCATCAACGACTAGTACTTTAATCGCCATTTTGTTCCTTTTCTTTACGTCAGCTTAGATGCGCGAAGCTGCTGCGTATTGCTTCAATAGATCTGGCACATCAAGAATCAATGCAATGTGACCATCACTGGTAATCGTCGCACCAGCCATACCTGGTGTACCTTGCAATAAGTTATCTAATGGCTTGATAACCACTTCTTCTTGACCGATAAGCGTGTCGACGACAAAACCAACGCGTTGGCTGCCGATCTGCACAATCACAACATGACCATGACCGATGCGTTGCTCCACGCGAGGAGACTTAGACGCCAACCAGTTTTGTAGGTAGAACAGTGGAATAGACTTATCGCGAACGATGATGGTTAACTGACCATCTACCACGTTGGTGCGGCTTAAATCTAAGTGGAAAATCTCGTTTACTGACGCAAGTGGTAGTGCAAACGGATGACCGCCAACACCCACCATTAAGGTCGGCAAAATCGCTAGAGTCAGTGGCACTTTGATGGTGATCTTCGTGCCCTTGCCCAGCTCTGAATCGATATCGATAGAACCGTTTAGGGTGTTGATCGCCGTCTTAACTACGTCCATACCCACACCGCGGCCTGAAATATCAGAGATCTTCTCTTTACTTGAGAAGCCAGGGGCGAAGATAAGGTTGAAACACTCTTTATCCGATAAACGCGCTGCTGCATCTTCGTCCATCATGCCGCGTTTTACCGCAATGCCACGAAGTTTATTAGGATCCATACCGCCACCGTCATCAACGATAGCCAATTCGATATGGTCACCTTCTTGTGAAGCAGATAGGATGACTTTACCAGTGCGCGATTTACCCGCTTTTACGCGGTCTTCTGGCATTTCAATGCCGTGGTCAACCGAGTTGCGTACCAAGTGGATCAATGGATCCGCTAGCGCTTCTACCAGGTTTTTATCGAGATCGGTTTCTTCACCGCGCATTTCCAGCACGATGTCTTTATTTAGGTTACGCGCCAAGTCACGTACAACGCGAGGGAAACGGCCAAATACTTTCTTAATTGGCTGCATGCGCGTTTTCATTACTGCACCTTGAAGGTCTGCAGTAACAACGTCTAGGTTTGCCACAGCTTTCGACATTTCTTCATTGTCGCTGTTCAAACCAAGACTTAATAAGCGGTTACGTACCAACACGAGCTCACCCACCATGTTCATGATGGTATCTAGCGTTGATGTATCAACACGTACCGTCGCTTCTGCTTGTGGCTTTTTCACCGCTGGTGCAGACGCTTTTGACTCCTCTTTCACCGCCACAGGTTTTGCTGCTGGCTTAGGAGCAGAGGCTGGCGTTGAAACCGGAGCAGGCTGTGCAACAGGTGCTGGTTTTGGCGCTTCTGGAGCTAGAGCGGAAGCAGGCTTAGTTGCCATATCAAGCTCTTCAAGCGTTGGGCCTTTGCCCGCACCGTGTAGCTCGTCAAGCAGCTTCTCAAACTCTTCATCTGTCATCAGGTCGCTATCGCCTGAAGCAGCTGAAACCGCAGGAGCAGCAGGTTCTGGTGCTTTAGGCGTCTCTACAGGAGCGGCTGTTGCTGCTGAAGGGCTCTGACCAACACCATGCAATTCATCGAGAAGACGTTCGAATTCGTCATCGGTGATATCGCCATTGTCCAGAACAGGCGCACTTGCTTGAACAGGTGCAGCCGCTGCTGGAGCTGATGTCGATGCGCCTGGTGCAGCACCTTTACCGTGCAGCTCATCAAGAAGCTTTTCAAACTCGTCTTGAGTAATTTCGTCGACAGAACCTATAGAACCCGCCTCCGTTATGTCGGCTGCAGGGGCAGCTGGCACTTCGTTAGCAGGTTCTGGGATAACTGGTTCTGGAGTAACGATAGGTTCTTCAACCACTGTAGCTACTTCGTCTTCAGACTCAGGCTTACATAGACGGTGCAGTTCATCTAGCAACGCAGGGTCTGCAGCTTCTAACGCTTCTCGATCTTGCACAGCTTGGAACTGGGTATTTACCGTATCCAACGCCTTCAACATGGTATCCATGAGGCTTGGCGTTACAGAACGTTGGCCATTTCGCAACACGTCGAACACGTTCTCTGCACCGTGGCAGGTGTCGACCAGTTCTGCTAAGGATAGGAAACCGGCACCACCTTTCACGGTATGGAAACCGCGGAAGATAGCATTAAGTAAGTCTTTGTCTTCTGGATTGTTTTCTAACTCAACCAGCTGCTCAGAAAGCAGCTCTAGGATTTCTCCGGCCTCAATTAGAAAGTCCTGAAGGATATCTTCGTCTAAATCGTAGCTCATACGTTACCTTTAAAATCCAAGACTGGACAACAAGTCATCGACTTCGTCCTGCGATGAAACCGCATCTTCTCTCAGTTCTGGATGAAGAATAGGGCCTTCGGCTTCGCTTGATTGTTTAATCTTTTTATCTGCCGGTTCTGACAAAACTTGAACCTGTTCTGCTGGTTTTTGGCCAGAGAATACGGTGAGGATTTCCACCAAACGGCCTTCTACTTCGTTTACCAGCGTAATTACGCGACGAATAATTTGACCCGTTAAGTCTTGGAAGTCTTGCGCCATAAGAATTTCGGTCAACTGACCACGCAATTCAGTGCTATCACCTTCGACCTGAACAAGCAGTTTGTCGATACGGTGACACAGAGCTTTGAATTCGCTTAATTCAATGCGCCCGTACATGAGTTCATTCCATTGAGGACGAACTTGTTGAAGGCAATCATGCAGGTTATCGGCGATTGGAAGGCAGCAATCTACTGCATCCATCGTCTTGTTTGCTGCCAGTTCCGTTTTCTCGATCACATAGTGCAGACGATCCCGAGCATTCGGGATTTCATCTTTAGCTATTTCGGTCATGCGTTGATCGAGGTTGAACTGCTTTAGTGAATCATGAAGGTCTCGAGTCAGCGTTCCGATTTCTTGCAAAACCGGATTCTCTGTACCTTCATATAGCGAGGCAACAAGCATGTTCGCTTGATCTTGTTCCCCGTTTTCTAGCATTTGAACGAGCGACTTCGCCTGCTCTAGTGAGATCATTCTGAATAGACCCTTTTACGTTTAGTTCTTCTTATCGCTTCGAAAACGTCAAACGAGTCATTTTATGTGTATGTATTATTTGGAATAAACGACTCGAATAACAAAGAGAAAGAGAGAGTTATAAACGTTCGAAAATTTTCTCTAATTTTTCTTTTAGTGTTGCAGCAGTAAATGGCTTAACAATGTAGCCGTTTACACCTGCTTGAGCAGCTTCGATGATCTGCTCACGCTTCGCTTCAGCCGTGATCATAAGTACAGGAAGGTGCTTAAGCTCTGCATCGGCACGGATGTGTTTAAGCAGATCGATACCTTGCATTCCTGGCATATTCCAGTCGGTTACAACAAAATCGAAGTCACCTTTTTTCAGCATTGGTAATGCAGTTAAACCGTCGTCGGCTTCTTGAGTGTTATTGAAACCCAAGTCACGAAGCAGGTTTTTAACAATACGGCGCATTGTTGAGAAATCGTCAACAATAAGGATCTTCATGTTTTTATTCAAAATTGCCTCCACTGAATCGTAAAATCAGTGTTTTTAGTCATTTTGTGTCCACGCACTGAGCTTGGTGCGTAAACGTTGCATCGCTTGGCTTAGTATTTGGCTTACACGAGATTCGCTTACACCTAATACATCACCAATTTCTTTCAAATTGAGTTCTTCGTCATAATAAAGCGAAAGTACTAAAGCTTCACGCTCTGGAAGCTGTTTTATTGATTCAACCAGTGCTTTTCTGAACGATTCATCTGCTACACCCTTAAATGGGTTGCTGTCATCAGTTTCATCTGCTGGTGAAATCACATCATCAGAAACGCCTAAATCTTCAATACCAACTAATCTTGAGCAGTTTATATCGGTCAGAGCACTATGATATTGATCCAGTGACATCCCGAGATGTGCTGCTACTTCAGAATCTGTCGGATCACGATTTAACACGCCTTCCAGCTCTGCGACCGCTTGATTAATTTCGCGATTATTCTTATGAACAGAACGCGGTACCCAGTCACCTTTGCGCATGTCATCTAACATGGCGCCACGAATGCGGATACCAGCATAAGTTTCAAAGCTCGCACCTTTAGAACCATCATAATTCTGCTGAGCTTCGATAAGACCGATCATGCCGGCCTGAATTAAATCCTCTACCTGAACACTCGGCGGTAAACGGCCTAACAGGTGGTGAGCAATACGCTTAACCAACACAGAGTAGCGTTCAATGAACGCTTGCTGACTATTAAACTTGCCATGCTGGTCATAGGTTATCGCTTTATTCACCAAAAGGGTCCTCTGCGAATTCGGTACGATTTAGCAACCTTTCCACAAAAAATTCCAAGTGTCCACTTGGTGTTTTCGGCAGTGGCCACATCAGCGCTTTGTTTGCCAATGAGCTGATAGCTAAAGCCGCAGGAGAGCGAGGGAACGCATCAACGACAATTTTTTGTCTTTTTACGGCTTGTCGTACTTTATCATCTAATGGAATACATGCTACGAGCTCAAGGCTTACATTCAAGAACCGCTCTGTGACTAGCGTCAACTTTGCAAACAATTCTCGACCTTCTCGGTAGCTTCTGACCATATTTGCAACAACTTTAAAGCGTTGGACTTGGTGTTCTTTGCTCAAAAGCTTAATTAGTGCATAAGCATCAGTGATAGAAGTCGGTTCGTCACAGACTACTACAACTACATCTTGAGCTGCACGAGAAAAACTAATAACCATATCAGAAATGCCAGCTGCTGTATCAATTAGCAGGATGTCCATTTCATCTTCAAGACTACCAAATGCGCGGATGAGTCCAGCATGTTGAGCATGAGAAAGCTCTGTCATGCTTTGTGTGCCAGAAGTTGCAGGGATTATCTTTATACCATAAGGGCCTTCAACAATCGCATCTTTTAGCTCACATTCACCCGCTAGCACATGTCCCAGGTTACGTTTTGAACGAATTCCGAGCATTACGTCAACATTAGCCAGACCTAGGTCAGCGTCGAGAACCATCACCTTTTTGCCTTGGCGAGCCATGCAGATCGCCAGACCCAGCGTTACGTTAGATTTCCCCACACCACCTTTGCCGCCAGTAACAGCAATCACTTTTGTCAACGATGGTTGTGTTAAGCGACGGAGGCCGCTTGCTTGATCGTGTATCATATTCTCAGTCATAGTAGTCCGCCGCCCTAGAGTCCTTCGTTGTCACTGTTCCAAAAGTGAGGTTCGTTCTCTGTCGACTTCTCTAACAGTTCGTTTGCTTTCGCAAGCATGTATTTTGGTTGTGCTATCACAATGTCTTCAGGCACGCGCTGACCATTTGCTATGTAAGCCACTGGCATTGCGTTTTGAATCACCACACTAATGAATTCACCTAAACTTAATGACTCATCAAGCTTAGTGAGAATACAACCCGACAGCGGAATGCGTCGGAAGTGATCAAGAGTTTCTTGTAGAACTCGACGTTGTGCGGTAGCTGGCAAAACAAGGTAGCTATGAATCACTTCACCACTCTCTTGCATTAGGGTATCGAGCTGCTCGGAAAGCCTCACATCTCTTTGTCCCATCCCTGCCGTATCGACCAAAATCAGTCTTCTGTTTCTTAGCTGATATATAACATCGGCTAATTCGTTAGAATCTTTAGCAACTCTTACAGGACAACCCATAATTCTCCCGTAAATGGAGAGTTGCTCATGTGCACCTATGCGATATGTATCTGTTGTCACAAGGGCCACATTGTCGGCACCGTATTCCATGGCTGCGCGTGCAGCAAGCTTCGCGACAGTTGTCGTTTTTCCGACGCCTGTAGGGCCAAGCAATGCAACCACACCACCACGTTTTAAAATATCTTGTTTTGGTATGTTAATTTGATCCGCAACGAGTGACAGCAAAGCCTTCCACGCACGTGCAGGCTTGGTGTCTTCTGGGATGTAACATGCCATTTGGTCTGCAAGCTCAGGAGACACGCCCATACGCTCTAAGCGTTTGATAAGCATGGCTCTTAATGGCTCACGACGTTCTACTTCTTGCCACATTAACCCGGAGACTTGATGTTCCAGCAGACGACGAATCGAGGTCATCTCTTCGCGCATGTTCTCCAGCTCTTTTGCTGACTCGTCACGCTCTTCAGAGGATGGGCGACGACGGTCATAGCGCGTAGGATCTAACTTCGGCGTTGGTCGCTCAAAACGGTTATCTTGAGCAATCAATTTCGCCAAAGGAGAGTCCGGCTGGTATGGCACGGGCTTTTCTTGGTTGTAGCTTTCGCGGTGCTTATTTTGGCGTTGCAATAGGGCTGATAACGAATCTTCGTTTTCCGCAACATGATCGTCAGATTCTGCTGCGCCACCACTGTATTGCTTCAGCATGTTCGCGAATCGCTGTGTCATCGAGCCTGATTTTTCTTTGCTGTTTTGTAGGCTAATTTTATCTTCATCTAAACTGCGATCTTGAAAACGATCGGCCGCTGATGACGACATTTGACGATGTTCGTTATAGCGATTCGATTGAGAAGCACCACGATTTGATTGCGAAGAAGCACTGGATGAAGACGGATTGGATTCATTATCCACTGCAGCAACAATCGCTACACCGCCTGCCACTTTCTTGTTTGACATGATCACCGCATCTGCACCCAACTCCTCTTTCACTTGGAGCAGCGCTGATCGCATGTCTTTGGCAAAAAATCGCTTTATTTTCAAACTATGAATCCATTAATGATGCGTGAGATTAATTACCCACGGCTTGCACAATTCTGATCTGTTTTTCATCCGGTATTTCTTGATAAGACAGTACCCGGAGATTAGGTATTGTGTTCTTCACAAACTTAGCCAGTGTGGATCGCAACACGCCAGACGTAAGTAGAACGGCAGGTTCGCCCTTCAACTCTTGCTCTTGCGTTGCATGGCTTAGTGAAGACTGCAAACGTTCAGCGAGTCCTGGCTCAATGCCAGCAGATTCGCCTCCCGAGGCTTGCATAGTTTGATGCAATATTTGTTCCAGATCAGGAATCAAGGTAATCACAGGCAGTTCTGGCTCTATACCATTGATTTCCTGAACAATTAGACGTTTCAGACTGATTCGAACCGCCGCTGTTAATATGTCAGGTTCTTGACTCTTACTTGAGTACTCAGCCAAGGTTTGTACGATGGTACGAATGTCGCGAATTGGAATGGCTTCATTCAACAAGTTCTGCAACACTTTCACCACCACACCTAATGGGAGTTGATCCGGTACAAAGTTCTCCACCAATTTCGGTGCACTTCGGCCTAGCATCTCCAATAAATTCTGTACTTCTTCATGACCAATCAACTGCGATGCGTTGTTGGTTAATAACTGACTTAGATGCGTAGCCAAAACCGTCGATGAATCCACCACGGTATAACCGAGAGCCTGAGCGTGCTCGCGCTGCTCTTCACGAATCCACACGGCTTCTAGGCCGAATGCCGGGTCCATGGTCGGTTCGCCATCAATCATGCCGTAAACCTGACCTGGGTTAATCGCCAATTCTTGGTCTGGGCGAATTTCCGCTTCACCCACCGCAACGCCCATCAGGGTAATTCTGTAGCTGTTTGGCGTCAGCTCAAGGTTGTCACGAATGTGTACTGCTGGGATCAAGAAACCAAAATCTTGTGAGAGCTTTTTACGAACGCCTTTCACGCGCTCTAATAACTCTCCGCCTTGGTCACGATCCACCAGCGGGATCAATCGATACCCCACTTCTAAACCAATAATATCAACAGGTTGAACGTCATCCCACGACAACTCACGTTGAGAAATCGGCTCGCTGCCATCTTCTGCTTTCGCAGGTAATGCTGGTTCTTTTGCTTTCTGCTTCTGACGCTTGTCAATCAAGTAAGCACCCGTGCCAGCAGCGACGGCCAACGTTAAGAAAGCAAAATGCGGCATGCCTGGTACGATACCCATCACGCCTAAAATTGCCGCCGTGATCATCAACGCTTTCGGGTTGTCGAACATTTGGAAAACCAGCTGCTCGCCCATGTCTTCATCGGTGTTTTGGCGCGTTACCATCATCGCCGCTGCAATTGACAGCAATAGCGATGGAATTTGAGCAACCAGACCATCACCAATCGTTAGCAAGGTATAGATTTGGATCGCTTCACCAAAGCCTAACCCGTACTGCGCCATACCAATCGACAGACCGCCGATGATGTTGATAAACAGAATCAAAATACCGGCTATCGCATCGCCTTTTACAAACTTGGACGCACCATCCATTGAGCCGTAGAAGTCTGCCTCTTTGGTCACTTCAAAACGACGCACGCGCGCTTGCTCTTGGTCGATAAGGCCTGCGTTTAAGTCCGCATCAATCGCCATCTGTTTACCAGGCAACGCATCAAGGGTGAAACGAGCGCTCACCTCAGAAATACGCCCCGCACCTTTGGTCACAACCATAAAGTTAATGATCATCAAGATGAGGAAGACGACTAAACCGACTGCGTAGTTACCGCCAATTACAACGTTACCAAACGCCTCGATAACGTTACCTGCCGCATTGCCCCCTTCATGACCATGAAGTAACACGACACGGGTGGACGCAACGTTCAGCGCCAAACGCAACAACGTCGCGATCAGCAGCACCGTTGGGAACGCGGCGAAATCTAACGGGCGGCGTGTATATACCGTCACCAACAACACCACCATGGCTAAGGCGATGTTAAAGGTGAAGAACATATCCAGTAGGAACGCGGGTATCGGTAATACCACCATCGCAAGGGTGGCCAAAACCATGACAGGCGCGCCAATAGCTGGCATCTCACGCTGACGAATTCGTGGCAATTTATCTGCAAACGGCAGGCTTAACTTCATACTGCGAGGTATCTCAATCGAATTGAAGCGTCACGCGAATACGCACTTTAATACGTATGTCTAATGTTTATACGCGACCACTTTCGCCTAAAAGTTTAGGTATAGTTGATAATTAGTCGACTTAAGCAATCTATGTACCAAAATCAACGCCAAAATAATGACTCAAAGCTAAATAACAGCACAATCCATTGATTGTTTTATATTTTTCTTAATTTTGCTTTTTGCACGATTAATGACGATGTTCCGGCGGGATTGGCAAGTCATAATCTTGAATTTTCGGTCGCTGACCACCACGTTTGCGGTACTGTTTTAACTGGAACACAAACGCCAGCACTTGCGCGACCGCGGTAAACAGACCGTCAGGAATTTCTTGTTCCAACTCAGTGGTATGGTAAAGCGCACGTGCAAGTGGTGGAGCAGGCACAATCGTAATGTCGTGCTCACGTGCCACTTCTCGAATTTTCATCGCCATGTGATCCGTACCTTTCGCAATCACGACTGGCGCACGATCTGTTTTCTGCTTATAACGCAGCGCCACTGAATAGTGCTCCGGGTTGGTGACAATAACGTCAGCTTGAGGCACATCGGCCATCATCCGGCGTTGTGCCGCTTCCCTTTGCAGCATACGAATACGACCTTTCACCTCTGGCTTACCTTCGGTTTCTTTGTATTCGTCTTTCACTTCTTGCTTGGTCATCTTCAACTGATCGGCGTGCTGCCAAATCTGGAACGGTATATCGATGGCCACAACAATCAATAACGAGCAGCTGATCAACAAGATGAAGTTGAGCAAAATATCCAGCGCGTGGAAAATATTCTGCGGATAAACATCCATGCTAAGTTGGATCAAATCCGCTTGCGATGCTTGGATCAAATACATAGCAACGCCTGTCACCAACACCACTTTCAAGATCGATTTGATCAGTTCAACCCAACTTTGCATGCCCACCATGCGTTTTAAACCGCTCAGAGGGTTCATTTTGGACAGCTTAGGCATTGCCGCTTCGGCAGAAAAGCTAATGCCCCCAACCCCTGCAGCACCAATCGTCGCCGCCACAAACAACGTGATAAGGATGAGAAACAGTGGAAAAAGCAAATCTGTCATTGCGCCTAATGCGATATCAAACAGCTTTGTTGTGTCAAAGATTTCGTCGCGTTTGAGGTCGAACAAACGACTCATAATGGAAAACAGCGAACGTGCAAGTGACTCGCCAAACCACATCAGAGCGATAGCACCCACAATCAGCACTGACGCCGATGCGAGCTCTTTTGAGCGTGCGACCTGCCCCTTTTCTCTGGCTTGTTGTAACCGTCGGGGCGTGGCTTCTTCGGTGCGTTCCTGACCGTCTGACTCTGCCAAACCAGCCTCCTAACAATCCAAGCGAATGAGGCTACAAATCTGCTCCTCACCCAATGCCCAATACAATTCATAATGACTGTATAGACCAGCCAAGATGTACCAACAAATCAATAGACCCACCATCAACGCAAATGCAAAACCGAGCGAGAAAATGTTCAGCTGAGGCGCGGCACGCGTCATTACACCAAACGACAGGTTGATAGTAAGCAGCGCGATGATGCCTGATAGCGACATACTCAGAGCAGTTTTGAACATAATGCCAAGCCAACCCGCCATATCACGAAAATCCACCGCGGTAAGCGTGCCCGACCCTATCGGTAGGGTTTTAAAGCTGAACACCACCAGTTGCAGCATTTTTAAGTGACCATCGGTTGCGAGGAAAAACATGGTGGTCAAGAACATGAATAATTGACCAAGCAATGGCGTGTTCTGACCATTGGCAGGATCAACCATCGACGCAAAACCCAAGCTCGATTGCATACCAAGGATTTGCCCGAGCAACACAAACGTTTGGATCATAAATTGCGTCACCATGCCCATCGCGACGCCAATGATCATCTGCTCTGCGATGGTCATAAAACCACGAAATGAGAGCAGTTGAATGTCTTGCGGAACAGCAGGAATAGCGGGCATCACGGCAAAAGTAATCGCAAGGCCGAGATACAAACGAATACGAGGAGAAACAAAGCGAGCGCCAGTAACGGTCATCACCATCAACATCGACGAGATACGAACGTACGGCCAAAAATAATTGGCTATCCAGTCTAAGATGATTTGAGTAGGATACTCCATACCAGCCTCTAGTACAGAACCTGAGGCAAGCGCTCAATCAAGCCGAAGAAATATTCCATCAGCATTTGGGTCATCCAGTGACCAAACAGCATCAAAGCTAACAAAGTCACGATCAAACGAGGTAAGAAGCTTAATGTCTGTTCGTTAATTGACGTCGCGGCTTGAAAAATCGCCACGACCAAACCGATGAGCAAACTGGGGATAATAATGGCACAGACCATGATCAACACCATCCACAGTGCCTCACGGAAAAGCTCGACAAACATTTCAGGAGTCATGTCTTACCTCTTTTCTCTGTGCCAACCTAAAGGGCGAAACTGCCGGCTAAGGTCGACAATATCAAGTTCCAACCATCCACCAACACAAACAACATCAACTTAAACGGTAGCGATACAATCATTGGCGATAGCATCATCATACCCATGGCCATCAAAACCGATGCCACCACCAAGTCGATGATCAAGAACGGCAGAAACAACATGAAACCGATTTGGAACGCCGTTTTCAGCTCCGAGGTGATAAAAGCGGGAATCAACACCGCCATCGAGACATCTTCTGGATTGGTTACTTGCTCGCCCGACATATTTACGAAGGTTTCCAAATCCTTAATACGCGTTTGCTTAAGCATGAAGGCCTTCATCGGCACTTGCGCTGCATCGAATGCTTCGCGCGCTGTCACTTGTTCGTTGAGGTATGGCTGGATAGCCGTGTCATTGATTTCGTTGAGCACAGGAGACATGACAAAGAAGGTCAAGAAAAGCGCGATGCCAATGATCACCTGATTCGATGGTGTTTGTTGTAAGCCCATCGCCTGACGCAGAATCGACATTACCACCACAATTCGGGTGAAAGACGTCATCAAAATCACCATTGCTGGCAAGAAGCCCAGCATGGTCATTAAGGCGAGAATTTGCAATGTAACAGAATAGTCTTCACTGCCATCCGGGTTGGTGGTCATGGTGAAAGCTGGAATACCAGCACCGTTGCCAACCGACATAGAGCGACTTGCTCCGGTATCGCTTTGCATGGCCTGAACCGTCACACTGCTCCCTTCTGCTAAATTCGCAGGCAGCGGTGATTCCTCTGCCTCAGCAAACGAAAATGAAGAAAACAGCACGCCAACCAGTAGCACCAAAGTGCTAAAAAGCAGACGGATTGGATTACCCTTTGTCATTTTTCTTGATCAGTTGGCTGAACTGACTGGCAAAAGCATTGGTCGCCAACTCTTCCTCTTTCAATGGCTTTTCTAGCTTGGCTAAGGTTTGGATCGATTGACTGGTGATGCCCACCAAAAACTGCTCTTCTCCAACCTGAACCACGGCGATTCGCTCTTTGGTGCCGACAGGTAATTGGCTCACGATGCGTAAACCTTTCTGCTGCCCTAACGCCGGCACTTGCATGCGTTTAAGCAACCATGCCAACAGCAAAATGACACCAATAACCAGCACAAGTGAACCCAAGGTGGTCGCTAAATCGAGATTACTGGGTGCAGCCGCAAATGCATAAGGAGCACTCAGCATTAAACCGAGTGCTCCTGTGATTTGCTTCAATCTCTTTGTGATTGAACTTGTCATATTAACGCAGCTTTTTGATGCGTTCAGTTTGGCTGATCACATCAGTCAAACGGATACCAAACTTGTCGTTCACTACCACGACTTCACCGTGCGCAATCAACGTACCGTTAACCAAGACATCAAGCGATTCACCCGCTAGGCGGTCTAGCTCTACGACCGAACCTTGGTTCAATTGCAATAGGTTACGAATGCTGATTTGCGAACGTCCCACTTCCATCGAGATGGTAACGGGAATGTCCATGATGGTATCGAGTTTACGACGTTCATCGTCGGTAATTGGTCGAGAAGTATCTTTCAGCTCTTCCAGTGGCGCTGCCAATACTTCATCTACATCAATAGAAGGTGCAGACGGGTCTTCGCCAAGAGCGGCTGCCCATTCGTCTGCTAGCTTTTGATCGTCACTTGGTTCCATTTTTCTATCCTGTGTTAAGCCTTACTCAATCAAATCAACGAGTAAGGAGTCTTAATCATCTCTATCATCGTCATTCTCAAGCTCAGACATGATGTCTTTGCCCAAGAAGGCTAAATCAGTTTTCACTACGTGTGGGCGTTCAATCTCTTGAGAGACTTGCACGGCAAGCTTGTCTTCAGAGCGACCCATTTTTACGCGGTAAGTCGGTAAATCTTCGATAAACATGGTAGCGTGCTCAGGCATTTCAATCGGAATAATGTCGCCTGGTTGCAGCTCCATCAAATCGCGCAACGATATGTCTTTTTCCAGCAAGTTCACTCGGAAGTTTACCGGACAGTCCATGATCTCTTCGCGCAGCGCTGAACTCCAACGTACGTCGGTTTCCATCTTGTCCGACTGAACACCAGCATCAAGCAACTCGCGGATTGGCTCGACCATGGAATACGGCATTACGACATGGAAGTCACCGCCACCGCCATCCACTTCAATATGGAATGAGCTCACAACAATCACTTCGGTCGGGCTCACGATGTTTGCCATACTTGGGTTTACTTCAGAATCGAGGTATTCGAACTCGACGCCCATGACTGGCGACCACGCTTCTTTGTAGTCTTCAAACACGATTTTCAGCAGTAGCTGAATAATGCGACGCTCAGTTGGCGTAAATTCACGGCCTTCAATTTTTGCGTGGAAGCGGCCATCACCACCAAAGAAGTTTTCTACCAGAATGAAGACAAGACGTGCTTCCATGGTAATCAATGCCGTACCTTTGAGAGGACGGAAGCGAACCATGTTCAAACTGGTTGGCACGTACAACGTATTTTGGTACTCGCCAAACTTCATCATCTGTACGCCGTTGATCGACACTTCGGCCGTTTTGCGCAGCATGTTAAACAGACTGATCCGCATGTGTCGTGCAAAACGCTCGTTAATCAGTTCGAGCGTTGGCATTCGACCACGGACAATCCTGTCTTGAGACGAGAAATCGAAACTGACGGCACCTTCCGTGTCGTTATCTAAGGGCTCATCAATGTCATCGACATCATCAACCCCGTGTAGTAGCGCATCAATTTCGTCTTGGCTTAATAGATCGGTCACGTTTTACCTATTGAATAACAAAATCTGTAAACAGTACTTTTTCAATCACTGGCTTGCCGACCGCAGCATTTAAAGCTGCTTTAATATCTTCGGAAGCTCGGTCTCGCAGTTCCACTCGACCCGTTGGAGAACGAAGCTGCTCTACCGTTGCCGATGCAAATGTTGATAACAAAGAGCTCTCAACCAACGGAGAATGGTAACGCGCCAACTGCTCATTCTCAGAGCCACGTACCATAAGCTGCGCTTTGATTTGCACCAGTCTATCGCGACGGTCACCCGTCACGTTAAAAATGAACGGTTGCGGAAGATTCACGTACGCAATTGGGTTAGCCGCTGCGGCCTGTGTTTGCTGCGACTCCGCCTCTGCAGCTTGAGCCGAATCATCCGATCCCATTAAAAAGAACGCCGCCGCGCCACCACCACCGAGCAGAACCACGACTGCAATAATGATGATCAGTAGCTTGCTTTTACCTTTTGGTGCATCGGCACCTTGTAGCTGTTCTTCTGCCATTGTTTTCTCTAGTTATTTGTTCTTGTTCAAGATGGTTGAGGTTACGACATTAGGCGTAAAAACTAATTCCATCACGCTTTGAAACCACATTCAAATCAAGATTCACGTCGGCATCAAAGTTTTCGTCTGACTGGCCAGAAAAATCGCGTCCAGACGTGCCTTGGCCATGTTGTTCAGCCGCTGCGTAGCCACTTTGCTGTTGTCCACTGCTTTGCTGCTGAACCGAGGAATCCGCCAGTTGCATCCCTTGTTGAGCCAACATTTCACGTAAACGAGGCAACGTTTGTTCAATAATGTCACGCGCTTGGGGGTTGGTAACCGTAAAATGCACGTTGGCCAAATCGTTGTTCATCGTCATGCGAATTTGCATACGGCCAAGCTCTGGTGGGTCAAGTCGGATGTCGAGGTTCTTCAAGTTCTTCGACATCATCATTTGTACTTTTTCCGCCACTTGCTCATTAGCGAGCTCTTTTGTTAATTGCAGAGGCAGTTGCACTTGCTGAGCGGCTTCCGCTCGGGTTTGCTGTTGGGCTGCTACACCTTGTTGACCTGCTGCCGCTTGCAGCTGTCCTGCTAATCCGTATTGCGACTCTGGCTTATCTTGCTGGCTCGCCGTAGCTTTCAACGCACCTGCACTTAACGCGGCATTGATCGCTTTGTGGCTCACTTCCCCATTAGCAGCCATTTGAACTGCTGGGTTGAAATTATTCGCCACCAGCGCATCAGGCATTGGTGCGGACGTAAGTTTATCGGCATGTTGAGCCATTGGCGCTTGCGCAGCGACGTGCTTCATCTCTTGCGCGTTTACGTATTGTGCTTGTTGCCCCATCGCGATTGTAGCGGCTGTTCGTTCGCTGCCGTTTCGTACATTGTTATGCTGCGTTGTATTTTGCTCCGCAAGAATGGCTTTCACGTCCGTTGGCAGCGCAACCAACTGGGCTAGCTCTTGCTCAGGAATATCCGCGACGACGTCACCCGTTCTCAAACCTTCAATGACATCGATTTCTTGTTCGCTCAGAGGTTTGCCTTGCGCCAACTTGGTATCAATGACTTCCAGCTCATCAATTGAAACCAGCTGAACCGCCTTACCTTCAAAGCCGACCGTCGCAGGGTCAAGTGACACCGAACCATCCAATGCACCTGAGGTGTTCGCCTGAGCTTGTTGCATTGCTGAAGCATCCATTACAGGAGGCGCAGTCAGGTTTTGCCATTCAGTTGATTGAGACTGTAGCTTCTCAATATCAATCGGCTTTCCATTGGCATCTAAGATTGGTTCCAGTTGCTGCTCGGCCGCCAAATTCACTTGCTCAACAGAAGGCGTCGATTGCAACGCTGCTAGCGCTTTTGCGTCATCTGTTTCGACCAGTTTCGACACTGGAGCAGAGAAAGAGGTTGCTTGCGTCGCCTGTAGAGGCAAACCCTTGCCGCTATCAACAAAAGCATCATTGGTTTGCAATGCTTGATTCGCTTGTTCAATACGACCGAGTAGTTGCTGACCTTCTCCCATCGCACTGGCCACCGCTATCTTATCTTGCGAGTCTGTGTTCTGAGCGCTTTGTTTTGAATCCAACTGAGCCTCTGACTCCATTGGCGACAAAGCTTGCTTAGCTACGACGGGGTCTTTACCTTCTTCTTGAAGTGATTCCGAAGTTTGCTCGGATTCGTCAGCAACGGCTTTTACGCCTTCATGCTCTAGCAATGCATCAGCCGCTTTTCCGTCGACACTCTCACGGTTCGCGACTGATTCTTGGCTCTCGCCATTCTTCTCGACCGTTTCACCTTCTGTGGCGCTAACGTCGGTCTTTACATCTGTACTTGCTGTTTGAGTGACCGCTTTTTCTGCTTTTTGTGAACCTGTAAAAACTCCCGCTAAGGTTTCAAAAAAACCTTTGCTTTCAGAGCTTTCTGTAGGTGCTTGTGCGGAAGACTCAGAAGTTGAGGTCTTGCTAGTCGCAGAAACATTAGACAAATTCACATTCATAAAAACTTTCTCGTTTTTAGCTACGCCTTTTTATGGCGTGACCAGATTGCCCATCAGAGGCAAAATTAGATAATTAAACCATGAATTTGCAAAAATCACGCCAACGCATAAGGCTATTTTCCTGACGAACAACGCACACGAGAAGAGTGGAAGCGAGATCAACTTCAACAAAAATTAGAACGGCTTGGCCTTACGGCTAAACAACAGCGTGGAAAACTCATCCATTTGCTTTTGCTCACGTTTGGCTTCCGCGATTTGCTTTTCTTTCGCTTTCTTTTCGATCATCCACTCGTAAGACATGCGTTCTTGGCGCATCTTGAGCCAGTAGTCTTTGCAGTTTTCGACTTGTTCTTTGAAGTGATGCTCTGCTTGCTTTTGCTTTGATAGTGTCTCGTCAAGCTGACATAAGAATCGGTTGAGATGCCCGTATTGGCTGGCGGTTAAACCCGCTTGGCCACGATCCACCAGCTGTTGGCAGTAATCGAGACGATACTTTTCGATTTGCTCAACCTGACGGTAATAGTCTTCAAGCTCAGAGCGCGCTTTGTTCAGCGCAAGTACGGCTTGGTCTTCGCGCTCTTTGGTCTGCTCAAGTAGGAATTCCATCGCATTATTCATACGCTATTACCCACCCAAAATATTTCTGAGCATATTGACGCACATATCGTATGGCACCGATTCTTTCATACGCTGCTGCAAGTATTCGTCTAGCTTCGGCTTTAATGTAAATGCGCCATCGATAGCCGGATCGGTGCCCGGCTTATACGCCCCAATCGACACCAAATCTTGATTTTTGCGACAAATAGACAAGACCTGACGTACCGCTTTCGACATCAACACATGTTCTTCGGTAGTGATCTGAGGCATCACACGGCTGACCGATTTCTCGACATCAATCGCAGGGTAATGGCCCGCGTCTGCCATTTCACGCGACAAAACAATGTGACCATCGAGAATGGCACGAGACGCATCGGCGATCGGGTCTTGCAGATCGTCACCTTCGGTTAAAACGGTAAAGAAAGCGGTGATCGAGCCTTGCTCTGGGCTGCCATTACCCGCACGTTCCACCAGCGCAGGCAACTTGGCAAATACCGAAGGCGGATAACCTTTGGTGGCTGGCGGTTCACCAACCGACAAGGCAATCTCACGCTGCGCTTGAGCAAAACGGGTCAGTGAATCCATCAGCAACAGCACATCCAAACCTTGGTCGCGGAAGTACTCGGCAATCGTAAGTGCCGTTTGACACCCCTTCAAACGCATCAACGGAGACGCATCAGCTGGTGCAGCCACCACAACTGAGCGACGACGTCCGTCTTCGCCCAAAATCTCTTCAATAAACTCTTTAACTTCTCGTCCACGTTCACCAATCAGGCCTACCACCACCACTTGCGCCGTAGTGCCTCGTGTCATCATGCCTAGCGTGACCGATTTACCCACACCAGAACCCGCAAACAAGCCAATACGCTGGCCTTTGCCTACCGTCAACAAACCGTTGATCGCTTTTAAGCCAACATCGAGTGGTTCAGAGATCGGTTTTCGTGCCAGTGGGTTGATGGGTTCCGCATTAAATGACGCACGGTGCTCAGTGTAAATCGGGCCAAGTCCATCCAGCGGATTGCCCACGCCATCAATAACGCGGCCAAGCAATTCCATACCAACAGGCAAACCTGCTTCGCTGGTTAATGGCGTCACTTTTGCACCGGGCAAAATACCGGTGATTTGCTCACTCGGCATCAAATACAAGTTGTCGCCAGAAAAACCAACCACTTCAGCTTCCATGTGACCAGACATGGTTTCAACCAAACATAGACTGCCGATCGGCGCACGACAGCCCGTTGCTTCTAGGGTCAAACCAACAACGCGCACCAATTTGCCAGAAGCGACCGGGCGTGTGGTTAAGCCTTCAACTTTGTAGTTTTTGAGGCGATCGGCCAAAGCTTGCATGGATTACTCGCCCTCTTGGTGACGGTTCGCGCCACAAAAGCTGTGCAGCACACTCTTGATGCGCTCTTCCATGCGGTAGTTAATGCTCGATTCGCCTGCTTCGATTTGCACATCGCCACGATTAAGTGATGGCTCAGAAACCAGTGTCCAGTTACGGCAATCTAAATCTTCTTCACCATACGCAGAGCGAATGATGGCAACATCTTCAGGGTTGAGATGCAATGTGATTGGATGGCCAGAAATCGGCAGCGCTTCTACCGACTGCTTAACCGTATCGAGGATAATTTGTGGATTGGTTTGAACCTCAACATGCACCACTTCTTTGACTAAGCACAGCACCATGTCCACCAGTTGCTTCTCTACCTGAGCATTCATCAGCTCCAAAGGTTGAGCGAACTGGTTGGCGAGATTCATAAACACTTCAACCTGCTGTTGAATAAACTCTTGGCCAGCAGAAACGCCTTCTGCTTTACCCAGCTCTAAGCCCTCAGCATGGCCTGCTTGCAAGCCTTCTTCTTTGCCTTTGTCGTACCCTTGCTTAAAGCCAGCTTCTTGACCTTGGTACAAACCTTCTTGATAAGCGCCTTGCTTGATCAGTTCGATCTGTTCTTCTGTCAGTTCAAGAGCTTGCTCTTCTTCTGGCTCGTCAAAGTTTGGCACCCAGCTAGGATCGTAGTTAAACGCAGTCTGTTTGGCTTTTTTTTCCTTTGAATCGCCATAGTCGGGCAAACCCCAACGTTGCGGTTCGATCAGCGCATCATCTTCATCAGGACGGATAAATCCACGTTTTCTATCGCCAGCCATGGGTTACCTACTGTGTATTAGATTTGAAGTGAAGGTGCCCCGCAACAAGAAGGTCGCAGGGCTATAGAGATTATAAGAACTCGTCTGCGCCGCCAGAAAGCATGATTTCACCAGCGTCGGCCATACGACGAGCAATCGCTAGGATTTCTTTCTGCGCCGCTTCTACGTCTGCCACACGCACAGGTGGCATCGCTTCGATGTCGTCACGCATCATCTCAGCGGCACGCTTAGACATGTTCTTGAAGACTTTCTCGCGTAGAGAATCATCGGCACCTTTGAGTGCTTTTTGTAGAACGTCTTGCGGCACATCACGCAGCAATTTCTGAATACCTTGGTCGTCCACTTCGACCAAGTTCTCGAAGACGAACATAAGATCTTGGATTTGCGTCGCCATGTCTTCGTCTTGATCGCGGATTTGCTCCATCAAGATACCTTCGACGTTGTTGTCTAGGTAGTTCATGATCTCGGCTGCTGCCTTCAGGCCGCCAATTTTGGCTGCTTGTGCACCCGCTTGACCCGCGAACTGCTTCTCCATGATCTCGTTCAGCTCTGCCAATGCTGATGGCTGAACCTCTTCAAGGTTGGCAATACGCATCATCAGATCCAAACGCACACGCTCTGGGAACTGAGAAAGAATTTCCGCCGATTGATCCGCTTCTAAGTACGACAATACGATGGTTTGAATTTGCGGGTGTTCGTTGACGATAATGCTTGCCACTTGGCGTGGGTCCATCCATTTCAATGAATCCAGACCTTTCGAACCGGTACCCAGCAGAATTTGATCAACCAAGTTGTTCGCTTTGTCTTCACCCAGCGCGGCCACCAAGGCATTACGCATAAAGTCTTCGCTGCCCATACCAATGTTGGTGTATTTCTGGATATCTTCCAAAAACGTACGGTGCACCGCCGATACTTTCTCTTGGCTTAAATCTTTTGCACGCGCCATTGCACTACCAACACGCTGTACTTGTTTCGGTTCTAAATGACGGATGATGCCAGCCGCATCTTGCTCATTCAGACTTAATAACAAAATGGCCGCTTTCTCTTCACCAGTAATGGTGGAGGCATCAAACTCAACTGGCATGCCTGCGCCGTTTTCATCTTGAGGTACGATATCGTTAGCCATTTTCGTTCATCCAGTTTTTCACAACTTGAGCCGCTAGCTCTGGTTCATTCGCTACAAGTGCACGAACCGCTTTCAGTACGTCTTCATCTTTATGAAGGTTAGGCAGATCGATACTTGAACCAAATTCAAACAGCTCACTGCTTTCAATGTCGCTACCAATTAGGCTGGTTTCGCCATCGGCACCAATTGGCAAGCCGTCTGGGCCGTACATTTCATCGTCGTCATCACCAGCTGGGTTAAGCAGTTTCTTCATTGCAGGGCGAACCAGTACAAGCACAACCACGATGATAACTAAAGCGCTGGCGAACCAACGAACCCAATCGTTGAAGTTCGGGTGTTCCCAAATTGGTTGGTCAACAAGCTGCTCGGTTTCTGGCTCGGCAAACTTGACGCTCAATACGTTAAGTAAATCACCACGAGATTGATCAAAGCCGACGGAGCCAATCAACACCTGACGAATCGCGTTGATTTCACCTTCCGACATCGGTGTGTAAGTCACTTCACCTGTATCTGGATTAACTTGGCGACGGTCTTTGATGGCAACTGAAACAGTCTGGCGCGCCACGGTGCCCGTTTGCTTACGCTCATGGCTAATCGTGGTATCTAGCTCGAAGTTGCGGGTCGATTCTTTACGTACAGAGCCTTGCCCCATTACCGAGCCGTCTTTCATTTGCGCGACGTCTTGCGGAATAGAAGCATCCGCCGGAGGCTGATTACTAAGCGCACCCGGAATGCCTGCTACCATGTTGCCGTTGTTGTAATCTTCTAGCGCGTACTCGCTGCGGGTCGATGGCGTATTTGGGTCGAAACGTTTACGAGTTTGCTCAACCGCGCTGAAATCCATTTGGATATCCACTTGCGCGGTGTAGTTACCAAAACCAAGAATAGGCAACAGAACAGAGTCGATTTTTTCACGCAATGCTTGTTCTTGGCTGCGTTCTAACTCTTGCTCTTTACGACGCGCGGCAGATGCCGGATCTTGCGAACCAGAGCTCAACAAACGTCCATGCTGATCAGTGACGGTAATGCGCGATGTCTTCATGCCTGGAACGGCACTCGCGACCATATCGACAATCGAGTCCACTTCTTGCTGTTTGAGGTTGGCGCCTGTCGATAGCGTCAAAAATACTGAGGCGGAAGCTTCTTGGTTATGACGCACAAACACACTGTGTTTCGGCAACGCCAACAACACTCGCGCTTTGCGAACCTGCTTCATTTCTTCAATGGCTTGAGCTAGCTGACGCTCACGGCTGAGCTTAAGACGTTCCTGCTCTAAGCGCTGAGAAACGCCAAAGCCCATGTCTTGCAGCAGAATGTCATCACCCGCTTCGGTCGCTTGATTGACGCCCGAACGCACCATGCCTAACTTGATTGAGTTGTACTCGCTCGACTCCACCGAAACGGTATTACCATCGAGTTTGTAATTGATTTTTTGCTGGTCAAGGTAATCCAGAACAGGGATCAGTTCTTCAGTGTCGTAAGCGCCAAGCGGACGCATTTCTGGTTCTTTTACCCAGAAGAACAACATCACGATTAACGCAACACAGATAGAGATCGATAGCACAAGCACGACCTGTCGAAGCAAATCGAGGTCGCCCACGGCCATATCGAATTTTGATGCACTGCGCTCTTCTAAATCTGGATTTTGGCTTTCCACATCCATATCGGAGCTAGAAACCAGTGCGCCATCTGAGCCGCCATCAGTGACGGTTAAATCTGTAGACTTGTCTGCCACACTTATTACCTAAATTACACTGGCATGTTCATGAGGTCTTTGTAGGCCTCAACGAGCTTATTGCGGATTTGAACAGTGGCTTCAAAAGCAACACTGGATTTGTTACGAGCAATCATGACGTCAGATAAGGAAACATCGGCATCACCACGATCAAAACGCGTTTGTAGATCGCCAGATGATTTTTGAAGTGAGTTTACGTTATTGATGGCTTTGGTTAGGAGATCATTGAAATCTGCACCCACTTTCGCGCCCGTTCCTGTCGGAGTGGTGTTGGTCGCTTCAACCATCATGGCGCGCATTTCGGCCTGAATACCATCAACTTTCATTATCACCTCTGAGCCAAAAGTTTGACTATCTATTTAAACTAAATATTGACACAGCAATTTATGTGCCATAAGACGCCAGCAGTATAGTTTACTCACACTTTTGTCTTATGGCTACGCGTGTGAAACCTAACTCGGAATATCTATACCCGCGTCACGCATTTTGGCAAGTTTGTAGCGCAGAGTACGTGGGCTTATGCCCAATTTCTCTGCCATTTCTTTGCGTCGGCCATTACATTCCACCAAGGTTTCTAGAATGATCGCATACTCTTGATCGCGTAGCTCGCCACCCAACCCCTCGCCGCCAGTGTTAACGCGGTTGACGGATTCAGTTTGAGCAACAGGCTTGACATCAGGGACCAATGTTTCTGCACTATGCACAACGTATTGCAAGCTGTTGGCATCTTGCCAATCCACGCCTTCTAACAAGATGTGTTCTGCACCGATATCGCCGTTTTCACTCAAAATCAGCGCGCGTTGTACAACGTTATCCAGCTCTCGAACATTACCTGGCCATGGGTACTGCAATAGTTTTTCCACTGCAACTGACGAGAACTGAGGAACAGGCATACCCATTTTGCTACAGTGACGCTCGGCAAGATGCTTCGCAAGTGGCGCAATGTCCCCTTTACGCTCATTCAGCGCTGGCCATGCGATTGGGAACACATTCAGGCGGTAGTACAAGTCTTCACGGAAATTACCTTCCGACACATACTGTTTGAGATCACGGTTACTGGTCGCTAGCACACGAACATCTAGCTTGATGCTCTTACGGCTACCAAGACGCTCTACTTCGCGCTCTTGCAAAACACGCAATAACTTCGCTTGCAGGTTTAAGTCCATCTCGCTGATTTCATCAAGTAAGATTGTGCCGCCTTGCGCTTGTTCGAACTTACCCGGACACGCCTGAACAGCACCAGTGAATGCACCTTTTTCGTAACCGAATAGCGTCGCTTCCAGCATGTTGTCAGGAATCGCCGCACAGTTAATCGCAACGAATGGGCCGTCTTTACGGTTTGATGCTTTGTGAATGTAACGCGACATCACTTCTTTACCCGAACCGCTTGGGCCTAAGATCATCACGTTCGCATCCGTGCGAGCCACTTTATCAGCCAAAGCAAGTAAGCGCAGACTCTTTTCATCAGCAACGACAGCATCACCGTTGTCATCACTTTTGATAGGAGCATAGCGGCTTACCATATTAAGCAGCACTTCTGGTGCAAATGGTTTCGCCATGTAATCAATCGCGCCGTCTTTCATTGCAGAAACGGCATCTTCGATATTGGCGTAAGCCGTCATTAGCAGCACTGGTAAGTTCGGCCAATTTTGTTTGATGTTACGCAGCAGCGCTAAGCCACCCATACCTGCCATTTGCACGTCAGATACCACGATATCAACCGCATTTGATTTCAGCTTTACTAATGCGTCTTCTGCACTATCGGCTTCTAACCATTCATACCCTGCCAGAGCCAGAGTATCCACGAGGGCTTCACGAAGACCTTCGTCGTCTTCTACGATCAGCACTTTGCTTTGCGCCATTCTGATTCTCCAGTAATTGTTATTACCAGAAGCCGCTTATTGCGCTTCTGATTGCACTCGCTCCAGCGGAATGCACATGGTGAAGCAGGCTCCATCACCCTGCTCTGAAATAAGTTCCAATCGGCCGTCATGGGCACGGCAAACCATTTGAACGACAGCCAAACCTAACCCGGTTCCTTGAGAACGTGTGGTAAAAAATGGCTCCATAATTTTGGCCTGTAGTTCTTGTGGTACACCCGGGCCGCTGTCTTGCACAGAAATGCGCAGTTCACCGTTCACCGGGCGGAAAAAGATGTCGATTTGCGACTCTTTGCCTGACATTTGAATCGCGTTCATCACCAAGTTACTCAGTGCAGAGGCGATAGCATTCGCGTTGCCAAGCAATTCGGTCTGTTCTTCTTCTACTTCGAGGAAGTAATCAATGTTGTTGTTTTTAAGAGCGGTTTCGACCATTGGTTGGTATTCAGCAACCAATTGAGCAATCGTAAATGGCTTAATGACTTTATTATCACCACCTTTGGCAAAAAGCAGCATATCATTAACCTGCTTCTCCAAATCGTGCAGTCGATCCATTAATTTACTTTGGAAGCGCTCTCTCGTCGCTGGCGGAAGATTAGGCGCGCCCAAATTAGAGGCGTACAACATTGCGCTCGACAGCGGCGTTCTTACTTGATGCGCTAGCGATGCAACCATACGCCCTAATGAAGAAAGACGTTGTAGATCACTCACACGAGCTTGCAGTAAACGGGTTTCGGTTAAGTCGGTGATGAGGATCAGCTGCCCTGTCGCGGAGGCAGAAATCGCCAAACGCACTTTGCGACCATTACGCAGTGACACTTCGTGGCCATCATCTTCACGCGGATCAAAAGCCGCTTGAATGATGTTGAACCATTTCTCGTTAACCAGTGGGATTTCTAGAATTCGGTGCGCCTCGGGGTTGGCTTCTCGCACAACACCATACGTGTCGAGCAAAATAACCCCAGCGGGCATCACATCCAATACCTGCTTATAGCGCTCAACTTGGTTTTCTACTGAGTCTAAATGTGATTGGTTGGTGTTATTGTCCATTCACTGCCTGTCGAAATATCGCCACTAAAAAGTAAAATAGCTTGGTAAGCAATTAGCGTACCAAGCTATTTTTTATATTTATCATGACGTTATGTTATCGACAATAAGTTGACACCGAGAAATGTCTGATTTTAATGTCAGAAAAGATAACTTTTGTGATTGAACTGAAGCTCGATCTAACGCTGCAAATTATACTTGCGCATTTTCTCAACCAACGTTGTACGGCGCATACCCAGCATATCTGCAGCCCTTGCAACGACCCCACCTTGCGCTTCTAACGCTTGGCTGATCATGTTGACTTCCAAATCTGCTAATAGCTCTTTTAGGTTCACCCCTTCTGGTGGCAACGCTTGAGGCGCATTCATGTTGTGATCCAGATCGCTTTGCTCGTCAAAGCTGAAATCTTCCGAGAAGATGTCTTGGAACACATCGCGTTCTTGCTCTTCAATCGAAGTGAACGGATTACCTTCAGGTTGGAACTCTGGAATATCACTGTAGCGATATTTCGTCGGAAGATGGTTCACATCAACCAGACTGTTTGGGTACAAAATGATCATGCGCTCAACAAGGTTAGCTAACTCGCGCACGTTACCCGGCCAGTGGTGTTCCATCAAAGAGTTGATCGCACGCGGCGTGAAACAGATTGGCTGGCCGCCTTCGGCTTCCAGACGTGTCATCAGCTCCTGCAATAACAATGGGATATCTTGCTTACGCTCTTTTAGCGCTGGCATTTCGATTGGGAAAACGTTCAAACGATAGAACAAATCTTCACGGAACGTGCCTTCTTCGATCATGCTTTCCAAATTACGGTGTGTCGCAGCGACCACACGCACGTTGACTTTGATTGTCGAGTTTCCGCCAACTCGCTCAAAACAACGTTCTTGAAGTACACGCAATAACTTCACTTGCATCGACATTGGCATGTCGCCAATTTCATCAAGGAAGATCGTGCCACCGTCTGCTAATTCAAATCGACCTTTACGCGCCGTTAACGCACCAGTAAACGCGCCTTTTTCGTGGCCAAACAATTCGCTTTCGAGTAGCTCCGGTGGGATTGCACCACAGTTAATTGGCACAAACGCACCATTGCGGTATGACGAATGGTAGTGAATGTTACGTGCTACCACTTCTTTACCCGTACCCGATTCACCAAGGATCAAGACATTGGCTTCTGTACCCGATACTTGCTCAATAAGATGACGAACTTCTTGAATGCCGCGACTCTGCCCTACTAAGCTACGAAACAGCGTGTTTTTACGCGCACTAGCAACAACATTGACCCCTTTACGGCCAAGAAAATCTTTGCAGTGACGTAACGCTTCACTAAGCTGTGGGTAATTTAGCGGTTGCTCTAATTCGCCAACAAAGTTTGGGAGATCGTCCACAGGCAAAGGAAAGCTGCCCAAGACAAGAAGTGGGATATGGTATGCATCGTTGAGACGAGCCATCACGGCAGTTGCCGCTCGACCTGCTGAGATATTGCCAACGATACAGCCTGACCATACGCTAGACCAATCAACATCGCCTAGCTGTTCAGAACCGACAGCTTCGCAACTTTCTCCAACAAATTCCAATATATTGCTTAAATTTAAACGACTTGATACGTCATCATCAATTACAAGCAGCTTTGCCAAACCTTGCATAAGTAAGAATGATTGCCTTTATTTTAGGTGCGTTGCGGCCAAACCTGGATTTGCGCAATTGGGTGCTAAAGAAGGCGGAAACACCACACTCAATTTACGATCGACAAAATAGGAAAATCAGCAACAAAAAAAGCCATTAGGGCTACTAATGGCTTCTATTTTATTTGAATATGAAAATAAGGCAACCAAGCAATATAGAGGTGTGAGCTCGATTGTAACTTTCATGCGCAACTTGTTGCTAATGCAGTCTTAATGTTTTAAGTCGATCCTAAAGCATTGTTTTGATTATTAAATGCCGACTTCTGCTGCCGTCAAGTTGTGGAACTCTGTTGGGATCTGATCCCAAGCCGATTTAATCTCACGAATAATGTCAATAACGTCGTCGATCGGCTGTGGATCATTCTGGTGGTTTGCCGCAGAAATCTGCGTGATCATAAACTCATACAATGAATCTAAGTTTGAAGCGATGTCACCACCATCTTCCATCGACAAACAGCTGCGTAGCGCAATAATAATGTCGAGTGCTTTACCTAAACGCTCGCCTTTTGCTGGGATATTGCCTGCTTGCATGGCTGCTTTGCCTTGAATAAGGCGCTCAATTGCACCAGCCATAAGCATTTGAATGACTTTGTGCGGAGAAGCCGCGCTTAGCTGGCTGTCGACTGATACTTTTTTGTATGCTTGCAAAGAACCGCGCATAGTAATCCTCTTTTAAATAAATTTTTTGTACTGCTGAAGCGAACGTTGGCCATAACGGAATTTGTGAAGCTCTTTTCCGACCTTTGACGTTTCTGATTGCATCAGCTCGACAATTCTTTTGGTACGAGTCAGCAAGTCTTGCCACTCTGCATCCTGCTTTACCAAGGGACTTTGTTGAATAATTGGTAACAGGTTTTGCAATAACCGTTCCCTGATATCGACCAAGCGAAGAATTTCTTCAGTATTAAAGTCAACTTTTTCCAGCTCTTGCGTAATTAGTTGATCTATATCACTAATTTCTATGAGTTCATTTTGCATTTATTAACCTAACGCACTCATAAGAGCCCCAAGTTGACCCTGCATCTTACCTGTCGCGTCTTGCATCGCGGTAAATTTCGCATGGGTACGCTTTTCCAGCCCTTCCATGCGGCGATCTAATGCCGCTTGGTCATCATTCAAACGGTAGTTTTGTTCTGTGAGACTTTTCTCTCGCGTACGAATGCTGCCCGTAATACCGGTGATGCCGTGAATCGCATCTTCGATACGCTTCGCAAAACCAGTGTTACCACCGAAGAATTTTTCTAACTCGTTGAAGTTATTGTTCAACTGACGGTCAAGCATGTCATAGTTGATTTCAAGCGTGCCTTGACGCGTCGTGGTGATACCAAATTCTGTCAATGATTTCAGATTTTCTGGTGCTTGATCGATTCGGCTTGAAAAGACGGCTTTCAATCGTGAATCGGCACTTCGCACCGTGCTGTCACCAGCTAGCGGCCCTTTTTGGCCGGTAGTTGGGTCCACACTCGAGAGTGCTTGCGAAGTTTGGTAAAACGAGTTGTACGCCGAAACAAAGTTTTCGATGTCGCTGCGTACACTTTGACGGTCGTACTCGACACCGATTTCTGCCGGCGGCTTGTTTGGTTCTGACTTGCCTTTAAGTGTCAAATCTACGCCTTCAATGGCATCTTCAATTACGTTGTTATGGCTTGAAAGTTTTGCCACGCCGTCAAGCAGCACTTCAGAGTCTTGCCCCGCTTGTACCTCTGTCATACCAAGGTATTCTTCGAATGAGGATTGCGCTTTTGCGATTTTGGCTTCTGCTTCGTTGATTTTTTCTAGACGTTCACGCTCTTGAGGATCGAGTTTCGCACGATGAATTTGCTTGGCTTGCTCTTCGGAAAGCTCACCACGTTCGACTTTTGCGTCGAGTTCTTGCTTTTCATCCGCAATTTTCTGCTCGATTTCTGCTTTTTCTTGTTCTAGGAGCTGCTTAGCTTCTTTGGTCGTAACGTAAGAATCCGTCAATGTGCCTGAGGCGGCATTATTCCAACCTGGAACATCCGGCGCTTTCTCTATCGCCTTTTCGTCCAGTTCCAGTTCTGGCTCTTCGTATGAATCCAGCAAGGTGCCTGACGCAGTTTCTGTCCAACCTGGAATGCGCTCTTCAGGTCGCAAGCTCGAACGTTGATTGGCCTTATCAATGGCTTCTTGTCCGGCTTTAGCAGCCTCTGCACCAGCAGCAGAGATCGGCTCTTGCGATGCATCATCTTGTGCATTATCTGCCGCTTTTTGCGCTTCTGGAGGTAGAGGGTTGCCGCTCTCATCCAGAATTTCTGGTTGATCCGGTTGTTGCGGTGCTTGTAATGGCCCTAACACTTCTTCTGCCGCAGCACGTGCTTCTTCAAGCGCGTTAACTCGGTCTTCAAGTGTTTGGTATTCGAAATATTTCAGAGGGTTGCCTCTTTCGGCTTCCACGCTGACTTTGATTTGATGATCCTTACCAGAGAGGTTTGAGGCAAGGATGAGACGCGGCCCTTCGACATCATTAATGACGGAAGCACGAACGCCAGGGTTGTCTTTAGCGCCATTGATGCCGCGTACGACATCGATGAGCTTAGATCGAGAACGAACCTCGATATTAACACGGTCATCACCAAGCGAAATCTGCAGCTTACCAGGACCAAATTTTGCGTCTTCTGGCAATACGTCAGAAGCGACTTTGTGGCTCTGTGCAAGCTGCAACACATCGATAGCATACTTACCGGCTATAGCGTCAGTGGTTGCGGTGGCCGATACGATATTGTCGTCCGTGGTTTCAACCGTGCGGACGGCAAACGCTTTCTCCTGACGAAAGTTCGCCATGAGATTTTTCATCGTATCCAACGATTCTCTGAGTCGCCCATAGGCACTGATACTGGCATTGATTGTCGTGCGATCGTTGTCGATGCGTTGCTGCTTAGGCACACGTTCCGCATCCACAATTTTGCTGACCATGGAATTAATATCCATGCCGCCAGACATCCCCACAGGGCCTAAACTCATTAAATCACCTCAAAAACGACTTACACTTTTTCAACTAACAAACCGCTGTTAGCTGTGTGCTCAGCTAGGCGACGCAATACCACTAGCAGTTCTTCATCAGGAAATTGACGAATCACATCACCAGTATTGGTTTCGTAAATCGTCACAACGTCTCTGCCGGATTCTTCATCCACACGAAACGCTACTCCTTTGTTGATGGACGAGACAAACTCATTCATTTGTTCGACCATTTTTTCACGTTCTTCTCTGTTTAGCTCCTGACGGCTTTCCGCCATCTCGATTGCCGCTTGAACAGAGAAGTCGTGCTCGGTGCCTTTCGCTTTTTGCGGCGAAACGTCACCGGTTGAACTTGCTGTGCTAGGCGTACCTATGCCGTTGCCATTTTTATTTGCAACATTTGTGCCATTCGGTGTGCCGTAAGGCTGGATGTTCGATGCGTAGGAGGATATTTCCATTACAATCTCCCTTCCACCTTATGAGCTAACGATAGGATCTATCGTTTTGGTGACCTAAGCACTAGGCTGGGTCGACCTTGTTAGCCCAACAAGCTTAGCGCTGCAGATGGTGACTGCTTCGCTTGAGCCAGGATTGAAGTACTTGCTTGCTGAAGAATTTGCGACTTAGTCATCGCTGTTGTTTCTTTCGCGTAATCAGTATCTTTAATACGGCTGTTAGATGCATTAACGTTTTCGTTAATGTTGTCTAGGTTGCTGATTGCGTGGTTGAAACGGTTCTGGAAAGCACCTAGTGACGCACGTTGGCTGTCTACTGATTTAAGTGCACCGTCGATAACTGCTACAGCTTCTTGAGAGCCTGCAACCGTTGTTACGTCGATGTCTTTAACCGTTACGTCTTTCGCATCACCAAAACCGATCTCGCCAGCTAGGTTGCCAGAGAACTCAACTTCACCATTTACTTTCTGAGTAGAAGCAAATACTTGTAGCTTGCCGTCTTCACCAACAGACGCTTTTACATCTTCGCTTTGACCGTTGATGTAAGTTGCTAGCTGCTCAATGTCGTCGCCTTGCTTAGCCTTGATGGTAAGTTCTTTCTCTTCACCTTGTTTGTTGGTGTAGCTCATTTTAAGCTCAGTTTTATCACCAACTGTCCAAGATGCATCTTTACCTTCTTCTGCTGAGTAGCTCTTACCACCCATTGCTGAAGTATCAGAACGTAGGCTGCCCATAGAAAGCATTACTGCTTCGCCAGAGTCCGCACCGATTTGAAAAGATTGAGTACCGTACGTACCGTTAAGCAGTTTGTTACCACCGAAAGAGGTTGTTTCAGCGATACGGTTTAGTTCGTCGTTTAGCGCTGTTACTTCTTCTTGGATCGCTACACGTTCTGCTTTTGAGTTAGAACCGTTCGCAGATTGAAGCGATAGGTCACGCATACGTTGTAGGATGTTGGTAGATTCATTCATTGCACCTTCAGCAACCTGTGCAATGGAGATACCGTCGTTCGCGTTTTTCACAGCCATGTCTAGGCCACGGCTTTGAGCGTTCAAACGGTTTGAAATCTGTAGACCTGCAGCATCATCTTTCGCGCTATTGATTTTATAACCCGAAGACAAACGCTCCATTGATTTTTGTTGACCTTCAGCCGCGTGGTTTAGGTAACGCTGTGCGGTCATCGCAGAAACGTTAGTATTAACGTTAATCGCCATAATTGATCTCCTTAAGGCTTAGTGAATGTACCGTCGTGTCTCTCACCTCACTTAGGTACATCTCATTTCTCTCAGTCCCTTTAACGGCGACGTATGCATATCCTTTAGGAGAAATTTTCAATTTTTTGCGATTATTTTCTTTGGCTTACTGAAGTGTGATAAAGCTCTAATATTGCCGTTGATGAATACCTTCGATCTTTTAAAGGCAGAAAAAAACCCAGCCGAAGCTGGGTTTACTCGCTCATCTCTCACCACGAGCCAATGAGGTTCTCGTCTTAGGTTTAAAATTAACCTAGAAGACTTAGCGCTGAGTTTGGCGCTTGTTTCGCTTGCGCAAGGATTGAGCTTGACGCTTGCGATAGAATTTGTGACTTGGTCATTGCCGTCGTTTCTTTCGCGAAGTCGGTATCTTTGATACGGCTCTTCGACGCGTTCACGTTCTCGTTAATGTTGTCCAAGTTGCTGATTGCATGGTTGAAACGGTTCTGGAATGCACCCAGCTCTGCACGGTGGCTGTCTACGTATTTCAGTGCCGCATCAATGATTGCTACTGATTCTTGTGCGCCGCCAACTGAAGTTACGTCGATAGTATCAACCGTAACGTTTTTCTTGTCGTCGCCTAGACCTAGCTCACCAGACAAACCGCCAGAGAATGACACTTCGCCTTCTACTTTGTTGTTACCAGCAAAGATTTGCAGTTTGCCATCTTGGTCTACTGACGCTTTCACTAGGTCTGTTTGACCGTTGATGTACGTTGCTAGCTCTTCGATGTCATCGCCC
>NZ_JAMZAL010000042.1:0-1123 GCF_024181925.1 Vibrio sp. Y20_XG_PY13 | reverse complement strand
TTGCCAGACACTGAGAAGTTTAGCGCTGAGTCGCTATCTTTAAATGCGTCATTTAAATCAATCGTGTAGGTCGCAAAGTCTTCCGATAACTCTTGATCTGCAATGGCATTTTCAACAGTCGGTGCATCGTTAACACGATTCACAATCAAACTGTCACTGTCGTTAGCTGTTGGATTTACACCATCCGACACTGACGCGCTGATAGTTAGGTCTTTAAGGTTGAGTTCATCGTTGTTAACTGCGTCAACACCCGCTTGAGTCAACTTGACTTCATTGCCAACCAACACGAAGTAACCGTTTGAGTTATTTTCTAAAGAAACGGTTAGTCGGTCTTTAGGCGTGTCAGTATCGCGAACCGTTAAGGTTGCGACTACCGTATCAGTGCTCACTGCATCTTCAGTGATACTTTCTACTGCATCAACCTTGATGGTTGGCGCATCGTTCACTGGGTTAACGGTAACGCTCACTTTCGCTTCGTCGGTCAATTCACCGTCCGTTACGGTATATGTAATTTCAGCGTCACCATTGAAGTTTTCGGCCGGTGTGAACACCAACTTGCCATCAACAATCTCAACTGTACCTTGGTCACTCGGCACAGACGCCGAGTCAATGCGTAACGTATCACCATCGATGTCAGTATCGTTTGGCAGAACATCAATAGTAACCGCGGTGTCTTCTTGTGTCGTAGCGATGTCATCTTTCGCCACTGGCGCATCGTTGACCGGTGTCACATTGACTTCAACGGTAGTGGATTCAGACACACCGCCAGAGGTGACGATGTAGGTGAAAGTATCTTTACCGACGTAGTTATCATTTGGTGTGTAAGTCACGCTGCCGTCAGGATTGACCGAGACCGTGCCGTTGGCTGGGCCGTTATTGGTATCTAGCGACACCACTTTACCGTCGTCTTCGAACGTATCGTTACCTAAGACCTTGATGATGGTTGGCGTGTCTTCAAAAACCGTCGCTTTGTCTGCCACAATGTCCGCTACAGGCGCAACTGTGAAGTTTACGGTTTGGCTAATGCTTTCACCGCTTGGATCAGTAGCAGTAAACGTTAGGGTTTCTGAGCCGTTCCAGTCTGCTGTTGGTGAAATGGTCGCGATGCCATTTTCAATCGAAA
>NZ_JAMZAL010000041.1:0-1312 GCF_024181925.1 Vibrio sp. Y20_XG_PY13 | reverse complement strand
TGACAGTATAAGTTTGCTCTGTGGTGCTGCCATCTGGGTTGGTGATGGTTAAGGTCACCGTATCACCTTCTTCCACACCCGCTGGAAGTGTGACTTCTGTTTCAATGCCATCACTGTTTTCAGCCACGCTCACGCTGCCATCGACTGCATCGGCAATGGTCAAGGTAGGCGCGGTGTCGCTTGTGCCATCACCGTCGGTATCGCCCGGTACGGTGGTGTCTAAATCAAACGTCACTGGCGTACTTTCAGCCGTGGTGTTACCCGCCGCATCACTGATGCTGCTGGTGACGCTGTACATACCTTCGTCAGTTAGACTCGGAATGGTGATGTCTGCGCTGCCATTAGTGATGTCAGCCGCCGTCACCGTGTACGTCTGTTCGGCGGTGCTGCCATCTGGGTTGGTAATGGTTAAGGTGATGGTATCACCTTCTTCCACGCCCGTTGGAAGCGTCACATTGGTTTCAACGCCGTCACTGTTTTCAGCCACACTCACGCTGCCATCAGCTGCATCGGCAATAGTCAAGGTTGGTGCACTGTCACTCGTGCCATCACCGTCGGTGTCACCCGGTACGGTGGTGTCAAGGTCGAACGTCACTGGCGTGCTTTCAGCGGTAGTGTTACCCGCCGCATCACTGATGCTGCTGGTGACGCTGTACATACCTTCATCGGTTAATGATGGAATGGTGATGCTCGCACTGCCTGTATCAACATCCGTTTGGGTCACGGTGTAGGTTTGCTCTGTGGTGCTGCCATCTGGGTTGGTGATGGTTAAGGTCACCGTATCACCCACTTCTACGCCATCAGGAATGGTCACCTCTGTCTCTAGACCATCACTGTTTTCTGCCACGCTCACGTTGCCATCGGCTGCATCGGCAATGGTTAAGGTAGGCGCGGTATCGCTTACGCCATCACCGTCGGTATCACCCGGTACGGTGGTGTCTAAATCGAACGTCACTGGCGTGCTTTCAGCGGTAGTGTTACCCGCTGCATCACTGATGCTGCTGGTGACGCTGTACATGCCTTCATCGGTCAAGCTTGGAATGGTGATGCTCGCACTGCCTGTATCAACATCCGTTTGGGTCACGGTGTAGGTTTGCTCTGTGGTGCTGCCATCTGGGTTGGTGATGGTTAAGGTCACCGTATCACCCACTTCCACGCCGTCAGGGATAGTCACCTCCGTTTCTAGACCATCACTGTTTTCTGCCACGCTGACGTTGCCATCGGCTGCATCGGCAATGGTTAAGGTTGGCGCGGTGTCACTTGTGCCATCACCGTCGGTATCACCCGGTACGGTGGTGTCTAAATCAAACGT
>NZ_JAMZAL010000040.1:0-1321 GCF_024181925.1 Vibrio sp. Y20_XG_PY13 | reverse complement strand
AATGTATGGTACGCCCCGTTTTGCAAGTGAAAATCCAAAAAAACGGAGTTGGTTTGCGCTAATGTATTCAGAGTCTAATTGAGACCAATTTACTTTAGCCCCAGCTCTACGATGAGATCCGCGCCAGATTGTCCTCAAAAATGAGAAAGCACTCTAAGTTGCTGTTCTGTCCACAAGGTCTTCAATCTGGTGGTCTAACCGTTTTGTCATCTTTCATTTTCATATGCAAACTTGATTTATATTCTTATTTCAAAAGGCTTTTTCGTTGCCATAACAGACCAAGCAATCCTTGCTAGCTTATTCGCTAATGCTACCAAAGCAACATTGAAAGGCTTTCGATGCTTTAGCTCTATTAGCCACTTACCAAAATATTTTTCAGCCGTTCCATCTCTCCAGAGTACTGCTCTGGCTGCGTGTATAAAGAGTTCTCGTAATTCTTTATTCCCACGCTTAGAGATCCCAAGCATTCTCGGCTTCCCACCTGTTGAATACTGAAATGGAACGAGACCCAGCCATGCAGCGAAGTTGCGGCCATTAGAAAAATCTTCAGGATCGGACACCGAAGATATGCAGCAAGCAGCGGTCATAGGCCCGACTCCAGGTACTGTTTGTAAAATCGTGAATAACTCATTACCACTATTTAGAGTCTCTAGCTTTTTGTCTTGTTCTTTGATTTTGTTATTAAGCTCGTTGTAATGATCAAGCTGATTTCGCAACTCAAAAATAAGCAAAGGTGGAACCTGTTGGCCTGTATCAGCCAACCACTGAAAAAGCCGTCTCATATTTGCGTGTCCGCGTGGAAAGCTGAACCCAAATTCAGTGAGGATTGAGCCTATACGGTTCATGACTGCGGTGCGTTCTCGAATATAGCCTGTTCTGATTCTTCGGATTACTACTCCTAGCTGCGCTTGCTCAGTTTTAGGTGAGACAAACCTCATCCTAGGTCGAGTTGCGGCTTCAGCAATCGCATCAGCATCAATGAAGTCATTTTTATGACTCTTAACATAGGGCTTAACATATTGTGGAGGGATCAGTTTAACTTGATGCCCATACTCTTGGCATTTTCTAGCAAGCCAGTGCGCCCCACAACAAGCTTCCATTGCTATTAATACTGGCTCATGAACCGAGATAAACTGAAGTAACTTTGATCTAGAGAATTTGTGTCTATAAAGTTGTTGGCCAGTGTAGTCATGACCAACGACATGGAAAGTAGATTTACCTAGATCAATACCGATAATTTTAATAGCCGACATGATGGCACCTCCCGAAGTTCAGCGACATAGCTGAGTTTAGTGTAGGTGTGGGGCGTACCATCTAATTA
>NZ_JAMZAL010000003.1:447967-539692 GCF_024181925.1 Vibrio sp. Y20_XG_PY13 | reverse complement strand
ACATGGAAAGTAGATTTACCTAGATCAATACCGATAATTTTAATAGCCGACATGATGGCACCTCCCGAAGTTCAGCGACATAGCTGAGTTTAGTGTAGGTGTGGGGCGTACCATCTAATTAGTGAGTTAGGACAACCACTTCACTCACTTGTAAAGCATAAGAATGTTTAACGACCGACGTTGCAAACCTACACACTCATCCCATATGTAGAAAGTTCAATAAGATACTTATCTTTCATCAGCTCATTTGACTACGTGATTCATTGTTTTTATACACATAAAGTTGCACAATATTCTCAGTGTGTTTTTATTTGAGAAAAATCAAATGAATAACTTTATCTATCAAGGTGGTATTGCAATTTCTGAGGATGACTTTCAAAGTCATCTAGGCTCTTTATGCCAATTAGAAAACATTGGTGTTCTTCTTGGTGCTGGTGCATCCGTAGGATGTGGCGGTATGACAATGGAAGGAGTATGGCTTGATGCAATAAACTGTTCACCTGATCTACTCGATGAATTACTTACTTTTAATCTCATAACTCAAGAAAATATTAATAATAAAGATGTAAATGTGGAGCAACTTTTAGATCAAGTAACTCAATATTTATCGGTATACAAAAAGACAACACCATTAAACATTGAAACAGATTTTGAGTCCCAACCAGTTGGCAAGCTTCAGAAAATCATCCTTTGCTTATATCAATCAGTAACTAAAGCTGCACTACTGGTAAAGCAAGAATCTTTTGGTGATGAGAAATTAGGGTCTCAAGACAAGTTCCAATATCACAGAGAACTGCTTGAAAAATTAATTTCAAATCGCCAGCCAGGTCAAGCAGCTCCAATGCTTTTTACCACCAACTATGATCTTTCATTAGAATGGGCAGCCGAAGAAATAGGCATACAACTTGTCAATGGTTTTTCTGGACTTCATACGAGAACTTTCCAACCCCAAAATTTTGATTTGAGCTTCAGAAACGTTAATGCAAAAGGTGAAGCCAGATTTGGACACTATCATGCTTACTTGCATAAATTACATGGCTCATTGTCATGGATTCAAGAGCATAACAGTGACATTAAAGAAATCCCCTCTGCTCTGGCTAAAAGTCGCTATATTGATCCATTGCTAAATGGAGAGCCTGTTTATGACAAGCAATTCTTAATT
This sequence comes from Vibrio sp. Y20_XG_PY13, assembly GCF_024181925.1. NCBI lineage: Bacteria > Pseudomonadati > Pseudomonadota > Gammaproteobacteria > Vibrionales > Vibrionaceae > Vibrio > Vibrio sp. Y20_XG_PY13. The sequence goes on along the minus strand of NZ_JAMZAL010000003.1, from coordinate 538,530 downwards.
TATCCAGGTGCGAATAAGTACCACCATACAATCGGCTTTGTATATGGCGAGATGTTTCGTCGGTTTAGTGAGTTCTTATCAAAGCCTCAAACAGCTATCATCATCAACGGATATGGTTTTGGTGACTACCATATCAATCGGATAATTCTAGGTGCACTACTAAACCCATCTTTACATATTGTTATTTTTTATCCTGAACTTGATAAAATCTCGGTAGATGCCGAAGGTTTAAGCGAATCTCAAAAGTGTATTAAAAAGCTCAAATCACTGTCATTGAATCAAATTACAATTGTTGGTGGAGGCTCATCTGCTTACTTCGATTCATTTGTTAAATACATCCCGAAACCAGTTTTATTCCCTCGAGATACTTCAACGCAAGATCTTGTAACTGCGATCAATGATTTAGTTCAAAGTGGAAATCAGATATGAGCATTGAGACTATTGATTCTATTGGGTATGTGGTTGCTCTTGAGGGAACGAAAATTCGCGTTAACTTACTGGAAGGACATAAAGGTCAATTAGCATCTCACCGACGCGGTATAAGTTCTGTTTCTCAGCCAGGTGATTTAATTGGATTAGATGCAGGTACTAATCTTGTGATTGCCAGAGTTACAGACATGGCATTTGTTGATCCTGATAAAGCCCACTCTTCTAATGTGGGGACGATGAATGTAATTGACACCCCTTTAAGGCAACTCCTAGCGTATTCCATCGGCTATGTATGTCAGGATGGTGATCATCGAAAATTTATTTCTGAGAGTTGGAAGCTACCTACGCTAGGCGCGAAGGCTATTCCACTATCGAGCGACTACCTAGAAAGTATCTATGGTGTGAATGAAGATGAAAAGAATTCCACTGTTGAGCTAGGCCGAGATTCTAGAACTAAAACAACCAAGATTAATGTAGGTCTCAATTCTCTACTATCAAGACACCTTGCCGTCCTAGGCAGCACGGGCTATGGAAAATCAAATTTCAATGCTTTATTGTCACAAAGAATTCGTGAGAAATTTAAAAGCTCTAGACTCGTTATATTCGATATCAATGGCGAATATGCCGATGCTTTTATTGGACAAACACAAGTGAAAGAGACGATCTTAGGCAGCCGTCCTGCTGCTAAAGTATTCCCGCCTATAGCCGTACCACCTCCGCCTCCCGAGGTTTTTGATGGTAAGCACCCTGACTATCACCAAATACCTTATCAGGCATTTGGTTATGCAGGCTTAATCAAGCTACTAAGACCGAGCGATAAAACACAATTACCTGCATTACGAAATGCCTTGAAATCACTTCATATGGTCTGTGCAGGCAACAATGGCACTGTATTTACAGGAGAGACCATACCGCCTTCTACAACTCCAAATTGGTTCGAATTGGTTGATGATTGTCGGCAAGATGGGCAAGAACAATTAAGTCAATGGTTGAGAAAACTAAGAAGCAACTCACTTGGGTATTTTCCAACATGGCCTCCTTTTAATGCGCTAGCTAACCTTGTTGCGGAGTTTGGTTGCCAAGCATTCACGCCCAACGGTACAAGTAAAAGGGATGCTTTTAGTTATGGCAACGTCTTGCCATTAGTTAAGATTATCCAACAACTTGTAGACGACCCTCGCTTTAACAATGTAGTTAATCTATCTGGTGGCCAAGCTATCAATAACCCTGCGCTCATGTGGGACGAAGAAATTGAAAAAGAAGTAGACTATATTTTTGGTAAAAAATCGGGGGAACTGCAAGATTGGGACGTTCATATCATTAATTTGAAAAATATTGCAGACGATCATGCCCCAATGATTTTAGGTTCACTTTTAGAAATGTACTCAGATGTATTGTTTAAAAGAGGCCAAGATCAAAATTATCCTACAATGCTTCTTTTAGAGGAAGCACATCATTACCTTAGAGACCCCTTTTCGGAGGAAGGTACTCAACTTAAAGCCTACGAAAGACTTGCAAAAGAAGGGCGTAAATTTAACTGCTCTTTACTGGTGAGTACGCAGAGGCCTTCAGAGCTATCTTCTACAGTTCTTGCCATGTGTTCAAATTGGATTTCTTTGCGTTTAACTAATGAGCGGGACATCAATGCACTAAGACATGCGATAGAAAATGGTAACGAACATACTCTTAGTGAAATTTCTGGTTTACCTAGAGGAGACGCTATCGGTTTCGGTTCAGCTTTCAATATCCCTATTCGCTTTTCCATCGATGAAGCTGAGCCTAAACCAAAATCTTCTGATGCCGCATTTGCATCAATATGGTCATAAGTATCTCAATTGGAATATTGGCTGTAGTTGCCAGACTTAATAACAAGTCAAAATTGATTAGCATTTGTATGGCACATTAAAACTAAAGACTCGTAATAGTTATGTCGACCTAAAACGTTTTGGGGCAATTATGAGTCAATTAGTACAGCTATTTTTCTATTGCTCATAATTCTTATATAGCCATTATTTATGTAGTTAGTTGCACTATATCGGCATAAGTCATGTTCGTTCAAATAGGTGTGCTAAGAAATGTTATGGGTAACCACTCTAGGTAAAATAGAACATAATGGCATGCTAACGACTCGACGAACTGCTCCAATAAAAAACGCCCTTCCTAGAGATAGGAGGGGCGTTTGTTGTGTTAAGTACCTGTGTTCAGCATCGCTCATTTTTGGACGAGGTCAGCGCAACAAATTTATGTCGTGCAATGAGCCTAATGGCTATTCATGATGCCGTTGGTAGTAGAATAGAATTAGAGTGAAGCTCATACCTAGTCTCTAGATTTTGTTTTTCTATGAAACTCTTTTCTTTCTGTGAGTAAGGATTTTTAGCGTTCAAATCAAGGAATATACCTTGATAACGCCACCCCTTACGACGAAGCTCACTCACCGATTGCTCTCCACTTTGTAGCTTTCTTCCATACCTATCTCTGACTGTCACAATAACTTTGGTATTGTCCGGTTGCTCATCATATCCGTACCATATTAATGCCTCGGATTTTTCACCCAATATAAATGGGTCATCGTTTGGGATATTTGAGCATTGAACAACGGTAAACGTTTGGTTCTCTCTGTCTTTTTTGTCGCGTTGGTGAGATAAGTATTTTAAGCCAGCAACAGGTTTGAGTTTGTATTTGTAAGCGGCAGAATCATATTCAAAGTACGAGTCATCGTAATGTGGATACATGGCTTTTTCAAACCAATCCCCGCTTGGGTTATCGACAAATTTAATCTCTGGTTCAGCGTGACTTTCAACAAAAGAAGGCGTGTATTGATAGGTCACGTCAAAGAGATGCTCTTCCATGTCCGGCTTGGTAAGTGAATCAAAAGCTCGCCCCACAGATTTCTTGATTTTGTTAATCGAGTCAGGATGAGTTAAATAGATTTCAATTAAACCATGCCCTGCAATGTCTGCTGTGCTTGGCGCTATAGCGGTATTCGGTACAGGGACAGAGCCAATTCCCGTTAGCTGCAGGCCATTAATAACAAGGTCAGAGGTTGATAAAATATAGTCACTATCAGGGGTTAATGTTGGCGAGGCCGGCGCAATATGAACCACGTGAATATTATCAGCGTCGTATCCTAATTGAGAAACAACATACTTGTAAGATTGGTTCACCCATAAGTTTCCTTGCGAGTGAGCAATATAAATTAGCTTTTTGCCTTTCCATGTATTGGAATCATTGATGAGTTTATGCTGCATCTGAGTTTTTTCAGTATCAGGTGAATCAATCGAAGTACTCAAGAGCTGCAAAAACTCACGAATCATCGTATTCATACCTTGGCTGACAAGGTCAGAAACAAACCCTTTAAACCATGAAAAAGTCGCACTAATTTTTTGGATGATGGAACTGTCCTGACGTCCGCTAACGATTTCCCAAAACGCTTCCCATCGGTCAAATTGCTTTTGACCCAACTCTTGTGTTCTTTGATCAAAAGTTTCAGCAAAATCAGCTAATACATTCAACCCGTTACTTTCAATGTAAGAGTCATTGTAGAACAGTTGATATTCAACTGGCTCACCGTTGAATTGCTTGATACCAAGGGTTGATTCTATTTTCTTCTGCCCTTGTTTAGCTCCTTTTAGTGTCGTAGCTACACCATTAAAAAAGCCGATTGTGTAGCCTTCAATATCGCAGGAATTGGCACTGACATGCGCGGGGAATATCGTGAAAATCAAAAGGGCACCTGTTAGCTTATTCACAGTATTGCTCCTCAGCAGGGAGCAATGTACTGACTGAACCATCTAGCAACTGATTGTAAGTAAGATAAGCCACCGTTCTAGCTTTAGTGTTGTATGTTAGTGCTGAGATTGTTTTTGACGTATCGATTGAGTCATCCACTGGGATACCGACAAAATCTTTGCAAGCGAGAACTTTATCGAACTCGTCGCCTATCGCCATAGCTTTGTCAATATTAACCTCAGTCTTCTCACTCCAATCGTAATATAGGTTTTTCTGAGTTTGACGTGCATCTTGCTTCAATGCATTGCGCACTGGCTCTGACACTTCTAACGCATTGATGAATGCCTCGATATCGTCGCGTATTCCGTCTTTATTTTCATCACGACCTGTCAGGGAATCACTTCTATCTAGTGTGTAATCAAATTTTCGATATAGCAGAGCAAATTGGTCATCAATTGTAGGTTGAGCCTTTAGCTCTTTAGCAATCTCCGGCGTTTTTTTAAAACTTTGGTGTGGTTGGTTGTGATTTGGGTCTGGAGTCGGAGTGTTTTGCTGGTTACAGCCAGAGAGAATAAGCAGTCCAAGTAGCGATAATTTTTTCATATGAATAATCCATGTTTTTATGGATATTACATGTGCGCTTTGCGGATAGACCAATTGCGTTTTGTTATACCGAGCAAACAACTGGCAATTTAACTCTCCATGTTTGTATGCATTTATCTTGAGACAAAAACGCCCTTCACCTGAGCAAAGAGCGTTTTTTACTTGAGGTTATGGTTCGAATATTAAAGCACCAAACCGCCATCAATCTTGAGCACTTGTCCGGTTATAAACGCACTTTGATCAGAGACCAGAAACGCAACGCCATTGGCGATATCTTGCACCGAGCCCATACGTCCTAGGGGCGTTTTACTTTCCATCATTTGAATGACTTTTTCTGGCAGGTTCTTGGTCATTTCGGTGGTGATAAAACCAGGGGCAACACAGTTCACTCGGATTTGAGCGCCTTTTCTCGATAGCTCTTTCGCCCAACCTTTGCTCATTGAGATGACGCCGCCTTTACTTGCGCCGTAGTTACTTTGCCCAATATTGCCATCCGTACCCACGATAGAAGAAATGCTGACAATGCTACCTGCGCCCTGCTCTAGCATTACTGGCGCGACGCGTTGAGTCAGTAAGAACACAGCCTTTAAGTTCACATCGATTACGCTGTCCCAATCTTGTTCTAGCATGTCTGGCAGCAATGCATCGCGAGTAATACCCGCGTTATTAACCAGCGCATCGATTCTTCCATGCTGCTCTACAATACTGTCTACCACTTCGCTAACAGCAGCGGCATCACACAAATTGACTTGATAACTGCTTAGCTGCGCCGACTGGCTCCATTCCACAGGCGAGATATCCAGCCCAACGACGTGGAATCCATCTTCGAGTAATTGTTCGCAAATGGCCTGCCCTATACCGCGAGCAGCCCCTGTAACTACGGCGACTTTGTCGTGTTTCATCTTGGTCTTCCTTAAATGTTGAGATTACAAACTTGCTTGATCCTAGGCGCTTATCGTTATGTGGGTTTGTGCTTCTCATACGCAAAGGATTTTATTTCGTTAATGAAACTATAGGAATATTCTGGAAGTTTGATGTGAACGAATCAAGACAACTTGATGATGTTTCTGGCGGTTCTCAAGTTGAATACTAAAACAGAGAAATGGAGCGAGGCACTAACCAATTGAATAAAAACAAAAAAAAGCACCATTACCGCCAATGGTGCTTTGTATTAATTCTTCATCTGTAACAACACGATTTTTCTCAGCGGTGAGAAGAGATTAAATACTAAACCCGTCATAAACAGCGTAATAACAATCGTTGCACCACTAGGCAAATCATATTTTGCAGAAGCTGCTATCCCCAACAAAATACCAATTGTTCCGATACCTAAACTGGCGGTTAAAAAACGTCTACCTTTAAGGCTCGCAGCGCATAAAGCGGGAATCACCAATAAAGCAAACTCTAGGTAAATCCCCGTCAGTTTGACGGTGATCGGCATCAAAATAGCGAAGATGAGATAAAAACCGCTACCACGCATAAATTCGGGCTTTGTACGTACTAGCAACAACATCGCACCAGTGATTACCGTCAACGGCCAAACATCTTGCCATGTCGACCACAGTAGCTGACCATTCAAAATCCCTTGAATGAAATCAGCACCATGTGGGTCTTTGCTAACAAGTAACACCGCCAAAGAGGCAGATACCACAAACAAGCTGCCAATCATCGGCTCAAGATGCGGATGATTTTGCTTTTCTAATGCAGCAATCAATCCGCATAACAATAACGACATTATCCAAGGGCCAAGCATTGCACCAAGCCAAGATTCCGATAACCAAGGAATCCTCACGTACAAAGTAGATGAGTTTAGCCAATAATGACTAAGCGCCGCACCCAATGCTGCGACTTGAGCCACCGCAAGGTCGATGAAAATGATCTGCCGCTTTAAGACTTGCTGGCCCAATACGACGTTACCAATTAGCGCAATCACGCCGCACAAAATAGCCGGCGCTAACCATGTGTATTCAGTCATGATCAAAACTTCACAGCACTAGGAGAAACAAACACATCGAGTAACTCGGCAATCACTTCATCGTACAAATCATCTAAGTTCTGCTCTTTTGACACCGTCAAAGGCAATTGGACGACAGGTTTGTTTGTTCGTTGTTGCAACCACATTGCGGGGCGTTGATCTTGGTGAGACGAATACACAATCGCATCAAACGAACTTGCGTCCAACTTTGTCAGTGATTGCAGATGCGAGGTCGTCGGCGATACCCCTGGTTTCGGTTCAAGATCCGCGACTTGAACCATACCTAGCCAATCGAACAAGTATCGGTAAGTGGAGTGATATCCAACGATCCGTTTCCCCTGTAATGGTTGAGCTTTTGCTTCCCATTCGTTGAGTTTTTTTCGCCAATGCGCACGAAACTTCATCCCATTGAGCTGGTAGGTTGGCGCATTTTCAGGATCAACCGCTTGCAAACGCTGAGTCACAACACGCGAAAGCGTAATCATGTCATTCGCAGCAAACTGCACGTGCGGATTACCATGCGCATGAATGTCACCCATACTGCGATCCACATGTTGATGCGTATCCAGCATACGTACAAAACTGGCAACGTAAATCATGCTTTTTGCCCCATTTTGCACCGCAGCATTTGAGCTTCGTGCCTGTAGCATAGGCAACCACCCTACTTCTAGCTGTGCTCCAGAACACATAGCCAAATCGGCTTGACGCATTTTCGCAATCAACGAAGGGCGAGCTTGCACGTAATGTGGATCTTGTTTATCGGTAGTAGCAGAATAGATATTTGCTTCCGGAGCGTGGCGTTGCAATAAAGCTTTCCATTCCGGCTCACAAACAAAAATATCCAAAGCCCTTGTTGGAGAAGAAACAATGGCAGCAATCGCTGCCATTATGCCTAAACCTTTCGAGATAAAGGTTAATGACTTAGAACGCATGAGCACCGTGCGCCCCAAAAGTCATGACGTATTGCAATGTAAAGACGTTCTCTTTTTCTTTGTCTTGGTTTTCTGCACGCGTGTACTGCGCACGAACAGTACCAAAGTGCGAGGAATCCCACGCAATCATCGCATCGAATTCTTTATCATTTAGCGCAGTGAAATGCATGTGGTCACCATGAGCATGACCATCGTAGCTTTCCGCTTCGCCGTAACGAACGCCAGCAGACCAGCTAGGGTTAAATCGGTATACACCCGAAACGTAGTATGCTGTTAAGTTATCAGGGGATTCAGCTTCATCTTTAAATTTGCTGTCGACCACACCATCCAACAACATGTACTCGGCAGAAAACGTAAAGTTGCGGTACTTGTAGTTACCATCCGGGGCCCATTTCCAAACAAAATCAGCACCATAAAGATTCGCACCAGTAATCGCAGCAGCGTGGCTATGTTCATGGTCATGACCGGTATCAGCATGATGATCGTGGTCAGCAAATTCTTCCACCTTGCCGTTCTTGTTTCGCAGGTAACTCAAGCCAAATTGCCAACTAGAAGAATCTGAAATGTCGCTACCTAGTTTTAATGTTGAGGTAAATACACCAACGTCAGAACCCTCATCCACTGCCGACATCTTGCTGCCACTGAGCGCCTCAACACCAAATTTCACAAACAGATCTGTCGGAAGAACAAGGCTCGCTCTCACGCCATCATCATAGTAATGCGAACCAAGAAACGTTCGGTACGCTAATGGACGCTCAACAAAACTATCGGTATGCATGTGTTGGTTATTCAAGTAACCAAAATCGGAAAGAAAACGCCCCGCACGGACATTAAAGCCGTAAGGCAAAGCCAAGGTTTCGATAAACGCTTCTTCCAACATCAGTTCGGTGTCGTCAGCATGGCTTTCCAGCACTGTCGTCAAAGCGCCATGGAATTTATCGTCAATGTTTGCAGACAAACTAAGCTCAGTATGACCCAAGCCAAACCCTTCTTCTCGCTCTGAGTTATGACGCTGTCCATCTTGGTAATATCCGTCCAAAACGACACCAATTTGTGGATTCGACAACGTATCGGCAAAAACAGGGGATGCAAAAATGCTACCGATGACTAGAGAAACCAATTTTTTATTCACTACTTTTTCCTTATTGTTATGTTATAACATATGATTTTTAAGTTGTTATAATATAACAATTATCATTACACAAGGAATAATTGAAAATAGAACCCATTTGTATTCAGAAAACCGTTGAACATTGCTTAACCAACCATTGCATCAAATTACGTTTTTAAACGTATAATTGGAGCAAGAACCGACAAAATAAGTAACGGTATTTCAGTATGTTGAATATGGATTTTTCTCAAAGGGTCGTCATCGAAACAGGCAGCCAAAATTGGGTTGCTAGCCCCTCTCAAGGAGTGTGGCGTAAGCCATTGGAGCGAGAGGCAAAAGAATCTGGTCACGTAACCAGTGTAGTGAAGTACGAAGCAGGATCGCGTTTTTCTCCTCACCTTCACCCTTACGGAGAAGAAATTTTTGTGCTCGATGGTGTCTTCTCTGACGAAAATGGCGACTATCCCGCAGGTTCTTATCTTCGTCACCCACCCGGCAGTCAGCACGCGCCGTTTAGCGAGAAAGGTTGTGTCATTCTGGTCAAGCTCAATCAATTTGATCCGAACGATCTTAAAACTGTTCGAATCAATACTGGAGAAACAGAATGGTTGCCTAGCATTGGCGGACTACAAGTGATGCCGTTACATGATTTTAAGCACGAGCATGTTGCGTTGGTGAAGTGGCCCAAAGGAGAAAAGTTTCAACCTCACAGACACTTTGGTGGAGAAGAAATTTTTGTGTTATCTGGCGAGTTTAGGGATGAGCTAGGTATATACCCAACACATACTTGGTTGCGATCACCTCACATGAGTGAGCACTTCCCTTTTGTAGAAGAAGAAACGGTAATTTGGGTGAAAACAGGACATTTTCCGCTCGGTAGTTGATCGTTCCTAAATACACATATGGGGAGTAGTCTGTCACAACATGTCTCCCCAAAGATTTAAAGTGAATCAAAAGATATGATAAATGCCCAGTTGAAGTAATATCTATCTTTAAGAATATTTTGAACTCAACCAAAATATATTAACGTACAACGCTTATCCACAATACTAACACTTCTCACCTTCTAAAACTTGGTGTGTACTATTTTCCTATTTCAACACTACCCACATTCCTGCTACATTGGGAGAACAATAACTCACAAAGGAATGACAGATGAGCAGTGGTCAAAGAGATATTACCCTCCGTTTTTTAGCTGAACCTGGCGACGTTAATTTTGGCGGAAAGGTTCACGGCGGCGCTGTAATGAAATGGATCGACTTAGCCGCTTATGCATGCAGTGCCGCTTGGAGTGGAAAATACTGCATTACTGCCTATGCGGGTGGGATTCGTTTTGTTGCGCCTATTCATGTTGGCAACCTTGTGGAAGTTAGCGCGAAAGTCATTTACACCGGTCGAAGCTCAATGCACATCGCCATTGATGTTCAAGCTAGCGATCCAAAACAGATGAAAAATCGTTTAACTACGCACTGTATCGTGATTATGGTAGCCGTAGATGAAAGCGGTAAACCTACCGATGTACCGAAGTGGATTCCTGAATCTGATGAAGACAAGGCTCTAGAGCAATCGGCTATTCGCTTAATGAATATGCGTAAAGAAATTGGCGAAGAGATGGAAGCGCACGTTAAATATCTTAAGTAATTTTCCTGCTTCGAAAGCCCCTCTTTACCCCACTTTCCAACTCAGAGTGTGAAGCAACATCATGCTTCGGCCATTTGCTTCACACTCGTGACACATTGTCATAATTCCGTCACCTTGTTTTGCTTAAATCCACCCTGTATTTTGGAGCTATATAGAGTTTGGATCTTGAGACTAAAGCAAACAACCTTAAGTGAAGAGACGTTGACCAATTTGAAAGCGGTCGAATATCAATGGGTAAGAACCATGTACGTCGAGGGTTATAACGAATCGGAAATTAACCACTATATTCAGACCTGTTTCGGCGGCGATACCACCTTTGCCAACCTGTTTCGTCGCGTAGCGCTACAACAAGAGAGCTTGTATACACTGCTACAATACGTTGGCTGCGCGCCATCTAGCCGCGAGTTTTAAGTACCTCGGCATTTCCCGTCTTCACCTCGTTAAACTGACGTCCTTACTCGTAAATACGTCCACGACACCGCACATTAGTAAGACCTAAATCTCATACTTTCCCGCCATCACAGGTATTTATGTGAAGTGATTCGCAGGGCACCTCGGCGTCCCTGTGTAATCCATTGCAAAGCCGCTACTCTTTGTGTGTTTATTAAGCATAAAAAAACCTGAGTCAAGACTCAGGTTATGGTTACAAAAACTGTTAGTGATTGAATCGTAAGGAACTAAGCTAACAGCCAGCTATGCGTAACGCCAATAGAAGCAGGATATTACTGATCGGCGGCCAAACCAAAAGTGTAATATCGATGCTAAATATAAGGGCGACCATATGGTCGCCCTTTTCTAGTTATTCTTGTCAATCTCAGACCACTTGAGATTATCCTTTCACACCACCAGCGGTTAGACCACCAACCAACCAGCGTTGAGCAAGTAAGAATACTGCAGTGATTGGCACTGCTGATAGAACTGCAGCAGCAGCAAAGTCACCCCACAAGTAGTTTTGTGGATATAGGTATTGCTGCATACCTACTGCAAGTGTGTACGAGTCTACATCAGAAAGTAGTAGTGATGCTACAGGAACTTCACCAATTACCATGATGAACGACAAGATGAATACTACCGCTAGAATTGGCACTGACAGTGGCAGTAATACCAAACGGAATGCTTGCCAAGGTGTTGCGCCATCAAGAGCAGCCGCTTCTTCTAGAGACGAGTCAATACTTTCGAAGTAGCCTTTAATCGTCCATACGTGCAGTGCGATACCACCTAAGTAAGCGAAGATCAGACCGCCGTGCGTATTCAAACCAAGGAAAGGAATGTACTGACCAAGTTTGTCGAACAACGCATATAGAGCAACCAATGCCAATACCGCTGGGAACATTTGGAAGATCATCATCGCTTTAAGGATAGTGTTCTTACCCTTGAACTTCATACGCGCAAACGCGTAAGCCGATGTTGTAGACAGCGCCACAATCAAGATTGCAGAGATGCCACCAACTTTTACTGAGTTCCACAACCACGTCATTACTGGGAATGGAGGTGGTGTTACGGTGCCATCTGCGTTCGTAATTGAGAAACCAAGCGCTAACTTCCAGTGGTCAAGCGTTGGGTTGTCTGGGATCAAGCTACCCGTTGCGAAGTTACCTTCACGGAATGAAATCGCGATGATCATCAATAATGGGAAAATAATCAGTGCTAAGAATGCCCACATAGCAATATGAGTAGCCCAAACACGATACTTTAATGACTTACCTTGTACCATTGCCATTGTAATCTCTCCTTAGTCTTGAGCTACTTTAGTTACACGTAGGTTGATAAGTGCCAACGCGCCAACCAATAGGAAGATAAGTGTTGCTACTGCACTTGCTAGACCGAAGTCTTGACCGCCTGCGCCTTCGAATGCGATTCGGTAGGTGTAGCTTACCAATAGGTCTGTGTAACCCGCAGGTTCTGATGTACCAATCATGTTTGGACCACCACCTGTCAACAACTGGATAAGTACGAAGTTGTTGAAGTTAAAAGCAAAGCTTGCAATCAATAGCGGAGTCAGCGGTTTCAGCATCATCGGCATTGTGATACGCGTGAAGTTGGTGATGAAATTCGCACCATCGATAGCCGATGCTTCATAAAGATCATCAGGAATCGCTTTTAGCAGACCCATACATAGAATCATCATGTAAGGGAAGCCTAGCCACGTGTTCACAATCAGGATCATGGTTTTTGCCATGAATGGGTCAGAGAACCATGCCGGGCTGATACCAAACAAACCTTCCAGAAGCATGTTGATCTCACCAAAGCTCTGGTTGAACAAACCTTTAAAGATCAGGATAGAAATAAACGCCGGTACCGCATAAGGCAGAATCAGTAGTAGTCGGTAGATTGAACGACCTTTCAACGCTTCCCACTGAACAACACTTGCTAACACTAAGCCGATAACCAATGTGCAGACTACGGTTAGCGCAGAGAAAACAATAGTCCAGATAAAGATGCTGATGAACGGTTCTTTGATGCCATCATCTTTCCACACACGTTCAAAGTTGTGCGTACCGATGTTCACCACAAAACCTGGAGACACGGTGCTGCCAACAAACTGACCGTTTTCATCCACTGGTTGGTAGTAACCTACTTCCATATTTGGACGCAGTGTTTCTTGGGTACGGTTGTTGTAAAGGGTTTCGCCGTCTTCTTGCAACGTGTAGAGCGGAACCACTGCAGCGAACTTACGCAAGCCGCTCATACGGATATCGTCACCGTTCGGAAGATGCAGGTCAACGCTACTTAGCGTAGTGCGGTTCTTCACGATGGTTTTGATTGGCTCTTTATCGCCTGCCGCCTCTGTAATAGGCGCTAGGTCTAAGTCTGTCTCTGAGAAGCCTTGAAGTTGGAAAACAGGAGTTGCTAGTAGCTCGCCATCTTTCTCAACCACAATTTGGTGGCCCTGCTCGGTGTTGTACAAAGTGAATGGATAGCTATCACCACTTTGGTAAGTTCTGTCTAACAGGACGCTCTGAGCACGATCAAATGAGAGTTGGTTTTTCGCGCTGTAGTTAGTAAACGCCAAACCGATGGTATATGCCAAAGGGAAAAGGATGAACAAAATCATCCCTGCAATACCAGGGTAAATGTAACGGTGTGCGTACGTCTTTTTACTACCGAAAATGAACAACGCTAAAGCGGTAAGAATGATCGTAAGTAGTGCAAACGCAATCTCACCGCGAGAATACATAAGGATTGTTGCGTAGCCATTGAGAATGCCGACTGTGCCTAAAAGTGACCATTTGATGAACACTTTTTTGCTGCTCGGAAGGCTGGCTTCTGGTGCTGTCATAGCATTTGTACCTTGAACTGACTGCATAGGGAACCTGCTAGCGAATATAGAATAAATATAGAAAAGTAAGGAGGAGTTGCCCCCTCCTTAAAAAAGTATTACTGAATTATTTAGTCATTTGTTTTTCTGCATCTGCAAGAGCTGCATCTACAGTTTGACGACCGTCAACAACGTTGATGATTGCGTTCTTAGCCGCACCCCAGAATGCGTTCATTTGAGGAATGTTTGGCATGATTTCGCCGTTCATCGCATTGTCCATTGTCGCAGCGATACGAGTATCTGAATCTAGCTCACGTTGGAACGAGTTAAGCGCTACCGCACCTAGAGGCTTGTCGTTGTTAACCATACGTAGGCCATCGTTTGTTAGTAGATAGTTCTCTAGGAATTCAACCGCTAGGTCTTTGTTTGGAGACGCAGTGCTGATACCAGCAGTTAGTACACCAACGAATGGCTTAGAAGACTGACCTTGGAACTTAGGTAGTGTTGTTACGCCGTAGTTGATGCCAGACTTCTCGATGTTGCCCCAAGACCATGGACCGTTGATAGTCATCGCAGCTTTACCTTGGTTGAACGCAGACTCAGAAACTGAGTAGTCCATATCCGCAGAGATAACGCCTTTGTCTACCAAGCCTTTCACGAAGTTCATCGCGTCTTTCACGCCTTCTTTCGCGATGCCTGCGTCTTTAACGTCGTAACCTTCAGAAGTGTATTTGAACGCGTAACCACCGTCAGCAGCCATTAGAGGCCAAGTGAAGTACGGTTCTTTTAGGTTCCACATGATTGCAGACTTGCCGTCTTTTTTAAGTTTTGCATCTAGCGCTGCAACTTCTTCCCAAGATTTTGGTGGGTTTGGAACTAGGTCTTTGTTGTAGATTAGAGATAGAGACTCAACCGCAACAGGGTAGCCAATCAGTTTGCCGTCGTAACGTACAGCATCCCATGCAAAGTCAACGATGCCTTCTTGGATTGCTTTAGAAGGCTTGATTTCTGCTAGTAGGCCGGCTTCTGCGTAGCCACCGAAACGGTCGTGAGCCCAGAATACGATATCAGGGCCATCACCTGTTGCTGCAGTTTGAGGGAATTTATCTTGAAGGCCGTCTGGGTGAGCCACTGTTACTTTGATACCAGTGTCTTCTTCGAATTTCTTACCAACTTCAGCAAGGCCGTTGTAACCTTTGTCGCCGTTGATCCAGATAGTAAGTTGTCCTTCTTCGATGGCAGCATTAGCACCAAAAGAACCCAAAGCAACAAGAGTACCTAGTGCTACAGCGCTTAACTTTTTCATGTTCGTATCCTTTTTATATTTTTGATGTAGGGCTAGTCCATTGAGGTTCAGCCGTATTTCGACATATATCATCTGAAATAATCCAATATGTCTCATCCTCCTAATCCCTACGCCCTTACAATTATGACGTATTTTCGTGATCTAAATCGCCAAGGGTAAGAGACTCAAATCACAAAATGGATACTTCCTGTGATCGGTTTCAACTTTAGGCGGTGCAATAATGTGATTTCCGCCCAACTGCTTCATTACTCCTCCTTTTTTACTCCTCCCCATCTACTCCCCCTACAATTATTTCGATTAGGAGGATGTAGCAGATAGCACAATCTTAGAAACTGCATTCATCCAAGAGTGGATGGTAAGAACCCTTTCCCAGCAGTGCCTATTAGCTAGGTAAAAAGATTTGCTGGTTTTGCATTGCCAGACGAGTGGAATGTCATTATTGGTGTTGTTTGTGGTAATTATTTCACGGGGGAGACAACACGAATAATGTGGGGGAGAGAAACTCGTACTTGGCTATGATGGGTAGCACTTCTATTTAGGACATTTCATTGAAGTGCTACCCTACTTTTCTTACCAACCGCAATAACTTACCGATTCCTACTGTTACTGCTCGCTAGATAATTCATATAATGATGAGCGGTGAATAATAAAAAAATTGATCGAGGACGAGCTACATGGCGAGTGTCACGTTAAAAAATGTTTGTAAAGCGTATGGCGACGTACTGATTTCTAAAAACGTAGACCTACAGATTGACGAAGGTGAATTTGTTGTTTTCGTAGGTCCATCTGGTTGTGGTAAATCTACCCTTCTACGTTGCATTGCCGGTCTTGAAGACATTACTTCAGGTGATTTGTATATTGGTGACCAGCGCATGAATGACGTCGAACCATCCAAACGTGGTGTTGGTATGGTTTTCCAATCTTACGCTCTATACCCACACCTAAACCTATACGACAACATGTCATTTGGTCTGAAACTGGCTAAAGCAGACAAGGCAGAAATCGACAAACGTGTTGAACACGCAGCAGAAATCCTACAACTGGGTCACTTGCTTGAGCGTCAACCGAAAGCACTTTCAGGTGGTCAGCGTCAACGTGTGGCTATCGGCCGTACACTAGTATCGCAACCAAACGTATTCCTTCTAGATGAACCTTTGTCTAACCTAGATGCCGCGCTACGTGTAAACATGCGTGCGCAAATTACCAAACTACAACGTCAACTTGGCTGCACCATGATCTACGTTACACACGATCAGGTGGAAGCAATGACCATGGCGGATAAAATCGTCGTACTAGATGGTGGTTACGTCTCTCAAGTTGGCAAACCTCTTGAACTTTACCACTACCCACAGAACCGCTTTGTGGCTGGTTTCATCGGTTCTCCAAAAATGAACTTCATGAGCGTGTTCATCGATGAAGTAGAATCAGAACGCGTTAAAGTTCAACTATCTAACGGCGTATCATTCTGGATTCCTGTAGATGGTACAACCGTTAACCGTGGCGACCGCATGTCTTTGGGTATTCGCCCAGAGCACCTACTTTCTGCAACCGAAGCTGACGCAACCATTCACGGTGAAGTGATGATCGTAGAGAAGCTTGGTAACGAAACTCAGGTATACCTAAACCTTGAAGGCGCAGACGCGGATGTGATCTATCGTCAACCAGACACGCTAGCTGTCGACACGGGCGATAAATTGGAAATCGGTATTCCGGCTCACCGTTGTCACCTATTCCATAGTGATGGTCGTGCTTGTAAACGTCTATTTAAAGAAAATGGCGTAGATTTCGAATAAATTATTCACCTATAGTTGTTATAAATCCCTCTCTCCTGAGAGGGATTTTTTGTATCAAAACCACATAAATGACCGACATCACTCGCTCGTTGGACTCATCATTCATACTCCGCACCCAAGACTAAATCATTAACTTCCCTGTAAATAAGTCATCCGTTAGACCATCAAGAAATTAAACCTTAGTTTTTATAATCAAACTCGCTTCTTAATACTTTTCCTCATCCCTGCTTAGCAAGTACCAGCTTTTTCCTAAACAGCAAAACTTAGCCAAAGGTCTAAATTTCATTCTTATTTCCACTTACCTAAACAACACGAATTTTTAAACTTACCTTCTAATTTATGCGTTACAGAAATTCAGAAACATTCATAGAAATGTCTCTGCTCATCAATTAAAACGTTCGCGACACGGCTATTGGGCAATCATCCCAATGGCGGTAGCGTGCTAGAAGGGAAACTAGGTCATGAAACACAAAGGACTAATTCGTTCTTATGAGATGGAGTTCGCTTTTTTATATCGCCTCTCAGATCTTGCTGTCATTGTCACCTTTATGCTGCTCCTAGTATTGAAAGACACAAATACCTCGATGGATAAGGACTACGTCATCTTGTCCTTCGTCGGGGGTATTTCATTTTTGTTTATGGCGGAAAGCGGCAACCTATATCGCTCATGGCGGACAAGCTCGTTTAGAGAGCAAATGTTCATTGTTTGCATATCGTGGTTAATGACAAGCGCCCTACTTTTCATGGTGCTTTACTTTTCCGAAGTTTACCCTTTGTTTGACCGCAGTATCTTAGCGTTATGGGTTACTATTACGCCGGCATTACTGTTGGCGTGGCGAGTGACCTTTCGTACCGTTTTAGCCTATTTGCGAAAAATGGGATTCAACACACGCACCGCTATCATCATCGGCCAGACCCCTCACGGCATTACCCTTGCCAACGAGATTCAAAACCACACCGAGCATGGTGTTCTATTTGACGGCTTCTATGACGAACGCTCTAGCGACAGATTGCCTAGCTCCGAATACCCAATCAAAGGCGCGGTAAACCAAGCGTTAGAACGGGCAAAACGAGGTGAGGTCGATTACGTATACATTGCGATGCCAATGCATGCTAAAGAGCGCATTGCTTCCATCCTGAACCAGTTCTCCGACACCACAGCGAACACCTATCTGATCCCGGATTTCTTTACTTACAACCTGCTCCATTCTCGCTGGGATCAAATTGGTCAAGTTCAAACTCTCAGCGTGTTCGATACGCCTTTTGCTGGCGTTTCATCCTGGATTAAACGCTTCGAAGACATTTTGTTCTCTAGCATTATCTTAGTGTTGATATCACCAATCCTGCTTGCTATCGCCATTGGTATTAAGTTGACGTCAAAAGGCCCTGTAATATTTAAGCAGCATCGTTATGGTTTGGATGGTCGAAAAATCGAAGTTTGGAAGTTCCGCTCGATGACGACGATGGATCAAGGCCCAAACATCAAGCAAGCCACGAAAAACGACCCTCGTATTACTCCGTTTGGTGGTTTTCTACGTCGCACCTCATTAGACGAACTGCCGCAGTTTATCAACGTATTACAAGGCACTATGTCGATCGTTGGCCCTCGTCCTCATGCCGTTGCGCACAACGAAGAATATCGTCAGATTGTCGCCCGCTACATGTTGCGCCACAAAGTCAAACCAGGCATTACAGGTTGGGCTCAAATCAACGGCTATCGCGGCGAAACCGACACGCTCGATAAGATGGAAAAGCGCGTCGAGTTTGATTTGGATTACATCCATCATTGGTCGGTTTGGATGGACATCAAAATCATCTTCCTTACCGTGTTCAAAGGCTTTACTGGCTCCAATGCGTACTAAGGCGGCGATGATGAAAACAACAACTCCAGCACTTGCGCTTGCCCTTTGTTCAACAGCTACATTAGCAGAGCCAATGGCGTATCAAACTGAATCTGGCATTGAGTTTATCCCATTGGTCAAAGC
Organism: Vibrio sp. Y20_XG_PY13; assembly: GCF_024181925.1. Classification (NCBI taxonomy): domain Bacteria; kingdom Pseudomonadati; phylum Pseudomonadota; class Gammaproteobacteria; order Vibrionales; family Vibrionaceae; genus Vibrio; species Vibrio sp. Y20_XG_PY13. The sequence goes on along the minus strand of NZ_JAMZAL010000003.1, from coordinate 519,767 downwards.
CTTCTACGAAGGCGACGACAACATAAACAAAGCGGAAAAATCTCAAGATATAGAATCCGTAAACATTTGGGGACTAGAGCCTAGCTTGTTGGCACGTATCGAACGCAATCAATATCGCGCAGACATTCAGTACAAGCTGAAAGCGGGCTTTTCTTCGGACGATAAGAATGATTACGATGACCATACCTTTCAGTTCACCAATTTTTTTGAATTCAATCATCGTCATCGTTTAGTCGTGGATTATCGTTTTCAGGCATTGCATGAAATCCGCGGTGAAGACATCACTGAAGGACAAGGTAACCTTCTCGATTCACCTATCGAGTTTTACCGTAATGATTTGAAAACCAACTACGTGTTTGGCTCTGCTGGTGCGAAAGGACGATTCGAATTTGGCTTAGGCTACAGCGATAAAACTTACCAAAATTATCGTAACGGTTTACCTGGCAAGCCCAACGCAAAAACTAAGTACAACGACTTCCGCGCCCCAAACGCCCACGTTGAGTTTTACCTTAGAGCGACTCCTAAAACCTATTGGTTAGTTGGGACAAAACAAGTCTTCACCGAGTACCTTAATAAAAACCCTCGCGCTGCATCAAAAGACAGCGACACCGGCTTTTACTACACCGGTGCTGAGTGGGAAATATCGGGGAAAACCCAAGGTATCGCAAAGCTTGGCTATCAAGTTAAAGACTTTGATAGTGAACAACGAGAAACCTTCAAAGGCTTTAGCTGGGATATCGGATTTGAATGGCTACCACAAGAGCAAACGTTGGTGACGGTCAAAACTACCCAAGCAGCCGTCAACCCTGACCAAGATGGTGACTACAACTTACAGACTCGTTATCGCCTAGATATCAAACACGATTGGAACAGCTATTTAGCCACTCGTTTAGGTGGCATTTATCAAGAAGATGATTACACCGGCATCACGAGAAACGACGAACGATATACCCTTTCAGCTGGCGTTGATTATCAAATTAGACGCGGGATTCAATTGAAAGCGGATTGGCAATATCAAGACAAAACATCCAATCGTTCAGGTTATAGCTACGACCAAAATGTCTGGACGTTAAGCGCGCAATTTTCGTTGTAACAAGGAATGTTAATGAATCCATTATTCAAGTTAATTGGCCTAGCTCTGCTACTTTTCAGTACTTTTGTTAGCGCGAATTCAAACGAACAAGATTACCTACTCGATACTGGTGACACTATTTCAGTGCAAGTTTACGGGGAGGAAGATCTTTCTATTAAAAACATCCTCATCACGTCAGATGGTTACTTTGATTACCCTTACCTAGGACGAATCAAAGCGATCAATAAAACTCCAAAACAGCTCAAGTACGAAATCGAAACGGGCTTAAAAGGTGACTATCTAATCAACCCGAAAGTCATGGTGACAATCAATTACTTCCGTTTGTTTTACGTCAATGGCGAAGTTCGTAAACCCGGAGGATTTGAGTATCGACCAGGACTGACGATAGAAAAAGCCATCGCACTAGCTGGCGGGCTCACCGATAGAGCTTCACGTAAAAGCATTAACTTAACCAAACACAAAACTGGCAAAACCGTAGAAGGCGTAAGTATGCAGCGCACGGTTGAACCAGGTGACATTGTCTTTATTGATCAGAGCTTCTTCTAGTGACAGGTAATCAAATGAACGGAACTCATCCCAACAATTTCCAGATGAACAAAGTGGAACTGATTCGTTTTGGCCATCACTTTAAAACGCTGAAAAAAAACTGGCTTAGCATTGCTGCGTTCACGCTTATATTCTCATTGACGTGCACTTGGTACATCTACTCCAAAACATCCATTTACCAAGCAACAGCAACGCTATTGATTCAAGAAGAGCAAAAAAGTGCGTTATCGATTGAAGAAGTGTACGGCGTAGATACGACCAAGAAAGAGTACTTTCAAACACAAATCGCTATTCTGAAATCCAACCACATTGCCGACAAAGTCATTAATGAACTGAATTTAACTCAACACCCTGAATTTACGAGCTCCGGTGGACTAAAACAAAAAATCGACGACATCAAAGCTGTCCCGTTAGTACAAGATTTATTGAATGTCTCTCCTAGCCCAAAAGAGACATCACAATACTCTGAGTCTTACTATCAAGCGCTTCAAGCCTTCAAAAGAAAGCTAGAAATTGAACCTGTTCGAAACACACAGTTAGTGCGAATTAGTTTTCGTTCTGCCGATCCAAAGTTAGCAACAAGAATCGCGAACGCAGTTGGTCAGGCCTATATTGATGCCAACTTCGAAGCCAAGCTCGTAGTGACTCAAAATGCAGCAACGTGGCTGACTAATAACTCTCAAAAACTCGAAGAGCGCTTAAAAAAATCAGAGCATGCTTTGCAAGAGTTTTTGCTCAAAGAAGGCTTGATTGATATCAACGGCATCGACGACATCTACGCCAACGAACTAGAAGAGCTTAACCGTAAACTCAATACCGCTGTCAATAAGCGCATCGAAGCGCAAACCTTGATCCAACTACTAAAAAGAAAATCTTCTCAGAATCTTGATAGCCTGCTGTCCATTGACGAGTTTGCCAATCAAGCTCAGATTCGTGATTTGAAACTTTCAGAAGCCCAAGCTGCGAAGAACGTTTCTGAACTGGCGCAACGTTATGGACCAAAACACGATCGAATGGTCCAAGCGAAAGCGCAACTCGCCTCTATTCAAGAGCGAACTCAGCAATTGATTCGCGAAATCTCTTTTAGTAAGCAACAAGACTTACTTGCAGCGAAAGCTCAAGAAGACATGTTGCGCGAAGAACTGGACAGAAAAAAATCAGATTTCCAATCATTGGGTTCGCAAAAGGCGCGCTATGAGCAATTGAAACGAGAAGTAGAGTCAAACAAAGATCTTTACGAAGCTTTCTTAAATCGAGAAAAAGAAACCAGCGCTACTAGCGATTACAAAAATGTGACCGCTCGCTTTACTGATAAAGCGATCATTCCACTGTTTCCTGTCGCGCCACAACGAATGAAACTGGTGCTTATCGCCACATTCTTCGGTTTTGCTATCGCTTGTGCATTGGTGATCATTTTAGAAACGTTGCGAGAAGTCATCCGCACTTCAAACGATGTTCAAGATAAGCTAGGCGTGACATGCTTGGGGGTTATCCCAATGGTGAAAAAACGTACCCTGCGAAAAAATGGGGTAAGTTATACCGCCTACTTAGATAAAGATGAAAAACTCTTTAGCGAAGCTTGTCGCTCTGTTCGAACGTCGTTGCTATTAAGGCTGACCAACAATAAGCAAAAGATCTTACCTTTTACTTCAGCGATTCCAGAGGAAGGCAAAACCTCCACCAGCATCAATATGGCGGTGTCCTTCTCGACTATGGAGAAAGTGTTGATTATCGACTGCGACTTGCGTCGTCCATCTTTAGCCAAACGATTCAATATTCCTGAGTCCCAGCCAGGTTTAACCAACATATTGACGATGGATACCGCAATAAAAGATTGTATCGTTCGCATCGATGACGCCAATTTAGATGTACTACCTGCTGGGCTGATGCCACCCAACCCACAAGAGTTGCTGGCATCCAATCGCTTCAAAAAACTACTGGACCATTTTCAAGATAAATACGATCGCATCATCATCGATACACCACCACTGTTGTCGGTCAGTGATGCGCTCATCTTAGGCCAATATGCGAACGGACTCATCACAGTGATTCGTTCCGAGTCCACCAAAGCATCACTGGTTAATGTCGCGTTATCTAAACAAATACAACACTCAATACCGTCTCTTGGCGTGCTTATCACTCAAGCAAAAGCTAAGGAAGGAGAGACTTTATATGTCCAGAAATACGCCTACTAATCCACATGCGTCTTGGTATCAGATATTAAAAAGCCAAGAACGCCCGGTGCTGATATATCAAATGGGTAAAGTCGGCTCGAGTGCGTTAGAAAAGTCGATTCCTAACTCGATTCATTTGCATGACCTTATGGCGATTGATGCTAACAAGCAGATCTCTCCAGTGAGAGCGAAGCTGCATCAACCAAACAAGCATTATGTAAAACGTCTGCTCAAGCGAAGCGTTATGAGCCACATGCTCAAACGTAAACAAGACGTGCGCATCATCTCATTGGTGAGAGAGCCGATTGGTAGAAATATCTCGATGTTCTTTCAATCGTTACCTTTCTGGATGGCAGAAAAATACCTAAATGACGACAGTGCAATTCGCTCTGAGCGTCCGCAATTGTTGCAAGAAGCTTTCGAAGAGCACATGAATCACCACTACCCTTTGGAGTGGTTTGATAATGAAATCAAAACGCTAACAGGGATCGACGTGTTCAATAAACCGTTCGATCATGAAGCTGGTTGCCAAACCTACCAACAACGCAACTTTTCTCTGCTCGTAATTCGAAGTGACAAGCTGAAGCAATCACCAGCTACCGTTGGCGAGTTTCTCGGCTATCCAGTTGATGTGGTCCACGACAACCAATCAAACAACAAATGGTACTCCTCGCTGATCAATGAGTTCAAAAACAGCTATCAACCTAAACCTGAGTTTATTGAGGAAATGTTGTCATCCAAATTGACGACCCACTTTTTTACTTCAAGTGAAATTTCCGAACTCAAACAAAAGTATCAAATGGCGCAATGATGAAGACGAAAATTTTACACATCATCAACGACCTATCTCAAAATGGTGGGGCGCAAAAGTTCTTAGTGGACTTGGTGCTCGAGCATAATCCCGAGTATGAAATCAAGATCCTCGTGTTGTGTGCTGAGAACGACTATTTGGAACAACTCTCCGCACAGGGAATCCAATGCTTTAACTGGCAGACACTGTCTCTATCGGAAAAATGGTCACTACTACGCTGGCCAGATCTCGTTCACGGACACCTGTATCCGTCTATTTACCTAGCGCTGCTTGCGATCGGGAAAAAACGCATTCAAACAGAGCACTGCTCTTACAACCGACGCAGAGATTACCCTCTGTTTAAGTTCATAGAATATGTCCTCTATTGGGGTCACCACTATACCGTTAGCATCAGTGAAAAAGTTCAAGAAGAATTGGTGAAGTTCATGCCTCGGTACCAACACAAGTATCGAGTTGTACATAACGGCGTCGACTTAAATCGCTTCCCGATGACGGCTAAACAAGCCCACGTTCTCAGCGAGAAAGCAACCATCAACATTGGCATGGTTGGCCGACTACATGAACACAAAGATCACGAAACGTTAATTCACGCCATCGCAAAACTGCCTGAGTGCTACCACTTACACCTTGCCGGAGATGGAGATAGAAAAGCCTCGCTTCAACGACTTGCTCAATCGTTAAACGTTTTACCTCGCGTGCATTTTCACGGAGTCGTATCCGATATTCCTCTCTTTCTCAGCGATATGGATATCTACGTGCAATCTTCCCACGTTGAAGGATTCGGGCTCGCCGCCGTAGAAGCGATGGCAGCAGGTTTGCCCGTACTCTCGTCCAATGTTCCGGGATTAGATGAGGTTACCGGCAGCTCAAAATATCTGTTCGAAGTCGGTGATAGCAATCTGCTTGCGCAAAAGGTTGCAAAGCTTTGCGAAGACGCGGCTCTTTACAATTCGGCAAGTCATTATTCCGTCAACCGAGCAAAACTCTACACCATCGACAAATTTCGAGAGGGCTATTATGGAATCTACCAACAGCTCTGTACCGATAAGTAATACCGTTCCACTCCTTGCAGCTATTGCTCTGGCACTGTTTTTTGTCCCAGTGAAATTCGCTGTAGGTGGCGTGGCACTTGCGCCTTCCGATATCGCAAGTTTGCTTTCTGTTGGCTTAATCGCCTTGATCATTTTGGAAGGAAGAGCAAAGCAACTGTTGCATCCATGTATCGGATTCTTGGTACTGTTTACTGGATATGTATTTATCAATGGCTTGTTGAACAGAGTGCCTTTGGCTCCACTATTGATCGAAACCGTTCAGTGGCTAGCCATTCTTTGTCTACTGAGCTTACTTTACGCTTACGGTGCATTTGATGATGAGCGAGTGATGGTCTATTTCACCTACCTACTTTTTATCATCTGTGGTCTAGTCGCAGCATGGCACTTCGCCCAAGGCTATCAAAGCGGATTTAAATTACTCGGGGTCAGTAAATACGGATTTGGAGTGTTGTGCTCGCTACTCTATTTGTATCGCGACAAAATTCGCCTGTTCCCTTTTTTGATGCTAGTTGCATTTTCGCTACTCGTGTTATCTCAAGAACGAAAAGCTCTGCTGGGCTTTTGTTTGCTGTTTTTTCTCGATCAGATTTTTATTAAAAACTGGATGCGAAAAACCATCAGTGAAACCTATACATGGATGCTTCTCTTGGCGTTGGCATTTGTGGTTATTGGAACAGTCTCTACCACGCTCTACGTCGGTTTTGATGCTCTTGCCGATAAACTGGAGATCACTCAAGAAGACATTTTGTTTGCCAACCAAAGTGAAGCGCGATGGGTGTCCAACTTGCATCGCAAGCTGCTACTCGCAAACGGCATGGATATCTTAACGCAGCACCCTATTTTAGGCGTGGGCGCCAAAATGCTGCCCAACTTTATGATCGATTACTTCAACTACGATGAATTAGCAATTTACACCCACAACTTTGTGCTCGATACCGCCATCGAATACGGTTTGCTCGGCATTGCGTTTCTGTTTGGAGGCTACTTTCTTTTCATCAAATTTTGTTTTCGCAGTATCGATGACAACAGAAAAAGTCTTTTACTCGCGGTTTACGCCCTCATCATGGTGTTCTTCGTTGCCGTAAATACCACCATCATTTTGATACTTTTGTTGCCAGTTATGATCAGTCGAAAACGAACACCAGAACCTCAGACAGTCATCCATTCGCTGCCAGTCAATAAAAGTCACGAATTTTAATAATCAAGGATTTGATCAATGAAATACTCTATCGCTCGACAATTTGAAAAGAACCGAGAACTTCGGGCTGATAACTTCATCTTGGTGTATCAAATGGGGAAAGTGGGCTCATCGTCTATCGAGCATACTTTGGAAGCGCGTAACATTCCGAGCTATCACATCCACACGTTTGACGATCATGAAGAATTTCACATGTACCACAACAAAAAGGATGTGAGTAAATTCTTCGATTTTAAAAATCGCGCGATGTACCGTTTGGTTCTGAATCAACGCAAGCGCATTTTGCAAAAGCGCGAGCAAATCAAGATCGTTACATTAATCCGTGACCCGATTGCGACGGTTTTCTCCCGTTTTTTCCAAGATTTGCATCTGCAATTTATCGAAGGCAAAAAGAACGATGCCATCCACCGCGATATGGAAGTGACCTACAAGCATCTCGAGCATTGCTTTGATAACTACATCAACCTGAACTACTTCGCAGATTGGTTCGATAACGAGCTAAAACGTAACTTCAGCATCGATGTCATGCGCCAAGAGATCGATAACACTCAACCATTTTTTACGTTCAACAATGACAAAGCCAGCGTCATTCTGATTAAGTGCGAGCAACTGAGTTCCCTTGACAAAGAGATTGGAGACTTCCTAAATGTCGACAACTTTGTTCTGAAAAACAGCAATGAAGCAAAGAACAAATGGTATTCCAACATCCACCAATACTTTAAACAGCATTACGATTTTTCTAAGTTGTTTTACATGTATGACTTACCGCTTTATCGCCATATTTACTCGCAGCAAGAACGAGAAGCTTTCAAAACCAAGTGGTTAAAAACTCCAGGGACAAAGTCAGCATGAAAAAAGTACTGCATATTACCGAAGCCTTTGGTGGCGGTGTTCAAACCGCACTGTACAGCTATGTACATTCATCTCGACATGAACCGTATGAACACTTTCTGCTTGCTAGAGCGCGTCACAATGATTTAACCAAAGACAGCAATCACGATGTTTTTGCTCAAACGAAATGGGTGGAAGGTGGGCTTCTGCAGTTTGTGCGAGACGCCAATCAAACCATCAATGACATAAAACCCAATATTGTGCACTTGCACTCTAGCAAAGCCGGGTTTTTAGGTCGATTTTTGAAACTCAACCACGCCCGCTTGGTGTATACCCCGCACTGCTATGCGTTTGAACGAGAAGATATTTCAGGCTTCGCTCGCCAACTATACAGAGCTTTAGAAAAGGTGATGCTCAACAAAATTGACGTGGTGGCAGGCTGCAGTCAGCGCGAATGTGATTTAGCCATTAGCATTGGAGCAAAACGAGCGGAACTGCTGAACAACTACGTTTCTTATCAAAGTGCGACGCGTGTCGGCCGAGACCATCAAGCTGCATTGAACATTGTTGTTTTAGGGCGCGTCGCACCACAGAAAGACCCTCAATTTTTACTTAACACACTCCGTTGCTTGAATCGATTTGCACTCAATCGCCAATTAGACATTACTTGGATTGGAGGAGGAGACAAAGAGCTAGAGCAAGCGTTAAGAGCCGAAGACGTACAAGTAACGGGTATGCTTCCTCGAGATGAAGTGGTTAAGAAACTGCAGGCCTCCGATCTCTATTTACATACCGCCGCATGGGAAGGTATGCCTTTAACGATTCTAGAAGCCGCGAAGCTGCACCTCCCTATGGTGATTCGTTCCATTGGTGCCACAAAAGATCTCAACTATCCTTTTTTGGCGCAAACACCGGAAGACATGGCAAAGCAAATGACACATTGCATCAATCACTATGATGACATTGATTTTCGCCAATACACCACCGAGTTGAATGAGACGTTCAGTGAAGAAAAACAACGCCTCGCTCTAAACAACATTTACAGTTAGAGAAATAGAATGTTTCAAGCCATTCAACAAAAACTGCTACTTATGCCGAGTGGCAAAAAGAACTTGCTGTCACTCGGCATGAAAACGGCAATCACGCGAGTTTTCAGTGCATTATTTGCCTTTTTGCTTACGCTCATCGTGTCGCGCACAACCGATGCATCCACTTCAGGTCAGTTTTTCTTCTTGTTCAATCTCGTATCGCTCACAGCCATTATTTCTCAGCGAGGCTTTGACGTTGCTTTAGTCCGATTCAACGCTATCGCGTTTAGCAACGGAGATATTCAACAGCAAAGTGACAACTATTGGACGGCTTTAACTCGCAGTATCACATTTTGTTTCATGGCAGCCGTTACTCTATTTGTCGGCTTTTACCTGTTTCCAAATCAACTGAATCAAACCAACAGTCCAATAGTGGCGATTACGCTCGCGCTGATGTGCGTACCTTTCCTCGTATTAGGACAAACCAACAGCCGTGTTTTACAAGCAAGTAAAATGGTGGTGCCATCCCTATTCGCGCTTCAACTCGGCGTCAGTGTGCTCATGGTTTTGTTCATTATTGGCCTGAGCACACTGCACTTACAAAACATCAACAGCCTAATGACGGCATTGCTGCTGGCGAGTCTGATCGTCAGTATTGCTTCAACGACTAAATGGTTTAGCTCTGGTCAATATCAAAAGCCGACCCCGACAACAAATATCGAACTGATCTCCTCTGCGAAGCAAGTGTGGATTGGCAGCATTTTCACCAATATCCTCCAATGGGGAAGCATTGTTATTGCTGGTTTTTTCATTTCTACCACGGAGCTAGGGTTGTTAGCAGCAGCGCAACGAACATCGCTACTGATTGGCTTTGTACTGATTACCATTAACTTCGTTGTTGCCCCAATGTTCGCCTCTCTTTTTAAAGAGGGAAAGCTGGATAAACTGCGAAATTTAAGTCGATGGGCTTGTCGTGCAAACATTGGCGCAGCTTTACTTCCTGTCTTGGTTTGCACCCTATTTCCTGAATTCGTCATGCAGCTTTTTGGTGATGAATTTCTTGCGGCAGCTCCGCTGTTAGTTGTCCTTTCTTTAGGGCAGCTGGTCAATATCGCCACTGGCTCGGTAGGATTTTTATTGCTAATGAGCGGCCATGAGAGAACGATGAAATACATCACGATTTGTTCAGGCACTATTTCCATCGCTCTTTTGGTTTTTCTTAGCCAAAGCTACGGCGTTCTGGGGGCGGCATGGGCAATGGCGATCGGCATGGCGATCCAAAACCTTGCCGCGCTCTATTTTGTAAAACGCTATTTAGGCTTCTTTCCGGTGGGCTAACGATGACTTCGACGATCGCACGTTTAGGTTTTATTTCTATATCTCTACTGACAATCGGCCTTTCTTTGTGGAAGAGTTCAGAGCTAAATCATGCCGTTTATCTGAATATGGAAAACTATGTTGGAGGCTCAAGCACGCTGCATTTTACGTTTAGCATGTTGATTGGTTTTCTCGCTGTGTTTACCTTCCCTCGCTTTACCCACGCAACCAAAATGGATGCGTTCGGGATTCGACTGCTGTTTTGCTTACTGCTGATCATCTCGGCGGAAGAATTTAGCCAGTTGTTTATTGAAAGCCGTTCATTCAGCTTTGACGATTTGAGTACCAACTGGATTGGTATGATCCTTGGATACTTTGGTGCCAAAGCGATTACCCTCTTTCGAACATCTCGCTCTCGTGCGTAGACTCTCCGGCAGGTGACGCACCTGTTGTTAGGCAAACACCTTTGGGTTATTTGGGTATATAATCTTGCCAAATAACCCGGAGAAAAGAGAGCCTCATGTCATCTCATCCAACAAAAATTACCTTTTTCGAATTTCTCACGCCATTGATCACTTCTGGCCAAAAGACCATCACTATTCGTGACGAATCAGAAAGTCACTATGTACCAAACACAGAAGTAGAAGTGTTCACGTTGGAAACCGATCGTAAGGTTTGTGATATCAAGATCTTGTCTGTTGAGCCATTAAACTTTGATGAAATCAACGAGTTTCACGCAGAACAAGAAGCCATCGAGTTGCCAAAACTCAAACAGTTGATTCGAGAAATCTATCCGGATATCGATAAGCTATTTGTTATCGAATACGAATTGATCAAAAAGTAGACCACAAAAAACTAGACGACTGGTCTAATTCATCTTATAGTACCGCCCATGAACGCAAAAACAAATGACACACGCCAACACATTCTCGACGTCGGATACGAATTGATTGTTACCCGAGGTTTTACGAGTGTTGGACTTTCAGAGCTACTAAAAACGGCCGAAGTGCCAAAAGGCTCGTTTTATCATTACTTCAAATCTAAAGAGCAGTTTGGTGAGGCAATGATTCAAGATTACTTTAACAAGTACTTTGAACAATTGACTGCCCGCTTCACTAATACCGAGCTCAATGGCTACCAACGCTTAATGAGCTACTTTGAAGAAATGGTAAAAGTGGAAGATGATGTCTGCAATGCAAACAAATGTTTGTTAGTGAAGCTAAGCGCCGAAGTGTCAGATTTATCGGAGCCTATGCGTATCGCACTGCGTCGAGGCGCTGATAAGACCATTCAAGCTATGGCAGAGTGTATTGATGTCGGTATTCAAGATGGCTCTATCCCAAACGGTGATAGCGCATTGTTGGCCAGACAGATTTATTATCTTTGGAATGGCGCAAGCTTACTGAACAAACTGTATCAAGATCAGGAAGCGCTCACGCAAAGCCTGACCTATACTCAACATCTACTGCAAAACACGCGTACTTGCCCATAACAAGTAACGTTAAAGTAAGATGAATACCCTACACGTGTTTCATTTGGGCTATTAACCTTTTGGTACACACTAAATCTTCCCGCTCTAAGAGCGGGATATTTTGGAACGAACACTAGACGACCGGTCTAATCTATAAGTGAGATAAACATGACTAACGCAACCAATCGTAGAATAGTCCTAGCATCACGCCCACATGGTGCTCCTACAACTAAAAACTTTCGCCTAGAGGAAGTAGCAAAACCTGTTCCACAGGCAGGAGAAATGCTGCTGCGAACGGTTTACCTCTCTCTAGATCCATACATGCGCGGTCGCATGAGCGATGCAGAATCTTATGCAGAACCAGTAGCGCTAGACGATGTGATGATTGGCGGCACCGTTTGTCAGGTAGAAACATCAAACCACCCGGACTATGAGGCGGGTGAATGGGTACTTGCGTACACCGTGGGTTGGCAAGACTACGCAATTTCTACCGGAGAGATGGTGATTAAATTAGGCAAAGAGCCACAAAACCCATCATACGCTCTGGGTGTTGCAGGCATGCCTGGCTTTACCGCATACATGGGTTTGTTGGATATTGGCCAACCAAAACCAGGTGAAACCATTGTAGTTGCTGCAGCAACGGGCCCTGTCGGCGCGACAGTTGGTCAAATCGGTAAAATCAAAGGCTGCCGAGTAGTTGGTATCGCCGGTGGCGAAGAAAAATGTCGCTACGCAAAAGAGGTTTTAGGCTTTGATGAGTGTATCGATCACAAAGCAGATGATTTCGAACAACAATTGAAAGATGCATGCTACAACGGCATCGATGTTTACTTTGAAAACGTGGGCGGCAAAGTATTCGAAGCTGTCATGCCACTCCTCAATACCAGTGCACGTATCCCTTTATGTGGATTGATTTCTCAATACAACGCAACAGAATTGCCTGAAGGCACAGACCATCTACCTCTGCTAATGGGTAAGCTACTGACGAAACGAATCAAGGTACAAGGCTTTATCATTTTTGATGACTACGGTCACCGTTACGGTGAGTTCGCTCAAGATATCAATCAGTGGTTGGCTGAAGGAAAGATCCAATACCGCGAACATCTAGTAGAAGGTCTAGACAATGCGCCAGAGGCATTTATCGGTCTGCTAGAAGGCAAAAACTTTGGCAAGCTTGTTGTAAAAATCAACGACCCACTATAACAACCCGCAATAAGGAAGGGATAACAAATGATAAAACTTCATCATCTGAATCAGTCACGCTCTAAGCGTATTATCTGGTTACTTGAAGAGCTCAACGTGGAATACGAAATCGTGCCTTACGTTCGTGACAAAGTGACTTTCATGGCACCGCCAGAACTAAAGAGCGTTCATCCACTTGGTAAGTCGCCACTCCTTGAAGATGATGGTGAGTTTATTATTGAATCAGGAGCCATGACTGAATACTTGATTGAAAAGTACAGCGATGGAGCGCTTGCCCCTAAACGTGGTACAAAAGCGCATACTGAATATTTACAATGGATGCACTTTGCAGAAAGCTCCGCTATTTTGCCGATGCTATTGAAAATATTCATCAGTAAAGAGCCGAACTCGATGCAGTTTTTGCCTGCATACGCCGACAAAGAAGCAATGAATGTATTGAGCTACTTCGAACAAGCGTTGGAAGGAAAAACCTACCTCGTAGAAGAGCGATTGACGGGTGCAGACATCATGATGTCTTTCATCGTTGAGTTAGTACAGATGTTTGGCCTAGCAGAACAATTCCCGAATATGGTTCGTTACGGTAAACAACTTGCGACGCACCCTGCTTTCGAGAAAGCCGAACAAATTGAAGTGAACTACGCTTAATTTAATCGTCCCTTTGAGGCTTGGATTGAAGACAAATAACGTTGTCTCAATCGCATCAAAGGGACGTTTTTTATCGAAATAGAGCGCAAGTATTCATTTATAAATTCAATCATTCATGCCTCTTCTATCTCTACCAATTATTCTTGATTGTTGCTAATAAATCCTAAGATAAATCAACAACTAAAATGTAGTCCAATTCTGATTTCTGTGACTTTTCGGCCATAGTCACCACCTATTGAATTGATAAGCATTATCAGCTTTAACCTCATGACTTTCCGTAATAATCTTCCTTTCAGATTCTAAGGTTTTGATGAATCCCTGGAGGGAAATAAGAATGACAAACAAAAAGCTAACGACTGCGGCAGGTTGCCCAGTTGCTCATAACCAAAACGTGATGACAGCAGGCCCACGTGGCCCTCAACTCCTACAAGATGTCTGGTTTCTAGAAAAGCTAGCGCACTTTGATCGTGAAGTGATCCCTGAGCGTCGTATGCACGCAAAAGGTTCTGGTGCCTACGGCACATTCACCGTGACTCACGACATTACAAAATACACTCGTGCAAAAATTTTCTCTGAGGTTGGTAAAAAGACCGAGCTATTTGCTCGCTTTACGACCGTTGCGGGTGAGCGCGGCGCAGCGGATGCAGAACGAGACATCCGTGGTTTCGCCCTAAAATTTTACACCGAAGAAGGCAACTGGGATTTAGTCGGCAACAACACGCCAGTCTTCTTCTTACGTGACCCGTTGAAGTTCCCTGACCTCAACCACGCGGTGAAACGCGATCCACGCACCAACATGCGCAGCTCGACCAACAACTGGGATTTTTGGACATCGCTGCCAGAAGCGTTCCATCAAGTAACCATCGTCATGAGTGATCGTGGTATTCCTGCGTCCTACCGTCACATGCACGGCTTCGGTAGCCATACATTCAGCTTTATCAACGCTGAAAATGAACGCTACTGGGTGAAGTTCCACTTCAAAACTCAGCAAGGTATTAAGAACATCAGCGATGAGGAAGCACAACTGCTGGCGGGCAGAGATCGTGAAAGCCATCACCGCGATTTGTATGAGTCGATTGAGCGTCAGGATTTCCCGAAATGGAAAATGTACGTACAGATCATGCCAGAATTAGAAGCCGACGAAGTTAACTTCAACCCATTCGACCTAACAAGAGTATGGTCTCAAAAAGATTATCCACTTATCCCTGTAGGTGAGTTTGAACTGAACCGTAACCCAGAAAACTTCTATGCAGAAGTTGAGCAATCCGCGTTTAACCCGGCAGCTATCGTTCCTGGAATTGGTTTCTCGCCAGACAAAATGCTGCAAGGCCGTTTGTTTGCATACGGAGATGCACAGCGTTACCGCCTAGGTGTAAACCATCACCAAATTCCAGTTAACGCCCCTCGTTGTCCGGTACACAGCTACCATCGTGACGGCGCAATGCGAGTTGACGGTAACTTCGGTTCAACACTAGGTTACGAGCCAAACTACAAACAAGAGTGGGCAGAGCAGCCTGATTATTCAGAGCCACCATTGCGAATTAGCGGCCATGCTGACCATTACGACCATCGTGTTGATGAGGATTACTTTAGCCAAGCAGGTGACCTGTTCCGACTAATGAACGAAGAGCAACGCCAAGCGCTGTTTGATAATACCGCACGAGCGATGGATGGTGTGCCAGACTTCATTAAAGAACGTCACGTCAACCACGCTTACCAAGCGGACGAAGCTTACGGCAAAGGCTTAGAACTGGCGTTAGGTTTAGCGAAATAACCCACAGCAAATATTCCATAGTAAATAAAAAGGGAGGCGCACGTTGCGCCTCCCAGTTAAGAGAAATTCGATATGATCAATTTAGACTTTTTCAAACTCTTCGATACCAAAGAGTTCTTCATCTACTACTGATTTTTGGCTACAGCCTTAATCAGTACTGACGTATCCATACGGCCAAGCCCTTCACGTTGAAGGCCTGCGTACTGCTCGTCGACCATCTTAGTCAATGGAAGCTCAAGCCCAACACGCTCAGCTTCTTCCAAACAAAAGCCAAGGTCTTTGCGCATCCAATCAATCGCGAAGCCAAAATCAAACTTGTCTTGCGCCATGGTCGTGGCACGGTTTTCCATTTGCCATGAACCAGCAGCGCCGTGTTTCAGCGTCTCGACAACCTGTTCAATGTCTAAGCCCGATTTTTGCGCAAGCAAAAGTGCTTCACTCAAGCCCTGCAAAATACCACCAATACAGATTTGGTTTACCATTTTACAACGCTGTCCCTGACCATTTTCGCCCAGTAGAGTGATTTGTTTCGCGTACACATCCATCACAGGTGCAACATGGTCAAATACATTCGGTTCACCACCGCACATGATGGTCAAGACGCCATTTTCTGCGCCCGCTTGACCGCCCGAGACTGGCGCATCGATAAAGTGATTGCCCACTTTTTTACACGCATCCGCCAGTTCCACAGCAAGTTCTGCCGAGGTTGTTGTGTGATCAACCAAAACCGCGCCCGCTTTGAGACCAACTAACAAGCCTTCTTCACCATACACCACGCTGCGTACGTCGTTATCATTACCAACACAAGTAAATACGATATCGCAACCTTCTGCCGCTTCTCGCGGTGTCTCGCACGCAATGCCATTGCATTCTGCAGCCCATTTATCAGCTTTGGCTTTGGTGCGGTTGTATACTTTGGTTTCATACCCCGCTTTGCTCAAATAGCCCGCCATTGGGTAGCCCATGACACCCAAACCAATAAATGCTACTCGTTGTTTTTCCATTGCACGCTTCCCTTAGTTCACCTGACTGAAATGTTTTGTAACATGCTACTAAAGAATTGAAAACATTACTCGTAATTTATCCTTCACTCGCGGCACAAATAAAATCGGAGCACGATGTTGGAGTAAAAACCGAAGCAGTCAGCAGGGTTATTAAGGAAAAATTTCTCAGAAGTTATATGCTAAGACACTCTACGTGCTTGCAACAAAGCCGTAGCGTTCAACATGGCATCCTTGGTCGTCACATCCAACACTTTTATTTTTCGAAAACGTTCCGGTTCTTTGATCGCGACATCATGAGCAAAGATCACAAACTTCGCTTTCTCGATGTCTTTCTCGGTAATTCGGTTGATGACGCCATTCGCCCCTTGGGTTTCGACTTTAATCTTAATGCCGAGTGCACAAGCCGCTTTTTCCAATGACTTCGCCGCTAAGAACGTATGTGCCACACCTGATGGACAAGATGTAACCGCCAAAACATCCGCCTCACCTTCGCCTTGAACGGAACCATATACCTGAGAATGACCTGTGTAACTCTCATCTTCGGTCACGGTTTTCTTTAGTGCAATCACGATCAATGCCGTGGTAACTGAGCCCGCAATCGTGCCGATGATATAACCAATTTTTCCATCCACAACAGGGAGAACAATCCAACCGCCCCATGGAGCATGGTTCATTACGTGGAACATAAAGCCGATCACGTTACCGACGATGCCACCCGCCACAATAGCGGGTAGCACGCGAGCAGGGTCACCAGCGGCAAAAGGAATCGCACCTTCGCTAATACCGATCATCCCCATAATACCTGCGGCTTTCCCCGCTTCGCGTTCATCTCGCTTGAATTTACTCGGCGCCAAAAACGTGGCTAGTGCCATCCCCAATGGCGGCGTACAAATCGCAATACCGACCCCGCCCATCAACCATGGTTGCGTGTTCACTTGGGTTTGAGCAAACAACGTCGCCACTTTGTTAATTGGGCCGCCCATATCAAACGCGGTCATGGCCCCAAGCACAGTTCCGAGCATCACTTTGCCTGAGCCCGCCATGCCCGTCAGCACCTCGTTCATGGTGGTCATTGCGCTGGCAATCGGAGCGCCTATCACCCACATCACCGCGCCGCAAGTAACAAACGTACCGACTAGCGGATAAATAAAAATCGAGCCAAGCGAACTCATGCTGTCTGGTAGCTGAATTTTCTTTAATAGCCAAACGACAAAGCCAGCAAAAAAGCCGACCACAATTGCACCTAAAAAACCCGTATTGTAATGACTGACCGCAATCCAAGATCCAATCATACCCGGCGCAAGGCCCGGCTTGTCGGCAATGGAATAAGCAATGTAACCGCCAAGAACGGCAGTAAACAATGTCAGGCCAGCAATCCCCATTTGGGCAATATCGGCCAAAATGCCCTCTTGTGGTACACCACCGTGACCAGAGATCATCACCGACAACGACAACAACACTCCGCCCGCAACGATAAACGGGATCATGTGGGATGTGCCAAACAGCAAGTGCTCTTTAATGCGGCCAAGTTTTTGCGCCCAAGGGCTCAGAGGTTCTGATGCAAATTCTAAAGAAGTTGGGAGAAATTCATTGGATTGGGTTTGAATATCAGTCAGCATCTCAAGCGCTTCTTCTCGCGATTGAGCCAACTTGAGCTTTTCAACAAAGCCGTCTTCGATAATTTTGGTGGAAATTTGTGCCAATACTTCAATGTGATGATGATCATCACCATCTGGGGACGCCAGCATAAAAAACACATCGGACAGCTCGCCATCTTCGGCACCATAATCAATCCCATTACGGCTGATCCCGACCGCGACAGCCGGTTTCGCTACAGCATCACTTTTGGCATGAGGGATCGCAATACCATCATCAAATCCTGTGTTACCGATCTCTTCTCGTTTCCAGATATCTGCCAAGAACTGGCTTTGACTATTAAGCTTGCCGGCGGCCTCTAGCATCTCGACCAGCTCTTTGAGCGCTTCATCTTTGGTTTGAGCTTTTAGATCTAAACATATCGTTTCCAGCTCAATTAGGTTTGTGATGTCCATTGTTTTACCTTCCAATATTCACGCTCGAATATATACCCAAGTGAGTTTGAGATACAGGATCCCCTGGCTCGTATGCGTTCCTACTCATTTTATTTGGGCATAGATTAACCAGTGCCTACCCTTTGATATATAGGACTAAAAGTGCATTAACTGGATTAATGTAACATGAGATTCAAACTGTGATAGAGCTCTTGCGTTAATCCAGCTCAAATCAATTCAATCTGCGGTGGCTGTGCTAATATCCACAAAAAATAAAATGGATAGAACATGAAAATCGTAGCGGTGACAGCATGCCCTACAGGCATCGCTCATACTTATATGGCTGCAGATGCACTAATGAAAGCTGCGCCAAAACATAACGTGCAAATTAAAGTAGAAACGCAAGGTGCGATGGGGATAGAGAATCAGCTCACTCCTCACGATATTGCTCAAGCGGATCGGGTTTTGATCGTGTCGGATATTGAGATAGAACAACCTGGCCGATTCGAAGGGACGCGCAAAATTCAAATCCCCATTGAAGAGGTTTTGCTGAACGTCGACAAAGTATTCCTCGTCCACTGCCGCGACTAAATTTGCAGATGAACGAATACCAAATCACCTTTTTCGTCGATAATGCAAATGCCAGTGCGCACCTTACTCAGCCACTCAATCGAGTGGCAAAGAAGTTCAAAAGTACCTTACATATCATTAATGTAACGCAAAATCGTGTTGCGGAACTCACCAAGTCCGTGGCGATTTTGCAAGCAGGTCTACAACAAGGTGATTTGTGTCAAATCACAGCGATTGGCATTGACGCAGAGCTGGCCTGCTTCGTCATCAAAGACATGATTGCTGAACACTTTACGGTGGTGGGATCTCATATCAACTATGAGTTTTCTAGCCAACTGGCCGAGCGTTTACCGCAAATTTGCCCACCTTGTGAAATCAAATGGCACTACGCCAAAGCGCATACCGAGCTCACCAAGTTTGAATGCCTTAAAGGATTAGCTCAGCTGATCCACCCCATTCATCCTGACGAACTGATCCTTGCTTTTATTAAACGAGAAGAACGTTCATCAACTTGCGTGACTCCGGGGATCGCTCTACCGCATGTGATGTTTTCAGGTGTTGACCATATTTCCATTGCCGTTATTGCAAATGACAAGTCGATGGATTGGGCTTCAAAGATGGGTGATGTTCATCTGGCTATAGCACTGGTGATGCCAGAAAAGCCGACCAGAGAACAGATCATTGCGGCCACTAACCTCACACGAAATCTGCTTACCGATCAAATGGCGGAACGCCTACTACTAACAAAAAGCAGCGTCGACTTACAAGCGCTGCTGATGTACGCCATGTCGAGGCTGCTCGCCTAAACTTCTCTATGATTTACGCACTCTGACTGAAGGCTTAAATCGAACCACGATATTCCGTCGGCGTTCTGCCTGTACGGTTCTTAAATACTCGGCAGAAATAGTTCACGTCTTTAAATCCACAGCGCACTGACACGTCATTGAGTTTGAAGTTGTATTTCTTGAGCATAAACTTCGCACGATCCACGCGTACCCAAGTAATGTAGTCTGCCAAGGTCATGTGCCCCTGCTGACGGAACAAGCGCGACAAATGGTTCGAGGAAATACTGAATCTCGACGCAATGCTGTCACGCGTGATTGGGCGATGGAAGTTCTCTTGAATGTAGATACAAATCCCTTGATAGAGATCTTGCACACGGCTATGTGCCTGCTGCTCGACTGGTGCATCCAACATCGTCTTCGCGTATTGCAGTAATGCTTGCAGTAAAAGCTCATCCATTGGTTTTTTAGTATTCTCACGAGCCAGTGAGCTCAACGCTTCTAAGATGTTATCTATCGCAAATCCTGAGCGTGTTTGGATGCTATGCTTTTGAATATCGTAAAAGTTTGCCTCACCTTTGCGTTTGCTCACCAAACTTAACCCTAGTTGTCGACGCCCAAACAAAATACTTAACACTGAGCAATCGGTATCCCAGTCTGGTTTATTCCAACAGTTAGGTGGAATAAATATCGCGTCGCCTTTTTTAGCAACGATGTGCGTTACTTTTCGATCATGACTTTCCATTTCATTAATATATTCCCCATCCAGAACTAACTCTAGGCGAGGGAAATTAACTTGATAGCTAAATTCAGGCGGCGTATGAAAATCTCCTGCAAACCAAATATTATGAAATGGCTCTCTTTCATTTAATACCGCTGAAATTAAATCATGAAAAATCATTGTCTCACACTCTATATATGCATCAATGATGCTATTTACTATAGATATACACCGGACTGGACTTTTGTGCTATTGAGCAAAATCACACTTTCATTTTAATGTTACAAAAATCCAGTTAACGTATCAAATCTCCAGTAACAAAAACTCTATCAACAACACTCAATCCCTTTTCAAATGGGAGCAAAGCCACATTTTACTTATCGTTTAGCTTCTTATCCATCATGTCACAGATATGCAGCTAGATTTGTCCAGTGAACGATCTAAATCACACTATAGTTAGTCGGTTACAATCCTCCAGTAAATGCATTTTTTCTTCACTACAGTCTTTTTCTCAGTAATTTAAAAATACCCCTGAAATAAAAATTATATTTATAGGGGTTCGACAATGATCACCAAACTAATAAATGAAGACTTAATTAAGCTTGATCTTAAAGCGTCTTCAAAAGAAGACGTATTTAAAGAACTGGTTGCCGTTCTTCATGCCCAAGGTCGTATTTCTGACCAAACACAATTTCTTGCAGATATAAAAGCACGTGAAGAATTAGGAAATACCGGATTTGAAGATGGCGTGGCAATTCCACACGCGAAAAGCGCCGCTGTGATTGAACCGGCGGTTGTGATCGGCGTAAGCAAATCAGGTATCGAGTACGGCGCGGAAGACGGTTTACCTTCAAAGCTGTTCTTCATGATCGCTTCTCCAGACGGTGGCGATAACCACCACATCGAAGTACTTGCAGAACTGTCTTCAAAACTGATTGAAGATGGTTTCATCGATGCGTTCTTGGGCGCAGCAAACAGCCAAGACGCACTGGCACTCCTTCTTGCTAAAGAAGAACCGCAACCAGTGACAGATGCTCCAGCAAACCAAGGTTTCATCATTGGTGTTACCGGTTGTCCTGCGGGCGTTGCTCACACCTACCTAGCAGCAGAAGCGCTAGAGAAAGGTGCTGCGGCGATGGGTTACGAAATCAAGGTTGAAACGAATGGTTCAATCGGTGTGAAAAACAGTCCAACCGCAGAAGAAATCGAGCGTGCAGATGCCATCATCGTCGCCTGTGACAAACAAGTCGATATGAACCGCTTTGCGGGCAAACGCGTGGTTAAAACCAACGTAAAAGCCCCAATCCGTGATGCTCAAGGGCTGATTAATGAAGCGTTAAACGCACCGACGTACCAAGCTGATTCCAATGGCAATACGCAAGCATCGGTTGCCGACAAAGCTTCTCAAGCTCGTTCTGACTTATATCGCTACTTGATGAATGGCGTATCACACATGATCCCATTCGTCGTAACCGGTGGTCTGCTGATTGCCCTTGCTCTTGCTGTAGGCGGTCAGCCAAGTGAAGCGGGCATGGCGATTCCTGAAGGCAGCATGTGGAACCAAATCCTCAATGTCGGTGTGGTTGCCTTTACCCTGATGATCCCAATCCTTGCCGGTTACATTGCTTACGCGATTGCTGACCGCCCAGCTCTAGCTCCTGGCTTGATCGGTGGTTGGATTGCAAACAACGGTTCTTTCTACGGCGCAGACGCTGGTACAGGCTTTATCGGTGCCATCATCGCAGGTCTGCTTGTGGGTTACTTCGTGAAGTGGATTACGTCGATTAACTACCACAAATTCATCCAACCTTTGGTGCCAATCATGATCGCACCAATCACAGGCTCGTTGTTCATCGCAGGTCTTTTCATCTTCGTTATCGGCGCGCCAATCGCAAGCCTAATGGACGGTCTGACTGCGCTACTCACTAGCATGAGTACAGGTAACGTCGTTCTACTGGGTATCGTACTTGGTGGTATGGCTGGCTTCGATATGGGTGGTCCATTCAACAAGGTCGCATTCCTATTCTCTGTGGGCATGATTGCGAGCGGTCAAACTCAATTTATGGGTGCGATGGCGTGTGCAATCCCTGTTGCTCCTCTAGGCATGGCACTGGCAACGGCGCTTGGTCGTAAGTTCGACCTGTTCGAAGAATCAGAAACCGAAGCAGGTAAAGCAGCAGGTGCAATGGGTCTGGTTGGTATCTCTGAGGGTGCTATTCCATTCGCGGCGCAAGATCCAATGTCAGTGATTCCTGCAAACGTACTTGGCTCAATGGTGGCGGCAGTAATGGCGTTCTCATTCGGCATCACCAACAGCGTTGCTCACGGCGGTCCAGTTGTCGCTCTACTTGGCGCGATGAACCATCCAGTCCTTGCTCTGATTTGTATGGCAGCTGGCGCAACGGTTACCGCAGTAACGTGTGTAACGTTGAAGAAAGTACGTAAAGCAAAAATGATGCAAGCAGCCGCTTAATCCCCCCTCCCCCAAATGGCTCCTATGGCTTGGGCAATGTCGCCCAAGCCATGATTTTCTCTCATGGTGACACTCTATGTCTGATTTAACGATGTCCGATACACAAACGATTCAAACTCAAGCTGCGCATCCGACGTTTTTCCTGATGAACAACGTGATTCAAAACTACGCTTGGGGCAGTACTACTTCTGTTAACCAACTGTTTGGCATTGAAAACCCAACGGGCGAACCACAAGCAGAAGTATGGATGGGCGCGCATCCAAACGGTTGCTCAGTGGTGATGGTAAACGGCGAGGAGACCAAACTCTCTTCACTGATTGCTCAAGACATGAATGCTTTTCTGAGTGAAGAAGTCGCAAACCGTTTTGGTGAACTTCCATACCTGTTTAAAGTGCTTGCCGCTGAGAAAGCGCTGTCGATTCAGGTGCACCCAAACAAGCAACAAGCAGAACTAGGTTTTGCACTGGAAGAAAAACAAGGCATTCCCCTAACCGCAGCAAACCGTAACTACAAAGATCCAAACCACAAACCAGAATTGGTTTACGCGCTAACCGAATACCAAGCGATGAATGGCTTCCGCCCAACAAGTGAAATCATCAGCTTCTTCTCTGAGCTGGCGATTCCTGAGCTGCAAGGCTTGGTGGATGACCTTATCGATAATCAAACTTCAAAAGGCTTGGCGAGCTTCTTCTCCGGTCTATTGTCACTGGAAGGCGAACAGAAAGAGATGGCGTTGACGGTGCTATTGGCACAAGCTCGCATCACCGACTTACCTCTGTTCAACCTGATCTTGGAGTTAGAAACGCAATACCCGGGCGACATTGGTTTGTTTGCGCCCTTGCTACTCAACGTTATCACTCTGAAACCAGGCGAAGCGATGTTCTTGGATGCAGAAACGCCACACGCGTACCTGAAAGGGACGGGGCTTGAGATCATGGCGAACTCAGACAACGTACTACGCGCAGGTTTAACACCGAAGTATATGGACGTAAAAGAACTCGTTGCATGCACACGCTTCGAAGAAAAACCATTCGACACCCTACTGCTTGCACCAATCGAAAACAACGACATGTTGGAATACCCAATTCCCGTCGACGATTTCAAATTCGCGATTGTAAAGCAGGCCAACCAACGAACACTTGATGTAAGAACCGCAGAAATCCTGTTGCCGCTAGATTCCCCGCTCGTAATTACACACGCAAATGGTGAAACGTGTGTAGTAGATAAAGGCCAATCTGTTTTCATCCCAGCTTACGCCAAACAATACACCTTGAATTGCGAAGGTCGTGTTGCACGGGCTTACAGTTGATTCAAATTGAAACAAAAACGCCTCGCAATTTAAGCGAGGCGTTTTCTTTTTCACTCGAGCTATTTTTGTGGCAGTGATAATTAATTAAATATTTTCGGCATCAAACAAGAATTAATCTCGCTGTTGTTGTAGTTCAAAGTGTCCAGTAATTCACCTTGCACAGTCAGGTTCTTAATTCCCATGTGCCGCATATCAGATTCAGTGTAATACCAACCATTCGCGAGCGTTGAACGTTGGCATGTACTCGTTCTCGTATGCCCATAAACGGTAATATTTGGATCCACTCCTACTTTGTTGTAGAACTCCGCTTCTTTAATTCGTAAGCGAGTAAGATAGCGATAAAACTGCTTTTCGTATTGCGAAGGAACCGATTGATCCCACATCTCGTCACTCTGATTCGCGCCACCATGCCACCCAATAAGCGCATCTTTTCCAATCACCACACTTTTCGCCGCAGGCAATATGTAATTCGCGCAAGCAGAAAAACACAATTGGCTGACGATCACATCCATATCGTTGTTTTTTATGAAGTGACCAAACTCGATCCCGACGCCAATATCACCACCACTACTGGTAATGCGTAATGTTGTCACTTTCTGGTCACTATCATTCACCATTCTTATGGCTTCAAGCACGGCATCCCCGGTAATCATGCCGTCGTACACCAACGTATTGCCTGTAATGGTTAATTTGTTTTGTGTCGGGAAAGCCATTTTTTGAGTCGCGCACCCAGATAACAAAATAGCTGCAGATATTAAACCGATTTTAAACTTCATCCTTAAACTCCACAATACAAACCACTCACTTCGGGCTTCATTAAAACGCTCTGTACTTTTTAAGCTTGAAGGAATAGTTATCGAGACATTCATATCTTAAACAACATCTATTGTAGTGATAAAAAAACCATTCAACTCAATAACCTAAAAACCAAGTAATGAATTACGACAAGTTTCACGCTTTAATTAGAGATAGTTTTTATAAAAACTCTACGGGAATAATCCAAAACATTTAAACAATCAATATTTACAATAAATTAACTACGAAAACATAAACAGTACCAATAAAAATAATATTGATTAATTAGAATGATATACGCTGCGCTGTCACCATTTTTGTTTTAGAGCCATAAAGTCACCCTATCGAATAAGACCGCACCCGATTTATACAGCTGCGACAAACAGAAAAGTAAATTTCCGAGAAAATTACGTCGGCTTATGCCAGAATGTGTTCCCTCACTCAACAAGCCTGTAATGTAATGAAATACCAAGCTGCTATTTTTGATATGGATGGTTTACTTCTTGATACTGAACGTGTCTGTATGCGTATTTTCCAAGAAGCATGTGAAGTACAAAACCTTCCGTTTTATGAAGATGTTTACCTATCGATCATTGGCCGCAATGCGGCAGGAATTGAGACGATTTTCCGCAAAGCCTACGGCGAGAATTTAGACCGCCTACATCTTGAATGGCGCACTCGTTACAACGCAGTTGTCAAACACCAAGCCATCCCTGTAAAAGATGGCGTTGTTGAGTTGCTGGAGTGGTTGAAAGCACAGGGCTTACCTATCGCGGTCGCGACATCTACTGCGAAAGAAGTGGCAAAAATCAAACTGGAATTAGCAGGATTGAGCAAATACTTCGATAACCTAACGACAGGCTGCGAAGTGAGCCACGGCAAACCCGATCCAGAAATCTATTTACTGGCAGCGAACCGTCTGGATGTAGAGCCAAGCCGATGTTTGGCCTTTGAAGATTCCAATAATGGTGTTCGCGCCGCTGTAGCGGCAAACATGGTCACTTATCAAATTCCGGACTTGGTTGAACCTTGCGATGAAGTGAAACAATTTGGTCACGCTATCGTGCCTTCACTGCACGAAGTATTAGCCGAGCTTAAACAGACTCGCTAATCCTCCTCTGAATACGTTCTAAAGCCCAACGTCGACGTTGGGCTTTCGCTTAGTTTCTTACCCATCTCATATTCCCCCTCTTAATTGAATCGACTCCCTCAACCTACACGAATTGAGAATTGAGCCAGTTCACGCCACGAAAGAAAATCAGGTTGTTCAGTGATCAATCAGTGGAACGAACCAGTACAAGTTTGCAACAAATCGTCAATATACCGATTGAAGCACGTTTTTCGGGTCAAAACTGGCTGATAATGAGAACTATTGGACAAAAAAGTCCAAGTCAGCCCAAAACAACAAAATGGAGAGTGTTATATGTCTTTACGTATATTAGCAGCAACCTTGGCACTGGCAGGATTGAGCTTCGGCGCACAAGCCAGTGCCGAGTGTGAGGTTTCTATTGATGCTAACGATATGATGCAGTTTTCGACCAAAACATTGAGTGTTCCAGCAACTTGTAAAGAAGTAACGCTAACGCTCAACCACACTGGTAAAATGCCAGCGCAATCTATGGGGCACAACGTTGTCATCGCAGATACAGCCAACATCCAAGCGGTAGGCACTGACGGCATGTCTGCTGGTGCAGATAACAGTTACGTGAAGCCAGACGACGAGCGCGTTTACGCTCACACGAAAGTCGTTGGTGGCGGTGAAAGCACCAGCATTACATTCAGCACGGAAAAAATGACGGCTGGCGGTGATTACTCATTCTTCTGCTCATTCCCTGGTCACTGGGCGATCATGCAGGGTAAATTTGAGTTCAAATAATCGTTGAATTCAATTTGAGTGTGACTAAAGGGAAGCGCGTGCTTCCCTTTTTACTACGCGAATCGGGTCATGCTCTCTCATCCGATAAGTCTTGTCTCGGCATCGGTTTGGCCAGATAAAAACCTTGTACTTTGTCGACGCCACATTGCGCGACGAACTCGTATTCTGCTTGAGTTTCTACGCCCTCGGCTACGACTTCGCAGTTGGCAATGTGCCCGAGTTTAGCCACAATTCGGTATAACTCGCGCCCCTTTTCATCTGTGGCATCAAGCAGTAATGAACGGTCGAGTTTGATCTTATCAAACGGATATTTGAGCAAATGCGGAAACGAAGCATAACCCGTTCCGAAATCATCCATTGCGATGCGAATACCACACGCTTGCAGCGCGATCATCGTATTGGTCAACGACACTTTATCGTTTAACACCGCCTCTTCGGTTATCTCGATTTCTAACCAATCTGGGGACACGCCATAGTGCTCAAGTCGCCCTTGTAAGTGCTGAACAAAATCCGCTTGTTCGATCGTCGAAACCGAAATATTGATCGCAACTCGACGTGACGGCGATAACGACATTGTTTTCATGTCCGACAGCACTTTTTCGATGACCAACTTATCGAGTAGCGGCATGGCATCAAGCATTTGGAAGTCACTGATGAACGTTGGAGGGCACAGTTTTCCCTCTTTGTCGATGTAACGAATCAGCGCTTCATAGGAGAACACTTTCTCTTCATGAATCGATTGTAGCTTTTGATAAAACATCACCAGCTCCCCTTCTCGCAGAATTGAAGTCAAACGCTTCTGAGCTGATGATTTGTTGATACTGTATATGTTTGAATCTTTCACGCTATTAAGCAGAGACTTAAACAGCGATTGTTCAATACCATTCAGCGCATTGTTCAGCCCGAATTGACTCGCGTGTTTGCCAGCATAAGCAAGATAAAAAGGTCGATAGATCAATACCCCTGCCGCGATCACTATCAGTTGAAGTATTGTGCCTTGAATATGATTTCCCATTGCGACATATCCACTGATTAACGGCGGCGTCATCCAGTTCACGATCTTCTCGACCGGATCAATCATACCCGACGCAATGCTCACATAAGTAATCACGAAACTCACCAAAGGCACCAGCACAAATGGGATGATGAGAATAGGGTTAAAGATGATCGGCAAACCAAACAGCAACACTTCATTAATGTTGAACATCACCAATGGCGCTGCCGCCAACGCCAACATGATGTGGTTGCGCTCTCTGGCAAAAATCAGGATACACAAAAGCAAACAGACACTGTTTCCTGAACCACCCATAGACAAAAAGGCGTCGTAAAAACCTTGGCTGATAACGTTAAGCGACGCTTCGCCAGCTTGCCAAGCAGCCATGTTGGCTTCGGTCGCAGCGTATATCTGCTGCTTGATGGCAAACAACATGTTGTGAGCATTGATGCCTGTCGCCCCTAGCAACCCCAAAACGGTTTGATAGATTAAACCGCCTTCAAGCGTTAAAGGATCGACGCCGATACTGCGCACTGCGCCACTAAACCACACCATGATCGCCGCAGTGACGTGAGACAGGCTTACCGCGACAAGAACAAATACGAAAAAGTGCAAAACGTCTTTAAACAGCCGAGAAGTAAAGTCCAGTGCTTGGGGTTCAAGCAATTGAATTCTCAAATGTTTGCAGTACAAATACGACATCATGGCGCTGATCAGCGCCAACAGAGAGTTATTGGGCAACGTATACGTGGCGGATAGGCTTTCATTTTCTATCGACACCAAATAAAACATGATCAGCGAATAAATAATAAGCACCACGCTCGATACATTGGCTTTGTGCGACAAATAATATGCAGCAACCACGCAAAATGCCGTGGGATATAGGTTGATCAAAATGTCGGAAAGGTGGAAAAGCAGTAAGGAAACATCACCCAAGCCCGCCACTCGAAATGCGTGACCAAGTAGAATAGCCAGCGCGTTGGATAATGTCAGTGGGAGAAGCAGTAACGCGATTGAAGCTAAGTCTGTTAAGTAAGATTTAGACCCAGCTCGCCATTGCTCTGCGATTACAGCCAGACGCTGAAAAGGGGCAAAGAAGAGTTCGCGGCGAGTTTGCATGGAGAGTTCTTTTGTAAAGTAGTTATCTTCAACTGCAGAAAATGCAGCCGTTAATACAACAGCCGAAACTCAGGCAAACATTGTTGATGGGTAATGTCGTTTTTCTTATTAAGGTCAAACAATGGGTACTAAATGCCAATAACAGCACGGAAAAGTTGCCAACTTAATTTAGCGACTATACATCGCTCGATCCAATGAGATTATTGACCTTCACGACAAACAAAAGGCATATATAATTTATGGTTATTACAGAAATTGCCACTTACTCATAAAGCTCATTTGTTCCTCTTTTTATATAACTTTCGATGAACAATTTAGTAATAATGCTATGCACAAGCAAACAGCAAAGCATGCCATCCACATGCTTTGCCCCGCATCGGTTTCATCATCCTATTGCCAGTTTAGTGCTCGCGTAACGCGCTTTTTTCTTTCTTGGACTGGCTAAGAAGTACGCTAAAGTAAGAGGCCCTAATCGTCCCATAAACATCATGAAGATGATCACTAACTCACCTGGTTCGGACAAACTGCCCGTTAAGCCTCGCGATAACCCAACCGTACCTAGCGCCGAGACCGCTTCGAACATAATGTCTAACATAGACGCTTTCTCTGTCAGTAACAGCGTGAATATGGCAAACCAAGTTACACCCACCGAGATCAGAGTCAGCGCCAATGCCTTGCTGATGGTCTCTTTGGGAATCTCGCGTTGAAAGGCATAGGTTGCTTCATCGCGACGCAAATAACTGTAAGTTGCCAAGACTAACACCATAAATGTCACAACTTTAATACCACTTGCCGTGCTCAATGATCCACCGCCGATAAACATCAACACCAGAATGATCGCCGTTGTGGCATCTTCCAACTGATCGATAGCTAAAGTGTTGAACCCTGCCGTTCTTGGCGTCACCGCTTGAAACCACGATGCCCACCATTTCCCTGCTTCGCTCAACGGGGCAAGCGTGTTGGGGTTGTCATATTCAATCAGGTAAATCGCGATAAGTGCCACCACGTTAATGATCATCGTGCCTAAGATCATCATTCGACTGTAAACGGTGAGTCGGTGCCAACGGCGATTGCGTTTTAAGTCAAT
Organism: Vibrio sp. Y20_XG_PY13; assembly: GCF_024181925.1. Classification (NCBI taxonomy): domain Bacteria; kingdom Pseudomonadati; phylum Pseudomonadota; class Gammaproteobacteria; order Vibrionales; family Vibrionaceae; genus Vibrio; species Vibrio sp. Y20_XG_PY13. The sequence goes on along the minus strand of NZ_JAMZAL010000003.1, from coordinate 489,864 downwards.
CCAAACCGAGAAGCCTAAACCACCAATAATAAACAAACTGGTAATGGTGAAGTTAACGACCGGGTCGTCCACGTAAGGCATTAAGCTATCGGCACTCAACGCAAAACCTGCATTGTTAAACGCACTGATGGTGTAGAAGAAACCATGGAACAGACTGGTTTTCCAGCCCAGCTCTTCACTCCAATAAACGCTCAAAATAGTGAAACCAATAAGTTCAACGAGCAGAGCGAACATCAATACAGATTTAGCAGTGGCAATGAGTGTCGACGAGTCAGTTTGGTTGAACGCCTCTCTCGCGACGGCTCGCTCCAAAAAGCCTATTTTTCCGCCCAGAGCCAGCAAAGTCACGATGGCAAACGTCATTAAACCTAGGCCACCACATTGAATCAGGAAAGCAATAACCACTTGCCCAAAAGGCGTAAACGCCGTGCCCGTGTCTACCACAACTAATCCCGTCACCGTAATGGCCGATGTCGCAGTAAACAGGCTTTGAATCCAAGTGATGGGCTCTGTGGTGGCAATCGGCAGTTTGAGTAAAACTGTGCCGAGCATGATCAAGCACGCAAAACTGAGGCTAAGTATCAGCGGCGGTGCGCCCAACAATTTTTTACCCGCTTTAGGTTTTCGCTCGATTGGGATAATAGAGGGATGCCACAAAACCATGTTACACCAACCTCGGAGCGACGTATTTCAGCTCAGCGCGACTACCACAAAGCAACAGCGTGTCGAACTCATTAAGCACAAACTCATCATTGATATTGGTGTAGACGGCTTCTTCGCGCTTCACCAAGATAGGCTGAATGTTGTAACTGCCTCGGCTGATCAACTTAGAAAGCGGCGTATCGTGCAGATTGGATTTAACGTGGATTTCCACCACATACAAGCCATGCCCCATTTCTAAATAGTTGTTCACCATCGGATAGTTGAGTGCCTGCGCGACTCTTACGCCCATCTCCTCTTCCGGATGAATAATGCGTTGTACACCAAGTTTAGATACGATGGTGTGGTGCGCTTTGGTGCTCGCTTTGACCCAAATGGATTTCACACCCAGATTTTTCAGCGCCAACGTACACAACAAACTGGCTTGCATGTCTTCGCCAATCGCCACCAACACCACATCACTGTTCGCTAACGCTAATTCTCTGAGCGCACCTTCGTCTGTCGCGTCACATATAACCGCTTGCGTTAACTCTTCGACGTATTTTTCGACGATTTTCGGGTCGCTATCCACCCCCGTTACCGTGTGTCCAAGATGAATAAGTTCTAAGCTAGCGGCAACGCCAAATCGCCCTAAACCAATTACTGTAAAGTGAGCCATATCAATACCTAACTGTGTTTTATGTATAGAAAATGCTAATGCGTTAAGGGCTAGACCGATTTTCCATCACGAAAAATAGGCAACACGAATCCTGTTCGAGTGCTGATAACCAGCACTAAACCTTGGCACTAACGTTGATTAAATTTGGAATTTAGTGGTGCTTGGACGTCTCAAGCACTAAACGGTAACCCAGCCCCGGCTCGGTTTTTAAAAGTCGCTGTTCGTCAGCGCTATCGTTCAGTTTTTTGCGTAGTTGACTCACTAACACGCGTAAGTAGTGAGTATCTTCGACATGACTTTTTCCCCAAATCACCGCTAGCAAATGAGTTTGCTCAATGAGTTTTCCCGGCTTGATAATCAACTGTTCAATGAAGGAAAACTCTTTCTTGGTGAGTGGAATTTCCCTCTGATCCAACCAAAATTGGTGGGTGCTTTTGATGATTTTGACTCGGCCAGCCACCAGCTCATCAGCGATGGATTGCTCATCCACCAAATCTCGAACCAGCACTTTGATGCGCGCGATGAGCTCTTTTACGCCAAAAGGCTTACTCAAGTAATCATTCGCTCCCGCTTCTAAAAGGCGGATTTTTTCCTCTTCTTGATCGCGAGCTGTCAGCACTAGCACTGGCGTTTTATAGGTTTGACGAAGCGTAGTGAGAAACTCCGTCCCATCGCCGTCGGGCAAGCCTAAATCTAGCAGAATGACGTGCGGCGAATGCGCTTCGAAACACGCTTTGGCTTCTGCAATGGTACTCGCGCCAATGTAATCAAACCCTTCAGCAGACAGCGAAATTCGAATAAAGGTATGAATGCGAGGCTCATCGTCCACGACTAACACTTTGTAACTCACGCCTGCTCTGCTCCTTGATTGAGTGGAAGTCGAATGCGGACCAGCGTCCCTTCTGATACTGGCATAGATTGAATCTCTCCTTGGTGCGCGGTGATGATGCCTTTGGCAACCGCGAGTCCCATTCCGGTGCCTGAATCGGCCGATTTGTTGTTCGCGCCGGAATAGAAAAGGCTGAATATTTTTTCCGCATCTTCAGCTTTGATGCCAATCCCCATGTCCCGAACATCAATCACGCACGACGACCCCTGCTTAGAAAGAGAAACCTCAACAGGTTCATTCTCTGGTGAAAATCGCATGGCATTATCCAACACATTAAAAATCGCTTGTTCGATGAGCGAACGACTTACTGATAAATAACCAACGGAATCATCCATATTCATGGACACTTTCTCGGTGTAATTCGGCAAACGAGACACCGCATCCCGCACAATATTCGCAATAGGCTCAGCTTTTTTGGTAATTTTTAATGTTCCGTGTTGGAGCTTAGTCGCCTGTAAGAGGTTCTCTATATATTGATGCAAGCGGTGGCTTTCTGAAGTCGCACTGTCGAGCAATTCTTTGCGCTCTAAGTCATTGAGCTTGGGCATGTACTCGTTGAGAGTGGTCAGTGTTCCAATAATGGTTGCCAGCGGCGTGCGTAGGTCATGGGACACCGATAGCAGGATGCTGTTTTGCAGCTTGGTTTGTTTTAACTCGCCCTGCTGCCGACGATAAAGATCCGCGAAGGTGCTGGTGATAAATGCCACCACCATAAACACGACTAGATTAAAAATGTCTTCCGGACGAAACATCTGCAAAGAGTAACGAGGCGTCGTGAAAAAGAAGTTGAAGCTCAGCGCTTCGATCACCGCCGCCGCATAAGCGAATCGCGAGTTGCATTGAAACGCCACCACCACGACTGCTAACTGCAAAATCAGCAGGACGGCAGCCGTAGAGCCAAACAGTTGGTCTAACAGCCATGAGGCCACAACCGCGCCAACAATCACGATGGCAGAAAAGAGAAATGTGTTATCTCGCCAATGAGCAAACATAAAGTACATCAACCAAAATTCGATGCAGAAACTTTAGCAAAAGCCCATTCGGAGTTCGCGTAAAAAAAGCGTAAAAAATTCAATAACGACAGTGAGTTATAAACATAATCATCATTAAGTTGGCCTAACTTAATGAATAATCACAAGTTAACGTTTCCCATTGACGCCACCCACTCGGTATAAACGACAGACACAAAAAAGAGGAGCATCGCTCCTCTTTTTTGTGTCTGTCGTTTAGTCTCATTTAGATGCAGCTGTTTGGCAGCATCTTACTCAGACAAAAAACCGCCGGTTTGATGCTTCCACAACTGAGCGTAAACGCCACCCAATTGCAGCAGCTCGTGGTGTGAGCCTTGCTCAATGATTTTGCCGTCATCCATTACAATCAAACGATCCATCGCGGCAATCGTTGATAAACGGTGAGCAATCGCGATCACTGTTTTTCCTTCCATCAGAACTTCAAGGTTTTCTTGAATTGCCGACTCCACTTCTGAATCAAGTGCAGACGTAGCTTCGTCCATGATCAAAATTGGCGCGTTTTTCAACAGCACGCGAGCAATCGCCACTCGTTGACGCTGACCGCCAGACAACTTCACGCCGCGCTCACCCACTTCAACATCGTAGCCGGCATTGCCTTGTTCATCTTTCAACGTTTGGATGAAGTCATGCGCGTGTGCTTTTTCAGCGGCGTTAATCACAGCCTCCATTGAAGCGCTTGGATCACCGTAAAGAATGTTCTCTTTAATTGAGCGATGCAGCAAAGAAGTGTCCTGCGTGATCATACCGATATGTTGACGCAGCGACTCTTGTTCGACTTGCGAAATGTCCTGCCCATCAATACAAATCTTACCCGTATTCACATCGTAAAAACGCAGCAACAGGTTAACCAACGTGGATTTACCTGCCCCAGAGCGACCGACAATACCGACTTTTTCGCCTGGTTTGATGGTCAGGTTCAAGTTTTCAAATACCGCCTTTTCGTCACTGTAGTTAAAACCTACGTTGTCGAAACAGATCTCACCTTGCGAGATTTGCAGAGGCTTGGCATTTGGCACGTCTTTCACTTCAACGTCGTTTGAAATCGTATTGATGCCGTCCACTACCGTGCCAATGTTTTCAAACAGCGCGCTAACTTCCCACATGATCCACTTCGACATACCTTGCACACGCAACGCAATACTGATGGCAATCGCAATGGCACCAATCGTCACGGCCTCGTCTAACCAGAGGTATACCGAGATAGCACTGATAGACAGAAGCAATAAATAGTTGATGGCATCGACACTGAACAGCAAACAAGTCACCATGCGCATTTGGCGGTAAACTGTCACCAAAAACTGCTTCATGCTGCTTTCTGCGTATTCCAACTCTCGTTGCGAGTGCGCGAACAATTTCACGGTAGAAATGTTGGTGTAAGAATCCACAATGCGTCCGGTCATGACCGAGCGAGCGTCCGCTTGATCCGTCGCAACCTGCTTCATTCGTGGGATAAAGTAGAACTGGATCAGAACATAAATGCCTAACCAGACCACAATCGGCAGCATCAACAAGCCATCTGCCTCACCCATCATCCAAATCATCGACAGAAAATAAACGCTGATGTAAACCAGTACATCCACCAGCTTCATCACTGTTTCTCGTACCGCTAACGCGCTTTGCATCACTTTGGTCGCGACTCGGCCTGCAAAGTCTCGTTGGAAAAAGCCAACCGCTTGTTTCAGTAAGTAGCGATGAATCAACCAACGGATAGACATCGGGTAATTACCCAATAACGTTTGGTGCATCACCATCGAGTGCACAAAGCCTAAACACGGCATCACAACGACAACAAGCAACACCATCATCATCATGCGATCGCCTTGATCCGCCCAGAATGTTGCACGGTCTTGGTTGGCAAGAATATCCACCAATTCGCCCATGTAACGTAAGAGCGTCACTTCCGTCACCGCAATCAATGCACTGAATATCGCCATGACAAGTAAAGGGGCTTCAAAGCCACGAGTGTAAAAGCGACAGAAGCCAAAAAGCGTCTTCGGTGGCTTTTCGGTTTCCATCTGGGGAAAGGGTTGGGTCAGTTTTTCAAACCAATTAAACATAACAACTACTTTGGTTACCGCGAATAAATTTGCGGACGTTTTACTATCTTTTGATACGAAAGTCAGTAAAATACCGAAACAAAAGTTCAAATGATAATAATTACAATTAAGCTTCTTGTTAAATATAATTGTCGGGAATGTATTTATGACGAAAAATAACTTACTGACCGTTGCGATCCGTAAAGCAATGGTTTGCGCGATTGCGCCTACAGTAGCAGTGGTTGCGCTTTCAGCGAACGCACAAGATGACGTTACCGCGATGGAAACCATCACCGTCACAGCACAAGCGTTAAAAGTCGAAACACCAGCGGCAGAAACACCACGCAGCGTTTCTATTATCTCTGAAGACGAACTTCGCGTTCGTGCACCGCAAAAATTGGACGAAGCATTACGCTACACATCTGGCGTAACCGCTCAGCCTTATGGCGCCGACAACGACACCGATTGGTTCAAAGTGCGCGGTTTTGATGCTGCGACTTATCTAAACGGCAACCGCCTATTCCGCGACGGTTACTACACATGGTTGGTCGAACCTTACGGCCTAGAAAGTGTGGAAGTGGTTAAAGGCCCATCAGCTATTCTGTTTGGTGAATCGGCACCAGGCGGTATCGTGAATGCAGTACAGAAAAAACCAACGTTTACGCCTCAAGGCGAAGTAAAAGTGGAAGTGGGCAACAACCAACACCAGTCGGTGGGTTTTGACATTGCTGATGAAGCAAACGACGATGGCACAATCCGCTACCGTTTGGTTGGCCTGATGACAAGCCAAGATGGCGAACTGGACGGCACCAACAACGAGCGTTTTTATCTAGCGCCAAGCGTCGAGTTCGACATTTCTGACCGTACAATGCTGACCGTTTTGGCTACTTACCTTCGTGATGACGGTGTGCCAACCAACCCATTTTTCCCAGCGGCAGGTACTCTGATTGGTTCTAACTTTGGCAAAATCGATCCTTCGACTAACCTTGGTCAGCCAAACTACGATAAATACGAACGCACGCAGTTCTCTCTAGGTTACTTGCTAGAGCACGACATCAATGACACGTGGTCATTCTCGCAAAACCTCAACTACGGTTCGAATGAGTTGTACTTGCGCAGCTCTTACGCGTTCTCAAACAACGATCCGGCGAAAGAAGAATTAACGCAAGGCATCGTATTCCGTGACGGCAAAAACCAGAGCATCACGTTCGATAACAATGCTGTCGGCAACTGGATGACAGATAACGCAGAACACACTGTGCTCGTCGGTATGGATCTGCAATTCCACAAAACCGATGGCGACGAACAGGACAACTACGCGTTTGGCACCATCAACCCGTGGAACCCAGTTTACGGCAACTTCAATCCACTTGATCCTTCAAAGAACGTAAAACGTGAGATTGAGAAATCTCAAGCAAGTGTCTACTCGCAATACCAATTGAAACTGCATGAACAATGGATTGGTAACGTAGGTGCTCGTTACGACTGGGTAAAAACAGAAAACTCTGGCAAAGGCGTAGGCGTTGATCAAAACGAATCTCGTGATGATGGTCAGCTGTCTCTCAGCGCGGGTGTGATGTTCCTTGCAAACAATGGTTTGTCACCTTACGCAAACTACTCTCAGTCGTTTGAAGTGATCAGCACCATTGATGCGGCAACCAATGAGCTTTACAAACCGCTAGAAGGCGAGCAAGTAGAAGTGGGTGTGAAGTATGAGCCAAGCTTTATGGATGGCTTTATCAACCTAGCATGGTTCGACATTACGCAAAAGAACGCGTTGGTGACCAACCCATCAACATGGATCGCGACACAAACGGGTGAAGTGACTTCTCAAGGTATTGAGCTTGAAAGCACGGCGCAGCTAACCGACGATCTAAAACTGATGGCAAGCTACACCTACACCAAAGCGAAAACAGACGAAAGCTTTGGCAAAGGCAAAAAACAAGCCGCGCTTATTCCTGAACACCAAGCTTCGGCGTGGGTAGACTACAGCGCGTACAGCCTAATTCCAGGTCTAAACATCGGTACTGGTGTCCGTTATGTGGGTGAGTCTAAAGATAACCCTAAGAGCTCGAACCTAACCGTTCCTTCAGTGACTCTTTGGGATGCGTCAGTCACTTACGACATCACTTCACAGTGGCAAGCACAGCTAAACGTGAACAACATTCTGGATAAAGAATTTGTATCAGGTTGCGATTACTGGTGTTACTACGGCCAGTCTCGCTCTGTCATGCTAAACGCAAACTACCGCTGGTAATTGAACTTTCTACTCCCCTTTCTTGAGGGGAGTTTTCTCCTGAGAGCCATCCATGTTTCAACTGTCTAATATTGAGATCGTTCGAGGTGGACGTCAGATCCTCGGCATCGACCAACTTAACATCCCAACGAATGAACTGACTGTCGTTTTGGGCCATAACGGTTCAGGCAAATCGACACTGGTAAACCTGCTTTCTGGTCAAATGTCACCAGATAAAGGCACGGTAGCATTAAACGACACTTCCCTTTCATCACTCAAAACCAAAGACCTGGCAAAGCAGATAGCCTATTTGCCACAAAAGCTGCCCTCCTCGGCTGGTTTAACGGTAGAAGAGCTAGTGCGCTTAGGCCGCTTTCCGTGGCGTGGCGCACTTGGTCGTTGGAAACCTGAAGACAAACAGATTATCGCTGAAGCCATGGCTCGCACTGGCGTAGCTCCGTTTGCTCAAGCATTAGCGGACGATTTATCGGGCGGTGAGCGCCAACGCGCTTGGGTGTCTATGCTGTTGGCTCAACAATCACCGATTTTGATCCTAGACGAACCAACCTCCGCGCTCGATGTTCACCATCAATTTCAACTGATGGCGCTACTGGCAGAGCTGAATCGAACCGAGAACGTAGGCATTATCGTGATCCTTCACGATTTGAACTTAGCATTGCGCTACGCAACCCACATAGTTGCACTCAAAAAAGGTCAAATTGCCTTTGAAGGCAACGCCGAAATGCTACTTGATGAAGCGCGTTTGTCTGCACTTTACGAATCACCAATTAAGCTCATTGACCATCCAACGCCCGCGGAGACACTTGCTAGCCAGAAGGTGGCGGTGGTATGTGCATGATGGTTCGATTTCTCAAACAACTAAGCTGCACGACTCTACTTTTCACAGTGATGATTGCACGAGCGAACGCAGACATTACCGTTCATGATGCGTACGGCGCAGTGACTTTTGAGCAAGTGCCGCAGCGCGTCGTGGTTCTCAACTGGGACATTTTGGAGCAAGTGCTCGCGTTGGACATCGAGCCCATTGCTGCGCCTAACTTGCCGGGTTACCGCCAGTGGGTAGTGAATCCTTACGCACCAGAATCCATTGAGGATATCGGCACTCGCGCCGAACCCAATTTAGAGAAGATCGCGAGTTTGAAACCCGATGTGATCCTAGCGGCTTCTCCCCAGCAAGATTTGATTCCCCTGCTCAGACAAATCGCGCCGGTGGTATATTTGCCGAATTTTTCGCAAAACGAAGCCGCGGCTCAAACCGCAATCAAGCATTTTCGTACGCTAGGTGCGCTGTTTGATAAACAAGAGTTAGCGGAACAAAAACTGGCAAAACTCAATGACTCATTCAAACAACTGCGTGACAAAATTCGTCAGCATTATTCTGCCCCATTAGACGTGTTGGTAATGCGCTTCTCGACACCCAATTCTGTTCTGCTATCGACTGAAAATTCGACCACTGACTATGTGGTTGAGCAGCTTGGGTTAACCAACCCTATCCAAGTCTCTGCGCGCGCTTGGGGCATCAAACAAGATCGCATCAACCGCTTACAAAACCTTGAACAAAGCTACGTACTTTACGTGCAGCCTTTCCCGCAAGAGAGCAAGTTGAACAGCTCACCACTTTGGCAAGCGATGCCATTCGTGAAAAAACAGCGCGTAAATTCGGTAAGAGCGGTGTGGGCCTACGGCGGCGCGATGTCTTTGCAATACATGGCAGAAGCCATTACCGACAGCTTAATTGAACTGGCACCAAAACAATGAGAACGAAACCGTACATTGGCTATGTCGCGCTGATTGCGTTGCTTAGCCTATTGAGCTTACAAATTGATACGAGCTTGTCGTTGAGTGAACAATGGCAGTTGTTCACTCAACCAGAAAGCGCCAGCGAATTTCGTGATGTTTTCTTTATGCAGTCTCAGTTACCTCGATTGAGCATCACATTATTGGTTGGTGCAATGCTCGGGCTGACTGGCAGTTTGATGCAGCAGTTAACGCAAAACAACCTCACCTCACCGCTGACCTTGGGCACCTCTTCCGGTGCTTGGCTTGCGCTGGTCATCGTTAACATTTGGTTTGTTGACTGGGTGGCCGACTATTCCGCTTTCGCTGCAATGGCAGGTGCTTTGGTCGCGTTTGGTTTGATCATTTCGATCGCTGGTGTGCGCAATATGACGGGGTTACCCTTAGTGGTCTCCGGTATGGTCATCAACATTTTGCTTGGCTCCATCGCGACAGCTCTAATTATTCTCAATGCACAGTTTGCTCAAAACATCTTTATGTGGGGAGCGGGCGACCTTTCACAATACAGTTGGGATTGGTTTGAATGGTTGCTGCCACGTTCTACTGTCGCAATCGTCATTTTGATTGTCGCACCACGCATTCTGACCCTAATGAAACTGGGACAAGAAGGCGCAGCAGCCCGAGGCTTAGCGGTATTACCCGCGTTTGGGGCGTTAATGGTGATGGGTATTTGGCTAGTATCAGCCTCAATCACTGCGGTTGGTATCATCAGTTTTATCGGCTTGTTAACCCCAAACATCGCCCGTGCAATGGGAGCGAGAACGCCACGCGATGAACTCATCAGCAGCATGTTGCTTGGCGCTGCGTTGCTGCTTATCACCGATTCTGCGGCGATTTATCTCAGTTTGTTGTTAGAAGAAACCATCCCAAGCGGTGTGGCGGCGGCGGCCATTGGTGCACCTGCGTTGATCTGGTTTACTCGCAAGAAACTGACAGCTACGGATCAGCTGAACTTGTCGATGAGCCAAGGAAAAACGGCTCTATCGAACGCTGCAGTTTGGGGCATTGCAGTAATGGGGATCATTGGCATTCTGGCGTACTCATTTGTTACGCACGGTATCAGTGGTATTGAGTTTGCGATTCCTGGCGAGTTCCAATGGCAACTGCGTTGGCCACGCATGATCAGTGCGATTTCAGTAGGCGTTGCCCTTTCCATTGCAGGGATCATTTTGCAGCGCATCGTTTACAACCCACTTGCGAGCCCAGACATTCTCGGTGTGTCATCCGGCGCAACCTTTGCCATTATCATCACTGGTGTGATGGTTGGATCTGTACTCGCCGCATTTAACTGGGGCGTCGCTTTTCTGGGCAGTCTGACCGTATTGATGCTGCTGCTCATTATCGGGAAACGCAGCCACTTTAACCCTTCTAATTTTGTACTCTCGGGTATTGCCCTTAGCGCCCTATTACAAGCTCTCGTTCAGTTTGCGTTGGCGCAAGGCTCTGGGGAAAGTTACAAAATTTTGCTCTGGCTCACGGGCTCAACGTATCGCGTCACCAGCACAAGTGCATTGGTGTTACTTATCTCCGTGTTGGTGCTTTTAGCGATTGTATTTGCGTTGTCACGTTGGCTAACACTGATTTCTATTGGTCGAGCGTTTTCTAACGCGCGCGGGCTGAATCCATCATCTGCGAACACGATTTTGCTTGTTATCGTTGCTCTGCTGTGTGCCTTTTCAACGGCGACGGTCGGCCCCGTTTCCTTTGTTGGTTTGGTCGCACCACACATGGCGATGATGCTAGGAGCAAGAAAGGTCAAAGAACAATTATTCGTTGGCAGTTTGATTGGTGCAACGCTTATGGTTTGGGCGGATTGGTTAGGGCAAATCGCCATTTACCCGAGCCAAATTGCAGCAGGTACGTTAGTCGCGATTATCGGTAGTACCTACTTCTTGTTCCTGATGCTCAAAAGCAAGTTCCGATAGCTTGGCGTAAAGATAAGCGAAAAAAGAAACCCGCTCTTTGGGAGTTTACTCCGAAGCTGCGGGTTTCTTTTTAATGCGAGTTAGTTGAATGCAGCGTCGTTCGATTCATCATTCGAAGCAGGAAAACGCTGCTCGTAAAGCTCCATAAAGTCCTGACGAATCAAATGTTCTAAATGGTTCGCCTTATCTGTCGGGCAGAAGATCATCACATGCACAATCTGCTCACCATTAATATGACTTGAAATGTGGATGTGCGGCTCTGCACCCGGCAGATCGACACCGGCATGCTTCTCGATCATGGCATTGTAACGATGAGCCACATCACTAAAGTAACTGCAATGCTCATCAATTTTGTCCGTTAACGGTGTCAGTAGCGGATACAAGTTGACGAAGTCTTTCACCACAATCGTGAAATTATGGTAAACATAACGCTTCATGAAGTTGAGGTTTTTAACCGGATAGGTGAAAAACATACTATTCGGCAACGTCGCGGTTTTACCCGTGTAATGGTATTGCCCGTGATGCAAATCGATCTCTTGAATCACCGTCGCCATCATGTTGTGTTCGATCACCTCGCCACACAACTTCCCCACTTCAATCCAATCACCCACTCGAAACGAGCGCGAACTTGCACGTTGAATCGAGCCTGTAAAACACAAAATGATCTCTTTCGATGCCACCACAATAGCGACCGCAATCGCTGTAACACTGAGCGCAAACTCACTGATTTCTGATTGCCAGAGGATAAACAGGATCAGCAATGTGAACGCAAACGTACCGTTTTTGGTTCTCGACATCCAACTGCGTTGATCTTCGGTTAAAAAGGCATGATCACCGCGAATCATCGACAAAATTGAACGACGTACCAACCACATAAAAAACAAAATTAATGTGGTAAACAGCATTTTGTGCGTGAGAAGAAAATCGACGACCAACTGCACTTTCTCCATTACCCAGCTCCCTTGTTACAGACTTATTATCTTTCGAATAGTAATAGGTAACCATAACAAATTATTCTGTCAGTTGTCCGTGTTCACTCTCTTTAAATACGATAAAGGCACGTCGATTCAGTGCGTTTGCTTCCGAAGTCGTTTGATTTATGACCGGTTGCAGTTCACCAAACGCTTTGACCTCCCAAACAAGCCGCGACGCATCAAGTTTGGTCTTGAGATATTCGACCACAGTTTGAGCTCGTCGCTCTGCCAATTTTTCATTGTAAGAAAGCGAGCCGACTTGATCAGTGTGTCCTGCAACCAAAATGCTGCCTTCTAATCCTTGTAACTGTTCAATGAAATCATCGAGCTGAGTGAGATCTTCAGCTTTCAACTCTGACTGATCAAAGTCGAAGTGTGGCGTCATGGTCATATAAACCTTACGCTCTGGCTTTGGAGGTTCGCAGAATGGCATCTCATCGTATTTTTGCGCCTCCTCAAACATGACGTACGCTCGGCGGTTTTCGGCTCGCGCTTGCTCTGAAGTATCGAGCGTAAGCGGTTGAGTCTCGCCAAAGTGCTTGATCTCCCAATCATAAAAAGTGGGATCAAGCTGCTGCTTGAGGTACGCCGCAACGGATTGTGCTCGGCGTAGAGAAAGCGCGTCGTTGTACTCGTTTGAACCTTTGTAATCAGTGTGACCGACAATGGTAATGCGTCCGCTTAAACCTTGAATATCGCGAATAAACGCATCCAGACTTGTCGCATCTGCTTCACGGATCTTGAATTTGTCGAAATCAAAGTGCTCTGCAACGGCAATATGAATTTCTCGCTGCGGCGCTAAACACTCACTAATAAGAAACTTAGAGACATTCACATCGGCGAATTTCTCTCGGTTTTCTTGGCTCACGTAAGTCTCGGTAGCACAACCTGCTAACAATGCACCAATCATAATGCCGCTCAACAAGCGAATCGTCGTTTTCATGTGACCCTCTTATAACTTACCAACTAGGTTAATGAACACGCCTGATGCGTCGTAGTCATCATCATTCGCAAGGTTGCTGTCAAAGCCTGAGAAGTTATAGCCGACGCCGACTTTGAAGTTGTCGCCAAGATGTTTGTTCACTGAAATCAGCGCACCTTGCTCTAACTCATCGTAGGTCGAATCGGTCTTCCAATGGTACTCGCCTGTCACGTCCCACTCTTTCATCACTCGGTAAGAAGCACTTAAGCCGTACAATGAGATTTTGCTGTCAACCGGAATGTCTTCACCCGATTGACGAGTGAAAAGTTCATGCTTGTTTTTGAATGCGTATTTCGCGCCTAAATCCCAGTTGGCATCAAGTGAATAGATGCCTTCCACTTCTATGATATGGCTTTCTTCATCTTTGTAATCCACATCGCGATTGAGTTGGTCGAAGTCCACTAAGTAGGTGTAGCGCGACAACAAATTCAAACGATCGTTGTAAATTGGGCGATACGCCAATCCAGCGGTCGACTCAATAAAACGAGCCAACATTTTGTCGCTTGATTTGCTTTCTGAGCGTGAGTAATTGAACTTACCGAATAAGGTGTACTCTTCCGTCAGGTGATGGGTGTAACGGTTGGTCGTCACCCATTGGTCGATGCGTTTTTTGTCTGGGTCAGCAGAGTCATCTGTCTTATCGACACGATATTCCACTTTGTTCTTGAACAACACATCATCGACATCAATCGAGGTGCTTACACTCACCGCTTGGCGCTCGGTGGTGATGTTTTGTTCATCCTCGATTTCGCCTTTCTGATAGCCGATACCCATGTCGATGTCGTCGTTCATGTCGTAGCCAAAGCCGAATGAATCGATGCGACCTTTGCCGTTGTTCTCATCAACAAATTGGTTTTCTTGGTAGAAATCGACCGTTGAAGTCAGATCTGCACGTTGGCCGACAATCACGTTGTTTTTGCCTTCGTAGCTGTCATCGACATAGGTTAAGTAAGTGCTGTAGTCTTCCGTCACATCATAAGTCACGCTGGCTTCAGCCGCATCGCCACGATCGCCCGTGGTGTATTCTGCGCCAACGACGAAGGCTTCTAAAATACGCGTTTCACCACCAATAGTGACGCTGTCGTTCTCATCGTACTCATCGGTTTTTCCAACGGTTTTTTGCCCTTTGATGTAAACGTTGTTGTCGCTATCCCAAATGTAATCGGCACGCAGGCCCGCTAAGGTGCCTTTGCCTTTTTCGTCTTCGTTGTTTAGCTCTTCGACCTGTTTACCTGCTGCGGAAATCTTAATGTGTTTGGTCACTTTGACCTGAGTTTCCAGTTCTGCCTGTTGAGAATCCGTTCTTAGTGTGCCGTCGGACTCACGCTCTTCCATCGAAGTAAATCGAGTTTTTACCGCAACACGATCCGTTGCTTGAAGACGGATTTCCGTACCATAAGATTCTTGTTCTAAATCGTCATCTTGGCTTGCGTAGCTGTAACCTGCATCTTTAGATTTGTACCAAGCTTTTACATCGTTACCCACAGCAGAAAACACGCTCGGGGCGATATCGTAAAGGTTCATCACCCCTTTCACTTGATAAGAGTCACCTTCACGATCATCCGCACTGCCGCCAATAGGAGTAAAGGTTAAACCGCCATCGAAAGAGACATAGTTAGAATCGGTTTGACGACCTTTACTGTGGCCGAACTCGGCTTTCAAATAGGTGCCTTCTGATGCTCGTAACGTTAAGTCTGTGCCGTACGCTTCATAGTCTTGGTTATCTTTTTCTTCGGTTTGATAGTTTGCACCTACACCGATGTAGTCGTTTACCCAACCTTTGACGCGTCCACCAGCGGTCATTGCACCAAGCGCTTCACTGCCTTGAGGCACGTATTCATAATCAACAGCAAGATAGTTGTCATAACCGTCAGCTGGGGAGTCGTTAATGACCGAGCCAAAGTTGTCAGAAATGATGTTGCTTAGTGGTTTGGTTAGAATAATTCGGCCTTGGTATGGGTCGACTTCATAGTCACGTCCCGACTGCAACGGCAGTTCTTGCAAGGTGATGCCGCTGTTTGGGTCGACCACCTTAACCATCACTTTGTCGCTGCCCGGTACAACTTCGCCATGGCGTAAGAAGTACAGCGAACCGCCAGTACCTAAAAATTCATCGTGCGCAAACAGCGAATCCGATTCGGCGGCAAAGCCAACGATGTTAAGACGATCTTCACCGAACTTGGTGGTAGAACGTGTGCGATAGTCACCTTTGAAACCATATAGGCTGCGGTTGTAATCGTTGTTGTCAGTACCAGTTATACCTGTGTTGTAGTTCCCCCACAAAACGTTGGATTTGTCGTATTCAACGTTGAGATACACTTTGCCTTTGGTGTTGACCACTTTGTAGATGTTCGAGCTGTCACCGTAGTTGCCGTAATACATTTCATCGTCGTCTTCGAGAATGTCGAATACGCTGGATGAATCAGAGGCAAACGGGTGCTTAAACATGTCTCGCACGTCACTCTCTTTGGTATCAAAGTGGGTGGTGATTCGGAGTTTGTCACCAAACTTACCTTGGCCAAAATACGCTAAGCGACCTTGGTTATAGATATCATCTTGATATTGGTCATCAACCGCCAATGCTGCCGAATTACCTGTGACTTTGTTTTTACCAATGTAGAAATCCGCCAAACCCGCTTGTACCCAATATTCATCCGGAATACGCACGTACAGTTGGTAACGTCGCTCTTCACCGCTATCAAATACCACACGAGTTGGGAATAGATAGGCGTCGGCTGGCAAGTATTGTTCGGCGTAAAGCTCGCCCTCTTCTACGTCAAATTCATCTTCACCAATCACCACTTTGTCGACACCTTTTAGTCCCGTACCCATAAACCTTGCCAGACCAGCCGAGGTAGGAATGTTGTGGCGCATCAACTGAGCTTTGCCAAGCTTACGGCTTTGATCTTCTTCACCATCATTCTTGTCGATGTCGACTTCAGAATCGGGTTCAACAAGATCGATCACACCGACGCTTGTCACGTCCATGTTGCCGTCTTTATCAAACGCTTTTAAGCGAAACAGAAGCTGCGTGTTGGATTCAAATTGGTAGTCTTGATCGGTCTTGCCATCCCAAACGATGTTGAAATCGTTGGCAAATTGCTGACCTTCCACCACCGCCAGCGGAGACACCAAACCACGATCGCCACCGCGATACACTTCTAATTGGTAATGATCCACGTAGTAACTGAAGTTGGTGGTGATAGCAAAACTCATCTCTTGCGGAGGTTTGCCGTTTCTGACTTCCACATTGCTGCTGATGCTCAGATCCAGCACCGGGTCAAAGCGCATGATGTCACGGCTAACCCAAATCGCACCTTGTTCCAGATAAATACGAGAATTGTCGGTTTGTTCATGCGTATTAACTTCAATACCCAGTGAGTCACTGCCCAGTTTTTCTAACTGGCTGGTGTCTTTTGCGTACGATAGGATCGGCAACGCCGCCGCGATACATATCGTCAGTTTTGATTGTCTAAATCTAATCATAATTTTCTTGCTTAACCGTTGCAGTCAATGGCTGAGAACAAGCCCAGCCAACGTGTAAGTTACGAACGGTTAATCATCCCCACTGCTTTGAATACTGAAGTTAAATTTCGTCAGTTTGTTTGGTGTGATTCGTTGTACTTTCGGGTTTTCACTGATCACTTTCATACCCGTTGGTAGCGAGTCTGTGTCGACTTTGACCAAGAACTGCTTCCCTTTCTTATTCAACACCCACTGATCTGGAACATGGTATTGACCATATTGGTCGGTCTCGATAATGATGCCTTCGACGGTAAGCAGTCGAACGCCCGGAATACCGTCTTCATAAAGCCCTTTGTTCTCAACGACGATCTCCCAAAGGTACTCATCCCCGTCGCGATAAAGGTTTCTCTCGACATCAATGTGCTCTGCCGACAGGCCTTTTTGCTTATCACCTTTATGCTTGGTAATCGCATTGCCTTGTTGGTCGAACTCGATGTGCGTGCCGTTATCGGTGGTCACCTTGAATGAGAAGCCTTGGCGAGTGCGTGTTTTGAATTGGAACGCCACTTGGTTGCTCTGCTTAAGCGTTCGGTTACGAGACAAGCCATATAGCTCATCCACTTCGTAGCCTTTATCCATTCTCGACATCACTACAGGTTGACCTTGCAGTTTACCCGTCACATCTTTGAGCTGAGTTTCTACGCCATCTTGGATAATGAAGGTCGAGTTCGGAACGTAATCACCTAGCGCAAGGTCAATGTCGATGAGAACATCGTCCGCAGTTGCATCGGCTTGGAAACCATCACCATTGTGGTCTTCGAACACCTTTCCGATGATAGAAGCGGTATCGAATACTTTGTCTGGCATCACTTCGACGGTTGCGCTCGCTAGGTTCGATTTCACCACGTAGTTAGTGCTGGTGTTCTGTGCCGAGAAGCTTTCTGCTGGTGGTGCTTCTGCCCATGCAGTGTTGGTGTAGACGCCAAAAGTAGCACCGACACTGACGCGCATTAGGTAACGAATGCGCACAGCATCCGCAGTTTGAGAATCGCCTTTACCATAGATATTCATGTCACCAACATCGAAGAACAGCTGGTTTGTCTTGGTCGGCTCGACCGTGATTTGAATATCGTCTGAGGTATCAAATACGCCATCAGGGCCGCTATTT
Organism: Vibrio sp. Y20_XG_PY13; assembly: GCF_024181925.1. NCBI lineage: Bacteria > Pseudomonadati > Pseudomonadota > Gammaproteobacteria > Vibrionales > Vibrionaceae > Vibrio > Vibrio sp. Y20_XG_PY13. The sequence continues at coordinate 472,022 of NZ_JAMZAL010000003.1, read as the reverse complement.
ACCATCTCGGTAGAATCAGGAATGTAAGCAAAGCCACCAGGATAACGGTCGACCAAACGCACTCCTGAGAATGGGTTGTCGTTTTCGTTGGTGATCACCACTTCATATTCAACGACTTCACCGACACTGGCTTCCGATTTGCTTGCCACTTTAGTGACTTTCAGCATGCCTTCGTTGTAAGCCTGCTTTTTCACTTTGATCGTGACATTCGCAGATGCCGTTTCGCCCGTTGACGCTGCTGCCGTGAAGACGTTGGTAAAGTTGTCATCAATGCCTTGATTAATCTCACCTGTCACGACGATTTCAAACTCATTGCCTTGGTACGCTTTCAAGGTATGGTTGGAATTGACGTTGTTATCCGAATCCACAGAGACCACAACGCCAGATTTCAGCTCTGTAATAGTCGCTTTCCATGTCGTGAACAACGCATTACCGTTGCTACCAATCAATTTGTCGATTTCATCCAACAAGTTCACGCTCTCTGCATCGCCAGAGCCACGGTTGGTCGCCGTCATCGTGAACGTGATTTCATCGTCATCATTGGTGTATTCGGCTTTATCGGCCACTTTCGTCACCGATAAGATGATTGGTTGCGGTTTGATAATGGCGACATCTTCTGCCAAAACATCGCTTTCCGATTTGTCGTATGCGTAAGCATGGTTGGTGATTTCGCCCATCGCGTCTGCATTGACCACACCGGTAATCTCAATGTCTAACGTGTCGTTTGGCGCAAGAATCACGCGACTGTTTGCATCCAGATTGTCGCCCTGAATTTGGGGCAGAACGATGGTTCGTTCATCGTTGTATGAACTGGTCATACGCCAACTGGTAAATGCTTCAGCTTGAGTGTCGTTGATGGTGTTGACCTTGAGTTCTGAGATCAGATCTTTCAGTATCATCTCTTCAGTAAATGAACCCGATTCATTCGTTAACACCACGTGGTAAGTAACACTCTCTCCCGGACGGTAGAACTCATCGTCAACGGTTTTTTCAAGTTTGACCGACTCCGGCATCGCCAGCAGTGTCGCTGTTGAATCTTGCGTTTCACCAAGAAATGTGGCGCTGGCGGTATTCTCAATTTCGCCAGTAGCGTATTGGTTCACAAGGCCTGTAATCACAAACTCCACTTCATCATTCGCAGCAATCGTTAGCGTTGAATCAATGTCGGAATTCACGCCCGGCATGTTGGTGATCTCTGTTTCCGCATTCGCTTTATTCACCTCAATGCGCCAAGAGTCGAATGCTTTTACCGATGTACCATCAAGACGCACGACTTCAAGATTACTAATGGCGTCTTTTACAGCCACATCTGTCGCTGGGACTGTGCCTTCATTCTTCACTTTGACGCGGAACGTCGCTTCTGCACCCGGAACGTAATATTGGGTGTCTGCGGTTTTCTCAATCGAGATTCCCTGAGATTGAGGCTGAACAGTGGCACTTGAATGCTGCTGCGTACCGTTGAGATCCGCCGTTGCCGTGTTGGTGATATCACTCGCGGCTAACGGGTTAGTCTTCGTGGTGATCGTGAACTCCACAATGTCATGCGGTGCTATATCAATCATCGAACGGATATCCTGATTATCGATGGGCATCGGGGTAATGGTGGTGCGGCTGTCGCTGTTCGTCGTTTCAATCGTCCAACTCTCGAAAGCACGCTCACTCACGCCATAGATGTTGGTGGCTTTAATGCCCGACAAAATATCTTCTAACGCGATGTCGTTATCGAAACCATCAGTGCCGTTGTAAACGCGAACGTGGAATACCGCATCTTCTCCCGGAATATACATTGGCGATTCGGCTGTTTTCTCAATCCACACTTCTTCAGGCAGCGTTTCTAAGGTTGCGGTTGCTTCTGTCGTTGCACCTGCAAACTCAGCCGTTGCTGTGTTAATAATGTTGGCAACCGCTCGGCTGTTCACCGTGCCTGTAATAGCAAATTCAACCGTATCTCCTGGAGCAATATCGAGATTGGTCGCGATGTCAGAATTTGGTCCCGGTAAGGTCTCGATATTGGTGCGAAGGTCACCTTTGTTGGTCACGATAGTCCAATCGTTGAATGCCGCTTCCATTGCGCCACCAGACGTTTCAACCTCTAATGCAGAAATCAAATCCTCCACTTTGACATCCGCAGCAAAACCAGAACCATTGTTCGTGACCTTGACTCGGAATGTCGAGAACTCTCCCGGCTGGTAATATCGTTCGTCAGCGGATTTTTCGATAACGACATCGCCCGGGTAAGGTTTTAGCGTTGCAGTTGCGAGAATATCTTTGCCGTTGTAGTTGAGTGTGGCTTGGTTAACGATGTCACCAGTTGCTTGTGCATTCACTAAACCAATCACGTACAGCGTAATGTTGTCATTTGGTGCTAGGTCGATGTTGTAGTCAATATCTTTATCCACCACCAGAGAGTTTGCATCGACCGTAGTTAATGCACTGCCCGCCACATATTGAACGGCCCATTGCAAAAATGCTTGGTTGGTTGAACCATCAATCGTATCGACAGTTAACGCGCCAATGGCATCTTTCAAATTGATGTCGTTCGCGTAGTTGTTGCCTTCATTGACAATTTTGAGAATGTAACCCGACGCTTTGTTTGGGCTGTAATGCTCCACCATCGGCGTTTTCGTAAACGTTAGATCGGGGATCTTGGCCGTGCTGGTCGCTTCTGCCGTTTTTGTGGTGCCGTTGTAGGTAACATCAACGGTATTGGTCACCTCACCAACGACTTGCGAGTTGAGCTCACCTTCTACGGTGATGGTCACCACATCATTAGGCGCAATATCAATACTGCCATCAATGAACTCGTCATTGGCTGCGGGGAACTTAGTGGCTCCGCTCAGAGACTCGGCATTCATGTAAATAGTCCCAGACTCAAACGCAATCACGTCCGCACCAGTCACACTGGCCGCCGTAATTTTGTTTACGAAGTCTTTAACTTGGACATCGTTCGCCCAGTTTGCCGTGGTGTTTTCAATTTGAATCGTATACGTCAGCGTATCGCCAGACTCATACTGAGTTTTATCGACGATTTTTGTCACATTCAAATCTGCGGCAGCTGCAACATACGTCGCTTGCGCGGCTTGTTTACTCGTCGCGTCACTGACTTCGACCACGTTTGTGATATCACCAACCAGATCGGCTTTGACCACACCTTCTACATGCAGCTTGACGCTATGATCAGGGTGAATATTGTAACGAACTTGATAACCGTTATCGCCCGTTACTTCTGAGCCCGACACAGCTTGAGTTAAGCTCGGCTCCGTTCCATCTACGCTAACGCTGACATCCGACCAACCCTCAAAGGCACGAACAGGCAAGGCAGAACCCGCTTTTTCAGTACGAATGGTTTTCCACAAATCCGCAATCAATACGTTAGTTGCATAGCCGCTGCCAGTGTTTTTCACTTCGATGTCGTAACCAATAGTGTCGCCCGGATGGTAGATAGCCGCTGGATCGGTAGTGATTTTCGTGACGGCCAAATTGCCCGGTTCAGGAACGATCACTTTTTCGCGTAAGTTATACGTCACATAGCGCGAGCCACTGCTTAACTTCCCTTGCAACTGGTTGGTAAACTCGCCAACCGCGTCGTCACGTACGTGCCCTACCACCTCAATGAGAATCTCGGTATAGGTGTCATCTGGCGCTTTGCCACCCATCTGAATGGTGGTGTCGATGTCGGTATTATCCGCAATGAGATTTAAGTTGTTGATGTCGGTGTACGCCGGGTTACCGTCAGAGATAACGCTCGCGCTTACACTCCAATCTTTCAGTGCGACTTTTTCAGTGCCGTCCGCGGTCTCAACCAAATAGCTACTAATGGTATCGCGCACATCCACCAGCTCATTATTGGTGGTTACGTTGCGAATTCGCATCTGATAGCGCACTTCCGAGCCCGGCGTGTACGTCGGAGTGTCCGTTGACTTTTGCGCCAGCAGATTCGAAGTTCCCGGATCAAGCACGACAGCATTACTGTCCACGCCTGCAACTTTTGCTACGTTAGTTATTGCGCCCGTTGCATCCGCCGCAACCGTGCCATCAATTTCAAAGACAACGGTATCGCCTGGCATCAGATCGAATGCTGCGTTTAAGGGTACATTGCCTTGATATTGACCATTGATGGAGAAGCGCTCTGACGTCGGTGCGCTAACAATCGCCACGCTGTAATCCGTAAAAGCTGGTTTGCCATCAGACGTGTTAATCTTGTCCAGTTCATCCACAATGGTGGCACCATTAGTGGTACTTTCACCTACGTTGGTGACTGAGACTTGATACTGGATCTGGCCATTCGGATTGTAGTGACAATCAGTGCCCGACGAAGATGGGAACGTACACGTACTGCTGTCGGCGGTCGTGTTCAGTACCAGTTTTTGGAAATCTAAAACAGGTGCGACAGGAGGAATGGTTTCCGTTGTGTCACTCTGGTTGCCAGCTTTTGCGGTGTTTCCATCGATATCACCGACAGCATCAGCGCGAACTTTCCCCTTTACGGTAAATTCGATCACTTCTTCAGGCGCAATATCAACCACCAAATCCAGATCATCGGTGGCATCGTATGGTTCGATGTAGGTGTCTTGCGTGCCACTGGTACCAACAGAGGTAAAGACGTGGCTGATTTCAGATTCTGAAAATGCCGATTTCGTTGTGTCACCAATAACTTCAACACGAACATTAGAGATGATGTCTTGAATCACGGCCTCGTCACGCCATACAGGTTCGGTGTTGATCACCGTAAACTTATACACCACCTCATCTTCTGGTTTATAAGTGTCTCCCGCTGCGTAAGGTTTACCAGCAATCGAAACGATCTCTTTGTTAACGGCTAGATTGCTGCCTTCCGGTGTCACACGAGCTGTCGCGAAGTTCGTGCCGTTGTATTTCGGCGTCGAAGCAATTTGATCCAAAGCGTCTGGACGAATACGTGACTTCATCACAAACTCAATCCAACCGCCCGGCGCAATGGATAGAACTGGAATATCGATATCCGCATTTGCACCACCAACAAAGCCGCCGATATCCGTCGTTGCTTCACCAGAAGTTTTCACGCTCACATCCCATCCGTGCGCAGCAAACGCAGGTAAACTCTGTGCGTCTGATTCTCCAGCCGCATTTTGTGCCACTCGGACTTTGATGCTAGAGAATAACTCTTGCAGTGATTTGTTGTACTCCAGTCCTTTACCATTGTTTTGGAGGCGCAGACGGTACACGATATTTTCACCACTAGACGTGTGATTGTACGTCAGCTTTTCGCTTGATAAAGACGAATCCGTGTACGCTTTATGGGATTTGCTTACCTCAGAAGGCAGCATGTTGGCTGGCTCAGCAACTAGGTTATGACTGTTATCGATAACCGCCACGTTTAAGATTTGGCCAACCGCTTTCTCGCTGATCTTTGCTTTCACCGTATATTTGATGAAAGTGCCGCCAACAGCGAAACTATTTGCTGCAAGGTTAAACTGGGTGTCAATATCGCGGTTATCCGTGACCGACCCCGGCTCACTGATATCACTGGTATCGGTTTGAGTCGTGATGGTCCAAGAGTCAAACGCTGCTCCCATCGATCCATCTAAGTATTGGGTTTTGATTGCGCTAAGTTCATCCTTAATCGGCATGTTTTGCATGTGCACGTTGTTAAGGTTAACGAGCGATATTTCATACTCAATGTAGCCGCCTGGCGTGTAACCGCCGCTCAATGACGTAACACCGTCTTGATCTAAGAAGCGGGTAATGTGTTTTTCGAAGTCGTATTTCTCTGCCGATGCTTTCGTCTTCGTACTGACAGTATCGCCGTCAACGGTCAACAAGTTGAGGATTTCACCAACTGCATTGTTGTTTACCGTCGCCGTCACTTTGTACTCAATTGTAGTGCCCGCGGGGATGGAGGCATGCGTGTCGATATCTCGATTATTTTCAACTGAACCATCAAGATCAAGAATGGCTTTATCGCTACCACTGACGATGTTCTGCTCGATCGTCCAGCCCGAATCAAACGCCTTTTCACTTGTTCCATCAACAAGTTCCACCGTGATGTTGGATAAGCGATCCACCACAGGAATATTGTACGCGTTCCCCTTACCATCGTTTTCAATCGTTAGGCGATAGACCAATGGCTGACCCGGCTCATAGCTTGCTTCATCCACGGTTTTGCTGAATGAAAGATGGTAGCTGTTTGGAATAACGGTGATACCGCCGATGGTAATGTTACCTACCGACTCTTCACGAACGACGCCTTCGACTTGGTATGTTACTGAGTCCCCACCCGCCACATCAATAATGGTTGAGATGTTCTGATTGTTTGCTACCGTGCCATCGAGCGTACCATCGGTTGTGCCATCACCGCCGTGGGCATCGCTTTTCGATACATCAACGGAAAAACCAGACGCGAAGGGCGTTGCAGTTGACCCATCAAGCAATTGTGTCGTCACGTCAGTGATGTTTTCACTCACAGTATGGTCGTTCACGTAACCTGTTTGAGACGATACCGTCACTAAATAGGTCAACGTATCACCTGGTGAGTAAAAACGAGATTCGACTCCATTCACCAATAGCTTGCGCGTGACATTCCCACCGTTGTATGCCTTTTTCATTTCATGGTGTGAAATGTGAGAAGTTTCCGTTACTTCACCAAGATCGCGATAGATGTATGCATCATTTGCAATTTTATCGTTGAGATTCCCCCCTTCATCTAGCGAACCAACGACGTTATCTTTTACACGCGCTTTAATTTTAAACGTACGCACTTCGTCCGGTTCCAAACTCATTGTTTTGGAAGCGTCCCCTTCGGGATACACAAAGTTCTCCGTTGTTACAGAATGAAAACCGGCACCGTCGTCATAGTCAAATTGCCAATATTCGAACGGGCTTTGGTCCGGATAATCTTGATACTGATTGTCTTTGTCGTTCGCTAATACAGACAAAATATCTTGCAACTTATCAACGACTTTTAACCCAGTTTCAGTGTGCGAACCATTGTTGAGAACACGGATTTCGTAGGTCACATCTTCGCCCGGAACAAAGCGGACTTTATCGGCAGTTTTTAAGATCGATACATTAAGCTTGTCGCTCGAACCATCACCAATTTGTGCAGAAGACGACTGGTTCAAATTGGTTAAAGGATCATAAGCTTGCGCCGTATTGGAGATCTCTTGCTTGGCATAATCGTTCTTCACTCGACCATGAATAACGTAAACCACCGAGCCTTTCTCACTACCCACTTTAGGGTCGATATCAATACGCGAGTCAATATTTCCATTGTTTGGGTAACCCGATTTAGGCCCTGCGTAACTGCCTGTTTTGTATGGCGAGTTGTTTGAATCAATCGTCGCGTCTATCGTCCATTCAGAAAACGCATCCAGACCCACAATATCGTCCGTTACATGAACTTCGTTCGCATAACCTTCACCAAAGTTGAAAATGGAGACCGTAAATGTGACCCAATCACCGGGGATAAACTCGTCATCCGGTGTGGTTTTAGTCACGATGATCTTAGGTTCTTTTGGATACACCGTAACGCTGTCTGATGCTGATGACTGGACAGTAGAATCTGGCGTTTTAACCGTCGCGGTATTACTGAATTGAGAGTACAGAATTTGATCCGGATTTGAACGGTCAATCTGAGCGACAATTGTGTATACCACTTCAACGTTCGGCGGAATTTGAGCGTTAGTATCTAAATCAAGGTTGTCTGAAAAGCTGCCGACATCGGTGTAAGCAGGATTGCCGTTCAACAAAGGATCGTCAGACTTGATTTCAGCACGAATAGTCCAAGCATTGAAAACTGGCTTAGTGACGCCATCTGGCTCCAAAATTTCAGCCGTGATGGTTGATATCGCATCTTTGACTTGCACATTGGTTGCATAGCCGTTTTCTTTCGCATTTTTCACACTGATTTCAAACGTCACTTCGTTGTCCAGCTTGGAATACGAGGTTTGCTTTGTATCAAAACTGGTATCGGTGTTCGTTTTAACACGCTTGTTAACCTCGATAGCGAAATCACGCGGATCAGAACCTCGGTCGGCGTACACAGTGCCGTCGACCGTCACTTGGTTTTGAATGTGCCCATTAGCTAGAGGATGGGTGTCTGCCACGATGGTGTATTCAATGTAGGAATGTGGCTCAAGCGTCGCAATCACATTCAGGTTGTCGGGATACTTTACTGCCCCAACAATACCAGTGTTGGAAGCCGTCGCGGCTGTACCGTCTGCTTTATATGCGTTTGCAGTAATGGTCCAATCCGAATAGGCGTTGATCGTATTGCCATTAATGTCTTGAGTAGTGATCGCCGAGAGTTCATCCAAGACCTGAACTTGGTTTGCAAAGCCATCACCATCGTTAGTCACTACGATGGTGTAAGTGAGTGTTTGACCCGATGAATAGTAACGACTGTCGACATCTTTACTAACACGCAAGTTGTCGTCAGGAGTTTGAACCCCTGAACCACTTTCGGTCACGTTGTCGTTGGCACAGCTCGTCGAGTCATCCAAAATAACGCCCATGCTAGCGTCATTGGTTTTTGCGGTAAGTTTGTATTTAACGGTTTTTCCTGGAGCAAGATCGGGCGTCAAAGCAATTGGATTTGAGCTCCATGAGCCATAGCTATACGAACCCGGATCCGAGCCAAGCGAGTCCTCACCAGAAATGACTTCAACTTTCCATTCTTTAAACGCTTGTGCATCGCCTGCACCGCCTGCTTGCTCCGTCATGACACAAGTTAAGTTGTCTTGAATCAATAAGTTATTGGCAAAGTACTTAGACGAACCGTTGGTTACCGTAATTTCATATTCGATGCTTCCACCGGGCACATATTCTGATGCGGTGGTTGTTTTAGAAATGGCAATATCGGAGTCAGAAACGTTCAGCACTTTTTCTGCATTGACTGTATCTGTGACGTTTGCACTCTGAACTAATGAACCTGATTCATCTTTGACGGCAGCAGAAAAGCCTTGAAGCGTACCAATGGTGATTGGCGTCAGTGTAGCTTCAACTAGGTAAGTGATTGACTCACCGGGGTAGATCGACACCGTATCGTCAAAATCGACATCAGTTTGAACTCCACTTGCTTGATAGGCAGATAAGGAGTTAGAGCCAATGTTGTTGACCGTTACAGTCCACGTTGAGAATGGATTTCCGGTCACATCGGTGTTGTTAAAAGCAGACGAGAGATCGTTCGCCAAGCCATTGTTGGTAAGTAACGTGTTGATGTTCTGCGTAACGTGGTAACCATGTGCAATCGCACCACCGTTGTTACTGACTTTGATTTCGAAATTAAGCTTACCGTTGATTAAATAAGGTGTCGAAGACAAAAGTGTATGGGTAAGCGTAACGTTCGGCGTCGCTGGAGGCGTGACAAGAACATTACTTTCTACAGGGCCATCGCGCGTTAACGCCGACGCCTTAGTTGTAATGTCAGAAACCAGATCATTCGCAACGGTCGCTTTGATGGTGTAAGTGATGTAACCACCCACGGATAGCTCCGCATTCTCTACCGACAAATCATCTGCTTTCGAAAATGTTCCTGTATTACTCCCAGAAGAAGCGACAGCACTGATCTCGACATGATTAAAAACTGGAGCGTTGGCACCGCTTAGAACCTCACCAGTAAGAGACAAAAAAGGTTGGGTTATGTCTAAGCCTTTTACTGCAAACAGGCCAGTATTTTTTGCGGTGAGCGTGTACGTCAAAACGTTAGCGACTTGATATTCAGCTGGCGTTACCGCTGCATCTAGCGTGTATTTGTATTCGGCAGGCTCAAACGTGACGCTGGTTGTATCAACGAATGTATTCTCTGCCCCAGCAATCATCGCTTTTACTTGTGCGCCACCTAATACGATGTTTTCAACACTCTCATGAGACACTGTCGCGCTAACATGATAAGTAACTCGACCAAATGGCAGCAATGTCGCGCCAGTCACTTCTAAGTTCGCATTGCTAGATGCGTAACTACCTGCGATTGAACCTAGACTGTGAGTGTCTGATATCGATACGCTCTGAAAGGCTTTTTGGTCGCCCGACATGACATCCCAAACCGCGTTTATCACTGATACATCTGCAATTGTGTCCGCCGTTGTATTTTTTACCTCAATCGAATACGAAATTTCTTCACCATTTTCATAATGACTCCCAGAAGCAGGACTAAATGAAATTTCCACCTCTCCTGCTGCTAGAGCGTTTGCAGAGGTAAATAAGGCAACTAAGAGTAAGGTAAAACAACGCTGAACCATCGACACAGTACTTTCCAATTTATATAAAATTCTTATGAATTACCGAGAGTAAAATGAACACAAAATCGTCAAAATTTTGAGTCGACGAATTTTTGACGACAATTAATCAATAAATGTCACGATATGGTCAATTTTTTATTTAATAACCATAAATAGGTAGATATATAATCTTATGATTGCACATCCAATAATTTATAACGTTCGAAAACCATAGGATCTGGCAATATCGTTAGATTTAAAGCATGAATTAGTAGATAGGTGAAAGGTAACTGATTATGATATTTAAATTTATATGAAACGACGGTTATCAGAATTATCTGACAACAACTTCAAACTAGTAACACAGCGTTGTAAATGAAAACAATGATGAATACTAGATAAGTCATCATTTTATCAAACTAAGCCACAATAGAAATTATTCATTAAAAATCAACAAGATAAAATAAATAAAAAGTAATAAGCAAACCGTAATCCACACCATTTAATAGAAATTATTTTCAAAAAAGATTAGGAATGATTCGACGCATTATAATTTATAGCGAAACTTAACCATTCTCGATCGCAAAAATTGATATATAGGAAAGAAAATTACCGATCTTAAGTAATACAAAACCTACAAAGCAGGATAATTCCTACAAATAACCAAGAAAATATCATTCGTTTTCGATTTGGATTGTTAATCCCCTCAAAAATACCAATAAAAACAAACTGACAAATCAAAACATCAGAGTGTTGATAATTAAAACTGTCACTCGAAAACCATCGGTAGATTGGTTCAATCTTAGTAACATATATCCGATTCAAATACGCTATTTGAAAAAGAAAAATGCCCCGCTAGATCTATATCCAACGAGGCATGTAATTGGCGAGAATACGCTTCTGCGAAGACAGAATACCTATTCTTCTCGAAATGCTCGGTTCATGCTTTCTGTCAATGGCTTAATCAAATAACTCAGCGGTGTTCGAGGCTCAGACAAAATGAGTACTTCGGCGTTCATTCCGGATGTCAAACGGTACTTGGCAACATCATCTTGAGAAATTGAGATTCGCGCTAGGTAATAGTCATCTTGGTTTTCTTGTGACAACTTATCCGCAGAAACAGTCAGCACCGTGCCATCGAGAGGAGCCAATGTTCGTGCATTCAGAGCGGTTAATCGCACATGCGCTTGTTGTCCTGGATTGATCAAGTCAATGTCTTGCGGATTGACTCTTGCTTCAACAAGCAACTTATCATCTTGAGGCACTAACTCTAACAACGTTTGTCCTGAACCAATAACCCCCTTTTCAGTGAACACTTGCATGTTCACTACGCGACCTGAGATTGGCGCATTGATTGAAGTTCTAGCCACCACATCTTGAGCAGATCGATACTCTTCACGAATGGCAACGACTTCTTTTTTGGCATTCCGCAACTCTTCGACGATTTCATTCAATCTCTCGAGCTTTAACTCCTCTATCTTAGCTTGGTTCTCGTCTAACCTTTTCCCAACGGTTAAAGATTGCCGATCAAGCTGACTTAGAGTACTGCGAACCTCTGCGGCAAGCCGTTTGAGTTGCAACAAAGTGGATTTGCCAGAAAACCCCTTCTGGACCAAAGCTTGGTTACTTGCAATTTCTTCTTCAATAAAGTTGAGGCGTTCTCTTTCGATGACTTTGGTTTGCTTAAGATTTTCGAGCTCTAAGCTCGCACCAGAAATACTTTGTTCAATAATACTAAGCTTGCTCTCAAAAAAACGCTTTCTGGCAGTAAAGATCTTGTTTTGCACTAACTGTGCTTCTTTTACGATGTTTACACGAGGAATCGCTTCTAGATCACCAGACCACGAGATATCCGCTAATTCATCCAATTCGGCACTCAGCCGGTTTTCCTTCGCTAGCGTGTGAATGTACTGACCACTAACTGCATCTAACTTGGCCATTGGCTGACGTTGCGACAATTGAACAAGCGGCTGGCCTTTCTTTACCAAATCGCCCTCTTGAACATACAGCTTTTCAATGATACCGCCTTCTAAATGCTGTATCTCTTGCCGCTTGGTTAGAACAGACAAATCTCCATAAGCGATAGCAGCACTCTCTAACTTTGCGGTAGCCGCCCAATACCCTAAACCGCCTAGGAAAAAGCTTAACGTTGCAACTCCGAGCAAAATTGGCTTTTTGAAACTCAAGTTAGCATCTGAACTGAAACGGTAGACTTTCTCCGCAGGAAGTTCGTTAACGACTGGCTGCTGATTGCTCATTTTTCACCCTTGGAATATCCGTTCTGTCCTCACCCATTAAACGCTTCAACACTTCATCTCGAGCACCATAAAGTTTGGCGCGGCCATCAGCTAAATACAGCAATCGATCCATTTGCCTCAATGTGCTTGGATTATGGGCGATAACCACAATGGTTGAGCCCTGAGATTTTAGATAAGCGATAAGACGCTGATACGCAGCCTCACCTTCTCCGTCTAGATTGGCGTTTGCTTCATCAAAGACGACGATAGAAGGATCACCATAGACAGCTCGTGCTAGCGCAATCCTTTGTCGTTCACCACCCGACAGTCCACGACCATTTTCGCCAATAACGAAGTCGTAACCTTTGTTCTTTTTGAGGATTAATTCGTGACAACCCGCTAATTGTGCAGCTTTGATCACCTTCGCTGGATCTTCTTCTTTAAAACGCGCGATGTTCTCACGAATGGTTCCTGGAAATAGCTCCACCTCTTGGGCCAAATAGCCAACGTGAACACCTCGATCTTCAGATGCCCAAGTCGACACTTCCATGCCATCTAAAGTCACCTTTCCAGCTAAAGGCCGAATGTTACCAAGCAATAAGCGAGCAAATGTCGATTTGCCAGTGCCAGAAGGGCCAATTACTCCGACGGACACGCCCGGCGGGATTGATAATGTGATAGAAGACAGCACTGGCTCAGTCGCACCCGGGTGACGGTAAGTGAGCCCGGTTAACTCATAATGGCCTTTCGGTTTAGGTAACGGCATGTCAGATTCGTCTTGACGAACAATCGCATCAATCTCCTTTAACCGTTTATAAGCCGTTCGCGCAGACATCGCGCTGCGCCATGTTCCTATCGCTTGCTCCATCGGCGATAATGCCCTGCTCATCAGAATAGAGCTCGCGATCATCGCACCCGCCGTGATTTCATGCTGAATAACCAACCATGCACCACCGCCGAGTAAAAATATTTGCAAAGAGCCACGAACAAACTTAGAAAAGTTAGCCATATAAATCGATTTTCCCGCAACTCGCTCTTCAAGCACACTGACACTCTGTACTCGCGATTGCCACTGCTCTAAAAATGCGTTCATCATCCCCATGGCTAAAATAGAGTTGGCGTTTTGTGTCGCTAACTCTGCACTGCTAATATGAGAAATGGCCCTAACTTCACTTTCTTGCATCGTCTTTCTCGTCATCAACTCGTTGATCAAACCTAAGCTAAACAGAACGACAGAACCAAGCAACGCAATGTGCCCAAGAAAAGGATGGAGTAGATAGACGAACAAAATAAACAGCGGTGTCCAGGGAGCGTCTAACAAAGGATAAGGGGCTTGGCTGCTCAAAAAGCTTTTTATGGTTTGAATATCTCGAAGAACCTGAGAGGTGTAACTCTTTCCAGTATGCGATTGATACTGAATGCTTCGTTTAAGCATGAACACTGAAAGTTTCGCGTCCATCCAAAATCCGAACGATTTACTCATCTGTGCACGAGCAATATCGATAATGGACATAGTAAACAAAGCCGCCAACACGATGATAGTAAGAAGCAACAAGGTGTCAGTCGAATAAGATGAAATGACTCGGTTGTACACTTGCAACATATAAAGTGGGATAGCAAGTACGAGTAAATTAATGAAGAGACTAAAACCTATCAGCAAACCTGCAAGCGTGCATAGTTTTTGTCTGACTTCTTTGAAAACTGTTTTCTGCACGATTACTTCCACTTTAATCGAATGATGTAGGCGCTAGATGACTAGCGCCTTAAACTAGATTTTAAATAACAAATAAATCGGCACCGTAGGTGTTAATATCTGTTTCAGTAACACCAATCAGCTTAACGGTTAAATCTGCGCCGTCAGTAAATACTGCATTGCCAGCCGCATCGTAGCTGAAAGTTAAATCGCCGAACTCTGTCACAGTGTCACTAATGATGTGAAGCGAGTCTTCACCGATAGTGAAATCCACTACCTTCGCTTCACCATGACCACCAAACTTGTCAGTGAACACAAACTTGTCGCTGTCACTGCCACCAACTAAAACGTTATCACCTGAACCTGCGACAAGGATATCTTCCCCGACGCCGCCGTTCAGTTTATTGTCGCCGAGAAGACCTAGTAGCAAGTCATTTCCCGTACCTCCGCCAAGATAATCATTTCCCGTACCAGCTCTCAGGACGTCGTCACCAGCACCACCGATTAGACGATCATTGCCCGCGCCGCCAATGATGTAGTCATCACCGCCGCCACCAACAAATGAATCATTACCGCCATAACCGATAAACAGATCATCACCGCCATCGAAATCAGCGATATTGTTGTTTGCGCCTGCATCGCCTAGATACGTGTCATTGTCACTTGTGCTCATTTTTATTCCCTCTGGCTTATTTATTGAATAGACCTTTTATTCCACGTCTGATGAGATTCGTTCCAGACATGAGAAGTCTAATAGCCAAGTGGATAAGAATGAGTTTGAATATGGGATGATATTTCTAACTGACCTTTTAATTATAAATATAAAACTTAGTACTTTATCTATTGTTTTCTTTTAATTACATGCAGTTATTCCTAGTACTAGAGGTTTCTTTTTGCCCAACTTGTGGCTTGCGTCCTATTTTTCACTTCTAACTTTCTAAAAATATTGTATAGATGCGATTTAATAGTATGTTCGCTGATAAAGAGTGAGTCAGCTATTTCCATATTTGACCCCCCCTCCTTCAACATTTTAAGAACCTGAATTTCGCGTCGTGTCAGTTCTACTTCAATTGCAGGCTCTGAAACGTTATTCGATTCTTTTCCTTTGTAATAATTTACCAATTGATCCAACAGTCTTCTTGATAGCCAATTATCTCCTTTAACAATGGCCCCTAATCCTCGACAAACCTTTCCCATAGAGTCCAATGGACCAAATATGCCTTTGACATGAGGCCAAGACGCTAGCTCTTCGGTATCTAAGTCATAACCCAGATTAAGCATGATAGTACCTAGCACTTTATTGCTATCCTTTAGATAAACTAAAGTGTCAGAAGGTGTATCAACTGAAAAGTCAACCAATAAAAAGTAACGATCTGGGATGAGTTCATGATAGCTAGGGTTTTTAGCATCGATGATTGTTATCTTCGTTTCTGTATTTTTAGAAAGCATTTCCTTAAAGTTTTCACTCTGTAAACTTTGTTGAGTGAGCATTAGGATTTCAGGCTTTTCCGTGTACTGTTCCATAATGTTTCTCATACTTTCATTAACTTAAGATTCTTAATTTCGTAGTTAATTATCAGCACTCAAGCTCATATCTAAGTGCTAGACAACAGAGTAAAGTTATTTACTACCTTTTTGAATTACTAATTTATTAAAAACAGAAACAAAAAAAGTGTTTCTCATAAAAGAAACACTTTTAACTAAGGCTATTTTTAAAAAAATATACGTATGCACTAAATTAGTTAGGTATTTTTTATAAAATCAAACCATCTCTATAGAGTGATCTGAAATATTTTCTTTTGCCCAAATCAGTGCTTGTACTCTGTTTTTTACATCAATCTTTTTAAAAATATTGTGAAGATGCGTTTTAACTGTGTTTTCGCTTACAAATAACTGTTCGGCTATTTGTTGATTAGAGGCCCCCATAGATAAAAACGTAATGATCTGTTGTTCTCGCTTAGTCAGTATTGCTGGAACGTTCTTATTAATCGGCCTACTATGACGACGCAAATGAGTAATGTACTGCTGTGCAAATTTACGACTGAACCACATATCGCCTTGGAGAACCTTATCAATGCCCGTCTGTAAGGTCTGTATATCGTCTGAGGTATAGAAAATACCAGCAAGCGCCCCCCAAACAAACAGTTCATCCGTTGAGATAGATTTGTCACAGTTGATGAGGATTTCAAGCGTTCCAGTTAAATGGGGGGTTTTAAATTCCATATAACGAGCAAACACTTCATCTGTGATAACACTGTAATCCAAGACAATCGCTGATATGGATTGATTTCTTACAAATGGGCTAGCAAGATTTTCTGGAGTGATCAGTAGAACGTTAATACCGAGCTTCGTTTCCAAAACATCCTTTAAGAGAGATGACTGTAGACTGCCCTCCGTGATTAAGATGACATTCCTTGTAGTTTGATGCTCCATCCTGCTCGCATTCCTTTAGTAGTTTTGATTGAAATATGCAATAGAGTAGATAGAGCGGGAGCATTGTCAAGTATGAAAATCCCTAGTACTAATTAGTAACCTATTGAAGTGTCAATCATTTTTAAGTCACGGCATGATGTAGGGAGAAATGGAAGATAAAAGCTATCCGATTAGAAAATGATGAGTAGAAGTCGTGATTGTGACTTAGTAAATTGAAGGAATGATGAATTTTACAAATGAAAAAAGGGAGTAAACACTCCCTTTTTATTAATGAATCGGAACAGAATTTTTCTGATTAAACTTGCCGAAGTATTGCTCCAAAATTTCTGGCGTTAACTTGCCTTCTGCTTCTAGCTTTTTAAGCTCAGCCGCAATGGCTTTTTGCTCTTCTAGCGAAGGCAGCTTTACTTCTGGCTCCTCTGCAGCTTCTTGAGAAATCTGCGCTAGTTCTTTTTCGAAGTCGTTCATAGTACTTACCTAAATATAGTCATTAAACTGTTCAACTTCGTCTATTCTATCCAACTCTAGAGTTTGAAGCTACCAACCATCTTATCTAGGCGAGATGAAAGCTCTTGAAGATCGCGGCTTGCGCCAGCCAACTCTTCCGCCGTTGCAGTTGTCATCTCGTTGATTGCGTTGATTTCTTCAATATTCTGATTGATCGTATGAACCACGGTAGATTGCTCTTCCGTTGCCGTCGCAACTTGCGTGTTTCGATCGGAGATATCCGTAATGCGCTCAGAGATATTCACCAGCACTTCTACTGCTTCATCCGTCGAAGCCACACCCTCAAATGTGACCGCTTTGCCAGCTTCCATCGCGCTTACTGCATCCTGAGCATCACTTTGAAGCTGGTTGATCATACGTTGAATCTCTTCCGTTGAATCGGCAGTGCGCGACGCTAGGTTACGAACTTCATCTGCAACTACCGCAAAGCCTCGACCTTGCTCACCTGCGCGTGCTGCTTCAATCGCTGCGTTCAGTGCCAACAAGTTTGTTTGCTCAGAGATATCGCGGATTACACCAAGGATAGAGCCGATATCTTTCGTTGTAGAAGCAAGCTGTGTCACAACAATGTTTGTCGTTTCCACATCGTCAGCAAGACGGCTGATCACTTCTTTCGCTTTCATCACAACTTCACGACCCGTCTGAGTATTATCAGACGCTTGGTTTGCAGTATCGGCTGCCGTCGCTGCGTTAGACGCAATTTCACTGATTGTCGCGCCCATTTGGTTGATCGCTGCAACCACTTGAATCGTCTGGTCACGTTGCTCTTGGCTATTATCGTACGTTGACGTTGCTTTGCTCGACACGCTGTCTGCCGCTTGACTCAGTGCACCGCTCGTCAAAGATACCTCTTTCATGGTTGCGTGGATTTTCTCAATAAATCCGTTGAAACCTTTAGAAAGTTGCGCGATTTCATCATTGCCACGAATTTCAATACGCTGTGATAAATCACCTTCGCCTTGACCAAGATCGGTAAAGCGATCTGCAATCAAACGAATTGGCTTAGTGATACTGTTTGCAAGCAATACGCCCATCAAAATGAACACCAACGCCACTACAATGGTTGTGATCATCATTTTTTGGCCAGTTGCATTGAGGTCAGCAAACACTTCGTCAACAGGCACGACGCCAACAACAAACCAGTTCATGGACGGCACATACAAACTCGCGATGAAATTGTCCTTACCTTCAAACTCGACATTAATTAGGTTGAAGCTGTTTTTGTTCAACAGTTGATTCGCGTTGCTGCCAAAAAGCTGCGCAATCGACGTTTTGTTTTTGCCTTGTTGACGATGAATTTGAATGTCACCTTTTTCATTCGTCAAGAACACGTAACCTGTGTCCTCAATTTGGAAGCTGTTTAGAAGTGACACCATGTCATCCATCGACTTAGATAGACCCGACATCGAGATACCGTTTAAGTCTTGGTAGTTAGTGAACATTTTCACTTCACCATTAGCTTCTTGGAAAACACTCACTGATGTTTCGCGACCCGAAGAGGTGAAACCAAAGAACCACGCGTCTTGCGAATGGTTTAGCTGACGCAAGAAACCATTTTGGTTCCAGTAGTACGCTGTTTTACGGTTTGCGACCGATGCGTCATTCAATCCATACTGAGATTTGATGTTGTTTAGCTGCTGAACAAGCTGCGTTTCAGAAAACTGTGGGTGATCAGTATTTTTTAGCGCTTCGACAACAAATTCGTTTGTTGCTAGTTGCTTCGCCGCTTGCTGCATTTGCACAACTTCGCGGTCAATTTCAGTATTAATTTGTTGCAGCATGGCTGGCAACTCAATATCAATCAGGCGGTGACTTAACACGTCTCTCGCATGGCGTTGAGCCATCACACCAACGATAATGGTTGATGCAAGAACAGCAAAAGTAATACCAAGTACAACCTTTTGTTTGATACTCAGAGAATGAAGTTTCAACATATTCGGACCTTTTAAAAGAATCACTTGTTATTGGCATCCTAGATAGTGGCTATCAGGTGCATATCTCTGTGACATACACAGCATGGAACCTATATCGACCTGAGCGAACAAAACTAGAGGTATTTCTCACTATCTTATGCAAAATAAATGTAACACCCTGTCATTCAAGCACTTTCAACGTTTTTCTTCGCTTGCAATCCTTTTCTTTGCCCCAATATTGAAAAGATAAATTTCGAGAGCGAACAGGAACTTTTTCCTGATTGGCAATGACCAATACTCAAAACGAAAATCAAATGGATATCGAGAGTCCAAAGCATGCATAAATCAAACTTCGAAACTCTTCAGCACTATTTAGAGTCTCAGATCATTGGCCAGCATGATCTGGTTAAACAACTGTTGATCGCCCTTCTTGCTGACGGGCATATTTTGGTTGAGGGTCCTCCGGGACTTGCTAAAACTCGCGCCGTAAAATCACTGTCTGATTGCGTAGAAGGCGACTTCCATCGCATTCAGTTCACCCCAGATTTGCTGCCAGCCGATTTAACCGGTACGGATATTTTCCGCCCAGAAACGGGCGAGTTCACATTCCAATCTGGGCCGATTTTCAATTCACTCATTCTTGCGGATGAAATCAACCGTGCGCCAGCCAAAGTACAAGCCGCAATGCTTGAAGCGATGGCAGAAAAGCAAGTCACCGCAGGTCGCCACACCTACGCACTGCCTGAGCTATTCTTGGTCATGGCGACGCAAAACCCGATAGAACAAGAAGGTACTTACCCTCTTCCAGAAGCTCAGCTCGATCGCTTTTTGCTTCACTTAGAAGTGGATTACCCAGATGCAGAACATGAATTAGCGATCTTGCGGATCAATCGTGGTGAAACAAAAGGTGAATGCTCTATTGAGCGCCCTAGCTTGAGTCAGCAAGACATCTTCACCGCACGCCAAGAAGTGCTCGACATCCACATGGCAGAAGCCATTGAGCAATACATTGTGCGTTTGGTGATGGCAACACGCCAAGCAAGCGGATACGACAGTGAGTTGGATAAATGGCTAGCAATGGGTGTCAGTCCGCGTGCAACCATCGCCCTTGACCGATGCGCTCGTGCTCATGCTTGGTTAGCAGGTCGTGATTTTGTCTCTCCTGAAGATGTCCAAGCAATGGCGTACCCAGTGTTACGTCACCGATTATTGCTCAGCTACCACGCTCAAGCAGAGGGCGTAACGGCAAATCAAGTCATCGATAAGTTGCTAAGCTTGGTTGGCAGCGCATAAAGCGGGTGAGTGACATGTCTGCAAACCATCCATTACCGCCTCATGCGAATGGGGTGACATTAACACTGGAAGAACTGCTTCAATATCGCACGCAGTCGGTACGTTGGTTGCCACCAGCACAAAGCATTTGGTCGCAGATGAGCGGCAACCATACGAGCCGACAAAAAGGTCGTGGTATGGACTTTATGGAAGTGCGCCAGTATCAAGCCGGAGATGACATTCGCAGCATCGACTGGCGAGTCACAGCGCGCACCGGAAGAGCACACACTAAATTGTTTGCGGAAGACAAAGAACAAGCGGTGATTTTGTATCTCGACCTCAGCTCAAGCCTTCACTTTGGCTCAAAGTACGTATTGAAATCAGTACAACTCGCTCATTTCGCCAGTGTTCTTATTTGGCTCACATTAGCCAAAAAAGATCGTATTGGCGCAGTGATTGATGATGGACACCAATGCTTAGAATTTCGCCCTTCCTCTTTGCAAAAACAGGGGCTTCGGATTCTCAATGCTATCGTTGATACCCATAACGCGCAGTTGACTCAAGATCCAAATCATGAGACTCGCACAATGCCATATTCGCAAGTGTTAGAAACACTCCACACACTCACGCCAAAAGGCAGTGAACTGATTCTACTCAGTGACTTTGCACATGTAGAAGAAAGAGAGCTAACGCAACTGCGTCGCCTTAAACAACACAACAGCGTGAGAGCCATTCAGTTTTACGACCCATTGGAAAGAGGAGAAACCGACTTTCGTGGCCAAGCAAAAGCCTCTGATGGCCGTCGTAGCCAATGGTTCAACTTCGGCTCAACAGGACAAAGAAAAGCGCTCGAAACACACTTTACTCAACACCAAGAATCCATCAAACAACAGTGTCATTCGATGGCTATTCCATTTAACACACTATCAAGTGGTTGGCCTTTGATTCAGCAATTAAGCTAACAGGCCTTACAAAGCAGTTTTCAATAAAGCAGTAATAATAATGACAACAAACAACCAAAGCCTAAACCTTGAACCTTTGATTTTGCCGAACGCTCCGGATTGGTTCCCACTTGCGTGTGGATGGTGGGTAATGCTTGCGGCGATCGTTCTTTTTGTTTTAGGTGTATATTTGTATGCAAAATGGCGTAAAAAGCGCTTACTTGCCAAAAAAACGGCATTAAAGCTTTTGACTCAATCCGTCACACCTCATACGCCTTCCTCTGCTTTGGAAATTCTGCGTCAAGCCGCATTGAGTTACTTCCCACGTGAAGACATCGCCCCGTTAACTGGAATGGCATGGTATGAATTTCTCGACAGTCATACCAAAGAGACTCGATTCGTAGACAAACAACAACAGTGGCAAGCCGCGTTATATCAAAAGTCGTCTCAAGAGCAACATCAAGATTTGATCGACGATTGTGCCTTTTGGATAACTCACGCTTTACCACCGAAGAAAAAGGCAAACACCCGTGACTGAGCAAACACTCATGACAGACCTTTCCCAATGGTTAAACATTGAATTTGTCTGGTGGTGGGCACTTTTTTTGTGGCCCTTACCTCTGCTGATTTACAAGCTTCTTCCTGAAGAAACTCGACAAGCAGAAATCAAACTGGCGTATTTGCCAGAAAGCAAAAACAGCCATAAACCTAAACAATGGCTACAAAAATCGTTGTCGGTAGCCATTTGGACGCTATTGGTCGTCGCTTGTGCGAGACCAGTTTGGTTTGGTGAACCTGTCGAGTTTCAACCTAAGTACCGAGACTTAATGCTGGTGGTTGACCTTTCAGGCTCCATGCAAAAAGAGGACATGAACTTAGAAGGCGAGTACATCGACCGACTCTCTGCCGTGAAAAAAGTCTTATCAGATTTTGTCGCGAAGCGAAAAGGTGATCGGCTTGGAGTAGTTCTATTTGGTGACCACGCGTACTTACAAACGCCACTGACGGCTGACCGACAAACCGTAATCCAACAAATCAAGCAAACCGTAATTGGCCTAGTTGGTCAACGAACCGCAATTGGCGATGGTATCGGCTTAGGAACGAAAACCTTTGTCGATAGCGATGCGCCCCAGCGCGTGATGATTTTGCTCAGTGACGGCAGTAACACCGCAGGTGTGTTAGATCCAATCGAAGCGGCTGAGATTGCGAAAAAATACAATGCCACTATTTATACCGTCGGCGTAGGTGCTGGCGAAATGATGGTGAAAGACTTTTTTATGACTCGTAAGGTCGACACCGCAGCCGACCTTGATGAACAAAAGCTCACGAAGATTGCAGAAATGACTGGCGGGCAGTACTTCCGTGCGCGAGATGCCGAACAACTTGAAAAGATCTACGACACAATCAACAAACTGGAACCTGTATCAAGCGACACCCAAACTTGGCGGCCTCAGTCCGAATGGTTCCCATATCCATTGAGTGCAGCTTTAGTGCTTTCTATGTTGTTGTTCCTGCTAAGGAGAAAACATGGCTGAGTTTACTTTCCTTAACCCATATTGGTTACTGGGACTGATAGCAATCCCCTTCGTACTCCTGATTAATCAAAAATTTAGAGCGAAAAAATCCGCGCTGATTGCCCCGCACCTCGCCAAAATGCTTGGGAAGACCACCCAGTCCAAACCCTATTTTACGATTTGGGGCTTGGCTTGGGCGATTGCCTGCGTAGCGCTCGCTGGGCCGAGCTGGCAATCAAATACACGTCCAAGCTTCGAGCTCAGCCAAAATCGCATGCTAGTGCTAGATATGTCTCGCTCGATGTACGCCAACGACATCAAACCCAATCGCCTTACTCAAACACGTTACAAAGCGTTGGACTTGTTGCCAAAGTGGAAAGAGGGGGCGACTGGATTGATCACCTATGCAGGCGATGCCTACAGCTTGAGTCCGCTAACGACGGATGCTAGTACGCTAGCAGGTATCATCGAGAACTTGTCGCCAGAGCTGATGCCATTCCAAGGCTCGAACCTCCCTGCTGCGATCGAATTGGCGTTAAGTCAATTTTCACAAGCAGGTGCAAACCAAGGAGACATTGTGGTTCTTGCCGATGATCTTGATGATTCAGAATTGGCACGCTCTCTGGATTTGGTTAAAGGTAAAAACATACGAGTCTCGGTTCTTGCAATCGGCACGGCAAACGGCGCACCGATTGCCCTACCCGACGGCTCGCTTCTTAAGACCACGCAAGGCTCGACCGTTGTTGCCAAAACACACCTAAAAAACCTACAAACGCTAGCCAACAAGACGGGCGGTATGTTTGTTCCTATTCAGCACAACAACCGAGACGTGGATAGCATCGCAGCGTACACGAATAATACTGGGAACAACTTGGCAGCAAAACAGAATCAAGAGGTCAAAACCGATTCTCGTTTGAATGGTGGATTTTGGCTATTGCCTCTACTGCTACTACCTACCGTTTTCCTGTTCCGCCGTGGTGTAATTTGGGTATTTGTCGCAGCGCTGCTTCCAATGACTTGGACTCCAGGTGCACAAGCCAACCCGTTCTTAAATGCAGATCAGCAAGCGGCTAATCTCTATAAACAGGGAGAATATGAACAAGCCAAAAACCTGTTCACTGACCCAAGTTGGCAAGGCGCGGCAAGTTACCAAACTGGCGATTACGAAGCGGCCATCAAAGCGTTTTCGAATGACCCATCACAAACCGGCCGCTATAACCTAGCGAACTCGTTAGCACAAAATGGTCAGTTAGAAGACGCAGCTGAGCAATACAAAAAGCTGCTTAAAGAAAATCCTGATTTTGAAGCCGCTAAGAAAAACCTGTCGGTTGTGGAGGAGAAACTGAAAC
>NZ_JAMZAL010000003.1:0-447868 GCF_024181925.1 Vibrio sp. Y20_XG_PY13 | reverse complement strand
CAGCAACAGCAACAGCAACAGCAACAGCAACAGCAACAGCAACAGCAACAGCAACAGCAACAGCAACAGCAACAGCAACAGCAACAGCAACAGCAACAGCAACAGCAACAGCAACAGCAACAGCAACAAAAGTCTCAGAATAGTACTAAACAAGAGCAAGGACAGCAGTCACAAAATCAGCAAGACGCTGAAAATAAAAAAGAAAAACAAGAATCCGAACACAAAGCTAAGCAGCAAAAGGCCGAAACGGAAGTAGAAAAGCAAGGTGAGCAAAAAAGAGGTGAACCTATGCAGGCGCAAGTCCAACCAAAAAAATCACATCAGGATGATCCTGAGTTCCGCCGCCTAGAAGCTGTCGAAAGTGCTCGAGATCCAAGCTTTTTGATTCGTGCACAAATGCAGTTGCAAGCTCAACAAAAACAACGTCCACAACAATCTCAGAAGGAGTGGTAAGCCCGTGATGAAAAAAGGCGTACATCTGGTCTTTATTCTTGTGGCCAGCCTGTTATCTAGTTTCTCGGTGATGGCACAAAGCCTCCAGGCAAGTGTCAACAAAACTGAAGTGGCTAAAAATGAAGTCATCAACCTACGGATAATGGCAGACTCAGAAGTTGCGTCCGACGCCATCGACTTCAGCGTATTGGAAAAAGACTTCTTCCTAGGACAGCCTCGCTACGGGCGTTCGAGTAACAACATCAATGGTCGAAAATATCAGCGCACAGAATGGAGCATTTCTATAGCGCCAATGAAAGAAGGGATAATTACGATCCCGAGTTTTTCGGCCGATGGCATGAAAACCGAGCCAATTCAGCTAAAAGTCACGGCGAACAAATCGGCACCCGATCTGGATGATTTGTTCAGCTTCAATATGAGTGTCGATAACCATACGCTATATCCGCAGCAATCTGCGAATTTACGCATGCAACTGATCATCAAGGCCGACACTCGCCGTTTAGACAACCCACAAGTTGTGCCACCACGTATTGAAGGCATGAAGCTTGAACCTGTTGGTGAAATGCAACAAGGGCAGCGAGTCATTGCTGGGCTTGAAGTAACAGTGGTGGAGCAATCTTTCCGCTTAACCGCAGAACAACCGGGAACATTCACGCTCCTTGGCCCACAACTGACTGGATCTTATATCTATGGCGATAGTCTGACGGGCTCAACCAAGATCATGCCGATCAGCACAAAAGTGGAGCAAATGCCAATAACGGTAAAAGCCATACCTAGTGCGTTTAAAGGCAGTTGGTTACCCGCATCGGCACTGCAAATGACTCAGAGCTGGCAAGACGATCAAGGCAATACGCTATCCGCCAATACGGTAAATAACGTGAAACAAGGTTCGTCTATTACTCGTACCATTCAAATCAAAGCTCGCGGTACACAAGCCGAATACTTACCGCGTATTACTATGGATTACCCAAACTCCTTACGCGTTTACCCTGAGCAGCCTCAATTCGACACAGCAAGAGATGGCACGGTAATCATGACGGTAAAACAAGTGCTGATCCCAACAGAAGCAGGCGAATTCACGCTGCCAGGCTACGCACTGAATTGGTGGGACAGTAAAAGCGATGAAGCAAAGCAGGCAAACTTGTCTGAGCTAAAACTGAATGTGGAACAAAGCGATGCAGGCTTGATTACCTTACCTGAAACCGCGCTTCCTATACCAACCGTTTCAAATGCAGCTCCTACCCAACAAAATAGCGTAGACAAACTTTGGCAAACGCTCACTTTTGTTTTTGCAGGCTTGTGGATTCTTACTTCCGCAATTGCATTTGCAATTTGGAAAAAGCGTCCTGTTGCTTCCACAGTACCATTGTCGGCATCAGAAAGACCACTTTGCGTTGAAGCGTTGAAACGCATCATTAATGAAGGCGACGAAGCGAAAATCGAACGCTCAATAAACGAGTACTTGAGTACCCATCGTGACCGACTAAATCCCGAAGATGTTCAAGCGGTCAAACTCGAACTCGATGCC
The DNA here is from genome assembly GCF_024181925.1 of Vibrio sp. Y20_XG_PY13. Classification (NCBI taxonomy): domain Bacteria; kingdom Pseudomonadati; phylum Pseudomonadota; class Gammaproteobacteria; order Vibrionales; family Vibrionaceae; genus Vibrio; species Vibrio sp. Y20_XG_PY13. The sequence continues at coordinate 445,887 of NZ_JAMZAL010000003.1, read as the reverse complement.
ATGAACAGAGCACGTTTTAGTCCAAATCAACAGCCATGGAGTCACAAAGCCCTGTTGGAGAAAGTGCAAAAACTGGCCAAGGCCAAACGTGACAAATCTAGCCACCAGCTAGAAAAACTATAAACTATAAATAAGAATGGCAGCGCTCTAAACGCTGCCATTTTTATGAGTTATAGACGATAAACAATATTTAAATTAATTCCGCTTAAATCTAATCCGTTATCGTCATAAAGCTTCATCCATTCAATCTGTAGTTCTAATGGTGTTCCTTTATTAAAAGCAAATCCAATCCCATATTGCAAATCTTCATCACTTTCAGAAGCGCCATCCGCTGACGCTGTTATTTTCCCGTATCCTAATAACCCATACAGGTCTACGTTTTCACCTAAAGGCACCAGGCCTTTTGCCAACAAAGCAAAATTACGCTCTACTTCTAGTGAAATGCCGTATAACTCATCATCAGACACACTTCCATAACCTCGGACTTCAACACCAAAGTTTTGATGAAACCTATAGCCAAACATCGCGCCGAGGAGAGAGTTATTCAACGAGTACGATCCTAAAGAACCAAGATTTATATCAGCGTCGGCATACTGATAACCAATCCCCAAGTATCCGAAAGGTTCAAACTCACTTACATTATTGTATTGCTTTCCTTGAGATACACCGGTGAAACTCAACGCGAGTATTGCTAGTAGCACATTACCTTTTTTCATAATCACATCCATATTGATCAAATTGCACACTGCAATATAAAAGTAGTGGACTAGATAGATACCAGCAGTAAATTTATAAATAAAAATAACAATAGTGAAGACGTTGGCCAAACCTAAAAAGCACTAAGTACTCTTTGATTTTGGGATAACTCGTTAGCAGATAAAATTTTTGCTCATGTCACGCCACAATTTGATCTTTTAACTCATATCGTTTCACGCAATTTCTCCCACTGCTTTTCGCCTGATAGAGCGCCTTGTCGGACAACTGATACAAGTGGTCGAAATTGAAGTCTTTACCTTTGGTTTTGTAGCATGAGTACCCCACCGAAACCGTCAGCAATTCACCTTCAGGGTTATGTTGATGCTTGATGCCTTCATCTTCAATGCATTGACGAATGCATTCCGCTCTCAATCTAACCTCTTCTTGGTTTGAGCCGATCATCAATAACACAAACTCTTCACCCCCAATACGACAAAAGACCTCGTCTTCATCTTTGGTATGGTGTTCAAGAATGTTCCCAATCCGCATCAATGCAATGTCCCCTTCAAGATGACCATAGTGATTGTTAAACAAACCAAAATGGTCGATATCAATCAGAATCAGACCAAATGACATCGCCTCTTCGCAATCCAATGCGCAGTATTTTTGCATCACATGCTCCAGCATACGGCGATTGCCAAGGCGCGTAAGTGGATCGAGTTTAGACAGTACTTCGAGCTGGCGATTCGCCTCTTCTAGCTCTTTGGTTCGGTTCTGCACTTCTAACTCAAGGTTTTCATTTAACTCTCGAATCGCCTCTTGAGCTTGAGTGCGTTGCAGCACCTCGGCCAAACTGGAAGAGAACATACGAATCACTTCGCGCAGTTGAGAGGTTAACGGCGCGCGAGTGAGCAGGTTATCGACGGCAATAAAAGCGATGGGGCCACTGCTGTTTGAGGTGAGAACCGTCATTGCCGCCCAACCAAAACCGACGATATTACAGTCGTGGTAAATGGGAACGGATTCTTCGAATGCGACTTCACTCGGTACGGCGCGAGCTAAATTGATCAGAGAAAAGTTTTGCGTCTCACCAAAGAAATAGGACTCATCGACGACATTCCCTTGAATGTCCGTGCCCCAAGTTCCCTGCATGTATGAGCAGTTTTCATCGGTCAAAAATACCGCCATACGATCAATGCCGAGGTTTTTAATCGCGAAAGTCACTGCCGATTTACACACATCACTCACGGTTGTACAGCGTGATAGCTCAACCATGCTTGAGTGCAACATGCGCACATTTTGCTCTTGGCGCTTACGGATATAAATTTGTGAGAAAAGAGAACCAAACGAGTCCAACATCTGTTTTTGATACGCCGTTATCGGCTTGCGATGAATGAAGTTATCAAGCGCAAACCAACCGAAGGGCTCATTGCCGTCACGCAGGATTAACATCGCGTTCCATCCCTGCCCGACCACTTTGCCCGCCGTGTATATTGGCGCATCTTCGATGATCACTAAATTACTCTCAAGGCTCGACAGCGCAGCGATGTATTCCTCACTCAGTTGATGTAGATCGTATTGCGTGTGGAATTCATCGATCGTAACGCCAGACTCATCTGTGCCGTATGTACCGCTGAAACTGCGCTTTTTCATGTCCAGTAGCATCAGTGTGGTGCGGTCAAAGCCCAATCGTTCACGCAGGGCTTCGACGGCTTTGTAATACAAATCTTTTAAGGAATCAGGGTTGGAGATCTCGAGTGCGACTTGCTGAACTAACTTCATGTTTTCGATAAAACGTTCGCGCTGGCTAATTTCATCGACGTATTGAGCTTCACGGATGTCTCGATGTCGCATCTCTTGTGATGCATTTTTCTCGGCTCGAATGCATTGCCAACGCGCAGCCGCGAGCTGCATTGCGTCGTAGCTTTCTTCGTAAATATTGTGTGCGGTGCGAGCTTGGACAGATTGGATAAGTAAATAGGTGCGTTTTATTGGCGTGTTGTCGAGCATCATTATGTAGCTGTCGCCACCTAAATCTTGGGTGTGATTCCAGTTACAAGTGTTAATCGCCAGAGGAATAATGCTTTCGGATGTATCAAATTGGCAGGCCCAGTCCCAGAAAATCTCAGGGTACTTTTGAATAGGGTAAAGCTCTCCGCGAGAAAAACTCACAGAACAACGAGGATTGGTTAAAGGGTCTTCAAAAATGGCGATCGCGTGGGGGGAAAAGAGGTTCTCTAATTGATCGAATATTGCTTCGGCCAGCAGCCGGTGGTCCCTCGTTGAAGACACTTTTCTCGTAAAACTTTTTAAATTCACCCTACCAACCTAATTTACTTTTTTATCCTCGATAAAAAACTACGCAGGTGGTGATATGCAATCAATATAATCAATTTTGAGCTGTTAAGTAATTCGCAAAATTTTCGGACTAAATTTCACATTCGAGAACTCTTCAGCACTTTTAGCACCATGTTTCACGAGAATTACATGTTGCATAAAAGTGGCCAATGTCGCTTAATTTTTAATAACTATTTATGCAGATAGATTTTATAAATCAGCATCTTAAAAAGAAAAAGGCCCCTCATAAAGAGGGGCAAAGTTACCATCGCTTATAGTTATTTGGTTATTTCAAAAAATGCGGTTGTTAACCGAAGTCGCCGTTTACGTACCCTTGCGTACGGTCGTCTTGAGGGCTACTGAAGATCACTTGAGTATCGTTGTGCTCAACCAGTTCACCCATTAGGAAGAACGCGGTGCGGTCAGAGATACGACGCGCCTGTTGCATTGAGTGAGTCACGATTACGATGGTGTAGTTCTTCTTCAGTTCTTCCATCAATTCTTCAATTTTGTGAGTTGCAATCGGGTCAAGTGCCGACGTCGGTTCATCCATCAGGATTACGTCCGGTTCCATCGCGATAGTACGCGCGATACACAAACGCTGCTGCTGACCACCAGAAAGGCCGAATGCGTGTGATTTAAGGCGATCTTTCACCTCATCCCAAAGTGCAGCGCCACGCAGCGAACGCTCTACCACTTCATCAATTGTCTTTTTGTCTTTGATACCTTGAGCGCGCAAGCCGTAAGCCACGTTCTCGTAGATGCTCATTGGGAATGGGTTTGGCTTTTGGAATACCATGCCGACTTTGATGCGAAGATCCGCAACGTCAATGTTGCCGTAGATGTCTTCGCCATCCATCGCGAGCTTACCCGTAATTTTTACGCCTTCGATAAGGTCATTCATGCGGTTCAAACAGCGTAGAAGCGTTGATTTACCACAACCTGATGGGCCGATAAGTGCCGTCACTTGACGAACAGGAATAGGCAGGTTGATCGATTTCAGTGCTTGGTTTTCACCGTAGAATAGGTCTAGGTTTTCAATATCAAACTTGTTCATTGTCTTAATCTCTTAAATCTTGAATTCGTGTCTTTTAACGTGCGTTCTTAATTGGTTTTGTTAGTAAGTTGCTGTGTTAAAACGTCTTGCAATCAGTTTAGTCACCATGTTGATCAAAAGAACAACGACGATCAGCACTGTTGCCGTACCGTAAGCCTGATTCCATTCTTCAATGGTAAACAGCTCGGTAGTCAGTTTGTAAAGGTGAACGGTTAGCGTACGGCCTGAATCCAATAGAGAATCCGGAATACGTGCAACCATACCTGCTGTCAGGAATACTGGAGCAGACTCACCAATGACACGACCAATACTTAGAATGACCGAGGTTAAGATACCTGGCATCGCGCTCGGAAGAATCAAACGCCAGATAGTGTAAATTTTTGAAGCGCCAAGGCCGTATGAGCCTTCACGATACGTTTGTGGCACTGCCATCAATGCTTCTTCCGTGGTACGGATGATAACTGGCAGGATTAGGATACTTAGCGTCAGTGCACCCGATAGAATCGAGAAACCAAGACCAAGAATTGCCACGAAGAAAGTCATACCAAACAGACCGAAGATGATCGACGGGATACCTGCTAGGGATTCTGTACAGAATCGAATCACTTTCACCAAGCGGCTGCCTACTTTTGCGTATTCAGTCAGGTAAATTGCCGTCATGATACCCAATGGTGCCGCTACCGCGATGGATGCAATAACCATGTAGATGGTCGACACAATCATCGGGAAGATACCGTGCTCATCGCCGGTACGAGTGTAATTGTCAGTAATGAAGTTCCAATCTACGTGTTGTAGACCGTTTGATAGGATGTACCAGATAATCCAGAACAGAAAACCTACCGTTAGTGCAGCCGAAATCCAAACGAAAGCGTTAAAGACGTTATCTTTGAACTGGCGTGCTTTTTTCAGTTTTGCGCGATCCATAATAGTCACCTTTAACGAGCGATTACTTCGCTTTTTCTCGGTTTAGGTAAAGAAGTACAGCGTTCAACGACATGATGAAGACCAGCAGTACCACACCTGTTGCGTACAGTGCGTTCGCGTGAACACCACTTGCGTAAGACATTTCAATCGCGATGTTCGCGGTCAGCGTACGTGCTGAGTCGAGAATGCCTTCTGGCATTGCCGGTGCGTTACCCATCACCATGATGATTGCCATTGTCTCACCCAACGCACGACCGATACCAAGAATCACACCAGTCATGATGCCTGAACGAGCCGCAGGAACGAGCAGTTTGAAGATTGTGTAGATTTTTGAAGCGCCAAGAGCCAAAGAGCCTTCTTTGTAAGCACGAGGCACCGCTCGAATAGACGTTTCAGATACCGTGATTACGGTCGGTAGAATCATCACACCAAGAACAATGATACCCGCCAAGATGGTGTTACCCGCTGGCACATTGAAGATGTCTTGAATCAAAGGAACGATGATAACGAGGCCGAAGAAGCCATACACCACCGAAGGGATACCCGCTAGCAACTCAACCGCAGGACGAATAACATCAGCCAAACGCTTAGGCGCGATTTCAGCGATGAAGATTGCGGTAAGCACACCAACAGGAACGCCAACCATCACCGCACCCGCAGTAGAGACTACAGAAGCGACAATCATTGTTGCTACGCCGTAAAGCGCAGGTGGAAGCCAGTTTTGGCCAAGAACGATGCCCGATACTCCAGCTTCTTGGAAGGCAGGAATACTCTCTCGAACAATAAAGTAAGCAATTACTGCTAACGACACAATGCCGATAACAGCACTGGTTAGGAACAAGCCGTGGAAGATACGCTCTTTCCAGTCTACACGACGTTTCTCGCGCAGGCCTGTCTTGCTGATAGCTTTAGCGTCAGTATTCATAAGCTTTTCACTATTTGTTGCGATGGTCATTTAAAAATCTCACGGTTCTGGGTATTGCCAATGAACGCTATGGATAGAAAAGGCTCAGCCCTAAACGGTGGGCTGAGCAAACTTAAGAGTCCCGATAAATTAGTGAACTGAGATGTAACCGTTTTGGTCAACTAGCTTTTGCGCATCTTCAGTTAGCATCCAATCTAGGAATTTTTGCGTTTCTGCAGATGGCTTGCCTTCTTTGTAAAGCACAAGGAATGGGCGAGCTACTTTGTAAGAACCGTTTTTCACGTTAGCAACTGTTGCATCAACACCGTCGATTGCTAGAGCGTTAACTGTGTTGTCTACTGTACCTAGTGAGATGTAGCCGATTGCGTATGGGTTAGATGCAACCATTGTTTTAAGTGCGCCGTTACCATTAGCAACTTGAGCACGTTGAGAAATTGCTGAAACTTTCTTGCCAGAAATTTTCATTTTCAGCGCCATGATGTCTTCAAATGCACCACGAGTACCAGAAGCGGTATCACGAGTGATTGCTACGATAGGCTTATCTTCGCCGCCCACTTCTTTCCAGTTTGATACTTCGCCTTTGTAGATTGCTGTCACTTGCTCAGCTGTTAGACCTGCTAGCTTGTTTTGTGGGTTAACAACAACCGCGATACCGTCACGAGCAACCACTTCTTCGACAAGTGTTGGCTCTTTTTCTGATTCCTTCAGGTTACGAGAAGACATACCTAAGTCTGCTGAACCGTTTTTCGCCGCTTTAACGCCAGCTGAAGAGCCAGGGCCTTGAACCTCGATGAATACGTTCGGGTTCGTCTTCATGTATGTTTCAGAGAAAACTTCCATCAGTGGAGTTACGCTGCTAGAACCCACTGCAGAGATAGTTTCTTTAGCAGAAACAGGAGTCACTGCCATTGCGCCTAGAAGTGCGATTGCACCGATTACTGTCTTTTTCATCACAATTTCCTTAAAGTGGCTTTATTGCCGTTGTGTTTCACTTGAACGGTGCCCACTTTAGAATCCGAATATGACAGTTGTGTTTCACTTAGTTGAACCCTCTATGACACGTTGTCATTTCTGTATATTAATTCCGCAACATTTCAGGTTGTGTTATTTCCTCGCCTACTTCCGCGCCTTTCTACTTCTATACAAAATGCCAAGTCCTTCAATTTTGCTACATTTCATAACAATTCGGCATTAGTAAGTAATTGATTTGAAAAATGTATTCATTAGAATCCTTAAGGTTATTAATAATAATAATAATGATAATAATCAAAACTATAGAGGGTCAATCATGCGTCAATTTCTTAGTACGCTTTCTATTAAACTTCAGGTCTTTTTACCTGTTCTATTCACCGTTGTATTACTCGTCATTGGATTGAGCGTCGGAATCGGCAAGCTCGATCAAGCATTCAATAAGGTTTCCACTTCCACCAACAAGCTGATCATTCATAAAGAGGAACTCAGCGCCATCGTAGACAACACCTACGCCATGCGCATCAAAGCCATTTACAGTCTATTTAGAGCCAAAGATGTCCAATCTCTCAACCAAGAACTGTCTGATAGACAAAACAAAAACCGCGATTTTCTGAATTCCATCGATAGCCTCCCAGGCGTTAAAACCGAAGTGAATGCCATGCGCAAAGCCATGGATCACTATGTTGATTTCACGCGCGTCACCATGACACCTCTGCTCACCACCAAACACTCTTCTGGCTACACCACATCCGATTTCAATCAAAAGTACGAATCTGCGATGGCAGAATATCGATTGGCTGGCGAAGCAATGATCAACGCCATCGACAACCTGTCTAAGCAATTGAATCAAATCGTCACTGATGAAGTGGAAGCGAATGGCGAACAGCATTCAACCACGCTCACTTACAGCGCGGTCTCGCTTGCAGTGATCTTGAGTGCCGCTTCGCTTATTAGTTGGATACTAGCTAGCTATATCGTTGCACCGATTCGTAACCTTCAAGGAACCATGCAAGAAGTCGCGAAGGGAAATCTATTGGTTAAAGCCGAAGCCATCGGAAAAAACGAAGTGTCGCAGCTGGCTCAGGATGTAAACCAAACCATCGACAAACTGCGTGAAACAGTGAGTGCATTAGTTCGCATTAGTGAAGATGTGGCATCAGCATCGACCGAGTTAGCGACCGTTATGACTCAAAGCAGCGTCAATTCGGATCAAGAAAAACAAGAAGTTGAGCAAGTGGCTTCGGCGATCAACCAGCTAGAATCTACCGCAGCTGAGGTGTCGACCAATGCACAAGAAGCAGATAGCGCATCAAATCAAGCACGCATGCTGACCTCACAAAGCCTGAGCATGTTTGAAGAAAGCACTCGCGCAAGCGAAAAAATGGCGGAGCAACTCAACGAAGCCGCTGCCGTCGTGACGTCGCTAAAAGATCAATCAGAACATATTGGTCGCGTGATCGAAGTGATTGAAGGCATTTCTGAGCAAACCAATCTGCTTGCACTGAATGCAGCGATCGAGGCTGCACGTGCGGGCGAAAGTGGCCGAGGCTTCGCGGTAGTGGCCGATGAAGTCCGTATGCTAGCGGCGCGAACTCAGGAATCGACAAAAGAGATCCAGACCATCATTGAAGAGCTTCAACAGCAATCTGGTCACGCGAATGAAAGCATGCACTCTAGCTTAGCCATGCTGTCAGACAACCAAGCTCTGGCACAAGAAGTTAGCCAATCACTTGCTAATATCAGTAACGCTATCGCCGAACTGAACTCAATCAACACTCAAGTGGCGACCGCATCAGAAGAGCAGAAACAGGTCACGGCTGATATCAACAACAACTTAACGAACATCTATGAGCTGGTGAGCCAGAACGTAACTGGCATTACGCAATCCGCCGCTGCCGCTCAAGAGCTTTCTGGCCTAGCGGAAAACCAGCAGCAACAGTTAAGACAGTTCCAAGTGTAATCACTCATTGTGGCGTAAACACATGCGAAACACTGAATGAAATACGAAAAAAGCTCCGCAAATGCGGAGCTTTTTAACGTCATTGTCTTAACAGCCACTTGTCGATTAATCTTCGTCTGTGACAAGCAACACTGAAAACTGGTTCGCCTCAGGAGAATAGCCAATAACATCTCCATTCACGCTTTCGAACGTCATGATTTGTCTAGCGTCGGTGCCGGGCGTGTTGCTCCAGATATAGCTACCTAAATCACCAGTTTCCAACGAGTATGCGCTTTCAAACGCCGTACCATTCATCGAAGGATGGAAACAAGCACGCTCTGTGAGTGTAACTAACTCTTTAATATTCGGTAATCGCCACTGTTTTTTATCTGCAAAATTGTGTAGTACATGGTTGCCCGAGGCATTCCGAATTTGCTCCGCAGTAAGCAGCGCGTTTTGCCATGTTACTTTTTGAGCTTCCCCAGAACACGCTTTTTGAGCCATATCCCATGTCATACCAACTGGGCAGCGCATCCAAGTGAGTCCTGTTTTCAAATCAGTTACAACACCTAGATCAGAGTATAAGTAGCGAGAATTCGGCGCTGACTTCACAAAATCCAAAGAGCATTCCTGAGCGGCCATCGACGCGTAAGAAACAAGTACAAGAGATAATGCGGTAATAAGTTTTTTCATCTTACTCTCCTTTCTCAGCAACTAGACGAATTGGAAATTGGTATGAGTCATCAGCTGTTGGATCTTTTTTATCGGAATAAATCTCAATCGAGCTAGATTGTCCACGGTCGGCACCTCGAACCGTTACCAACGGCATTCTTAAGTACTCGGGCGTTTTTACCTTGTCATTTTCAGTAAAGGTAAACGCCTGGAACCAAACCGAACCGTATTCCAAATAAGGACTACCTAACGTTTGCTGTGGGAAGAACTTAAAATTCATTCCATAAGCGACGCCACTTGCATCTTTCTCTGTTTCACCGAAGTCGAGAACATCATAAAACTCCTGATAATCCGGTAAGCGCCAATTTGTGATGCCACACAGTGATTTCTGGTTGATGTGCTCAATGTATTGCTTAGTTGAGCAAATATCATCTCTTGCGTTGACACAGCCAACCTGTTCCAAGTCTTTAGAAAACGGCTTAAAGTCTTCTGATTCGTAAACAAACAGACGATCTTTAAACTGAAGCGAATTTTCGTCAGCACTTTTGTTTTCCCAAACCAAACCCGTGCGCTCATCTAATGTACAAGCCCAAGTGGTTGCATCCACCTTTAGCTTCTCGCCCGTTGCACTTAACTTAACAAACTTGAAGCCATTACCTGTCGCCGCATGCTTCTCTAATTTGTCAAAACCAAATTCAGCATCTTGTCCTGGGAAAAGTTCTTGAGGCGTCGCTGTGTTCGAATGTCCTTTAGCGACCGTATAATACAAAACGGTACCCGTATCATTACCTACCGAACCAAGCGCAGATAAAGAAGACAACTTGGCCGCTAACTCAGAGACCTCCGCATCACTCAACAAGTACGCTGCGAGAGATTTGTCGTTATAGCTGAGTGTTTGCGCCATCGTCGTCATGCCAAGTGTGATGTGTTCTGGCTTCATTTTGCTTAGCAACCCGACCGTGTTTTGCTCGATGTATTCCAACTCAGACGCATTGGGATCCGACATCACGGTGCCAGGCAGCTTCACGTTAGCATGTGCAAGCCAATCTTTTAGAACTTGTTCTGCTTGGCTGACGGTTTTACCATCAATAACCAGCGCCGCGATTAATGTGGTAACGCCATTAATGTCGTTACCTTTGCTCAAACCACGTCCCGGCGTCATCATGTTCAGTGTGAGCTCATCGCCTTGGTCAACCTGAGCCAAAATTGGACTGGTTAAAATGTTCTTGTTTGTCGAGGTAATCGAGAACTCACCTGCGTTATCACTTTTTGTGCTCGGCTCAGTCGCATCACACACAAAGTTCTGGTTGAGGTCGATGCACACTGGTGTATCTAACAACGTACCTTTCGCAGAAATGGTTCCCGCTACGTTGTAACTTGGCGCCGTTGCGTCACCACCACCAGAACCGCCACCACAACCAACAAGGGCCAGTGAGACTGCAATGAGAGAATATTGAAACTTCATAGGTCTTATCTTCTTTTTGATGAATCGTTATTACGAGAGCGAACCACTCTCAACATTGAAAGCACAAGCAAGCCAAAGAGCGCCCAAGGTGAGCCACTCCCACCCGAGCCATTGCCGTTGCTTTTCGAAGTGGTATCAGCACCGCACTGATACTGGTTAAAGTGACTCACACCCCACGCTTTTAGTGCGCCCGAGTTACCGACCACCCGATCGGAGACTTCTAGTCGCCACGTTCCCCAACTAGGCTCTCCAACCAATGCTTGCAGCTGTGGATCGTGCTGAACCGTGAAATAGCCCGTAAACCCACCCGATTGACTTGGCTGATGGTTAAACAGCACTACAGACTGGCCTTGTGGCGACGTCAACGTGATGTGTAAATCCGCTAAATTCGCGTGTTCGATATCGAGATAAACGGCAAATGAGTCATCAATTTTCTGCGTTTTGTCTGATAGTGTTTGAACAAAAATTTTGTTTCCTTGCACTTCTTGACCGCGCGAGTTAATACTCGCATCGGTGAGCGCATCCTCGATAGACTTGGGCTTATTCAGAAGTAGAGGAACACCGTTCACTAGCGCCGTCACGTTTTGCCAAGATTGCGCCTTAAGCCCTTCAGCAAACTGATAATCCAACGAAACTTTAGATTCAAACGGTGCACCACACGTCAGCCCCGTTGGTAAGTTGGCACTGAATGAGGCCGTGTTTGCCAGTTCCACATCGACCGCTTTCGATGTGTCGTTGTTCAGTGACCAATTGCCCTTTACGCTTGCAGATCGGCCAGTGTGAGAAAGCGTCAACTCGACCGTTTCTCCAGCGTTGATGTAACGAGATTGATATCGGGCGTTAAAAGGAACTTTGAGTAAGTTATGTTGTGCGAAGCTGTCTTTCAGAATTTGTGCGTACTCTTTTTCAGGGAAAAGCATTGTCGCGGCAAATACGGTGGACTCCGCCAAATCATGCATTTTTACACCACGACCCACGCCGTACATGCCTTCAAGCACAATCGAGTCAAAGTCACGGAAAACACGATCCGAACCATCGCCATAACGAGCAACGGACGCTTTCAAGGCTTGGAACAAAGGTGTCGACCACAACTCGTCGCCCAATTCACCACCAACGCTTTCATGCGCTCGGTATTCCGCTCCTTCAAAGTAGCGAGCACGTTGATTCCAGAGACTGCGTGTTGCGTGGCGAACGCCAAACATGCCATCCCAGTTGAACACGGTATCAATCTCAAATTCCTGACCACGGCGAGCCGCATCTAAATACTGTGTTCGGTAGCTCGCGCTGCCCGCCCAGTAATCACCGACACCTTCTCCAATCGCGCCAGTGTGGCCATACGCCCAATCGGGAACAATTTGATAGTGAATCCCGTGTCCTAGCTCGTGCAAAATCACATCTGCATCCGCAGCATCCGGAGATACTCCACCCACGCCTAACATCAGCGCACGCGAACCTGTGTAGTAAGAAGAGTTGTCTAGCGCTAAACCACGTCCATCAAAACGAAGCGGCTCTTCAAATAAGTCATAGCTCAAGCTCGATAGGTACTGCAGTGAGTTGTCAAGATGGTAAAACGCCATCAACTGCAAAAAGGCATTGTCGCCAAGCTGAGCACTTTGCATCGCTTTTACATCAGCAAAAGATTGAACGCCTTCAGGCGGCAAAATACTGCTTGTATCGCGTACAGGCTCCGCACCTACCGCAGGTGTAGGCAGTAATGCAAGTGCATCCACCTGTTTAACGCGCTCGTTGGCTAGGTAGAACTTGCCGTCAGACTGCAAAACTTGAATCTGCTTCTCAACATATTGAAGTGGCTGCGGATAATCCTCTAACGAATTCCAAGCGGAATCAGGCGCAGCTTGTTGCTGCATCGTACGTAAATCAGGATCAAACACTGAGACGGGAACCGTCACTAACTCACCGGAGCTCAACGCTGGCGGCTCGGTCACTTCCAATCGAACAGGCAATTCCAGTTCTGCGGCTGGCATCGCCTCGCCATTACGAATAACCGTATCTTCAAGGCTTTTGAAAATACGCTCGATTTGGCTGTCTTGGTTAGTCGACAGCACAATGGTGCGTTGCGGTTGATACTGACCATCGACACACACATCAAAGTTGTAATGATCTCCAAGCTGAGAACGGGTCTGATAGCGAAACTTGAGTTCGCCAGCGCTAGCGTAATTGTCTTGTAAGTAGCGTAGCGCTTCGGCTTGGTTCGTGACCGTAATAGCCGCGCTAGGGTAATCCCACTGCGCTGCGTTCGTCACTTGAGCGCCTGCCAACGCAAGAGAAAGCGCTAAAAGTTTGAGTTTCATGCTGAGCTCCTACTAAAAGATGTACTTCGCGTTAACCGTAAAGTAACGACCTGGTTCCGTTGAGTAGCGTTTGCTCTCATCTGCTATGCCAGCCACGTCTTGGTAACGAATGTATTCTTTGTCGAACAGGTTGATGATGGTCGCACTCAAACGAAAATCTTTGGTGATTTGGTAACTAGCCCCCAGCTCGAGCGTGTTCCATGCCTCTGTTTGTGCGCATTCTGTCTTTTGTCCGAGCGACGTTTGGCAACTCGGCACACGATCCATTGAACCAGCCCAATTCCACGTCGCGAACGCATTAAAGTCTTGTTGCTGGTAGTTCAGCCCAACATTGCCCTCAAAAGGCGTGATGCTACGAACGTATTCGCCCTCAGCGTCCTTTCCATCCACATAACCAAGCTTGGTACTTAGCTTCCAAGACGATGTGAAAGCATACGCAGCAGAAAGCTCCGCGCCGTAGGTTTCAACGCCGTGTAAGTTTTGGTATTGCTTGACGTAGTTGCCGAAGTTATCTTGACCCGTGGTAACAACATCAATGAAGTTTTGGAACTTGTTGTAAAACGCAGAAACGTAAAGTTGCGCTCGGCCATTATCGAATTTGTTACCGATTTCAAACGAGTCCGAAGTTTCAGCCTCTAGATCCATATTTGGTGCAATAACAAAAGGCGTCAGCGGCACAAAGTCGTGGCTTACGAAGCCATACGCCTTATCGTATTCTGGCGCTCGATAGCCGTGATCGTAAGAGAGGTAAACGCGGTTGTTTTCGAACACTTCACGAGAAATCGACAAACTTGGTGAAACCTCAGAACTGTCGATATCTTTCAATGGATATCCACCGATATCATTCTGGCCATCAGGTGAAAGTCGGTGCGCATCGAAACGCAAACCGCCAGTCAATGTCCATTTATCCAGCTCAATCATGTCACGGAAATAAAGCCCAATGTTGTATGCACGTGCAGCGGCAAAGGGTTGTTTTTGCGATGCGTTGGAACCCGTCCAATCGAGGACTTTTTGATTATCTTCACGTTGGTAGTAATCCGATGCTATCTCAACGCCATACGCTAACTTGTGCTCAGCCGATGAGGCGTGAAGCGTCTGTTTGAAATCCGCTCTCAAACCGACGGTGCTATCGGTAAATGTTTTGTGCTCAAGTTCGCGGCGCTTGATCAACAGACCATTGGCGTCGGTAGAGTTCATTAAGCGATTGGTGTCTGTGATCACTTCGGTATGACGCCAATAAACTTTGGTATCCAACTCTTCAAACCATATTGGATCAAGCGGCGTTAGCTCGGCACCTAAATATGCACTGTATTCTTCTGTCGATTCATCTTCTGCAAAGTCTTCGATATGCCACTTGCCATCTTTTTGTATGGATGACGAACCTTCAAGGCGTTGTTGGTCTTGTCGATAAAGTTCGGCACGCGCTTTGATCATCACTTCATCACTGAAGAAATGATTGATGGCGTATGACGCGCTGTAACCATCCAAATCGCGGTTGTACAAATCTTGGCTGAAGTTACGCGTCTCTTCACCTTGCCAATAAGCCGCGTTGACCAAGCTTTCCGTATCGCCAGAACGAAATGCCAAATTGCTCGCACCTTTGTATTTATTGCTGATCCCCGTATAAGTGCCCGTGGCGTCAACATAAAAGTCACGATCTTCTAAAAACTCGCCCGGCTGTTTGGATTTTAGAATCACAGCGCCACCAATGGCACCAGAGCCCAAAACTGAGGAGCTTGCCCCTTTCACTACTTCTAATGATTCAAGATTAGATAGATCGAACGTGTCGCGGCCCACTTTGTCATTGTTGTCATTCGCACCAAAACCGTCTGCAGAGCGAATACCGTCACGAATGATCATAATGCGATTACCCGTCATGCCCCGAATCGTGATGTTTTGTGGACGACCAGCGCCACCCGACACACTTACCCCAGGCTCGTGACGCAGCGCATCATAAAGCTCTGTTTCGCCCTTTTGTTCAATCTCTTCGCTGGTGACAACCGCAACGCTGCCTGCTACTTCAGACACAGGTTGTTCAATCCGATTCGCCGTCACCACAACCTCTTCCATAGAGAAAACGTCAGATTTGGCGTGCACTTGGCTGGCAGCTAGTACCGAAAGTACTGCCGCTGACACTGGGGTAAGCTTCATTTACTGCTCCGCTTTAGATGTATTAATCAGTGATAAAAGAAAGGCGTATTCTTTTGCTTGTTGTTCTTGCGCTTGTCGTGGGTCCATTTGATGACCCGAGTTAAAATCGGTCTGTAACAAGTACGGCCCGGTGTGCTCACTTAGCTCAGAAACCTTGGCGAGATACTTGGCACCTTCCCAGTAAGGCACGCGCTGGTCGATCAAACCGACTTGAACCAGCATGGGTGGGTAAGCGTCTTTGTGAATGTTGAGAATTGGATCGTACGCCTTCATTAGTGCCAGTTGCTCAGGTTTGGTTGGGTTACCCCATTCGCCATACTGCTGTGTGGTCAGCGGAAGTGAGGTATCCGACATGCTGGCTACCACATCAACAAAAGGCACTTTAAGCACGACGCCTGAAAACAACTTAGGATCTCGATTAACCGCTCCCGCGACCAACGTGCCACCAGCACTAAAGCCAATGGCGAAAACCTCTCTATTACCGCGTTCAAACGTTTTCAGCGTCTTAGCGGCCGCGACAAAGTCGCCAATAGAATTGGCTTTGCGCACACCACGGCCTTGCTCATGCCACTCATCACCAAAGTACCCACCGCCACGAACATGGGCGATAGCGTAAATCACGCCTTGGTCGAGCAAGCTTATGACTTGAGGCATAAAGTACGGTTTCATCGTAAAACCGTATGCGCCATAGCCATAAATCATCACGGGTGATTGTGCGTGTAATTTGTCTTTGCGATACGCTAAAGAGACGGGAACAGAAACACCATCGTGCTTAATGAAAATTCGTTTTGAAACATAATGTTGGCTATCAAAATCTTGGTAAGCATCTTGAGAGTACAAAGATTTAGTCAGCGTTTTTACATCGAACTCTTCCCATTGAGGAGGCGTGGTCATCGACATGCTTCGGATACGAATCTTGTTTGATTCAAAATCGCCTAACGTGCTCAACCAAGCGACATTGCCATCGTGTTCCAATGGCAGTATCACTTTTTCCTGACCTTGATAAGAATACACCGTCAACGTCGACACATTGTTTGGCTTACTAAGTGCCACAACTCCTGCATCATAAAGGTAGAACTGCTCAAGCGGCTCACTAGGGTTGGTAAAGCGTTGCCATGTTGCGCTAAGCGGCGTGAGTTCGGCTTGGTAAAGCGCGAACTTTCCTTCAAGATTACTGTTGAGGTAAACATGCCCTTTCGCGACATCTGCGTAATATTCCACGCCCACTTCTGGCACTCGCAATGAATCGGTGACGGTGCCCGTTTCTAGATCGACAAGCTTCTGCTCTGTTGTTGACTCGTTGTTGCTTTGCAGCACAGCGTAACGGCTATCTGCCGCGCGATAAAAAGAGAGTAACCAATCTGATTTGTACTCATTCCATACTACTGTTTTAGCCAAAGACTCCGTGGAAATACGTAGGATCTGATGAGGTCGCTGGGTACGCTTGTCCTTTGCCACAAGGTACGCCATTTTTCCATTTTGTGATAACAGTGCACCACTATCGACGTGTGTTGCCAGTTCCGAAGATTGGCCTGAGAGTAAATCAACAACCACGGCTCGATATTGCTCGCTGCCGTCGATATCCTCAGTGAAAAGCAGTTTATCGCCACTCACATGCCACTGACCAAGTTGATAGTATTGATGCGCCGATTGTCGCTCAGCGAAATCAAACACCGCGTTTTCTGGTGCATGCTGACTCGCACGTGATAACAACACGTAGCGACCGTCACGACGCGTTAACGTCCACTCTCTTCCATTCACAATCGACCATGGCTGCTCGCCTTTGTCTGCCACCATGGTTTCCCACTGTGCCAGCAGATCTTGTGTCAGTGCCTGATAACTTTTTTGATACTGTTTGGTCTTGCGGTTTTGCTGCGTCAAGTAGGTAAGAACTCGCTCATCTTTACGAGCGTCATCTCGCAGCCAGTTAAAATCATCAGCGGCAGTAGCGCCAAAACTAGAGGTAACTATGAGCCCTAAAAACACATGAGTAAATTTCATATAGAGAGCGAATTCATTTATAGGATTAATGGAATCCGCGTATTCTGCCCTTAAATAAAAATGAGATCAATTATCATTTTCATAATTAAATGATATTTTTATCTAACCTGCTTGAAAAAACGTTTGCTTTAACCAGTGTAAACACAATAAACATCTTGCTAAATTAGCAATCTGTACTGTTTATATGAAGTCAGACAAATATAAGCATTGGGAGAAACGGCTAGTAAGAAAAGACAAGGGTTGGCTAAGTGACGGGCATAAAAAATCCGAGTGCGAACACTCGGATTTTGTAAACATCAGAATCAGTTTAGAACTGAGGCAATCATGACTCTTCAGAGCTTGGTGCCGCAGGCTTTTTCTTAGGGATGAACACGTCATCACCCACCGATACGTTTTTGTAGAAGCTTTTGTCGCGTTTAGCTGGTTGCTTCGCCACTTTCTTCGCTTGAGGACGCGCTTTTTTCGTCGTCGCTTTCTTATTACGGAAATCTTTCTTAGGTGGTTTCAGACCTTTAAATTTACCTTTCAAATCTTCAAACACTGAGAATGCAAGATCTTGCTGTAGGTAAGTTTCGATACGCTTGAAGCTATCCCAGTCTTTTGGACCAACAAGAGAAATCGCATCACCTTTGTTACCCGCGCGGCCAGTACGACCAACGCGGTGCACGTATTCTTCTGTATGCTTTGGCATATCGAAGTTGATGACGTGAGTCACTGTCGCAATATCCAAACCACGAGAAGCGACATCAGTCGTTACCAGAATCTTAAACACTGCACGCTCAAACTGGCTCATGATGGTGTTACGTTGCGTCTGGTTCAGGTTACCACTCAGAGCAACGGCCTTCAGTTTTTTCTCGTTCAGCTTCGCGGTTAGACGTTCGGTATCGTCACGCGTTGCCGTAAAGATGATCACTTGACGGTATTCTGCTTCAGAAAGTACGCGTTCCAGAATCGCTTCTTTGTGATCAAGGTGATCACACAAGTAGAATTTTTGCGTGATGTCTTTGTGTTCTTCGTTAGATACGCCAACTGCGATACGTTTTGGTGCATTGAGCATTTCAGAAGCAATATCGTTCACTTCTGCGTGGTCCAGCGTTGCTGAGAACATCAACGTTTGACGACGACGGTGCTTCGCCGCGTTATGGATTCGACGTAGCTCAGGCGCAAAGCCCAAATCCAACATACGGTCTGCTTCATCAAGAATCAGCGTTTCCAAACCGTCAAGGTACAGAGAGCGGTGCTCTAGGTGGTCAGCCAAACGTCCTGGTGTTGCCACGATGAATTTCGGGTAACGACGCAGTGCTTTTACTTGATCGTTAAAGTTCTCACCACCAAGAATCAACGCTGCATCGTAAGATAGACCAGCCTGCATAGAGCGAAGTTCGCCATACACTTGTTTAGCCAACTCACGCGTTGGAGCCAGAATCACAGCACGAGGATCTTTCGCTGAAAACGATTTTGTCTTCAGTGACTTGTGAAGCATTGGCAATACAAACGCCAAAGTCTTACCCGAACCCGTTTTCGAAGATGCCAATAAATCCTTGCCTGCAATCGCAACAGGAATAGCCTGTTTTTGAATGTCAGTCGGTTTTTTAAAATCGTAGTGTTTTAGGTTCTTCAACAATCGGTTGTCTAGGCCTAGATCTTTAAATTGCAAAGTATTCTCCAATAAATCAGTCAGCGTCTGAGCGCTCTGTAATGTCGTTTCCGCTCTAACGCAGCAAAAAAATAAAGCTCGGTATAATACCGCAAATCATAGGAGTATAGATAGAGATCACACAAACTAATTCCCGCGGATGAAAACAAAACATCATTTGCAGCCCAGTGAAGAAGAAGCGTCGTCTGTAACTGGCGAAAACCTTGGCTAGAATTCGAGAAAAAACACGCCCATAAAAGTGTCGAATTCACTTCGTAGAATTAAGCTGATTGCAGTTATTTAGGGGTAGAAACTTTCATTTGTGTCAATATCGTCTAAATTATTGATATCAGGAACGTGGCAAAAATACCTGCTATGTGGACTGTTGTGGGAGCAATCGAAAGGATGAGTAATTACTTTTGTTAGGCTCAGGTAAAAGTTAACGTCAGGTACTCCATGAAATTCTTGGATTTTTTTGACTTTTGCTACATCATGTACTGATAAAATGTAACCACATTTAACCTCGCTACTGTATAAAAAAGAGTTATAGGGCGAGACTTTCACTATAAGCAAGGAGTTCTTATATGAACAAAACGTTGATCGCAGCTGCAGCAACTTCAGTACTTCTACTAGCAGGTTGTGCTTCATCTGATGACGCAGCAACAGCAAACGCAGCTAAACTAGATGAACTAAGCAACCAAGTTAGCCAACTAAGCCAAGACGTACAATCTCTTCAATCTGACGTTCAAAAATCAGGTGACGCAGCAATGGCTGCTCAAGAAGAAGCAGCACGTGCTAACGAGCGTATCGATAACATCGCTCAGTCTTACACTAAGTAAGATGTTGTTCCGCGCTTTAACGCCCGTTAAGGCGCGGTTATTTCTACTGGAACCCCATTCTGAGCGGCAATAACGGCTTTCGCTTTCACATTCGTCAATCCAAATTCATTTAGCCACCAGCCCAATTCTTTCGGAACTTGTAAATGATCTTTCTCGCCATTGCTACGAGTTAACGGTTCATGCGCTTCCACAAACACACTACGATCCGGCTCTAGAGACACTTTCACTGGCTGATTGATGATGTTTACTTTTTCACCACGACGAACTTTGTCGAACAACCATTCGATATCACTTGGGTCCATACGAATGCAACCAGCACTCACGCGCATTCCGATGCCGAAATCTTTGTTGGTACCGTGAATAAGGTACTCACCATTTCCGTAAGCTAGACGAAGTGCAAACAACCCAAGCGGGTTGTCGGGGCCAGCTGGCACAACCGCAGGTAAATCCACCCCTTTCGCTCTGTATTCGGCACGAATAGACGCAGGTGGCGTCCATGTTGGGTTCGGACGTTTTTGGCTGATGCTGGTTGTCATCACTGGTGTATCTCGACCAATTCGGCCAATACCAACAGGGAAAACATGCACCACATCTTCGCCCTCTGGGAAGTAGTACAAACGCAGCTCTGCCAAGTTAATCACGATGCCTTGGTGAGGAACTTCAGGAAGAATAAGTTGAGATGGAATAGTAAGCACGCGCCCTTCTTGAGGAAGAAATGGATCAACGCCTTTGTTCGCTGCCATCAACGCTAGCATACCCACGTCATAATGCTTGGCGATGTTTGCCATGGTCTCGCCTTCTTGCACGACGTGGTTTTCGAGGCGACCAATCAAACGGCTGCCGTCCTCTGGTAACTCGTACATTTTGGCGAATGACAATCCACTCACTAATGATAACGAGACAGATAACAGGGTTCGTTTTGCAAAACTCATTGATCGCTTTTTGCTAAGCATTTCACTCTATTCCTTGGCACTTTTGAAGAGCCGTAAGGTTATCTCTCTTTCAACCTTGTGATCAACCATCGGCTTGTGATATTCCAGTAAAGAAAATCCCTCCCAAGTCCATGGTTTATGGACGAACTTATTCGGCACCCTCTTAATTTCTGGCACCCAGTGACGCACGAATTGACCGTCGGAATCGAACTTCTCGCCTTGGCTTATTGGATTGAAGATACGGAAGTATGGTTGGCCATCACAGCCAGTCGATGCCGACCACTGCCACCCACCATTATTTGCCGCAAAGTCGCCGTCGACGAGCTTGCTCATAAAGTATTCTTCGCCCCAGCGCCAGTCGATATGTAAATCCTTGGTAAGAAAGCTTGCGACAATCATGCGAAGTCGGTTGTGCATCCAGCCAGTTTGGTTGAGTTGACGCATTGCCGCATCAACAATTGGATATCCAGTCGTCCCCATTTTCCAACATTCAAAAGCTTGTTCATCGTAAGACCATTGAATTTTGTCTTCCCAGTCGATGAATCCGCGACCTTTGACAAGTTTAGGTTCAAACACCAATAAGTGCTGGTAGAACTCACGCCAGATGATCTCGCTCAGCCACGTTGCTTTGCCTTCTGATAAATCCGGTTGTGGATTCTCAGCATACAACCTCGCGATGCACTGTCTTGGCGACAATGCTCCGATGGCAAGATAAGGCGAGAGCTGACTCGTACCATCGATAGCGGGGAAATCTCGCTTCATCTGGTAACCGTCACTACGCTCGCGTGCAAACGTCCTCAATTGCTTGAGAATGTGGTTGGTCGATGCACACCAAGCTTCGCTCGATTCCCTCGGATAAGAGAACGTAAAATCGTCATCAAAACCGTCTTGTTTTACCGCTTCTAACTGCTCACTAGGCAGTTCATTTTGTCTCTGAGGCTTGGATACCGTTGGCAAGGAAAACTTTTGCAACCATGCTCGTTTGAATGGCGTAAATACTTTGAAATACTCGCCTTGCTTGTTGAGTACGGTCGTTGGCGCATGAACACATTTGTCGTGAAAGGCGTGAAACTCTACCCCACGATTATCCAGTGCTTGAGATACCTTTCTATCCAACTCAACTTCATTCACTTCATAATTGATGTTGACCATTACCGCCGTTGCGTTGAGCTTATCCGCCCAATCGCAAATGACTTGTGTACAGTCGTCAAAACGCGGAACTTCTTTATACAGAAGAGGAATGTTTAGCTCTGTGAGCTCTTGATGAACATGCTCAAGACGCCTAGCGATTAAATCCGCCTGCATAGGCGCCATGTGGTGCTCTTGCCACTGTTCTGGCGTTGCAATAAAACAAGCAACAACAGGTTGTCCTGTATCAAGTGCCGCCTTTAACGCCGTGTGGTCTAACGTGCGTAAATCACGCCTAAACCAAACCAGAATCATGTGGTCTCCTTACTGAATCTGTGTTTGTGCAAGATGAAGTTTCTCAATAACTTCCGAACACTGCACTTGCTCAGGATAACGCGCTAACAGCGCTTTGAATGCTTCCACTTGCTTGGCAGGTAGCGCCTTATTCGAGAACAAATAAACACGCTGGTAGCGTTCAATTACGTCGTGCCCCACCAAGCCAGAAACGTCGTCCACCTTGTCGATTAAGGTGATGTGGTAACCTTGCTCACACAACTTCGCCGCCTGAATCCAGCTTTCTGCATCTCGACTTTGTTCAAAGCTGATCAACAGACATTTCCCCTTAGTAGATGCTTTGTTTTCAGAATCGATCACCAATGCCAAACGCGTGATTAAACAGGTTTGGAACAATCCCATCTGCAAAGAGCGCAGCGAGCCCTTAACCAAATCCAATGCCTCAAACACAGGATTGATAAACTGATCTACGACTAAGTTGAGCGGGTACTCTTTCAATACCGATGACAGGACGCTTTCCGTTTTGCCACGATTAAGTTGCGACAACGCAGACAGTACGGTTTCCACTTCTTCAAGCGAATGGTTTTCTGCACTGATTTCTACATCCGATTGGCCGAGCAATCCTTTCACTTTGCCGATCGCAATGCCTTTGGATAACCAACCTTGAATTTCACGAATCGTATCGAGATCTTGCTGACAATATAAGCGATGCCCTTTTTCCGTTCTTTGTGGTTGGATTAGGTTATAGCGTCTTTGCCAAGCTCTCAGCGTCACAGGCTTAACGCCCGTAATCTCTGCAACATCTCGAATTGCGTATAGTTTTTCTTCTGAACTACAAACCATATCGTAATCTCATCTCCTGCGGGTGTGGCTCTAAAAACTTCTGTTTTTGCAGATATTCATCTGGATAAGCATTTAGATAGTGTTTAATTAATGTTAGTGGCGCGAGCAATGGCAGCGTGCCAGTGCGATAGTCTTGAATCACGGTCGCGAGTTCTTCTTTTTCATCTTTGTTTAGAGAGCGTTTGAAATACCCTTGAAGATGCATCAACACATTCGTGTTGTTTTTGCGACTGGCACGATTCGATAGCGCCGTCATCAGACCTAATCGATATTCTCGGTAAAACTCGTCAATCTCATAGCTGGCAACATCTGCGACTAAGCGCCCCAAAGATCGATACGACTCTGGATGGTGCGCCATAAGCGTTAGCTTATAACGAGAATGGAAATCGATGATCTTACCGCGTGTCGGCTCACCTGCCATCGATTCATAAAAATCGTTGAGACAGTAAATACGAGTAATGAAGTTCTCTTTAAGAACGGGATCATTTAAGCGTCCATCTTCTTCGACAGGTAACCACGGCATTTTTTCCATCAACGTTTTCGTGTAAAGACCAACCCCTTCTTTTGCAGCGTTGTTTTTGCTGTACACTTTTACGCGTTCCATACCGCATGTTGGCGATTTGGCACAAACGATGTAACCACACAATTGCTCATTTTGAAGCTCGTCCACTTTATTTTCGGAGTAAGTCAGCATGTTATCTGTGTGATCATTGTCGGGGTTTTTCGTTTCAACCAACGCGATGCGTTCTTCATTACTGATTAAACGAATCGTCGGGCGTGGCACCGGCATGCCTACCCCCACCTCTGGGCATACAGAAACAAAGTCAAAATAATTGCTAAGCTCTTTAGTCACAAAGTTACTGACTTTATGACCAGAATCGAAACGCACGCGTTCACCTAACACGCAAGAACTGATACCTACTTTGATTGAAGATTCCATAGCAACGTCATCCCTATACAAAAAGTTTAGTTGTATAACTAATAGCAAACCACCCTAAATTGTACAAGAAAATTAGTTGTACAATTTAATCGTTTTACTTACTCCTCCGCGATTTCGATCAGCTCGATTTAAAAAATATTTATCTTTTTCTTTGGCTATTTTGTGTGCGCAATCAACAAATCGCTCAAAAGCAAATCGATTGCCTTTTTGCTTTCAACAGATTTAGTTATCAATAGCTTGGTTAGTTTCGAAAAGGGTGGTTTTTGTGACTAACCTCTCAAGGGATCACTGTACGTCCCGATATTATTGCCTCAACGAAAACGAACAAGTTCAACAGAATTGGTAATAGCATCCTATAATAGATGCGTTTTATCAGAACAAAACTTTGGAGAGCACTTATGGCAACCCCACACATCAACGCACAACCAGGTGATTTCGCTGAAACAGTTCTAATGCCAGGCGACCCTTTGCGTGCTAAATACATTGCAGAAACTTTCCTTGAAGATGTGAAGCAAGTTTGTGACGTTCGCAACATGTTCGGCTTTACTGGCACTTACAAAGGTAAAAAAGTGTCTGTAATGGGTCACGGTATGGGTATCCCTTCATGCTGTATCTACGTACACGAGCTAATCGCTGAATACGGCGTGAAAAACGTTATCCGTGTAGGTAGCTGTGGCGCGGTACGTGACGACGTTAACCTAATGGACGTTGTTATCGGTATGGGTGCTTCTACAGACTCAAAAGTTAACCGTATCCGTTTCAACAACCACGATTTCGCTGCAATCGCTGACTTCAGCCTTCTAGAAGAAGCGGTTAAGCAAGCTCGCGCTCAAGAAGTGCCAGTGAAAGTAGGTAACGTATTCTCTGCAGACCTGTTCTACACACCAGAAGCAGACATCTTCGAGAAGATGGAAAAACTAGGTATCCTAGGTGTAGACATGGAAGCGGCAGGTATCTACGGCGTAGCTGCAGACCTAGGCGCGAAAGCTCTAACTATCCTAACGGTTTCTGACCACATCATCCGTGGCGAAAAACTAAGCTCAGAAGAGCGCCAAAAGTCGTTCAACGACATGATGAAAGTTGCACTTGAAACAGCAATCAACATCTAAGAAGTTATTAAGTAATAATTTGCAGCCAGTGCCTGACTGGCTGCCCGAATTATCCCGAGGGGGCGATTGTGTCTAACGGCGAACTGCCAAAAGACGCAGATGGGTTACAACTCAACTTTTGTAAAACATTGGCGTGTGACAACTTTGGATTGAGTGATGCAAAGCGTTACGTTCTGCAACATGCGAACCCTAAGCGTCCGGCGATGGTATGCCGTGAATGTGGAGCTTTCCCCCCCTTACTTAACAACCGCGATGTCGTGAACGAACTTCATCGCCTCCGACACGTCCACAGTGACGGGTTACCTGCTTGTCGCAACGACGCGTGTGACAACTTCGGACTCTCTGTCCACACTCATAAACACCTCTATCACGCTTTCGGTTACAGTGGCGATCGTCAACGTTACCGTTGTAAAGCGTGCCAAAGCACTTTTGTCGATAAATGGTCTGGCGCCAATAAAAAGCTGCAGTTTCAAGAAAACCTGATGGGCCTTTTGTTCACCGGTTATTCCGTGCGCGAAATTTGCCGCAAACTCAGCATCAACCCAAAAACGTTTTATGATCACGTTGACCACATCGCCAGTCGTTGTCGTCGTAAGCTCGCGACCATTGATGCTCGTTGGGTTAATCACGCCAGTCACTACGAGTTGGCTTCCAGCTACATTGCGTTGCAGCCACACAGCAATAATGGTGTGTACTGGATTGTGTCTGGTGAAGCGCACTCGGGCTACATTCTTTGCCAACACGTGAACTACTCTTCGGATGAAGAACCTATCGCGACGCTGGATCACAACCCGTACGACGAAGTTTCTCGTTTTGTCTCTCAAGAGTACACAGCGGAAGCAAGTGAGCCACCAGCGGAACCTTCTAATCACCTTAGAGAGCGTATTGACCAAAAATACCAAACGATTTTGGC
This sequence comes from Vibrio sp. Y20_XG_PY13, assembly GCF_024181925.1. Lineage (NCBI taxonomy): Bacteria > Pseudomonadati > Pseudomonadota > Gammaproteobacteria > Vibrionales > Vibrionaceae > Vibrio > Vibrio sp. Y20_XG_PY13. Next base: position 419,802 of record NZ_JAMZAL010000003.1, on the reverse strand, counting down.
TCGTGGTAACGTCGAAGATCCGCTCGGTAACTTATCGGTATTTCATTACCCATCGAAAGGCGCGTTAGTTCGTCCTCCTTACACCTCGTACGCGCACTATTTGCATGTACTTGATATGTGTTGCCCTAACAAGCGGGTTTCGATTTACATGCCACAAGATCCCCTGCTCCGCTCTGCAGCGTTGAGCGTTTGTTTGTCTCGTATTCAAGAGAAAAATGTCGATCTGATGTATGTAGAAGAAGACGCTGGCTGGGACATGACCGCTCCGTTTGGCAAAGTGGATATTGCCTACATGAGTTGGTGGCGCGATCGCTGGGCGATCTCCAGTCAAGGCGAAAGCCACAAAGGCATTTGCTACCTTGCTGGCGATAAAAATGAACCAGAAAAGTGGTTTAACGTTGCAACAACTCGCCATGTGCAGTTCTATCAAAATCGCTTCCAGCTGTTGTTCGAAAGTTTCATTAACGAGCCACGTCGCAAATTGCGACCTGCCGGAATTTTACCTCTTTTAGATATATTCAGAGCTTGGCATAATTTGTGCTATCAGGACAAACAAGGTCTTACTGCCGCACAAAGGCTAGAAGTCACTGACGCACCTCTAACCATTAAGCAGCTCCTATCGTAACTATTTAACTCATTTAGATGTGGTAATTAGGGGCAGTGACGGTATACATTACGGCACCTGATATTTTATGATGTGGCTTTCATGCTGCACTCGTAATGAAGTACGCATCTAACCACTTATTATTTAGGTGTAAATTCCAGTTCGATAGTCATGGATGTGAACGTTGGATAAAACCCAAATTCAGCTAGAAGACGAGCTTAACTCACTCAAAGGGCAAGTGAAAACGCACCCTGAACGCACTCTTCGCCTCGCCGAGCAGTGCCGCATTCGCGCGGAACAAATACTGTTTATTGACGGAGAAATCAAAGCGTTACTCGTCATGGCACACAGTTGTTGGTGTTTGATGGAATATCGCCAAGGGCTGAAATTCATCAAAGACGCCTACAATAAGCAAATCCAACTGGACACTGACGATCACCTTCCAGAAATTCTGCATATCTTCGCCCTTCAATACTGGGGACAAGCCAAATATTACTCGGCGCAGCAATATTGGATTAATGCCTTGGAGCAATCGGCTTTGGTCGATGATATTGAGATTCAGATTGAATCCCTGATTGGTCTTGGCAATGTTTGGCGCATCACCAACGAACACAAACTTGCCGCATCGACTCATGAGCTGGCAGTTAAAGTGGCAAACAACGTCCGAATTGCATGGTTAGAAGGGAAAGCTCGCATTCTGCTTGCTTGGGACTACTACCTCCTCAACAACTTTATTGAGATGCTAACGGTACTTGATGGCGCAACAGAAGTGCTCAAAGACCATGAAGACAGCACTTGGCAAGCCGAAATTTGGGACTTTAAAGGCTTGGCTCTCCTTGGCTTAGAACGCCTAGACGCAGCGGAAGAAGCAACCCAAAAAGCACACAAGCTGGCCATTGAGCACGATCTAACGTGGATGAAAGCACACTCTTTCATCAGTCGAGCAAGACTAGAGCTACTGCGTAAAAACACGGACAGCGCAGCCGAGTTGTTGCTTGCCGCAGAAGAATCCGCGCTTAATTTCGATAACGGCGAACTGCTAAGTCAGATCTGTTTTCAGCAATCTCGCGTTGCTGAAGAGCAAGGCGATTTCGAAGCGGCATTTAATGCGTTTAAAAAATACCGAAAACATGCACTGAAAATGCTCAAAGAGCAGACCAATCGGGTTAGCATGGATAAAGCACGCGGCTCAAAACGCCAACTCGAACAACGTGCTCGCAAGCTCATCAATCGTATTCGCTCTCAACATGAATACGATCCCGAAAAGCAGTTTTCTAACGTCGTTTCCGAAACGTACTGGTGGGAACAACTGGTTCTATTTAAGACTGAGCTTAAGCGCTCTAACCATGCCGTGATCATGATTCGTCACTCCAATCCTGCGTTTCTCGATGCGTGCACTGAACTGGTTCACTCATTAACGACGCCAAGCGATCTCATTTCACGCCTATCTAGCGATCGACTCGCTATGCTGATTGCCGAAAAAGATCAAGCCGCAGAAGAGCTCTACCGAACCGTGCATGCCATGTTAGACATTTATCCATGGGAACGACGTGGTCTCAAAGGGCCAAAACCGACATTGTATTTACAAGACATCCTGACTTTCCCATTTACTTTAGAGCAGTTGGAAGAAAGCTATATTGAGGTAATGAAGAATGGAACTACTGCTTAGCAAAGTCACTGACGCAGGCATCGATCCTTCTTCTGTTTCTGGGGAAGAAGCCATCACGCTTTGGGAACATATCGGTCGACACATTGCGTCCACCAGCCGTGAAAAAGCACACTGCCTAGTTATCAGCGCAGAATACCGCCGCGAAATCAAACAGCTTTGTGACAGTATCGAAGAGCTTAGACAAGCATTAGAACTGCTCTCATTACCTGAGGATGTCGAAGATATACTGTCGGTCAAAGCAAGTTTAAGCGAACGCTTAGTTGAAGTTGGTGATTACAACTCTGCCCTCACCGAGTACATCGCTTCCACCAACATCGCAGTGGAATACGGTTTTATCGACGAATACGTTTTAGCGATCATTGGTATGGGCAACTTATGCGATGCTTATGGCGATCATAACCGTGCTCTACGTTACTACCAAAAGATCGACGCGATCGATCATGCCATCAGCAGTCGCTCACTTCGTTTGCGTTACAAACTGTATATGCTCGCCTGTTACATCAGTCTAAAACGCGTGGCCGAAGCCAGCGAATTATTGGGTGAATGTGAAGAGCTCAGCATCCTAGTAAGCGACAAAAACCTCGCCGCTCAAACGCATTTGTATCGCGCTAAATTGCATCGTCTGCAAGAAGAGTATTCCGAAGCGCTGCTTTCCATATCCAGCATTAAGTACACCACCGGAAGTGCGACCACCTATTGGCTCTCAACCATGGTCAAAATTGAAACGGCCTATTGCTTGAATGGTGTTGGCCACACTTCGTTGGCTAATTTGCTGTTGGAGTCCATTGGGAAGCGAATTAAAAAGCATTCTTCGCCCATTCTGGCGAAACGTTTTTACAACGCAATGAGCAAAGTCAGTGCGTCACAAGGGCAGTTTCAGCAAGCTTTAAGCTGTGAGAAACGCGCTTTTCGTATTGAATCAGACTTAATAAAACACATCCCAATCAGCGAATTGGGCGCGGCTCAACTGCGTCGATTGTCTCGCTTTGAATTGCAGTTAAAGCTCATTCTGTCTGAGATTGAAAATAAAGAGCTTAAAGAGACGACCAAACAACACAAAAATACCGTAGCTCAGTTGCAGCAAGACGTATTTACCGATCCCCTTACCTCGTTGCACAACCGCCGCTGGTTAGAGGTAAAACTGAAAGACATGTTGCTGCACGACACTCCATTCGCATTGATGGTCATCGACATCGATCACTTCAAATCCATCAATGACGAACTGAGCCATTTGGTGGGTGACAAAGCGATCAAAAGTGTGTCACAGGAGCTGGCAGCCTACTTCAAATTTAAAGGTGCATCGTGCGTGCGATTTGGTGGTGAAGAGTTCCTTGTAATTCTTGAGAACAGCCAATTGGAACGCGCAGAAATGCACGCTGAAAACTACCGCGAGCGTATTTTTAAATATGCATGGCGAGACATTCTTGGCGAACGCGGCCTAACCGTTTCCATCGGTATTACACTCCATCGCGAAGGGGAAAACACTCAGCGCACCTTCTACCGCGCCGATAAAGCCTTGTATCGTGCCAAAGCCAATGGCCGAAACCAAGTCTGTACCGAACTTTAAGCCACGCCCCAGTTGAAATCTGGGGCTTTATCATGCTTTTTATCAGCCCTACCCGAATCTATTCACTTTTTGTTTAAATCTGTACTCAATCTCGCCAAACTTGCCTACAACTATCAGTACGTACTGATATCGCATAAACATAATTCGCACATAAAAACCGCTTGATTCATCTATAGTTAAGACAAATACTTAAACCGTTAATTTACGTAAGTTTTTCCAATTCGCAACAAGCACAGGTAAGTAAGATGTTTCTAGACTATTTTGCACTTGGGTTACTCATCTTCGTTGCTTTAGTTATCTTCTACGGAATCATTGTTATCCATGACATCCCGTATGAAATTGCTAAAGAGCGTGAACACCCGCACCAAGACGCAATTCACTACGCAGGTTGGGTCAGCCTGTTCACACTGCACGCACTTTGGCCATTCCTTTGGATATGGGCAACATTGTGGCGCAAAGAGCGTGGTTGGGGTTTCAAACAACTTGAGCAAGAAACACACGACATTCATCACCGTCTTGAAGAACTCATTGACGAAGTCAACGAACTCAAAAACGAAGTATCGATGTTGAAACAACAAAAGATTCAGCAAAAGCCTTTGACTGAACAAAGTAAAGAGGACGAATAATGGATTTATTGCTGATTCTGACTTACGCAGCTCTTTGTATCGCCATTTTTAAAATCTTCAATATTCCTCTAAACAAATGGACGGTCCCGACAGCTGTACTTGGTGGCGTAGTGTTGGTGGGCACACTTGTGCTGCTTATGAACTACAACCACCCATTTACTCAGTTAGGTAACCAAGTGTTCCCAACTACGCCTATCGTCTCTGGTGTACGAGGCCGCGTTGTGGAAGTGCCAGTTCAAGCGAACCAACCGCTCAAAACTGGCGATATTCTTTTCAAAATAGACCCTGTGCCATTTGAAGCGGAGGTCGCTCGCCTTGAAGCGAAAGTCAAAGAAGCAAGCCAAGGTGCGTTGGGTTTAGAGTCTGATCTAAGAGAAGCAGAAGCTGCAGTTTTAAAAGCACAAGCTGATAGAGATAAAGCGCAAAGAGAGTTTAGCCGATATCAAAGAGGCTTTGATCGCGGCGCGTTTACTGAACAAGATTTAGATACTCGACGCCAAGCGTATAAAGCGGCAGAAGCCATGCTAGACGTTGCGATTTTGCAACAAGAACAAGCGCAAATCGCTCTGGACTCTGAAATTGGTGGTGAAAACACTCAAGTCGCGCAACTTCTCGCAGAGCTGCGTAAAGCAGAGTTTAACCTAGAACAAACTATCGTTCGTGCGCCAACCGATGGTTACGTTACGCAATTGGCCTTGCGTCCTGGCGTGATGGCTGTGCCGTTACCGCTTGCTCCTGCAATGACCTTCGTACATACCGAAGACATTACGTACACCGCAGCGTTCAGACAAAACTCGCTACAACGTTTGAAGCCGGGCTTTGAAGCAGAATTTATGTTCCGCGCAATTCCGGGCAAAGTGTTCCGTGGCGAAGTCATTGACGTGATTCCGGCCATTGGTGAAAGTCAAATTCAAGCCAGAGGTGCTCTACTCGGTACCGATGCCTTGCGCACGAGCGGACGTGTATTTGCGAAGCTAAAAATCACGGACGATTTGAACGAATACCACCTGCCAATGGGTACTGCGGTTGAAGTCGCAGTTTACTCAGACAGCTTTACTCACGTATCAGTGATGCGCAAAGTGCTTATTCGCATGAAGAGCTGGCAGAACTATTTGTACCTAGACCATTAATGAACTGCTAGCTCATTCATTTATCGATGAAAATAGCATCATAAAGTGTAATCGGGGGCTGACAATCAGCCTCCGATTTCATTCTAGCCATCCAGACAGATAGCATTCCCACTTTTATCAATATTCTGTATAATGCGCGCCTTATTTTTAATGCTTGCTAAAAAACAAAGCCAGTCAAAGGGATACGTGAATCAAATCACACATTTCCTGAAGAAAAATAGAGCAAACAATAAGCAGCTTGGTTGTTTTGGATATATGTTACACAATCAAATAACCAATGCTTTCCAACAATATAAATGAACGTTCTTTAAAATCGACAATTGAACTGAGGTTATCTATGAATCTTTCTGCTAAAACCGTTGTGGTTATTGCAATTGGTGCTGCTCTTTACGGCATCGGTGGCTTACCTATGTTTGGCATCCCTGTGTTTGCAAACACAACGCTAAAACCAGCAATGGCAGTATTAGCATTGTTCTCAGTACTATTTGGCCCACTTGTTGGCTTTTTGGTTGGTTTTATTGGCCACTGGGTCACCGACCTATTTGCAGGTTGGGGCGTATGGCTCACTTGGGTACTTGGTTCAGGTATTGTTGGTTTGATTATCGGTCTATTCCCTTCTCTAACACGCTACCGTTTGGAGAAAGGTGATTTCAATATGAAAGACTTCGCGTTATTCGTGGTACTTGCACTATTAGGCAACGTATTTGGTTACGGTTGCTCTGCATTCCTCGACACGATTTTGTACGCAGAACCGTTCACTAAAGTGTTTACCCAGCTTTCTATTATCGCAATCGGTAACACCATTCTTATTGCTATTGTTGGCTTCTTCATTCTTAAGTCTGTCGCTAAACGTAACAAGCAAAGCCGTAACTTAACAGAGGCTTAATGTCGAATGACAATCGAATTTTCTAACTTCTCTTTTAGATATGAGTCGCTGGACAAACCGACGCTAAAAAATATCAATCTAAGGATAGAGAAAGGAGAGAAAATCGTCATTATTGGTCCAAGTGGTAGTGGTAAATCTACCCTTGGGCAATGTCTTAACGGACTGATCCCACACGCAATCAAAGGGGAAACCAGTGGAACATTGACCATCAATGGTCAAGACACCGCCCCTTTCGACATGCATCAATACACAGAGCAAGTTGGCACCGTACTGCAAGATACGGACAGCCAATTTGTCGGCTTGAGCATTGGCGAAGACATCGCATTTGCGCTGGAAAACCAGCTAACTTCTAACATCGACATGTACCCATTGGTCAAAGCCACGGCCAAAATGGTCGACTTGGAACAGATGTTAGATCGCTCTCCCCACGATTTATCTGGCGGGCAGAAACAGCGTGTTTCTTTGGCGGGTATTCTCGTCGATGACGTCGATATCCTTTTGTTTGATGAACCACTAGCTGCGCTTGACCCTAAAACGGGTAAAAAAACCATCGAGATCATCGATGATCTACACCGCGAAACAGGCAAAACCATCGTAATCATTGAGCATCGTCTTGAGGACGTTCTGCATCGCTCAGTTGACCGTATTATCTTGATGGAAAGCGGCGAAATCATTGCCGATACAACGCCAGATGAAATTTTAGCGTCGCCTCTGCTAGAAGATTACGGCATCCGCGAACCGCTTTATATTTCGGCTCTGAAAGAAGCAGGCTGCGCGATTGAGGGTGATGCAAAACCTTCTAGCTTAACTACCTTACCGTTGGAGCAATATAAACCAGCAGTACAAGCATGGTTTGATGGTTCAACAGCACAACCACCTAAAACGCCAGCCGAGACTTTGCTTGAAGTCCGTGGCCTCACCTATTCTTACGACGGTGATAAAAACGCGCTAGAAGACGTGAGTTTTGACATCAAGCGTGGCGAGTTTGTCTCTGTACTTGGCAAAAATGGCTCGGGTAAATCGACCATCACCAAACTGATTATGGGCGTTATTGAAGCGGATAGCGGCTCAATGAGCTTGAATGGTCAAGATCTAAACGAACTGACCATCTTCGAGCGCAGCCAGAAAGTGGGCGTGGTGATGCAAAACCCGAACCACATGATTTCCCATCACATGATTTTCGACGAAGTGGCCTTCGGCCTCCGTAATCGTGACGTTGAAGAGAAACAAATCGAAGCTAAAGTACTTGAAGTCCTTGAGCTGTGCGGTTTGAGCAAATACCGTCACTGGCCAATCGAAGCATTGAGCTACGGCCAGAAAAAGCGCGTAACCATTGCGTCAATTTTGGTCTTGGAACCAGAGCTTCTGATCCTTGATGAACCGACGGCAGGTCAGGACTACCGGAACTACACGTCTATGCTGAGTTTCATCGAAAAGCTCAATCGCGAGTTGGGCGTAACCGTGATGATCATCTCCCACGACATGCATTTAGTGCTGGAATACACCACGCGCTCTATCGTTATTGCAGACAGTAAATTAGTCGCGGATGCACCAATGACACAGGTATTCAGCAGTCCAGAGCTACTAGACCAAGCAAACCTCACCACAACAAGTCTGTTTGAGTTGGCTACGAAAGTTGGCATCGAAGATACCAATGGCTTTATGCAGCATTTTATCAATGTAGAAAAAGCGCACCGCCAACAAAAAAGCGGCGAAGTAAACCAACCAGAGAAAGCGGTGGCATGAAAGACAATAAGATGAAGTTTGGTATCAACTACATCGATACCCAATCGCCACTTCACAAGTTGAATGGCATTACTAAGTTCTTGCTTTTCATTGCTTGGGTGACGGTGGTGTTGACCACATTTGACTTGCGAATCATCGCTCTGTTGATCGCGCTTGGTTTAGGCTTACTGAAAATGACCAAAGTGCCATTTCATGTCTACAAACTGCTTTTACTGGGTACAGGCACGGTATTGCTGATCAATGCCCTGTTTATGTTCGCGTTAGCGCCACAACAAGGTACTGAGTTCATGGGCTCATCAACGGTTTTACTCTCGTTACCCGGTAATTACTCGCTCACTCAAGAGACGTTGTTTTACTTAGTAACAGTGACGTTGAAATACTTCAGCATGTTCCCAATCGCGTTGGTGTTTGTATTTACCACTCACCCGACGGAGTTTTCAGCCAGCTTGAACCGCTTAGGTGTACCTTACAAAATCGCCTATGCCGTGAGCTTAACGCTGCGCTACTTGCCGGAAGTGAAAAAGGACTTTGTTAACATCATGCACGCGCAACAAGCACGCGGAGTAGAACTGAGTAAGAAGGCTCCGTTGTTCACTCGTATGAAGAACGTGGCGAAGATTCTTGGCCCTCTGATTTTCTCTAGTTTGGACAGAGCCGACCAAATCTCCAACGCGATGACGCTGCGTGGTTTCGGCCGTCACTCATCTCGCACCTGGTACAGTCTAAAACCCCTGACCAAAGCCGATATGATCTGTATGACGGGGATTGCGGTGATAGTGATTGCTGCAATCAGCAAGCGTATTATGGACACACAACTGTTCTGGTATCCGTTTTAACGCGAGATAATCATAAAAATGGGATGCCGATGCATCCCATTTTTCTATCCAGATTATGGCTTAGTCTTTTGAGTAGTGAGCACTAACTCCACCTCAACAATCGCGTTTCGTTCCCCTCTTCCGGCTTCGCTGGAATATTGAGTGACAACAATAAGCTAACGGCGGCCATACCCGCTCCGATGTAGAAAACGCTAGAAGGCGACACTAACCAAATCATCCCGAATGTAACGGGAATCACCACCGCTGCGATGTGGTTGATGGTAAACGCAACGCCAGCGGTCGACGCCATATCGGCCGGATCAGCAATCTTCTGGAAGTACGTTTTAATCGCCAAGGCAAGCGCAAAGAACAAGTGGTCGACAACATACAGCGCCGCAGCCCATTCCGCCGTTTGCACCAAACCATATCCCACAAAGACGAAAATCAAACCGACGTATTCAAACGTTAATGCCTTACGCTCACCGACAACACCGATGAAACGGCCAATGCGCTTGGCAAATAAAAAGTTAAACAGGTAGTTGATCAAAAACAGTAAGGTAATGTCTGCGGCAGAGTAGCCAAACTTCTCTACCATCAAGAAACCCGCAAATACGGTGAAAATCTGTCGACGCGCACCACTCATAAAAGTGAGCGCGTAATACAACCAATAGCGTTTACGTAGTACGAGTTTCTTATTTTGTGGCACAGCCGTTTTGAACTGAGGAAACGCCAGTGCCATCACGATGATCAACACAAAGCCAACGCCACCCGCCAGCAAATACACGGTTTTGAAATCAAATTTAAGCTGCTCTAGCAAAATCCAAATCGCGCCGTAGGTAAACAGCGAAGCCAGCGCGCCGACCGAGATAAACTTGCCTAGCATTTCTGGCGCTTCTTCTTTCGATAGCCATTGCAAAGACAGGGACTGCTTCAATGTTTCAAAGTAGTGAAAACCAGTGGACATCAACAAGGTCGTAAAAAGTAAACCGTACAAAGTGGGAAAGTAACCTGTTAATGCTGTACCAAGTGTTAGCATCGCTAATGACACCAACATGAATCGTTGTTCGCGGATAAACAACAACACAAACACGGCGGTAAAGGCTAAAAAGCCCGGTATCTCACGCACGCTTTGTAACAAGCCAATGTCCGCCCCATCAAAGTTCGCTTTTTCAATAACAAAGTTATTCAGCAACGCCATCCAGGTAGAAAAGGCAATGGGCACAATAATCGAGATCAACAGAAGGAAATTTTGCGGCGTTCTCCAGCCGTGAGAAGAGGTATTCATGATGCATCCTTTAGATATGAAGTCATCATCATAGCTTTAAATGTAACAAATTCGCAATATCATTATTATTTATGGTCACATACGCACTGTTGCGATTCTAAGTGCACTGAGGATATGACCAATACAGAATACATCGCGCCCAATGAGAAAGTGAGCGCGATGTGTAAAAGGCAAGAAAAAGGTTGATAAGTGACTTATCGACTTAGTCGATGTTTTTCACATTAAGGCGATTTTTGAACTCAAATACATGCTCTGGACAAACATCCAAACAACGGCCACAACTTATGCAGTTTTGATCCATAACTCGACGATCTCCCTCTTTCAAAGGCTGCCGAAGCACTTCTGGCTCTGGGCAAACGTAAAAGCAATCCATGCATTTCGTGCAATCCTCGCGGCGAACAGCGGTAACGCGCAACAGGCTTTTTCGGCCTATCACGCCATAGGTAGCTCCCAGTGGACATAAGTGCCCACACCACCCATGCTCAACCAAGAGTAAGTCCAGTACGAACACCAGTGCGATAAGCACCCAACCTGCGCCTATACCAAACACCAATCCGCGATGCAGTGCCGCCACAGGATCTAACCATGTCCAAAGAATCGCGCCAGACAGCGCACTGCCCAACATCAAAACAGGGATCAGCCAATAGCGAATAGCCGGAGACCAACGATAGCTCGCTTTAATGTTGAACTTTCGGCGCAGCCACGCCGCCAAGTCCGTCACGATGTTCAACGGGCATACCCAAGCACAAAATGCGCGCGGCGCTAAAATCGCGTAGAACACCACAACAATCACTACGCCTAACAACGCATTGAACTCCGGAATATGGCCTGTCGCCAAAGCTTGAAGCACTATTAACGGGTCACTTAAAGGGACCGTATCGAGCAACATACTCGATGAAAGGTTACCGGTTAGAACCCCTAATGTCGGCCCAGCCATAAACAGCGCAATGATGGTGAGCTGACATAGCCGACGTAAAACCAGAAACCGATGCGCGCGCCACCAACCAAGCTTTTCAATCGCCTCTTTGCCAGCATTTTGAGCTAAGTTCTTTGCCATTACTTACCTCCTTTTAGCGATTCAAGCGCACCTTCCGGTACAGGCGTCTCACTGGGGAGGATATTTTCGAGTGGTTTGTCGATCTCTTTCCAACCAAAATTGTAGTGACTGCCCACTTTGCCTTTCGCCAAATCCGTCGGGACAATTTTAATAGCAGCGACATCCAACACGCACGCTTGTTCGCACTTACCGCACCCAGTACACACTTCTGAATTCACTGTAGGGATAAGTTTGGCGTGATAGCCAGTTCGGTCGTTATGAACCATCTCTAATGTGATGGCTTCATCAATCAGCGGACAAACGCGATAACAAACGTCGCATCGCAGCCCTTGCCAGTTAAGGCAAGTTTCATGGTCAATAAGAACCGCTGTGCCCATTCGAGCATCATCAATATCGGTTAACTTCGGATCCAGCGCCCCACTAGGGCAAGCCACCACACAAGGAATGTCTTCGCACATTTCGCAGGGAATATCGCGCGCAGTAAAGTAAGGAGAACCAGTGGCTACAGGAGAAAGTAATGTCGCGAGTTTCAATGTGTCGTAAGGGCATGCTTGAACACACAAGCCACATCGAATACAGGCTGATTCGAAATCGCCTTCTGGCAAAGCTCCGGGTGGGCGAATAGGCACACCTTTGGTTTCTCGAGCTTGGCTTTGCAGCGATTGTAAGCCCAACACACACGCCGCTGCGCCAACGCCTGCCGCAGTTCGGACCGTATCACGCAAAAATCGGCGCCGACTTTGCGATGTTTTAGACTGAGAGGATTTCATGCTATTTCCTCAACGAAACTCCTTTATCAAGTTAAGCATAAATAGCGCTAAACGTACCTCTTCCCCATACCTCATAAGAGGTAACTCCACCCTCAATTGATTCAAGTCAACTGATGTACAGTGCCGTCGTCACAGTTTGAATAATTCCATTTATTTCCTCCAACATGAAATTCACCACGATACTCTGCCGTGCACGCCATTTTCAGTACAATAATTCAACACCTTTGCAATCTATTTGCTAAATTCGAAGATAAATGACTACTAAAATTTAGAAAAACATCCCTATAACAACCTAATTTAAAAGGTGTTTATCTCTCAAACATCAAAAAATACTATCCAAAATAAAGAACTGTGGTTAGATTGAAAATTAATACTAAAAAGCGAAGGAGAGAAGCATGGAAATTATCGTACGTCCAACGACCGTTGAAGACGCAGCGGCACTCGTAGAAATCTATTCACAACCAAAAGCACAACGTGAAACCCTGCAACTCCCAAAACCTTCGCTCACAATGTGGGTAGAACGATTGTCAAATATGCCCGCTGGCGTTTACAGCTACGTCGCTGAAATCGATGGTAAAGTAGTGGGTAACATTGGCTTTCATCACTCGCAGCGTCCAAGAACGGCGCACACGGCCGCGTTTGGCATTGGCGTTCACGACCAGTTTCACGGTCTAGGCGTGGGAAGCAAGTTGATTGAAACCATCACCGAGTTGGCGGATAACTGGTTGAATGTAAGACGCATTCAGTTAGAAGTGAATGCCGACAACGAGGCCGCGATTGGCCTGTACAAAAAGCATGGTTTTGAAATTGAAGGAGAGGCGATTGATGCCTCATTCCGAGATGGCGAGTTCATCAATACCTATTACATGGCACGTATCAGACCAAGTAAAAAATAAAGAAAAGCCTCCTACTAGTTGGAGGCTTTTCTTTTTAAACTTCGACTCACTTTCGTAAGTAAGCCAACGCTCTACGAGTCAATGCTTCTGTGTAGGGATTGATCTTCCAGTGGTCAGGACTCCAACCTTTCACAAAGCGCTGAAAGTCAGCCCAAGCAACCGCAAACAAAGAACGCCATTCACGCTCGACTTCATCGGGGTCGAGATTCGGCTGATAAACCATTAACGCCTGTTGCAACTGAGCGAAATACGTGTCCAAGACCCAAACTTCCATCTCTGCACAACGTTCTGGCTTGACGGCGCTACTCATAAACAGTGCCACATCTTTCATCGCACAGCCATGTCCGACGTATTGAAAGTCGACCGCAGCAACGCTCAATTCATCTTGCTCAAAACAGAAGTTCGCCAATTTGGCATCACCGTGTACAAGCGTCTTGAACTTGGCTTGCGAAAGCGTTTGATCAATCAATTGAGCGGCATTTTTTAGCTCACTGTCTTGCAACGCCTCAAGCTCATCGGGTCTGGTTGCCAAGTGCCAATACGTGCCGGTATGCCACAGCTTATCCGAGCAAACACCGATGTAGCGCGCATGAAAATTCGCCAACCAAGTAAGGCAGGCTCGTAGATGTTCTAGCTTTGCATCGGTGATGATTTTTGTAAAACCCGCGTCTGCGAGATCTTCCATCACAATGAGCCATTCATTCTCCGACTGGAACGTTTTTAAGCCTTGTGGTACCCGACAGGACGAGTCCATGACTCCGGAAAAATGCGCGTACCAACTGACTTCAACCTGATAAGAGTGCAGCTTTCTTTGGTGAGAACGGTCTGTATTCCAGCCTCTAGGGTGTTCAGAAGGTTTAGGTAATTTGACATGTTTTACAATGACAGAGCGTTTAGCGAATTTCAGCCGAACCAATTCTCCGTAACCGCCCCAAAGTGACTGGATTACTTCACTCGACAGCAATTCACCGAGATCAAGATCCTGGCTGATATTTTGATACAAAAGGTGGTGATCATTCATACTCAAGCAAGAAGATGCGACCAAGCTTGGTTACGGTTGATGTAATGCGCCACATACGGGCAAACCGGTTCGATTTTATAACCCAGAGCTTCAATTTCTGGGAGTACCGCTTCCATCATTACTTTGCCATAACCTTTACCTCGCAGCTCTTCTGGTACGACCGTCGATGTTATGTGCATCACATCATTTTTCAACTCGTAGACCACTTTTGCTTTGAAGTCTTGCTCTAAATCAACCCAAAAGAGGCCACTTTCAGTGTCGTGAATCACTTTATGCATATCTTCTTCTCTAATTTTGTTACGGATTTATTGAATCAAACTATATCACTGAATAAAATCATTACCACGCAAAGACACCCAGTCGTTTAGTGCTAAATTTCATAGCAGTCACCTCTTCTCAAATCAGGTACGACAATAAGAATGAGAAATATGATAACCAGTGCCAGAGACGGCAATCTACCTCTGCAGAGTAAGAGAGCACCAGAACGTCAGGCCACCACATTAAACAGCACCGATGCAATGGCGATGGTTGAGCATGGTAGTGAAGTCACTCTCAATGTGACCACGCCTGTTGGAACGAAGTTCATCACCACCAGTACGTTTGTCGGCTGCCACTCTAACAATACGGCATTGATCGAAGTTCCGAATATTTCCGATGAAGATTTGAAATTCTATTTTCAAGAAGGCTTTTGGATAAACGTAAAAGCGTATTCTCATCGTGGCGAAGGCGCAGTCATCCCTTTTAGGGCTCAGCTTCAACATCGCTTGGGCGACCCTTATCCCATTTTAGTGCTTAGCCTTCCCAATACAATGCAGGTATTCCAACTTCGTAAAGAAGTGCGTTATGAGGTGAATTTGAAAGCGCGAGTCCGCTTGGATGAATATCGAAGTGAGTGTGAGATCAGAGACCTATCTCGCAGCGGCTGCCGTTTTGTGACATCGCCAATGAGCCGACCTTTACAAGTTGGCGACCGTATCACTCTAGACCTAACCATGCCGAGTGATGGTCGCCTGTTAGCGCCACTGAATGGTCGTATTTGCAACCTGCAAAAATCGACTCACTATGCCCGCTACGGAATGGAGTTTGATGAGGTAGGCAAGACTAACGCCAAGAGTCTGCTGAGCCATCTCAAATTCGACGGCACCAAGCTGAAGTTAAAATAAATTCGAACGGCCTAGAGCCATGAAGTTGCTAGAGCACGTATTCGTTCTTGAAAAACGAGCATTAAAAAGGCACCCGAGGGTGCCTTTTTGCTGAGACCATATTTAAAAACGTAAAGCAAAAGCTTACAGCTTAAAGAAGCTCAACTGTTCTTTTTGCTTTTCAGCCAGTAGTGATAGCTCGCTACTTGCGCTTGCGCTTTGGCTGATGCCCGCTACATTTTGGTTCACAAGTTCAGACATGTTAACCACGTTGCGGTTGATGTCTTGAGTGACTTGAGATTGCTCTTCCGCAGCTGTCGCTACTTGCGTGTTTGAATCGTTGATGTTCGCAACAGATTCTGTAATACCGATCAACGCATCGTTCGCTTGCTGAGTCAGCTCGTTGTTGCGAGTTAACATTTCTAGGCTAACCTGCATGCTGTCGTTAGCAAGGCCTGATTGCGCTTGTAGCTCTTCAATGATTGTTGAGATTTCTTGCGTTGAATCTTGAGTTCGTGCCGCTAGCATACGAACTTCATCCGCTACTACCGCAAAACCACGACCAGATTCACCAGCACGTGCAGCTTCAATCGCTGCGTTCAACGCCAACAAGTTCGTTTGTTCAGATACACCGCGAATCACTTCGATAACATCGTTGATCTGTACTGATTGCTCTTTTAGACGCAGTACAACTTGCGCGGCATCGTTCAATGCTTGAGACATTTGCGCACTTGCGTCTGCACTTTCTTGGAAGATAGCCAAACCAGATTGCGCTAGACCGTCCGCTTCGCGTGCTGTCGCGTCAGCAGAGGTCGCATTGTCACTTACGTTGTTTGCAGTGCTTGCTAGCTCATTTACCGCAGAAGCAACTTGTTCGATTTCTGCCAATTCTTGTTGAGCGTTCGCTTCTGCTTGCGTCATTACTGCAGCAAGTTCTGTCGATGCAGACGCCACTTCTTCACTGATTCGAGTTAACTGATCAACGATGCTGTAAAGTTGAGACGCGGTTTGGTTAACGTCTTTGCTTAGCTGAGCAATCTCGTTGTCGCCTTCGACATCCGCACGAACAGAAAGGTTACCAGCCGCCAGTTCACGCATCACACGTTGCAGCTTTTGGATTGGTGTAACAATCATGCCAGATAGGAACCAAGCGCCAATAAGCGAGAACACAAACACAGCAAGAACCGTCAGCATCGCATTAGTTTGAACACGCTCGTTTTGTGCGTTACTTTTTGCTGTTGATTCAACCGCTTGATCATTCACGTGTTTAGACAAAGTGTTGATGCCTTGCACCATTTCGTTACCAACACGGCGATACTCAGAAATAAATGCACGGTATTCGTTGTCTGATTTCAGACCTTGATCGTATTGGTTGAAAAACGCTACAGAGCGCTGTGAGTACTGCACATACGCTTCAATCGCTTTGCGCACTTCAATCGCATCTTCACGAAACAGGTTGCGCGCTTCGATTGCACTTAGATCCGCTTCAACTTGTTTCAAGCCTGCTTTTAGCTCATTTAGGAAAGTTTCACGACGAGAAGCATCGTAAATTGCGTAAACCGCGCTGATGCGCAATGGGTAAATTTGATCGTCGATACGCGCCAAAGTGTCTTTATGGAAAACCAAAGACTCTTGGTTAGAAGCAATAACGTCTTGCTCCGCTTGAAGATTGTTTTTAGTAATCCACAGAGCAATAAACAAAACAATAGCGGTAAATAATACCGGAACCAAAATTTGGGTTCGTACTGACAAGTTTTTCAGTGATAGCTGCATGACTGGACCTCAGTTATATGCGTGATGCCTACTTGCTTCCATGCGACGGGATTGTTCCCGGACGAATAAACAAGTGGCGAATATTAGAGGTCGATCACACTTTTATCTAGTACAAAAAGTCCCCATTTTCAATCTGTTATTGACAATATCCCGACACTAGTGTCGGAATATTGTCGTTATTACAAGTTGTGATTAATTGTGATGATATTTATTCACATCCAGAGCAAATATCGCTTACTTTCTCAGCGAATTGAGCTTCGCTTGAGCAAGGCCAAAAATCGTATCAATCGGGTAAGAACCTTCATCTGTCGGCTCACCTGCCACCTTGCCGGTGAACAGTTCAATGGCCTCAGTAACGTGGTCAATTGCCCAAATATGGAACTCCCCTTTTTCTACCGCTTTCACGATGTCAGCTCGTAGCATCAAGTTATGAACATTCGAACGAGGAATGATCACACCCTGTCCGGAGTGACGACCTTTGATCACACACACATCATAGAAACCTTCGATTTTTTCGTTTACGCCACCAATCGGCTGCGCTTCACCAAATTGGTTCATTGAACCCGTGATCGCGATATCTTGTCGATTTGGTTGTTTAGAAAAAGCCGAAACGACCGCGCAAAACTCCGCCATGCTCGCGCTGTCTCCGTCGACTCCGCCGTATGATTGCTCAAAGGTAATCGTCGTCGTGAGTGGCACTCGCGCGGTTTTGCCGAATACGGAAGACAGATAAGCCGATAGGATCATCACACCTTTTGAGTGGATACTGCCGCCAAGATCGACGCTGCGTTCAATATCGATAACGTCGCCATCGCCGTAGCATGTCGTGGCAGTGATACGGTTAGGCGCACCAAACATATAATCGCTGGTACTCAACACCGACAACGCGTTCACTTGCCCTATCGCCGAACCCTCAGTGAGAATCAACGTAGTGCCGTTTAAGAACGTCTCCATCACGCTGTCTCGCAAACGGCTGACGCGCATCTCCTGATTTTTCATCGCCTCTTCGACGTGGCCAATGCGGATCATGTTTGAGTTTGCTTGGCGAGCCACGTAGTTTGACTCTCGAAGCAAGTTGGCGATATTAGCCGAATGCAGAGATAGCTTGGATTGGTCGCCAGACAAACGTGAGCTGTATTCGATGATTCGAGCAATGGCTTTGCGATCGCAATGCAGCATATTGTTGTCATGCACCACGCTAGAGATAAAGCGCGCGTAATGCAGCTCAGACTCCGGCGTACGTTTCATTTCGTCTTCGAAATCTGCCGTCACACGGAACAACTCGCTGAACTCTGGATCGTAATGTTGGAGTAATTGGTAAGTTCGGTAATCACCAAACAAGATGATTTTGATATCAAGCGGAATCGGTTCAGGATCTAATGAAACCGCCCCCGTCAACGTCACCTCTTTTTCTAATGACGTAAAGCTTAGTTGGCGAGAGCGCAGCGCACGTTTTAAGCCATCCCAGACATACGACTGCTCCAACACTTTTTGCGCGTCCATTAACAGAACGCCGCCGTTGGCTTTGTGCAAACTACCTGCACGGATCAGTGAGAAGTCGGTAAAGACTGTTCCTTTGAATGTCGCAGTTTCAATCGAGCCAAACAGTGAGTGGTAATTTGGGTTCTCTTCCACCACGATTGGGAAATCGCTGTTGTTACGACTCACTAACACGTTCACTTTGTAGCGACGAGGCAACTTTTTATCTAAAGACGCAGCAGCAATCTCACCTTGTTCACCACTTTGATCGAGGAAAATATCCGCGTTTTCAACGATATCTTTTTGCAGCTCCGTCAAATAGGTTTTGATTTCGGAGTATTCCGAATAATCCACTTTGAGCTTTTTAATGAAGTGAGTAATCACGTCGAGCGTGACTTCATCATTCAACTTTTTGATTTTGTCGCTGTAGGTATCCTCCCACTCGGTCAGTTCACGCACCATGGAACGTAAACTAACCTCTAACGCGTCAATGCTGTCACTGAACTGTTCTTGCTCTTTTTTGCTCAAGGCATCAAAAGATTCTTCAGTGTGCAACTCATCGCCATTCATGGCGACAAATTGATAATCGCCTTGCGATGTGATCGTCAGGCTGATGCCGTGCTCTTTAGCTTCACGACTAATGCGGTCCAATTCATTTTGCTGTTTGTTTGCCAACTGGTTTTTCAAACGATCAGCACGGCTAAAGTACATTTCGTTATCAAAAGCTAATGGCAGCGCGTTAAGCAATTTCCCCATTAAGGCTTCAATATCAACACGCAGTTTGTTACCGATTCCACAAGGGAGCTTTAACACTTTAGGCGTGCGTGTATCTTCAAAATTCGCGACGTAACACCAGTCAAATAACGCATCGGCGTCATGCTGGTGACGATTCAAATAGCGCAGAATCATCGTGCGCTTACCTAGCCCGTTCTGACCGATGGCGTAAATGTTGTACCCTTTTTCCTTAATTGACATCGCAAACTCGACCGCTTTTTGCGCACGCTCTTGTCCCACGATTTCGTCAATAGGAGGCAGTTCCTTGGTCGACTTACATGGCATATTCTCTAGATCCGCTACAGAATATAGCTGTTGAGGTTCCAATCTTAGTATTGCCATATCCGCTTCCTTTTTCTTATTGTCGTAACTTGAGTGTAGAGATTATTTGTTTAATTTTAAGTGATTTAGCTTACACCATGGTTTAATCGCACACTTTATAACCATAAAAATGAAAACAATACGCACTTGCAATTGATAATTAATTTCATTTAATATCTTCAGCAAATCAACTTTTGTGGAGATGGACATGAATATTGAGCAATGCTGGATGCGCTATTTGAAAGCGGAGCAATTGATGGAGCAAGGCCATTGGCCAGAAGCTCATCGCTTATACGAAGATGTGCTCAATCACTTGCCTAGCCATATCCATAAGGCGCTAGAGAATGACCTTACCAAGCCTTGCCAATTTGTGTGTCTGGTCAGCGGATTACGCGATGCGAGCGTGGCGCAATCTGAGATCCTCAACAAATTGGGATTACAGCGCGAAGCATTTTCGGTTCTCAACCAAACTTATGCGCTGTTCCAATTTTTGCAGCTTGAAAGCCATGACCTGATTGAGCGTGTTGGCCACCTACTCGGCCAGCAAAGTGAGGACTTACTTGCACACATGGCCGCATTTTGCTCTGCGCAGCGCAATGCTCAATGGATGATAGAGCTGGACCATGTCACTCGCGCCCATGAACAGTTTTTGCATTTACAGGCAATGAGCTCAGCAGAAGCGGTTGCTCCCCACCTCTACAACTAATGAGTACCAGAGCAATGGAAAGCAGCAGGATTTCAGCGCCATCACCATTGCTCTAGGTTTATTTGCTATATCAAACACAAGGATACGTGATGTCTTCTCAAACCATTCTTTCGGTGAACAACTTGTCTGTCAGCTTTACGACAAACGATGGGATCGTCGATGCAGTAAAGAATGTTGGCTTCGAGCTACAAGCGGGTGAAACGCTGTCTATCGTCGGCGAATCTGGTTCGGGTAAATCAGTTTCCACCAACGCTTTAATGAAGCTGCTACCAGACAACGCCATTGTCCATCCAGACTCGTCGATCATGTTTGAAGGCGAATCCATTCTGGACAAAACTGAGCGACAAATGCAGCGCATTCGCGGCGATCGCATCGGAATGATATTCCAAGAGCCAATGACTTCACTGAATCCGTATATGCGGGTCGGTATTCAAGTGGCGGAAGCCATGATGTGTCATCGCTCCGTCAATCAGCGCAAAGCCAAAGAACGTGTGCTTGAACTGTTTGATTTGGTTCATTTGCCGAACCCGCAACAAGCCTATGATAAGTATCCCCATGAGTTTTCTGGAGGCCAATTACAGCGCATCATGATTGCCATGGCGCTAATTAACGAACCAGACATCTTAATTGCCGATGAGCCGACAACCGCGCTTGACGTTACCGTTCAGGCGGAAGTGCTACTGCTGATTAAAGAGATTCAAGCAAAAATGGGGATGGCTATTTTATTTATCACCCATGACCTAGGCGTGGTGAAACACTTTGCCGATCGTGTGTTGGTGATGTGCAAAGGTGAGGTCGTTGAAGAAGACATCACTGAGCACCTATTTTCTGATCCTCAGCATGAATACACCAAAATGCTGATTAACTCGATTCCGAAAGGAAGCAAAACCCCCGTTGACGAGAATGCGTCGGAATTGCTCAACGCTGAAGACATTCGTGTGAAGTTTTTGGTGACGCCTCACTTTATCGCAAGCAAAAACGAGTACTTCGAAGCGGTAAAAGGCATCTCGTTACAACTGAAACAGGGCGAAACACTAGGCATTGTTGGTGAATCCGGTTCGGGTAAATCCACGTTAGGGCGTGCGTTGATCGGTTTGCTACCGTCTACCGGAAAAATTGAGTTTAAAGGTCAAAATATGGCCTCACTCAGCGACAAAGAGCGGTTCGATCTGAAAAAAGACGTACAAATGGTGTTCCAAGACCCATACGGTTCGCTTTCACCACGTATGACCATCGGGGAAATCATCACTGAAGGGTTAACCGTCCACCGGCCATATTTAAACAAGAAAGAACGCATGCAGAAAGCGCGTGATGTTCTGCGCGAAGTACGTTTGGATCCCGCATCTATAAACCGCTATCCGCACGAATTTTCCGGTGGGCAACGTCAACGTATTGCGATTGCACGAGCCTTGATTTTGGAACCGTCGTTTATCTTGCTTGATGAGCCGACCTCAGCCTTAGATCGCTCAGTGCAACTCACTGTCATCGATCTTCTCAAAGACTTGCAGAAAAAACACAATATCGGTTATTTGTTCATAAGCCATGATTTATCAGTGGTTAAGGCGCTTTCTGATCGCGTATTAGTGATGCAAAAAGGAGAAGTGATGGAGCAAGGAAGCGCACAAGAGATTTTCCATCACCCAAAAAGTGAGTACACTAGAAAACTGATTGATGCCTCATTTGATCTTGAAAACAATGAAAATCAAAATGATGCTGCTTAGATTCATCACAGTTTCATATTAATGAACTAGGATTAAGTAAAGATGATTATTTCATCTTTACTTGAGAATGGCGTAGCTGCCTTTCGGTTTGGCCGCCGAGACTGGTTGGTTCATCGAGTCAGACTTAGTCAACCTGACTCAACAATACTGAAAAATAGTATTACTTGAGTTCCCCCAACCATGAAAAATGCCGCGATTCTGTCGCGGCATTTTTTATTCTCTAAAGCTCAAAATCGTTAAATCGACTCGATACCCATGTTGTATAGCGTAAATGCGTACACATCGGTCGTGAGATCGATTTGCTTGCTGAGCGGCATACCGGCACCATGACCGGCATTCACATCAATACGAATCAACACCGGATTTTCGCCTTGCTGTTTGTCTTGCAGTTCAGCAATAAACTTATACGAGTGAGCAGGAACAACTCGGTCGTCATGATCAGCGGTTGTCACCAAGGTAGCAGGGTATTGCACGCCTTCTTTTACATTGTGAACAGGTGAATACCCAAGTAAGTATCGGAACATCGCTTCACTTTGTTCTGACGTGCCGTAGTCGTACTTCCAGCCTTCACCAGACGTAAATGTGTGGTAACGCAGCATATCAAGCACACCAACCGCAGGCAGCGCAACTTTGAATAGTTCAGGGCGTTGCGTCATACACGCTCCAACTAACAAACCTCCGTTAGAACCACCACGAATCGCTAAGCGCTCCGAGCTGGTGTAGTCGTTTTCAATTAGGTATTCCGCCGCCGCAATAAAGTCATCAAACACGTTTTGCTTTTGCTGCTGAGTGCCCGCATTGTGCCAAGCTTTACCATATTCACCGCCGCCTCGCATGTTGGCGACAGCGTAAATGCCACCCAATTCTAGCCAGTTGGCCACATTGCCAGAAAACATCGGAGTGAGGCTGATGTTAAAACCGCCATAACCATACAGCATGGTTGGCGCACTGCCATCAAGCGAGATGCCCTTCTTGTATGAGATGATCATTGGAACTTGCGTGCCATCTTTTGAGGTGTAGAACACCTGTTTTGACTCATATTCATTGCGATCGAACGGCGCTTTGGATTCTTGGTAAAGCGTCGATGCACCAGATTCGACATCAAATGAGAAGATCGTCGGTGGTGTCACGTAGTTAGTAAAGGTGTAATACAGCGTGGTTTCTTCTTTTTTACCTGCTAGACCATAAGCCGTGCCTTCTCCCGGTAGTTCTACATCTCGAATCCACTCACCTTGGTAGGTAAACTGCTTCACTTTAGAAAGCACATCCACCATATAAGTCGCAAACAAATAACCGCCACCTTTGCTGATTTCTAGCGGCTGTTCTTGTTCAGCAATCACGTCAGCCCATTGTTCTGTCTGAGTGTTGTAGCTGACAACTTTGCCGTTCGGCGCATCTAGGTTGGTGTAAAGCAGCAAGGTCTCGTCTTGACTATCAATCAAGTAGGTGTCGCCTTGCGTCGTATCGCGCAGTGTCACAATCGCTTGGGAGTCAGACTGTAAGTCGATATAAAACAGACGATTACCCGATGTGGATTCTGCGCCAGAAATAATGAGGAAGCGATCATCTGTCGTCGTCGTACCAGACACATAACGATGAATCTGAGCACCCTGCTCACCAAAAATCACTTTGTCTTCAGATTGAGAGGTACCAAGTTCATGATAATAAAGCTTGTGATGCTCAGTTCGAGCAGACAACTCACTGCCTTGCGGCTTGTCGTAACTTGAGTAATAGAAGCCTTTGCTGCCCAGCCAAGAAATCGACGTAAACTTCGCATCAACGATCTCTGGCTCTAGCTGTTCTTTAGTTTCCGTATCAATGACAAAGATCTTACGCCAGTCACTGCCTCCTTCCGAGATGGAATATGCCACCAAACGATAGTCTTTCGAGAAGCTGACTTCGCCAAGAGAGGTCGTGCCCTCTTCGGAGAAAGTATTTGGGTCAAGGAAGACCTCGGCTTCTCCCTCGCCTTTACGGCGATACAATACGCTTTGGTTTTGCAAACCGTCGTTTTTGTAGAAGTAGGTGTAGTCACCACGTACAAATGGCTGGGAATATTTTTCGTAGTTTTGGCTGTTCGCGACTAAGTCACGGATCTGTTGGCGGTACGAGATCTGACCAAGAAAATCGAAGGTCACTGAGTTTTGACCCGAAACCCATTGTGCGGTTTCTTCACTGCGATCATCTTCTAACCAGCGATAAGGGTCGGCAATGTCGTGACCAAAATAAGTGTCCACGACAGAATCTTTACGTGTTTTTGGGTAATGCATAACGTCCGTGTTACTCCGTTTGAAGTGTTTTGTTTTTATTGAGATTTATTCTCAATAGCTAGATTAGGGCTCAAGTGGCGAAATTCAACCAAAAAATACAAACAATATGAAGCACCTAGAAGTAATGAGAAATGGTGAGGTAACGTTCGCGAATGTGCTCGATAAGCAGCTTAACCTTATTCGGCGGCTGACGCGTAAACGGATATACCGCGTAAATGCCCAGCTTTTTGCCGACCAGTTCGGGGAAAATATCCACCAACTGGCCATTACGAATATCGTGGTACACCAAACAGCGAGGTACATACGCAATGCCGTGTCCGCCTAATGCTGCTTTGCGCAAAGCGGTGGCATTGTCGGTTGAAAAGCTTCCAGAGACTCGAACAATATAATTGCCTTCGTCACTCTTAAATTCCCACTCCGATGCACCGGTGGTTTGATAAGCGTATTGCAAACAGTTGTGCGAAGTCAGATCGATAGGTTCGATAGGTTTGCCGTTTTTAGCAATATAAGAAGGCGATGCGCATACCACCCATTGAGAGTCGAGTATGTGCCGAGCAATTAAACTGGAGTCTTCCAAGTAACCGGTTCGGATGACTAAATCGTAACCATCGGCGACAAGATCAACAAAGCGATTATCGAGCGACATATCGACAGTGAGACCCGGATGAAGGTTACAAAACTCCGCCACCGCGTCGGCAAGAATCAAGTCACCGGAGATAGTCGGCACCGACATCTTGATATGACCGCTCACATTCTCCCCAAAGCCTGCAACAGCGTCCATAGCCTCCTGAGTGGCTTGCTTCACATTTTTAGCACTGTGTAACAACACCTTCCCAGCTTCGGTCAGGGTCAATTTGCGCGTAGTTCGATATAATAGTTGTGCACCTATCTCTTCTTCTAGTCGCGCCATTCTTTTGCTAACTACCGAATTTGTAAGGTTATTTGCTTCTGCAACCTTACTAAAACTGCCTAATTCGATGACCTGAGAAAACAGGATTAAGTCGTCTGCTCGCATACAATTATGTCACTTTTGGAATTAATTATTTTCATTATTTCCCTATATCAATAAAAAATAAAGGAGTAAATTCACGCCAAATTAACAAAACCATTACAACAAAAAGTCGCCTCTACAGCGGATTGACACCGTTCGAGAAGTCAGCGTACGAAGGATGTACAAATGAGTGAAACCCTACTAGCCCTAGTGGCCTTTTCGCCAATTGTTGTTGCCGCCATTTTATTGGTTGGTCTCAACTGGCCTGCTAAAAAAGCTATGCCTGTTGCGTTCGGTTTAACCGTCGCTATCGCCCTAATGTTTTGGGATATGTCAGCTACTCGCGTACTGGCATCAGTATTCCAAGGTTTAGGAATTACTGTCTCTGTTCTTTGGATCGTGTTTGGTGCCATCTTCTTGCTCAACACTTTAAAACACACTGGAGCGATCACCACTATCCGTAACGGATTTACCGATATCTCTGCCGATCGTCGAGTTCAAGCCATCATTATTGCTTGGTGTTTTGGCTCATTCATCGAAGGTGCATCGGGCTTTGGTACACCAGCAGCGATCGCCGCGCCACTATTGGTTGCGATCGGTTTCCCTGCCCTAGCGGCGGTACTAATGGGCATGATGATTCAATCAACACCAGTATCGTTTGGTGCTGTGGGTACGCCGATTATCGTCGGTGTAAACAAAGGTTTGGATACGCACAACATCAGTGAAGCGTTGGCAGCTCAAGGCTCAACATGGGAAGCATACCTACAGCACATCACGGCTAACGTTGCCGTAATTCATGCCGTGGTTGGTACGATGATTCCTGTATTGATGGCGATGATGTTAACACGTTTCTTCGGCAAGAACAGAAGCTGGAGCGAAGGTCTGGATATTCTACCGTTTGCGCTATTCGCAGGTGTGTCATTTACCGTTCCTTACGCATTAACTGGCGTGTTCTTGGGCGCTGAGTTTCCATCGCTGATTGGTGGTTTGGTTGGTCTTTCTATAGTCGTAACTGCTGCGAAAAAAGGTTTCCTAGTTCCTAAAACAAAATGGGATTTTGAAAGCGAAGACAAATGGCCAGCAGAGTGGCTAGGCTCTTTGAAAGTGGATCTGCACGACAATCCTGGTAAGCCAATGAGCTTGGTAAAAGCGTGGATTCCTTATGTAATGCTGGCCGTTATTTTGGTAGCAAGCCGCGTAAGCTCTGAGTTTAAAGGTCTATTGCAAAGCGTCAGCATGTCGTTTAGCAACATTCTAGGCGAGACAGGCGTTAGCGCTGCGATTCAGCCGCTTTACCTTCCTGGTGGTGTATTGGTGTTCGTTGCTCTGCTTGCTGCTGTACTGCAAAGTGGTAGCGCAAAACCTTTGCGTGAAGCATTCGGCGAGTCAAGCAAAACGCTAATCGGTGCAGGCTTCGTATTGGTGTTCACTATCCCGATGGTACGTATATTCATCAACTCAGGTGTAAACGGTGCTGACCTAGCAAGTATGCCTGTAACAACCGCGAACTTTGCCTCAGACCTCGTTGGCTCGGCATTCCCAGCATTAAGTGCAACGGTTGGTGCGCTAGGTGCATTCATCGCGGGTTCGAATACCGTATCGAACATGATGTTCAGCCAGTTCCAATTCGAAGTCGCGCAGACATTGTCTATCTCAAGCGTGGTTGTAGTATCACTGCAAGCCGTTGGTGCGGCTGCGGGTAACATGATTGCCATTCACAACGTGGTGGCGGCATCCGCAACCGTCGGTCTACTAGGTCGTGAAGGCGCAACCTTGCGTAAGACGATCATCCCAACGTTCTACTACCTAGTAATGACGGGCATCATCGGTTTGGTTCTGATTTACGGATTCCAACTCACCGACGTCTTGATGAAGTAATACGAATGCAGGGCTCACTGCCCTGCCCGATTTGACACAGCTGTCAGCACTACTACCCCGACATGTTGATTTAGCTTGCTACATCAATTCCCCCGGCAGCTGTGTCGCCTTTCCAGTTTGCATAACTGACTGAGCGATTAAATCAAGATTGTTCAACCAATTATGTAAGTGGGTTACCTAAATCGCAGATTCAAAAGTAAGTGATGCAAAGGTAACTATACTCATTTTGATGCTTTTAGCGCTTAGTGCGATGAAAGCTCACTTAAGAGCAAATGCTCCACAACTTTGCTTAGAATAACCGCTAGGACACAATTATGATTATCTCAGCTTCTACCGATTACCGCGCTGCCGCGAAAGCCAAGCTACCTCCGTTTCTATTCCATTATATTGATGGCGGCTCTTACGACGAACGCACTCTGAAGCGTAATACTGACGATTTAGGCGATGTTGCACTACGCCAGCGCGTCCTACGCGATATGACAGACTTGAGTCTGGAGACCGAGATTTTCGGTGAGAAACTTGCGATGCCAATCGCACTGGCACCTGTTGGTCTAACTGGCATGTACGCTCGCCGTGGTGAAGTACAAGCAGCAAAAGCGGCAGAGAAAAAAGGCATTCCTTTTACCATGTCGACTGTGTCGGTTTGTCCGATTGAAGAAGTGGCACCAGCCATTGAGCGTCCAATGTGGTTCCAGCTATACGTGCTAAAAGACCGCGGCTTTATGAAAAACGTTCTTGAGCGTGCAAAAGCAGCAGGTGTTACTACATTAGTGTTCACGGTAGACATGCCAGTTCCAGGTGCGCGTTACCGTGACATGCACTCTGGTATGAGTGGCCCTAACGCAGCAATGCGCCGCGTATTCCAATCCATGCGTCACCCAAGCTGGGCGCTGGATGTTGGCTTGCTAGGGAAGCCACACGATCTTGGTAACATCTCAACGTATCGTGGTGAACCAACGAAACTAGAAGACTACATCGGCTGGTTGGGCGCGAACTTCGACCCATCGATCTCTTGGAAAGATCTTGAGTGGATTCGTGATTTTTGGGATGGCCCAATGGTCATCAAAGGTATTCTGGATGAAGAAGACGCGAAAGATGCGGTACGTTTCGGTGCAGATGGCATTGTGGTATCAAACCACGGTGGTCGTCAGCTCGATGGTGTACTATCAACAGCGAAAGCTCTGCCAAGCATTGCGGACGCCGTAAAAGGCGATTTGAAGATCTTCGTAGACTCTGGTATTCGTACTGGTTTGGATGTTGTTCGTATGCTTGCACTTGGCGCAGACTGTACGCTGCTTGGTCGTTCATTCGTTTACGCGCTTGCTGCACAAGGTGGCGCTGGCGTAGAAAACCTACTCGACCTATACGACAAAGAAATGCGCGTTGCTATGACGCTGACTGGCGCAAAAACCATTGCAGACCTATCTCGCGATTCGTTGGTGAAAATCCCATAATCTTTACGAATACGCAGAAAGCAGAAACGAAAAAACGAGCCTCAATTGGCTCGTTTTTTTATTGCTCTTCAACCCGATAATTTGACGAGCAAGCTAGCTAACTTGGTGAACGTACTCAATGACGACTTGGTTGCCCTCAATGAACACATTGCGAATGTCACCATCCACTGTCACTCGGTTTTGCAAATGAACCGATCCCGCCGCCGACAGTTCTCTCTCAGTCAATGATGGAATCACTTGCCCAGGACGCACATGCAGCTGTTCACAAAGTTGTTTGATAAAACCTAGCGTCAGTGGCGAATTACCACGTAACAAGCCAGAAAACTCATGTAGGCTCAAACCTAGGCGCTTTGCCATTTCCATTTGAGTGATGTGCATTTTGGCTTTTTGTGACATCCAGATGTCGTAGAGCGCGTTTCTATCCAGCTCTGTAAATTCCATATCTGCCTCCGATAATTCAAGTGCCAATACACTCTCACACTTGCTTGAGATAAATGTTAGCGATAAGTCAGAGAACTTATAATTGATCGTTCGAATATTTGCGCTCAGCAAAGGTATGGCAAGGCTTGCACGCGTCCGCTTTCGATTCAAAATTCATCAGATAATAGTGATAAATGGATGAAATCCCGGAAATTACTGGGGTGATACTTCAATATCTGCTACCTTTCCCACCATGGTTCATCAGAAATAAAAGTTACTTATGTCACAGTGGTTTACCGATTTACAAAACTATGTACAAGCGCATAGTCAGGATTGGAGCGGAAGTGTTCTTTTTATCACGTTAGCCAGTTTTATCGCATGGATCGCTTGGCGAGTGATCCGTTCCCGTCTTGCAATTCTTGTCGAGAAAACCCCTTTTCATTGGGATAACATGTTGCTTGATGCGCTCAAAGCGCCAGTGAGCACTCTCATTTGGTGTTGGCCTGCTACGGTGTCACTTGGCATCATTTTAGAAAGCGAACTGAATGACAAGATCAATTGGCTGAGCACGCTCAAGCTGATTCTTATTATCAGCGTCTTCGTATGGACCGTCATGCGACTGATCACCAATATCGAAGATTTCGTTCTGGAACAGAAAAACCGAGACGAAACCACCGTTCAAGCCATCGCAAAAGTTGGGCGCTTATTCATCATCACTATCGGCGTATTAACCATCATGCAGGCATTTGGCTTGTCTCTGTCTGGCCTGCTGACGTTTGGTGGTGTGGGTGGCTTAATCGTAGGTCTTGCTGCAAAAGATTTGCTGTCGAACTTCTTCGGTGGTCTGATGATTTACTTCGATCGTCCATTCAAAGTAGGCGATTGGATTCGCTCTCCAGATCGTCAAATCGAGGGCACCGTAGAACGCATTGGTTGGCGCATGACCAGCATCCGCACGTTTGATAAACGCCCACTTTATGTGCCGAACTCCGTGTTTAGCAACATCGTGGTTGAAAACCCTTCCCGAATGCTAAACCGTCGAATCTACGAAGTGGTGGGCTTGCGTTATGATGATGCCGACAAAGTGCCAGAAATCATCACCGCAGTGCGCGAAATGTTAAAGAACCACAAAGATATCGATACGCGCCAAACCTTGATTGTGAACTTTGATACCTTTGGCCCATCATCGTTGAATTTCTTTATCTACACCTTCACGAAAACCGTGAACTGGGTGAGATACCACGAAGTGAAACAAGACGTCTTATTGAAAGTCGTCGGCATCATTAAAGAGCACAACGCAGATATCGCGTTCCCAACTCAGACACTGAAGCTCGACCCGATTCAAATGGCGAAAAACCAAGAAGACAGCGGTTTTTAATTCGCTCTTAAACACACAAAGCCCACTCAACATTGAGTGGGCTTTGTTTTATTTCGGGCTTACAAAATCTCAAAAAACATCGGTTATTTGGTAAGAACCATACGCGCATTGAGCGGTTGAACTGGACGATTGTTTTCCCCCATAACGTGTTCAAATTGCGCAATTTGCTCTGCCGAAATGCTTTGTGGATCTTTGATCACAAGCCAACGCACGCCTTCTGAACATGGTGGCGTGGTCAATGAGCCGTTAAATCGGTAGTAGTCTTTGTCGCTAGGAATCAAAGCGTTTGCATCGAAAGGAGCGCGAATCGCTACGTTTTGATCTCTTTCCGGCACATTTTCTAGCAGATTAGCCAACGCCGGATTGGCTTTGCCTTGTTCAAAAAATACCGCCACTACTGCGAGATTGCCTTGCTCATCGGCATGAACGTAATGCGCTTCCAATGGGTAAGATTTGCCGTCGACATGGTTTTCAGATGGTGTGTGGAAATGAAACTGCTTTAAAGCAAACGCTTTGCCATCAATGGTCAGAACATTCTCTCCCTCAATGCTGGTTTGCAATGTGTGGCCATTGTTTGTTAGCGCAACCACTTTGCCTTGGTAATCCAATTGCAGTTTTGCTAATTCAGCTTGCGTCGCCGAATGAATATCAATCGGGCTTTGGTTTTTACCTTGCGCACATTCAGAAGCAAACTCGCCCCAATGCTCTGGTCCGTGACTTCCTTCGTAACCCCAGTTTGCTGCGTTGGCCGAACCAACGAATACCAAAGACAATCCAATCGCTGTAAGTGACTTTTTCATGATTTTCCTTATCCCTTCAAGTGAAGTGTTGTAAAAGCAAAGCCATACTAATCTCACAGGATTCGGTCGTTACAGAGTGGAAACTATGATTGCAAACAAACTTTGGAATCAACTCCTCTAGTCATGCAATTGATATGATGCTCAAAATTGAACATCAACGATTATTGAGTCGGTATAAGTGCCCGCGGGAGGGGTGGTTTGGCTTGTCATTATCTGCGCGCGATAATTGTAGTTCTGTGGAGTGATACCATCCGGAATGACATCGCCAGTATCGACATCGCTCTGTTCGCGGCGCTCAGCACCAGCCGAGCCCCAGCGCTCCGTCGATGAAGACTTATAGATTTCATATTCCAAATAGTTACCATCAGATACCATCCTTCGTTGGCCTCCTGAAGCATTTACGCCGTCGTTTAAACCAATGGTGAAGGAACTGTTCTTGGTACAAGTTAACGATATAACCTGACTAACGGGATCGAAGCCCGCCACCAATGGGGATGAACCAAAATCAATATCCGGCGCGGTTATCATACAGTCGGGAGTCACTTCCAACTCGACCGTAATAGTACTTTGAGCACTCCCGTCAGTCCGAATAATACATACTCCTGGTAGACCTACGCCCTTGCAGTAATTCCAATCCCAAGACGCTATAATTTGGTCTGTATAAGTTCCGGCCGAAAGGTTACTTCCAGCTCCCGTCCGAGCATAAAGAGGGAACTCAACTTGGTCTCCAAACAGCCCCAACAAATCTAACAAGTCGGTGTCTGTGAAAGTGTACAATTGGCCAAAAACATACTCTTCTGAAAGGCTTGAATCGCCAAAGATCTGATAGTTAATTACCGAACTGGCATCTCCTTGGGTGGTCATCTGCCCACCATTGAGGCTGGTAAATGTGACGGACACATAGTCGCCACTCAACAACGACACAAGTGTCGAAAAGTCACATGTTATCCCCGCATGCGGCTGGGCTGAACTTTGTTGCTGAGTGCTCGACACCGTAAATGAGGAAACGCTACCAAACTGGATTGAAGGTGTTGACGCAGTGAGCTGACAAGCTATTGTCGAGCACGAGAAAAAGAGAAGTAGACTAGCCAGCCAGCGATGCAAAATCATAGTGCCGCCTCATCTTCTGTTTTGAGGCAAACCTGACTATTCAGTGTTTGTATTTTTTGACTCTCGCGCTCATACAACCCTTCAATTGAAACTTTACATGGTGACTGCCCTTGAGGATAAAACAGAATGTAACTGCCCGGATCAATGCCTTCAAAGTAGGTAAACCCATCCCACCCAATTTGACTGACTAATCCTGTCTCTGAACGCCCAAACGTACCAAGCGGCAGGACTAGGTGATTTTCATCCACAACGGTCATACTCAATGCAATTTGCAGCTCAATGGGAAACTCTAATAAATAACCGTAACCTGCATGTATCGAAGCGAACTGCTCTGTCGTCGAAAAGGCCGCATTCGCTGGTAAAGTGAGTGGGTCAATTTCATATTTGGCGGTGTAATACGCGGTAGCCCAAGGCACTAGCAAATAGCCATCCTCGTCAGTCACGCCAACAATTTGGTTTTCATATTTAACCGGAATACCGTCAAAACCACTGGTGCTGACCACGGCAAAGCTGTCATACACTTCGTTAGCAGGGAAGATTTTGCCATCCAATGTCGAGACTGAACCCGCCATTTCCGCAAAATAATCATAATTCCCACTGGTGCCATTGAGCCCTCCTCGAAACTGAGCCCACGAGGCACGATAGGTCAAATCGGCTTGCTTACGGTTTTCAGGATCTTCATTGAGGTCATGCGCTAAATTGATACCCCACCCACCTTTTATAGGCGCGAGGCGACTGTAACCAACGCGTCCTCGCACATCGCCATCATCTTCCCTTTTCAGCGTTAAGCCGGCACTGCCGCCAAGCGAACCAAAGGGCAACGAGAACTGCGCTAATGTCACTGCCTGACCACCAATACTGTGGTTGTAAGAGAGCGACATATTGATGTCAAAAGGCAGAGCATAACTGTACGTAAGATTGAGCGTACGCGAGCTAGAATCGGTTTGCTGAATATCGAAATAGCCACCGGAAAGTGAGCCCCAATCCCCTAGCCGTACTCCCATGTTGACTTGCGATACATGACGAGACTTCAGCGATGCCTCCTCCCCTTTATTAAGCTTCTCGTAATTTGGCAAATGCGACAGGGTATAGAAATCAGCTTGCTCCACTTGCGTTCTAGCAGCGAAGCTAAACAACCTAGATTGGTAACTGTAACTCAGCGCGTATGAGCTGGATTGATCTTTAAAATTACTGACTCGAAATGAGGCATCTATCGTACCTAAGTTGAACGCATTACTAACAAAACCCAGCCCCGCAACAATTAGGTCATCTTTTGCTTCAGCTTGCGTTTCCAAGGTTAACCAATCCGTCATGCCATGACGCATCGCTACAACAACGCCACCAGCACCATATTCATTCGATGCGTTTCCAAAATCTTCTCTGAGCGCACCAATACTGGCACTGTAGGAAGTAAATCCTGTTTTCAACAAATCGGAAGAGAGGAAAAACGGGCTGGTCATGACCGTTTGTCGGCCTTGAGCATCAGTCGCAATGACGGTTGCTTCACCCGCGCCAGAGATCATGGGAATGTCGTTAATAACGAAAGGGCCTGGCCCGACGGCCATTGAGTCGGTTTTAAAGCCATTGATGAATAAATCCAAGGTCGTGGGCGCAGTGACCTCACCATAAAACGCTGGCAATGGCGTCGTCACTACGTCGGGGCGCATAGAAAAGTCATGCGACAACTGAATGCCCGCCATTCTCACCGGCTGACTCCAAGACAAAGGACGGACGATGTAGTCTCCGACTTCCAAACGAAGTCGGCGCGCCTGATTGGCGTACTCATACCCTGTATCGAAACGGGTGTATTGACTGCTTTGCTGAGACTGAACATCGCGGTGAAAATTGGATTTAAATATTCCCGTTGTAGAAAAAACACCAAACTCAGAAAAGGCTCTGATTTCATGATCGATAGAAACCTCCTTTTG
The DNA here is from genome assembly GCF_024181925.1 of Vibrio sp. Y20_XG_PY13. NCBI lineage: Bacteria > Pseudomonadati > Pseudomonadota > Gammaproteobacteria > Vibrionales > Vibrionaceae > Vibrio > Vibrio sp. Y20_XG_PY13. Next base: position 385,585 of record NZ_JAMZAL010000003.1, on the reverse strand, counting down.
TTGGCTTTCGTTTTCATACGCACCAAAAACGTTGTAGTTAAACAGTCCCCCACGACCAAACTTAGCTGGAGAAAATCGCCCCATATCGTGTGCAGATAAACTCTGCATCGGCAGCCAGTTCGGCGGAACGTCGATCGCCAGTTGCAGTGACGATTGCAAATAACGCACGTTAACCCCAGCGATGGAAGAAACGTCAATCCTGTCTTCCGTTCCTGGCAACGATTTGGCCGTAACGCCAACCGCTATTAGATCTTGCCGCTGGAGAAAGTACTGCTCGCCAATGCGCTCGACTTCGGTAATATGCCCCGTCGCTCTTTGATTGATCACCAATTCTAGTTTCAAGCTAATATTGTTAAACTTATCAAAAGAAAAGTTTTCAGGATTCGGTAACTCAGAAAAACTGTTGGGTGAGTTCGCACAAAGGCCAATATTGCTCCACGCCATACTTAGTAATCCAAGCCAAAGCAAGACATACATTTCATTGCGTCTGTTCATTATTATCATTATTGCGTCAATGGTATTTTGTAGCGTTTACCTCCAATATTCGCACTCAAACTCATATTGTTTATATTCTTATATGAAATAGGCCAAACCTTATATTGCTCTGGAAGAATATAACCAGCTAATCCTTCAGAAATCATTAACGGTTCTTTATTCGGATAATCCAGTTGTAAATTCACCAGACGCACATGATGATTTCCTGAGTTTTTAATGTGAATAAAGCGTTGATTATTTTTCTTAATCAATTGAGCTTGCAAACCATTCCACAACTCACTGTCCTTATTCTGCTGTTGAGTATTGTTGAGCCCTTTTCCATAGATAAATAAGGGGATGGAGTAGCGCATTCGAACTTTAACAGCGAGTTCATTTTCCATCGAATCGGTTAGAGGGTCGTGAGTTGGAGGCAGTTCATCGATGATCACTCGGTAAGCGTACTCTTTACCTGCTGTGGCTTCATCTTGATTGAGGATGCGAATCAGCTGTTTTTCACCAGGTTCAATTTTGACAAATGGTGGCGTGGCAATCAGTTGATTTTGATTAGAATAGTTATCTTCACCTTCATTTTGTCCCCATTTAAAAATCCTCACTTGTAAGTAAGAATCAACGTTGCCTTTATTCACCATCCAAAGGTATGTCGCATTCGTCTCCGCTGTTATTTTGGGGTAGATCGGCCAAATTAATAATGAATTGGCGTTAGCATTGGAGATAAAAACAAAAAGGAAGGTCGCTATTAATAATGATTTTTTGAGTATGAATTCCATTTCATCCCTCCGAAACATCACTTACCACTCCAAGGTCAGCGTAAGCGTATCCATATAAATTCCGGCCATTTCATTCCCATTTATTATTGCCTTTGCCCAGATAGGAAACTGAATATTATCTGGGTCTTGAGTGGTATCGACGGAATATCGTGTATCGATATCAAGCACTTGTGTGTAATCCAGATCCTGAAACAAAAAGTAGTCTACCGTCGAGACCTCTTCGCTATGCTTTAACTTGCGCACGCCATCCGATGAATTCAGCCCACCGTTTAGAGAAACATTCATCGCAATACCCGGAGTACAACTTAATGTAAGTGATGAGCTGTATGTGACACTGCCTTGTACTTCCGCTGCATAAACAGAAGAATGTTCACCAAAATCCAACGTTCCTATTTGTCCAGCTTGCGTTGCGCTCTCTTCTTGTACTGCGCCATTAATCAAACAGCCTGTGTCTACTGTTGCTGATACTTGAAAAGTTTCTGTCACATCAGCCAGCACAGTTGAAGAGCACCAACTCATCACGACAAGTGAAAAGCCTCTAACAACCAGCGTCACGGTTTACCAGCTTAATGTCACACTGATTGTATCTGAGTACGATCCCGCAGTGCTGCTCGTACCGTAAGCTTTCGCAAAAAGCTCAATGGTCTGAGCCGTTGCGGTCGTAAACTCAGTAAGCGCCACCGTTCCATTTTGCACTATTTGGGTATTTCTGTCTGAATCGGTAAACAACTTATATTCGATATACTCGGAACCATTCGACATCGCGTAGGAGCCAGCTGCTACACTTCCGTCATACAAACCAGTGCCAAGTGTAAAGGTCGGAGTCACACCGTTACTACAGAGCACTTCAATGCCCGTCGCGCTGCCACCATTGACTACAGCGTCTTGCTCAGTAAAGATCGCTGGCACGTCGCCGAAATCAAGTGAACCAAAACCAATACCAGAAGCAGTGTCTACCGCATTATTTCCGTTGATCACACAACCTTGTACAAGGTTAATGGAAACATCAATGGTGCCGCTCACTGAGGCGCCGTTTGCTTGCCAACTGAATGACGTTAATAACAGAGGCATCATCAAATATATTCTTTTCATATAAAGCTCCATTTTCTAACATTCCACTGTATATCGATGATTGTTTTATTAGTTATAGCTCAAGTATGACAAACTAAGTGCATATAAAATACGAAACATATAAAAGAAGTAAGTTAGGTATAAAAACAGGCATACTTAAAAAATAAATAACCACAAAAAACAACTTTTACGAGATATAAAACTACAAAACACCCTTAAAATTAAAAAGGTCATTTGGTTATTCTAAATACTGAAAGTGAAGCTTTGCTGAAGTTTCAGAAGAAAATAAAGTCGATTTGAACAGAGTCGAGCAGGAAATTGGTTATTAAACAGCAGTAAAATTCTAGGCTGAAATTAAGAAAATGGACGAAAAAGATAGGGCTAAAATAAACAAAAAGCGCCCCTTTTGGAGCGCTTTCTTACTAAAACTGACTATTCCCAATCAAGAATAACTTTGCCCGACATGCCAGAGCGCATAACGTCAAAGCCTTCTTGGAAATCATCAATCTTGTAGTGGTGCGTGATGATTGGCGATAGATCCAAACCAGATTGAATCAGTGAAGCCATCTTGTACCACGTTTCGAACATTTCACGGCCGTAAATGCCTTTGATAACCAGACCTTTGAAGATCACTTGGTTCCAGTCGATACCCATGTCTGATGGCGGAATACCCAACAGAGCGATACGACCACCGTGGTTCATTGTTGTTAGCATTGAGTTGAATGCTGCTGGATTACCCGACATTTCAAGACCTACGTCGAAGCCTTCTGTCATGCCTAGTTCAGCCATTACATCTTCAAGCTTCTCTTCAGCCACGTTTACTGCACGTGTTACGCCCATTTTACGAGCAAGCTCTAGACGGTATTCGTTTACGTCTGTGATAACCACATGACGAGCACCAACGTGTTTTGCAACTGCAGCAGCCATAATACCGATTGGGCCAGCACCTGTGATCAGCACGTCCTCACCCACAAGGTCGAAAGAAAGCGCAGTGTGTACCGCGTTACCAAACGGGTCAAAGATAGACGCTAGATCGTCAGAGATCTCGTCTGGGATCTTGAACGCGTTGAACGCTGGGATAACCAAGTATTCTGCAAATGCGCCTTCACGGTTTACACCCACACCGATAGTGTTACGGCATAAGTGAGTACGACCGCCACGACAGTTACGACAGTGACCACACGTGATGTGACCTTCGCCAGATACGCGGTCACCGATTTCAAAGCCACGAACTTCCTGACCAATCGCGACCACTTCACCCACGTATTCGTGACCGACAACCATAGGTACTGGAATGGTTTTTTGTGACCATTCGTCCCAGTTGTAAATGTGTACGTCTGTACCACAAATCGCAGTTTTCTTAATTTTGATCAGAATGTCGTTATGGCCAACCTCAGGTTTGTCTACTTCGGTCATCCAAATGCCTTGTTCAGGCTTTAGCTTTGATAGTGCTTTAATTTTCATAGTATTCACCAAATATTGCCCCGCTCAGTGCGAAACAAAAAATCTCTATAAGGTTCATCATCACTCAACAATGCGGGATAAAAGGCTTAACCCAATGAGCCTGCTCCAACGGAGATTTGGGCAAGCCTTTGTCATCAAACCGCATCAACATGAGAGATATCGAACTTAGATAATGCCCATGTCTTTACCAACTTGGATGAACGCATCGATCGCACGATCTAGCTGCTCACGAGTGTGCGCTGCTGACATTTGAGTACGGATGCGCGCTTGGCCTTTTGGTACTACAGGGAATGAGAAGCCGATTACGTAGATGCCTTTTTCTAAAGCACGCTCAGCGAACTCCGCTGCAACTTTTGCATCGCCCAGCATGATTGGAATGATCGCATGGTCTGCGCCGCCCATTGTGAAGCCTGCTGCTTCCATACGAGCACGGAAATGCGCTGCGTTTTCCCATAGACGGTCACGTAGGTCGCCGCTTTCTTCTAGTAGATCTAGAACGCGGATAGAAGCGTTTACGATTGCTGGTGCAACAGAGTTAGAGAATAGGTATGGACGAGAGCGCTGACGTAGCCAGTCAATCACTTCCGCTTTACCAGATGTGTAGCCGCCAGAAGCGCCACCCATTGCTTTACCTAGCGTACCAGTGATGATGTCGATACGGTCAACCACATTGTGGTACTCGTGCGTACCTGCACCCGTTTTACCCATGAAGCCAACCGCGTGAGAGTCATCAACCATGGTCAATGCACCGTATTTTTCAGCTAGGTCACAAATAGCCGGAAGGTTAGCCACCACGCCGTCCATAGAGAACACACCGTCCGTTACGATAAGAATGTGGCGAGCACCTGCTTCTTCCGCTGCGATCAGTTGTTGCTCTAGCTCTTCCATGTTGTTGTTTGAGTAACGGAAGCGCATTGCTTTACATAGACGAACACCGTCAATGATTGATGCGTGGTTCAGTGCATCAGAAATGATCGCATCTTCTTTACCAAGAATGGTTTCGAACAGACCTGCGTTTGCATCAAAGCAAGAGGTGTAAAGAATCGTATCTTCTTTACCGAGGAATTTAGAAAGCTTTTGTTCTAACTCTTTGTGGATGTCTTGAGTACCGCAGATAAAACGTACTGATGCCATGCCGAAGCCGTGCTCATCCATGCCAGCTTTACCCGCTTCGATAAGCGCTGGATGGTTTGCTAGGCCTAGGTAGTTGTTCGCACAAAAGTTCAGTACTTCTTCACCTGTCGAGATTTTAACAGCGGCTTGCTGTTGAGAGGTAATGATACGCTCTGCTTTGTAAAGACCTTCAGCCTTCACTTCTTCAATTTGCTGTTGAATCTGTTGGTAAAATGCAGAAGACATTCGCAATTCCTTCCTGGTTGTTTTGACGAGTTTTCACTCGTTTCGAATTTGGTTTAGCCTTTACGTGACGGGCGTCACAGGCCATCAGCTATCAATTAATTGTAGTGTAAAACAAGGAAAGGAAAACGATTATCCCTCAAGGTGGAAAAGCATTAATGAATTCGAGGAACAAATAACATCAATGCTTTTCTATGAGGTTGTATTGAAAGGAGTTATGACCAAGTAGGTTGGTTTAGAAGTTGCTCAAACTCCTTCGCTGGCACAGGGCGGCTATAGTGGAAACCTTGGCCGAACTCACAGTTTAGCTCGTTGAGATAATCCACATGGCGCTGCTCTTCGATACCTTCTGCGACCATTTTAAGACGCAAGGCTTTGGCCATAGCAATGATCACGTTGACCAGTTCACGATCAGAGTCGTTCTCAAACACGTTTTGCATAAAACTGCGGTCGATTTTCAGACGGTCAAACGGGAACTTCTGCAAGTAACTCAGTGCAGAATAGCCCGTACCGAAGTCGTCAATCGTCAGCTTGGTACCGAGCGCACGTAGGTTATCCAGCATGTCCACCAACTCATCATCATGGTTAAACAACAAGCTTTCGGTTACCTCGACATCAAATTGCTCAGCAGGCAAACCCGATTCTTCTAAGCTTTGCCTGATGAACGCCAATAAGCGATCACAATAGCGGAATTGAACGCTAGAGAAGTTCACCGATACAAACAACGGCGAAATGGATTGCCACTGTGCTGCTTGATAACACGCTTGCTGAATGGCGAACTCGCCAAGTTGATGAATCAACCCATTTTTCTCTGCAATCGAGATGAACTCTTCTGGATTGACGAAACCAAACTTCTCATCGTTCCAACGCATCAATGCTTCTGCGCCAACAATTTTACCGCTTTTCAGTTCGATGATTGGCTGATAGTACATTTCGAGCAGTTGGTTCGAAATCGCATTACGCAAACGACTTTCTAGATCCAAGTAACGCTGTAGATCTTGGTTCATGTTGTGGTTGTAGAAGCAGAACGCATCGCGGCCATCTTGCTTCACGCGGTACATCGCCATATCGGCACACGCCAACAGCTGCTCGGCGTTATCACCGTCGTCTGGGAAAACCGACATGCCGACACTGCCTGTCAGGAAAAACTCGTGATTATTCCAAACAAACGGTTCACTAAAGGCCGATAACACACTCGAAGCAACGCGCTTCGCGGTATCGTTATCTGGTAAATCTGGAATCACCAACAGGAACTCATCCCCACCGATTCTCGCGAGCAAATCGGTTTTTCTCGCGACGTTTTGAAGACGCTGAGCACTGAGTTTGAGAATTTCATCCCCGACAAAATGGCCCATAGAATCGTTGATCTGTTTGAAGTGGTCCAAATCAATAAACATCACCAATACTTTTGAACCCGTGCGAGATGCACGGATAAGTTCCAGCGCCAATCGTTCTGAGCCATAACTGCGATTTGGCAATTCTGTTAAGGTGTCGTATTTGGCTTGGAATGCGAGCTCTTTCTCCGATGCTTTTCGGCGCTCTATTTCTTTGGTGAGTTTGTGGTTTTGTTGAGAAAGAATATCTTTACGCTTTTTCTCTTCCTCAAGCTTAATCTTTAATTCCAATTTATTATTGTTTGCGACAAATGCATAACACAGCGCAATAACAATCATCACGGCGAGAATACTTAGCCCAACAATAAAGAGTCGAGAAGTAAAAATATCTCGCTCGTTGAGCGGTTCAAACCATGCCATCAATTTAAAGTGATGTTGTTCCACTGGCACTTCGAAATATATTTTTCCATCCAAAACTTTAGAAAGAAAATGATTCTCATCTGCATTAGTGGTTGAATTTTTAGTGATGGAATCCCACACCACCATTTCAACATCTTTTATTTTTAGCACCATGCGACTGTAGCTGTCTTCGTGCTCTTGATTGGTTAATTGCTCAATAACAATATCTTTATTGATGTCCGCAATTAAAAAAGCCACTGGTTTCCCAGAAAATTTGACTTGCTTAATCACTTGAATCCGAATGTTGTCACCATCACGAGTGGCACAAACTTCTTCCGGATGCCCGTGTTGGGTCATCAAATCATGAATATCCATTGGCTTGAGATCTTTTGGGCCAGTCGTGACGATGGTTGTTCCGTCACTGCCCACCAGCGTTAACTTGTTGTAGATGTTGCTACTGTTGATCAACTTGCCGTCAATCTTCTCATCAAATCTACGCTTTAAGTTGATTAAACTTGCACCTAGGCCATATTCCATCGACATACCAGATGCTAAGTTTGCAAAAAATGTTTGAACGGTTTTGTCACTCGATAAATTATCTACGTCTTCACTTGCGATAGTAAATAAGTTGTCTAGTGTGCTTGCATAGCTTTTTACTTTTAAATCCAGCTCTCTATATTGAGAGTCTTTTAATTTATTCTGTCCAAGACTTGTAACAACAATAAGTATCGCTAAATAAATAGAAACGATTATTGCACTTATCGTTATTATCTTTTTACTGGATATTTTTTTAACAGCCTTTTTCATCGAATTTTCTTACTATCTTCTAAGAAGTAATCGTTATAAAAGTAGTAAATGGACGGGTAGTATTTTTTAACGAGCTTTTCATACGTCCCATCTTTTTTAATAGAATCTAAATAACGATCAAACGCTTCGCGTAATTCCGGTGAATTTTTACGGAACGCAACAGCCATTTTTTGATTTTCAGAAACAGGGCCAATAACTTTTATTTCTCCCGGCCATTTTTCTAAAGCAATTAATGTGTCTGCTACATCCAATAAGGTACTTTCAGCATCATTTTTCATGATGGCAGGTACCATTTCGTTTAGGAGTCGTTTGCCATCGGGCAAAATCACTTTGGCACCCGTGTCGTACAAGTCGTAAAGGTTTGGGTCTAGGCACGAATGCTCTAGCGCCAACACTTCTCGTCCATCGATCAACTCTTTCACTGTCTTGACGTCTTCGTCGATCGAGCCACTTGGCTTAATTGGACTTAAACTTGAATCGGTACGAGAAACAAGCCATACCGCCGATGGGAAGTAGTCCTGAGAAAAGTCCAATACCTCTTCCCGCCAATCCAAAATCGTCACGCCATTGGCGATCAGATCACCCTCAATTGGCACACTGCCACCCACGACTGCGCGGTTGTGTCGGTATTGAACATCTTGACCTGTCAGCTTACCGACCATGTCACTCCACTGAGCCGGTACGTACTCATATCGCACACCTAACGAGCTCGCAAATCCTTTTACGATATCGACATCTAATCCTGTCAGCGTGTGCATTTCACCTTGCTCGATGTAAGAAACAAAGTTGGCATAAGGCACACCGATATGACGAAGCACACCACGTTCACGGATTTCTTTAAGGTCATTAGACCAAGCCGAAGAAGACATCACGGACGCGGCCAAAATCGCCACTGCAGTGATGGTTCGTTTAAGTGTTTTGACTGACATTGTGTATATCCTTCCCTTCAACAAAGCGCCCATAAATGGGCGCTTGAGTGATAAACAACGACGTTAGAACGAGTAGTACAGATCAGCAATCGCTTCGACCAATCCTTCTACATCTCGCTCATCATGGAACAAGTGTGTAGAGATACGAAGCGCGTACGTGTCGTGTCCATCATCTTTGTACAGCTTGAAGTTCGTTGTACGGATGATGTAGCCATATTCTTCACGTAGACGGTCACGGAACTCAGTCAGGATTTCTTCGTTCGTCACATCATAAAATGGGTTGAACGTCGTTAATCCACTCGTCAGCCCTTCCACATTTGGCGAGAACATTTTCGCATGTGGCAGCACGTCTTGGAGTGAGGTTTTACATTGGTCACTCAACGTTAGAATGCGGTCTTGGATTCGGTCACGACCAATCTCATCCCACATTTTACAGCTATCAGCCAGAGCTTGTTTAGCTGGGTAGTTGTCGTTACCAATGTACTGCATTTGGATTTGCTTACCTAAGTAATCCGCATGAGAAAGCGACGAGTTTATCAACCACAATGGATTTTCACGGTCGCTCCAGTATTCGTTCAAACGATTACCGTTGTCGCGCACGTATAAAATGCCTGTTGCGCCCGGGCCACACTGCCATTTATGGCCAGAACCAGAGTAGAAATCACAATCCAGATCATGTAGGTCAAGATCGAACATACCCACCGTGTGAGCACCATCCACTAACGTTGGAATTTGGTGCTCTTTTGCAAGAGAACAAATTGCCTTTGCTGGCAGCGCAGTACCGGTTTTGTATGTGATGTGAGAGAACACAATCAGGCGAACATTGTGGTGCGCTTCAATAGCGTCACGGAATGCTTGAATGTAGTCTGCTTCAGAAACGTCTTCAGTACCTGTAAACACTGGTAACTGAATTTCCACGACTTCTACACCAAAGCGGTGTTTTACAACATTCAGCGGAGATGTCGCTGCAATGTGTTCGTGGTGTGTAGTAAGAATCACGTCTCCCGGCTCGAAATGCAGACCATTAATGATCGAACATAGACCGTCAGTCGTGTTGCGGCTTAGGATGATTTCGTCAGCATTTGCGCCAAAACCTGGTGCAATCTCTGCGATCATGTCTGAAACGTAAGGGAACTTACCAAACTTACCTTTCATGTCCCACGGGAACTTCGCCACTAATTTGTTGTTGTCTTCATAGCCTTCAAGAACATGTTTCGGCATTGAGCCTGTTGTACCAATGTTCATGTAAGTCGTTCGTTTATCCAAAACGAACTGCTTTTGCACTTTACGCCAAAAACGCTTATCGTGCTTTCTACCTAGCCCGCGGCTGCTCCAATCAATTTTCTGTTCTCGAGCTTGTGCTACACCTGAAAAAGCAGAAGCACCAACACCAGCTACAACGGCACCCGTTGCGCCTTTAAGAAAATTACGTCGGCTGCGATTAGTCTGAATAGAATCCTTGTCGCTCATTTTTTTCGATCCTTGTCGGAAATTAGCCATATTATTAATTTTTAAACGCGTAACTATCTGTTACTAAAACATTATTACCTATTCAAACCAGACTTTAATTTTTTACTCTGCTATTAAGTGACTTTAGTTCCACTTTTTTAGCTTATTTGATGACATAAGCAACAGTTTCGCTTCCAACCAATAAACAACTGAATACATATTAAAATATTCATTAAATTGACTATTTTTATGATAAACGCTTAATAATAGTTTTATCTATAAACAAACAGTGAGCTTTGTTATAAATTCATTAAAAATTTAACTTTGTATTAATTAGAAAATTCAGCGTCATATTTGTTCAACTGCGACTATTCTTTTTATAACCAAGTAATCTCAATATGTTAAGTTTCATAAAATGGCTTGATGTTTAAATGAACAGTTAATTTTTAGACCATATATAGCGAGATCTAAAGTAGTTCAAACAAATGTACGGTCTAACTCTTAGCTGCGAGAACAAACCACTTGGATATACGCTCAAATGAATACTTTATAAAGAAGGAAATCGCATGTTAAAAGGATTGCTGTGCATGTCAGCGGCGGCTGCTTTCGTGATGACACCAAACGCGTTGGCCCAATCAATCACCATGACCGATTTGGGTACTAACCAAGCCGTCGGTACGGTGGAATTATCAGAGAGTGACTACGGAATTGTATTCACGCCGAATCTGTCAGGAATTCCTGCCGGACTACATGGTTTTCACGTCCACGCTAACCCATCCTGTGACAGTGCAGAAAAGGACGGTAAAACCGTAGTAGGTGGCGGTGCGGGCGGCCATTACGACCCAGACAATACTGGCCAACATGGTTTTCCATGGACCGATGGCAACCATCTTGGCGATCTGCCAGCGTTGTACGCCGACATGGAAGGAAACGCCAACCAACCGGTTTTAGCTCCGCGCCTCAAAATGTCGGATTTAAAAGGCAGAGCCTTGATGATTCATGCTGGTGGGGACAATCACTCGGATCAACCAGCCAAATTAGGTGGCGGCGGTGCGCGCATTGTGTGTGGCGTGATCGACTAAATCATGATCTGTCTGATTCACACTTCCTCATGCGGCAGGAAGTGTGAATCGTTGTGTAAACCGATGCGATGCCGCATCGGTTTCAAGATGACTGTGATGCAGCATTAAAATGGACTGAACAATTTTAGTACCAATGCCTAGCGCGCCAGCTTGCGCATTCAGCTCTATTTGGTTGGAAAAAGTAAAACGAACTTGAGATGTATTATCGCTCCGTTTTACATCGCAACTCACGGTCGCATCCGACGGACTATGCCGAAGTGCATTTTCCAATAAATTCAATATCAATCGTTCTAATAATCCCCTATCCCCTATCGCTTGGAGTGGCTCATCTACGGTAATGTTCAACGTCACGCCTTTACGTTGAAACTGGCTTTGCATGGTTTCGGCGCATTCTGCCATTAGTTGGCTAATATCAATCGGAAGATACTCATAGCTCGGCAGCGGAGCTTCTTGTTTTGCCACATCCAACAGAGCGTGCAATTGCTGGGAGAGTTTTTCACTGTTGCGAAACGCCACTTCAATGAGCGGATCGGGGTCAGGATGCTGCAAACGCCAAGTTTCCAAATACCCAAGCACACTCGAAAGCGGCGTTTTTAAATCGTGGCTCAATTGCAAAAGACTTTGGCGGCGATGAGAGGATTGATATTCAAGTTGTAAAAATTGCTGCTGGATGTGTTTTGCCATCAATTGATAAGAACGAGCAATCGGCACCAGCTCCGGCACTTGATGTGCAAAATCCGGTTGTAGGCGAAAGTCGTGTTCGGCTTGTTTTTGCAGTTGATCGGTCACACGTTCAATCGGGTTTAACAAGCTGCGCTTAACCAAGAAATATGAGCCAAAAGCGAAACCTAAAATCGAAATGAGCACTAAACCCGCAAGCGCCAAGTACGGCGAATCCACTTGAGCGTTGGCAATGGCCGTATGACGAGAACTCCCGATCACCACGTACAAATAACCAATGGTTGAGCCAAGCTCCTCTATCGCTGCGACAGAAAAGACTTTATGTTCATCACGATTACGCGGGTCATCGCCTAGAATCGGGAAAGGTTCACCACTGAGAAACTGACGAATAGGAGCCAGATTCACCGCGCCCATCAATTCCGTCCCTTCTGGCGCAGCGTGCGTAGTAATGTTGCCTTGGCTATCAAGAAAATAGATTTCGAAATCCGGTCCTATCAACATGAGGGTGTGGAAAATCGACTTAAGCGCTTTGGGATTGTAGTCCGTACCAATCATGAGCGGATTATCATCCCGCATGTGACTGGCTAGATCTTGATGTAAGCTTTGCTTGGTGCGAAGCTCAATGGTCTCTTTTTGCCAATTGTACGTCAGCGCAATGGCCGCCATCGCCAAACAAAACCAAACCGTGGTGAATACCACCAAACGAGATTTGAAGCTCATCCTATCGCCTCCTCACACCGCCTATTATGGGCGCGGCTGAAATTTGTACCCAACACCCCAAACCGTTTGAATAAAATGATGCTCTGAGTCCGACAACGACAGCTTGCTGCGCAAGCGATTGATGGTGCTACAAACCGTGTGATGATACCCTGCATGATTGGTGTTCCAGACATGATCCAACAGCTCGTCCTTACTGTAGACTCGACCGGGACGAGTGGCGAGAAACTGTAGTAAGGTAAACTCGGTTGCCGTCAGCGCGACGTCTTTATCGTTGAGCGAAACCTGATGCAATTGGGGAATGATCTTCAAGTCACCAAAGTTAAGTGCCCCATCTTCTGCTTTTTCTGGAGTCGGCTTTTCAGCGACTTGATTAACGCGCCGAAGTACATTTCTCACCCGAGCTTGAAACTCTAAAACACTAAACGGCTTTGTAATGTAATCATCGACGTCAGCTTCCAACCCATCCACTTTATCCATCTCACCGTCTCTTGCGGTCAACACCAAAACCGGCGTCCAATCTTGCTGCTGGCGCAAGTGATGACAGATATCTAAACCATCACCATCGGGTAAACCTCTGTCGAGGATCACCAAATCAAACGACTGCTGCTGATAAGTATTTCTACTCGCTGCAACGCTGGATTCTCGACTGACTTGATGCCCCTGAAATTTGAGATGCATTTGAACCAGTTCGGCCAAGTCATCATCGTCTTCAATCAACAATATGTTCGCCACCACGTTGGTTGTATGCCGTTCCATGATCCTTTCCTTGTCTGGGAGACGCCTCATTCTGCAAATGACCGGGACGAAGCCGTATTTCTTTCAACAAGGTCAGCTTCCCACAAGGTCAGAAAGTGCTCTGGTGGTGGAATGAGGGATAAAAGCACGAACAAACACTTTTAGGAAAGGATCCGCCACCAGAGCAGGTGAGTTATTCAACGCGCGTGATCGTGACCTTCGCTCCAGGATTTAGAAAACGATGGTTTGCCGACAAGGTTGAATCCGCCAGTCCATCATCATGGCTGATGACGCCAGCGTGAAACGCGACCGCATCATTCATATCATTTCGGGTTGAGTTAAATCCTTCTCCGCCACCCGCAGGGCCGGGAATCGTGGCTGCTAATTCATCATTAAGCTCTGTGCCAGAATCCCACACGTTCATGTTCATCTCGTAACTCTCACCCACTGCGAGTGACTTGAGCGATAATCCCGTTTCGCCAACAAAGGCATCATTAGTGTTCACGAGCATCGAAGCCAGCGACAAATAACCATAACGATGAGGATTGACTGTGATGGTGACTTCGTCCGATGAGCCCGGCAGCAGTAAACCGTTACCAGAGACACCTTGGTAGACGTTGTCGTCACTGTTCATCAGAGCAATCAGCTCGGCATTGCTGCCACCCTCGGCTAAGTGTTCTAACTCAACCGACGCACTTTGACCAATTTCGAATAGCTGAAAATTGCTATTGTGAGTCAGCACTGCCAATGGAGACATCGGTTGATTCGCCGTTAAGTTCTCGACATTCACCGTATATCGGTATGACTTCGCGACATCATTATCGTCATCATTCGGACAACCAGCGAGCACTCCGACAGAGGCCGCTACCAGTAAGATTTTGTATTTCATACCTCCTCCTTATTTCACAACAATTGTGATGGTTGCTACTGGGTTTAACCAACGATGATGACTGCTATCGAGATCACTCTTGGCACCAGCCGGATCGCTGTCACCCAAATTACCCGGATGAATGTGAACCTTGTCGTTGCTCACCTCCGTTTCTACGCCAGTACCACCGCTACCGAAGGTAATAAAAGGAGGATTAGGAATGCTGGACGCTAACTCGTCGTTCGCTTCGGTGCCTGCGTCGTAACTGTTCAAGGTCGCTTTGTAAGTTCCCGCTTCGGTTGGAATTTTCCAACTGTCTAAGCCGACAAAACCATCATTGGTTGGCAATAACATCGCGCTAAGTGAGAGGTAACCGTGATCGCCACTATCCAAAATAAACGTGGTCGCAGCGCCCGGATTGAGAATACCGCCCGCAGGATTTTCTACGACTGCGCCGCCTGCGTTGCCAATCACGGTCGATAATCCAGAAATATCCCCACCTTCAGCCATCGCTTCAAGCTCTGCTGTGGCGGATTCTCCGACTTTAAACATATGTAGATCTGAGCCATGCGCCGCGACGATAAGCGGTGTAAAGTAAATGCCTTTGGTTGCGTTGGTAACCGTAATTTCTAGTTCCGCCGCTTGAGCTGATGCCGCGCCAACCGCCAGAGCAACAGACGTCATGACAAGACTAAGTTGGGTACGTTTTTTCATTGTGAATCCATCCTTTTATGAGAGTGAAACCCAAGCCCTTGAACATCGTCTTTTGTTGGCTTGAGCAGCATTGCTTTCGAACGTTTGTCATTCTTGTCTTTAAGCATGACGAGCAAATATCTCGGTAACTTCATCGAATTCTCATAAAATTCTCACAACTTCTTATCTCTTTCATTCCGTTATAAAATAGCGTCCATCCGTTCCCCAAACGCACATTAAAATGCTCAACAATTTACTTACTGCATACTATGGAGAAATCTACGGTATTGCCTTTTTCAGTCACTATCTCAACAACTACAAACAGGCAGAGCAACGCGCGCTTTGGCAAACTTTAGTCGACGTGGAAAAACTGACCGCTGAAAAACTCAAACCTGTTTTGCAAGCACATGGACTGGAGATAGAAAACCGTCATCAAGAAATGATGGAAAAAGGTCTTTCCGATGCAGAAAAGTGGATCGATTTACCTTGGTCCGAGCTGGTTGCCACGCTACTCAATTGGGTTGAGCCGTACGAAGTGACATACCGAGAATGGCAAACACTCGCGATAGAGAAGAATTCAAACGCTGTCAATTTTCAAACTGCATTTGATTTAGTCGCAGAACATGAAACCGCCATTTATCAATGTTGGCAGCGTTATCATACTAACGAGTCTGGGTTGCCGATTCTTCACGCCTTTTTGGCAAAATATCGTTAAAGCGAGACTGGCACACTTGCACCTCGTAAAGCCCTGCCAGACAATACTTTTAATACGCCGCTTAGAACGGAATCTTTATGGTTAATCCAAAACTCATTGCTCTACTGCCCGATTTGGCCTCCTTTATTTTGGTGGTCAACGAAGGCAGTTTTACTGCCGCAGCCAAACAGCTTGGCGTTACCCCATCTGCGTTAAGCAAACTGATCACCCGTTTGGAGCAAGCCCTCAACGTGAAGTTGTTTGAACGCACCACGCGCAAGCTGATCATTACTCAAGCAGGGCAAAAAGTGTATGACCAAAGCATTGCGATGGTTAATGCCGCGCAGCAAGCCGTTGAGCTATCTGCGGAAGAACATGCCGAACCAACTGGCGCGCTCACGGTAGCGGCACCAGAGGCGTTTTTAAACTCGGTCTTGCAACCGTTCGTGCTGCCTTTTTTGCAACGTTATCCAAAAATTCAGCTCAAGCTGCGCGCTGCCGACGGGGAAATCGACCTGTTTCGTCAGGGCATTGATGTTGCCTTTAAACTCACCGATAAACCGGATGAAAATTTGGTGCTCAAAGAGATCAGCAAAACCAATCTGGTTTTGTGTGCGTCGCCAGACTACCTCGCACAAAGAGGCATGCCAGAACATCCGACGCAACTTGAACAGCACGACTGTATTTACCTAGCAGAAAACGACAAAGACAACATTTGGTCGTTTTTTAAAGAAGAGGCGTTTCATTCCATCGCGGTCAGTGGTCGGTATGCGGTCAACCATTCGCAAATGCGCCTAAATGGCGTCAAGGCCGGTTTAGGGATTGGCATCTTCCACGATTTCGTGGTGAAAGAGGCATTAGAGCGCGGAGAAGTGGTCGAAGTGTTGTCCGATTGGATGATCAAAAGTAACTACCACGGTGCGGTCGCCATGCAGTACGCACAAACCAAATACATGCCTGCACGTCTGCGTGTATTTCTCGACTTTGTAAACGAACATCTCGTGTCTAAGGAACCCAACCATGTTTAATGCGATTCATCACGTCGCTATCATTTGCAGTGATTACCCAACATCAAAGCGTTTTTACACCGAAGTGCTAGGGCTACAAATCATCGCAGAAAACTATCGTGAAGCGCGAGACTCCTACAAACTCGACCTTGCGTTGCCGGACGGAAGCCAAATCGAGCTGTTCAGTTTTCCCGGCTCACCGGAGCGACCAAGCTTTCCGGAGGCGCAAGGCTTGCGACATTTGGCGTTTCAAGTCGACAACGTTGAAGAAGTAAAAGCGTATCTGGAATCCAAACACATCGCTGTTGAACCCATTCGCATTGATGAGTTTACGGGCAAAGCATTTACGTTCTTCCAAGATCCCGATGGCTTACCATTGGAGCTTTATCAGAAGTAAAAAGAGCCAGCAATTCGCTGACTCTTGTTTTATACCAATACGACACCTTAGTTCAGTGCTGCTTTTAGCTTCTCGACACGGTTGAACACCACCCAGTCCAACAGCAAAACGCTCACAATGGCTAAACCGCCCATCGGGAACGCGGCACAAATGGCAACCAATGTGGCTAACCCCAATTTCCACACTCCGTCATGTTGAAATTGTGGCGGCGCTCCAAGCGATGCGCTGCGACTTGGTCGACGTAACCACCACATCACCACTCCGGAAATAGCAATCAGAATAAATGCCAGACAGAACAGCACATTCAACGCCTTGTTGATGATGCTTACGTCTCCTTGGTGAAGTGAGACACCCGCAGCCATTAACTTGGCAAACCAGCTGTAATCCTGCCAAGTCACATCCACCAGCAAACGACCTGAGTATTGGTCAAAATGGCTGGTTCGATCTTGTCTTGGGTCAGAGATGTCCCCTCCCATTGAGTTGGCTGCAACGGTGTAAACACCGTTATCTGAACGAGGCAAGAATACTTTGTAGCTGGTAAAGCCCATCATTTCGGCTTTAAGAATAATGTCGTCAATCGATAACGCGCGATGGCTCGCCGTGTAAGACGCCCCCCTTTCCATGTTCGCGTGATCATGGGCGGGTTTATCTTTCGATTCAGGTACGGCAGCAAGCTCTAAGTTCCAAGGCATTTCTTCTGACGAACCGTGGTTAAGATCCTGATGCGTCAATGTCGACTCTGGCTTTTCACCCCAAGTGTAATAGGTCGGAAACGTGTTCCAAGCTTGAACCATCTTTGCCCCCCAAATTCCAGCCCAAGACAAACCAGAAATCAGGAAAAACAGTAAAACGAGGGACAACACACCACCTAAGTTAGCGTGCACATCGCGCAATACAATACGAGAACCTTGGGCAACACGGATTTTCAAAAAGCCCGATCGACTGGCGTTGTCGCGAGGAAGCCAGAGATACAAGCCCGACACCAACAGTAAAATACCTAAGCTGGCTGATATTTCGATTAAACGATCGCCAAGCTCACCAATTAGCAAGGTGCCATGAATGTTATTCATCAGCTCATAAACGCTGTCTGAGCGATCAATAGTGCCTTGAACCTCGCCCGTGTATGGATTGACTGCAGCAACGAGCGAACGTCCATCTTCCGCTTTAATTGAAAACCGGCTGGCAAGATGCGCTGTTTTGGCAGGCACAAATTGAGTAACGCTGAAATCGGGATAGGCTTGCTTAACCGACTCTAACTGGACGGACACTGGTACTTTGTGCTCTTGCGGCACCACTTTTAGCGTAGTCTCATAACGAGCCAGTTCAATCTCATCATCAAACAGCATCACCAGTCCGGTGACGGACAGCATGAGCATAAATGGGATAACGAATAATCCTGCGTAGAAATGCCATCGCCACGTCATAAAGTAGATGGATTTTGCGCGCGACGCTTCCTTGAGTTGAGGCTTTGTTGAGTTTCTCAACATGTTTATTTCCTTTTCATTTTTGCACGCCAAAAACGCTGACAAAATGCTTCCCCCACATGCTTTTCTATGCGGTGAAACTTGGACAGGTTTGGGAATGCGACTGCTTGAATGAGCAGTGTATGTGTGACTTTACTTATTGTTTTTATTGATTATGAAAAAGAAACCACAGGCGGCGCGCGCGGAACTGGCGTTTCAAATCGTACACTTAGAGCCAAAAAAGTGTAGCGTTCAGAAATTACCGAGCTCAGTCGTGAAAGTATCGGTGTAGTTGGAAGTGAATCTTGGTGGAAAGTGGAAAAGTGACTAAATGGACACGGCTTGCCCTTGTGCGTCACCGAGCTGTCGCCCTCTTCTATCTGAACCAGCTCGAAACCGTTTAGCGTACAAAGCGTCGCCCACACGCCCATGCTGTTACCATGAGCATTGATAACAGGCATCAGTGTCACGAGCACCCAACTTAAGGCGCTAGCGAATAACATGGAGCGATAAAAAGGAATTAATCTACGCATAACGGTGACTTAACAAATTTCACACAGAGTAGCCAATTCTGAGTTTCAGCTCAAAAAGAGGATCAATAAGTGATTACTACCTCACAATCATTATGTTGACAGAGACAAAAAAGCCCGCAAATTTGCGGGCTTTCTTTCAATCATTCATGCACGTAAGAGCTGCTTAACCAAACAGCTTGCTCCAAATGCTTGGATTACGCTTGTCGTGGTACTCTTCACGAAGGCTATCGATCTCACGCAGTTGCGCTTTTGCTTCTGTCAAATTACCTGCATCCAGATCCGCTTCGATTTTGTCTAGCGTTACCGACAGCTTGTTGAAACCTTCTAGGTAAGTATCAAACTTTTCTGGTGGGTAATTACCACGTTTTGACTGTTCTACAATGGCTTGCAAGCTATCAATCGCTGATTTCATGGTTTCCACGTCAGACGCTTCTGCTGCCTGTTTGAATTCCATCTTCATCTGCTTCATGTTTTGCTTCAAATCAACCGCTTCTGCCATCGCGTATGTTGAGCCAAACGCAATCGCACACCCTAAAACTAAAGGACGTAACATTTTCACTTCTCCATTTTAGTGCCGAATTCTGTGTCGGCTTCGTTTACCCAAATAACTCGCCACGCTAATGCGCATTGTAGGAATATTCGGGTATTTAAGAGGGGCAGTGTAAAGCAATCTTACCTAGGGTGCATACCTAAAATGTAATCAAGTTTATGCGTTGCGAATCTCGTCATACTCTGCGATTGGCAAGCGGCCACGCAGTTCAAGAAATGACAAAAACTGCTTAGCAGAGTGAGTAATCACTTTGTTGCTATCAATATCAAGGTTGTCCATCAGCTCACTGACAAGCTCCAGATTGCCCACATCATGACAAAAGTGTGCATCGCTTCCCGTAGTAAAATACACATCTAACGCTTTGCCGATTTGCGCAATTTCATGGCAACGCTCCACACTGCCAACACGGCTGTTGCCTTTGAGCGTGGTGTTATTGATTTCTATCGCTACATTGTGCTCTTTAGCGCACTTCAGCACTTGTTCAAAATCGAAGTCGAAGTTCGGGTTCCCCAAATGCCCTAAAGCATCAACGCGACCGCTTTTGACGACATTTATCAGCGCTTCAGTGTGTGCTTCTTTATTGGCAGGTGGAAAAACGGGCTCGTGGAAACTGGCAATAACCCAATCCAAATTGCGATCGACGCTTGGCGGAATATCAATTTCACCTTCAATGTTAAGTATGTTGGATTCCACTCCGCGAACGATGGCAACACCTTCAAGAAAACGAGGCAGAATTTTTTGGTTGGAGAAAAACCAGTAGTGAGGCGCACCCGGCATCGACTCCGCATGGTCCGTCGTGCAAAACATGGTTAACCCGTTCTCTTTTGCCGACTTTGCGTTTTCAATCAACGTACTATACGCATGACCACTCGCGTAAGTATGCGTGTGGGTATCAACCTTAAATTCCATCATCCAGTCTCTTGAGTGCTCAAATTTGCGGGTATTGTATACCCTCGTGCGGTCAAGATGTAGCGAACACCGAAAATGCGGCGGTGAACGCTCTCTTACTCAGCCTAGAAATGGAAAAAGTGCGTCTCGATATTTAGTGCTATTGCGAGTCCGTTTCCTCACAAATACTTTTAATCAATGGCAACGCTTTTTCCCACCCATTGTTGAACATCGATACAAAGTCACTGTGAGTGTGAATGGTGATGTTGAGCAACAAGCGTTCGTCTTCTGTGTCGATCTGATAGATCTCACGAGATCCAATCCACTTGGCGGCGATATCGGCGTCCAACTGTTGCCTATTGTCGGGGTTAAAGATGGCAACATGATGAAACTCTAGCCGATGCAGTGGCTGCACAGAATCAATCACTGCGCGAGTACCGCCCATATCCGGATCAAAAAAGGTGATGTCGCTGCCCTCTTCCCACTCCCCTTCGAATTGAGATTGAGGTGAAAATGCCTGCGCCCAACGCTTGTAAAGCTCAGCATCCGTCAGCACTCTCCATACGCGCTGCGGAGTTGCGGTTATTTCTACGTAATAGTTTAATGTAAGCATGTTTTCTCTCCCTGAACCTTCATTGACGCTAGTTTATTCTCAGGAAAAATCAAATTTGCTTGCGTTTTAAATGCTTATCTCAACTAACTTTTACGAGGCACTAAGATGTTTTCGTTTGTAACGCCTTGCTTTGGTGATGCTTGACCAATACATCCCAGCACCCATTCAATACCGTCGCGAGCACAATTAAGCCCATGCCCGCGATTTGAGTGCGGCTCATTACATCAGCGAAAAAAAGTGATTGCCAAACGGCCGTAAACAACAAGTTGGTAAAAATCAGTGGTGCGAGTTGAGAGCCGCTACTGGCCAGTTGATAGGCTTTTGCACGAAACACTTGAGTATTGATGATCAACATCGACATGACTAATAGCCACAGCACTCTAGGCTCAACGGATAGTGAGAATGAATGAGCCCCCAACAGTCCAGAGCCATCGTTGATAAGCGCCAAAGGCAGAATAAATAACGCGGCAAAGCTAAACGCCCAGAAGTTGATCTCTAGCGGCGACATATTGCTTTTGCTGACTTTATACAGCGTCAATTGTGAGCCGGAGTTAAACAGGCCACCAGCCAAACCAAGCAGTAAGTCGTATCGCAAAGTAAATTCGCCTTCCGTTCCAGCCAACAACACCACACCACTAAACGCCATCACAATACCAAAAACGGTGGACGCACGAATTTTTCCATGCCAGACAAGCTTCTCAATCACAGGCATAAACAACGGGCCTGTAGCAAAAAGGACCACACTTTCGACCAGCGTTAACGTTTGAAGAGACGCAATAAAGCACAGTTGAGACAGACCAATACAAAGTGCGCGTAGCAAAGTGGCCTTCAACTCGGTCGATTTCGGCAGTTTGATGCCTTTCGGGATCAGAACTAAGAGCAAGATAAGCGCAGGTAGGAAAAATCGCAGAAAGCTGAACATGGTTACCGAAAGCGCCTCAGACAGCTGCTTTGCTAGCAAGCCCGTAACAGATAAGCTTAATGTAGACATCAACATAAATACGATGGGTTTGTGAACGTGATTCATTAGATACTCCTTAATTCTCGGAGCATTTTATGAAAAGTGACTTTATAGAAATAGCGAGTAATATTAACCACTATTGTAAGCAAAACTTACACATTGAAAACAGGTTCGTTCCATGCGCAAATTAGTACCATTAAAATCCATCTACGCGTTTGTGACGGTGGCAGAATCAGGCAGTATGACGGAAGCCGCCCAGCTTCTGAGCGTTAGCCACTCGGCGATCAGTCAAGCGATTAAATCTCTCGAAAGCCAAGTAAACAAACCGCTTTTTGACCGCATTGGACGCCATGTGTACCTCAATACCGAAGGCAAAAAATACTACCGCAAAGTCGGGCCAGCGTTGGAACAAATCGTCGATGCAACCGAAGCACTGATGCACGATCAAAACTCTCAACGCATTACGCTAAACATGGTGAATTCCTTGGCACTGCATTGGTGGATCCCACGTATGCCACGCCTTCAAGCCTATGCGCCCCAACTTGATGTGCGCCTATCTAACCTTTCTGGACGGTTCAATTTGGAACAAGAAGGCGTTGATGCTGCGTTGGTGCATGGCAAACCTGAAGAGTGGCAAGACTACTATTGCGAAAAGCTCAGTGAAGACGAACTGGTATTAGTGTGCAGCCCTGATCTCATCGACCACAGCAATCCAGTTAACCTTTCTGACATCTTAAAGACGTATCCGCTCATTGAGGTCACGAATGAGCGCAGAAAACACGATTGGCAAGTCTGGTCAGACGCGATAGGAGTCGCTCGTCCAAAAAACAAAAAGCCGATCACTTTTAATATGTCGATTCAAGCGGTACAGGCAACCACGCGTCGTTTGGGTGTGTTGGTGACTCACCGTTTGTTTGTGAAAGACGACATCAAGTACGGTCAGCTGATCGAACTTGGTGAGCCTGTGATCAATCCTAATCAGCAGCTTTATTTTGTCTGCCCACCGCATAAACTCAAGCAAGAAAGCTTTCACCTATTGCGCTCGTGGTTAAAACAAGAATTTGCGTAACTGAGCCTGTTACTCAATACGTTAACTTGAGCTTGGTGAACTCTCGGCTAAAGTAAATAGAGTGCGAAAAAACTCAAGGATGAGGCTATGCGATTGTTTCATAGAGTAGTGATTGGGGCTTGTCTCGTTGTACCAGCAGTGGGTAATGCCAGTGACGGGGCGGAGCTTGACGAGCAAGGCATTTCAACCGCGATTATTGGAGGCCAGCAAGCGTCTCAAAATCAGCTCCCCTTCTTTGCTCGGCTAATTTTACACAAAACGGGCGACCGACAATTCGCGAATATTTGTGGTGGTTCTATCGTTAATGATCGTTTCATATTAACGGCCGCCCACTGCGTAGAATCCTCGGTTTTTACTGACGGTTGGACAGCAAATGACCTCCGTGTTCTGGTAAAAAATCCAACCATGAACGATGTTTATGTCGAAGAGTTCAAAGACGTTCGCACTATTACAATTCATCCCAACTATGATCCTAATGACCTATGGATTAACGACTTGGCGGTATTGGAGTTAACCCGACCAATTACCGATAACGTTCAGTCCATCACTCTGCCTCAAGATTTTGGCGATTACAGCGGCGAATCGGTTTATCAAATCTTTGGATTGGGACAAACGTCCACGACCGACACCAGTGGCCCGAACTATTTACGATGGGCGGAGGTTCAACCGCTTTCTGATGCCCAATGTGCTTCTCTCGTTGTGGGGTATAACGATCAAGAAAACATTTGTGCAAATGGCTTTCCAGACCGTAGCTATACTGGAATATGTAGCGGAGACTCTGGCGGCCCACTCACCTATCAAGACAGCAACGGTATGTATCAGCAAATCGGGATTGTGAGCTACGGCTCATCCATTTGTGAGTCGGCAGCCATTCCGAGCGTGTTCACAGAGATTCTGAATTACACCTCGTGGATAGAGGCAAGAACCAGTTATGGGGTCAAAACCGTTTATAACGCAAGCTTAGCAGCCTTAGAGGATTACCATAGCGAAGGTGATTCAGGCTTTGATCCAGAAGACACTAATGTTTCAGGATTTAGCGACAACGGCAGCGGCGGTGCAATAGGTGCAGGGATGTTGTTCTTTGGAGGATTATTAGGGTGGCTGCGACGCAGAAAAACGACGTAACGTTTCTCTTTATTAGATAAAAATAAACGCAAAACGCTTACAACGTTTTGCGTTTCACGCGAGAGTTGATGATGTCTTCAATCAGCTTTTGCTCTTTTTTGGCTTTCTCATAATTTTGCTTGGTACGCCATCTCTCTAATACCTTTTCCAACCCTTGAACGCGAGCGTGTTTGTGTTCTAACGTTTTTTGTACTGATGCACATTCAGCTTGCATCACCGCTTGCTCTTGCTCGTGGTGACGAAGCATTCTTTGCAGCATCTGATCAACTCGGTTGAAGTTCATCAACGCCGCGCTATTCAGAGACGGAGAGGACAACGCCGATTGACCAGCGTGTCCTTTGAGGGCTGAAAGTTGTTGCAACTGCGTTGAAAGATGATTGTGACGCTGACGCATAGCGTCGAGCTGCTGCCCGACTCTATCACGCTGCTTTTCTTCCATTTGTTGCAGTTTGCCGACCGCTTTAAGTTTGGCTTTCATCGCTGCGTTCGCTCTCTACTGTGCGCCTTGGAACATTTGAGCCAGCTCAGTCAAACTGGTGGTGTAATCCACCGCCTCGTTCGCTGATTGCTGTAAGTACGAACGCAAATGCGGATACATCGACACAGACTGATCCAACTCAGGATCCTGACCCGGTTGATAGCCACCAAGCGGCAGTAACTCTTTCACCTGAAGGTAATTGGAGTACATTTGGCGGAAGTTGTTTGCGATGGTGGAATGAGCAGGTTGCGTACAAGTGCTCATACAACGGCTGATAGAAGCGTTGATATCAATCGCCGGATAATGCCCTTGTTCCGCCAGCTGGCGCGACAACACAACGTGTCCATCCAAAATGGCACGAGCAGAGTCCACGACTGGGTCTTGCTGATCGTCGCCTTCCGCCAGGACAGTGTAAATCGCCGTTAAGCTGCCATGAGGGTTTTCACTGTTACCCGCTCGCTCTAATAGCTGCGGTAACACACTGAATACCGAAGGCGGATAACCGCGCGACGCTGGCGGTTCCCCCAAAGATAACGCGATTTCACGTTGAGCCATCGCGTAACGCGTTAGGGAATCCATCAACAAAAGTACATCTTTGCCTTGATCTCGGAAATACTCCGCGACGCGGTGACAAAGCAGTGTCGCTCTAAGTCGCATCAATGGTGATTCATCCGCAGGCGCAGCAATGATGATGGCTTTTTCTCTCGCTTCTGGCGTTAAGTTGCGTTCAATAAACTCACGAACTTCTCGACCACGCTCACCAATCAAACCCACCACAATGACGTCCGCTTCCGTGTTTTTGGTGATCATCCCCATCAACACACTTTTACCAACACCACTGCCCGCCATTAGACCAATACGCTGACCTTTACCGACCGTCAGCAAACCGTTGATCGCACGAACGCCAACATTAAGCGGTGTATCGACAGGACGACGCTTAAGGGGGTTGATCGGTTTAGGTTCAAGTGAAACACGATCGCCCCCTTTAAGCGGCATGCCGTCATCCAATGGCTCGCCTAAGCCGTTCACCACGCGTCCCATCCACTGAGAGCTGAGTTGCACGGTACTGTCGCCGTCTAATGGGATCACCTTCGCACCTGCAAACAAACCGCCTAAACGGCGGATTGGCATTAAGTACGCAACGGTATGATCAAAGCCGACCACTTGTGCTTCGATCATATCGCCTTCGGCGGTTTCCACTAAGCAACGTTGCTCAAGCTTAAAACGACATCCAACCGCTTGTAACATCAAGCCGTTCACTTTAATCAAGCGTCCGGTTACTCGCGCAACGGGAATAGAATCAAGCGATGCTAATGCATCGCTCAAACGCTCACTTAATAGTTCGTGGCTTAATGTACTACTCATTTTCAGACTCAACCTGTGGAATGCTGACTTCGTCTAACAAGTGCTGTTTTACGTTGTCCATACACGCCTCTAAGCGTGAGTCACAACTGGCGTCTGCTTCCGCATCATCCGTCACTAACTGACAACCACCAATTGGCAGTTCGTTGTTGGCAACCAGCTTCCAAGACTTAGGCAGATCCGCGTTAATGTGCGTAATGCGTTCTAGATCTTGTGGGTTGAGATGAACCGTCACAGTCTCCGCTTTGCCCGGCATCGCAGACAGTGTTTCATCCACCAGCGCCAGAATTTGCTGTGGCATCAGAGTAAGTTCGGCACGAATCACCTGCTGAGCCACCTTCTGTACCAACTCACAAATCATGTGGCGTTGCTGCTGCTCTTTTTCACTTTGCCAGCGAGACAAGGCTTGGAACAAGTCATTAACTGGCTTCGCCGCTTCTAAAAAGCCTTGCTTACCAGCTTGTTCACCAGAAACAAATCCTTTCTGAAAACCTTCTTTCTGACCATCGAGCAAGCCTTGTTGCTTACCTTGCTCGATGCCTTGGCGTAAACCTTCTTCATGACCTTGTTGCAGCCCCAGTTGGAAACCTGCTTCAAGTTGCTGCTGAATGTCCACTTGCGACTCTTGCCAACCTTGGTTGTCCAAGCCGAACTCTTCATCAACCGCAACTGGCTGAGCCAGCGGCGGAAAACGGTGTAAACGGTAACCACTTGGAGGCAGTCGCATAATGTTCGATCTTTGTTCTGCCATGCTTTATTCCACCGTTGGCTCTTCGTATAGAAGCAACTGAACTTCGCCCGACTCATCAAGCTCGCGCACCATTTGCATGATGTCTTGGCGTGCTTTCTGAACTCGACTTAGTGCAACTGCACCACGCGCTTCCATATCGTCTTCTAGCGCTTTCACCATACGTTGTGGCATTGAGCGTTTGATCGCTTGCTGCAACGTGATATCCGAACCTTTCAGTGCGGTAGCCCAAAGCTCGAGTGGAATTTGCTGTACGAGCATGTCCATGGTTTCTTCGCGTTGACGGCCCAGCACCATGAAGTCAAACATGTTCTCTTCGATGGCGTTAACCACTTCTTCATCATGCAGTTTGAGCATTTCCATCAGTGAACCACGGTCGCCTTCAAAGCGGTTGATGATGTCTGCCGCTTGCTTAACGCCAGAAAGCGGTACACTTTGGCTTGCAGACACTTTTTCGATACAACGTTCAACCAGTTCATGCAGATCGGTCGCGACTTGGTGATCGATGTCTTGTAGCTGCGCAATACGGAAGATGATTTCATCATGGTAGTCTTGCGGCAGATGCTTCAGCACGGCAGATGAGCTATCCGCTGGCAGATAAGCCAAGAAAATGGCTTGCATCTGCGGGTGCTCGTTGACGATAAATCGCGCCAGCGTTTCAGCCTCAACCCATTGCAGACGCTGCATGTTGTTGCGAATTTCGTCACCGTACAGGTTGTTCAACAGACCTTTAGCAAGATCGTTGCCGAGCGCCTTACGCAAGGTGTTCGACAAGTACTCTTTTGATGCACCACGAATACCACTGTGCTCACGAAAATCTTCAAAAAAGTTTTGAATCACGCCGCGTGCTGAATCGCTTTTTATGCCATTCAGTTTCGCCATTGCGCGAGTCACACGCTGTGTTTCATCGCGGGTGAAATGCTGCAACACTTTGGCCGCTGCATCCTCGCCCATGCCCAGTAGCACAAGCGCGGTTTGTTCTACATAACTAAGCGTTTGTTTTGACGTCAACTGAGCTGTGTTCATTGATGTTTACCCATTGTTTCAGTATTTCGGCTACGCGCTCTGGCTCTTCATTAGCAATAAGCTGTAGGTGTTTCAATTGAATCTCTAGTGGAGAACCTGCAGGAGGCAGCATGTCGCTGTTCACATCCAGACCCGTCGAGGCAGAAATGCCTTTTTCAGACAGACGACGGTTAAGCACTTCTTCATGCTCACGCTCTTCACGTGTTTGCAAGTTGTCGTAATCTGGCTCTTCTTGTGGCGGCTCAGCAAAGTTCAGTTCAGGAACTGGCTTGTCTGCGCCGGTTAGGTGCATGATCAATGGACGCAACACAAAGAAGATCATCGCCAAGCCCAACATCCCGCCGATCACGTAACGTAATGGCTGTTGAACCGTAGGGTCTTGCCACCAAGGCAGAGCTGTTGGCGCATCGATATCAATCGGTGTGAAGTTGAAGCTCATCAAGCTCAAGCTGTCACCTCGCGCAGCTGAAATGCCAACGGCATCGGTGATCATGGTAGAGATTTGCGCCTTGTCTGCATCGCTCCAAGCCACGCCGTCTGGCGATGCTTTTGAGTTCAATAGAACCGATACGCTCAATTTCTCAATCTGACCTTGTTGGTACTGAGTACGGCGCACGCTGCTGCCAACCGCATATTGACGATTCACTTCAGAACGCGCATTGGTGTTTTGGCTGTCGTTTGTCGCCGCCTCACCAGTCACTGGAGGCTGGTTGCTGAGGGAACCTGGTACGCCAAGCGCGATTTGGTCAATCGAATTGTTTTGAATGGTATGTTCGTTACGAACCACTGGCGCGTTATCAAGGATTTCTCGCGTTTCTTCCACTTGGCTGAAATCCATATCGGCTGCAACCTGAACGCGGAAATTACTAGGACCAACAATCGGCGTTAGCATGTCTGCCGCACGTTGGATGATTTGCTTCTCAACGTTCTTTTGGTATTCCAGATACTTCGCGTTTACTTTGCCCGCTTCTGCTGACGCCACATCTGCACTCAACAATCGGCCATATTGGTCAATGACAGAAACAAACTCAGGCTTCATTGCCGTCACACTGCCGACGATCAAGTTGATGATCGCTTCAACCTGTTCTGGCTTGAGGTCTTCACCAGGTTTGAGTTCGAGCATGACAGATGCAGACGGATTTTCACCGTTTTGGCGAACAAACAAAGTTTGACGAGGAATCGCAAGGTGAACACGCGCATTCGCTACCGAGTTTAGCGACATGATAGTGCGTACTAACTCACCTTCTAAGCCATGACGGTAACGCGCAGTCTCCATAAACTGGCTAGTACCTAATGAGCTGTCTTCTTTCAGCGAATCCAATCCGGTTGGCAGTTTCGCTTTTACGCCTTTTGACGCCAATAACATACGAATGCGAGCCACCTCACCTTCAGGAACCAGCACTTGGCCGTTCTGCTCCTGCATGCGGTAGCTCACACCTTCACTCTCTAAGACCGAGACAATCTCGCCAATATCGAATCGCTCTTGTTGGCTGTAAAGCGGACGGAAGCTTTGAGAAGAACTCCAAAGCGCAACCACAATGATCGCCGCTACAATCGCCGCGAGAACAGCGGATAGAACAAGATTTCGTTGGCTACTTGACCAAAGCTGCTTAAGCTTATTTGCCACGTCGTCCATGTTGCCTGCTGGCGAGAACGCTTGTGTCGTGCTGGTCGTCATGGCCGTATTTCCGGCAACTTGGGGGGTTAGTTCTGACATGAATTACACCGGCATCTTCATAATATCTTCAAAAGAGGCAACCACTTTGTTGCGCACCTGCATAAGAGCGTTGAACGATAAGCTGGCTTTCTGGCTTGCGACCATTGCGCCAACTAAGTCGTCACTTTGCCCAGTTTCTACCGCCGTCATTTTTTGACTGGCCGCAGATTGATGTTGATTGACTGTATCCAACACGTTCGTCATCGCTTGAGAAAACGACAGTGGAGCATTCAGTGCTTGTTGATCTAAAGGGTTGGCACTCACGATAAATTCAGGCGGCTGCACTTGAGCCTGCATCGCCTGCATTTTTGACAACATGAGTTGCTCTGCCGAGACCGCATTAGTAGGTTGACTTGCCATCTATATTTTTCTCCTATTAGGCAGCCGAGCCTAGAGCCGACTGTAAATCAATACCGTGTTCTCGCATGGCTGCGAGCTTGTAACGTAGCGCTCGGGTTGATACTCCCAAGGCGTTTGCGGTTTTGGTTCGGTTTCCACCAAACTGACGTAATTTGTCCAAAATAAATTGGTATTCAGCCTGCTTCTTCGCTTCCACATGACCAAAGCTGGACTTTGGCTCCATGGAAGGCACTGGGGCAATGAGTTCAATCGGTAACATCAGATCATGCGCTGTAATGTAGTCACCATGGCGCATCACCAAGGCACGTTGAATAACGTTCTCTAATTCACGAATATTGCCCGGCCAGTGATACTGACTCAGAGCGCTGATCGCATCCTGAGAGAAGTGACAGCGGCTGCTATCTTGATATTTTTCAATAAAGAATTGGCTGATCGGTAAAATGTCTTCTTTTCTTTCGCGAAGTGGTGGCCAATGCAATGGCAACACATCCAGTCGGTAGTAAAGATCTTCACGGAAGGTGCCTTTTTGCACTTCTTCTCGTAAATCTTTGTTGGTTGCGGCAATCACTCGAATATCAAGCTTGATGGCTTTGTGACTGCCCACACGTTCCACTTCTCGCTCTTGAAGTACACGCAAAAGTTTGGCTTGGACTGCAGGAGACATTTCACCGATTTCATCTAACAAAATCGTGCCGCCGTTTGCTTCTTCAAACTTACCGCTTTGCGAATTCGTCGCGCCAGTAAACGCGCCTTTCACATGACCAAAAAGCACCGCTTCTAGCATCGATTCAGGAATCGCGGCACAGTTCACTGCAACAAATGGGCCATTAATGCGAGGAGAGTGTTCGTGTACATATCGAGCTAGCACCTCTTTACCTGTACCAGACTCACCCGTGATCAACACACTCGCGTTCGTACACGCTGCACGGTGCGCCAATTGAAGTACCTGCTTACTGCGCCACGACTCAGCCACAATGTTTGCCATTGGTTTGCCAAGAGCTTCAACACGCTTTAGCAAATTGATGAGCTGATTCGCTTCAAACGGACGCAACAAGTAATCGGTAGCGCCCGACTTCATAGTCTCTGCCGCCAAAATGCCTTGTTCTTGATCCACAATCGCAATCACAACGCCAGCATTACGCTGCTTCTGGTGACACGCAACAAACTCACGTACGCACATATCCGGTAGCGTAGAGCTCACTAACGTGATGCTTGCGCGCTCTTCTAACAGTGCGCTTCGCCCTGTACGTGTGTGCTTTGCGGTGTAACCGGCATTCTTCAGCACATCCAGTACAGGTTGAGCAAGGTGTTCGTTCGGCTCAACCAACAAAATATTCGTTTTCGTCATCATTGAACCTTAACCTTCTTCTGTTGAGTCTGTTGTTGTACGTACATGGTGTTTTTTTCTATGGTGCGTTCGTTGTCTCTGACTAGGCGCAACGTCACACGTCGATTTTTGGCCTGACCAGCTGCTGTATTGTTATTTGCGACCGGATATCGGTCACCATGAGATCTGACTTCGATAATATTTGGGTTTACACCGTGAGCAATCAGTGCATCGGCCACTTGTTGAGCACGTAAACGTGATACCGAAAGATTGGTGAGCCTTGGTCCAACATTGTCGGTATGACCATCGATTAGCACTTTCGTCACTCGGTCATCAACAGAAAGATAGCTATAGAGCGCAGCTAACGTCTGTTGCTGATTCGCATTTAGTGTTTTCTGACCGAATTGAAAAGGCAAAACGATGTCTCTTGCTTGTGAGAACGACAGTTTCGGTAGTCGCTCAAGACACGCATTAAATTCGCTCAGTGCCTTTTGAATTTGAATTGT
This sequence comes from Vibrio sp. Y20_XG_PY13, assembly GCF_024181925.1. Lineage (NCBI taxonomy): Bacteria > Pseudomonadati > Pseudomonadota > Gammaproteobacteria > Vibrionales > Vibrionaceae > Vibrio > Vibrio sp. Y20_XG_PY13. The sequence continues at coordinate 353,911 of NZ_JAMZAL010000003.1, read as the reverse complement.
TGGGATTCTTACTTCTGACAAAGCGGAAGCGTCTTTTCCTTCCAATACCAGCGTAATCCAACTACCACCGGCAATCGCCTTCATTAGTGAGGGTGCGCCTTTACGGAATACAAATCGACGAGAAGGCTTGGTAACCGTAAGAGAAGATTCAACTTTTCTATAAAGCTCTTTACCCCACGGTGCATTTTGACTAATTAGTGTCGCACCTTGCCATTTATTCCCTTCGTTGCGTATATCGGAAATAAATAAAATTTGATTATTTGGTTCCGCACGGAAATAAAACTTCCCCATTGGAACTTTTGAATGCATCAGGTTGCACTCAAATTTGCTTCCTTTGAAAGACCAATTAGAAATATCCATTGGAACAGTCAATACCTCACCAGACATGGCTGGATTAAAATTGACCAAACCCAAAGAAAAAAAGACGTTACAAATTATTATCAAACTACGAAAGGAAAGGTATATCTTACATTTCCATGACTTAAGCAGTTTAATTAAATATGCCACTGAAGCTCTATAACTGGCATAGCTAATCATGTTAATTACCTATTCTGAAATACTTAAATTGATTGGCAAACGTTTACATGAGCTGGAACACCCATAAAACAAACGAGATAAGACCAATAAAACAACTAGTTATATTAATTTTTTTATAATAATCACGTTAGTCACCAGATAGAGGAACCTGGTGAAATAACAACAAATATTGCTCAAAAGTTGCTATTTTAATTTATTAACCGATTTATAAATGAAACTAACCCTTTTTAATTTTTATTAAAAGCTTCGCATGTACTGACATAAGCAACATGTGAACTAAAGTCACATAATTCGAAGTTAAAACTAAAACATCATGAAAAACTCTGTGTAGACTACCGAATATTAAGTTAGAAGAACTTAGTTTGTTAACGCACGGTAAAATATAAATGGAAACTAGAGTTAGTGAGTCTATTTCCGATATCAAATCTCTTGATGTCGAATTATTAGGCAAGCCTATTCATATCATTCGAGATAAGCTTGAAAATTTAATTTCAGAATCTTGTTCAAGCCTAACGAATGAATTGCAAAATTGGCTCAGTACAAACAAAGTGGAAGCTAGCTTAACCTCCGTAGACCTGCATCGATTCTCTCCTGCAATGATGGACAAAGATCAGACATCCACCCATAAGCACCAAGAAGGTGGCATGGTATTTGTTCACGGTGATACTCAGACTCTCGTTAAATTAGCAGACCGTTTTTATGGCGCTAATACAGAGCGTTCAGTCGCAACATTGACTGCCAGTGATCTTCGCCTACAGGAAAGAATCAGCCGCATTATTATCGGTTGGCTAGCACCGCAAGACATGTGGGAAGCATGTGAGTATGAAGCTCCACGCGGCATAGGCTTATGTGTCCAATTAAATATCACCTTTGAAGGTTATCAAGGGTCGATGTACTTAAAACTGGACACGCATCTGATCCAAACCTTGATTGAACAGCTTGAGCTGCAATCAGACGTGGATTTGTATGAACCTTTTTGTCGTTCCCTAGAATCAACGCCAGTTCGTCTTAACGTGGTATTGAGTAAAAAAACGATGGCTCTAAGTGACGTTGTCAGCCTAAAACCTGATGACATCATGCCAATCGAATTACTGAATACCGTACCGGTAAGCATTGGCAATCAACCTCTCTTTACTGGCCGTATTGCTGAGCAAGACGGACAGCTTGTTTTGATTTTTAACCCGGATAAGGAAACGCAGCGATGAGCGAAGCGCCTGAAACTAAAGCGTTCGACACAGATGAACTGAACTTTGATGATTTTCAATTAGAAGACTTTGAAGCTGAAACAACGCGCCAACCTGAGCCTGTTGCTGCAGAGCGCGACCTGAGCTTTTTCAAAAGCATCCCTGTGACTGTCACGCTTGAAGTCGCAAGTAAAGAGATCCCACTTGGTGATTTGATGAAAGCGGGCGAAGGCACCGTCATTGAACTTGAAAAGCTGAACGGCGAACCGTTGGACGTAAAAGTGAACGGTTCCCTACTTGGCCATGCGGAAGTAGTTGTCGTTAATGACAAATACGGTCTTCGCTTGATTGACGTACACGATTCGGCATTAAGCGGCGTTGGTCGATAATTTTTGGTAGGCAGTACAATGAACAATCTGAGCGCTTGGCATCGTTGGTTACCTTTGTTGGTATTGGTGTCACTTTTGTTTGCATTCCCAACAATGGCAGCAGACAACGGCTTAACAATTCTGTCCGTTACGGACGGCGACGCACAACAAGAGTATAGCGTTAAACTACAAATTCTTTTGTTGATGACGGCGCTCAGTTTCCTTCCTGCTTTCATTTTGATGGCGACGAGCTTTACACGCATTATTGTGGTGCTGGCTATCTTGCGCCAAGCGCTTGGTTTGCAGCAGAGCCCGCCAAACCGCGTGTTAGTGGGTATTGCATTAACGCTTACTCTGCTCATCATGCGCCCAGTTTGGACGGATATCTACGAGAACGCATTCCAACCATACGACAATGGTGAAATTACGCTGGTTCAAGCATTTTCCGTGGCGGAAAAGCCCGTTCGCAACTTCATGTTGGCGCAAACCCATCAAAGCTCTCTTGAGCAAATGTTGCGAATTGCCAATGAGCCGCTCGATCAAAAAGTAGAAGACATCTCGTTTGCCGTTGTTCTTCCTGCGTTTGTGATAAGCGAGCTTAAAACTGCGTTCCAAATTGGCTTTATGCTGTTCATTCCGTTTTTAATCATCGACTTGGTGGTCGCTAGCGTCTTGATGGCCATGGGTATGATGATGCTTTCACCACTTATCGTCTCTTTGCCATTCAAGTTGGTGGTGTTCGTTCTGGTCGATGGCTGGGCGATGACGGTCGGCACTCTTTCAGCCAGTTTCGGTTAACAGGAGCTCATGATGACACCTGAATTAACCGTTACTCTATTTTCTGATGCGGTATGGCTCATCATCTTGATGGTGGCCGTACTGGTAGTGCCAGGCCTGATTGTGGGTTTGGGTATTGCGGTATTCCAAGCGGCAACGCAAATCAACGAACAGACATTGAGCTTTTTACCACGTCTGATCGTCACTCTGTTGATGGTGATTTTTTCAGGACACTGGATTCTTCGCAAAATCATGGAGTTGTTTGATTTCTTGTTCCACAACATTCCGGGGATGATTGGCTGATGGCCATCACATTTGCAGACCTCTCCGCAATTCTCGGTCAACTTTGGTGGCCGTTTTTTCGTGTGGGAGCGGTATTTTTATCCATGCCATTTTTTGGCGATGCATTGATTCCGATTTGGGTTCGCAGCTTATTAGCACTCTCAATCGTGGTCATCACAGCGCCATTAATGCCAACAATGCCTACGGTTGAACTCTTCTCATTAACCTCTTTGTTTCTCGCATTTGAGCAAGCGATTTGGGGTTTGATGTTCGGTCTGATTCTGCACATGCTGTTTAACGTGTTCACCATGCTCGGCCAAACCATTTCTTTGCAGATGGGTTTAGGTATGGCAATGATGAACGACCCTGTGAATGGTCTGTCGGTGGCGATTCTAGGCCGTATCTTTTTGATTTTTTCGACCTTACTCTTTTTGTCACTAGAAGGGCACTTACTGGTGATCGATATTGTTATTCAGAGTTTTGTGGTGTGGCCTGTTGGCTCAGGCATCACGGCCCTATCACTGCAAGGCGTGATCAATGTGTTTGGTTGGATGTTTGCGGCTTCTCTCGCACTTGCGCTGCCCGCCATCGTGTCAATGTTGTTGGCGAACATCAGTTTTGGTGTGATGAACCGCGCCGCACCGTCTCTGAACGTTTATGCGCTAGGTTTTCCGATGACCATGCTACTTGGCCTGTTCAGTGTTTTGATTTCTGTGTCCGGTGTCCCGGGCCGCTATATCGCGCTGGTGCATGAGACGATCCGACACTTAAACAACTTTATGTTGGGGGGCGCATGAGCGATCAGTCGTCACAAGACAAAACCGAAAAGGCCTCCCCCCAGAAAGTTAAAAAAGCCCGCCAGGAAGGCCAAATTCCACGAGCGAAAGAATTCACCACTGCAGTCATTTTCATGGCTGTAGCGCTGTATTTTTACTCTCAAATCAATAGCATCTGGGAAAGCATGTTCGGCATTTTTCGCTATAACATGTCGTTGACGAAAGCCGACCTAGAAAACCCACAGCAAATGGTAGAACAAGTGGGTCAGAGCCTTGGCATGATCATCGAAATGCTGTTGCCACTTTTCACGGTTATCATCATCGTGACGTTCGGTAGCAGTATGGTCTTGGGCGGCTGGATGTTTCGTCCCGCAAACATGTTGCCAAAACTGAGTAAACTCAACCCGCTCAGCGGCATTAAGCGTATTTTCTCAACGCGTTCGTTGGTGGAACTGGTTAAGTCGACAATCAAAGTAACGGTGATTTTCGGCATCCTTTACGGCTACTTGGACAATCACCTTCAGCCATTGTTAGGCATTCAAAACCTTCCGCTTAACCAAGGCTTCTCGATGGTGATGTCTATCTTGTTTGAAGGGCTGCTCTTGATGGGATTTGCTTTGCTGTTGTTTGGTGTGATTGATATTCCTTACCAACGTTGGGAACACCTCAAAGAACTTCGCATGACGAAGCAAGAATTAAAGGAAGAATTCAAAAACAACGAAGGCCGCCCGGAAGTCAAACAACGTATACGCCAAATTCAGCAGCAGTTTGCGCGCCGAAAAATCGACAAAATGGTACCGACTGCCGACGTAGTGATCACGAACCCGACACACTATGCGGTCGCTCTAAAATATGAGCCGTCGCTCTCAGATGCGCCATTTGTGGTCGCCAAAGGCGTCGATGAAACAGCCATGCACATTCAACGTATCGCGCGAGAAAATCAGGTGGAAATCATTAACTCCCCACCTTTAACACGTTCGATTTATCACACCACCGCGATAGAGCAAGCAATTCCAAGCCAACTTTATATCGCCGTGGCACACATTCTTACTTACGTTTTGCAGTTGAAAGCCTTTCGTAAAGGAGACGGAAAAAAGCCGACACCTTTGCCTCATTTTTCAATTCCAAAACACTTGCAGCACTGATTAACCCGCGTTTATCCAAGGACACGAAAGTATGCTTACTCGGTTAAAACAACTTCAAACCTCAACCAAAGGCTACATTGGCATCCCCATTGTTTTGCTGATGATTCTGGCGATGGTTATTTTGCCATTACCACCATTGCTATTGGATGCGCTGTTTACTTTTAACATCGTATTGGCGATCTTGGTATTGCTGGTCAGTACCACAGCAAAGCGACCACTCGACTTTTCTGTTTTTCCAACCATTTTGTTGGTGGCAACCTTACTTCGCCTAACGCTGAACGTCGCCTCAACCCGAATCGTATTGCTAGAAGGCCATAATGGTGGCGATGCCGCTGGTAAAGTCATTCAAGCTTTCGGTGAAGTGGTGATCGGCGGCAACTACGTTGTCGGTATGGTGGTCTTCATCATCTTGATGATCATTAACTTTGTGGTTATCACCAAAGGTGGTGAACGTATTTCAGAAGTCTCCGCGCGTTTTACATTGGATGCCCTACCGGGTAAACAAATGGCGATCGATGCGGACTTAAACGCCGGTTTGATTGATCAAGAAACCGCTCGTCTGCGCCGTAAAGAAGTTGCGAACGAAGCCGACTTCCACGGTTCAATGGACGGTGCGTCGAAATTTGTTCGTGGTGATGCGGTCGCGGGTCTGTTGATTCTATTCATCAACATCATCGGTGGTATCAGCATCGGTGTTTTCGAACACGGCTTACCAGCGTCTGAAGCGTTCAAAACTTATGCATTGCTAACCATCGGTGATGGCTTGGTAGCACAAATTCCATCGCTATTGCTGGCAACCGCAGCTGCAATCATCGTGACTCGCATCAATGACAGCGACAACGGCATGTCAGAAACCATGCAGAAACAGTTGCTCGCAACTCCAGCGACCTTGTTTACGGTTGCAGGGATCATGGCCGTCATTGGTATGGTTCCGGGCATGCCGCACCTTGCATTCTTTGCATTTGCTGGTGCACTAGGGTTTGCAGGTTGGAGACAAAGTAAGAAACCAGTTCAAGACACGCAAATCGAACAGGTGGAAGCACTTTCTCAAGCCATGCAAGAGGAAGACACACCACTCACATGGGACGACATCCCACACGTGCACACCCTGTCTCTTGCGCTTGGTTACCGTCTTGTTCACTTGGTAAACAAGGATCAAGGTGCGCCACTTTCGCAACGTATTCGTGGCGTACGTCGTAACCTCTCAGAACAGGTAGGTTTTCTTTTACCCGAAGTTCGCATTCGCGATAACCTAAGCCTAAAACCGAACCAATACACCATTTCTCTTAATGGCGAAGTGATTGAGCAGGGCTTCATCGAACCAGAGCGTTTAATGGCGATTGCCGTTGGCGACACCTACGGTGAAATCGATGGCATTCTAGGGAGCGATCCTGCTTACCAACTTCCTGCGGTTTGGATTGAACATCAAGACAAGGCGAAGGCACTCAACATGGGTTACCAAGTCGTGGATGACGGTACCGTGATCGCAACGCACATCAGCAAAATCATGAAAACCAACCTTGCAGAATTGTTTACACACGATGATGTAGAAGCGATGACGCAGCGCTTAACCCAACAAGCGCCGAAATTGGCAGAAGCCTTAGCCGCTGCACTTAACCCAGCTCAACAGCTCAAAGTGTACCGCCAGCTATTGCTTGATCAGGTGCCACTAAAAGACATCCGAACCATCGCGAATACCATGCTGGAGTCTTCAGAAAACACGAAAGACCCGATTTTGTTAGCTGCTGATGTTCGCTGCGCACTAAAACGCACGCTGGTTAACTTAATTGCAGGGCAAAAACCTGAGCTCAATGTTTACGCTTTATCGGATGAATTGGAGCAAATGCTACTGACGTCGCTGCAACAAGCGCAAGCTTCAGGTACAGTGGTTCTCGATAGTTTCCCAATCGAACCGAATATTCTTGGTCAGTTCCAACAAAACTTACCTTTGATTCGACAACAACTTAAGCAGCAAGGCTTACCGCCAATACTACTTGTAATGCCGCAATTACGCCCACTACTGGCGCGTTATGCGCGTACTTTCACTCAAGGATTGGCTGTGCTGTCTTACAACGAAATTCCAGAAAACAAACAGATCAATGTGGTAGGAAACCTTGGTTAATCTTATTTCAACACACGCGATATACGAATATCTTTGTAGTCTCGCGGTACAACACATCGTCACGGACGACGATCAATTGGTATTTGAAGCACTCAAACATAATGACATCCAACACGCTTGCCAAGCCATTCGTGAAACTCAATCCGGTGAGGTGGTGTATCAACACCTCACTTTGAGATTCGGATTGCGCGGAGAGCAAAGCGTTTATCAGTTTGAGCTTTCCGAACAAATGCAATACTGCTTAGATTTGTTCAGCCTTTATCTCGCCATACGACAAACTCAATTTCAATTAGAAGCTTTTCATCCAGATTTAATCAGCAACGTCGTCGTACCCATTCGTGTCGATGCACTGCTGTGGGATCCGGGCGTGTATTTTCTTGAGCAGATGGTTCAGTTTCACTCAGCCGCTTTCCAGCATGTCATCCCATCCTTACAAGCAGATGAAACATTGTGCCTTCACGAACGCATGGAAACGCTTGTCGAAAAACTAAAGGAAAATGCGTTTGCATTGTGGTTTGAAGTAGCCACATCCCAAACGCATTTTGAGCGCATTGCTGAATTTGATCCAGATATGATCAAACTCTCGGTAACGATAGAGAACAAACAAGATCAACACTCATTTTTACCCATTGCGCGATTTCTAAGAAAACACAAATACCAGTGGGTTGCTGGTCGCGTTGCAAGCCAAGTCGAACTCAGCCGCTATCGACTGCTCGGTGCAAGTTATTACTTTGGTTACTTCAGTGACATCCCTACTTCCCTGTCTTTCCGTTCCTTTGATGAGGAATAGCTGAAACCCAACCCTCATGGCTAAACTAAAAAGCGCGAATGATTCGCGCTTTTTTACTTTTCTCGTTTTAGATTTTCTCTTTGCCTTAATCTTATGCCGATCAAAGCACATCGGAAACTAACGCGAAAACGGTAGCAAACCCCAACTTGGTGGAATGCAAGTCACTAAAAATCATCAATTTTGATCTTTTTTAGAAAATTTTTAATTTTCAAATTAATCATTAGTGGCAAGCGACCGCCTCTAGTTAGTGACTAGGGAATATCCCAAGGCCTGAAAGAAATAGTGATAAACTAAGGAGACTAAGATGGCTTTATCAATGCACACTAACTACGCATCACTTGTAACTCAAAACACTCTAAACAGCACAAGTGGTCTTTTAAATACTGCGATGGAGCGTCTAAGCACGGGTTTCCGCGTAAATTCAGCTTCTGATGACGCTGCAGGTCTACAAATTGCTAACCGTTTGGAAGCTCAAACTCGCGGCATGTCTGTAGCAATGCGTAACGCTCAGGACGGCATCTCTATGATGCAAACTGCTGAAGGTGCAATGGAAGAGATGACTAACATCACTTACCGTATGAACGACCTTGCAACACAATCTTTGAACGGTTCAAACAGTGATAAAGACCGCGCAGCAATGGACGCTGAGTTCAAGCAGCTTTCAGCTGAACTAAACAACATCATGGGCAACACATCTTTTGGTGGTCAAAAACTACTAGCTACTGGTGGTGGTTTTGAAGCGGGCGCAGTTACTTTCCAAATCGGTGCTTCTTCAGCTGAAACTCTAGGCGTAGACGCATCTGCAAGCATCAAAAAAGTAGCAGCTACACTTGCTGACGGAGCTATCACTGACGGTATCGGTGATGCAACTAAAGCTAAAGCAGCTCTTGATAAAATCAGCAATGCTGGTGGCCTTATCGAAGATATCGGTGCTACTCGTGCGCAGTTTGGTGCAAACATCAACCGTCTAGAGCACACAATGACTAACCTAGGCAACATGGTTGAGAACACTTCCGCAGCTAAAGGCCGTATCATGGATGCAGACTTCGCAGTAGAATCTTCAAACATGACTAAGAACCAAATGCTTATGCAAGCTGGTACTACAGTTCTTTCTAAAACCAACCAGCTACCTAGTATGGCAATGTCTCTACTTCGTTAATAACGAATTAGAACGTACGATATTGTTAATATGTACAAAAGCAAAAGCCTCCCTATGGGAGGCTTTTTTATCACCTACGTATATAAATAGAGCTTGTATTCCCGCATTGTTCTTCAGGAACCCTAAAGCCTATTTTTCGCATCATGTTGTGAAGTACTTTGTTAAATAGCTCCAATTCAACTGTCTCGCTTCCCTGTCCTTGTTGATAAGTTTTTAACTCAGGGAAAGTGGATATCGCTTCCCGCTGGATACTGGCCAATTCATCCGCATTAATATTTTGTTTGCTCAGTAACTTAGCACTAATAAATGTCTCGTAAGATCGAGCGCATTTCATCAGTCGTAAAACAAATTCATTCATTTCTGTCGTTCTTTTCTAAGTGATAGCCTGACGTTGGTAAGGTGCGCTAAAACACCAAAATATGCCGAGTTAAAAGATACCAAAAATCGATGTACTTCCTCTGTAGGAATAGTCCTATTTACATAGCAGGAAACACCTAAAGCAGCGCTTTATTAACGGCTTAATCAACACGTCACATTCCTAAAATGAATTAAATATTTTCAGCTTTTTAGTCGCCTTGTCTTATAGGGAAACACTAGATGTTTTCGAGAGGAAGGCGGAACACATAAGGTGGAAAATCTACTTCCTCTCAAATTTAAATAGTATCGCAAGTTAATGTTTTAAAAGCATATTTAAGTTAGGCACGTATCTTGCGATAAGACATACTTTCAAGGCATAGAGTTACGCCAATTACCAATGAGAGAGGGAGTAAGCTCGTGAGTTCAATAGATCCAGCAACCTTTGCAGCCCAGTTCGCGCAGATCGAAATTCAACCTTTTAAACAACGCTACCAACTGCAAACCAATACGTATCAATCTCAGCTATCTGCTCTGGGTAAAGTTGAGAGTGCCATGCGTGAGTTCCGCACTGCGCTCAACGAAATGAACAGCAGCACAAACAGCATCATTAAAAACTCCACCTCCATCTCTCAAGAAGGCTACTTTACTGCAAATGCAGACGCTAAGGCTCTATCGGGTAGTTATCAGATATTCGTCGAGCAAGTAGCAACGTCACACCAAGTTTCTACTGGAATGCCAGCAGATCTAGACGCAACCACTGAAATCCCAAAAACAGGAAATCTTGAGTTCACCGTCAACGGTAAAACAATGACGATTGATCTATCAACGGTCGATACCGACGGTGATGGTGTAACGACGGTGAGTGACCTAACAAAAGCGATCAATAACAACAGTGATAACCCAGGTGTAAACGCAACCTTGGTACGCTCAAATGGTCAGACTCACTTCATGCTTTCAAGCACTGAAACCGGCGTCGCTAACCAAATCAACGTGTCCGCAACGGGTACAGGCCAAGCGTGGTTTGAAGATGCATTCACAAACCTTAGTCAAATCAGTACCCCCCAAGATGCCGTGATCTGGTTGGGTGCAGAGAAAACTGGTCTAAAACTCACTAACTCGAGCAATACGTTTGAAGGTGTTATCGATGGCGTAGACATTACTGTAACCAAGGCTCAGACCTCTGGAGAAACCGCGATTGGTTTAGGTATCGGCGCTGATGACGAAGCAACCAAAGAGCAGCTTAACAAGTTCGTAGACGCCTACAACACATTGATATCTACAATTGATGAACACACACAAATCGGCAGTGAAGATAAAAAACGCGGTGTGCTAGCTAGCGACCCAACCATGCGCTCAATTGAAAGCCAACTATCAAGCCTTGTCCGAGGCGAGCACGGCGGCATGCGCTTAAGCGAAATAGGCGTAACGTTGGATCGCCATGGCAAATTGAAAGTGGACCAAGAAAAATTTGCAGAGGCACAAAAAAACAATAGCGCAGGCTTAGAAGCAATGTTCAATGGCGACGGTGCATTACTTGACTCAATGGATGCCATGGCCGAACCATTCCTTAAATTTTCTTCTGGTGCGTTCAAATCTCGTAAAGAAGCGCTGCAAGCAAACTTAGATCGCCTCTCAGACAAACAAACCACTTTAGAACGTAAGTACGACATGTCGTACAAGCGTTACCTAAAACAATTCACTCAAATGAATACATTAATGACCCAAATGAACCAAACCATGTCAATGTTTGGCTAAGGCTTTAGGAGAAGATCTCATGCTTATGGACTCCGGTTACGACTCATACCAACAAGTCGACCTCGATGCTCAAGCGGCAGCAGCAAACCCTCATCAACTTGTCATCATGCTTATTGATGGCTTACTCGATGAAATTGAACGCATTCGCGGCCATCTTGCTGCGAAGCGTTTGGCAGAGAAAGGCGCTGGCATCAATAAATGTATGAACATTTTAATTGGATTAACCAGTGCCCTTGATGACGAAAATGGTGGCGAAATTGCAGAGAACTTGCGCCAACTGTACGACTTCTGTCAAGTCGAACTGTACTACGCAAGCGTACAAAATGACGCTGACCGTTTAATGAACGTCGAACGTGTAATGGGTAATATTCGTGAAGGTTGGATGAATTTTGGACAACAAGCATAAAGTGTCGCCAGAGCGATTCCGTCACTTATCTCAGCTAATCCAATTCGCCACTAAGACGGCGGATTGGCACGCGCTAAAACGCCATGATTTGCAGCTTCGAGAGCTGCTTATCAGTCATAAGCCGTTTTTGAAAGATCCCAAATTAGCACCTGAGATTCAGCGTGCTAAATCCGTGCACGCGGATGCTTTTGCTGCATTAGAGAAAGCCACTGGTGAGCTCAAAAAAGAGATGAACATGGCGAACGATCAACAAGAGCGTGCCATGGCATATCAACTAGCGATGACAATGGAGATGACACAATGATGATTTCTTCTTCACTGCCATCGTCAAATGCCACTTCATCTTCAGAAGGCCGAATCACGCAAGCAAAAGACGTTCAAGGCTTTTCGCAGCGCAGTGCTTCAGGGCAAACACCTCTGAATCAATCCGCAGCATTATCAGAGCAAGCAGTACCAAGCTTTCGCCTTGCTGCACAAACTTTCTCAAGTGAAGAGCGCGAAGAGGCGACAACTGCAACAACGGAAGAAAATGCTACGGTTGATACCACAGGAATGAATGTTCTTCTGAGTGCAACAACACCAACTGAAACACCAGACCTTGCAGCGCAAGCGCAAACCTTGACGCAAGGCATGCTAAACATGGCTGAGAAATCGGTTGCGTCGTTCAACAAAGTCAATCCGTTGGAAGTAAAAGGTGAAGCAAAAACAACAAGCCCAGCGCAAGCTAATGCCTTGTTAAACACATCACCGCAACAACAAGATATTCAAACTAGCCAAACGACTTCTGCGAATGCACGCGTGAACACCTCTGCCGTAGACTTTCAAGCATTGTTGAACCAAACAGCACAAGGGCAAGCAACGACTGCACCACTGAACGTTCAAACTTCTGCTCCGTCCGCTCAAGCAGTGAGCACTGCGACAGTGGCTCATGCTCATACGCAAGGCTCAGAGTGGGCAGCAGTGAAAGTGGACACAAGTGCAGGCAAATGGGGCGAGCAGATGATGCAGGTGCTGCATGACCGAGTCACCTTGCAAGCACAGCAAAGTGTTCAGGAAGCGAAAATCCGTCTCGATCCGCCCGATCTAGGCAAACTGGATTTACTCGTTCGTGTTGAGGGCGATCGATTGAGCGTACAGATCAACGCAAACACGGCGGCAACACGTGAAGCCTTGATGCAAGTATCGGAACGCTTACGCACTGAACTACAAGAACAAAACTTCGTCCATGTTGATGTCAATGTAGGTGCCGACCAAGGTCAAGAGCGCCATCAGCAACAGATGAATGACGAAGACACCACAATTTTCGCTGCACGTGAGTCCAGCGCATTTCAATCCAATACAACAACAAACTATTCAGAACACTGGCTGAACACTCAAGCCTAAGTAAGTCATCGAGGAAAAAGGTTATGACCAAACAACAAATGATCGCCATGTTTATCGCCATGATCATCACCAGCGCCCTCGTTTCGGCCGCCACCATCATGGGTGGTATTTGGTATCTCAATAAACAGGCACAAGATTCAGGTGAAACCAGCTCACTGCTTGAGAACTCTCCTTTGTCTTTTCTTGTGACTGAACAACCAACCAGCAAAGGCCCAAGCTTTCACCCTCTAGACAAAGTGGTACTGAGCATTAAAGGCAAGAAACAGACGCACTTTGTCATGCTAGAGCTGGCTATTGAGACCCGTCGACCAGAACGTATTAAAGACATCGATAACTACATGCCAATGGTTCAAAACTCGCTTTTGAAGCTGTTTAGCGACAAAACTTTCGATGAACTGCAACAGACAGGCGCGATCGATATTCTGCAAAACGAAGTGAAGCAAACGCTGTTGGTAGCCTTTGCGAAGACTGACATCGTGCGTGATATCGATGATGTACTGCTGACGAAATACGTTGTGCAATAACGGAGCACAACCATGTTAGACATGAACCCTCAAGAAACGTACACCGCACCAGAGGAAGTGAACACACCATCACGCCCGATTGATGAAAACGCACTTTTGCAACGTCATCAAGTGATGGTGAAACGCGTAGTTAACCAGCTTCGCGTTCATGCCACTTCCCATTGCAGTATCGAAGATATGCAGCAAATTGGTCTTATCGCGCTGGTTGAAGCAGGACGTCGTTATGGAGACATTGACGATACTCACTTCCCGGCGTTTGCGGTTTGCCGTGTACGCGGCGCGATCTTAGATGAACTGCGCCGTTTAGACTGGCGCTCACGTAAGACACGTCAGCAAGCCCATGAGCTTAATGACGTCACACGTGACCTCACCCGCTCGTTAGGTCGCATGCCAACGGACTCAGAAATCATCAAAGCTCTCGGCACCGACGAGCAAGATTATTACAACCGTCAAAACGCGGCGCTTGCAGGTGAAATGCAAAGTCTCGATCAACTGATGGAAAACAGCACCGACAGCCACTTTGGTGGGCAATACGACGGCATGGAGCACGAGCACATTCGTCGTAGCTTAGACAGCGCACTAGGCCGACTGTCAAAACGAGATCAATTGCTACTGACGCTGTTTTATCAACACGAACTCAATTTACACGAAATAGCCCTCGTCTTGGATCTGACGCCACCTCGAATTTGTCAGCTTCATAAACAAGCGCTGAAACAACTCAACCAATTAATGTCCTCTTAGGAGTCACAAGATGCAAAAGTTTTTAGGAGTCCTCACTATCCTTGTGTGTGTCTTCGGCGGATACATGTGGGCTGGCGGTAAGCTAGGTGCAATTTGGCAACCAGCAGAATTTCTGATCATCATCGGCGCGGCAGCGGGTTCTCTCATTATTGGTAACCCACCACACGTTCTGAAAGAGATGCGCCAACAAGTGCCAGCAACCATCAAAGGTCCAACTGAAGAGTACGAGTACTACATGGAGCTGATGGCGCTATTAAACAACCTGCTAGAAACAGCGCGTAGCCGTGGTTTCAAGTTTTTGGATTCTCACATCGAAGCACCAGAACAAAGCTCTATCTTCCTGATGTACCCGCTAGTTTCTGAGGATCATCGTCTAATTTCGTTCATTACTGATAATTTACGTTTAATGGCGATGGGACAAATGTCGCCTCATGAATTAGAGGGACTGTTAGAACAAGAAATCGAAGCTATCCAGAACGAACTGCTGCTGCCTTCACGCTCATTACAGCGTACCGCAGAAGCACTACCTGGTTTCGGTATTCTTGCCGCAGTTGGTGGCATCATCATCACTATGCAAGCCATAGATGGTTCTATTGCGCTCATTGGCTATCACGTAGCCGCTGCCCTTGTAGGTACATTCATTGGTATTTTTGGTTGTTACTGTGGTCTAGATCCACTAAGTAACGCCATGGCTCAGCGAGTGAAACGTAATATGACCGCTTTTGAATGCGTACGCGCAACGCTCGTTGCTTACGTCGCTAAAAAGCCAACATTGCTCGCCATCGACGCTGGCCGTAAACACATTCAGCTAGACATCAAACCAACATTCAACCAAATGGAGAAGTGGTTAGCTGAACAGGAGGGATAATGCAAAAACAAGAGCATGTAGTGTTCAAACGTGCCAAAGCTCACGGCCATGACGAACCTCATGGCGGCGCGTGGAAAGTCGCGTTTGCTGACTTCATGATCGCCCTAATGGCGCTGTTTCTTGTGCTTTGGGTCATGCAAGTGGTGGATAAAGAAGAGCGTAAAGCGATTGTTGCCCACTTGCATAGCTCAAGCGTGTTCGACAAGAGTTACGGCAATCCATTTGATACCTCACAAAGTATCTCTCCTATCGACTTGGCACAGGACTCTTCTGTGCCAAGTAAACACAATTCCAATCACGTTGTGAGCTCTTATTTTCAAGGTGACGGTGATGGTCCAGAAATTAACTCTCTAGTTCCTGGCACCTTCGACACCCAAGAGCAACTTGCTGCTCTGGCAAAAGTTATCGAAGAGATGACCGCGCAGATCAACGCGCAAGGAAACGTCAACGTTACTGTGACACCACAAGGCTTGCGTATCGTGTTGCAAGACGATTACAAACAGCACATGTTCAGTCGTGGTGGAGCCGAGCTTACGCCATTTTTTGAAGATTTACTGTTGGCACTTGCCCCTCTTTTCGAGCAAGTAACCAACCCATTGATCATCAGTGGTCATACCGATGCGATTCCGTTTAAGAAACGTTTTGGTCGTCAGTCGAACTGGGCGCTGTCGGCATCGCGTGCTGATGTGGCGAGAAAAACGCTGGTTGAAGGCGGAATGCCTGATGATCGCGTCATGCAAGTTACTGGCATGTCAGATCGAGCGTTGCTGAACCCAGATGAGCCAGATTCAAGCGAAAACCGTCGAATCGAACTGTTTATTCTGACAACACCAGCAGCAAAAGTGCTTGAGACCTTATTTGGCAATCAAGATGACAGCGAGCTGCAAAAAGCGAAACAAAAAGCGGAATTTAACCAACCCGTTATTCGACAAGAAGTGATCCGTTACTCGGCGGACGCAGAAAAACAAGAAGCGAAAATCCAAGCACTATAACGCTTGTCAACGCCATAAACCACAAAGGTCACCTCGCCCAGCTGGTGACCTTTTTAATCCCTAATCCAATTGCCGTGACTTTTAGTAGAGTTCAATATGCACGAGCCAATGCCCGACACAAAAAGACGTGATATGTTGAAGAAAGCCTTTTTATGGCTAATCATCTTCGACTATTTATTATTGGCGTTTTTTCTTACCCAACTCTCTAGCCTCAACCTAAACAGTGGCACCATGATCAGCCTGCTGCTCGTGGTTTACAATGTTCTGCTTGTGTCGTTGTGTTTTCAACGAACCAACAAGCAAGACTCATACATCATCTACCCAGTGTTATCAGCAACGTTGCTCGCTTTTGTCTGCTTCCTTTACTTTTTTTTTCTGGTTTAAGAGCCCCATAACCTAATCAAGCACGCGTTCACTGACTCATACGATTGAACGCAACGAGGTCAAATGAGCCTTTAATTTCAAACCGAACTCGTCCCACTTCACTTAAGAAAAACTCAATTTCGCAATCGAGATCAAACGTGCCGGAAGTCTCAATAGAGAATGCATTGATCTTACTGTAAGGCAGCGACGTGTAATCCACTTTTGAGCCCGTAATCCCTTGCACATTCGCCGCAATCACTCGTTTGTTGGTAAACACCACTTGGTCACGAACGGTTTTAAAAGCGGCGAAAATGGTCTCACCATCAATCAAAAATTTGTGGAAATCATCTCTGACTTTGGAAACGTCAATAGGCTTAAGCTTGAACACAGAGGAGTTATCGAAGTCGATCATGAGTCGTCCTTTAAATAGGCTGAAAAACGAATTTCTCAACGTATCAGACCACACCGGTTTTGCCTATCTACCTCAACCGTTTTTGCTTGATTCATCTACTGCAAAACCCAAATTACTTCCAACCCTGCTGCCATAACTCTGGGTCTTTCAGATCTTGCCAGTTCATCTCTTGCTCACGTTTACTCATAACGGCTTCAATGACACATTTCACAACATTGCCGTCTTCATCCAGTTCCATTTCAGTTACGACAAAGTGCTTCTCTTTATTTTTAGGTGACGTCGCCGTCCATTTGCTGTGCAATAGTTTCTTTGGGTGAATTTTATTCATCGCGGTATACCAATTTAACTTTCATCTCTATGTATACGACTGAATACCAAGAGAGAATCAGATTTTATTTTTAAGCATCCACGAAAGAGAAAAGCCGCAAAAGAGGTCATCCCCCAATGCGGCCTTACTTACAACCCACTTAGGTCTTTTGACCGTTCAAACGAGGGTTTAAGTACTGACTCTGTAGCAACTGCAAAGCCTTACCAACCAGCACAATCACCACCGCGCCGATCAGTACTGGCGTGAACAGAAAGCTCCACCCCTGCCCAGATGCCATGATCAAGATAGGATTTGCGCCCGCAGGTGGATGCGTTGTCTTCGTAATCAGCATCGCTGACACACCTAACCCAGTCGCAATCGCGAGGGTGATTGGCGTGATCTCAACGTATTGGCTAAACGCAATACCGATAGATGCCGTAATGAAGTGACCAATGATCACGTTTTTTGGTTGAGCTAGAGGGCTGCTAGGCACCCCAAACACCAACACCGCCGTAGCACCAAAGGGCGCCATGAGAAGTACAACCTCAGTAAGAGATACCTCGGCGTAAGACAACACACCAATAGCCAATGTCGCACCAAGCCCCGCGACCAAAGATAAAATTAAATTATTCATAAACACCTCAAAGTAGACCGAATTGTCTACAAATTAAAATAGACAAATCTGTCTACCTTTGTCAATATGTGTTTGTAGAACTTTTTGAGGACGTAGTTATGAACAAAAAGAAACAGTTATTGATCGACACCGCGTTGTCACTGTTTTACAAACAGGGCATCAACTCTATTGGCATCAATGAAGTCCTTAAAGTTTCTGGCGTGGCTAAACGCACGCTGTACAGCCATTTTGAGAGCAAAGAAGCGCTCATCCTCGCCGCACTAGAACAACGCCACCAAATCTTCATGGCGTGGCTAGAGGAAAAACTGTCATCAGCACAATCGAGTACAGACGTGATCGACCAGTTGTTTACCGCGCTTAACGGGTGGTTTCATGGTTCTGAAGAAAAATTGGGCGAGTTTCGCGGCTGTTTCTTCATCAACACGTCCGCCGAATTCAGTGACGACAGCGGCGAGATTGCAACGTATTGCCGCCACCATAAACAGCAAGTTCGTGAGCTAATTCAACGCTATCTCAAATCAGACAACACATCATTACTCGATGCCATCTGCATCATGAAAGAAGGTGCCATCACTACCGCTTACATGACAAAAGAGTACGACGACGTCACAAAGAAATGCGTGGAAATTTTGCACAAGCTGTAGCGGTAAGAAAGCAAGAAACGAAACGACCGAACACCAAACTGGCGAGAATGTTCAGAAATGGTAAGGTTATTTTATCAACCTAATGAGACACGCTTGATATGAAAATTGGCGAACTGGCACAAAAAACGGGCCTTGCTCCCTCGCGTATTCGATTTTACGAGCGCATCGGACTGCTAAAAACCGTGCCCCGTAAAGCCAATGGGTACCGCGAGTATCCGCAAGAAGCGTTAATGATTCTGGACATGATCACAACGGGTCAGCAAGCTGGATTCAGTTTGGATGAACTAAGTGCGTTACTGCCATCCGACCTTTCTAACTGGGATCATCATCAGTTGTTGACAACCTTGCAGCAAAAAGTCCAAGAGCTAGACGAACTTGAGCGAAAAATTGCGCAGAGTAAAAGCAAGTTAAAAGAAGTACTTAAAGAGATTGAAGCTAAGCCAGATGACATGGACTGTGCAATGAATGCAAAACGCGTCATGTCTCAGCTTGGTCAAACGATTCTGACCAAAGAAAACCCTTCAAATAAAAATAAAGCCGTCACCAAAGCAAAGCAACGTTAACAAGCGGAGCTTTACTCTTGATGTTGAGTTAAAGATTCGCAAGTTCCCTACCTGCCACTAAATTGAGTTTGTTAAAACCATTCGCCCTTAGCTCAGGTCTGCCATCTCCTTATTTCTATATTCAATAAAAATTAATCTGATTTATCTTCAAAATGCGGGTTGACCTTAAACCTAACTTTAATCTTAGGATGAATATCAAAGCAACACAGCAGGAGATTGGTGAATGCAAACGATATTGGGTGCAAGTGGGCAAATTGGCCGTGCGCTAGCATTAAGCCTAAAACGAGACTTTACGAGCGACATCCGTTTAGTGAGCCGCAATCCGCATCGAGTCAACGAGACGGATCAACTGGTAAAAGCGGACTTGCTCGACGCGAAACAAACATCAGATGCCGTAAAAGGTTCTAGTATCGTTTACCTTACTGCAGGGCTACCAATGGATACCCAACTGTGGGTGGAACAGTGGCCAACAATGATGCGTAATGTCATCGCCGCATGTAAAACTCATCAAGCAAAGCTTGTTTACTTTGATAATACCTACATGTACCCGCAAACGGATACGCCTCAACAAGAAGATGCACCATTTCAGCCCAATGGAGAAAAAGGTCGAATTCGTGCGGTCATTACTGACATGCTGCTAGAATCGATGAATAAAGGAGAAATCGAAGCCGTTATCTGTCGCGCTCTGGAATTTTACGGCCCGGGAAAAACGCAAAGCATCACTAATTCCGCCATTATCGATAATCTACTTAACCAAAAAAGCGCAAAAGTGTTTTTACGTGATGACGCCAGACGCAAGCCGAGCCATGGCGCTAATTGGGAATACGCCCGATGCTTACGGACAAACTTGGCATTTGCCTTGCGATGATCGTCGACTGACGTATCGGGAGTTTATCGCTGTTGCGGCAAAGGTTTTTAACGTTCAGCCGAAATACAAAGTCATCAAGCGCTGGCAATTGTGGCTAGCTGGGCGATTTAATCAAACCATTCGAGATGCAGCCGAGCTTTTGCCTCGCTACGAATCTGACAACCTTTTTGTTTCAGATAAGTTTCAGACTCGTTTTCCAGATTTTCAAATCACCACATTCGAACAAGGCTTGACCACAATTCAACAAGAAAAAGCCAATGACCAGAAACCTCTTTAAGCAGGCATTGATAGGAGCTTTTTGATGAAAGATAACACACCGGCATCATCCCCAGAGCGTTGGATCATATACGGAGCCAATGGTTATACAGGCGAGCTGATTGCGAGAGAGGCCGTAAAACGGGGTCACCACCCAATCCTTGCAGGTAGAAGTTTAGAGAAAGTACAAAGCCTAGCGGCTGAACTAGGGCTGCAAAGTCTTGCTTTTTCTCTTGAGGATAAAAGCAGCGCGGTCCAACATATTTCGGGTTCCTCACTGGTATTAAACTGCGCAGGGCCCTTTTCTTCGACGGCAAAACCGATGATGAAAGCGTGCCTAGAAGCAGGCGCGCATTATCTCGATATTACAGGTGAGATCTCTGTATTTGAGTTTGCACAAACGCTGCAATCACAAGCAAAGGAAGCTAGTGTCGTATTGTGCTCTGGTGTTGGTTTTGATGTTATTCCAACGGATTGCATTGCAGCCACATTGAAAGCTGCGCTACCAGATGCAACCCACTTGTCTCTCGGTTTTGACTCTCGCTCTGGTTTTTCTCCGGGCACAGCGAAAACGTCTGTCGAAGGTTTGGCTCAAGGCGGAAAAGTGCGACTTAACGGAAAAATCACCACCGTTCCGCTAGCGTATAAAGTTCGCAACATTGATTTTGGTGACGGCGAAAAACTTGCGATGACCATTCCGTGGGGCGATGTTTCAACCGCCTATTACACCACGGGGATTGAGAATATTGATGTTTTTATTCCCGGATCGCCGAACATGATAAAAAACGCTAAACGAGCGAATTGGGTTCGCCCCCTTCTCGGCATAACCTGGGTACAAAACCTCATAAAAAGCCGTATTGAAAGAACCGTAAAAGGACCGAATGAGGAGCAAAGAAACCAATTACCCACATATGTGTGGGGTAAAGCAAGTAACAAACTCGGACAAAGCAAAACAGCACGAGTACAAACGGCCAATGGCTACAGCTTAACCGTAACGGGATCTCTGGCGATTGTAGAACACCTGCTACATACGAAGCCTGAAGCCGGTGTATACACACCCTCTAAACTCATGGGCTCCAATTTTGTGTCGCAGCTTCCCGGCTCTAGTGGCATAACCATTGAAGAGTAAACAAAAAGGCACCTATCGGTGCCTTCTACATTAACAAGGGTTGAGACCATCACAACTCGTGTTCGGTACGGGCGATGATGTCATCCTGCGCGTCTGGTGACAGCGCGGTAAAGAAGGCTGAATAGCCCGCAACTCGTACGACAAGGTCACGATATTGCTCAGGGTTCTTCTTCGCTGCCAGCAAGGTTTCACGAGAGACGATGTTGTACTGCACGTGCCAACCTTTGTGGTGATTAAAGAAGGTGCGAATCAGCATTGAAAGCTTGAGCTTATCCCCTTCTGAAGCGACAGCCGCTGGGCTTAACTTCTGGTTAAGCAGCACGCCACCTAGGATTTTATTGGCTTGAATTTTACCGACTGAGTTATACACCGCCGTTGGTCCCAAACGGTCAGAGCCCGATGCTGGACTTGCGCCTTCCGCCAGTGGCGTTTTCGCTTTTCGACCATCTGGTGTTGCCATCGTGGATGCGCCAAATGGCACGTTGGCAGAGATGCTCGATGTTCCCGCGTAGTAGCCACCACCAATTGGTCCGCGCCCATAACGTGTGTTGACAAATTGCGCCAACTCATCGATATAAACTTGGTAAGCATCAGCCAGCAGTTGGTCGACATTATCGTCGTCATTGCCGTATTTTGGCGCGAAGTTGATTAAGCGTTGGCGAAGTTGTTCGTTCTCAATACCATCGAAGTCTTCTTCTAATGCTTTTGCCAATTCCGTTTGGCTGATTTGTGCTTCTTCAAACACCAAATGTTTGATCGCCGCCAAACTGTTACCCAAATTGGCGATACCCACTTGCAGGCCAGATACCCAATCGTATTTCGCTCCGCCTTCTTTTACTGTTTTACCGCGCGCCAAACAGTCATCCACCAGCGATGAGCAGAAAATATCTTGCGCTTGCTGCTCAAGCACGCTGTCGACTACGGTATCGATCTCAATCGATTTACGTGTGTAGTAGCGAATTTGCTCCGCCCAAGAAGCGGTGACTTGATCAAAACTCTCGAAGTTGCCTTTTGCCAGCGACTTATCATGCGGCAAGAAGACTTTGCCCGTGGTTGCATCCACACCTTCGTTAAGCGCCGCCAGCAAAATACGCGCAAAGTTAATGAAGCTCATACCCGTGCAACGGTAACCCCATTTGCCTGGAACAGCGGTTTCAATACAGCCAATAGACGCATAGTTGTAAGCATCTTCTTTCTCGACACCTAGCTTGATGAACTCTGGAATGACGATTTCATCGTTGTTGAATGCAGGCATACCGAATCCGCATTTGATCACTTCAATACAGCCCATCAAGAACTCTTGATTCAGACCTTCATGATAGCGAACACTCAAGTTCGGTTGCGTGGAACGTAGCTGACCACAGGACTCTAAAATCGCCCAAGATAGCGGGTTTACGGCATCTTCAGGTTCTCCATTCTCATTCAGCTTTTGGCCACCGATACAGACATTTTGATACAGAGGAGAACCTGCCGATGCTTTTGAGTGCGCGCCAGAGCGAATCTTGTTTACTTCAAGCAATTTCAACCAACAGCTTTGCAATAACTCAAGGGCGAACGCTTTGTTCATCGCGCCACTTTCAAGATCACGCACGTAGTAGTCGTTTAGGAACTGGTCCATCCGACCGAATGAAACAGAGTGGCCATTCGATTCAATTTGCAACATCAACTGCACAAAATAGCTCAGTTGCAGAGCTTGCCAGAAGTTGGTTGGCGCATGGAAAGCCACATGACGACAGTTTTCTGCGATTGTCTCCAGCTCCGCTTTCCTCTCTGGTCGCGTTTCGTTTTGTGCCATTTCCAGAGCGAGATCGGCGTAACTCACCATGTGTTCCTGAATCGCAAGCAAGACAATTTCGACGGACTTATAAAACTGCTCTTTCTTCAATCCTTCATACGTCGACACGTCGTTATTAACGCGATGCTGACGAACCTCATCCAGCAGCCCGTTCATACCGATCTTCAGGATTTTTTCGTTATCCACTGCAAGGTGCGCGTCACCCGAAGTCATGTTGCCTTCGGCTTTAATGATGGTGCTGGCTAAGATCTCTTGCTGCTCGTCGGTAAAGAGTCCATAGCAGCGATCTTGAACCGTTTTACCGCGCCAGTATGGCGTAATGGCGTGAATGCTTTGTTTGTCTTCTTCACTTACCGCAAAACCAGCCCCTGGTCGGTCGGCCAGTTCGTCGATTTCCGCTTCAATCCAACGCACCGTGTATTCAGGGAAGATCGGCGCAGCGCGTACTTTGCTCGCTTGGTTGCCTACAATCAGCTCGTCGTGCTTAATCCAAATGGTACGAGTGCGTAAGTGCTCTTGTAGCGCCAGTGCTCGTTGCACAATCACAGGTTTGTCTTCATTTGCCTGATACGCCCAAGTGTAAGCCTCTGCGCGCTCGGTACAGATAGGCGGCGTTACGATGTTGACCAGTGCCGATTTGTGGGCTTTGATTCGCTCTGGAAGGGTATGTAGGTCCATGGTTAACCTCTAACAATCACGTTAAGTTGAGTATGTTCGCTTGCGTATTGCATTGCGTTTTCTAGCAGTTCTGGATTATTTAATGGTTTGTCAGAACACTCGTAAGGCATATCGAGCAAACGGTATTTATTGATGCCGAGCGTGTGGTACGGCAGCAAGTGAAGTTCTTGACAGCTTTCTAAAGAAGCAGCGAAATCAATGATCGATTTGAGCTCATCAATGGTGTCATTGAAGCCCGGCACAACCGGCACGCGAATAACAATGCGTTTGGCAATTGGTGCCAATTTTCTAAAATTGTCTTTGATGCGTTTTAACGATCCCTTCGCCCAGCAGAGAAACTTTTCTTCGTCGGTGTGTTTAAGATCCGCTAACCAGCAATCAATATACGGCGCGACTTTTTCTACGTTTTTCCACGGAACATGCATGCACGACTCCACCGCCGTAGACACATGGTTTTGATGCAAACGTTCGGCAAGTTCTGCTACAAGATTTGGCTGCATCAGAGGCTCGCCACCAGAAAATGTCACGCCACCTTGGCTTTGATCGTAGAAAGGCTTGTCTTTCATCAACACTTCAAACAGGTCGTCCGATTTCGCCGCTTCTCCACATATGCTGAGCGCTTGTGTTGGACATACGTTTCGCAGCGCAATGATCTGCGCTTCGCTCATGGCTTTTCGATTGATGATGATTTGATCGTCAATGCGTCGGATACCATCGCTCGCCATGTCGCCGTTTACGGTTTGTTTATAAGCCGACACACAAAGCTGGCAGTCCGCTATACAACTGCGCTCATCAAACAGCAGAGAGTGCTTTTCACTGCGGCTTTCTGGGTTTTGGCACCAAGGACAGGACAAACTGCATCCCTTCAGAAACAGAATGGTGCGAATACCATCACCATCGTGGGTCGAGAACCTCTGAATATTGAAATACATTGCTGTCCGCCTCTTGGTTTGCTCTTCTACTTTTCACGCTTTTCTTTTTCTGAAAGCTTCATTTGATAATGAAACATTGCCACTTAACTTTCGTTTTGTGAAATTATTATAGTTTCAATTGAAATTACAATTGATCAAAATCAAGATCTCAGCGGATTGTCAGATCTATAGTGATCCCATCATCAAAACGAAGATTTTGTATAAGGTAGAACCCATGATCGAACTCTATTTAGATACTGCTGACGTGGCAGAAGTAAAACGCTTTAGCCAATGCCTACCTCTGAAAGGGGTAACCACAAATCCAAGTATTTTGGCGAAATCAAAACAAGGCTTGAACCAAACCTTAGCTGGCATGCAAGAAGCGTTAGGGGGCGCACCCCGTTTCCATGCTCAAGTGGTGAGCACAACTGTAGAAGGCATGGTGGAAGAAGCGCGCCAAATCCATGAATTACCTTATGATATGGTCGTCAAAGTGCCAGCAACCGAAACAGGCTTATCGGCAATTAAGTTAATGAAAAAAGAGGGAATTCAAGTGCTCGCCACTGCTATTTACTCTGCCCAGCAAGGTTTCCTTGCGGCATTGTGCGGCGCTGACTATCTTGCGCCTTATGTGAACCGTATTGATGCGATGAACGGAAACGGTGTAGAAGTGGTCGCAGACCTGCAATTGCTACTGGATCAAAACCAACTGCCTACAAAAATTTTGGCCGCGAGTTTTAAGAATACCCAACAAGCGATGGAAGTGATGAAGTTAGGCATTGAAGCGATTACCTTGCCTGTCGATGTGGCCGCGCAGATGTTTTCTCACCCAGCAGTTCAGTCGGCTGTCGATCAATTTGATAAAGACTGGAAGTCCGCGTTTGGCAACAAACTTTCATTTGAAAGTTAAGCATAAAATTATCGAAAGTCCCGTTCCTCCTCGAACGAGGGGCTTTTGATATGGGAATCTCTGAGAAAAAGTAACATTCGCGCAGGCAACTGTTTATAGATGCGGCTTACGAAGAGATTCCCACCTCACTAATCTCGCCTCTACCTTCACGCAAAGTACTCTATTCGTAACATCACTACTGACGAACAACGCTCGTTCCACAAGCAAAAAATTTTTGCTTCAAGCCGACAAACTCACAATCTCAACGCATCAATAAGTCGGTAATTATTAATTTTATCTATTGGAAATGAACACTGTTCATTTATAATCAGCGAACCTAACGCAGTAACAAGGAATCCACTTCATGAAACGCATTGCGCTTCTCTTTGCCATGTTTGCATTACTTTCTGGTTGTAGCAGCATGTCGCCAGAACAATGCCAAACCGCAGATTGGTATCGCGTCGGCTACCAAGATGGCCGCTCAGGCAACAACCCAAACATTTTGTACGAATATATTAAAGACTGTCGCGAAGCAGGCGTAACGCCAAATCACGTTGAGTGGCAAGACGGTTTTGATAAAGGCACTATTCTTTACTGTTCGCCAGACAATGGTTACACGGTGGGTGTAGAAGGAAAAACCTACTATGGCGTTTGCTCTAACGATCTTTTCCTTAAAAACTATCAGTTAGGCCATCAAGAATATCAGCGTCAACAGCGCATTAACGCGTTAGATGCGGAGATATCACGCCTTGATCATCAATTGGATGCAAACTTAGATAAAGACAACGCGAAGCGTATTAGAGAGAGAAGAAAACAACTGGCGCGTGAGCGTGCATCACTCATCTCGCCAGGAGCTAATTACTACTTTAACTTTTAGTCGCGACGGGCTACAACGCTAGGGTCATAAAGCGGCTATTTGGATCAGGTTGATAGTCGCCAAACGGCTCGCAGTACGCGAAGCCATGTTTTTCATATAGGCGATGCGCGGGTTCAAAAAATGCCATCGACCCAGTTTCCAAACTTAAACGTTGTATCCCCTGATGTTTCGCTTGCTCAATCACGTGATTGAGTAAGCGGGATGCCACGCCCTGTTTTCTCGCCGACGGCGTCGTACGCATCGATTTCAACTCTGCGTGACCATCTTCTAGTTGGCTCATTGCCACACATCCCAATAGCTGCTCACCATCCCAGCCTGTCCAAAACGTGATTGAAGGCAGCTTCAACTTGCTTACATCTAACGCATGCACGCTCTCTGGTGGCGATGTAGCGTACATGTCCTGTAAATGCTCTTCCAACAACGCAAGCACCTGCGGCCGTTCTAAATTGTCAGTTTCAATTCTCATATTTCCATCCTTGGTGTTTTTACTATCCAAGTCACCTTAACTATATGTTTTAAAGTTAAATGTCCATCCAAACCTCAAAGATACCTAGGTTTGCACGAAACTAAGATGATTGAATAATAAAAAAGCCCCAACACAAACATCAGAAAAATCATGTGTTGGAGCTTCATTTGCATTTCTATGTAAGTCTATTCGTAAAGTGCTGGCGTACTTTGCAATTGCTCGCTAAATTTGAAAATATCATCAATCGAGTCGATTGGATGACGGGTTTCTGTTTTAGCTTCATCAAAGATGCCAATGTACTTTTGTTTGGTATTGAACCAAAGGCGACATAATGGCTTCCTATTGTTGTCATCAAGCAGGATACCAAAATAACTTTGCGTATCACGGGCACACACTCGCTGTACATCAACTTGTTGTCGCAATATCGCTTTAACGACATTAAAACCCTCGATCTCTTCATCTGTCGTTTGAACTTTGGGTTTATCTTGAACGGGTTCAACAGATTCTTCAAAGGTGTTAACGCCATCGTCTACCTTGATCGGTGCTTTATCATCTCCACCAATTGCAGATTTCAATCGAGCATTAATGCTGTCGTTCAAGAATTGTTTTAGAGCCTTAGTTGTAATATCCATGAACTGTGCTTTGACTTTTGCGGTTTGGACGCCATCGTACACTTTTGAAGTAAAGAATTTTACAAACTCCTCTTCAGGGTTCTGAAACTGTTCATGAAGTGCTTTTTTAATTTGATTGAGGTACTTGAGCTCACCGGCAGCATCAACTACGGACTCAACATCAAAAGAAGACTTGGTAAGCTTTTTCACTTCGGGAATTACGTGCTCATCAAGATTGGCAAGATCCAAAGTCAAAAACGGCTTTTCATCCATTTTATTTGGAGCGTCTAAGTCCGTAAAAAACTGATATTCAGATCCATTAGTTAAAATCGCAATACGTGCATTGGTTACTGAAAAATACCGAAACAATTGATTAGCATGTTTAGTGGCCAATGGCTCACCAAATTTTTTACACTCGATAAGAATTTGTACAACCCCATCTTTAATGAGCGCGTAATCTACTTTTTCTCCCTTCTTCGTAGCAATGTCAGCAGTAAACTCAGGGATAACCTCATTTGGATTAAAGACATCATAACCTAATACAGAGTGCAAAAATGGCATTACTAATGCGTTTTTTGTTGCTTCTTCTGTAGCTAAACTCGCTGATACTTGGGGAATTTTTTTGGAAAGAGCTTGAACTCGTTCTATAAAATCCATAAGACACTCCATCATATTGTTCATTTAAACACTTAAAGTATATATGACACTGGTATCTTAAAATGTTGTGTAGTTAAAAGTTTGAATGCCATATGCAAACACTCACCTAACAGCGAACTTAAATCGGTTGTCTCATAATGTGCTGCGGTCCAACGGGGCCGCCGTGGTAAAGCTCATTGGTATCTTCAAACCCTGATTTTAAATAGCACTGATAAGCAGGTATGTTGCGGCAATTCACGGTGAGATAAAGCGCCTCAAACTCGGGATAATGGCGCTTGGCGAAATCGGCAAACTGTTGAATGGCTTGCTTGGCGATGCCTTTGCCTTGATGACGGTGATCCACCAGCAAAGCACGTACGCCTAAACTGTTTTTAGGGCAAAAATCGTATTTCTCGCTGTAAGCTGCATCAAATAGAAAAAAGCCAACCACGTCATCGTCTGCCAGAATCAGATGCGGAAGCTCTGTGGGTTCAAGACGTGTAAGCATTTCACCCACATCCGCGACCGTAAACTGCGATTGCTCTTCTAGCACGCTAAGTTCGCAAGTTTGTTCATGTCGCTCAGGCGAATACTTTTCAATGGTAATCATAATCTTCCTTGTTGTTTTTATGCTCAATTCATACAGGGTATGTCGTAAATAGAAATACCTAGTGTCGTATTTCCCACTCGCAGGCAAACGTTTAGCACTCTATTATCCTCGCCATTCGATAGAGAGGTTTCCATGTCCCGTTTTTTACTTTGTAGTTTTGCACTCGTTTTACTCTACCCTACTGCCATTGATTTGTATCTTGTTGGTTTGCCTCAAATTGCGTCAGATCTCAACGCCAGTGAATCACAGTTGCATATTGCGTTTTCGATCTATTTAGCTGGCATGGCTACCACCATGTTATTCGCGGGAAAAATTGCAGACTCTGTGGGACGAAAGCCTGTTGCCGTCGTCGGCGCGATGATCTTCGTGCTCGCGTCTTTTCTCGGCGGGATGGCTGAGCAACCAAACGCTTTCTTGATTGCTCGCTTTTGCCAAGGCATCGGGGCTGGATCTTGCTATGTCGTCGCGTTCGCGATTTTACGCGACACGTTAGACGATGAACGCCGCGCGAAAGTATTGTCGATGCTCAATGGCATCACCTGTATCATTCCAGTAATCGCACCCGTGATTGGTCACTTGATTATGCTGAAATTTCCTTGGCCGAGTTTGTTTACCACAATGGCAGGAATGGGCATTCTCGTCAGTGTATTGGCCATTTTTGTTCTTAAGGAATCACTACCCAGCCAACAAGGTGAAGAGCAGACAGCGCCAGAGAGCCATCAAGAGACTTTCTTCGAGCGATTTTTTATCAGTAGGCTGATCATTACTGCACTTGGAGTGACCACCATTCTGACCTTTGTTAACGCTTCACCAATTGTCGTGATGAGCATGCTTGGTTTTGATCGCGGTGGCTATTCTTCCATCATGGCAGGGACTGCGACGATCAGTATGTTGATTTCGTTCTCGGCGCCATTGGCATTGGGGATTTTTAAGCAGCGAACCTTAATGATGACCTCTCAAGTATTACTCGCTTGTGCAGCCATCGTGCTCAGTGCTGCCCATTTCCATGATGGACAATCTCATTACTATGTGTTCGGACTTGGGCTGATTTGCGCTGGCTTCGCTTGTGGCTTTGGCGTGGCCATGAGCCAAGCGCTCAGCCCATTCTCTCAACAAGCTGGCGTGGCGAGCTCACTACTGGGCATTGCTCAAGTTTGTAGTTCAGCGTTCTATATTTGGTTTATGGGTTTCATCGGCGTTAGTGCACTGAATATGTTGGTGTTTATCTTAGTGTTAGGTAGCGTAATCAGCCTTGCTCTAATACTATTGATTCCAAAGCCTGTTCACGATACCCATTATGAAGAAATCCCTAGCGCGACTTGATTTAAACTTACTGTTCACTCTGCAATTGTTGCTGCAAGAGCAAAGCGTCTCGAAAGCCTCGAAAAAGCTGAACATTACGCCCTCTACCGTAAGTAAGTCGCTCAACAAACTTCGTCATTGGTTCGATGATCCTTTGTTTGTCAAAACACCTAAAGGTCTTGCGCCAACGCCTTTGGCGCAAAGCATGGAGCAAGATCTAGCAGAATGGCTGCAAATTGGCAGCCAGATTGCAGAAAAACGCAGCGATATTACGCCTAAAGGAGTGCGTTTTGATATCACGATTGAGTCGCCATTAGTGCTCACGGTGCTGGACAGACTCATCGTCGCTATCCACCAGCGATACCCTGAAGCGAAAGTAAAAACCAGTAACTGGGATTACGATTCACTCGACGCCATCATTCGAGGCGAGGCGGATATCGGTTTTACCGGCCGAGAAAGTCACCCGAGATCGAAAGAATCGTTGGATCTTCTGCCGTATTTCTTAGATTTTGAGATTCTATTTTATGACCTGCCGATGGTGTATTTACATAAAGATCATCCGGCATTACAGCAAGAGTGGAATCTCGAGACCTTTCTGAGCTACCAACACATCAATATTGTTTGGGAAAAAAGTGAAACTTGGGCGTTGGATGAAGTGTTAACGGAGCTAGGGCGACAACGCTCTATCGGGCTGACGATGTCCAACTTTGAGCAATCCCTTTTTATGGCTGCGCAGCCGACGCATGGCATGATCACCACCGCGCCGCACTATTGCAAAAGCTACACAGAAAAGCTGCATCTCGATTTGGTGGGCTTGCCAATTCCGTTAGACCAAACTCAACAAGACAAGTTACTGATTCCATTTACCATGATTTGGCATAAACGCAATGCGTACAATCCCAAATTGCTGTGGTTGAAAAACACCATCAAGTCATTGTACGAACAACCATCCCTACCACAGTAACACTCAGGCTAAGTTCAGGTTTTCTCTGGTGATTTTTGCTGATTTTCTCGCTCTGACAGCTATAACTAATCACTTTATCAACTAATGAAAAAGGTCGTTTGACGCTACACTCTATCCATATTTCTGCGTTAAGGGCCAAGGATGTCGACCTTTTTACTCACTGCTATTACGATGCTGGCGTTCGCCGCCAATTCATTATTGTGCCGACTTGCATTGGCCGAAGGGTTGATTGATGCAGGAAGCTTCACTCTCGTCCGATTGATATCTGGCGCGATTACCTTAATCGCATTGCTTGTCGTGAGAGGTCAGTGGAAAACCGATCGGCCAACTTCTCGCTTTCGCTTTTTTGCTGGCGTGGCGTTATTTGGTTACGCTGCCCTTTTCTCTTTCGCGTACTTACAACTGGCGACAGGAACCGGTGCTTTGCTTTTGTTTGGTGCCGTGCAACTGACGTTACTGGTCATCTATTGGTGGCAAGGTGAGCGCTTTCAGTTTCTCGAAATCATCGGTATCGGCCTTTCGATTGTTGGCTTTGTTTGGTTAATGTTGCCATCTGCCACGCGCCCCGATATCAGTTCTGCACTTCTCATGTTGATTTCTGGCGTTTGTTGGGCTGCGTTTACTGCGCTCGGCAAACAAGCGCCTTCTCCAAGTAGTGGCATCACATGGGGGTTTATCGCTGCATCTATAATTGGCACACTCCTATCACCGTTGATGCTGTCCTCAATCCATCTCTCTCTAGGCGGAATCTTGCTCGCTATCACGTCTGGCGCCATTGCATCTGGCCTTGGTTATACGCTTTGGTATCAAGTAATGCGTAAGCTCTCTTTACTTCAAGCCGCCGTCAGCCAACTTTCCGTGCCAGCCATTGCTTTACTGTTAGGTACCGTCGTACTCCACGAGTCTCTTTCACTGCATACACTTTTAACCAGTGGCATCATTCTTGGTGGTATCGCTTTGGTTTTTTTATCTCGATCCAAAAAAACAAGCGAACAATCGGCAAGCCGATAAAAAATAATAACTTTCCCTCTCAAATACCCATTCATCATCTATGCTTTTTAAAGCAGCAAAGCTCATTGCAGATGGTACGAGCGGCCTGCTTTAGTATCAGGCGAAGGATATAAGGTGAGAATTGGCTCACACAACACGACGATTTTGTTTCAAAAGTGAGAATTGTCACAGATCGCGATTTTGCTCGTTTTAGGCGTTTCGTCAATAACGCCAAGGGCTAGCACGAGATCGAGCCAAATACGCACTTTGTGTTTTGACAAAGGGTTTACAAAGCACACTTTTTCACCCGCTATATTCCGCCCCCCGAATTTATTCAGAACAAGATTCTGATTATTCACATAAGAAATTCATCAACTTATAACGATAAGCCTGAGCAAACTTTGACACTATGAACGACAAAATAAAATTCGCTATTAAAGTATCGCTTAGCCTGACTCTGGCTTATCTGATCCCGTTTGCCATGGGTTGGCCGCAAGCATCGACGGCCGCAACCACAGTGATGCTGATTGCATCCACAGGCAGTCGTCGTGAATCCCTCGCCAAAGGTACCTTACGCGTGTTCGGTACATTGGTTGGCGCCGTCGTTGGCTTGTTACTGGTGGGATTGTTTGCTCAAGACCGCTTGCTGTACATGCTGAGCGTGTCGGTTGTGGTCTCTTTCATTTTTTACTTCCGTAATGCCTATCAAAAAGATCCAACGCTACTCATGCTGACCGGTGTGATGACGCTGATGATGTCCAATGGCGGTGACGCAGAAGGTGCGTTTCTTTATGGCGTTGACCGCGCTTATATGACGGTGTTTGGGGTGGTGGTTTACACACTCGTGGGGACTTTCTTATTCCCGACCAAAACAGAACAAAACCTAAGACAGCTCATCGAACAACTCAACCAAGCACAACGCGCGTTGTTCACCGCTATCTTGCAAAATTTCGAGCAAAAATCGGCAGGGCAAGTCTCTCTTCAAGAAGAGGGAGAAGAAAATCCAGAAGCTGAAGAGCCACAACCTAACGTGGATTCTCTTATCGAACAGATGTTTGCCGCCCAAAACGCGCTCGAACAGCGTTTTGCCACAGTCAGTGTGGAATGCAGCGACGTGTCGGCCTACATGAAAGAGTGGCGCTTGGCGGTTCATTTGAACAAGCAAGTAACGCAACAATTGACCGTCGCGGCACACAGCCACTTTAGCCACCAGCAAGACCGTGAAAGCATCAGCAACTTTGATCAAGCCGTTGCGGAAATTGACGCGCTATTTGATACCTGCCAACAAGTCTGGGACGAAAAAGAGCCCGCTTTTCGTGCTCAAGAGTTCAAAGTCGAATACAACCAGGCGTTGCTTGAAGACGCAGCGCACCTAGAGAAAGGCTCTGCGCTTATGCTGGGGCACCTCTTGGGGCTCATGCATCAAAACTTGTCGCGTTTAGCGGAGAGCATTAGCTGCATTGACTCTGTGACGAACAATGTCTCCTTTGACGTGCCGCTGCCGAAACCGAAAGGCAAGTTTTTATGGTGGGACGCAGAAAACTTTAAAACCGCGGTCAAAACCTTTGTCACTTATTGGGTTGCTGGACTGATTTGGATTTATTTCAATCCGCCAGGCGGCTATTCGTTCGTGGTCTTCTCGACCATGTTTATGTCTTTGCTGTCGTTCGTGCCTGTGCACCCGATTTTGTTGCTTGTGCTGTTCACTTTCGGCTTCTTGTTCGCGGTGCCTTCTTACGTCTTCATTCTTCCGCAATTGGATCTCGGGTTAGAACTTGGCCTGTTCATCTTTATCTACACCTTTATCGGCTTTTATCTGTTTAACGGGCCAGTGACGATTTTCTACATGGTGGGCTTGTTTGTGCTCGGTTTAGATAACAACATGTTCTATCACTTCGGGATCCTCATGACGATCATGCTGCTGTTCTACATGGTGGTGTTCATGATCATTTTCGCGCACTACTTCCCGTTTAGCTCACGACCAGAACACCTCTTTTTGACCATAAAAGAGCGCTACTTTAGGCACACTCGGGATCTGTTTGACTCCTATCAGAAGCAGTCCAGCTCGATTATCACGCAGCTCAAACGGGCCTTGCACTTGGTGACGCTCAACGTTTCATCGAAAAAGCTCAAGGTGTGGGGTTCGAAAATCAACCACAAACACTTTGACAAAACCACACCAGAAGCGATTGGCGCGTTTAGCAAAGCGTGTGATGTACTCAGTAATCACATCAACATCTTAATGGCCGCCGAGAAAAAGTTGATGACCAATCCGCTGATTACTCAGCTTCGCCAACAACACCGCGATTCCATCATTCCTTTGATGGCGGGCGCTTTAGCCAGCCACCAAGCAACACAAGAACTCGACTCCGTATTCGACCAATACAGTCAGGATTACCAAACATTCGAAGATAAACTGGAAGATTTTTTTAGTGAGTTGGATTTATCTGACTACGCTTATTCCGAGATAGCCGGTTTTTATATCTTGCTGAATTTAAAACGGAACGTGTTCGAAGCAATCAAGCATTGCAAGCAAACCTACGAGGATATCGATTGGGTGAACTTACAACAGAAGCGGTTTTAAAGGTGGGGATATGATGCTTCCAAAACTAACCAAACCAAGCCTCGCCATACTTTCCCTGCTCGGGCTCAGTGCGTGTACCACTGTGGGGCCAGACTATTTCCACCCACCGCAATCGCCATTGCCAAGCGATTGGTCGGTGGAAAAAGCAGCCAAAGATACCCAGCAATCCGAGCAACAATTACAACAGTGGTGGCAGCAGTTTAACGACCCGACGCTCAATCGATTAGTCGAGTTGGCGAATGAGCAAAACCTAGACATAGAAGCCGCGGGGCTGCGCATTGTTCAAGCGCGTTCATTACTTGGCATTTCGACCGGCTTGCAATACCCGCAAGTTCAAACCGTGTCAGGAAATCTAGCGCGTGCCTACGTGAATGATCAGGGTGTAAACAACGCCGCTCTGTCGTTTGATGCTGCGTGGGAAATGGATATTTGGGGCAAATACGCTCGAGGAATCGAATCTGCAGAAGCTGGTTATTACGCATCCATCGCGTCGTATCACGACATCATGGTCACCATCACCGCCGAAGTAGCGCGCAATTACATCAACTATCGCACATTCCAAGAACGTATTTTGCTGTCTCGCCGCAATATCGAAATTCAAGAACGCGTTGTGCACATCACCCAAGTTCAGTTTGATTCCGGCAACGTAACAGAGCTAGACGTACAGCAAGCGAAAAACCAGCTTTACACCACAAAAGCCGCGCAACCAAGCCTAGAAGTCGCGATGAAGCAATCGCGCACGGCACTGGCTTTGTTACTGGGCGTATTGCCTGAAGAAGTAGAGAAATTGCTGCAATCGGACGGTTTGACGCAGCAAATTGCTGACTATGAAGCGCAGTTCAAATCGACAGGCAGAAAATCGGCTCTATCGGGCACCGACGAGCACTCCATTGTACCTCGTCCACCGCTTTTAGATACGCAAGTGGACGCGAACTTAGTGATGCGACGTCCGGACTTGCAAGTCTCTGAGATGCAAGCTCGCGCGCAAAGTGCGCAGATTGGCGTGGCGGAAACGGCTCTGTACCCAAGCTTTTCGTTGTTCGGTTCCATCGGTATCGACAGTACGGTTCCCGATGGCAGCAGTTTCAGTTTTAGCGATTCGCTCACCATGGTGGTTGGCCCAACGTTCAGTTGGAACATTTTCCAATACGGACGCGTGAAAAATAACATTCGTTTCGAAGATGCTCGTTTCCAAGAAACGCTGACCAACTACAACAAAAAAGTGCTGCAAGCCGTGAACGAAGTGACCAATGCGATCGAAGCGTATGACCTGTATTTGCAGCAAAAAGATTTACGTTTGCAATCGGTCAACTCTTCCATTCGTGCGTTCAACATCTCCATGACGCAGTACGAAAATGGCCAAATTTCTTTCGAGCGACTGCTCAACTCAGTCGAAAAAATGACGCGCGCGGAAGACAGTTACGCGCAAATTAAAGGCAATGTCGCGAACCAAGTGATCGCGCTGTACAAAGCGTTGGGCGGCGGCTGGCAGGCACAAACGGGGAAACCATTCCTTGAAGAATCCATCGCCAAGCAGATGCAAGATCGTACCGATTGGGACGGTTATCTGGATGAAGAAAACCGTACGTTGCCACCTTTGCCTATCGAAACACCGACGGAAAACAGCGATAAGAACAAAACGGAGGATCTCTAATGCCTCATGAACTCTCTTGGGGAGACATTTACTTTTCTCCCACGCTACTGGTGCTCTTTCTCGCCGTCACGGCAACGTGGATAACGGTGATGATATTGAACAAGACACGTTTGTCTCGCTTCATCGCTTTTCCGTCTCTGACGTTTATTGCCATCATGGTTGGTTATGTGGTGGCCATCGACAGCTTTTATATTCAATTTTAGGTGCCAAACAAGATGAAAAAACTATTCGTAATCGCACTCAATCTTGTCATTCTTGGTGGCGCAGCTTGGCTCGGCTATCAAAAATTTGAAGAGTATTTTAATAACCCATGGACACGCGATGGCCAAGTACGCGCGAACGTCATCAAGGTCGCACCGCGAGTGTCTGGCCCAATTGTGAATGTTTCGGTGCAAGACAACCAAGAAGTGAAAACGGGCGATTTACTGTTTGAAATCGACCCAACTACTTACGAAGTCGCACTATCTCAAGCCGAAGTGGCGTTGGAAAAATCCATCGTGAGCTCTCGCGGTAAAAAAATCGAATACGATCGCCTTAAAGACATTCGCGCGAAAGACCGCGGCGCTGTTTCTCACAAGGATCTGATTCGTCGTGAAATCGCTTACGAGGAATCGCTACTGCAAATCAAATCTGCAGAAGAGCAATTAAAGTCAGCGCGCCTTAACCTCAGTTTCACCAAAGTTTATGCGACCGTCGATGGTTTTGTG
Organism: Vibrio sp. Y20_XG_PY13; assembly: GCF_024181925.1. Classification (NCBI taxonomy): domain Bacteria; kingdom Pseudomonadati; phylum Pseudomonadota; class Gammaproteobacteria; order Vibrionales; family Vibrionaceae; genus Vibrio; species Vibrio sp. Y20_XG_PY13. Next base: position 316,896 of record NZ_JAMZAL010000003.1, on the reverse strand, counting down.
TCTAACCTCGATATTCGAAACGGTACACAAGCGGTCGCAAACCAACCGCTGCTCGCACTGATCGACAAAAACAGTTTCTGGGTATTTGGCTTCTTCCGCGAAAACCAACTCGCGCAAATCGAACCGGGTAGCCGAGCTCGTGTCACCTTGATGTCTCACCCAGACACGCCTATCGACGCGACCGTTGACTCTATCGGTTGGGGTATTGCGCCGAAAGACGGCACGGTCGGTTACAACCTTCTGCCAAACGTGAACCCTGTTTTTCAGTGGATTCGCTTAGCACAACGTATTCCGGTACGAATCTCCATCCAAGAGCTTCCTGAAGATGTTGATCTTCGATTCGGGCTTTCTGCGTCCATTATGGTGATGAAAGATTCATCAGCAGAAAATGAACAGTAACTAAGTGAGAAGAACCATGGTCATTGGTAAAAAACTCAAAAACATTAATGAAGAAAACAACTTCTTCTATCTAACCTTAGCGCTGGTGATTTTGTTGCTAGGGAGTGCGATGGCACAAGTGGTGGGCGAAGGGACGATTGAACACATACTGCAGGCGTTCACAGTTCTCACGTTCATTGTCTGTTTTGCCAGCCTTCGCTTTGACAAAACGTGGTCTCGATTCCTCTATACCCTGTTTGGTGTTTGGGTACTAGTGATTGTGATCAAGACCGTTTTTAACATCCGCGAGATGAATGTGGTGATGCTTGCCCTCACCTTCGCGTTCTTTTTCGGCACTTTTAAATCCATCGCAAGACAGATTCTTTTCACTGGCCACGTCAACAGCAACAAAGTGATTGGCTCGGTCGCGCTTTTCTTGCTGCTTGGTCTGATGTGGGCGATTGCCTACCTCATTCTGCTTGAGTTCTCGCCTGAAGCCTTTACCGGTATGGAAGCGATTTCTTGGGGGCAGAACTTCTCCAATGCGGCGTATTTCAGTTTCGTCACCTTAACCACGCTCGGTTATGGCGACATCAGCCCTCTAACGCCACTGGCTCAAGTCGTGGTGTATTTAGAGGCCATTACAGGTGTGTTTTATATGGCGATTGTTGTTTCAAGTCTCGTCAGTTCCAACATTGATCATCAGGTAAACAAAAATGGATAAACAATCGGAAAGAAATGAAAGTAAGCTTTTCATCAGTAACATGGTGGAATCAGCGATACGTATTGGCTTGATCTTCGTATTGCTGATGTTTACGTACGACATCATCAGGCCTTTCATCCTTCCAGTGATTTGGGGTGCCATCATCGCGGTAGCGCTACTACCACTGACCAAAAAACTGCAACGCGCTTACGGCGGTAGACGCGGCTTGGCTGCCACGACAATCGCACTGCTGGGTATCGCCCTGCTGGTAACGCCACTAGTGATGGTGTCGGGCTCTATCGTGGATGGTGCAACACACGCGTTGGACGTACTGCAAAATGGTCAGGTGAAAATCCCTGGACCTAAAGCTTCAGTTGCTGATTGGCCTCTTGTGGGTGACAAACTTTATGAAGTATGGACGCTCTTTGCGACTAACTTAGAGCAAGCAATACAAACCTTTATGCCACAAATCAAGTCAGCATTAACCTCTTTGCTTGGCATGGTTGGCGGCGTGTTAGGTAGCTTGTTGCTGTCTATCTTGTCACTGGCTATCGCTGCTGGCTTTATGACGTATTCAGAATCGTTGGCATCGGGCCTGCAAACTATCGCGATCCGTACCGCTGGCGAAAACGCGAAAAGCTGGACAACGCTTATCGCCGCGACCATTAAAAGCGTGCTGCTGGGCGTAGTTGGTGTGGCTGCGATTCAAGCGCTATTGATCGGTGCTGGCTTCTTTGTGTTTGGCGTTCCTGCTGCTGGTTTGCTCACTCTGATTCTGATGATTTTATGTATCGCTCAGCTTCCTGCGCTGCTTGCCGTATTGCCAGTGATTGGCTACATGTACATGACGCAAGACAGCACAACCGCGACCATGTTTACCGTGTGGGCGGTTGTCGGTGCGCTGTCTGAGAACTTACTAAAACCAATGTTTATGGGCCGTGGTGTAGACGTACCAATGCCAGTGATTCTGCTTGGGGCCATCGGCGGTATGCTTTTCTACGGTATCGTTGGCCTGTTCTTAGGTGCGGTTATTCTGGCGATTTGGTATGAGTTGTTCGTTTGGTGGTTGAGCATCGAGAAAGCACAACAGCAAGAAGAAATGGCTGAACTCAAAGAAGAAGAGGAACAAACAGAATCTGGACATGGTGCCGGCATTTAAATTACCAAGGTAATGCCTTCTCTTTGACCGAATAAAACAAACCGTTGCCCTGCAGCGGTTTGTTTCTATTTAACCTTAGCTCACAGTTTCATCGCAACGGATGAGATAAAAATGACGTTCTTGTTAAATTTTCATACTTCTTACACTTGAGAGTTGCAATCAAGCACCTAACGATGCAATCTCGTTGATCGCTATACCCAAAGAATTCCAAGATCCCCCTACATTTGAGCGACCGATCTTGACGAATTGGGACAATTACAAAGCTTAGGATAAAAACAATGAAATTGATCAAGCCTTTAACTTGCGCGCTCGCTCTAGCAATGAGTGGCATGGCATTCGCAGACGTTACGGTTAGCGTTCCTGACGACGTTTCAGTATTGGCAGCAAACGGTGAAAAAGCGAAACTTTCTGGCGGCTTTTTTGCTTCTGAAAAAACATTGACGCTACCGGATGGCGTAAACCAAGTCGTTTTCCGCTACGCACCTTACTTCAACCAAGGTAATGACCGTCTAAGCGTAGAAAGTGACGCTATCGTGGCACGCTTCGATACTTCAAATGCAGAGTTGACGATTGAAGTTCCAAAATACCGCAACATGCGTGACGCGGAAGAAAACATCAAAGCTCTCGATTGGAAACTGGTTGATGGTTCAGGCAAAGCAGTCGCAGTTGACCAAGACAAACTGATCAAACCGGGTATGCAAATCGGCCGTGATTACGTGCGTGAAATCGAAGATTACAACCGCGCTGGCGGTACAGCAGCCGTCGCTTTTGCTGGCGCAGCGACCATGCAACCAGTCACGCTTCCTGCAAAGATTCCTGAAGACATGAAACAAGCGCGTGCAACCGCAGTGAAAGCAGATTCTACAGCAGAAGAAATGCTGCACTTCTGGTACCAAAAAGCAGATGCAGAAACAAAAGCACGCTTTAAAGCGTACATCAATCAGCAATAATCATTGATTGACTGACCTGATTTAAAAAGCCACTTAATGTGGCTTTTTTTGATCATGCAAAATAGACAGCAGCAAGTCAGGTGCTTGCACGACTTTGGTCTTGGTAAGGAAATCATGCAACAAACGTCGCTCTGGATGAAAAACAAGCAGCACAAGGTTCACCAACGGAACGCCAGGAATAAACATTTCGAGTAGATAGCTGATGCCAAGCCGGATGGAAACTGTCACTTTGGTCGCGGCACGACCATTTTTCATCACCACTTTGATACCAACAAAACGCATGCCGATGGTTTGCCCTTCCTTCAACCAATACCAGTTAATCACGAGAAGAATGGGAACAGTAAGGAGGTACACCGCGTGGGTGTCGTAAACAAGCGTAAAGTTTTCTTGCAGGGATAAACGGAAGTCATAGAGCCAAAAATTGATACCCAACGCGATAACAACGACAACGCTAATGACGACGAACAGATCAACGAAACCGCCTATAAGCCGCTGCATTTTGCTCGCAATTGAAGAGTACATATAACCACCTACAACAACAGTGAACGCAGTCTAGGCATTGTTGTATATGTGCTCAATTGATAAGTCTATAAATTCGTATCATGTCTCAAAAGTGATTTTTAATTTACACCGATATAACTTAGTTATCTCGGTTTCAGCGATGGGTGGATACTTACCAATAACGCTCATAGATAACGTGACCGCCTGTTCGAGTTCGATACTTTTCTAACCCTAGCCCTTGCAGCACAGGCAAGGTATCTTTAATCATCTCTGGGTTACCACACAACATCACAAAGCTGCTTTGCGGAGAGAAAGGCACATCCACTTTATTGGCAAGCTCACCAGAAGCAATCAATTCTGGGATTCGACCTTGCAGTTTTCCGAGTAACGATTCACGACTCACGATTGGCACGTACTTTAAGCGTCCTTCATATCGGAATTGAAGATGCTCAATCAGGTATTTGTAGACCAAATCTTTTTCGTAGCGAACACCATGCACCAGCACGATACGATCATTGTGAGGAAGCAGGTTAATGTCATCCAGCAAAGATAAAAACGGGCCAATACCAGTCCCCGTCGAAAGCAACCATAGATCACTCGCTTGCTTAGGAATGGTGTCGTGAATGAGATCGCCATGCGCGGTTTCACCCACATAAATCGGGTCACCCGCTTTTAGCTTTTGCAACCTTGGAGAAAGTTGCCCTTGAGGATCTGCCACAATGAGGAATTCGAGCCACTCGTGTTGCTCGCTTGGCGCATTAACCACAGAGTAAGCACGGCTGATAGGCTTGCCCTCATCATCGAGTAAAGCAAGCTTGGTGAACTGACCGGCTTTAAAGGTCAGAGGCGCGCCTGAGACCCTTAAACTGAACAGCTCGCCAGTCCAGTCAATGCGTTTTTCCACCTTGGCTAGATTGAAACCTTTCAGCTCAGTCATAAGACACCTCCTATTTGGTTACTCTTAGTTAAACTTACGCCTTCAACTCGATTATGTAAAGTTTCTAGTTTACATAATAAGATTGCCATTTCATTTCACATTTTAAAAACAATTTTATTACATATTAAATGATTACATCTAGAATAAATGCTCAAAGTGATAAGTCGCGTCGCAATTTGTGGCAATGCAGATGAAAAAGGAGCACTAAAAATGGACACACTGTTAAAGGACTTTCCCGTTATCACAGAGATCAAAGTCGCATGGGGTGAAATGGATGCTCTGCAACACGTCAATAACGTGGTCTATTTCCGCTACTTTGAGACGGCGCGTTTAGATTACTTCAACAAAATTAATCTGCTGGTCGACCTGCAAACCTCGCAAATTGGGCCAGTACTCAGCGAGACGCAATGTCGCTACAAACTGCCTGTCACTTACCCAGACACGTTGCTGGTCGGCTCGCGCGTGATCGACATGCAAGAAGACCGCATCACTATGGAATATCAAGTATTGAGTAAAAAATGGGGCAAGATTACGACGGTCTCAACCGCGACAGGCGTGATGTTCAATTTTAAAAATAACGAGAAAGCGGCCATTCCTGACCATGTGCGCCAATCCATTCTTGAGTTAGAAAGCACGGTTGGCAGTACGCATCATTTGGAATAAATCGGCAGCGGACAGTAAAAAGTCAGCGAAGAAACAAGTAAGTAAGAAACAAACAAAAAGGTGGCTCATGGCCACCTTTTTTGATTCGGATTTTTTAGCTGAAAGCGTAACGCTTAGCAAAACGTCTCGATATACAGCGCTTCGACTTTGTCTCGTGCCCATTGCGTTTTACGCAAAAACTTCAGAGAAGATTTGATCGACGGATCTTTCTTAAAACAGTTCACTCGAACGCGCTCATACAGGCCATTCCAACCAAAGTGTTCAACTAGTCGGGTGACGATTTTTTCTAAACTCAACCCATGCAGAGGGTTATTCGGCTGTTCGTTGCTCATGTTGTTGATCCAGTAACGATGTAAGTGGCGGGCTAATCTAACTCAAAGTGACCACTTAACCTAATGTTTTCACCTTCAAAGGCGTTTAGCTTGAATTACTTTGCTCATCTCCCCTATAGTAGCTCAAACTTCACAAACATCCTTTTCACGATGAAAGCCCTCAACGACCTCAATATTTTTGTCGAAACCGCGCGCCAAGGCAGCTTTTCAAAAGCCGCTAACAGCATGGACATGACACCTGCCGCCATTAGCGCATCGATTAAGCGTCTTGAAGGGCAAATCGGTTTCCCGCTGTTTGTGCGTTCTACCCGAAGCCTGCGTTTAACCTCAGAGGGCGAACTGTTTTTAGACAAAACCACGCAAGCGTTGGCAACATTGCAAGAGGGGTTGGATCAGATCTCAAGTGCGCGTGGCGAGTTATCTGGTCAACTGCACATTACTGCGCCCTCCGATTTTGGTCGCAATATGTTGCTCGATTGGGTGGATGAGTTCATCGATCTCTACCCAAATGTTTCCATAAAACTAGAGCTGTCCGATAGCTTGACGGATATGTACACCAAGCCTGTCGATATTGCGATTCGCTACGGCGAGCCGGCCGACTCCAATCTGGTCGTGTTGGCTTTGTGTGGGGCAAACGAGCGGATCTTATGTGCATCGCCAGAGTACGTAGCTACACATCCAGAACTCACCTCTCCTGCCGATTTAACGCAACACAACTGTTTGTGCTATATGGTCGCGGATTCGGTCTACAACAAATGGACGCTCACGCGTGACGGTGAGAAAGAACAAGTCGTGGTCAGCGGTAACTTGATGAGCAACGATAGTGACTTGCCACATCGGTTAGCGATCAAAGGCAAAGGCATTGCGAATAAATCGTTGATGGACATCAGCCGAGACTTAATCGAGGGAAGATTGGTGCGAGTGCTACCAGAGTGGGATTGCGGCCCAGTGCCACTCTATATGGTGTGTGCCGATCGTCGCTTACTGACGCCAACGATTCGGACTTTCCGCGACTTTATCCAACAAAAATGCTGCCAACAACGCGCCAACGTGCTGGCAACCTTCTGTCATTAGGCGATAAATCGAAGAGGACGAATCTGGGTATATTCAACCCAATCGTTCTCTTCTAATGTTTCAAGAAACGTCGACATGTGCGGGCTTTGCAAATGCTTATCCAAGGCCTCTTGCGATGCCCAAATCTCTTGGAACATAAATAGGCCATCAACTTTTTCGTCGAGATACAACTCGTATTGGCAACAGCCTTCTTCTTGACGAGTTGGCTCTAGTAAACCAGCAAGCAAATTCACCACCTGATCCTTACTATCTGGATAGGCTTTCACTTCTGCAACTAAGTGGATCATCGTTTTATCACTCTTTTGCGATTTATATATTGATTACAGGGTTCTACGTCACCTGTAAGTAAGCTCGAATTAGATCTCGGTGAATACGGTTTCTGCGTCCCAGCGAGACTTTGGCGTTTTCGCGTTGAAGTCATCTTCCGCGTGGTAGCCCAGCGGCACGATCACAACGCTGGTGTAACCTTTTTCACGCAAGCCAAATTCTTCATCCAGCACTTTGGGATCAAACCCTTCAATTGGCACTGCATCAATTTCTAGCGTCGAAGCTCCCAGCAGCAACGTACCCACGTTGAGGTAAACTTGTTTCTCCATCCAATGGTTCGCATCTTTCAGATCAAAACGGTGCATGTTTACAAAGTAGCTACGACCACCGCGCACAGCCGCTTTCGCTTCTTCAGTTGGGAATCGACCATCTTTTTCTTCTTGCACCATTAGCGCTTCAATGTAGTCGTTATCGATGCCTGTTTTTGCACAAAACACCAATACGTGAGAAGCATTGAGAATCTTCGCCGCGTTAAACGCGTAGTTCTCTTGCGCCGCTTTAGCGATGCGCTGTTTGCCTTCTTCTGTACTTGCCAGAATGAAATGCCAAGGCTGGGAGTTCACACTCGATGGACTAAAACGAATCAGCTCTTTAACTGCGTCGATTTTTTCTTGAGGTAGCTTGCGCGTTGGGTCAAACACTTTCGTTGAGTAACGAGATTTTGCAGCTTGTACGATATCCATGAGGTTCTCCAATTAATGAACTTAAGCTGTGTAACAGCATAACCTCATGAGATAAAGGGAAAAACCGATTTCGATTAAAAACATTTTCAAAATAAATTTGAAAATAAAACGATAAGAAAGGCTTTGAGCGTTCTCACTGAACTTCTTCATCTTTTCAGCAATAATGCATGTTTGCTCGCAACCAAACTCAACTCATGCTGCCTCAAGATAACGTTATTACATCCTTTCTGTGCAAAAAGCTCGGTCACAATCACCTTCGAATTGCCGGCGAATATTGGCACATTGAGAAGTTGGTGGCCTTGCAATGCATGATGTTGAAAGAAGCGCCTAACCTCCAAGAAGGGCTGCTTTGGTGGAGTAAAAGTGTCTCATTATTCGACCGCCGTTTGTACGTCACATTGCAACATGGTGATGCCCAAATCCATCTGCAAGTCGAATGTAGAACGGCCGATATGCCAAATTGGGCGGAGTCGGTGTTTGGCTTGCTCAAAATGCAGTTGGAAATGCTTGAGCTAAGCGAATCAATACAGGTACAAGTTCACGCCAACAATCCACTCGCGGCCGATATTTTTCTAGAGGAAACGCGAGATTCTAAAACGAGTTCAAGCGTGTTTGAACTGGTGAAACATGTTTATTTGCTGCTTTCTCACCAGCCCATTGAGCAACCAGAATTGCTGAGTGTTTTGAACGCATTGTTCATCAAAAACAGCAATTACGCGCTCAAGTTAGAGCAAGCGGCAAGGCAACTGGGCGTCTCAAAACGCACCTTGCAACGTCGACTGCAAGAAAAGCAAATGAGCTACTCTCAATGCGTTGATTTCGCGAAAAGAAAGCAAGCACTCACTTTGCTTGCCGACACCCAACTCACGACGCAGCAAATCGCCTATCAACTTGGTTACGAAGAACCATCGAACTTTCACCGCACTTTTCGTCGTTGGTATCCGTTTTCACCCATGCAGTATCGCCAACAATGTTTGGATAACCGAACTCAACTAAATCAGCAACCGATCCGCTTGTACTACGCCAAAGCCAATACCTTCGACGATAACCACATCGACCAACCTGTCGGCAAAATCTGGATGGAAGTGGACAATATTGCGTTTGAAAAAGTGGTCTCGGTAGAATGCCGTGACCGTGATGGCGCATGGCGGCGCTACCCCGCCTTCTTCGAGCGTTTTTTAAGTCATGGCACCGAACTCTGGGCAACGACCGAACTTCCGGTGGCGCATCCCCTGACCTTTCGCCTGTGTTACGAAGTCGATGGGGAGCGTTACATTGAAAATAACCACCAGCGTGATTATGTAGTTTCTAAGGGGCTTTTAATTGGCGCAACAGAATATATTGTCCCGACTCGGCAACTTATTAACATTGGGGCGCAATATACGCTCTTTGTCGAACTGGCATGCCGACTTGAAAACGTTGCGAGGATAGACTGTTACGTCGATGATGACCCCACACCTCACGCAATGCGCTTGACCCAACACTCGCAATATTATGCTTGTTGGGTGCTGCAATTATCGCTCACTCAAACTGCAAAGCAGTGCCGTTTCCGCCTTTATGATGAATCCGACAACGAGCTCGCGAAAGAGCATTACCCGATACAATATCCTATTGTGCAACCGCTCAATTAAAACTGTCGGTCAGATCAAAACCATCACTTCGTGACATCATTTCACGTCTTTTTTGGCGTGAAATGACACTCTCAATTTCAAACCTTTGCTTTATCGTTTCTGCATTGCTGCATAACGGAGGCAAAAACTGTGTTTGAAACTCTACCTAACCCAATGAATAAAATAAAAATACTTCCTTTAGCGATCGCTCTTGCTCTTTCTGGCTGTGGAAGCGACGAAACCACACCAGTCGATACAGGCAGCCACGTGGCATCTCCTGATTGGCAAGATCAAATCATTTACTTCCTGATGATCGACCGTTTTAACGACGGCGACAGCGCTCTTAATGATCAAGGGCAAAACGAATTCGATCCGACTTCGGATAAAAAATTCAGCGGCGGCGACCTCGTTGGCGTGAGTGATAAGTTAAGCTACATCGAAGATCTCGGTGCCACATCGATCTGGATTACTCCGCCAGTTGCTAACCAATGGTGGGATGCAGAGCAAAACTACGGCGGCTACCACGGGTACTGGGCGCGCGATTTCCAAAAAGTGGATGAACACTTTGGTGACATGGAAAGCTACCAAGCGTTAGCACGCGAAGTGCATGCGCGTAACATGTTCTTAATTCAGGACATCGTGACCAACCATGTAGGCAACTTCTTCACCTACGATGATCCTTACAGTTATGATCCAAGCCTACCTTGCCAAGGCTTCCGTTTGATTGAAAATGCGCTACCCGCCGGGCAAGAACTGCCATACCCGCTCAACATGAACGAGTGTAAAACAGACGGCACAGGTAGTTACCACTGGACGCCAACCATCACCGACCACAACGATCCGGTACAAGAAAAAACCTGGCAGCTCTCTGATTTGGATGACCTTAATACGTCCGATCCTGAAGTACGCGCTTATCTAAAAGAGAGCTACCGAAAATGGATTCGCGAAGTCGGCGTCGACGGATTCCGTATCGATACGGTGAAGTTTGTTGAACACGATTTCTGGAACGACTTCCTACACGCCAACGATGGTGTGATGACGCAAGCGGTTGATACCGGTCGTGACAACTTCCTCACTTTTGGTGAAGTATTCGAAACATCGACGCCCTACCACACCGAAGGCGAAGAGAAGATGCTGACTTACATCGGTGAAAGTGGCTCACCGAAACAGCTAACCTCGGTACTGAACTTCCCATTGCAAGCGACCATGACGCGCGTATTTGCATCAGGGCAACCGACCGACTATTTGCGTTTCCGTCTTGAGAAAATGATGGAGATGTTCCCGAATCCATACATCATGCCGAACTTCATTGATAATCACGACATGCCGCGCTTTCTGTCGCAAGGTAGCGTGAATGACATGAAACAAGCACTGATCACCATGATGAGCGTACCGGGTATTCCTGTGATTTACCAAGGTACTGAACAGGCGATGTCAGCAGCGCGCGATGCGATGTTCGCCGGAGGGTATCGTGAAGATGGCAACTACGTAGACTCATTCGACCAAAACAGTGAGATATACTTGTTTATTCAAGAACTTGCCAAGCTACGCACTGAAAACAAAGTCATGACACGCGGCGAAATGAAAGTGATTGGCAGCGATAAAGCGGGCGCGGGCGTCTTCGCCTTTACCCGAACGTTGGATAACGACGAAGTCTTGGTTGTGATGAACACATCCAACTCGCCAATGTTGATGAACCAACTCGATGTAGAACAAGTTGGCGGCACCGTCTTCAAACAACAAATCATGTCGAACTGGGCAGAAGCTCCAGAACAGTTAGTCGCAGATGAAAATGGCCATGTGACGTTGGAGCTACCAGCCAAGTCTGCAGTGATTTACTCAAAAACAAGCAACAACCAATCTGTAGAGACCCCAGATCTCAACATCCAACTAGCGCAGGATTGGGAAGGACAAACCATCACTGGTGATATTGTTATCGCGGGTAGTGCGAACGCCAACGAGAAGTTGAACCTCGTCGTCGATGGTAACTTGGAAACAGCGCAAACCATTACTGTAGGTGCTGATGGTCAGTTTAGTGTCACGCTGTCGACTCGTCATTTTGCGATTGGCGAGCAACAGCACCGCTTCGCGATTTATTCCACCGAGAAAAAAGCAGGCATCGAGGACGTGAATTTTGTCTCGAACCTAAGCTGGTCAAACACGCCGGATGACACCATTGATGATGCAGGCGATGCACAAGACGGCATGGGCGGTCCTAACGGTAACTACTCGCTACCAACCGATCCAACATTCGACAAAGACAGCAGCCAACTCGCAATCAACAAAGCAGAAGTGTTTACCGTTGGCAGTAACGTACGCTTGACCTTCACCATGAACAAAATCACCGACACTTGGTTGCCACCAAACGGCTTCGACCACGTGGGTTTCACCATCTTTATTGATTTACCGGAAGAAGCCGCAACCAACTTGTCTGAGCTACCGAAGATCAACGCTTCTATGCCAAGCGGAACCTGGAGTCGCAATGCGGTTGTTTTTGGCTGGCAAAGCTCGATTTACAACACCAAAGGAGCAAATGCGACGACATGGGGAGAAGCCGTAACGCCAGCACCAACAGTGACAGTAGACAAAGCCAACAACACCATTTCAATGGACTTTGCTAGCGATGCACTAGGCCGCCCAGATTCGCTCGATGGTATCCGCTTCTATGTCACGACTTGGGACTTAGACGGCCTTTCGGCAACTTACCGTCCGCTAGAACAAGACAAAGGCCCTTGGAACTTCTCCGGTGGCGCATCGGATGAAAGTAAGATTTGGGACGATTTACCAATCATCACCTTGTCGGAATAAACCGTTAAATAAAACACCGCCCAGCGTTTAGCTGGGCGGCCATCAACAAAAAAATGCAGAAAGACACTTCTGCTCGTTTTTATTCTAGTTAAAGAACGATTTCACCCACAGCACCAGACTGTCCCAAAGCTGACCGAACCACGAGCCCTCTTCTACCGCTTGGCTGCTGACCAAGGGATAACTCGCCACGGTACTGTCATCGCTTTTCCAAACGACCTTACCAATCTCATCTCCTTGCGCGATCGGCGCAATCAACGGTTCATTTAGCACCACACTCTTATCAAGCCCAGCCGTCATTGAACGAGGCAGAGTGAGATAGGCATCTTTAGCGAAGATCGCTTCGACTTGATTGGCATTTCCCTTCCAAACGCGAACTTTAGACTCAACTTGGCCCTGCTTAGCAACTTGCTTGGTGTCATAAAAACGAAAACCATAGCTGAGTAGATTCTTCGATTGGCTGATCCGAGCCTGTTTACTTGGCGTGCCCATCACCACCGAAATAAGGCGCATTCTTCCTTCTTTGGCCGAGCTCACCAAGCTGTATCCGGCATTGCTGGTGTAGCCGGTTTTGCCCCCGTCGACATCAATGGAATTGTCCCACAACAACTTATTGCGGTTGTACTGCGTAATGTCGTTCCACTTGAAGACTTTCTCACTGTATAGCGCGTACACATTAGGAACATCGCTGATGATCGACTGCATGAGTTTTGCCATATCGGTTGGTGAGGTTTGGATGCCATCACTATCAAGACCATGGGAGTTCACAAAATAGGTATCTTGCAGTCCTAATTTCTCCGCCCAACCATTCATCAAGGCGACAAAGCCGCGTTCACTGCCTGCAACATGCTCAGCCAGTGCAACGCACGCATCATTTCCTGATTGGATGATCACGCCGCGCATTAAGTTCGCAACACTAATTTCATCTTTCGGTTTGATGAACATTTTAGAAGAACCGGGAAACTTGGTCGACCACGCGTTTTCGCTCACGGTGACAACATCATCCCATTTCAAACGCCCCGCTTTGATTTCTTGTCCAACTACATAAGCGGTCATCAACTTGGTTAAACTCGCCGGAGCAAGGCCTGCTCGCCCGTTATGCTCGGCAATAATGGCACCGGATTGAAAGTCCATTAATACGTAGCCTTTTGCCTGTAACTGAGGTGGGTTGGGCGTAACAACGGCAAAAGTAGGTACGCTTATTAAACAAGTCACAATTGTCCATCGAGCCAGTGACACTTTCATCCGACTTCCTCCATGCTCTTACTTTGTCGCAACTCTATTGAGCATAGCTCACTCAACCAGTTGCACCAGTCGCTAATCGTTTCATTTTCTTGAACTTACATTGATTTGACCCAGGTATAGAACTGAAGAGACGATTGGGAAATAGCATTGGTTCTTCATGCCATTCGCAGTAAAGTAGCGCTACCCCTCAATAAGGAAATAAAGATAACAATGAACGCTCAATCATTTATCGACGCAGGATTGCATTACACTCCCCACAGCTTTACCGTTCCTCTGGATTACCAAGACGCGAGTAAAGGCACCATTGAAGTCTTCGCCCGTGCGGTTTGCCTAGTCGGCGATGAAGAATCGACCAAACCTTGGTTGGTTTACTTTCAGGGCGGGCCGGGCTTTCCCTCTCCGCGTCAAAACGGCAATAGCGGCTGGGTAAAGCGCGCGCTGCAAGAGTACCGAGTTTTGCTTCTCGACCAGCGCGGTACGGGCAACAGCAGCGTAATTAATCATCAGACGCTTGCTCACCTCACGCCAGAGCAACAAGCAGACTACTTGAGCCACTTCCGAGCGGATAACATCGTGCGCGACGCGGAATACATTCGTGAGCAATTTGGCGTCGAAAAATGGGCGATCTTAGGTCAAAGCTTTGGTGGTTTTTGTTCCCTCACCTATTTGTCTTTGTTCCCAGACAGCTTGCTGCAAAGCTACATCACGGGTGGCGTGCCATCAGTCTCGCGTCATGCCGACGATGTGTATGAAGCCACCTTCAAACGCACCATGGAGAAAAACCAAGCGTTCTTCCAACAATTTCCAAGTGCGCAACAACTTTGCCAAAACATTGCGAATCACTTGCTGGAAAATGAAGAGTGCCTACCAAATGGTCAACGCTTCACGGTGGAGCAATTTCAACAAATCGGCATCAACTTTGGTGTGAGTGATACTTTCTTGCCGACTTACTATTGGCTAGAAAGCGCGTTGATTGAAGTGGACGGCAAACCACAACTTCGCTATGAGTTCTTGAACGATATGTTGGCGCAGCAAAACTTCCAAACCAACCCGATCTACGCCATTTTGCATGAATCGATTTACTGCCAAGGCTTTGCGTCGAGTTGGAGTGCGCACCGTGTTCGCCAAACCCGACCAGAGTTTAATTATGAACCTGGCCAGCCGTTTTACTTTACGGGGGAAATGGTCTTCCCGTGGATGTTCGACCAATACGTCAACCTTAAACCACTAAAAGACGCCGCAGAAATATTGGCCGCGAAAGAAGATTGGGCTGCGCTGTACGATCAAACTCAACTGGCTCAAAATAAAGTGCCTGTCAGTTGCGCCGTTTACGCCGATGATATGTTTGTTGAAATGGATATCAGCCGAGAGACGCTCGCGTTAATCCCAAATTCAAAAGCGTGGATCACCAACGAGTACGAGCACAACGGTTTACGTGCGGACGGTGAACGCATTCTCGACAGACTCATTGCCATGGGTAAACAGACCGCAGCTACGTTGAAGTAAGCACGGCAGACGTTAGAAATGCGCCTTTTCAGTATTTGGTGAAAAGGCGTTTATAGCGGCTTATGAACTATGGCGATCAGTCTTTCACTCTTTTGCTCATCATTTTGGTCATCACGCGATAACCCATCTTATGATAGAAATCTTCACCTTCATGATTAAACGATGCGACGGTTAAACCAATTTCTTCAATACCTTGATTGCACAAATCGCTTTCGATTTTATCCATGAGCGACAAGCCTATTCCTAAGTTACGATGACTTTCCGAGACCACCAACTCGTTAACGAAGCCAACGCGCTTTGCAACAGAAACCATCGAGTCAATATCTCGAACGGTACCAGAGATAAATCCAACGACTTGTCGATGTGAGCAAGCGATAAAGGCGATCATGCTGTCATCGAAATACTTGTCAAAGACGCCACGTTCTTCCCTTAGCTGCGCCATTTCCTCGGGTGATCGGTAGAAGTTAGGCTCGGCTTCATAGTGAGAGGTATCGAGCTCTACCAACAATCCTTTGAGTAAAGGGATATCTTCTTCTCTCAGCCTTCTGATGTGAAACTGCTGCATGTCCTTTTCCTGCTAACTGATGGTTTTATTGTCATTTTGGCTTTCGCTCATCACCTATTTAGGTAGAAATATAAAGCCTAGCCACAGTACAAATTTCAACCAACCATGTCGAGTTTGATTTCCCTTTCCTCCTTTTGTTTTTGCCAAGAGTTTGAACACATACCGGATTTGTCTCGCTGCCGAGCGCTTTGCCATCCAGCATCGCCTCTCTTCTGACAAGAATATCCGTAAATTTTGTCCGTATTTCCGACTAATTTACTCAGGTATACTCCGAGCCGCTAAAATTTAAAGGTCATCGACCACCTGTTTTTATAAAGGAAATCTCATGAGTCAGTATGTAGTCTGTGCGCTGTACAAGTTTGTGGAGCTGAATAACTATCAAGAGCTACGCGAGCCATTACTTGCGTTGATGGAAAAACACCATATTCGCGGCACGTTACTGCTGGCTGGGGAAGGTATTAATGGTACGGTCGCCTCTGACCGCGCGGGTATTGATACGCTGCTTGAGTGGCTAAATACTGAGCCTCGTTTAACGGGCACGGTCTACAAAGAATCTTACTCTGAAACGCAACCATTCAACCGCACCAAAGTGAAGCTGAAAAAAGAGATCGTGACATTGGGTGTTGAAGGCATCGACCCTCGCCATGTGGTGGGTACGTATGTGAAACCTCAAGATTGGAACGATTTGATCGCCGATCCAGAAGTGTTTGTGGTGGATACTCGCAACGATTACGAAATCGAAATCGGCACCTTCAAAGGGGCTGTAAACCCAAATACTGAAACGTTCCGAGAGTTCCCAGACTATGTGAAAGAAAACATGGATCCGGCAAAGCACAAGAAAGTTGCGATGTTCTGTACAGGTGGTATCCGCTGCGAAAAATCAACCGCTTACATGAAAGAGCAAGGCTTTGAGGAAGTTTACCACCTAGAAGGCGGCATTCTTAAATACCTCGAAGAAGTACCACAAGAAGAGAGCATGTGGGAAGGCGATTGTTACGTGTTTGACGGTCGTGTGGCTGTCAACCACCAGCTTGAGAAAGCCGATTACGATTTGTGTAACGCTTGTCGATTACCGATCACAGAAGAAGACAAGCAGTCTGAATTGTTTGAGCAAGGCGTGAGCTGCCCGAAATGTCACGGCAAACATTCAGAAGAGCAAGTTGCGCGATTCCGCGAGCGCGAAAAGCAAGTTTCATTAGCCGATCAACGAGGCGAGCAGCACGTTGGTGGTGAAAGTGCTAAGCAACGTGCGCAGCGACGCGAAGCAAAGCTAGCGAAAAAAGCAGCTCAACGTAAACAAGCTTAAGTGACTCAATAGGCTTTCGGCGGGTCGTAACCCATACGACTCGCCCTCTTTTTTTACAATCACTATTTATTCACTCTCCCACTAACATTCAAGCAAAACATTTACGTTTCAAATCGAACTCGACAACAGTAAACACACCTAAAAAACCTCACCAAGAGCACAGTCGCACTTAGCCCTGAGCACTCCCCCCTCATCAGTGTTAGCAGCAAAACAAACTCAAAAACCATACCAATAGAATGCCCAGAGTTTCATTCATAAAATCAATCAAAAATACCTAAAAACAAATATTTTCAGATAGTTAAATTGCATACAATTACAAAGGTCATTCGTTTATTTAGCAAATAGATATTAAATTGCGAGAACGATTCCACAAGGGGATGAATTATTTTTATTTGCGCAGATTCATACGCTACATTCCGAGTGCTCAATCACATTTCGGCAAACCATTCGAAAGGATGGGACGCAAAGCTTCCGGTCTCCCAGCACTGCTTAACTAGTCAACACTAGTGCTTAAGATAGCGGGGTTGCCACTTTCTATCTGTATCTAATGAGTTCCAATCAGATGCGGACGAGAGTGCTCTGCATGCGCCGAGTTGTGGCATTCATTTGTCAGCCAAACAAGAGGACGTGTAATGAAATCATTCCCTAATAAATCGCTCGTTGCCCTTGCTATCGCAAGCATGAGCTCTGGTGTCTTAGCACACGGTTACGTATCGGAATCCAACGATGGCGTCGCAGCAAGTCGTGCAGCGCTGTGTAAGTACCCAACACCCGATACCAATGAAAGAAACACTAACTGTGGCGCAATTCAATATGAACCACAAAGCGTGGAAGGCCCAGATGGCTTCCCAGAGACAGGCCCTCGCGACGGGAAAATTGCCAGCGCAGAAACGGCTCTAGCAGCTGCACTAGACGAACAAACCGCCGACCGCTGGGTAAAACGTCCGATAAAATCTGGTACACAAACGTTTGAATGGACTTTTACAGCAAACCACGTGACTCGTGATTGGAAATACTACATCACAAAACCGAATTGGAACCCGAACGCTTCATTGTCACGCGACTCGTTCGATCTCAACCCTTTCTGTGTAGTTGACGGCAATATGGTTCAACCACCAAAACAGATGAGCCACCAATGTAACGTGCCTGAACGCGAAGGGTACCATGTCATCCTTGCGGTATGGGATGTGGGTGATACCGCAGCATCATTCTACAACGTTATAGATGTCAAATTTGATGGTGACGACCCTGTGATTCCTGAGTGGACTCAAGGTGGCCAAATCATCCCTACTATGAATCTAAAGGTTGGCGATTCGGTTTACACCCGCGTGTTTGATCAATCTGGAGAGAACGTTGCATACCGCACTGAACTAGCAATTAGTAACGACGCACTCACTCAAGCGAAAAACTGGTCTTACGCCTTGGCGAGTAAAGTCAACCAAGAGCAAACTAAGCTTCAAGCTGGTCAATATTCGGAAGACAAGTTCACGCCAGTGTACGGCACGAACCCAATTTACCTGCAATCAAACAGTGGCCTTGAGCGTGTTGAAATTGGCTACAATATTGAAACGCCAGTACCTGACTATTCACTCACGGTTGATGGTCTTGCCAGTGAGTACATAATTGCTACAGAACCAACCGCTTTAGACCTCACTCTTACCGCAGAGGGCGACTTAACCGCCGAGTTAACGGTTTACAATCATCATCGCGAACCACTAGCAAGTTGGACGGGTTCAGTTCAAGATGGTGCAAGCGAACAAGTAGAACTCACGCTGAGCAAATCAGAACCGGGGCACCACATGTTAGTGACCCGCATTAAAGATACCGATGGCAACCTTGTCGATCAGCAAACTCTGGATTTCCATCTAAAAAGTGAGGAAGTCACCCCACCACCATCAGGCGAATACGACTTTGTATTCCCAGAGGGGCTTTCTAGCTACACAGCAGGTACAAAAGTGTTAGCAAGCGACGGCGCGATTTATCAATGTAAACCATTCCCTTACTCTGGCTACTGCGTACAGTGGAGTGAGAGTGCAACACAATTTGAGCCAGCGACAGGCTCACACTGGGAAATGGCTTGGGATAAACTGAACTAATCTCGCAGACGATATACGTAAAGAACCCCGCCAATCGCGGGGTTCTTTTTACTTTATCAATCACAGCGAGTTAAAGACAAAAGTGGCAGTTTTCTCGACTTAAACCATAACCACCAGACAGATTGGTGATATGAGTTCTGCCTTCTTGAAGCCCCATTTCATACCCTTCGAGTAGAACGGATTGGCGCATCGACAAGCGTTGCACATGAAATTCATCCGGCGGCGCAATCACTCTCACGCGGGTTCCTTGTGGTGGATTGCGGATAAATTCCAAGGACTCATTGTAGTTCTCTGAACGATGCAACATCGCTTCTGCCATTTTAGGATGTTCAGCAAACAACTTGTTCATTAACCAAGTATTTTTTACTGGTTTTTTGGCGTAATTCAGCGGGTGCGATAGCACAACCGTGATGTCTCGCGCTCCTCTTCGGTAAGCTTCTCGAACCGGAATAGAATCCGCCACACCACCATCGGTATAACAACCACCAGAAAAACACGGAGTATGTTTGTAAGCAATCGGCAATGCTGTTGTCGCTTCTATCGCATGATGGAAATTTTCTCGCGTCACTCGATAGTAGTCCGCTTTACCTGTGTCCACATTCGTGGTGGCCGCAAAAAAAGGAATGCCTTCAAAAAGCTTTTTCTCATCGACGGGATACAAACGGTTAGACTCTTCAAACAGCCATTTTACATCAATCAAATCGCCACCTTTGAGGAAACGGGTCGGGTCGAAAAAGCGCTTGCTGGTCGCGAGCTTTGTAATCACATTTATACTGCGGTGCGGGTAATCGGTCAGATAACCAATCAAATTAGATGCGCCTGCCGACACACCAATCGCGAAATCAAATGGCTTATAATCTCGCTCTAGAAATGCGTCTAACACGCCACTGGCAAAGACGCCGCGCATCGCTCCACCTTCCACTACAATTGCTTTCGTTGCCATGTTTCCCCCATTAATTTCTCGGAAAAGAGTAATGAAATTCGTGCATTAGCAACAATTGGTTATTCTTATTATTGAGATAGGTGAAGTCTATGTATTTCTGCCTTAGAAAGTGAAAACTAAAGATCAAAAAATCCACACTTATGACGCAACACAAGTGTGGATTTGGGAAATATAGGAAGAGTTAGGCAAATACGGTTTTGTAGGCTTCGCCAGCACCATCGATGAACATTTGGGTGCCGATAACTGCCAAAATCAGGCCCATCATTTTTGTCACCACATTCAAAGCACTAGGCCCTACCGCTTTGACCAGTTTGTCCCCGAACAGGAACAATATGTAGGTGATGATACAAAGAACCGCAAATGAAACGATGGTAATAATGGTTTGGTCAAAACCACCTGTGGTCGCAAAGTTCATCGCTGTCGCAATCGTACCCGGCCCCGCGAGTATTGGCATCGCCAACGGTGATACGGCAATACTCAAGGCTGCCTGTTGCTGCGCAGGCGAATACGCTTTTTCCTTGGTTTTTTGATGCGTGGAATCTCCTTGCAACATATTAAAACCAATCATAAAGACTAAGATTCCCCCAGTAATGCGCAGCGCATAAAGGGTGATACCAAAGAGGTCGAAAATCACTTTTCCTGCGATGGCAAAGACAGCCACGATGACAAAAGCAATAAACACCGAGCGAAGTGCTATTGATCGAACGGTCTCTTTATCTTCATCCGCCGTGAGGCTCAAAAAGATAGGAATATTGGCAATGGGGTTCATGATCGCAAAGAAACCCATGAACACTGTGACGGTATGAAGTATCAGCTCTTTCATCTTTCCAACGCAGATAAACTATTGATTCTAAAAATAGTATATACCTTCACAAACAGAATGCGCGCCGTTTCCCCAGTCTTAACTCAAACTTATGCTCTAAGGCACAGTTTTTCTTTCGCGATAGTTTACCCATTCATTAAATACCGCTAAGGTGAACGCTCAGCCTAAAAATAGAACAAAGGATGTTAAGTCATCATGAACAGTACGATCCAAACCATTCTTGGCCACCGTTCCATTCGTAAATTTACCTCACAGCCTATCGATAAAGAGCAACTGGAAACCATCCTTCAAGCGGGTCTTGCCGCATCCTCATCCAGTATGTTGCAGGTAGTATCAATTGTTAGAGTCACGGACACAGAGAAGAGATCGCAACTAGCGAAATTTGCAGGGAATCAAGCATACGTTGAAAGCGCGGCTGAGTTCTTGGTGTTCTGTATCGACTACCAGCGTCACGCCAGTATTAATCCTGATGTTCAGGCCGATTTCACAGAGTTAACGCTCATAGGTGCCGTAGACTCTGGAATCATGGCTCAAAACTGCTTATTGGCAGCAGAATCGATGGGCTTGGGAGGCGTATACATTGGCGGTTTAAGAAATAATGCTCAGCAAGTGGATGAGCTACTGGGGCTACCCCAGAATACCGCCATCCTATTTGGTATGTGTTTGGGCCACCCAGATCAAAGCCCAGAAGTTAAGCCTCGCCTACCTGCGCACGTGGTGGTGCACGAGAACCAGTACCAAGATCTCAACTTAGATGACATTCAAGCATACGACCAAACGATGCAGAACTACTATGCAAACCGCTCAAGCAATAAAAAACAAAGTACGTGGTCACAAGAAGTTACGAGCAAGTTAGCAGGTGAGTCTCGTCCGCATATTCTTCCGTATTTGAATGGGAAGGGGTTAGCAAAGAAGTGACCATGCTGAAAGACAACGAAACAAAAACGAGACATGAGTCACATTATTGATAATCCTATTTAATACAACGAGATAATTAGTCGGTAGATTTTCTTGGTTGTATTTTAGAAAGAAAACACTACATATAGAGCTAATAAACAAAATTTGAGCTAATTGAACAAGTTTTTTATCCACAATATGAAATCTTGTAAATAAAAACATAAAAATACGATATTTATCTGGACACCTGCTGAATTTCTGTCTATTGCTCTAGTCATTGAAATTCATTAGAGTTCGCGTCTCCAGATGCAACCAATTCCTTATTGAGCACTTTATAAATAAAAAGAAGTGGTGCCTATAAGATTATGTTGTGAAGTTTTTTCTGGAGAAGAATGTTGCTACCAGCAACTCGCTCTTTACGTCAGATGAATGAAAAAACATGAATTTCAAACATAAAAAGCTAGCTAGTTTAGTGCTTTCCTCAGTACTTCTTTCTGGATGTACTGTACCCGGTAGTCACCTTTCCACAGATGGAAAAAACTTCGTCGAAGACAGCAATGTTAGTCGCACTTCTGATTTCAATGTTTTTCCACTTACACTTGATAAAGTATCTCAACTTAAAAGTTTGGGAATAGAAGCCAAATCCAACCCTGAGCTAGATCGCCAACTTAGCGCTTATGAGTATGAGGTTGGCCCTGGAGATATACTAAACATTACTATTTGGGATCACCCAGAACTAACTATTCCAGCTGGTTCTTATCGCAGCTCTGCTGAAGCGGGTAACTGGGTACATGCTGATGGTACTATCTTCTATCCATATATAGGTATTGTTGAAGTTGCGGGTAAAAACGTTCGTCAAATTCGTGCAGATATTTCTCGTCGATTAGCAAAGTACATAGAAAGTCCTCAAGTGGATGTCAGCGTCGCCGCTTTTCGTTCGAAAAAATCCTACATAACTGGTGAGGTAAATAATCCGGGACAACAACCAATCACCAATATCCCACTGACCTTGTTAGATGCAATTAACCGTGCAGGTGGATTAGCCGAAAACGCCGACTGGAAAAATGTAACACTGACAAGAAACGGCATTGTTGAAAACATATCTCTTTATGCGCTGATGCAAGAAGGCGACCTCACTGAAAATAGGCTACTTCAACCAGGTGATATCATCCATGTGCCAAGAAATGATTCGCAAAAGGTTTTCGTTATGGGTGAAGTTAACGACCCTAAACTACTGAAAATAGATCGCGCTGGCATGAGCCTTACGGAAGCTCTGAGTAACGTTGGCGGTATTAATCAGATATCAGCGGATGCGACAGGTGTATTCGTAATTAGGAGGTCACAAGACGCAGGTTCACTGGGCGACATATATCAACTTGATGTCTCCGATGCAGCAGCGCTCGTTATTGGTACTGAATTTGCTCTCAAGCCGTATGACATCGTTTATGTCACTGCGGCGCCTATCAGTCGTTGGAATCGCGTTATTGCACAGCTAGTACCTACCATCTCTGGCTTCAATGAACTTACAGAAGGCGTCCTTCGAGTCAGGACTTGGCCATAGAAAAAGCATTCTGAAGGGCTTGTTTGAACACAAACAAGTCATTCAAACGTTGTCTATAAGGAGCAAAACATGTTTTCGAACATTCTTGTCGTGTGTGTAGGTAATATTTGTCGTTCCCCCACAGGAGAGCGGTTACTACAGCAACTACTCCCAGATAAACAGATTTCTTCGGCGGGTATTGCCGTAGAAAAAAGTCGCCTA
Source organism: Vibrio sp. Y20_XG_PY13 (assembly GCF_024181925.1). Lineage (NCBI taxonomy): Bacteria > Pseudomonadati > Pseudomonadota > Gammaproteobacteria > Vibrionales > Vibrionaceae > Vibrio > Vibrio sp. Y20_XG_PY13. The sequence goes on along the minus strand of NZ_JAMZAL010000003.1, from coordinate 293,631 downwards.
ACCGGAAAGCCAGCAGATGAAACCGCCAGGCTTGTCGCGTCAGAACGTGGTATCTACCTGCTAGACCACAAAGCACAGCAGCTAACCGCTCAGTTGTGCGCAAAGCAAGACCTAATATTGGTGATGGAACAAGGTCATATCGATGCTTTGACGGAGCTGGTACCGGAGGCTAGAGGTAAAGCAATGTTATTTGGTCACTGGATAGGTTCCGTGGATATTCCAGATCCATACAGACAGAGTAGAGAAGCCTTTGAACATTCATTATCTCTGATTGAAAATGCTGCTCATGCATGGGCAAAAAAAATATAAATTCAGATCACTTGGCGAAATATAAAATAATGGCTAACCAAACAATACAATCATCTGCTCTTGCTGATGATGAGATCGACCTAGGCAAGCTCTTCGGCATATTGATAGACGCGAAATGGTTTATCATCAGCATTACACTCTTTTTTGCAACATTAGGTATCGCGGTCGCGTTGCTATCAACTCCGATTTACAAAGCCGACGCGTTAATACAAATCGAAAAGAAGAGTTCAGGTGGTATCTCTGCGATGGTCGGTGACATGGGAGAACTCTTTTCTGCCGAATCATCAGCAACTACAGAAATTGAAATAATTAAATCGAGAATGATTCTCGGCGATACCGTTGATAAGTTTAACTTAACAACCATTGCCACTCCTGATTACTTACCTTTTGTTGGTAAAGGTCTAGCACGAATCAACGGTACTCAAAACTACATTTCTTTGACCACGTTTGAAGTACCTCGAACGGCTAGAGGGTTATCTCATCAACTGATTGCTACAGACGTTGAGAAAGGTCAATTCAGCCTAATGCTTGAAGACCAAATGGTACTTTCTGGTTCAGTTGGTCAACTGATTGAGATGAATGGCTATCGTGTAAAAGTGAACCAGCTCAATGCTCAAAATGAAGATACTTTTACAATAAGTAAAATAAGCAAGTTAGATGCTATCAACAAATTAGCCTCACAACTTGCTATTTCAGAGAGAGGTAGCCAAACAGGTATTGTATCTCTAAGCATTGAAGGTGAATACCCAGACCACAATCAGCTTGTTTTAAATGATGTTGTTCAAAACTATTTTTTGCAGAATGTTAGAAGAAACTCAGCTGAAGCTGAGCAGAGCCTCAACTTCCTTAAAGGTCATTTACCCGAGATTAAGGACAAGCTAACTATTTCAGAAGATACATTGAACAGTTTTAGACAAGAAAACGAATCTATCGATTTAAATCTCGAAGCACAATCTACTCTAAAAGTGATGGTGGCACTTGAAGCCCAACTTAATGAGTTAACATTTAAAGAAAGTGAAATCAGTCAAAAATTCACCCAAGACCACCCAGCTTATAAATCGCTGTTAGACAAACGTCAGACATTACTGCAAGAGAAAGAGCGTCTTAACAAACAAGTTCAAAAACTGCCAAAAACACAGCGCGAAGTCTTGCGTATGACTCGTGATGTCGAAGTAAACCAGCAAATCTACATCCAACTTTTGAATAAAGTTCAAGAGCTAAATATCATAAAAGCTGGCACCGTAGGTAATGTGCGTATTATTGACAACGCACAATCTTACGCAATTCCTATTAAACCGAAAAAACCTTTGATTGTAGTTTTGGCTACTCTTCTAGGAGGCATGGTAGCTGTCGCATTTGTTCTGGTAAAAACCGCGTTTCATCGTGGACTGACTTCTCCTGATGAAATTGAGCAAACTGGAATATCTGTATATGCAAGTGTTCCAAAATCGGCACAACAATTGGAAGTCGCGAACAAGCTAAAACGTAAAAACAACAAAGATTTACTTCTTTTAGCAAATGCCAATCCAGCAGATCTTTCAATTGAAGCACTACGTGGACTTCGAACCAGCTTACACTTCGCAATGTTGGAAGCCAAAAACAATGTCTTAATGATTTCAGGCCCAGCTCCTTCCATTGGTAAGACGTTCGTATCAACCAACTTTGCTGCCGTTGCGGCTAAAACGGGTCAAAAAGTCCTTTTGGTGGATGCTGACATGCGAAAAGGTTATTTACAGCAATGTTTTGGCCTCACAGCAGAGCAAGGGTTATCTGACTTACTAAGTGGAAAAATTGATCGAGCAACCGCAATCAAGCTAAGTCAAGTTGAAAACTTGGATGTGGTTACTCGTGGTCAAGTACCACCAAATCCATCAGAGCTTTTGATGCATCCACGATTTGTTGAATTTGTAGAACAAGTATCAAAAGAATACGATCTAGTCATCATCGATACACCGCCTGTACTTGCAGTAACGGATCCAAGCATCGTTGGTGCACTTGCTGGCACCACATTGATGGTAGCTCGCTTCGACCAAACGACATTGAAAGAAATTGAGGTAGCCCGTGGTCGCTTCGAGCAATCAGGTGTAGAAGTTAAAGGTGTGATTCTCAATGCGGTTGAGAAAAAAGCATCTAACTCATACGGCTATGGATACGGCTACTACAACTACGCGTACAAAAGCGAATCATGAATTAATCTAGATCGCTAATTTGACCAAATATGACAAAGCCCTGCTAGAAACAGCAGGGCTTTTTCTATTGCACTCTTAATTGCTTGTACGTCAACAAACTGAGCGAGACAAAGAATATTGGGTCACTCCAACCAAAACCGACAAATACTCCTGTAATGCCGGCATAGGTAGTAATCACTGCCCCTAACCCATTAGTAATAAATAATGCTTTAAACAGTTGTTTCGCAGTCTTACCAGATTCCACATCTCGTAGCATCAAACTCACCGCAGCGATTCCACCTAAAAAGATCGACGTATGTTGCGATAAAAACAGCGCGTATTGGTCGTTAATTTGTACGCCATACATCGGCCACATCATGGTTGGTACAAAAAACAACGCAAAAGCGAATACCGTATATATGACACCATGAACGGTTAGAAAAGTGCGGTTGGTCATCATCTCCTTATCCTCCAATCGGCCCTTGATTGATCGTCGTTAACGGCACATTGATATCGAAGATTTGACCTCGTACTTCGACTACGCCCATTTTTCGTAAGCGTGCGGCATGCATTTCGAGATAAGCTTGCGCCGTGGCTTCATCTTCAAAAAGATAGATACCACCACCGAGTTTGTCTTTTTCGTTTTCCGTCCAAATTTTCCAAATCATGCCCGGCTCTTGGTTAATCGACTTAGCTAAGTCGACCAAAGCATTCGACATCTCTTCACCAAACGGACCATGAAATTCAAAATCAACTTGCAATAATTTCGCCATCTTGAGTCTCCTCTTCTTAATTGACTCGCTTTCGATGACAAGATTATTACCTTTATAAAACTGACAAAAAAGTTCATAATTTTGCCATTAACTGTTTAAAAAATTGACTCATGAGACTAAAAACGACCTTAGAACAATGGCAAACGCTACAAGCGATTGATCAAGAAGGCAGCATTCAATCTGCAGCTTTGCTGCTCAACAAGAGCCATACCACATTGATCTACTCGGTGAGGAAGTTAGAAGACCAACTTGGTATTCAACTTATCGAAGTACGAGGGCGCAAAGCAGGTTTGACTGAGCACGGCAAAACCATACTGCGTCGTGCACAATCCATGCTTGAACAAGCGCGGGAACTGGAAGTCATCAGCGAGCAGTTAAAAAGTGGCGTGGAATCTCAAATCACTGTCGCAATAGATCATCTTTGTGACCCTTGTTGGCTTTATGCACCACTCAGTCAATTTTTGGAGGACAACAACACGACCTCCGTTCAAGTGGTTGAAACGTCACTGAGCAAAACAACCGAAATGGTCGTAAATGAGCTCGCTGACATCGCAATCATCAACTTACCGATAACCAACTACCCTGCCGAAGCATTTGGCGTAACAACTATGCTGCCTGTAATCGCAGCACACCATCCACTCGCTAAAAAGCCGCATATTTCCATCGACGATTTTGCAACCACCAGCCAAATTGTCATCCGTGACTTAGGCGATTCAGACAAAACAAAAAGAGATGTGGGTTGGTTACGCGCACGTCAGCGTATTACCGTCGATAACTTCGACCACGCTTTTCACGCCGTAGAGCTAGGCGCTGGATTTTGTCGGCTACCAGCGCACTTAGTTGCAGCCCGCAAGAGCGATAAAATTAAAGTATTGGAGATCGAACACTCCCATCAATATCAAGTTGCGCTGCACCTCACTTTGCCCAAAGGAGCCAAAAGCGGTCCTGCGACTCAAGCGCTTTATCGTACTTTACTCAAAAGTGTAGAAACTCGAGCCTAGCTACAGTGGTATTGAGTTGAATCGCTAGTGTTATCGCCTATTGATTCTACCTAAATATAGAGAAACGGCCATTTTGTGAAGCTACACTCTCACAAAAGGTTGCACGGAGGATAGCGACCACCTACTATCACTCTGCTCATGCCTAAAGCACCCAACACTCGCGGAAAGAACTCGGTTCACGGCAATATCCTCACCTGCTTGGTTTAGCAGGCACAATCTGTTTTTACCTTCTTTTTAGCTTCTATTTAGGCGAGTGTGGAAGAAATAAGAAAGGTGAAATATGAACTCTACAAATAGCTTCTCGATAAATATCAATCAGCAAAAATCCATTGCTAAAAAAAGGCTCAAAGCTATCCGCCTATACGATGACGCTACGTTGGAGTTAGTTAAGCGATGTCACTCCAAACCAGAGTCATTGACTCCCAATACAATTCAATTGGCTGACGTTCAACATGCACTCGCAAGAGAACTGGGCTTATCCAGTTGGAGTAAACTAAAAGCTCATGTCGAAGAGCTAGAAGCGCACAAACGAGCCATCAAAGAACAAAAACCGCCCCTAGATGCGAAAGTAAAAACGCTACACGTTCGTTGTGGCCACGACATTCAACAACAACTTAAAGCCAGCGGATTTGAAGGGACATTTTTAGCCCTGATCGATCCGCTTTGTATTGGCCCCATACCAGCAACACCACAGAACTTCCTTGCCATTCGTGCCCAATATGTCGTAGAGACTCTGCTGCCTGTGATGAAGCGTGAAGACTCGGTTCAAGATATAGTCACATTGGAACAATCAAACATCGATCTGTTGCAAAGTGATGTATTTGAACGAATCGTCTTTTGGGTCGAACATGACAGCTATGATCAATTGATGCTAATTCGTGCTCTAACACAGTTAGAGAATGTAGAGAATAAAGTGATAGAGATCATTGAGTTGAACCAGTTCCCGGGCACTGAGCGATTCATCGGCTTTGGGCAGTTGCCTGAAGAAGCTATTCGTTCTTGTTGGCGATACCGTAAACCCGTATCTGCTAAGTTATTGAGCCAAGCAAAGCAGTGTTGGCAAGCAGTGTCATGTTCCTCACCAAAAGCTATCGTCAGTTTGATAGAGCAACATCAACTGGATTGCTTACCGAACATGTCCGATGTGCTTAGGCGTCTCTTGCAAGAACTGCCTCATACCAATAGCGGTTTGAGCATGACTCAACAGCTTGCTTTAAATGTATTGAGTTCACAGCGTTCACCCATCTCTGTAACAGAGTGGTTCAAGCGGTATCAGCAAATTGAACCGCTACCTTTTTTAGGTGATGTCATGTTTTACGCCCTACTGTTTCCACTTACTCAATCCGAAGTGCCGCTTTTCGCTATCGACTCAGTAGAGAAAAATTGGTGGGAACAAAAAGTTACTTTGACCGAATTTGGCAAAGCGTGTTTAACAGGCCAAAAGCGAGCAAAGCAATGTTACTGGGTGGGCGGAGTGCGAATAAGCGAACATAATCATTGGCGTTGGGATCACCAACGCACCTCCACACTATCTCACTACAAAAAATCGTAATTACGCAACCTTGAGCTGTGATGCTATTGACTGTAGTGAGCATTAGCATCGCCGTCTGGATCCAAATCCTATTACGACCTATCACCCTATTTCACACTGCATAAACCGTAACTATTTATGCAAAAATCAGTTTCCGCCTCGAAGATATGCACATCATTCCTTATTTAACCGAAATGTAAGAATTCATTTCTATCGGTTGTATGTTCGATAAAAGTGTTAAAACTTGAAGTTTTCAACCAGCCATTTCGTTACAATTTAGTTAAAGTTCTATTTTTTATAGTGACAAAGTTCACATCTATTAATCAATCAGAGGATTATTCTTTCGTATTTTCCCACTCCACTGCTACTCTGCTCGCCGCTTTGAAGTGAACTCAAGGTGCATAACTATAAGGAGTGTTCTCATGAATACCAAGAAACCGATGTCGCTCACCAGCCGAGTAATTTTAGGTATGGTAGCGGGTATCTTGACAGGATTTGCAATTCGCACACTTTTTGCCGACAACGGATTTGTCGACGCATACATCGTTAATGGATTATTTGAAGTTGGTGGGCAGATCTTCGTCGCCAGCTTAAAAATGCTTGTCGTACCACTAGTGTTTGTTTCACTGGTTTGCGGCACGAGCTCTCTAAAAGACCTTTCTACATTGGGTCGCATGGGTGGTAAAACCCTTGCTTTCTATATAGCAACGACCGCTATCGCTATCACACTTGCGCTTACAATGGGCACGCTATTCCAACCGGGAGCTGGCGCTGATCTGACAGCAGCAAGCTCATTTAAGTCGGCAGAGGCGCCTTCTTTGGGTCAAGTGATCATCGATATGTTCCCAACCAACCCAATCAGCGCGATGGCAGAAGGTAAAACCCTGCAAGTGATCGTGTTTGCGGTTCTGTTTGGTGTCGCGATCAGCGCAGCAGGTAAGCCTGGTGAACGAATTGCAGCATTCTTCTCTGATCTAAACGAAGTGATCATGAAGCTTGTAGCAATTTTGATGAACCTAGCTCCATATGGCGTGTTCTTCTTGATGGCGAAGTTGTTTACTGGTCTTGGCTTAAGTGCCATCGTCAACCTAGCCGAGTACTTTGTTGTGTTAGCGGGCACACTATTGCTTCACGGCCTAGTGACTTACAGTCTAATGCTAAAAGGCTTTACTGGCCTTAGCCCAATTACGTTCCTACGTAAGATGGAAGACGCAATCATGTTTGCCTTCTCAACGGCATCATCAAACGCGACCATTCCAGTGACAATGGAAACAGCAAAACACCGCATGGGCGTAGATAACCGTATTTCATCATTCACTGTTCCTCTAGGTGCAACCGTGAATATGGACGGCACAGCCATCATGCAAGGTGTCGCAACCGCATTTATTGCTCAAGCATTCAATATTGATTTGAGCATGGGCGATTACATGATGGTTATCATGACCGCAACACTTGCCTCTATTGGTACTGCGGGTGTTCCTGGTGTTGGCTTAGTAATGCTAGCCATGGTACTGAACCAAGTTGGTCTGCCGCTTGAAGGTATCGCGCTCATCATGGGTGTTGACCGTCTTCTTGATATGATTCGTACCGCGGTAAACATCACTGGTGACAGTGCAGTAACCGTCATCGTTGCGAAATCAGAAGGTGCATTGGATGAAGCTCGCTTCAACGACCCAATGGCAGGCGTTGCCGAAGAAGAAGTGCATCTTAAACGCGCTGACGCCTAAATCGTTCTGCGATTACCATTCTGAAATTACATAGTCCTGTCTAAAAGAAAGCCCCGATGGAAACATCGGGGCTTTTGTTTTCTCCGCGTCTAGAAATGCTCTTTCTAATCTGCCATCGAATTCAGTTTCTCTCTGGCTTGTGCTTCGTGTTCTTTAGTGATGGCATTGCCAACAGAGTTAGCGGCTAACGTAAGTGCTGCCATGTCATCGGTAAAGCCGACGCCTGCTAGTACGTCAGGCACCATATCTGTTGGTAATACAAAGTAAGCCAACGCGCCACCTAAAATCGCCTTATGGCGAACGGCGGTGTTGGAATCTGTCATCGCGAGCCATGATTTGATGCCCATTACGGCAATTTCTTCACCCGCTTTCTTAACCGACCCTTTCATTTTTCGCCAGAAGGTTTTCTCATCTGGCGCTTGCATCGTTTGATCTTTGGCGTATTTCGACGCCGATTTTACAGACATTGTTGTGGTCATCGTTGCCTCCGAAATTTATGACTGTGGCCAACATATTAATAAATCGAACCTGAACGCAAGATTAATAACAAGAAATGATAGTAAAGTGAAACAAAAACACAGATAGAAAAATCCCCAAACCGAAGTCTGGGGATCGTGATGTTGGGAACCAAGCTTTAGAAGGAGAATGCCTTATTGAGCAATCTTCTCCAGTACACGCATCAGCATTTTGATTCGTGGCTCGATAGACTCAAGCAACAAGTACTCTTGGTCACTGTGGAAACCTGCACCGATAGGTCCTAGACCATCCAAAGTTGGAACGCCAAGAATTGCCGTATTGTTTGCATCAGAGCCGCCACCCACTTCTTTCCAGTTGATGTCGATAGCCAGTTCACTTGCTGCTTCTTCAACTAATGCCATCAAGCTTTCAGTTTGCGTGCTTGGCACCATAGAGGGTTTGTAAGCTTCACGAACCAACTCGATGCTAACGCCATCAACGAATGGTGTTTCCAGCATGCCGTTTAGCTTGCTATCGACATCATCGTATTCTTCATTACTCCAGAAACGCACATCCACGATCGCTTCAGCGTGCTCAGGGACGATGTTTGCGCCGTTACCGCCAGACACAATACCCACGTTTAATGTGGTGCCAGATTCGAAGTTCGTCATGGCATTGATTGCGAGAATCCAGTTCGCCATCTCGGTAATTGCACTGCGGCCATTTTCTGGCTCGTTGCCAGCGTGGGCCGCCACGCCGTTAAACGTGATTTTGTAACGCGCCATGCCTTTGCGCGCTTTGACTAAACCGCCGTCTGCGCGTGCTGCTTCTGCCACCAATACGTTTTTCGCGTTTTTTGCAACAGATTGAATCCAGTCGACCGAATCTAACGATCCGGTTTCTTCGTCTGGGTTCATGCAGATACAAATCGACAGTTTATCTAACACCGCTTGGTCGAGGTTACGCATCGCGTACACAATATTCAGCAAGCCAGATTTCATGTCCGAGACACCCGGACCGTACGCTTTGTCAGCGTCTTGAGACATAGGACGTAATCCAGCGGTACCGACAGGGAACACTGTGTCCATGTGACCAATCAGCATCACGTCAACTTGCTCAGCCTCAGGCTTGTTTCGAACTTCAAGACCGATGCCCGCTCTGCCACAGTCGATGCGTTTTACGCTCCAACCAGACATCGCTTGGTACTTCTCTTCAAATTGAGAAGCGATAAACTCAATGCCATCAGTGGTGTACGTGCCACAATCGACATTGATGAGAGGACGAAGTTCTTCGAGATATTCATTAAGAGAAAACTGCATGATTGCCCCCTAAACAAACAAGTTCATGACTAGCATTGCGCCAAATGCGTTCAATACGGAAATCGCAATCATGATTGGGATGTAACGACCTTCAGTACCGATAGGTCCCATAATTCGACCCATGTACTGAACCTGTGAGCCCATTAGGTAAATTGCAGGTGCAAGAATCGCGATGTGCGTACCGTTCAAGATGCCTTGGTCAAACAATGTGATAACCACGCCAACTGCGCCGCCCATCGACATCCAAGCACCAATCAGCACCGCAGCCGCTTCACCTGGCAAACCAAAAACCGCCATTACTGGAGAAAACACCGAGCCCATCAAATCCAACGCGCCAGTGATCTGCAACGCCTTAATGATGACAAACGCCATAAGAACGTTAGGCACGGTTGATGTTGTCGCAATAACCCAGCCTTTTTTAGCGCCTTCAACGAAAATATCCGTCACCATCGGCTTACTTACTTTTACGTCACTCATTACGCCGTCTCCTCTTTTAAGTTCTCAGATTTGCTTTTCTCTTGCTTGTCTTCTTTACCTTCTGTGATGTTTAGGTAGATACGGAATAAGTTCGCACCCACGATTTTAAACAAGAACATCACCACAACCGCCAAACCAATAGAAGACGTTACGGCAAGCGAGCCATCCGCCATCGTCAACGTAAACAGTACCGCCCCTGAGGAGAAAAAGTTAACAATAGTGGCACCAGCGGTGAACTGGAACATAGTGAACACATCGGTTTCGCGTTTGGTGAGATGGCCTTCATCTTTAAGCTGACGAGTCATCGCCGCGCCCGCGTCGGTACTTTGCAGCGAAGCGATAAGAGCCAAACCAGAGTTACCCGGAATACCCATAATTGGACGAAGAAGCGGCGTTAACAGTTTGCGTGCTGCTTCTAGTGCGCCATAGTGCTCAAGTACATTGATCATACCCAGTGCGAACATAACGGTAGGAATCAAAGTAAGTGCAAAAATGAAACCGTCACGTGCACCGCTACCACCAGTACCACGAAGCGACGTTGTTGCAACTTGCACACCGTCAGCCGTTTCGGTGACACCATAAGCCACCTTGCCAAAAGAGCCATTCAACGTTGTGAAATCAAATACGCCATACCATTCGTTCGATTGCATGAGACCAGAAAAGAAGACGACCGCAAACGCCAGTGCAACGTAGCACCCCAGCGTAACCTTGCGCTCGGTTTGAACAGGATTTTTCATAACATTACCTACACATGTGGGACAGGACACATATGTTCACCCGAATAATGTGCTAGAGAGATGATCAAAATCAATCCGCCTGCCGAACATTCTGGCGACTCAGTTATGAAGTTTTGTTTTATGATTTTAATCACATTTGAAAGATAATAAAAATTTGTGCTAACAATTAGGTATATTAATCTATATCGATACCTCAGGACTTCTTCATCAATCCGACCAATGATTTCAACGAATATTGCTTTCTACAACATTCATGACGTACTTCATACTTTGGCATTGAGGCGATATCGATTAACTCGAAAGTAACATTCCATAATGAAATTTAGGTTAGGATTGTCCGGTCATATGCAAACGGCATAAACCAGAATCAACAGGACTAGGCAGCCCATTGTTACGCTCACAACCTAAAATAGCCAAGTGGACACTCGCCCTCGTGTTTTGGGTGGTGATGGTATGTTTGAGCCAAAACTCCGGCTTCTCGAAAAGCTGCCCTAAGGCTCACCAAATACAGAGTCAGCAAAATGAAAGCGTGAATTTATCACCATCTTGCGACCTTTCAGAGAAGCTGGTTCAAGCGTACCAACACCAGTTTGATCATATTCTTATTCCATTTTTTCTGTTTGCTTTGATTGTGGCGCTGCCGATGGCATCCACAGCAATTCGTTATCTGGAATACACAGAACCGATACGGGAAAAGTATCGGGTTCACCTAAAACTTTGCGTGTTTAGAGAATAAACCCAGCAAGGCGAGAAACCCGCTCGCCTGACTTTTGTACGTATTTTATTCACTTCACATAACAAACAACGAAATCTAAAAGTTTTAGGAAATATTATGACATTCACTCGTACACTTTTGGCGTTAACGATGGCTATCGTACCTGCCGTATCTTTCGCCTCAGAAAAGACCTCAGAACAAAAGCTAGAGGAAATTACTCAGATACTAAAAGAGAACCCTCAAATTCTTGATTCATTGCACCAAAACCTGCAAGAGTACATTGCGTATCAACAGTCATTTGGCGACACCTTGAAGGAGGTTCGTCACTATCTAAATGATGGCAAACATTCCTCTTTTGGTGCTGAAACCCCTGAGTTAACCATTATTAACGTAACGGACTACAGTTGCCCTTTTTGTAAACGTTTAGAAGGCGAACTGGTCAAAGTTGGTAAGGAATATCCGCAGATAAAAGTGCTTAACCTCAATGTTTCTTTTAAAGAACAATACGAGAAAAACGGCTACAACTCGGCAAGTTACGCATTAAATGTTTGGCAAAACCAGCGAGATAAGTACGAACAAGTGCATGCGTTATTGGTAAAAAAACCGGGCGCACATGATGCACGTTCGTTAAAACAGATCGCGAAGAAAACGGGGACAGAAGCGCAGCTTGTCGACGACAAAGAGACCAAAGCGCTGCTTGATAAAAACTATCAGTATTTCACGCAACTTGGTTTACGCGGCACGCCCGCGTTGATCATTAATGATCAGATCATTCCTGGTTATGTGCCGTTTGACGAGCTAGAAAAAGTCATCGACCAAGAACTGGCGAACTAAAACAACAGAGCCCTTCCCTGATAACTCAAGGAAGGGCTTTATATTTACCAACATAAAGAGCGTTTAGTTACTTATCACGCCCTACAAACGCCACGACGACTTTGTCATTGCCAAGCGAGCGAGAGAAAACGTACGCGCCTTCCTGTTCAATCACTCGATGCTGACCTGCGCCAATGGCAGGGTGTGCTTGACGGAACTGACCAAGGGTTTGCCAGTGTTTCAGCAAAGCTTGTTTGTCATCAGATAGCTTCCAAACCATGTCTGAACGTGTGCCTTGGTGGAAATCATCCGCGTAAGGGCCAATGTTACGGCCTACTTCATCGCCATAATAAACCTGAACCGCTCCTGGGCTAAGGAGCAATGCGTTCGCGGCGTTACGTTGCATGCCGTAATCTTTAAAACGTGAGAAGAACAACTCCGTATCGTGAGAAGACATGTAACTGACTGGGTTGAAGTCTTTCTCGTTCGCGATAGTGTCCGCATAGCTTTGGTAAGTGTCTGCCATTTGGCTAAAGCACGCCGCGCCTTTGTCTAGCTTCTTCTGCATATCGAAGTTGATCAACGCGTCAAAACCATCATCGAAATAAGGGCTGCGATACGCGGTGTGTCCCCAGACTTCGCCCATCATCCAGAACGGCTGACCTGATTTGCCATTTTCTTTACGCCATTGTTCTAGGCTGTTCGATGCTTCCTCTTTTAGACGCTTCCAAACTTCACCTTCGACGTGCTTCACCGTATCGACACGGTAACCATCAATGCCAAAGCGTTTCACCCAATCAGTTTGCCACTCAATTAGGTAGTCCGAGACGGTGTAATTGTCACGCGCCTCAACGCGAGTACCAGGGTTATTCAACAACCATTGCGGCGGCGTGACGGTTTTATTGGATTCAGTGATGAAATCTGGCAAGCCAGCAAGAGACATCGTAATGTCGCTACTGCCAGGAGCTGGGTAACCCGGCAAACCGGTTCTTACCCAATCGCCGCCCCACCACTTCGCCCAGTTCGGACTCTGATAATCAATATTCTGGTGGTAGCTATGCCAATTTTCGCCTGCTTTTGGTTGCCAGTCGCCCCATTTCTTGGGCAGTTCGGCATTAGGCTTTAACACATCGATACCGTCGAACTGTAGATCTGCCAATGTTGAGTAACCAGAATGGTTGATAACCGCATCCATCAAGACTTTGAGGCCACGCTTGTGCGCCTCTTCCACCAGCGTTTTTAAATCTTCTTCGTTACCGAAGTTCTCATCAATCTTGGTGAAATCGCGCGTCCAGTAGCCGTGGTAAGCATAAAACGGGAATGAGCCACTATCGCCACCACCGACAAAGCCGTGCACTTGTTCAACGATTGGCGACAACCAAATCGCGTCTGTACCTAGGCTCTTGATGTAATCCAATTTCTGAATTACGCCTTTAAGGTCACCGCCGTGGAACGTGCCAACTTCATCTTTGCCGTCTTTTTTACGACCATAACTGTTGTCGTTACTTGCGTCTGCGTTGTTGAAACGGTCAACCATCACGAAGTAAATGTTCGCGTTTCGGTAATCAAATGGCACCGCTTCTTTGGTTTTCTGCACAGGCTCTAGCAGCACTAGGCCGCCAGAGTCTTTACTTGGCGTCAGTGATACTTTCTGCTCTTTCACTTCAACCATTTGACCTGAATAAGCATCGCGTAGCTTGGTGCCTTCAGGAAAGCTATCCCCCACAGCGATCGTCACTTCACCGCCTTGGTAGACTTCACATTGTACTTGCGGGATCGGGCGTTTAAATTCGGTTTTTGCTGCTTTTTTCGGCTCTCGCTTAAACAACAACGTCTTAGCCGCATCGTCATAAGCGAAGGAATAGTCGCCAGTAAAGCGAACTTTGAGTGGCAGTTCGGTCGGCTTGCCACAATTTAGCGCGATAGGTTTATTGAACTTCACTTTCTGACCATCAGGTGCAACGCAGTCGCCTTCAACGCCCGTGATTTTAAGCGTGTATCCGTCTTTGGTTAGAGGCACAACCAAAGGCTGCTCTGCACTTAGCGGGAAGTCACGGCTGTTGGTCGTGGTAGAAATGGTGATGTTAGGCTCGGCGATGGCACTTGCCGACGCAAGCAGTAAAGTAGTGGTAATCAGGTTCAGTTTCATCGTTCAGTCCATTGGTAGCACATGGTAACCATGCACATTTATTAGTTTTATTCACACTAATTGTGCCTAGATAAGAAACTGAACACATCATTCTAACTGCCTACGCCCCAAAGGTCGTGACGCTTCACATTTTATTGATATAGGGGCGTAGTTCTATTTAAGCGCAATGGATTGAGGGAGTTAAAGTTGCACGTTACCAAGATTGCTCATTTGATTCATCGCCCATCTTGTGCGGCGAGCAGTGTAATCACTTTGTGGATAGACTTTGATTCGATATGGGTTTGGCAACACCACGGCTAAACGCGCTGCTTGCCACTTCGAGAGTTGCTTTGCACTGACACCAAAATAATTCTGCGCCGCCGCTTCAGCGCCGTAAATACCGGGACCAAATTCAACCACATTTAGATACACTTCGAGAATGCGCTCTTTACTCCACATCAGCTCCATCAGCAAGGCAAAGTAAAGCTCATAAGCCTTGCGAACGTAGGAGTGAGAAGGAAACAAAAACACATTTTTCGCGGCTTGTTGGGTAATAGTGCTCGCGCCTCTCGACGGACCATTATCACCAGCCTCGGAAATCACGTCGAATAGCGACTCGAAATCGACACCATAATGATGAGGGAATTTTTGGTCTTCGGTCGCAATCACCGCTAACTGCATATTTTTTGAGATACGCGACAAGGATACCCATTCATGTTGGCTGCTGTCTGGATAGTTCTTTGGTGGCGCAACAATGCGGCTTAACTTCCATCCCCATATTGGTGGATCGACATATTTCACCACACCAACCAAAACGATTGGGGCAATCAGTAATATCAACACCATTTTAAACAGAAATGACTTAAGCCTTTTCAACATGTGTGGTTCCCCAATGTATTAGCGATTGATGATAAACAAACCAGCGAGCTTGCCTGATTCAATCAGGAACAACAAGTTTTCGAGGTAAAAAATAGGTCAAAAAAAGCCCGATTTACATTGTAAAACGGGCTTAGAATTTGATTAGACTGAATTATTTATTCAGCTTGTAGAACACGGTTGAAAGTGGTGGTAAACGAAGCTCAAGTGATTGAGGCAGTGATTCACTTTCGACTTTTTCCGTTTTCACACTGGTCAGCACTTTAAAATCGCTGCCGCCGTATTTGCTGTCGTCCGTGTTCAGCAGCAGTTCGTATTGACCTGCATTTGGAACGCCTAAACGAAAACGCTCGTGTGGTACGGGCGTAAAGTTGGTGATGATGAGAATACGCTCACCTTCTTTACTGATACGCTCGTGCGCTAGGATACTCGCATCCGCTTCGTCTTGTAGACGCCACTCAAAACCAGCAGGAACACAATCTTGATCGTGCATCGCCGCTTCATTTCGGTACAAGTGGTTCAAATCGCGCATCAGCTTTTGCACGCCTTGATGACGCTCATATTCCAGCAAGAACCATTGCAACTGATCATCGTGGTTCCACTCCGCCGTTTGGCCGATTTCCGCGCCCATGAAGTTCAGCTTTTTGCCCGGTTGACCATACATGTAACCGTAGTATGCACGTAGGTTTGCAGTTTGCTGCCATTCATCACCCGGCATCTTGTTATGGATAGAGCCTTTGCCGTACACCACCTCATCGTGAGAGAGAGACAAGACGTAGTTCTCGCTGTGCGCATAAACCAGCGGGAATGTGATGGTATTGTGGTGGTATTTGCGGTGAACAGGATCTTCTTTGATGTATGAAAGACTGTCGTGCATCCACCCCATATTCCACTTGAAGCCAAAACCTAAACCACCCATAAAGGTTGGCGCAGACACCCCCGGAAACGCCGTTGACTCTTCCGCAATCGTCATCGCATTCGGGAAGTGCTTGTACACTTCTTCGTTCATCCATTTTAAGGTTGCGATTGCGTCGTAGTTTTCGTTGCCACCATCGACGTTTGGTACCCACTGATCGTGGCTACGTGAGTAGTCGAGGTAAAGCATCGATGCGACTGCGTCCACGCGAATGCCATCAATATGGAATTGTTCAAACCAGTACAGCGCATTTGATACAAGGAAGCGACGCACATGTTCACGACCGAGATCGTAGATGTATGAGTTCCAATCTTGGTGCCAACCGCGACGTGGGTCCGGGTCGTGGAACAACGGTGTGCCGTCAAAGTTTGCTAAACCGTGGTCATCCGATGGGAAATGTGCCGGAACCCAATCCAGCACCACACCGATACCAGCTTGGTGACACGCATCCACGAAGAATTTGAAATCATCCGGAGAGCCGTAACGGCTAGTTGGCGCAAATAAGCCAACGGGTTGATAGCCCCATGAACCATAGAATGGATGCTCAGACACAGGCATCAGCTCAACGTGGGTGTAGCCCATATCCACAAGGTATGGCACCAACTGCTCCGCGAGTTCGCGGTAGTTGAGGAAATCACCGTTCTCGTCGCGCTTCCATGATCCAGCATGCAGCTCATAAAACGATAACGCTTCATCACGCTTTTGTGTCACTGCGCGGTTTTGCCATTTCGCATCTTGCCATTGGTAACGCTTGTGATCGTAAGTAATGGATGCGAACGATGGGTATTGCTCAGAGTAGAAACCCCAAGGGTCTTGTTTGTGTGGCAGCCCTTCCCCATTTGGCCCTTTGAGCTCAAATTTGTACTGAACGCCTTCTTCTAAGCCAGGAATGAACAAACCCCAAATGCCATAATCTAAACGTTGCATTGGGTGACGACGACCATCCCATTGGTTGAAGCAACCCACAAGGCTAACAGCCGATGCATGCGGAGCGTAGACAAGGAAACGAACACCGGAAATGTTTTCACCGCCACGTTCTAGCGTGACAAAGTGCGCGCCCATGTAGTGATACATGTCTTTTGGTGTATGCAGATGCTCGTACTCTTGGTAGATATTGTGGTACTGGTACGGGTCATCAATAATTTGTTCAACACCATTCCAATCGACCGCTAAACGGTAGTGGGTCAGGTGTAAATCGCGTTGCTCTTTTAAGATAAAACCGCTGTCGCCATCGCGTTCAAGCGCCACGCGAGGTTCACCATTAACAAGCAGTTCAACCTTGTTTGCGCCCGGCATCCACACTCGCAGCGAACCTTCGCCGTCATCAATGAATGGGCCCAACGCCGCAAATGGATCTGAGTAAGCCGCCTCAGCAAGCAGTTCGTACGCGCGTTCGTGTTTTTTCTTTATTTTCTTTGTTTTGGTGATTTTCAAATCTTTCTCCCTAGAGCCAATATTCGTTTGAACCGAATGTTGGTTTCTCCACAGCCAACGTTGTGAACTCACAAAAGA
Source organism: Vibrio sp. Y20_XG_PY13 (assembly GCF_024181925.1). NCBI lineage: Bacteria > Pseudomonadati > Pseudomonadota > Gammaproteobacteria > Vibrionales > Vibrionaceae > Vibrio > Vibrio sp. Y20_XG_PY13. Next base: position 276,173 of record NZ_JAMZAL010000003.1, on the reverse strand, counting down.
CTCCGCTTCTCACGTTCGTCGCGTAAACGGCGTCAAAATACAAAAATGCCCGCTATTGTCGCGGGCATAATAACGGTACTTCATCCTAACGGATTGTGTGGGTTGAATGAGTGACCTAGACGGAACTTTCGTACCTCTGAGCTAACAAAATTAGTAATCCGCTCATTCATCTACGTCACTCTACGCATCTTATTTGCTCGCCTGTGCGCGAACTTCTGTAAGGCGTTTAGAAATGCGATTCACGTCTTCACGACTGAAGATTTCATCTAGGTTCATCGACAGCTTACGACGCCAGTTTGGATACTCATCAACCGTGCCAGGAATGTTGACCGGTTGATCCATTTCTAACCAGTCTTCAAGCTGAACGCTAAGCAGTGCAGAATCACCCGCAGCAACGTGCAATTGAAGCGCTTCGCTTAGGTATGAATCCATTGGTACGAACTGCGCATCATGGCCAATGCCTTCTGGCAAGTAACCGTGCCAACGAACGCTGTCTAGGATGCCTTGTTTGCACTTCAAACGGTCAGCGAATAAGCCTTCCAACTGTTTTTCATCTGGGTACAGACCAATCTCACGACCCATTTTCAAGTCATCACAGTGCCAGAAACCGCGTAGGGTTGGCATGTCGTGCGTACACAATGCCGCCATAGACTGCTCTGCGTAATGCTTCGGAGAAATAAAGCCGCCGTCCTCTTTTGAGGTTTCGAAGAAGAAGACTTTGTACGAATGCACGCCCGCATCACGTAGGATATCCACGATTTCATCTGGTACAGTACCTAAGTCTTCACCAATCACAGAGCACTGATGACGGTGCGACTCAAGCGCTAGGATTGCGAGCATGTCTTCCACTGGGTAGTACAAGTACGCGCCTTCTGTCGCCTTCTCGCCTTTTGGAATCCACCATAGACGCAATAGGCCAAGTACGTGGTCGATACGCAGTGCGCCACAATGCTTCATGTTGGCACGTAGCAACTTGATATACGCATCGTAGCCTGTCGCTTCCAACACTTGAGGGTTAAGCGGTGGCAGACCCCAGTTTTGACCTAGAGGGCCAAGAATATCTGGTGGCGCACCGATGCTTGCATCCAGCACTAGGTTGCCTTCATCCGCCCATGTTTCACTGCCAGAATCTGCAACACCTACAGCAAGGTCGCGGTACAGACCCACAGCCATGCCTTTTTCTTCAGCTAGGGCTTGCGCTTCTTTGATTTGATCGTCTGCGATCCATTGTAGGTACATGTACAAGTGAACGCGATCTTGGTTGTCTTTGATGTATTTCTGAGTGCCAGCCGCGTCGAATGTGCGGTATTTCTCAGGGAATACAGGCCAACCCCAAACGCCAGAATCTTCAGCGTGCAAATCTGCGTGAAGCGCATCAAATGCCGCTTGGTGCAATAAACTTTCGCCGCCCTTCTCTACGAAATCTAAGAATGCGCGAGCGCGGTCCGTGTTTTTATCGAGATGACGAGCCTTGAACTCACTAAACAGCAGCGGCAATACGCTCATTTTTAGTTGAGAAACTTCGGTGTAGTTCACCCAATGTGAGTCACGCGCTTTTTGTAGACGTTGTTGGAACTCTGCGCTGCCCACTCGCTGTTGTGCTTCTGCACTTAGTGCAAACTCAGGTACAGAGCTTACGTCGATGTACATGATGTTCAGCCAGCGACGAGAAGACGGGCTGTATGGGCTCGCACCTTCTGGGTTTGCTGGGAAAAGTGAGTGAATTGGGTTCAAGCCAATGAAGTCACCACCACGAGAGGCAATGTCACTCACCAACTGTTTTAGGTCACCAAAATCACCGATGCCCCAGTTATGCTGAGTACGCAGTGTGTAAAGCTGAATGCTTGGACCCCACAGTTTTTTGTGTTGGTTTAGGTCTTCTTGTTTGAAACACGCTTTCGGTGTGATGATCAATGACATCTCGTAAGGCGTTTTACGACGCTTGCGACTGATGATCAGTTTGTGGTAACCCCATGCCAAGTTCTTTGGCAATGCAAACACTAGAGGGCCACCCTCAGCACGCTCATCACGAACAATTTGAGACTGAAGATAGCCTTCAAGTACCTCTCCTTGTTCTGTTTCTAAACGCCAGCTGAATTCACTCTCACGAGCACTCGTACCTAGGTTTAGTTCCACTTCGACTGGTTCGCCGTCGCGTAAAACAAGAACAGGGGCTAGTACGTCTTTCTTATGTTTCTTTTCAGCAGAAGCCAATAGTTTTTCATCGCTGCTAGTATCGTAGCCTAGTGAAGTGAGCAAGCGGCGTAGAGTCTCGTCAGAAACTTTTGCCTCGTCTCCCCACGCGCTGACATAGCTATCAGCCAATCTCGCCATTTCCGCGACTTTCTTTAATGCTGTTTGTTCTTTCATCGCTTTCTCCGAAGGTAATACCAACACCTTCCATGTAGGGTTTTATTGTTATCAATAACGTAAGTTTGCAAATGACCAAAGGTAGCGCTTGGCTACCTTGGTCTTAACTCTGTTCTATTAACGGTGAACCGCTTCTAGTTTCCAGATATTGTTCACGTAGTCGCGAATTGAGCGGTCTGAGGTGAACTTACCAACAAGGGCGGTATTAAGAATGGCTTTCTTCGCCCAGCCAGCTTGGTCTTTATATTGTTTGCCCATCTCTTCGTGCGCTTTCACATACGATGCGAAGTCCGCAAGACATAGGTATGGGTCACCGCCATCCAGTAGGCTATCGTACGTTGCACGTAGTAGGCCCGGTTGACCTGGAGTGAATTCTTCACCCAGTAGTAGGTCCATGGACGCTTTGAGTAGGTGATCCGCGTTGTAGTAGTCAAATGGGTTATAACCTTGAGCTTTCAGTGCTTTCACACCTTCAACGTCTAGACCGAAGATGTAGATGTTTTCATCGCCCACTTCTTCACGAATTTCAACGTTCGCACCATCCATCGTACCGATAGTTAGGGCACCGTTTAGCGCCATCTTCATGTTACCCGTACCTGATGCTTCTTTACCCGCTAACGAGATTTGTTGAGAAACGTCAGCCGCAGGGATGATGATTTCAGCCATGCTCACGCGGTAGTCAGGAATGAATACCACTTTCAGCTTGTTACCGATGCGAGGGTCGTTGTTCACCTTGTCTGCAATCTTGTTGATTGCGAAGATGATTTCTTTCGCTAGGTGGTAACCCGGTGCGGCTTTCGCTGCGAAGAACACTACGCGTGGCGTGCACTCAAAACCTGGTTCGTTAAGAATACGGTGGTACAAAGACAGTACGTGTAACAAATCTAGATGCTGACGTTTGTACTCGTGCAGACGCTTGATTTGAACATCGAAGATAGCATTAGTATCGAGCTCAATACCCATGTTCTCTTTCACCCAAGTTGCTAGGCGTTCTTTGTTCTCTTTCTTCACTGCCATGAATTCTTTTTGGAATTTCGCGTCAGTCGCGTACTTAGCAATGCCTTCTAGCTGCTCAAGTTTCGCTGGCCATTCTGCGCCTACTTTCTCAGTAATAAGCTGAGACAGACCTGGGTTACAGAATTTCAACCAACGACGTGGCGTGATGCCGTTTGTTACGTTGTGTAGACGTGTTGGGTACATTTCATGGAACTCTGGGAATAGGTCTTTCTTAACCAATTCAGAGTGAAGTGCCGCCACGCCGTTTACTGCGTAAGAGCCGATTACACATAGGTTTGCCATGCGAACCATGCGGTGGAAACCTTCTTCGATGATAGAAAGCTTCTGTTGTTTCGCAACATCACCCGGCCACATTGCACGTACGTCTTGTAGGAAGCGATGGTTGATCTCGTAAATGATCTCCATGTGACGTGGTAGTAGGTGCTGAATTAGCGACTCTGGCCATGTCTCTAGTGCTTCAGGAAGTAGCGTATGGTTGGTATACGCGAATGTCTTAGAGCTGATTTCCCAAGCCGCTTCCCAAGTTAGACCTTTTTCGTCCATCAGGATGCGCATTAGTTCAGGAATCGCAATCGTTGGGTGCGTATCGTTAAGCTGGATAGTCTCTTGCTTAGGTAGATCCGCTAGCGAGTAGCCTGCTGCTTCATGGCGACGTAGGATGTCGCGTACAGACGCTGCTGAGTGGAAGTACTGTTGCATTAGACGCAGTGTTTTACCTTTCTCGTGGTTGTCGTTCGGGTAAAGCACTTTAGTGATGTTACCTGCGTCGATCAGTGCGTGTTGCGCTTCGAAGTAATCACCGTTGTTAAAGCTTGCTAGTGAGAATGGTGCAATCGCCTGACATTCCCAAAGACGTAGCGGGTAAACTGTGTCTGATTCGTAACCTACGATAGGCAGATCCCAAGGCATTGCTTTTACAGACATACCTGGAACCCATTTGCGAACTTCTTTACCGTCTACATTAACAACTTCAACGTGACCGTAAAAACCGATTTCTTGCGCCAGCTCAGGACGAGCCACTTCCCAAGGGTAGCCTTCCACACCACGCCATGCGTCTGGTGCTTCTTGTTGGCGACCGTCTTTGAACGACTGCTTAAACAGGCCGTATTCGTAGTGAAGGCCGTAGCCCACTGTTGGGAACTCTTGAGCAGCACATGAATCCATGAAACATGCAGCCAGACGACCAAGACCACCGTTACCAAGTGATGGATCGCGCTCTTCTTCTAGAAGGTCAGTTAGGTTATGACCTAACTCAGCCATTGCTTCTGTTACTTGTTCGTACAGACCCATGCTGATTAAGTTGTTGCCCGTTAAACGGCCAATAAGGAATTCTAGTGAAAGGTAGTTAACGCTCTTCGCTTGTTGGATGCGAGGATCGGTTTCAGTAGCAAGCAAATCAAAAGTAGTGAACTCAGCCAGTGCGCGACCCATTGCTAGGTACCATGCGCGGCTGTCTGCATTTTCAACCGTGTGAGCGTAAGTTACTGAAAGGTGTTTCTTAACGCTGTCTTGGAAGGACTTCTTGTCAAATTGTTTCTGTTGAGTAGGTTTCATTACGAAATTCTCACGTCTTTTAGTAATTCATCTGCCATACATCGTGCATTTACCTCTGTGAATAAACATCCTCCTAATTCTCCTCCTTTGCAGGAGGAGGGGTGAGGGCGTAGAGGGGGGACCATAAGGAAGTTAGTGATCCAAATCTCAACACGACGTCCTTGGCTCCTATTCTTAGTGATTTTGATCACAACCAAATATGAGAAAGGTTAAAGATTGTTCATGACGCTTTTTATTGCCCTTTTCACCTATCATGCAAAAAGTGTCTTACCGATCACATTAGCTTCGTTAACATCGAGAAATTTTTCGCAAGAGATGTGCAACACAATCTTAATAGCACCAACACCAAAGACATTTAAGTGACAAAAATCACAAAATAAGGGCGTAGTTGATGCCAAATCCATCAACTCTTGAGAATTAGGAAGTGGATCAAAGTAACGAGCATTTCTGATGTCGTACCATCCCTCTCGGCTCACAAGATTGAGCAATTTTTATACAAGCTAGAATTATGCGGTGTGAGTCATTTCTAGTTTTGCTAGCTTTTATACCTAAGTGACCTCGGGAGATGGCATTTTGTGTGGATATTGCCAAACCCAAGACAGGGCAGTGCAAAGTGAAAATCACGCTTAATCGCCGAAACATTGATGGTTGTTTAACGGTGTCGCTGGACGAGAGGAAGACTTCGAGAGGGTCTCTTGTTAAAAACAGTGCGTTGAAGTCACTTGGGTATCATAAATAAGGACATAATTACTAATGTGGATTCCATCTAAACTTACTCGTCCCGGCCGACTACACAATGCCATTGTGCGCCCACGAGTGTTGGACTTACTACAACAAGCGCCTTACTACAAATTGGTTTTGTTCCGTTCTCCAGCAGGTTACGGAAAAACAACGATGGCCGCTCAGTGGCTATCCGATAAGCCAAACGTCGGTTGGTACAGCATTGACGACAGTGACAATGATGGCTTTCGTTTCGTCAACTATTTACTCCAAGCGCTGAACAAAGCGACCAACTTCAGCTGCTCGAATGCGCAAAAGCTGGCCGAAAAGCGCCAGATTTCCTCTTTACGTTCCCTGTTCAGCGAAGTATTTGCCGAAATGGCAGATTTTCATCAAGAGTGCTACGTGGTACTCGACGACTACCATTTGATCACCAACGATGAAATTCATGAATCCATGCGTTTCTTCCTCAAGCACATGCCAGACAACTTAACGGTTGTCGTCACCAGCCGTGCAGCGCCACCTCTGGGCACTGCTAACTTGCGTGTGCGCGATTTAATGATCGAAATCGGCAACGAAATGTTGGCGTTTGATACTGAAGAAACCACCCGCTTCTTTAACCAACGCATTGCCGATGGCATTGATGAAGACATGGCGAACAGCCTAAGAACCTACGTGGAAGGTTGGCCATCTGCCATGCAGTTGATCGCGCTGCAAGCCCAACATCAAAACCGCACATTGGCGCAAACCGTCGAGTCGGTATCGCAGTTCAATCACGCGCATTTGTGGGATTACCTAGTCGAAGAAGTATTCGACCTGCTCGATCACGAAACTCGTCACTTCTTGATGCAAGTTTCTGTGCTGGATCACTTTAACGATGAGTTGGTATTTGCCCTCACCCAACGCGAAGACGCGCTGGGTCTGATTGAATCGCTTAACCGTTATGGCTTGTTCATTTACCCACTTGAAGGCGAGCATAACTGGTTCCGCTTCCACAACTTGTTTGGCGAGTTCTTGTCTCACGAGCGTCAAGCACGTATTCCTCAACAAGAAAAAGATCTTCACCGCAATGCTGCTGTCGCTTGGTTACAACAAAAATCGCCACACCAAGCCATTCATCACGCGCAAAAGTCCAACGATAAAGACTTAGTCGTTGAGATTTTGAATGAATTCGGTTGGAAGATGTTCAACCAAGGTGAACTAAGCACACTCGAGCATGCCATCAATAAGCTGGATGCAGAGCTGCTATTTAGTCACCCTAAATTGACGATGTTACGTGCATGGTTAGCGCAGAGCCAACACCGATACAATCAAGTTGGCCAATTGCTTGAAGAAGCCGAAGAAGAGCATAAAAAGCGCAACATCGAGCTAGATATCCATTACCAAGGCCAAGCCAACGCGCTGCTTGCTCAGGTCGCGATTAACAGCAACCAACCCGAGAAAGCGCTTGAACTTGCGGAGCTGGCTCTCAGCCAACTAGACAACACTATTTACCGTAGCCGAATTGTCGCGACCTCAGTCGTAGGCGAAGTGAACCACGTGCTGGGTAAACTCGACCGCGCGTTGCCAATGATGCAGCAAACCGAAAAATTGGCGCGCCAGTATCAGGTTTACCATCAAGCACTGTGGGCGATTTTACAACAAAGCGAAATATTGATTGCTCAAGGGTACGTGCAAGCGGCCTTTGAGCTGCAAGATTCGGGCTTCCGTCTGATTGAAGATCAGCAATTACAGCACGTTCCTCTGCACGAGTTTTTATTGCGTATCCGCGCGCAAGTTTTATGGTGCTGGAACCGCCTAGATGAAGCCGAAGAGTGTGCGTACCGAGGCCTACAAATTCTCGAAAACCATTCGCCAAGTAAGCACTTACATAGCTACTCAATGTTGGCGCGCATTGCGATTGGCCGTGGCGAGCTAGACAAAGCCGGTAAATTCATCGAGCACATTCAACATTTAATGAAGCAGTCTACGTACCACGTAGATTGGACCGCCAACGCCTCTTTATCGCTGATCTTATTCTGGCAAGCGCGTGGCAATACAGAAGCCATGCAAGAATGGTTGAATACAGCGGTTCGTCCAGAATCGGCATGTAACCACTTCTTGCAACTGCAATGGCGCAATATAGTGCGTGCACACATCAATTTGGGTCAGTATGAGGAAGCACGCCAAGCGCTAAACTTCCTGCAAAGTGAAGCGCGCCGTACCAACCTCATTACCGATACCAATCGCAACCTCGTTGTTGAAGCAGTCTTGGCCGCACGCCAAAAAGACGAAGAGCAAGCCAAAGCGCTGCTAAAAGAAGCGCTAGTAATGACGAACCAAACCGGTATGGTCGGAAACTTCCTAATTGATGGCGCTACGATTGGTGGCCTGCTAGAGAAACTCAGCCTGCGTCATGAGCTGGGCGATCTAGAACGTCACCGCGCTCAACAGCTAATGAAAGACATTTCATCGAATCAACGCAGCCGCTCGATCCACTTTGATGAAGACTTTATTGAAAAGTTGGTAAATCACCCGAATGTGCCGGAGCTTGTACGCACGAGCCCGTTAACACAGCGCGAATGGCAGGTTCTAGGTTTGATTTATTCTGGCTTTAGTAACGAGCAAATCGCACAAGAATTGGATGTGGCAGGTACGACAATCAAAACCCACATTCGCAACTTGTATCAAAAGCTCAACATCGCGAATCGTAAAGAAGCCATTGTAACTGCGGAGAATTTACTACAATTGATGGGTTACTAAATCAAATAACCTTAGTAAAGAAGTGGGCTTTTAATTGAAAACAAAAATGGGTTGGCGTTATGCGTCAGCCCTTTTTTATAAGCCGCCAGTGAGGGAAGTGCAATTTGCAAAGCACGTAAGTAACGTTGTTCATATACGACAGGCAAAAAAATAGCCAACCGCAATAATCGCGATTGGCTCATATTTATTGTGAACAATCTATATTCACTAACAACGTCAGTTGGCTAGGTGACCCTCGGCTTAAGAAGGGTCGAGAAGTATTATGCATTAATCATGCCAATTTTCAAAGCTTTATTTTTGGGCACAAGATCTCATATAAACTGATATTGCCTATATAAATTTTTGCAAAAAACAAAAAATAATTGCATTATGCAATTTCAAAATGCAATTTAGGTAATTTATTAACAATTGAGTTAGTCAAAATGTAAATGAAAATAAAATGTTAACGAGTTGAAAGTTCGCTGTTCTCGCCTTTTCCTGGGATTGATTCATAAGCAACCACTCAAATATTAACTACGACACTATTTCATACTTTTTTCGCAACAATCTTTGTATACTCTGTGCCAACTACATGACTTAGCACTAAAGAAATGAACTATCTAATTACTTTCTTCAAAGGAATAGCCATGGGTGCAGCCGACGTTGTCCCTGGCGTGTCGGGCGGTACTATCGCATTCATAACTGGCATTTACGATACACTGCTTGAAAGCATTCGTCGTATTAACCCGTCTCTTTTCTCTATCTGGCGAAAAGACGGTTTTAAAGCCGCATTCAATCATATTAATGGCTTTTTCCTTATTGCTCTGTTTGCTGGCATCTTGTCGAGCATTGCAACCTTAGCGAAGTTGATCACATGGCTGCTAGACACTCATCCGATCCCTATTTGGTCGTTCTTCTTCGGCCTCATTTTGGTCTCTGTGTATCACATCCTCCGTCAGGTAGAGAAACGCGATGCGATTCGTTTCGTGACTCTTCTACTGGGCGTCGGCTTTGCGTATAGCATTACGGTGCTGAAACCACTGCATCTTGAACCTACCGCTATTAATACGCTGATTGCAGGTGCGGTCGCAATTTGTGCGATGATCCTCCCTGGTATCTCAGGCAGCTTCATCCTGCTACTGATCGGTATGTATACTCCGGTACTTGCGGCCGTAAAAGGCTTCCAAGTGGATACGTTGGCGCTGTTTTTATCGGGCTGCGTGATTGGCCTACTTTCTTTCTCTCATCTGCTCTCGTGGTTACTACGCAAGTTCCGCGACTTCACGCTGATGTTCTTAACTGGTTTGATGATCGGTACACTACCTAAAATCTGGCCTTGGAAAGAAACCTTAACATGGCGTACGAACTCGAAAGGCGAACAAGTACCGTTACTACAACACAACTTGTCTCCATTTGAATTTGAACACATTACCTCTCAACCATCGCAGCTAGTGATTGCGGTCGTAATGATGCTGGCTGCTATTGCGTTGGTTTTAGGTCTCGAAAAGTTCGCAGACTCTGACAAATAAACCGCGCAGCACATTCATAGAAAACGGAGCCATTGGCTCCGTTTTTGTTTTTAGGGCGTAGAAAAAGCCGACAATTCGGTGGTTCGGCACACGCTCTCAACCCAAGTCCGACTCACAATGAGTCGTTAACTCATTCATCTCAAAATCATTTAGGTATAACGCACAAATTGTCGAGTAGACGCCTTGGCGAGTTACACATATGTGCTACGATGCGGTTAATGTTAAGTGATAAATGCTGAACCTTAATGAAAGTGTTAAAAATTGCCGCCATTGCGGTCGCACTCGTTGCGGGATTCTACGCCCCGACGCTGCTCAAGAGTTTCTCTTCTTCCTCGACAGTCAAACCACTTGATGAGTACTGCCTGCTCTCGACAACGGCATGTGTCCAACAAGGTGTCACCATGACACTCAATGTCGATAACGCTCAGCCCCTTATTCCTGCTAAATTCGATGTCGAATGGAACAAAAGTGACGCAGAGCAGTTGGTTCTGAGCCTTTCAGGAAGAGAAATGGAAATGGGTGAGCCGAAGTTTCTCCTCAAGAAAATAGCGCCTGGAAAATACTCTGGCGAAGTCGTGTTGCCCGTTTGCACTCAAGAATCGATGACGTGGGTCGGAGAACTGACCGACGGACAATCCACCATCTATCCCGCCATCAAAATGCAAAGATAAGGAATCATTATGAGCCGCAATTGGTCTCTCTTTCTCGTAGTCGCATTCGTACTGGGTTTCGGTACTAAAACCTATTTAGATAGCCTAGATAAACCCGCAGACGTTTCAAAAACAGCCTCGTCAGAACAAAGCGTGTTGTTTGGCGAAAACAATCAACCAGTCAACGTCTTTGATGTGAACGACCCTCGTATTCGTATCGTGTATTTCGGTTTTACTCGTTGCCCTGATGTCTGCCCAACATCGCTCGCGATGCTGGCAGGTGCACTAAATCAAATCAGCGATGAGCAAAAAGCGCAGCTGCGCCCGATGTTTATCTCTCTCGATCCAGAACGTGATGAAGCAGACGCGTCCGCAAAATATGCGCACTACTTCCACCCTATGATTGAAGGTCTATCTGCGCCGTTGGACATCACGACACCACTTGCTCACCGCTACGGCGTTATTTTCCGTAAAACCGAATTAGAAGGCTCGGAGCTGAAGTACACCCTTGACCACAGCTCTTACTTCTACTTCCTCAAACCGGACGGCACGTTGATCACCAAAGTGCCACACACGCTAACGCCTGCGCCGATTGTTGAAGCAATTTCAAAACTCACCACTAAGGAAGGCTCGAATGAAGGCTAATCAACTGTTTAAAACATTGGCTTTGGGTGCATTACTGCTCAGCCCTTTAGCTCAGGCTAAGCTCGATGTCATGGCGCACGAACCGTATGCGCGTGCTATGGCTCCGGGTGCAACCACCAGTGCCGTCTTCGTAACCTTTGCCAACCGCAGCCAAGACGACATCAATATCGTTGCCGCAGAAACGCTAGCAGCGGGCAAAGTCGAATTGCACGATGTCATTAAAGACGGCGATGTGATGAAAATGCGCCAAATCGACCGCATCACGCTAGGCGCAAAAGAGACCACCGAGCTAAAACCGGGCAGCTTACACATCATGCTGTTTGATTTGAAAACGCCGCTCAATGAAGGGGATGAAATCGAAGTAACCGTGACTTACGATAACGGCCAAAAGCAGAGCTTTAACGCGCCAGTGAAAAAAGTGATGGCAGGGATGAAACATACAGCCCACTAAAATCGAATTAGGCTCCTCATTAGGAGCCTTTGTTTTATTCGCTCTCTCGCAGCGCAATGGCGATTTTATTTAAAAATGTAAATCTGTGCTTTATGCCCCATACAACACACCTCCCTCTTCGCTATAACTCTATTTCCTTGTTTCCACATCTAACCCTGTTCCCGAGATAACTCTTTATGTTTCAAGCTCTCAAACGCGTTTTCAGTTTTTTGACTCAAACCAATCCAAATGTCGAGCAAGACGTGGACACCATTATTGCCGCAATTGGTGGCCTCGATAACGTGGTGGAAACCGGGGCGTGTGCAACGCGGCTAAGACTCACGCTGCGCTCTACTGCTGTCGTAGATAAAGAGGCTTTAAAGAAACATGGCGCTCATGGCGTTGTTGTGTTGGATGAACGTCATATCCAAATCATATACGGTTTGAAAGCCAACACGTATTCGCAGATCATGGAAGAACGAATGACAAGCTAGGCGCTCGTAGCAACTCTCCTAGCAAACTAAGCGGTGATTTTGCTACCCACAAATAAAAAGGGCAGCTATACTCTCCTCGTTTCATTAAACAAAGAATGAACTCACCAACGTATCAACTAACAAAGAGGACACATGATGATTGTATTGAATAGCACTAACTGGGCATCGCAAGGGTAAACCTAACCGCACCAACTCTGTGGCATAGCCACAACTCCCCTTCTCTGCCCGGTCTTCACCGGGGTCAACTCTATCCGAATTAGACCCTAATGCGATTTGTATTAAGGCGCTTTGTTGCGTCTGGGATAATTCAACAATGAATCAAACACATACTTTTTGTGATACATTAATTTCCACTTCAAACCCATTAAAGCGATTGGGTTGGAAACCATTTTTTCAGCAACAACTGACACTAGACGACTACGACAATACGATCTTTGCACGCGTGATCGCGCATCACCGAAGTGGTTATTTGTTGGCAACAGAAGCAGGGCAAGTTCACCTTAATGTCCACCACTCTCTGCCCAATATGACCGTCGGAGACTGGGTGATCTTAAATGAAGATCAGCAATTTGTTCGCTTACTGGATCGCTTGAGCCTCTTTAGCCGCAAAGCGGCGGGCAGCAAAGTGGCAGAGCAACTCATCGCGGCCAATGTCGATACGGTGTTTATCGTCTGCTCACTCAATCACGATTTCAACTTAAGCCGTATTGAACGTTACTTAGCCTTAGTTCACGAAGCTGACGTCGAGCCCGTTATCGTGCTTTCCAAAGCCGATTTGTGCGACGACGTCGATGAACTCAAAAGCCTAGTACAGAAGCTAGACCCTCTGCTAGTCATTGAGACGGTCAACGGCTTAGATGCAGAAAGTACTTCTAAGCTCATGAGCTGGTGTAATGAGGGGCAAACCGTTGCTTTTATCGGTTCATCAGGGGTGGGTAAGTCAACGCTGGTCAACGCGTTACTTGGTCAACAAGAACAATCGACAGGGCATATCCGTGAAGACGACAGCAAAGGACGCCATACGACGACCTCGCGATCGATTCACCTATTACCTGCGGGCGGGATTTTGATCGATACTCCAGGAATGCGAGAAATCCAACTCGTCGATTGCGAAGCTGGTGTCAGCGAAGCCTTTGCTGACGTTGAAGCGCTTGCCGAGCATTGTCGATTTGGTGATTGTAAACACCAAACCGAGCCAGGTTGCGCCGTTCAAGCGGCCATTGAAAATGGCTCTCTTGAAGTTCGCCGTTTCAACAATTATCAAAAGCTGCTGCGAGAACAAGCCTTTAATGGTGCGACCTTGGCAGAGCAACGAGCTCAGAGCCGACAATTTGGCAAACTCACTCGCAATGTGATGAGTGATAAACGCAAACGTCAGCAAAGTTACTGAGTTGTTAGATTTGAGTTGTCAATAAATTCAAAGGAGACTTTCGTCTCCTTTTTAATAACTTTATTAAAAACCATTACTCATAACCAACGAGATTTTTCAACATAAAAATCTCGTTTAGATAACATCGAGCAAACATTTAATCCAAAAACAAACTAAAACTAGACACAAAATATTACCAAGCTAAGATATGTGATATTCAGCAAGAAAATGGCTGAATTTATAAAAACAGGATAATTGATAATCATGTTCTTAGCGCACAGAAGCAATGCTCATTCCTTGTTCATCAAGGGCATTATCGCCGTGTAATGTTTGGCTATTGCCCTGCCGCTCTGACATAAAATTGCAGGAATGACGTATGCAACACAACAGCCTCGTTGCCCGATATGCTCGCGGTAACCTCGTTCTCCAGATCCTTGTCGGTATTGTCTTTGGTATTTTGCTCGCAACAGTTTCACCAAGCCATGCTGAAAGCGTTGGACTGATTGGTAGCCTTTTTGTAGGCGCTCTTAAAGCCATCGCACCGATCCTAGTGTTTATTTTGGTTGCCGCTTCAATCGCGAACCAAAAGAAAAACCAACACACTTACATGCGCCCAATCGTTGTTTTGTACCTAATGGGTACGTTCTTCGCAGCGCTTGCAGCCGTGGTTCTAAGCTTCCTTTTCCCGACCCATCTAACGCTTGTAACCGGCGCTGAAGGTGCAACTCCTCCTCAAGGTATTGCAGAAATCCTACGAACATTGCTGTTTAAACTGGTTGATAACCCAGTAAACGCACTTGTAGAAGCGAACTACATCGGTATTCTTGCTTGGGGTGTGGGTCTTGGCCTTGCACTTCACCACGCATCAGCAACAACGAAAGCGGTATTTGAAGACCTAAGCCACAGTGTTTCTCACATTGTTCGCTTCATCATCCGTCTTGCACCATTTGGTATCTTTGGTCTGGTTGCTTCAACTTTCGCGACAACGGGTTTCAGCGCGCTAGCAAGCTACGCTCACCTTCTTGCGGTTCTACTTGGCGCAATGATGATTATCGCGCTAGTAGTAAACCCAGCGATCGTATTCTTCAAAACCAAACAAAACCCGTACCCATTGGTATTCCAATGTCTACGTGAAAGTGGCGTAACAGCGTTCTTCACTCGCTCAAGTGCAGCGAACATCCCAGTAAACATGGCGCTATGTGAGAAGTTAGACCTAGATGAAGACACTTACTCAGTATCTATCCCTCTGGGTGCAACCATCAACATGGCTGGTGCAGCAATCACTATCACAACGCTAACGCTGGCTGCAGTGCACACAATGGGTATTGAAGTTGACCTAATGACAGCGCTACTTCTAAGTGTTGTCGCGGCGGTTTCTGCATGTGGCGCTTCTGGTGTTGCGGGCGGTTCTTTACTGCTTATCCCTCTAGCGTGTGGTTTGTTTGGCATCTCAAACGACGTAGCAATGCAGGTGGTAGCGGTTGGTTTCATCATCGGTGTGATTCAAGACTCTGCTGAAACAGCGCTAAACAGTTCAACAGACGTTATCTTTACCGCTGCTGTTTGCCGTTCAGAACAGCAAAAAAGCCAGTAAGATAAACATTGAATAATAGAAGGGGAGCCTGTTGGCTCCCCTTTTTCGTTGTCGATAATTTATTGTCGATAGAATATGCATTCGGTATCACTTATTGATCACCAATAAACTTTCTGTCAGTTTTTTCTGAAACACGGGATTTACCCTTAAACTTTCGAGATTCGATGCGTAGAATGCCGCCCCATTGTATGAATGGTCGATTTAATTTAAGGGCAAACGAATGAGATGGTTGTCTAGTTTCTCATTGAAAGAGTGGTTGTTCGCTGCTGTTTTACTGGCCGGAATCTCTGCTTATGCACTTCACCATTCGAACCAGCGCACGTCCGACGCCCGCTCTGCTGCCATTCAAGTTTTGTTTGCCGACATGCAGTACTACGTCTCCATTCTCAACGCCAATGCGAAAGCGTTCAACCAAGAGAATGGCGCAAACCAATGTGTCCTGACGGCTGTGGGCTATCAAGAGTTTTACAACGGCTACCCAGAAACGCAAAGCGAATGTGGCGAACACCTTGGCTTTTTCGACAACATGACGATCTCAGACGAAATGAAGCAAGCAAACTTGGTGTTCATTGAAAACAACACTTATTCGATAGTCGGCTACGGACGTAGTGACTCGCCAGAAGCCTTGATGCAAGGCAAATGCTACGCCTATTACCGATTGGAAGGCGCAGGAAAAGACGGACACAGTTTTAAAGTCGATACGTCCCAATGTTAGCGATCAAAAAAGGAGCCGCCGGGCTCCTTTTTTGTGTTCGAAAATAGCGTTACGCCATTTCTAGTTCCACTTCTTCAATTGGGAAGTGTTTGCTTGGTTCAACAAACTCTTGCTGCGCTGCGATGGTTTGCAGTTCCCATTCGCCTGCATGGTAAGTGGCGCTTAACACCCCGTAACACGCGTCGTGACAATGTTGGAAAGCTTGTTTAGGAGACCAACCTTTCAGCAATCCTGAAGTGAAGATCGCCGAGATAAGGTCGCCCACGCCAACAGGTTGTTTAGCAAACTCAAATTGAGGACGCTTCGCAAGGTAAATGCCTTCTTGCGTTGCCAGTAGCATGTTGAAGCTGCCATTTTCTAGGCAGTAAAGGTGCTTAACTAGCACAACTTTTGGACCTTTCGCTAGCGCACGTTGGCATGCGGTGATCGCATCGTCTAGTGAGTGGATTTCCATCTCAGCAAATTGACTTAGCTCGAATTGGTTCGGAACGATCACGTCCGCCATTGGCATCAAACGAGTCAGAAGATTTTCAGCAATACCCGGAGCCACAATGCAGCCTTTGTCTGGCGCGCCCATCACAGGGTCGCAAACATAAAGTGCGTTCGGATTCGCTTGTTTCACTTTCGTCACAGTATCTTCAACAGCAAGGCACTGCTCTGCGCTGCCTTGGTAGCCGGTCAACACCGCTTGGCATTTTTCCAATGCACCGATGTTTCCAAGACCACGAACTAACTCGCTGATGTCTTCAGCCGCAAACGCTCGCCCAGTCCAGCCTTCTTGATACTGCGTGTGGTTAGAAAATTGAACGGTATGAATCGGCCATACTTCGAAACCCATGCGTTGCATTGGGAAAACGGCACTGCTGTTACCAGCATGACCAAAAGAAACATGAGATTGTATAGAGAGGATACCTTGCATAGTACCTTACCTCTTATTGTTGTTATCGATAGTTCAAAGACAGCGGCAAGCGCCAGTTTTGCGAAACCAGTAGTGTATCCGACAAACCAAGATTCTCTAACTCAATTCTCCTCAATATCTTCAGAGTAAGTTGAAGTGCTGGTTTTCAACACCATCTTCTTAATTTCCATTTTGTCTTTATTCAGTGCGATTTCTAGGGTATCTCCTTCCCTTATCCCGAGCTGAGCCAGGATTGCGCTTGGAATGACTACGGCGGTATCGTCACCGATTTTAACAGGTTGACTTATCATCTTTCGTCCTCCAAATGTCGAAAATGAGTTTTCACGTCATTGGATGTCTAGTCTCAAATACATTGAGCTGACTTGGATTTGGCGTAAATGCCTAAAGACAAAGAGCCTTCCACACCGCGTTTGGGAAGGCTCTTTCAGTATTATTTTTTAATTTGCTAAAGGCTCATGCTTCGCAGCAATCAGACCGTAAGCACTCCAGCCTAGGAAGGTTACGATAGAGCCCCACATCATCGCTTCGTAGCCGGAGCCGTAAAGCGCGTAGAAGCTGTACAGAGAGCCAATCAGAGCGATAACGTTGGTGGTTTTCATCTCGCGCTCCGGCACGTGCGCCACTTGCTGCATGATGAAGATTGCGCCCATACATAGAATGTAAGGAATAACGTTTGTTACTACCGCTAGGTTAACCAGCGCTTCGAACTGCTCGTTCAGCGTTGGAGAGATCGTCATTAGAGACAATACAGATTGGATAATAGTAATCGCGATCATACCTTTGATTGGCGTACCACGTTTGTCCACTTGAGAGAACAATTTAGGGAAGAAGCCAGCATCAGAAGACGATTTGAACACTGACGCGATAGTGAATTGCCAACCCAATAGAGAGCCCGCACAAGCCAATACCGCCATACCCGCAACCACTTTACCAGCGGCTGAACCTAACATCACTGTCCATACAGTTGAGAATGGCGCTGTAGATGCAGCAAGCTCAGAGTTTGCAACGATACCAGAACAGATGTTTGTCGATACAATGTAAACCACAGCCGCGATTAGTGTACCGCCCAGTACTGCGATTGGTACGTTCTTCTCTGGGTTTTCTACCGCTTCAGAGTTCGCACAAGCTGATTCAAGACCAAGGAATGCCCATAGCGTCATCGCAATAGAAGCGCTCACTGCCTCACCAAATGGCAAGCTGTGTGGGTTCCAAGCTTCAATGTACATGGTTGGGTTAAACCAGAACCAACCAACAATACCCAATGAACACACTGGTAGGATTACACCCCACACGGTGAATGTACCAATTTGACCTGTGATTTTCGCGCCACCGAAGTTAGCGAAAGTACAAATCCAAAGAATGGCGATAGTGTACAAACAGGTTTCGACCGGAGATAGGGTCACTTCAAAGAATGCGGAGCCGTAACCCACACAAGTAATCGCGATCGCAATGTTCGCAATAAGGAGCGACAAACCGTAAGTCCAGCCCGCCATAAATGCACCCGATTTACCGAATGCATAAGACGCGTAACCGTTCATACCGCCGTCACGTTTACTAAAACGACCACATTTTGCAAACACGTAAGCCAACGCCAAAGAGCCCGCCGCCGTGATCAGCCAAGACAACACAGAAATGGTGCCCACTTGCGCCAGTTTACTTGGCAGCATGATGATACCGGAGCCGGCCATGTTGATGAATGTCAGAATGGTTAACTGCACCACCGACATTTTTTTAGTTTCAGTACTCATAAATTATTCTCCACGAATAAGCGGTTCGCACCGACGCCGGAGCGTGGTGCGAACGGGTAGATTAATCTTTTAGGACATAACAATGTGCGGTAGTGCGACCGTTAACATCTTCAAGGTACACACCTTGAATTTCTGGCGCGAAGCCTGGGAAGCGGTTAATACCTTCTTCTAGAGATAGGAAGTAATCCACCACGTGTGGGGTCCAGATTTCACCAGTGATCACACAGATGATGCCTGGAGGGTAAGGAAGTGCACCCTCAGCGGCTACGCGACCAACGGCCTCTTTAAGTGGTAGGTAATCGCATTCACCACGGAAGTATTTGCGTGTCGCCACGTCTGGTTTGTGAACCATTTGTGGGAAGTACTCGCTGCGGAACATCGCTTTTTGTAGCTGTTTCACGTTCAGCTCTTTGTACATGTCATGCATTTCCTGACATAACTGACGGATGGTGTAGCCACGGTAGCGTTCTTTATTCGCTTCGTAGACGCTTGGAAGTACGATACTTAGAGGCGCATCATCACGGATGAATTTTTCGAATCGGTTAATTTGAGCCACAAGGTGACGGATCTTACCCATATCTTCCGCAGGAGTGAGTAGGAACAAGATAGAGTTCAAGTCACACTTCTCAGGGATGATGCCGTTTTCACGAAGGAAGTTCGCCAATAGCGTTGCAGGAATACCGAAATCTGCGTAGCTGCCGTCTTCTGCAATACCCGCAGTAGTTAGCAACAATTTACATGGGTCAACGAAGTATTGACCTTCACCGTAACCTTCAAATTTGTGCCAGCTTGCGTTTGGCTCAAACATGAAGAATTTCTTGTTCGTTGCGATCACGTCAGTGTCGTAGCTGCCCCAAGGTTGACCTTCAACTTCGTCTGGAATGAACGGACGAATCAATTCACAACTCTTAAGGATTTCTTTACGCGCTTCGATACCAGTCTTAACCGCATCACGCCATAAACGCAGACCTGCTTCGCCATCGTGGATCTTCGCGTTCACATCAAGCGCAGAGAACAGTGCGTAGAATGGTGAAGTCGATGCGTGCATCATAAACGCGTTATTAAAGCGTTTGTGGTTACAGTAACGAGCTTGACCTTTGATATGGCGGTCTTTCTTGTGGATTTGCGATGTTTGAGAGAAGCCAGCTTGTTGTTTGTGAACAGACTGAGTCACGATCACACCTGCGTCTTCTGGTTTCAAATCCAGCAGCAGTGGTGAACAGTCTTTCATCATCGGGATGAACTGCTCGTAACCAACCCACGCAGAGTCAAACAGGATGTAGTCACAAAGATGACCGATCTTATCCATCACGTAACGAGCGTTGTAGATAGTACCGTCGTAAGTACCAAGCTGGATAATAGCAAGACGGAAAGGACGTTCATCGCGTGCACGTTCTGGATCCACTTTCGCGATTTGAGCACGAATGTATTCTTCATCGAAACAGTGCTCATCCATACCACCGATGAAGCCCCAAGGGTTACGCGCCGTTTCTAAGTAAACTGGCATACCACCCGCTTGGATTAACGCACCGTGGTGGTTCGATTTGTGGTTGTTACGGTCGAACAGTACCAAATCACCTTCAGTTACTAGCGCGTTACACACCACTTTGTTTGAAGCAGAAGTACCGTTGAGCACGAAGTAAGTTTTGTCCGCGTTAAATACTTTTGCAGCGTGCGCTTGCGCTTGGTGTGCAGAACCTTCGTGGATCAGCAAGTCACCTAAATCTACGTCCGCGTTACACAAGTCACTACGGAACAGGTTTTCGCCGAAGAAATCGTAGAATTGTTTACCAGCTGGGTGTTTTTTGAAGAACTGACCACCTTGGTGTCCCGGACAGTCAAACGCTGAGTTACCCATCTCAACATAGTGCGTTAATTGCTTGAAGAAAGGAGGAAGCAGACGACATTCGTACTTGGTTACTGCTTCATTGATTTGACGACAGTAGTACTCAATAGATTGTCTTTCTAAATCGATAACGCCAGTTAGCCAAACGTAATCTTCTGCCGAAACTGGGTTTTCATCCGTTACTAAGAAAACTGGAATACCGTAACCCGTTTCAGAAATCATTTTATGCAGACCTGCTTTAATGTCTGCTGAAGTAATAATAGCCGCACCAACGTCGGTTAATTCAACTTGCTCTAAAGGTTGTAAATGACGATTAAATTGTTCATCTAAAGATTCAGCTAATAAACTGAAGTCTTCTGGCATGTAATTACTAACACCTATAATTAAACGTTTCATTTGGAATATCTCTTTTTTGTTCTTTAAAATTGACAGGTACAGATATTACAAACGAAAACGATATTTAAAATTCAAAAAACAAATTTCGTGATTAAATTTTCATATTTAAAAGTCTTATTTTCTCGAAATAAAATTTCGCGATCTTCATCACTTTCCAATTGATAGCCAAATGATATTGAAACCAGGCTTAAAAGGAAAAATAATTAAAAATTGTGTGACCACAGCCATTGTTGTTAGAAATAAAATATCAAGAAAATAAATTTTTGAGATTTCTATCACTATATAATTAGTAGGACTATATTAGTAGGGATAATAAATATTTTAATTTTAACTAAATTTAAACACATAATAAAAAAGCCATCAACACATGTATTGATGGCTTTTTACTTTAGGTGCAAAGGAAACACAATTCAATTAAATAAATGGCTATCTAGTTTTACGCCATTGTTGGACCATTGTTGATAGCGTTTTACCGCGATACCAGACGAGTACATGGTATGCTTACAATCCATGCACTCGACAAAGTACAGCCCGCTCATTCCTGCCATAACGTGCAGTCTACGGCTATCGCAACGCTTACAGGACAAGCGTTGCACCTTAGAGTTCACATCTATGCGTCGGGCAAAGTTAAGAGTCTCATGAGAGCAAAGGGCTTCCACTGCGCTTTCCTTGAACGGATGCTCACTGAGTAAATGATTGATGGCGTAGTCGTACACCGGGGGAATCGAAGATTTGCCACTTTCAATATTGGTTATCTTAGCTACGGAAACTCCCAACAAAGACGCAAACTCCGCTTTGCTGTATTCCAAGATGAACCTTGAAGAGATGAACTTATCTGCACTAATGATTCTCAACATACACAAATCTCTAATAGAAATAAAACAGAGCAAATGGAATATGCTCCATTTTCTGTTGAAACATGTAATGAAAAAGTTACTTCCGAATGTTTTTATACGCATAGTATGCGCTATTTTTATTTGCTTATTATCTTGCGCCTAATTAAGAATAAAATCAACAAATCAAATCTTAAACCAAAAATAGAAATTTAGATTTAGAGGTACAAATTTTAATTAATATTATTAGATAAAGTAATGAGTGTATTTTTTAGCCTTTTATTTATAGCCACGAAATTAATTTCCAATTCCAGTTAATTAGATATTGGAAATGTTTGATTTGAGCTTAATAACCATCTCTGAAACAGGGGGGATTCCCCTCCATTTTTAGGTTTCACTAGAAAGTCTGAACTAAACGTACAAAATCTGTTGAGAAATCGAATAAATAATATGCAAATGAATAAATTAAGATCTTCGCAACACTCAACTATGACAGCTTGGCCATGTTTGCAACGTTGGTACATATAGAAGCGAACATCGGGATTCAGGACTCGATGCGAAGAGAAAACACGCAAACGTCTTAAAAACGGTGTACTCGTCTCTATATAGAGATTCTTGTAAAAACAGGGATGGAAAGAGAGAGGGTGGCATCGCCTAGAGGAGCTTGCCAGTAGCTGTTATCAGGCAATAAAAAAGCCTCATTACTGAGGCTCTTCGAAGATTAAGGTTGTAAAAAATTCTGCGTAAAATCGAGCACATCTTTGGAAGGCGTTTTCTGCTCAGGTGGTTTCGCTGATTGATCTTCTGTTGTGACCGTTGTCATATCCGGTTCGAAGTTCAGCTCCGTCGTCTCTTCCCACGTATTCGCCCCAGATTTGTGCTCGTCACTTAACACCTCGTTAAGCTCTTCTTCGCCAGGGAAATATACGTCACGTTTGTACACTTTATTCAGCGCACGAATGATCGAGTGCTTTTTCACCATGCCAGATGCGAGCTTTCTTTGCAGAGGCTTCGCAATGGATTGAAGTCCAACCACCACATCCACACCTATGTTCGCCGCGACTTCATCACGAAGGACGCGAGCTGGTTGATAACCCATATTGGCAGAAAGAAACAACCAAACATACGCAATCGCATTGCCTGTTTTGCCTCTGTCTTTCCATGCTTCGCCTGCATGGTACATCGCTTCTGCGCTGCCGCCCTCAGCAGCACGTTCCAGCCAATAGCAACCTTTCACCATGCTCTTGTCTGCGCCAATGCCGTTTAGATAACACAAGCCGACTTGAATTTTGCCTTCTGCACTGTCTTTTTCTGCCGCTTTCATAAACCAGTAAAGCGCATCGGCTTTATGGCCTGAAGTATTTTCAGGCGAGAGCTGCCACTCTCCCATGTAAAGCATCGCAGCAACGCAACCTTCTTCGGCCGCCGTCTCGATGAGTTGATGGCCTTTCGGGATGTTCTTCTCTACCCCTCGACCAAACACCAGTGCTTTACCTGTCGTGAACTTCGCTTCAATATCACCTTCCATGCCCGCGATGGCAGTTCGCCAAAAGTTCGCCTGCTCTTTTAAGATCACATCTTCTCGCATTCGCTCACTAAGGCGCACAATGCCGTACATGCCTGTCACGTTATCCAACTTCGCCGCTTTGTCGTACCAATACAGCGCTTGTCGAACGTTGTCCCGCTCAGCTTCTTTCGCTAAAAACAAAATCGTCGGGATGTGGCCAGTTTCTGCTTTAAACTCACGCTCTTTGCGTTCTTGCTCGCGCGCCTTTTGCATCGCTTTACGATACGCAGCTTCACGCGCTTTCCTCTCGGTCTCCAGCCGTTGCCTTCGCATCGACAATGAGATCATCCAAACAAATATCAGGACGAGTGAAAGGCCAGTTGCCGCAATGGCAATGCCCATACTACTCATAGATAGCCTCTTTTTTAGTCAGGGCCCAAATGAACTCCCTACCGGGGAGTCTTGAAAATCACATGCCGACCAATATCGACAGCCTTTATTATATAACGACCATTACCGCAAAATCTGAAGCTTCTAAGTGTCTGTTGGCGTTATTTTATTCAATATCAGCGTAACTTATTTTTAAAGGCGAAATATCACCCTGTTTTTTATAGAAGTTAATCACAGTTTTGGGGCTGAGATATTCTCCTCCCCTATCATCCCCCCTTACTCCTCCTATAAAAATTTACATTTTGATGGTGTGCGGAATATCTCACTATGCGACCGTTTTATTATTTATTTTGTGAACAAAATCGACTGTGACAGAAAATTTTTACTTGTAAAAAACTTAACAGCCTGCTCTCACATTTTGCTGATGATTCAGTGTATTAGCATCTAGTTGAACATTTCCTTTTCGGCATCTTGCCCCAAATAGGGCGTGTAGCGCTTCGAGCTTTAGAGCCACGAAATACCGCACGTCCGTTATATCAATTCAATAACAATGGATTTGTAAACGTGGACAATAAAACATTCAAATTATCAACGATTGCCAAAACCGTACTGCCTTTGATTTCCATCGCGGTCATCAGCGGTTGTGGCAGCGATAGCACAAGCGACGACACCACGAACCCAGGCTCTGGCCTATACCCTGCGGGAGAGAACGAGGTTGTCATTTACTACAAGCGCGATATTGCATCCGCATCAACGGCAAGCGACTACGAAGGTTGGGGCTTGCACTTGTGGAACGGCGAAGGCTGTACCAGCACCGACTTAGAAGCCATGGGTATTGCTGGCACAGGTACGGACTGGTCTGCACCACGTCCATTCGACGGCATCAACGACACCTACGGCGCTTACTACGTACTGAAAGTGAACCCAGATGCGTCTGATCCGCACGAATGTATGAACTTCATTCTGCACAAAGGCGATGAGAAAGCCTTCGGTAGCTCGAACTCAAAAGTGGAGCTGACCAAAATTGGCGACTCTAAAGGTCTATTTGGCTTCCACGGCAGCAGCGAGCTTTACTACGAGCCAATCGAAGAACGTCCAGTCGATATTGATGGTCAAAAAGCGCATTGGTTAGATGCCAACACTATCGCATGGGAAGCAGCAGCCAATGCTGATTCCATGAAGCTGTTTTACAGCTTGACCAACGACATCAAAATGGATGAAGACAAGCAAATCTCTGGCGGTACAGCTGTTGAGCTGACCAAATCGGGCGATTTGTCTGACGGTCTTAAATCTCGTTTCCGCCACCTTGCAAGCCTTCAAGCCGCTGGCATTGATGTGGACGATGCAACCCTACGTACGATTCTGAAATCACAAATCGTCATGGTGGCTTACAACGCAAATGGCGACGTTATTTCTGCAACTGAAGTGCAAAAGCCGGGCGTTTTGGATGCGGTGTTTGCCGATTCCAAGGCAGGTAACGCAATTAGCCAAGAACTCGGTGCGATTGTGGAAGGCGGCGCAGCAACCTTCAAGCTTTGGGCGCCAACAGCGCAAGACGTTGCTCTGATCATCTATGGCGAGAATCTGAAAGAAGAGACAACCGTTGCGATGAAAGAAGATTCAGCAACCGGTATCTGGGTTTCTGAAGCGCAAAGCAACGTCGTCAACAAATACTACCGTTACCAAGTTAAAGTTTACCACCCAACAACGGGCGTCATCGAAACTCGCTTAGTCACAGATCCATACTCTCTGAGCTTGTCGAAAAATTCGATGTACTCTCAAGTGATCGATTTGGATGATCCAAGCTTGATGCCACAAGGCTGGAGCGACTACGAACGCCCAACCGTTAAAAAAGATGAAGACCACGTACTTTACGAATCACACCTTCGTGACTTCAGCTTTAACGATACAAAAGGCACCAAAGAATACAACGGTAAGTACTTAGCACTCACAGAAGCAGACCGCGAATCGGTCTCTCACTTGCAAGCACTAAAAGACGCAGGTTTAACAACGCTTCACATCCTGCCAGCGTTCGACATTGCTACGGTTGATGAAGAAGCGACGAACCGCGTCGATATTACTGACACCGTAGGTAAATTGTGTGGCATCAAACCAGAAGCGTCTGTCTGTGACGAAGTTGATGGCGCGAAAGTGATTGAAGATGTGCTGAACAGTTACGATCCAGCCACCGGTTCTGCGCAAGCACTGATGAACGATTTGCGCATGCTAGACAGCTTCAACTGGGGTTACGACCCATTCCATTACACGGTGCCAGAAGGCAGCTACGCGACCGATCCAAACGGCTCAAAACGTATTCTTGAGTTCCGTGAAATGGTGCAAGCAACGCACAAAATGAAGCTGAAGCTGATCATGGACGTGGTGTACAACCACACCAATGCCTCTGGCATTAACGACAAATCCGTTCTAGATAAAATCGTCCCAGGGTACTACCACCGTCTTAACGTCAATACTGGCGGCGTAGAAAACTCAACCTGTTGTGACAACACCGCAACAGAAAACTTGATGATGGGTAAACTGATGGTTGACTCATTGAAAGTGTGGGCGGACGACTACAAAGTTGACGGTTTCCGTTTCGACTTAATGGGCCACCAGCCAAAAGATGTGATGGTCTACGCGCTTGAGCAAATACGCAAGATTGACGAAAACACCTTGTTCTACGGTGAAGGTTGGGACTTTGGTGAAGTGTCTAACAACGCTCGTTTTGATCAAGCCACTCAGCTAAACATGGCTGGCACTGAAATCGGTACGTTCTCGGATCGTCTGCGTGACGCTGTTCGTGGCGGTAGCCCATTTGATGGCGGTGTCGATTCAGAAGGTAAGCACCCACTTCGCTTCAACCAAGGTTTTGGTAACGCGGCTTACGCGAATGAAGAAACCAAAGTGGACGCAGAATCGGTGAATGGTCGTCTACACAACCAAGATTTGGTTCGTCTAGGCATGGCGGGTAACTTGGCTGACTTCGTTCTTCTAGACTATAAAGGCGACACTAAACTAGGTAAGAACGTTGATTACAATGGTGCGCCAGCAGGCTACACAAAAGTGCCATCAGAAAACATCTCGTACGTGTCTAAGCACGATAACCAAACACTGTGGGATAACAACGCGTACAAGATTGCGACCGCGACTCCTTCTGCAGATCGTGCACGCATGCAATCTGTCTCGCTATCAACAGTAATGCTTGGCCAAGGTATCCCATTCATCCACATGGGTTCTGAGCTGCTGCGTTCTAAATCGATGCAGCGCGACTCTTACGATTCTGGTGACTGGTTCAACCGCGTCTTCTTCGACGGCAGTGACAACAACTGGAACGTAGGTCTGCCTCGTGAAGACAAAGACGGCGCAAACTGGGAGCTGATCAAGAAGATCGTTTCTGACACGACAGCGAAGCCAGATGCAACCGACATTGAGCTAACCAAACAACAATTCCTAGAACTACTAAAAATCCGTAGTTCAAGTGAACTGTTCCGCTTAGATACCGCTCAAGAAGTCATGAACCGTGTTGACTTCCGCAACGTTGGTAAAGACCAAGTGGAAGGCTTGATCGTTATGTCTATCGACGATGGTAAATCAGCAGGTGCCGATTTGGATTCGAAATACGATGCGATCGTGGCTGTGGTGAACTCAACATCAACAGAGAAATCATTTGTCGTGAAAGGCGCGACAGGTTTCGAGCTGCATGAAGTTCAACAAAACTCTGCAGATGACATCGTGAAAGGCGCAAGCTTCGCAAATGAAACCTTCACTGTGCCAGCACTGACTACTGCGGTATTCGTACAGCCACAAGACGGCGCGCAAGGTGCGGGTCTGCCAGTAAATACAGACAACAAAGACGTATCGAGCATTCCTCCTTTCGGTGAAACCGTGGTTTACGTGAAAGGCACAATGAACAATTGGTCAGACAACAGCGACTGGGCAATGACTTTCATTGGCAACGGCATGTACTCAGTAACAGGCGTACTTGAAGCAGGCAGCCACGAGTTCAAATTTGCAGACACAGGTTGGGCAAATCCGAACATCGGTTGTTCTGTGGCAACAGTGGGCAGCGGCTCTCTGGAGCTAGGCGCAGAGGAAAACTGTAAACTCACCGTCGCAGAAACAGGCAAGTACAACTTCACACTGAACGCGCTATACGTTCAAGATGAGAAAGTTGAAAAACCTGTGGTTTCCGTAACCAAATCTGCGGATGCACCAACGTTTGGTGAAACAGCACTGTACCTACGTGGCACCATCACAAGTTGGGACACTCCAGCGCAAGATTCAGCAGCGAAGTTCAGCTACGTCGCCAATGATGTTTACTCGCTAGACATTGACCTAGCTGCGGGTAGCTACGAGATGAAGATTGCAAGTGCAGACTGGGCAGCAGACACTAACTTCGGCGGCGAAGGCAGTGTTGAGCTTGGTAAAGCACTGACGATGGAAGTCGGTGGCGGTAGCGCAAACCTAAAAATTGCGATTGCAGAAGCAGGAAATTACAACTTCCACTTCAATGCGGCTGACAAGTCAGCGCCAATCGTAACCGTCACGAAGAACTGAGTTCTCCAATTTTCACAACATCCGTAAATACAAGGGGAAGCATTATGCTTCCCCTTTCTTATTCTCAATGGTTCGCCGTGAGATTGACTCGCAATGTTGAAACCAATTGCGCGTTAATTTCCCCAAATTTGCTCAACAAATTCAGGATGATCGATAAACGGGTTGCGGTTCCCTTGGAACTCAAACACCAAGTCATTGCGACGGATTTCTTTCGCGCTAACAGGATCATTTTTGTGCCAACGTTTCAGCATGTTTAGCATCCAAGGTTCAAATACGTTCGTACTGGTGCCATCCAACACCGCGTCAGAGTTGCTCGTGTTGTTCTCCCAATTGCCAATCACGTTCTCGTAACGGGTTGCCATGTAAAAATACGCGCGCGCAAAATCGCCTTTAAACTCATCAATCGGCTCAAACACGGTGCCTGAATAACCCAGTGCTGTGCTCGCTTGACCTAGCTTAGAACCATTACTGGAAACATAAGTCGAGGTGCCCACTTCGCCAAATGGCCAGTTGCTACGTTTGGCGTTTACATAACCATCGGTGGCAAACAAATGGTGACCGTCTGAGTTCATCGGTTCAACTTTGCCACCAAACCAGCTTTTCGGGAACGAGTGCTCACGGTTGTAGCAATCCCCTTCTTGACTGTATTGACCGCATTGGTCGGTTACTTTCGTGAAACTCACAGCGTCGTTGCCCGCAGGCATCTCTGAATACATATCAAGAATGGAGCCGTCTTTCTCGTAGTAGTCATCCAAATCTGCGTCTTTTACCAAAGTCCAAATCGCTGAATAGCCACGGCTGGAGTGATTATTGATGATGTTAAACAACGCCGTTTTGAGTGCGTAGCCTGTCTTGCCAGACGCGGCTTGATAATACCCATCAACCACTGGTGGAGTCGTAGTGGTGTCACCTAACGTAAAATCAGTGGTTTCGCTTTTGGCGAACTCAGCGCCAGAAGCAAGGGTCTTGCCTCCTTCCATCAACGTGTACGAACCCGCGCCACTTCCACAACAAATGCCGTCCCCATACTCATCTTGAATGGTGAACTGGTAGTCACCGTCGGCTAAACACATGCTTTTTTCAACGGTGGTTGCCGACTCATAACCCTGACCAGAGAACAGTACTTCGGCTTGGCTGTTTTTCAGCGTCCAACTCGTTTCAGAACCATAGTTGTCGGTCGTGAGAGTCAAGACAACTTGGTGATCACTACAGCTCTCTACGGGAGGCTGAGTGCTTGTCTCGGTCGGTTGGAAGTTATCGACATAAACCACTTCTGAGCCGTCAAAGCCCGCTTCATCATAAAAACGCAATCCCACATCGATGGTTTTCGTGGTCGTCGCGGTGTAATTGAGTGTGAGTTCTTGCCACTGATTCGTTTGCTGCGGATTGGAGTAGCCGTGATAACCGTCTGCCACCAATCGAGCTTTTACATGCCCTTCAGTGTGATACACCGAGACAGAGAACGGATAGGTTTTCCCTTGCTCCACATTAATGGTTTGCAAAAAGTCGGTGTTGCTCTGGGTACCCGTGTTCACGACGACTTGAGCAGCCAAGCCGCCCGATTTGATTTGTTCGCTGCTTGGCGACACCGCTATACCAGCGTCAATCACTGACCACTGCGTAGGTGCATTGCCATTCCACTGTTCAAAGTCACCATTAAGAATTTGGCTATACGCAAGCGGAGAGCTAACGGCAGCAAGGAGACAAAGAGGAGCTGTGATGGATTTCATTATACTTTTCCATTAGTTATGTAAATCCCACACACGATAAACATATTAGTTAGGCATAAATAACCCGTAAGTCACACTTTTACGTTGCACGAGTGTTAATTTGCTTTTTAATGTGCAGCTTATCTCACAAATATCGTACGGATTAACAGCAAAATACCAGTGCGAAACGCGAGGTAGCCAGTTATCCGCACTTTGGTAAAAACCATTGAGAAGTTGAGAAGAAAGGAGAGCAGTAGAGCGAAAAAAGCCAAGTATGCACCTATGGGGGTCAGCAACAACACTTGGCTTGTGTATTAGAAAAGTTCTGTGCAGCTCAACCGATGAGCGGCAATGCTGGATAATTCCTTAGGGAGTTACCGCAAAGAATCGCCCTTGTAATGGCGACATCGGAAGTTGATATTGACCATTGCTCGGAGCAATTTTTTCATTCGTGAGCAAATCCACCAGCTCACCTGTGCCAACACTCTCCTGAGCAAGAATGACGGTTCTCGCGGTCTCTAAGGTATTTAGCGCAAACAAGACTTTGTCTGAACCAGATTGTTTCAAGTCCACATAACTGCCGTTACTCGCAACTAAATTCGTGCGTGACCCTTGATAAAGAGCGGGATGCGCATCGCGCATTGTCATCAGCGATGTCACATAAGCTTTGAGATCGGCTTGGTTTGCATCAAGCGTCGCCGTCACGCCTTCAATTTTCGCACTGCTACGCGCAACGTGATCATCGCACAAACCTTGAATAGCACAGGTGTTGTTGTCTTCTTTTGCGGCAAAACCATCCACTTGATCCCCGATTTCATCGCCGTAGTACAATGTGATTGGCCCAGTGTACGCAGCTTGGAAAGCAAACGCGGCTTTATGGCGTAACCAATATTCTGCATCATTCACATCCGCCAAGTTTCCGCGCTGCAACAAGTCACCAAAGCGCACTAAATCATGGTTGCCGATCATCAAATTCGGCTGCGCATGTGTTGGATATTGGTTGTGTGTGCTGTAGCCGTTGTCTAGCCAATCCACTCCGCGACCACCCACGCCACTCTCATTCACGGCCAAAGTTTCAACGATGCGATAGCGCATAGGGAAGTCAAACGCAGAGCACAATGCTGGATCGCTGTTCGATCCATACGCCTCATTCGCGATCTCAGACTCCCCTTTCCAAATCTCTGCCACCATGTAACCCAACGGATTCACTTGATCGCCTTTGCTATTGGTGTACGTCACACTTTGTGAGGCTTCATCGACAGCTTTACGAAGTTGTGTCCATGCGTCTGTCGGAACTTGATAGGCTTGATCTAAACGCCAGCCGTCAATCTTGAGTTCTTTGATCCAATACGTCGCCACCTCTTTGTAGAAATCGAGACTAGCTGGGTAATCAACGGGATTGCTTGAGCCAGAAGGTAACAAGCCGGAAGGTGAGGGTTTGATCAAACCATTCTTATGGTGGCCAAATACGCCATCAAAAAATACGTACAAACCGCGTTTGTGTGCTTCTTCGACTAGAGTTTTCGCGGTCGCTAAGTCACCAAATTTAGGGTCGATTTTAAAGTAGTCTGTCGCAAAATAGCCGGTGGCGTCCAAACGATCCGCCCAATGATCTTGTCCTGCTATCGCTTCTGACTCAAAAACTGGCGTCAACCAAATCGCATTCATCCCTAAGTCTTGGATGTAATCGAGTGAATCAATCACCCCTTGCAAATCACCATTGTGATGGCTGGTGCCATAACCTGTACCGTGACCAATGCTTGCATCACCATCCACAAAACTCTCTACCATGATTTGATAAGTACGAAGTTGGTTACTTTGCGTCATGACATTGGCTTGGCAAGCATAACTCGTATCCGGTAGCGGCGTGCTGCTATTACTGTCGCCACCAGAAGAATTACACGCAGATAAAGCACCCATCACACTTAACGTAAGCAACGATCGATACAGGCGATGGTTACGTAGAACATTACGCATTTTACTCTCCCTAATTTACTCAAATAACCTACAAACATTTGAGTAATAAAATTAACCCCAACATGTTTTCCATGTAGGGGTTAATAAATAAAAAACAAATTTTAAATAACTGAATGGAATATTATTGGCACTTATTTACCATGACATGCACAGGTTTGCCTTTTCCTTCAAACTGAAGGCTCCAGACATATTTACCATCTTCTTTAATATCCACAACCGTATCAGTACCGTAACCACCAAACGTTAATGGTGTTAATTCACCAACGTTCATTCTATTTCCTTTTGCAGTAAATTGTGGGAACCACAACTCGGTCGCATACTGCATTTTGTAGGAGCCTACTTTTTCTTGAACCACCGCTTGGTAGAAGTTATTCCCTTTGTAAGTGTATTGACGCTGAGGCACGTGTTTCCAATCGGAATCCGCAAACGTACCCACCACAAATAGTGGTTTAGAAATTGGTCCTTTCGCCGTGCTATCTGGATTGTCACACGCTTTCATGAAAGCAACCACTTCGTCTTGAGACATATTAACAACTGGCTCTGCGGCCGCTTCAGGTTCTGCCGTCGATTGACAACCTACTAAGGCAACAAGTAGGGCAGCAGCAAGAGAGGTCTTCATCATGTTCATTTCACGTAATTCCTTTTTAGTATATCCAAAGCAAAATAAACTCAACGACTAAAATAAATATTAATCGTTATTAAAATGGGAATATCGAACGCTAAATATCGTCGGCTTGAGAATTTAAGTCACTTCGAGAGTTTTATTTATTTCCTAAGCTAAAAATATAAGTTAGGAACTGTCATTAATTATTGATCTAACCAATATAAAAAACAAAGCAATAAAAATAATTATGTGAATAAGGTAACTCTATGTAGGGGTATTTTTATTAGTTTATTTTCTATGAAAAAAGGCCAGCATTTCGCTGACCTTTTATATTCGATTATTTTTTATTTACGGCTTTCACAAACACTTCTTGTGCGCCTTCAATACCTAGCTCTTTTGCTTCATCAAGCAAGGTGAGTGCTTTCGGAATATCGTTCGCTGCGACTGCCGCTTCAATAGAGCTGTGGTAGTAGCTAGTGAGATCCGTACCTTGAGGAATGTTGTCGTTTTTCGCAACAATCTTGGTATTCAAGATATCATTCGCGGATACCGAAAAGCGGAACTGACCCAATGGGCTATGTTTCGCGAGAGGGTCTGCAATATCTGGCGGCTGAGTATGGCGCGCCATGGCGAAGGCTTTTGCAGGGTGTAGAACTTGTGTACTTCCTTTTAGATCGGCGGAAGTCGTGTAAACCAATACATGCAGATCATTACCTGTCATGTCTGGAATCACATTGAGATCAAGTACGAATTTATCGTTGTCCAACAGTTTTGCTGGTTCGTACTTAAACTTTGAGAAATCGGCTTGGTAAATGGTTTCTCCTGCCGAGTTCATCACTGCGACATTTGGAGCATAAAATTGAAGTTCTTTGCTTACGAATGTCTCTAATTTGATATCGAGACTGCCACGATTGCCCGGAAGAGCGAACGCTGCAATTGCGCCAGTACTGTTGCCATCCAACAGCATTTGGCTTTTATCAGTCAAAGCGAACTCAGTAACCACAGGCACATTAAGCGGTACCCATTGAATATCACCCGATTGAGTGATTACTTGTTGCTGACCTTTTGGACTCATCTCTACTTGTTCTACGGACGCACAACCAGTAGCCAACATGCCCAGCAGTACGGGAGCAAGCCATTTTCTCATTACTGTCTACCTCGACTCATTATTGTTTTTGAAATAAATACAGCCAGATAGGTTCTGGCTGTATCATTCTAGGACAATTTAGGACTTAGTGGTTAGATGATTACCACCAAGCTTCAGCTTGTACACCGAATTGGAACGTATCGTCTGAACGACCGTTATCAAATGTGTTTGAGTTGTCTTCTTTGTCAGCTGTTAGGTAAGAAGCGTAAACACGGATTTCAGGACGAGCCCAGAAGCTAGAGCCAGCAGACCATGCTTGAGCAACAGTTAGCTTACCGTATTTGTTTTCTTCGCCGTCATTATCGTCGATAGCGTAGCCAGCTTCGAAGATAGTTTTGTGGTTGTCATCCCATTTGTACATTGGACGAACAACAACAGACATTGTTTCCCACTTGTCTTGGCCAGCCCACATGTCTTCACCAACACCGTATACTAGTTGGTGACCCATTTCCCAGCTGTCGCCCATGCCGATTACACCCCAGTTGATTAGGCGGTAACCAGATGCACCATTATCAGCTTCTGCACCGTACCAGCTACCGTCGCCGTAGAACGCCATTGTTTTTGAGTAGCCTTCAGTACCGTACTGGAATACAGTTTTGTTGAAACCAGAGTCTAGACCTTGAGTCAACTCTGCTGTGAACATTACGCCGTTTTTCGCATCTTTAGTGCTGTTTGGCGCAGCGTCAGTTTCGTTAAGAATCGCGTAGTTCAAGCCCATTTCTAGAGAACCGTTATCCCATAGAGGAAGACCTGCGTAACGTACGTCTAAAGTGTTAACGTTTGTTGCGCCGCCGTCGTTGCCTGTATCTACGATATCGCCACGGTCGTTACGAACCCAAGCGAAAGAAACTTTACCTGGACCTGCTTCGATACCTTCAACACCAGCGCCCGCGCCAGAGATGTTCCAGTAGTAGAAGTCAGAGATATGGATGTCATGACGTTGGTAGTAACGCTTACCAGCCCAAAGTGTCGCTTCTGGAGCAAAGTTTAGTAGGCCTTTAGCTTGAACGTTAAACTGACGTAGAGCGAATTGTGCATCATCTACACATTTCACGTTGCTTCCGTCCATACCACAGTTAGTTGAAGTACTTTCCCAGTCGTTTGAACCGTTAGAAGTCATTGCGATCATAGAGTCTACGTAGAACGTTTTACCGTTGTTGTTGTAAACTTCTTTACCTAATTGAATCTCGCCGTAAATATCACTCTCGTTACCTAGACGACCAACCTTGTTCTTTTCGAATGTTAGTTGTTGACCACCGTCAGCGTTCACGCCAACGCCAGCACGCATGTAACCGTGGAAGTCCACTGCGAAAGCAGAACCAGCAGCTAAAGTTGCAGCAACAGCAGCTGCAATTACACTTACTTTTTTCATTCTTAACTCCATTAAGGGTATTTATAATTCTGTCTTCCCTGCTCGCCCTCAGGTGAATATAGGCAGTAAAAACGCACCTAAAGAAAGAGAGGTAAGATGGGAACGAATCCCCGTTTGTTTCAACAGTTATAAGACTACCCGAGGGGTACAAGGATGACTTCCTCCGCCCCAAACTAATTTAGGGGGGATGAGAAGGGAGTAGAGAAATTACCGCATGGTGTTTTTTCGAGTCAGATCACCAATCTAGGGAGGAATTAGTAAGTTTCTTCGGTTTTGAGCCGCTACAAAGTGATAGCTAATTCATATTTTTGACCCGAAGTCGTCATCTAAAGTAATTAAATTACACGAATATTTTTCTATTTAAGGTGGTTGACCTTAGTAAGACAAAGTTTTTAACTTATAGTTTCCTAAAGGTAGCAATAAATAATAAATAAAGTATCTCCGATGACACGACTTTTCTCTCGCCCCTACCCCCTAGGCGCAACGTTAAATAAAGAAGGCTGTAACTTCTCTATTCATGCTCCGGGTGTAAAAGATATCCAGCTGGCATTGTTTGCAAGCGATGGCAGCTATAGTTTGCATGACTTACCCAATGAATATGCGGGTATACGTCATACCTTTATTCCCGATATCAAACCGGGGCAAAAATATGGTTACGTTGTCACACATAGAGATGAACCATTACTCATCTCCGATCCTTACGCCAAATCTTTAGATAAAGCCCTTCACTACCATCCTCCTTATACTCCAGCCAAAAGTTTTGATATGCCGAAATGCGTCGTGATTGAAGACACTTTCGACTGGCAGGAGACGGATCATCCTCGTATCCCGAGAGAGGACATGGTGCTGTTTGAGACGCACGTCAAAGGGCTTACCCAATTACATCCAGAAGTCAGTGCAACCACCAAAGGGCGGTATCTTGGCCTTGCTTCACCTCAAATGCTGGCGTTTTACAAACAGCAAAACATCAACACGTTGCAATTGCTACCTATCGCCGCGTGCATGCATGAGCCACATTTATTGGAGATGGGTAAAGTCAACTATTGGGGTTACAACCCTTATTTGTTTATGGTGCCCGATCCTCGTTACGCAGAAAAAGACGCGGTAACCGAGCTCAAAACCACCATTCGTGAGCTGCACAAGCATGGGATCGAAGTGATTCTGGATGTGGTTTACAACCACACAGCAGAAGGAGGCGAAGGGGCGACGGTGTTTAATCTCAAAGCGCTCGATTCTCGCTTTTACATCAAACACGGCAATCACTTCGCCAACTACACAGGTTGTGGCAACACGGTCGATCTCACCTATCAACCAGCATTGAATCTGGTTATGGACACGCTGCGTTACTGGGTTAGCGAATTCAAAATCGACGGTTTCCGTTTTGATTTGGCCGCCACTTTGGGACGTCAAGGGGATGATTACAGCCCGGAAGCGGCATTTTTCAAAGCCGTCGCTCAAGACCCGATTTTGCGTGAAACCAAATTGATTGCCGAGCCGTGGGATATTGGCCCTAATGGCTATCAAGTTGGTAACTTCCCATTTGGTTGGAACGAATGTAACGACAAGCTGCGCGATATTTCCCGCAGTTTTTGGCGTGGTGATCAAGGCTATTTGAAAGAGTTTGCCACTCGCCTTATGGGCTCTCGCGATATCTACAGCGCCGCCAACTGGCCATACAAACTCACGGTAAATTACATCACTTACCACGATGGCTTCACGCTGCAAGATTTAGTCTCTTACAAGCACAAACATAACGAAGCCAATGGCGAAGAGAACCGCGATGGCCACGGTGACAACCGCTCAGAAAACTACGGCGTAGAAGGCGAGACGGAAAACATCATGATCATCGCCACGCGTGAGAAGCAAAAACGCAACCTGATTGCGAGCTTGCTCTTTGCGTTTGGTATTCCGCACATTTTGACCGCCGATGTATTGTCACACTCGCAAGGTGGCAACAATAACGCCTACTGCCAAGACAATAAAACCAGTTGGATCAACTGGAGCGAGACGGAGCGCAAAGTGCACTTCAAAACTTGGATGGCGCAAATGGTCGCAAACCGTCACCAATACATGGTGCCTTTCATCCGTGCTTTCAGCGGCGAAAATCGCAACAACAACCGCATTTTCTGGCGTCGAACCGATGGCCGATTAATGGAACACGACGACTGGAACCGATTAAGCTCCGTAGCGCTTCACTTAGGCATTGGTAAAGACGGACAAGAGTTGGTTTACCTCATCAACCAAACGAACGCCACTGCGCGATTTAAGCTGCCAAACGAGCGTAATCAAGAATGGGTAACGATTTGTGATACCAATGTGCGCAACCTCAATCCTGGGCACGCAGAAGGTGAAGTCTTGCTGTCACCGACCTCAATGGTGATTTTGCATTACCAGCCAAAGCCAAATTCGCCACAAGGTGAGCCATTGCAAAGCTAGCCAATACAACACCTAAAACAAAAAGCCGATACAAACATCTGTATCGGCTTTTTTCATTGCTTGCAGACAGATACCCCAACATACATCTTTGAACACCAATCAGCCATAAAACTCATCACCTAGATAATTGGGATATGCTCTAAGAAAACTTAAATGGCTCATTTAGTGTTGTAAGCATTAATGAACCCTTGTATATTTATGGACCATTACAGTATATGAACCAGCCCAATGAGGAATGCGGTCATGACGACTTATATCTACACGCGCTACTCTCCAAAAAACAAAGCCCACCGTGAGCACCTTGCCGCGTTGCGCGAGGCCGCTCCTGATGCGCTGCATTTTGAAGATAAAATTCGTGGCTGCGTTCCCCCTTCAGAAAGAGAAGCGTTTCAAAAACTTAGCAATACGATTCAATCTGGCGATACCATCGTGATGTGGTGGCTGACAGCATTTGGTCGCGATTTTACTCAGGCTCTCAACGCCATTCGAGCCTTACTTGAAAAAGGCGTCACACTAAAAACCGTGTGTGAACCATTGACGTTTGAACCTGACTCAGAACAGACGAAAACGTTACTCGCTTTGCTATCAGGTTATGGAAAGGTGCAAATTCAGCATCGGTTGTTCGCTGCAGAGCAAGGCCGCCAAGCCATTAAAGATCAACCGGATTTGTGGAAACAGAAGTTCCGTGGCCGCCCTGCTGACCGGGAAAAACATCGGCTCATCGCGGCGTTACTATTAGAAGGGAACACGCTGTTGAGCGTGGCAGAGCAATGCGATGTCAGCTTGTCGACGGTTAAACGAGTCAAAGCAAAATTGAGCGAGTTTGATGAAGATGGCGCTCTAAGAACGCGAAAAAATGCCGGATTCGCCGATGGTGAATCATCATGAAACGTCCCATCAATTTCCGCACGATTCTATTGGCATGTTTGATCATCAGTGTTGGCCAACTGAGCATGGGTTTAGTGATGCCTTCCCTACCTTGGATCGCCAAAGACTTCTCAGTTTCACTCGATCAAGCGCAGCTCCTCGTGAGTATTTATCTACTTGGATTTGGCCCTTCCCAGTTCATCTATGGCCCTATGTCCGATGCATTAGGGCGCAAGAAAGTGCTACTCGCTGGTTTGCTGATCGCAATGTCCGGCTTGCTGATGATCATTTTCTGGAGTCATACGTTTACTGGCATGGTCTTAGGCCGCTTTTTGCAAGGCTTGGGGACGGGTTGCTGCGCGGTGTTGGCTCGGGCTTCTACTCGCGACCAGTTTAGTGGGAATGAGCTTCCCGTCGCGATGTCTTACATTGCTATGGCAGCGTCCATCACGCCGTTGATTGCTCCTGTGATTGGTGGGTTCATTAACTTCCACTTTGGCTGGAGTATGGTGTTCATTTCATTGTTGGGTTACGTGTCACTCGCTTGGATCATCATTGCGTTTCGATTCAAAGAGACCATCACACGACGCTCTGCAATCCCCTCTCCAACCAAAATGTTGGTGCAGTATCGTGATTTGCTCTCGTCTCGATATTTTATGAGCTTTGCGAGCATCAGTTGGCTCAACTTCAGCTTGATGATCACGACCGTCTCCGTGATGCCTTTTATCATGCAAGACCAAATCGGGATGACATCGGACGAATACGCCATGTGGGCACTGATCCCCGCGTTAGGTATGCTCGGCGGCACAACCATTTGTAACCGCATACGCCCCGTCATCGGAAATAAGAAAATGTTGCTTTGCACACCTGTTTTGCATATCAGTGCGGCACTGTGGTTGTTTTTCTGCCCGGTAGAACCCTTGTATTTGATGATTGGACAATTGTTGATGATTCTTGGCAATGGCATTGCGTTGCCTTGTGCACAAGCACTTGTGATGCAACCATACAAAGAGCAAGCGGGCGCGGCGGCAGCCATGTCTGGCGGCGGTCAAATGGTGGTCTCTTCCTTGGTGAGTATGACGCTGGTGCAACTTGGATTGAGTGAAGCGTGGCATTTGTCGTTGGTTGTAGTGCTGTTTACCGCCATCACCTTGACCAATATTCTACGTGGGTTCAACACTGAAGAAGCGCAACAACACCGAGAGGTGGCAGAGAAAGCCAGCTAATGTCACCGACTTAATTGAAGAAAGAAAAACGCCCACTGTATTTCGTGGGCGTTTTCGTAGGGGTTTCAAGTATTGTTGCGTTTACTGCTGGGCAACGCTCACCTTTTTGGTCGAGCTGCGGTAATCAAACTCAAAACCGATGCCTTTGTCAGTAACGTCCATCTTCATGCCACCCGTTAGCTCGTTTTGGAAGCTCACTAGCACGTCTTTAGGAAGAGGCTGGCCTGTCGCCATTGATGCTTTTTCTAACACTTCCAGAATACGCTCTGAGTCCATGCTAAAGCTCAACAAACCGTTTGGCTTCAACTCTTGAGCCATCACGTCCTTGCTTGCTTCTACCGCGTACTCGCCGCTGTATAGCGTTAGGTGGCTGCCATTTAAGCGTGCAAACACGTCCATCTTCATGCCAGTGTGCATCTCTAACAAGTCACTTACGTTCACAGGTTGGTTGTCTGGTTGCAGTTGAAGCTGCGCCAATTCAGGAACTAGCATTTGCGCAGTTTGAATCAACATGTTTGGATCTTTCGCAGACAGAGTAAACATGCCATCCATTTGGCTAAACACTTCGCCAAACTGTGCATCAGGATTGATGTTCAGATCGAACAGTTGCATGCTCAACCCTTTCAACCCATTCAGCATGCCAGAGCCCATGCTCACCGCTGCCGCCGGGTTTTGTCCGCCCATGTCTTTTTGCATTTGGCTCAGCAGCGCACATTGGTATTGTGGCTGAGTTATCTCTGTCCAAATTTGACCAATCGATGGCGCAAGCGTGTTGATGTCGATGCCTAGCGCCAAGCTAAAGAAGCTCTTATCGCTGTTAGACTCGGTTAACACACCACGAATCGATTTAAGCGCATCGACGATCACTTTGTTCTTCGACTCAACAACAAAGCCGCCTTTGATTGACGCTTGCTCACCGTTTAGCTTGTACTCCGCAAACGCCACCGATTGAGGCCAGTTTTCTGCAATTTGCGTAAACTCGTTATGACAAACTGGTGTGCGCATTTCCGTAATGTTTGGATCGACATTAAGACGAGTTAATTGACGAGCAAACATGTTGCCATCAACAGTGGTTAAACCTTTGATGATTTCACGATGGTCGATGTAGCCAAAAGAGTTGTTGTTTTTACCATACTGAGTTTGGATGGCTTCAGCACGACCGCTATCCGCTAATGATTGGGTTGGAGACTCAAGACCCAGCGCCATTTTCAACGGGTTAAGATCACCCAACTCCGCGATATCCACCGTCACGGTTAGCACGTTGTCGATAACCGCCACAACTAAGCCAATGCCATCCTGCGGATCTACTGCATCCGTCATTTCATAACGACGGTACTCCACCGTACCCAGCTTCACTTTTTCGTGTGTCACGCCGCTCATTTGCTCTTCGTGATCCAACGTTTTCCAAAGCGCCTCTGGATTCTCGATTGGCAGTTTGTAAACTGGCACCATACCGAGCGTGTAAAGCACTGGGTTGATCTCATCGCCTGTACCTAAGTACGCTTTCAAAGTTTCTGGCGACGCAGCACTTTTTAAGTATCCGTCAAACAAATCGATCGCAAACTGCTCTTTTGGTGACAGCTGCTCACCAACAAACATATCAGACATGGTCATTTGATTGGCAGAGCCAAACGCGTTCACATATTCGTAGTGTTTGAAAGGTTCTGTTTGGAAAGTAACTACGAGCGAATCGGCTGGGATTTGCGCCAATAGTGAGCTTGAACCGCTCTGAGGAAGGTTATTTTGGTACAGGTACCCAGCGGCCCCCGCTGCTGCGACCACTGCTGTAGCCAATAATAGTTTTTTCACGACCAACTCCGTTGTTAGTTATATCGGTTCGTAAATGCGTTTTGCATTCGAGTTTTAAGCCTTAATAAATCGAGTTCTGTAGAGACGAATTACAGTTCTCCTACACCGCCAAACACTGGCTAATGAGTGCTCTATCGGCATATCAACCGTCATCATAAAGATCCGTCGCCAGTTATCAATTTAATGAATATTAATTTCTTAAAATATCCGCAATTTATAGGATAAACCGTGAAGTATGTTGAATTGCACATTCATACTATTGGTAATTTCGTCACTCTAAAGTGCCAAACATGCAACACCGACCAAAATTAACTCAACATTAAATCCGCACTGAGTCTTTTATCAAATATCGGAAAACGGCTCACGACCTGACACTTCTTTCCAATTTGCCTCTGGCAGTCCCCTGTGGTTTTCCTTACAGTCGAGCTCACTCAGTGACGAGGCTTATACCAGAATACGATCATTACGACATGATGAAAGACCAACTGACGATCTCGATATCAACCATCAATGGCTCCAAGCATTGGTATTTCAGTAAACGGATGCAACGCAACCTAAAAACCTTTTTAGGGCTATTTGTACTGACTTTGGCAGCTACCGCCATTCTCATAAACCATCTCTACGCGCGGGTCGATAGCGCAGCGATGAAACAAGCGCAGCTCACCGAGCACTCACGCAGCATGGGCGAAGAGCTCAGTACATTAAAGGCGTTGAAGTCTGAACTAGAAAACGACCTTTCAGAGCGAGAGGAGCGGGTTCAGTTGGTTTCCGAGCGCTTAGGCGAGCTAGAAAAAGTGCTTGGCGTGGACAATCACGCCACCAATGAAGATTTGGATACTCGACTAGATTCAGCAGCGATCACTTCGAATGTACGAACGCTGATGCTCAATCAAATTCCAAACGGTTCGCCTGTGGGTAAAGTTCGACTTTCATCCGGTTTTGGCAAACGTATTCATCCTGTCACCAAGGTAGCGAAAATGCACCGCGGATTAGATTTCGCGGTGAACATCGGAACAAAAATTTATGCCCCTGCCGATGGCGTGGTGGAAGTCACTCGTCGCAGCAATACCGGCTCT
The DNA here is from genome assembly GCF_024181925.1 of Vibrio sp. Y20_XG_PY13. NCBI lineage: Bacteria > Pseudomonadati > Pseudomonadota > Gammaproteobacteria > Vibrionales > Vibrionaceae > Vibrio > Vibrio sp. Y20_XG_PY13. Next base: position 233,949 of record NZ_JAMZAL010000003.1, on the reverse strand, counting down.
GGCAACTTTCTGAGGCTACAGCACTCTTTCGGTTTTACCAGTTCTTACTCGCACTTAAAGAAATTCAAAGTGCAAAGCGGCCAATTCGTAAGAAAAGGCGATTTGATTGGGATTTCTGGCAACAGTGGGCTCTCTTCTGGCCCACATCTGCACTACGAAGTGCGCTTTGTCGGACGAGCATTGAACCCAAAACCGTTTGTTGATTGGAGCCTTAATAATTTTGAAGATATCTTTACTAAGGAGCGAAAAATACGATGGGAATCTTTGATAAAAACCGTGGAACAACGAGTAGCTCAGCAGCTTCAACTCTCATCGCCAAAGGCTGTACTGTTAGCGGAGAACTCAAAGTAGAAAACGACGTCCAGATTGACGGCATCGTCGATGGTCAACTGAATGTCGAAGGCACGTTAGTCGTTGCAGAAAGCGGTAGAGTCACTGGCGATGTGTATGCCAAGCAGCTGATCATCAATGGTATTCTGGACGGAAACTGTCACGCAGAGCACATCCAAGTACTCACTAAAGGCCGTGTCAGTGGCAAAATCTGGAGCAACAATCTGAGCATTGAACCGGGCGGTAAGTTCTTCGGTGAAGCAGCAGAATTGCCAGAAAAAGAAGTGGTCAGCCTGAAAGGCAAAGTGCAAGAAAGCGCAACGGCGAAAGACAACAGCGCCAACACTGAAAAGCGACTCGCGCGCAAAAGCGCATAAAAAAGACGGCGATTAAGCCGTCTTTTTTGTTTTACTGTTTGGATCCAATGTCTGGTTTTACATCGGGTTGAGAATCAGCGCAGAACGCTTGGCATTCGGACCAAACGCCGATGCCGCACCTGCTTTCACTTCTTCTAGTGTTACGCTCTTAGCGGCTTTCTCCACATCCAACACAACATCCAATCCGTAGTCGTGCGCAAGGTAGCGGCTGTAAACCCAAGCGCGAGAACCAGGGTTGTCACCCAATCCTTGCATCGCGACAGCAAGCTGCTTGGCCGCGGTGTCGACTTCTTTCTGGGTAATGTTAGTCGCGAGATCGTCGAAAACCTTATCCAACAGTTTATCCATCAAACCCACATCTTTTGGATCCACCTGCGATTCAAACAACCAGTCCGAAATCGGCTCACCATCTTGCGTCATCGTATAAATGCTAGGGCTGTAATCTAAGCTTGATTCTTCACGGAACGTCTCCAGCACTCGTGCGGTACTGATGCGCTCCAGAATGTCTTCTGTCACCGTGTCTTTTGCCGTACGGTTGTACTTATCGGTGTTGGTAAAACGCAGCAGGTAAAACGATGAAGGCTCGTGACCATCAGTGACGACCGAGCGCGCTGGCAGCTCATCATTAAATGACACACGATAATCTACAGCTTTACCCGGCTTCATCTTAATTGATGCCACGTATTTGCGTAGAAGCGGCGTAATTTGCTCAGGCTCAACGTCTGCAACAATCACCATTTTGTAACCATGATCGGTTTTAAACAGTTGATCATGCACCGCAAGAATCTGCTCTGGCGTGACGGTATCGGCACCATCACTGCTCAGTAAGCGATGACGACTATCCGGCGTATAAGCGCTGGTGTTCGCTACTTGGATAAGCTTACCCATAGGCGATTCCAAGAAAGCGCTGCGCTCTTGCTTAAACTCTTGTTTCACCGCAGCAAGCTGGCGTTCATCAACCTTGATTTCGGTAGAAAGGTTGTACAAGCCATTCAAAGCTTCAACTAGACGATTTTTTTGCGTCGTAACCTGAACGCCATGCACTGTTGGCTCGAGTATTGGACCAAAAGCGATATTGTTCGTGCGCAAGTAGGCATCCAGCTCTGAGCCAGAAAACTCTCCTAATCCACTGCGAACAGCGGTCATGGCAGCCAGTTCATAGGCTGGATAAAGCGATTTATCTAGGGCTGCTTTACCCCCTTGGCTAGTGAAGTAGATGTAAGCGCGGCCACCGGCTTTTGCGTCTTTTTGGAACCAAACATCCACACCGTTTGATAAGGTGTAAACCTGAAAACCACCCGGAGCTTGACGCATACTAACGATGCTGCCTTCCTCAGCTGGTTGCAGGAAGCCTTCCGCTTTGGCGTTCATGCCCGAAGGCTTTTCACCAGCTTGTAGGTAGGCGCTGTTGAGCGCAGTGAATACATCAGCAAACTGCGCTTGCGTTTCACTTTTGCCCATGCCAATCACAAAGCTTGGTTGATTAGACAGCAGCTCTTTTAACTGCGCGTTTACGCTCTCTAGCGTCGTTTTATCCAAAAAAGCTGCCAAGCTTTGCGCATAGCTCTCTTTTGATTGGCTTACGCTGTCTTGCTCCAATTGGAAAATACGCGCTTCCGCGTAACTATTTGGCTTGCGTTTGCTCCAATCAGAATCAAGATTTGCCAGTTCGCCATGCCAGTTAGATGTGATGCTCTCTAGCTCAGCTTGTGTCACGCCGTAATCGCGAAGTGACGTCAACGCACTGATGAAAATTTGGTGCATTTGTTCACGGCGGTCAGGCGAAAATGAGATACCCGCCGACATCAGGCGTTGGTAGTTCGAGTAGTAAGGCTGCGCATAAACGTATTGGTAAGGCTCGGCGGCATCATTGAGAAGGCTGATCAAACGCTGTTGAATCAGTTGAATGGCCACTTCGTCTCGCCACTCTGCGTGTTGCTGCTCGACCGTTTCGCGACGAAGATCGCCGCGTTCAATCACCAAATGCAAGCTTGGTGACTCCATCGAGTTGCTTGGCAGAATTTCGTCTTGAGTATTGAGTCGAATGTCACGACGCTTTTCGATGGCGATATCTGAGGTACTTTCCCAGTTCGAGAACTTGTTCTTGATGATGTTAGCAAGCGACTTAGCGTCCACATTGCCCGTGACGATCAGCTCGGCATACTGCGGCTGATACCATTTCTCGTAGAAGTTTTTCAGCCCATTTGACGTCGCGTTCTCAATTGCATCACGAGTACCGATTGGATCATGTTCGGCGTAAGGCGTTCCTTCAATCGAAGCCTCATACGCGTGCATTGAAAACGACTTATCATCTGGATTGGCGCGTCGCCATTCACCCAAGACAACGCCTTTCTCTTTTTCAACTTGAGCAGGAGCGAACTCTAAACCGTCTCCAATGTCTCGCATCCAAGTCAGGGCATCTTCAAGCTTCTCGTTATTGGCCAAGTCGAGCTTATAGGAGGTTTGCTGATAGGTGGTAAACGCGTTGATATCTGCGCCAAAACTGCCGCCAGATTGCTCAAAAAGCTTAACAACGTCATTGCCGGTAAAGTGTGTGCTGCCATTAAATGCCATGTGCTCAACGAAGTGAGCGTAGCCTTTTTGATTGGCTTCTTCTTGGAACGAACCAATGTGCATCACCAAACGAACCGAAACTTCTTGGTCTTGAGTTGGATAGATGTGGTATTTCATTCCATTGGATAGCTGATTAACGTGCCAGTTGGCATCAGGCTGAATCGGCGAAGATTGTTGTGTCAGAGCACACCCTGACAACAATAACGCGGGGACTAACAATATACTGCGCATAACTATTGCTCATAACTATGATTAAGCCGATCAATATAATCCTCGTTCCATGACCTTCACATTTTTAATGGATTATTTACTGCCCAAATGTGATCTAAATCACCATTTAATGAAATCAATTATCATTTACAAAACACAACAAATCCTTACTTTACAAATACATAAAACAAGCCGCTCTCGTATTAGGTTCTTATTTCTTATAAAGCTCAAATTCGCGACATAGCGCCAGTATTTATTTTGAGCAGTAAAATATAATCAATCGATGATTTCGGCGTCAAAACCGCTTTTCAGCGACGACGCCGGATCATATACGAATGAAAATAACCAATAACAAACTACCCCGCGCTTTTAGGTCAATGGGCATTAAGCCCGACACTTAAGGCTGCTTGGGTACAAAAAATCTATTAATCGCTGCTATGTTCAAAAATTTATCACTGAAGAATAAACTGGCTATCTCGGCCAGTGCTGCCATCATCCTTGGGGGCGTGTTAGTCGAAGGCTTGTCTTTTCGAGATTCGTTACAACGGTTGGATGCGGAAGTTGCCCAGCGTCTGGAAAGCACCAGCGCGTCATACAACCAGTACGTAAGTGACTGGCTACTCTCTAAAGAGCGAGCACTCACCTCCCTTTCTGCTGAGTCAGAAAAACGAGCCATCGTGACGCACCTAAAGCAGGTACGAGATTCTGGCGCGTTCGATAACGTCTTCCTCGCTTACCCAGACGGCTCACAAAACAACGCCAATGGGGTGATTTTACCGCCAGGCAATAATGATCCTCGCAAGTGGGGCTGGTACACCAACGCCATTGCCAATCCATCGAAAGTCTTTATGGATAACCCGACCGTTGCTGCTGCAACTGGTGCGAATGTAGTGTCGCTCGGTAAGGCGTTACAACTGCACGGCCAAACAACTGTACTGGGTGCAGATGTCGAAATTGGAGATATTTTAAACAGCCTCAACCAAGTGATCCTACCGGGTGAAGGCTACATGTTTATTGCCAACGATCAGGGCAATATTTTCACCCATAACGACAGCAAGCTCCTAAACCAACCAGTTAGCAAACTGGGCTTAAACAACAACGACATCACCAACGCTGCACGCTCAGGCACTGAACGTCGCGTGTCGATCAGCGGCACCGATTATGTGATTTATGCGCGTCCAATTGAGGGCACCAAGCTCACGACGGTAACTGTGTTGGATCACAACTCGTTGGTTGCACCACTTTACGATGCCGTTTGGGATCAAATTATCGCGACGGCTATCGTGGTTATCATCTGTGTGGCGCTGTTTAACCTGCTATGTAACATCTTGTTCCGCCCACTCTACAACGTTTCGAATGCGCTTTCGCAAATCGCTAACGGTAGCGGCGACTTGACTCAACGCATCAAAGTAGAAAACCGTGACGAAGTTGGTGAGCTGGCTGAAAACTTCAACCAGTTTGTCGAAAGTTTACAGCAGCTTATAGGTCACATTCGTCACCAAGCGGAAGAACTAAGCCAACAATCAGAGCTGAGCACGACTCGCGCGAATCAGTCGGTTTCTGATCTGAACCATCAGCAACAAGAAATCACTATGGTGGCGACCGCTGTGACTGAAATGGCATCGGCAACGCAAGAGATTGCAGCGCATGCAGAGCAGACGGCTAAAGCCGCTCAAGACTCTTCAGCGAGCACACAAAATGGTCATGAGTTAGTGATCAACTCCAAGTCGTCCATCAACAATTTGTCTTCTGAAGTCAACCAAGCGAGCGTTGTCATCGGCGAGCTCAACCAGCACGCGCAAGACATTTCTACCGTGCTATCAACGATTCGAGACATCGCAGAGCAAACCAACTTACTGGCTCTGAATGCGGCTATTGAAGCGGCGCGTGCAGGTGAACAAGGTCGCGGTTTTGCCGTAGTTGCAGACGAGGTTCGAGTGCTATCACAACGCACACACACCTCAACCGAAGAGATTCGCTCGACGATCGAGACTTTGCAGCAAACCACACAACGCGCTGTAACTATCATGGATAAAAGCTCTCAGCTCGCGCAAGGTTCGGTAGAAGATGCTGATCGCGCAGCACTGGCTCTGGATGAAATCAACGCGGCCGTTGCGCTGATCAGCGATATGGCAACACAAATCGCGACCGCAGCCGAAGAGCAAACGCACGTAACCAATGAAATCACACAAAACGTCACGTCCATTAAAGATGTGACCGATCACTTGGTGATTGGTGCCGAAGAATCGATGAATCAATCTGCTGAGCTGAAATCGCAAGCAGAGGATCTCAACTCGAAAGTAGCGACGTTTAAACTGGCTTAAACGCCACGTTAGGAACGATCTTAAAAACAACAAACCCCGCTAGCAACTTTGTTACTAGCGGGGTTTGTTTTTATGGCTCAGCGTTTTTATTGCAGATAGCTTTCGAAAGACGTAAGACCTACACCGCCACACACATCGGCGTGCCTGAGATTGGATCGTTAAATACTCTCGCTTGTAAATCAAACACCGATGCCAACATGCCTTCTGTCAGTACCTCTTGCGGCGTTCCCTGCGTGACTAACTGACCTTTTTCCAACACCACCAAATGATCGCAGTAACGGCAGGCTTGGTTTAGATCGTGTAGCACTACGACCACTGTTTTGCCTTTGTCGTTCATATGCCTCATGAGTTTCATCAGCTCAACTTGGTGAGAGAGATCCAAGTAAGTGGTTGGCTCATCAAGCATCACTACGTCGGTATCTTGCGCCATTACCATCGCAATCCACGCCCTTTGCCTTTGACCGCCAGACAACGATTCAACTGGCTTGTCAGCAAACTCAATCACGCCAGTATCTTGCATTGCTTGCTCGACCAACGCTTTATCTTGCTGACTTAACCGCCCCCAGTGAGAGAGATAAGGCGAACGGCCATATTCGACCAGTTTTCTGACTGTAATACCTTCAGGACTGACAAGAATCTGCGGCAGTAAAGACAACGAACGCGCCAAGCGTTTATCGCCGTAGTTGCTTAGCGGTTTATCGTCATACAACACTTCGCCAGAAGCTGGTTTATTGATGCGTACCAAGGTTTTTAATAGTGTCGACTTACCGCAACCATTTGGGCCAACAAGCGCGGTAATTTTACCTTGAGGAATCGACAAAGAGAGATCCGGAATAATAGTCTGTTTGCCGTACGCGACGGATAAATTCTGCGTTCGTAACATGCTTACCAACCTCGATAACGATACAAAAGAAAAATGAAATATGGTGCGCCAATAACAGAAGTCAGCACACCCGCTGGCAGCTCAATTGGTGGCTGTAAGCCTCTCGCTAGACCATCGGCGCAAATCACCAACAGCGCGCCAAGGGTTGCAGAAGCAGGAATCAATAACTTGTGATTGTGACCAAACAGCAAACGCGCAAGATGCGGCGCAAGCAGGCCAACAAAGCTGATAGTGCCTGCCACAGACACACTGATGCTCGCCAATAGCACGGCAGCAATCAACGCAAGAATTTGGATCTGTCTTGGTTTCGTGCCAAGTGTAGTGGCGCTTTCTTCTCCCAGTCCCATCACATCTAACCGCCATGCCAGCCAAAACGCCAATGGCAGTAGCAGCAATAGAGCACTCCAAATTAACGGTACTTGTTGCCAGTTTCGTCCCCACAAACTGCCCGTTAGCCAGACCATCGCCGTGTTGATTTCAATAGGGTGCACAATCAGAAGAAAGTCGATACCGCTGGCTAAAAATACGCTGACAGCAACGCCAATCAGCGCCAAACGCGCAGGTGTTGGCTTCGACCAATAAGCCAGAACAGCAATAAAGCCTGCAGCAAGCAAACCTCCCGCCATAGCGACCATCGGCAACATTGCCACCGGCGCATTCGGATACAACACCAAGCAAGCGGTAGCCGCCAGCCCTGCCCCTGAGCTTATCCCCATTAAATCTGGGGAGGCAAGTGGATTGCGGATGACGCCTTGCACTAAAACGCCTGATAGCCCTAATCCAGCGCCCACGCCAATGGCGAGCAACATTCTCGGCAGTCGATATTGGTGAATCACAAAGCCCGAATCAGAGAAAGAAAACAGCAATGCAAAAACCTGTTGAGCCGACAGATTCGCCGCGCCAACAAACAGCGTGAGAGACGACGCAATCAGCAAAAGCCCAAGCAGTGCTATCAGTTTGGTTTGATTCATCATGATGATTTCCTCATTGCAATCGCGATAAAACAAGGAGTGCCCAACAGTGCGGTAATCACGCCCACCGGCGTTTCGGCCGGAAAGGCAATCGCGCGTGACAAAGCATCTGACCACGTCACCAATGCCGCGCCACACAAAGCGGAAACCGGAATGAGAATGTGATAGTTGTGACCAACAATCGGGCGTACCAAGTGCGGCACTAACAACCCGACAAAGCCAATTGGCCCAGCAATCGCCACGCTAGTACCCGCCAACAGCACAACCGCTAAACCACTGATTAATCGAGTAAGACGAATGTTACCACCCAACCCGACAGCCACTTCGTCCCCCAACGCGAGTAAATTTAAGTTTCGCGCTAATCCCATGGCGAGCACCAAACCTAAAGTCGCAAAAGGCCACAGTTGCTGCCACTGCTGAGAATCTACCGCAGAGAGTGAACCCGTTAACCAATGCAACACGCTGTAAGCCATGTCATCCGCCAAAATTACCGACGCACGAGTCAACCCTATCAGCAGCGCACTGATGGCAATGCCTGCCAGCACCAAACGCAATGGGTGAGAGCGCGCAGAGAAAAAACCACCCAACAACATGACCGCACCACCACTTAGTAGCGCGCCGAATACTGCGTTGATGATTGGGTTCAATTGACTAAAGAATGGTACGCCGATGGAGGCCAAGGCCATAAAACACGCCGCACCAGCATTAATGCCGAGAATGGATGGCGACGCCAAAGGGTTGCGAGTTAACCCTTGCATCAGCACGCCAGATACCGCAAGCGAAGCGCCAATCAATAACCCAGCATAGGTGCGAGGAGCGCGCAACGTCGCAAGAATTTGATGCAGCATATTGCCCTCATCAAACGCAAACCAATAGCTTGTCAGATCATTACCACTCAAGGAAAAGTTAGACCAGCCAATCATTGAGGCGGTATAGCCTGACAGCGTACACAACGCCATAGCACAGACAAACAAGCTCGCTTTCCAATGCGGTTTGCTAACCGAAGTCGGGCTTTCTGAGATTATCGACGCACTCATGAGCGCCCCAATAACGCTTCAAGGTTGCGGGCAATTTCTTCCGCCGCCAACATGCCACGATTTAATGACCACAGCTCCGGAGAGACTTCGACCAGTTGTCGCTTTTTCGCCGCAGTTAACAGCTTAAATAATGGATTTTTGCGCCATTCATCCACGATATTTGGTTGAGAGTAAAGTCCAACTAGTAACCAATCAGGGTTGGTTTTTAGTAAAAGTTCGAAGCTGATTGGGATATAAGCATTTTGCTCAGACGGAGCCAGCGGGCTTTGGATACCTAGTGTACTCAAAACGCCACCAGCGTAAGAAACCGGGCTATGCAGCCACATCCCTTTATCGGAAACCACACCAAACTGAATGGTTTCTTGTGTAGAAAAATGCTGTTTGAACTCTGCCATGGTCTGTTTGTGCTGCTCAATGCGTTGTGTCATTTGCGCTTGCTTGCCAATCGCAACCCCGATTTTCTGTGCAGATTCGAGGTTTTCTTGATATGTCTCACCACGACTTTTTAATAACAAAGTTGGCGCAATTCGCTGCAAATCTTGATAAATAGCGCGATGACGTTCGGCATCGGCAATGATCATATCAGGCTTGAGCACCGCGATCGCCTCTAAACTCGGTTGTGAACGCATGCCGACCGATTGCCAAGGTTCAATCTTGGCGCGAACAGCAGGGATGACTCGTGTGGCATCGTTGTCATCGGCAACGCCTACCGGTGAGACATCGACGGCCGCTAATGCATCGACAAACGAAAATTCTAAAACCACAATACGTTGAGGTATCGCTTCTAGCTCAAAAGTGCCTTGCTCATCTTGCACGCTGCGCGCCTGAGAAAATGCGCTAAATGACATCAAAGCTGAGCTCAACAGCATCAACAAAACGGTTGAAAAGTGTTTGATCGTAAATTGTTTTTTATTTTTCATCTTGCTTTTTTCCAGTGCTAAGAGTTTTCCAGTACCTAAGATCGGCAAAGTCGCCAAGGTAAATTGGCGACTTTTCTTTTCAAACTCGGTGAACGAAACGCTTAAAACTGATAGTTCAGATCCAGTGTGTAAGAGCGTCCCGGAGCTGGGTATCGACCAACAGGGCTGGTATCAATCCCACGGAAGTAATACTCCTCGTCAAACAAGTTGTTTACTGCAACATTCATGCGTAACTTGCCTTTGTCGTCTTTGTATAAATCCGTACCTAAGTTGAAGTTCCACACCATGTAAGACGGCACTTTGCCCGTTGCACCTGTTGCGTCTTCGGCACTGGTGTTGGCGTTATCGGTATACGAATCACTGAAGTAGAAGCCCGATAGAGTGGTGTCCATGCCGTAAAACGCGTAGGTCGCATCCCAACCAAGTTGATGTTTAGAGGTGTAAGGCAGCTGGTTACCTTTATTCGCACCTTCTTCTTCAAGCGTGGCATCGAGGTAGTTGTAACTTGCGCCCAAGCTCAGAGCAGGTAAAACTTCAGGCACGTAACGAGCAGAAAGTTCTAAACCTTGGTGAAGTGTTTTTCCGATGTTATCGAAGGTCTGTGTTGAGCTTTGCCATTGCAGTTGGTCTTCAAAATCGATGCGATAAAGTGCAGCGTTAAAACTGGTCGCATCTTGGGTGTAACGCGCGCCGACTTCGTAGTTCCAAGCCAGTTCGCTGCCTTCTTCACCCAAGCCTCGGATGTAGGCAATTTGTGGCGCACGAAGCGATTTTTGCGCGTTCGCATACGTTACCCACTGATCGGTCACGTTGTATGCCACCGTCAAACCCGGCAGCCATTCGGTCACCTTGTTGTCTGCCGTTTGCTTTTTACCGCGATCGGTAAACGTCATGCGAACCGACTCAACACGCAGCCCAGGCGTTACCTTCAACGTATCGTTGAACAAGCCAATCTCGTTACTGACGTAACCAGCAAACGCATCCGTATCTAAATGCCAATCACGCGGCACTTTGGTTGCGCCACCAGCGATTGGAGTCTGAGTGAGTTTGTAGTCAATGTCTTCGTTAACATAACGAGTACCCACGATCCAGTTTTGGGTAACGGATTTGCCTTCACCAAAATACATCGCCATTTTCGGCTCTATGCCGTACACGGTAAATTCACGTGGAGAGGTACGAACGTCTGTCGCAGGCAGAGCCGGATCCGCCCAATGGCCACCCGCACTGTTAAAGCCCCACTTGAAAAGACGCTCTGATTTGTGACCAAACGTTAGCACTTCTAGCTCGGCACTGTCGGCAAATGGCAAATCGTGGATGTACTTAACACTCCAGCGCGTCGACTTACCTTCATAATCATCGTACGGGCGTTTCGATTGATGACGATCTTGCTCGTAATCTTGCGGCGAAAGTGCGCCCGGCATTTGCGTTTCAGCATCGTAACGTTGCAGGAATGCTTGAATCTCTTGAGTATCACTCAGTAGCCATTGTGCTTTAGCTTGAAAGTTCTTCACGTCCGTATCGGAATGTTCACGGAAGCTTTCACCTTTTAGAAAGTTACCTTCCAACTGCAGCGCGAATGTGTCGCTTAACCAGCCACCCGTGCGTAGGTAAAAATCATTCAGCGGCGCATCACCACCGTCAAACACGGTAAGGCGGTTGCTGATTTCAGTTTGCCAAGTGTGTGGAATCGGTTTGGTCACTAGGTTGATCACACCACCGACGTTGTTTGGACCGTACTGCACTGCGGCACCACCGCGTACAATGTCAATACGATCAAGCATCGATAGCGTTGCTGGGAAGATAGACTGACCAGTATGGCCGTATGGCGCGAGCGTTAGCGGCACACCGTCCATCAAGAACTGCGCATGACCACTTCGACTTGCTTTCAAACCACGTACGGAAATGTTAGGCAATACGCCCGTTCCGCTTTCATCCTGAACTTTAATACCCGGAACGCGCTGTAGCGCATTATCAATCGAACCCGCTGCGGTTTTCTCAATTTGATCACGGGTAATGACGGTACGAGCACCTGGGTACTCTTTGACGTCTTCAATGTCAGAGTTGCCAATCACGCTGCCAGTGACAACCACCGTTTCCATCACGGTGGTTTCGTTTTTTGCGGCAGGAGCGGCAACTGCGCTCATGGAGGTGGCAGAAGCGATAGCAATCGCGAGCACACTGTAAGTGGTAGACAAACCAGCACGTACACGCACTTTACCATCCAAATTCTGGTAAGACATTAAGGTCTCCTTTGCGAGAAATTGAGCCTCGGGCAAAACATTTCCCGTAGGCTCTCGGGGCTAAAACATCCTCAATAAGAGGCAAAAAATCGGCTAACGTGCGCCAACTACGCACAACAAGCCTAGAACTGGTATCCGTAGCTAAGCATGAACTCGGCTGGTGCGCCGTAGCCAATCTGGTTTAGGCCAGACGTGCCGTTTGTTGCGCCAAGAATGTATTTCTCATCCAAAATGTTGTAAGCGTTCGCTTGGATCTTGTGACGACCAGTGGTGTACGCCGCCATCAAATCCACCGTGGTGTAATCGCCAAGTGCGACGGCTTCGTCATTACCTGCATAACGGTCGCCCACGTATTTCACGCCGCCACCCAAACGCCAGTTGTCATCCAATTGGTAAGTGCTCCAAAGGGAGAACAAGTGGTCTGACACATCGTTCGGCTTTTTACCTGTGGCTTTGTCTTCTGCGTCCAAGTAGCTGTAACCAACAGAGATGTCCCACTGTTTGGTGATTTGGCCGCGAACTTCTAGCTCAATGCCTTGGTGACGTACTTCAATTTTGTCGATAACATCGCCGTCCACGTTGGTTTGTGGCTGCTCTTGGTCGATCTGGAACAGTGCCGCATTCAACATTAATGCGTTATCCAGCAGGTACGCTTTCGCCCCCACTTCTTTTAAGTCGGTATGGAAGAATTCCGCCAACTTTGGATTGATGTAGATACCTGCGTACGGCAACTGCCAAGAGCGCGCTAAACTGGCGTAAACGGAGGTGTCGTAATTGATGCGGTATACCAAACCAGCGCGGTAGCTGACTTTGTCATCGTCCAATTTTTCCTTTCCTGCGCCCGCTTTTTGCTGTTCGAGATCCATCGAGTCGTAACGCACATTACCGATCACAGAAAGGTCGCCCCACGTGTACACATCTTGTACGTACACACCCGTGGTTGTGGTGGTATTGTCACGGAATGGTTTGAAGCCCGGATCGGGTGTTGGGCCCACAACTGGGTTGTAGATATTTTGCGGGGGAAGCGTTTTATCACTTGCCAACGTCAGGTCGATATCAATTTGGTTGAAATCCGCACCCAACATCAATTGGTTGTCGTTGGTTTCCCAAATCAGCTCAGATTGCAAAGTGGTTGTAGTACGAGGATCGTAACCAAAATTGTTCACGGTTTGAGACACTTCATTGCCCGTCACTTTGCCCTGACGCGTGCCTTTTTGCTCAAGTTCGATATGGTTGAACGCCGCTCGGTTGTTCCATACCCATTGATCGTTCAAACGCCATTCGTAGTCCACTGCAACGCGAAGACTGTCCGACTCCTGATAATCGTTCGTGCCACCAAAGTAAGTACTCACTGGCAAATCAACTGGCTTGCCATTTTTTGATGGCACACCACGATATGGCACTAATTCTTGATGGGCGTATTCAACGTCAATATCAATGGTGTGACCGTCCGCTGGCAACACGCGAATGGTCGGCGCGATGAAGAAATCGTTCGAATCAACATGATCGACGTAAGAATCGGCCTGACGGTATTCCAAATTAATACGTCCGTTGACCTTGTCGGAAAACGCCATTGAGCTGTCGACTTGACCAACATACTGGCTGTTGCTGCCCACACTGCCTTTTACGTGGGTGAAGTTATCGCCGTTTGCGCGCTTCGTCACCAAGTTGATGATGCCACCTGCCGAGCCACGGCCATACAGCGCGCCTGCCGGGCCTTTCACAATTTCAACGCGCTCAACGTTCGCCAAGCTGCGGTAAGACTGCAACGTACCGTCGTCTCGCATGCCGTCACGGTACATATCATTGAGTGAATCAAAACCACGGATCATGAACTGATCGCGGCTGCCTTCACCCAAGGTGTTATTGACCCCAGCCACCCCATCTAACGCATCCACTAAGCGCACCGCGCCGCGATCTTGCATTTCTGTTTTGGTCACCACCGAGACCGCTTGCGGCACATCAAGCCATTCCACATCGGTTTTGGTGCCCGATTGAGGCATGTGTTCAGCGTAGCCTTCGTACTGATGTCCGTAGACTTGAATGGTTTCGGTTGCTGATGGGGTTGAGTTTGTCTCTTCTGAAGCCACTGCGCTTGGTGCCACTAGTGAAGAACCAATCGCGACCGCCAAAGGGGTCAGGGTCAATAATTTATTCATTCCATAATTCCGTTTAGTTGTTATAAAGCCAATGGATAGAAATAAGAACAAATATTATTTACATTTGCAATATTAATTTTATGCTCTATATTTATTTACCCTAAAAACACAAGCAACAACAAAAAATCAAACACAATAACAATAAAGACCAAACCTTCTGCCCCGTAGCCTCGCGAGAGGCACATTGGAAGCCGACTGTGAGCAGACAGTATCAACGTTAGGAAATGTTAGAAAATTAGGAAAGCTCATGAAATCTACGATGATTATCGTAAGTCATGTCGTTAATGATGCAGTCACTCACGGCTTCGTGCCTGCAGCTAAAGCGATGGACCTCCACGTCGTTCTTATCACCGATCACAAGCTCAGCCATTTAGAGCTGGCAAGTCGTGATAGTCACTTTAATCCGGATGCCATTCTAGAGTGCGATGTCTTCAATCCCTTGGAGATCATCGAAACCATCACTGAGAATGAGTTAAAACCTGACGCTATTTTCAGCAATAGTGATCACTTACAAACTTCCACCGCCATCTGCGCACAATTTTTTGGTCTACCGGCCAAAGATTGGTCTGTCACGTTAAAGGCCAAAAACAAACACTTAACTCGACAAGTGTTGAATGAAAAAGCCCTACCCAACACACAAAGCTGTTTGTTGCACCGCCATTCGAATGTGGCATTAGGCATGGCCTTCCCTGTCGTAGCAAAACCCAAAGAAGGCGTGGCGAGTTTAGATGTGCAGCGCTGTGACACCCAAAGCGAGCTCGATGCTTACTGCGATGCGTTTTGGCAAAAACACCCAAACGCCGCCATTCTGGTGGAGCAATTCCTTCAAGGGCCTTTGGTTACGCTCGAAACTCTGGGAGATGGTGAGCGCCTTATCGCCGTGGGCGGTTTTGATGTGTCGCTCTCTGAACCGCCTTACTTTATCGAAACGGCCGCAGACTGGAACGGACCAAACGGCATTGCTCACCGAGAAGCTTGCTTGGCTCAACTGAAAGCGTTCGGCGTTGGCTTTGGAGTTTGCCACAGCGAATTTATCATCACGGAAAACGGCCCAGTTCTGGTGGAAATCAACTATCGCAGCATTGGAGATGGTCGCGAATTCTTACTCAACAATCTCGCTCACTTCGGTTGGTTTAGCACAATTTTGGGTCTGCATTTGGGCCGAAGATTGGACGGCGATTACCAAATTCATGGCTCAGCACACGTGCACTATGTGGTTGCGGAACACAGTGGTGTTATTGATGGAGATTCGACCTCCTTCATCCAACACGATGGCGATGTCATCACCCAGCAACAGGTACTAAAAACCGCGGGAGAACTCTTCCAACAGAGTTATTCAAACAAGGATTATCTCGCCCGAATTTCGATTGTCTCACCATCGGGGCGAAACCTCGACCAAGCACTGCAGAACGCGCTTAACAATTTCAATCTAGCTCCGACTCGCGAGGTGGCAGCATGAATCACAACGCTTTATACCTAACCCAACGATTGATCGATACTTGCCTGCGCGAAGACATGTTTGGCATTTTATCGAACGCCAAGTTCAGTAGCGCCGCACCCAAAGGGGTTATTGTTCCTCAACGCGAGCAAGTCTGGCTAACCTTTGATAATCCGGATTTCACGCTCTATTTACCTGTTGTGCCAACGTATTACATGCAGCATTGGTGTTACGGCCAAACCAATGGCCAAGCGCCGCTAGGTTGGTGGGTGGAGAAAAATGGCCAGGTCGAGCATCAGCAGCATTATCAAGAGTGGATTGCGCTACTAACGACACTGGCGCATGAGAGCTCTCACGAATTATTAGCAGGATATCTTCAAGAACTGGAATGCGCAGAGAAACACAAAGCACTGTGTGACCAAGCGTTTCGTCACCACGCCGACCACATTTCTCAACCAATATCCGAGCTTGGTTCTTGGCATAAAAAGCTACTGCTTGCCGACCAGATTGCTTCTTACCTCGATCACCCGTACTATCCAACTGCGCGGGCGAAGTTTGGTCTGAGCGATGAAGACCTTGCTGAGTACGCGCCCGAGTTCGCACAAAGCTTTGCTCTGCATTGGATTGCGATTGAAAAATCACTGGTGACATTAACCAGCGGACAACCTGATTGCTGGCCGACGATGGAGCAAGTGGGGCTTCCTGCTGATTTTGCACTGAGCCACGTACTGTTCCCTGCGCATCCGCTCACCCTTCGCTCTTTAGAAGCCTTACCCGAAGGCATGATAGAAGCGCCGTTTACGTACCTAGACGTGACGCCAACGCTTTCCGTTCGTACTGTGGTAGTCAACGACGCGCCGCACATTCACATCAAAGTTCCGCTGATCATGCGATCGCTAGGCACGAAAAACATTCGCTTAATCAAGCCTTCAACACTGTATGACGGCCACTGGTTTGAACGTCTACTCAGCCACCTTGAGCAAACGGACGCCGACTTAAACACTCGCTTGTTCCATTGCAACGAAAAGCACGGTGGGCACGTCGGTGAGGATAAAACCTTCGCGTACATCGTACGTGAGTACCCACTTACTCATTGCGAAGATAAAGCGTTAGTTCCGGTTGCAGCACTGGCTAGCCCAATGCCTGACGGTCGCTTGTTTTTAGAACATTTGGCGGAGCAGTACTATCAACAAGATACGCTGGCTTGGTTCCAAGATTACGTCGACCTATTATGCCAAGTGCACCTCACCTTGTGGCTTCGTTATGGCATCGCATTGGAGTCCAACCAACAAAACGCCATCGTTGCATTTGATCAACAGGGCAAAATGACGCTCGCGATGAAAGACAACGACGCAGCGCGAATTTGGCCAGAGCGCTTCCACTTTGCAACAGAGCATGCAGCCCAAAAACACGGCACAGGAACAACTCCTGTAAATTGTGATGAACTGCTCGACCAACGCATCAAAGTCGACAATGAATTGGCGCTCGGTCAGATGTTTACCACCATCACATTACAACTGGATATTGCAGCGATTGTAGAAGCCATGGCAGCGAAGGGCATTGCCTCTTCAGCATCGCTTTACGCCATCGTGGCCAAAAGCATTGCAGAGCAACTCAACCGACTAGAAAGCGGAGGGTTAGAGACAAAACTGGCACGCGAGCTACTGCAAGAGGCGCCTGATTTGTACGCCAAGTACTTGTTGAGTTCTGGCAGTTTGCTCTCGAAAGAAGCCTCCGGCGCGAGTGACATCAATAAGTTCTATGGTTTGTCGGCTCCGAACTTCTTGCTGCTTTCTAGCGAAGAAGCGCAACGCGCCTACTTAGAAGCCATCAAAAAAAGCGTACGTTAAACGATTATGACCAAACTCATCTACAGTGTGTTGTTGTGCCACTTTATCGCTGCGTTTGCCGCGTTAGGTATGCCGCTATTTCTACCCGTCGTGTTGCCAACGTTAGGCGCAAGCATTGATGCGGACTGGGCAGGGGTATTGTTTATCCTACCTACGTTTTGTACTGCGTTGGCGGCGCGATTTTGGGGCAACTTTGCCGATCGCTATGGTCGCCGCCGCTCACTCTTGCGTGCGCAACTTGGCCTTGCAGCAGGGTTTGCGCTGTGCGGCTTGGCAGACAACCTCGCCATGTTTGTGTTTGGTCTTATTGTTCAAGGAACCTTTGGCGGCACCATGGCCGCCTCGAACAGCTACTTATCTAGTCAAATTAAAGAAGCCAAAACACTCGGCAAGTCACTCAATAAAACCCAACTATCTGCTCGCTTGGCGCTGATCGTTGCGCCCATTGGGCTCGGCTGGAGCTTGTCAGAGACCAAACCGCTCAACGCGTACCTTTGGTTATGCGTTTTGCCTTTAATTGCGATGGGCATCACGCTAACACTGCCAGTGGATAAACCCGCCGACCAAAACCTCGAAAAGCCAAACTCAGAATCTCAGCAAGAACAACCTGTTGCACAGAAAAACGCAATGCATGCCATTCGCTGGATCTTCTTTGCTCAGTTCGGGTTTGCGTTTTCTATGGTGGTGACCTTTCCTTATTTCTCGCCGTTTGTGCAGCAATATGGCATCACTAACCACGCATGGATCGGTTTTTTGTACGCACTGCCGCATGGCGTCTATCTGTTGCTGGCAGGCAAAATCCACGTGTTGTCAGATGGGCTGAATCGCCATCAACCGCTGCGCACGTTGTGGCTCGGGTTTGCATTGCTTGCCGTGAGCTCTGCCTTGCATTTGATTGCGTCCGAAATCGCACTCATTGCTGCGAGAATTATCTTCGGCATCGCGATGGTGTGTTGCTATCACGGATTGCATCAGCATCTTGCGAGCAATCTGGATCGCAAACTCAGTGGCAAAGTATTTTCTCGCTTTGATGCCATGTCCAAATGGGGTGGCGTGGCGGCGGGATTTTGCGCTTCTTTCATTTCTAGCTTGGGGCTACTTGAGGTTCCTTTCCTACTTTCTGCGATAGTCAGCGTAATCACCTTGATCGCGCTGGTTCTCCACTCAAAATTTGGAAATCAACATGTTACAAACTCAATCCTCTCAGACTAGCGAGTTGCGCGCGCATGATGTGCAGCTCAATCGTGAGAAAGCCCAACTCAACACGATAATGGGTGTTCTTAATTGTTACTTACGGGAATTTGCGTTACCGAATCAACAAGTGGAATGGCACTACCAATCGACATCGCTACCCCAAACGTTAAAACGCAACTATTCCGCCAAGCAGCGGGTAGCCGTTCATCTTTCTCAACAAAATGGCGTGTTGGTTTTGCCGATTCACTACGCGAGCAAACTGGGCAAAATAAAATTGGCAGAACTGCCTTGGGCGAAAATGCCGGGATCTGGTTGGGCGAAATTGGATGCCACGCAAACTCTTACGCTTTTGCTTAACTATCTCAAGCAGGTGTTGGCGATCCCATTTAACCATGAGCTGATCGAACAACTGGAAAATAGCGTTCTGGTTACCGAGCAGTTTCTCAACGTCACGCCCAAATCGCATCACAACGAATTTATCGCTTCGGAACAATCTCTGATTTGGGGGCATACTTTCCATCCGACCCCGAAAAGTCGTTCGGGCGTCACCATGGATGATCTCTTGGCGTTTTCTCCAGAAGTCGGCGCGCAAGTCCCGTTGTACTGGTTTGAAGTGGATACATCGTTACTTGATGTGCTGAGGTCCGACGGAGAAGCTAACCCTGCGCAGCGCATGCTACAACAGCTCGCGCCACAACACACCACCAGCAATGGGAAGACCCTCTACCCTTGCCATCCTTGGGAAAGCTACACCATTTTGAGCAACCCAAGCGTGAGGCGTGCCATTGAACAAGGCAAGATCACGCCACTGGGTTTAGGTGGTGAAAAGATGCAGCCGACCTCTTCAGTTCGTACCCTCTACCACCCAGATATGGATTGGTTTGCGAAATTCTCCATCAACGTACGATTAACCAATTGCGTGCGCAAAAATGCGTGGTACGAACTCGACAGCGCCGTGCAGCTCACGTCGATTCTCAAACCGATTCGAGAAAACGAACAGCTGCACAACCCCGTATTTAAAGTGATGACAGAGCCTTACGCCACCACATTGAATCTAGAAAGTGTCGCTGAGCGTAATTGGGATGACAACACCAAAGCGCGCGAATCGTTTGGGATTTTGTATCGCGAAAATTTCTCGCTGAGCGAAGTCGATATCTTAAAACCAACCCTCGCTGGCGCTCTGTTTGCTTACGACAAAAACGGCAACAGTTGCATTGCTCAACGCCTTAAAAACAAAGCGCGTACTACGCAAAATCGCTATTCCGACATCGCGACACTGTGGTTTGAACGCTATTTGCATTGCCTGATCCCGGGCGTGTTTAATTACTACTTCAAACACGGGGTGGCGTTTGAGCCGCATTTGCAAAACACCTTGATTGGCTTTGAGCAAGAGATGCCGTGTTGTGTTTGGATTCGTGATTTGGAAGGCACTAAATTACTGCCGGAGTTTTGGCCAGCAGAAACATTAACTGATTTGTCTGAACGCGCGCGACAATCGGTTTACTACAGTCGCGAACAAGGTTGGAATCGCATCGGATACTGCACCTTTATCAACAACATCAGCGAAGCGATTTTCTTCATCGCAGAAGGTGATGAGCCACTAGAGCAAACGCTGTGGAATGCGGTGCAAAGTGCCATTGTGCGTTGGCAATCAGTGAATGGAAAACAGCCGGAACTAGAAGCGTTGCAGAATGGCGGTCACTTCCCAAGCAAAAATAATTTCACCACGCGTTTGATGCAAAAAGCCGATAAGGAGTCGGGCTATACCCAAGTCGCCGCGCCTTGGCAGCAACACGAAAAAGGAGCGCAACATGCCTAATTCCCTCTCTCTACCGACACGCGTTAGCCAACAAGTTCACACGCTCGCACAGCAGCAAAATCAACCTTTGTGCGCGTACGTGTATGACCTAAACGCCTTAGAAGAACACATCAAACAACTGCGTCACGTTTTGCCGAAAAATGTCGAGCTATTTTACGCAGCCAAAGCCAATCCATCGGGCCCTATTCTCAAAACGCTCGCGCCGTATGTCGATGGTTTTGAAGCGGCATCTGGCGGGGAGCTGGCACACCTCCACCAGCAGCAACTCGATAAGCCATTGATCTTCGGCGGCCCGGGGAAAATGCCAAGTGAATTGCAACAAGCGATTGAGCTTGATGTTGATGCAATTCATGTCGAAAGCCTCACCGAGCTAAAGCGCATTGGAGCACTAACCGAGCGCCTCAACCGCCCTACTTCGATCTTTTTGCGTATGAACATTGATATTGGCGATATCACGCTCAGCAAGTTGGCGATGGGCGGCAAGCCAACTCCTTTTGGTTTGGACGAGTCCGAACTGAGTAATGCTTTGATGTTGCTGCGCGATTTCCCGCAAGTGTCACTGAAAGGTTTCCATTTTCACTTGATGTCGCATCAGCTCGATGTTGAACGTCACTTAGCGTTAATGCAGCGCTATTTCCAAGTCGTGAAGGCGTGGCAACAAGAGTTTGAACTCGGTGAGCTGATGATCAACTTGGGTGGAGGCATGGGGATTAACTACCAAAACCCTGAGCAACACTTTCCGTGGATGGAGTTTTGCGACAAGTTGGAATTCCTCATCGCCAAAGAGCAAGTGCAAGACTGGACACTGCGTTTTGAATGCGGACGTTTCATCACGGCGGCATGCGGTTATTACGTAATGGAAGTGCTGGATATTAAGCAAAATCTTGGCGAAAACTTTGTCATCGCGCGCGGAGGAACCCACCATTTTCGCACGCCAGCAGCGCAGAGCCATGATCATCCATTCGTCATCCTGAAAAGCGAGCAACACCATGAAATTTCTCATCCAATTCAGCATGCACAAGCAACTTTTGTCGGCCAGCTTTGTACGCCCAAAGATGTGCTGGCACGCAATCAACACGTCGCCCACGTCGATATTGGTGATTATGTTGTGTTTACCTTAGCGGGCGCCTATGCGTGGAACATCTCCCATCAAAACTTCTTGATGCATGAACCGCCGATCTTCCACTATTTCTAAACGGCATACTTCGCTTTACTCAAGCCCCAATCATTGGGGCTTTTTTATTCCACTCGGCACAAATTCATTGCCATTAACCGCTTTGCGAAATAGCAATAATGCGTTTTATCAGCTCGTCGGGTTCCATCTTGGGATTGCGGTAAAAACGGAAGATTTCCGAGTTTATCGCTTGCTGGGCAACCGGATTGACCGCCATCGAATCAATCATACTCGGCACAGCGAGGTTGTGTTTAACGCCGTAGTGAAAGTCTTGATATGACTGGATCTGACACGGATTAAAATCGCTGATGTCGATATCAGTGCGTACCGGAATCGAGCCTTTTACCTTATTGAACTTAGCTTGAAACTCGACGTCTGCCAGCGCGCTTGCGGTTTGCTGAGCCGCCTCGGCAGAAAACGACTTGCTCGACATAAACACCAAACTGTCCATGTTGTAGAGGAATACACCATCGCTGTCAGGCGTTGGGTAACAGCCGACCTCTTGCGGGACTGAGACTTGATTGGCGAGCAGCTCACCTAAAATCCAATCTCCACCGATTTGAAACAGCGCTTGACCGTCGGCTAGCGCTTGGGTCGCCGTATCCCACTTACTGTCGGGTAATTGGTTGTCGATCAACAAACTCAGGCGGCGAAATTGCGTCAACGCTTGACGCAGGGTATCGCTGTCGATGCTGTCTCGCTCAAGTTTAACCATTGCATTGGTGTAGAACTCAACGCCGCCAGTGGAGATCACTAAGTTCTCGAAAAGTTGGGCGACTTGCCACGGCTGCTCACCGACCGCGATTGGCACGATGCCATTTTGCTTCGCAAGCTCCATGGCGGCGAACATCTCTTGCCAGTTTTTTGGCGCGGACAGATTCAGTTGTTTAAGCAGCTTGTGGTTGACCCACAGCCAGTTCAAGCGGTGCAGCGTAAGTGGCAGGGCGATATAGCCGTGTTGTGTTTTATTGATTTCGATAGACAGCGGGTAGAGCACCTCGTCCCAGCGCTGCTCATCCGCTACCGCGTTGACGTTGTGCAAAATACCGATGGCATCCCACGCCTTAATACTTGGCCCTTCGATTTGCGCGAAGCTCGGTGGGTTGCCCGCCAGCGCGCGTGCTTGCAGTACCGTCATCGCGCTGTCGCCACCACCGCCTAACACCGGACTTTGCAGCAGCTCTATATCGTGCCGTTTTAGCTGAGCTTTAAGTGTTTGCAGCGCTTGCTGCTCGCCGTCAGAAGTCCACCAATGTAAAAACTCTACCCCTTGTGGCGACTCAGCGTGAGCAACGCAAGGGGCGAGCAACAGTGGGAACCAGAATGCCAGTTTGTTCATAGTCAGTCTCTCGGGAAAGTCAGTGTGGCGCAGAGGCCGCCAAACTGAGAATGGCTCAGCGACAAACTGCCGCCGTGAGCCTTTGCAATGCTCTGTGAAATGGTTAACCCCAGCCCACTGCCTTCTTTATCGTTGCTAGCGCGGAAGTATGGCTGGCAGAGCTTTTCAAGTAGTAAATCGTCAACACCATCACCGTGATCTTCAATTTCAATCTGGATCGACTCTGGGCTTTCACTCAGCGTAATGTCCGCTTGATGGCCGTATTTGAGCGCGTTATCGACCAGATTCTGAATGCAGCGCTTAATCGCTAACGGTTTACCAGCAAAGTGGGTGCGGATTTCACCGTGGATGCGAATTGTGTCCGGCGCATCGGCGATATTGGCGGAAATGTGCTGAATCAATTGGGTGAAATTGATCGGCTCGATTTCCTCGTGGATATCGGTCTCTTTAATGCATTGCAATGCGCCTTTGACCATCAAATCTAGGTCGTTACTCAGGCGGATAAAGCGTTCTCGGTCGGCGTCGTCATCCAGCATTTCCGCCCGCAGTTTTAGGCAGGCTATCGGCGTTTTCAGATCGTGGGAGATGGCGCTGAACAGCATCTCGCGGTCTTTAATGTGGCTGTCGATGCGTCGATTCATCTTGTTAAACGCACGTACTGCCGCTTTTAGTTCGTTACTGCCGCGCTCAGAGACTTCGGGCACGTCTAATCTGCTCGACATCAGGGTTGCGGCTTTTGCCAGCTCTCGAATGGGTTGAATTTCTTTGCGAACGATAAACCAGGTACACAGCAACAGCATTAGCGCGGACACCAATAGCGTCAGCCATTGGCGCAGCTCAAAATAGTTAGTCTCTAGGTTGATGTAAGGCGCGGGCAGCACCGCCGCGAGATAAAACCATTCGTTCTGCGCGACTTCGACCTGCATCACCAGAATAGGCGGATTGAGGTCACCAAACGAAAGCGAATAATGCGCCCACAATAGCGGCAGTTCATCGATAGGTAGCTCGTTGTTGAACACTTTGAGTTTGTCGCGCTGGGTGAACTCCACCTCGATATTAGGAATGCCGCTCAGCTCGCTTTCTAATACTTCACGAACTTGGTTGATGACCAGCGTTTTGCGTTCGCTCTCCGGCAGCGGGTCGACGTCAATCTGGTGATTGTTGAGTGAGACGAAAAAGCGCGTACCACCCATGTTGCGTAGTTGATTGAGCACCAAGTGGCGATATTCAGAAGGGAGGGTTTGAAAGAAGGCGATGGTGGAAGAAGCACTCAGTGCTAAGCTTTTGACTGTGGTGGTCAGGCCTTCTTTATCGCGTTCGCTGGCGTGTTGATACCAGATAATCCCGGATAATACCTGCGCCAGAATGATCACCAGCAACAAGAACACACTGGTACGAACGACCAGTGATCCCGTCCAGCGTTTAATTCTCATAATGCACGTCCGTGGTCAGCATGTAGCCTTTGTTGCGCACCGTTAGGATCAGCGAGCGGTCTTTATCTTCAAGGTGATGACGCAAGCGGCTGATCTGCACGTCAATGCCGCGTTCAAACGGGTCGGCATCGCGTCCCCAGATCTCGCGCGCAATGTCATCGCGAGACAATATTGATTGCGCGTGGTTGACGAACAAACCGAGCAGCGACAAATCCGCGCCACTCAGTTGCTTAACCTCGCTGCTAGCAACGTGGGTCAGTTGCCGGGTTACGGTATCTAACAACCAATCGTCAAAACGCACTTTACGCGTCAGTTTGCTATTGGCGGTCGTTTGGCTGCGTCTCAGAATCGCTTTGATGCGCGCGAGCAGTTCACGCGGACTGAATGATTTGGTGATGTAATCGTCAGCGCCCATTTCTAGCCCTGCGACTCGGTCGGCTTCTTCAGTGACGGCGGTCAGCATGATGATAGGAACATCGGAGTTTTTGCGCAGTTTCTGGCACAGGGTAAAGCCGTCTTCACCGGGCATCATAATATCGAGGATGATCAAATCAGGATGGTGATCGTTGAGCAGTTGCCACATCACGCCGCCGTTTTCCGCGCAAAGCACTTCAAACCCTGCGCGGCCAAGGTAATCTGACAACGCTTCGCGAAGGTCGAGGTTGTCATCGACGACCAGTATCTGCTTGTTTTCCATCCTACTTTCCCTGTGTCCGTCCCTGAGTTTGGCGCTGGCCAATATGATGCATTCTTAAACGCCCATGCACAATCGAGCCGATTACAATTTTCACTTCTCGGTGTAAGAGATTTGTAAGCGGCCACTTACAAACTGATTGCCTTTTGTAACCTTAGGCGCCGCCTTGCTCGCTATGATCATCCTGACCTTACGTGAAACAACATGACCTGAAGGAATCAGGTCCTACAACACTGGCATTCGTCAGGAGGAAACCATGTTTGCAAGTATATTTGGACAACTACAAAAAATAGGGCGGTCGTTGATGCTGCCTGTGGCGGTGTTACCGGTGGCTGGCTTGATGCTGGGTATTGGTAACGCGGGTTTTGCGTTTATTCCAGACGCGGTCAACAAAGTGATGCTCGCCGCCGGTGAAGGCGTGTTCGGCAACATGCAGTTGATGTTTGCGGTCGGTGTAGCGCTCGGGTTATCAAAAGGCAATGACGGTGCGGCTGCGCTCGCTGGCTTAGTTGGCCTAATTATTATGAACGCATCGCTCGGTATCGTGACTGGCTTGCGCGGCTTAGAAACTGACGCCACCATCATGGGCGTTGAGACGCTGCAAACCGGGGTGTTTGGCGGCATCTTTATCGGTGCGGTCGCGGCAATCATGTACAACCGCTTCTACAACATCAAACTGCCGGAATATTTGGGCTTCTTCGCGGGTAAGCGATTTGTGCCCATTGTCACCGGTCTATCGGCGATCGTCGTTGGTGCGATTCTCGCGTTTGCATGGCCACCTGTCGGACAACTTCTTGATGCATTCTCTCATTGGGCAGCGTACCAAAACCCTGTACTCGCGTGGGCGGTTTACGGCGCGGGCGAACGTTCACTACTCCCGGTTGGTTTGCACCACATCTGGAATGCGCCGTTCTTCTTTGAAGTCGGCAGCTATGTAGACCCAGAAACCGGCAAAGAGTTTACCGGTGAGCTCACTCGCTTCTTCGCGGGCGATAAAACCGCGGGTTATCTGTCTGGTGGCTTTATGTACTCCATGTGGGCGCTACCAGCAGCGGCACTGGCGATTTACCACTGCGCGTCTCCTGAGCGTAAGAAAATCGTCGGCGGTTTGATGATGTCTGCGGCGTTGACCTCTTGGTTAACTGGTATCACAGAGCCAATCGAATTTACCTTCCTATTCGTCGCGCCAGTGCTGTACGTAATCCATATTTTCCTCACCGGTATTGCGTTTGCGATCACCGCATTTTTGGAAATCAAACACAGTACTGACTTTGCGCACGGCGCGATCCAGTTCTTCCTTTACTACCCAATGTCGAGCAACGCGTGGATGTTCATCATCATCGGTCCAATCTGGGCGACGCTGTACTACGGTTTGTTCCGCTTTCTAATTGTGAAGTTGGATCTAAAAACGCCGGGCCGTGAAACCGACATTGCAGAAGTGAAGATCGCCGGACAACCTGATGAAATTGCGGTGGATGTAGTAGCTGCATTGGGCGGCAAAGCCAATATCAAGTCAGTCGATGCGTGTATCACCCGTCTGCGTGTCTCGGTGAAAGACATTGCCAACGTTGATGTTGCTAAGCTAAAAGCACTCGGCGCGCGAGATGTGTTAGTGATTGGCGACAGTTTACAAGCGATTTTCGGCACGCAGTCTGACTCAATTAAGTCAGAAGTGCACAGCGTACTCGCCGCCTCCTGATCTTACCTCCCCAATCTAGGTAAGATTTGCCAACCTCCTTGTGAGGTTGGCTTTTTCGTTTTTGGGGTAAAAAAAGCGAAGTCAACAACCAGCCCTACTTCGCCGCCGCGTTGGTTAAATTGCCCAGCACGCCGCTGATTTTGTTCAATACCTCGTCGCAGCCTTCAATATGATGGCGCTGCTTTAAATACATAGGATCGTTGTAAGCTAACCACGTTTTGCCTTCAGCATCTTCATACACCAACACTTTTTGGGGTAAATCGAGCGCCACTTCCGGCGTACAGATCATCAGTGGTGTGCCCACTTTAGGGTTTCCAAACACGATAACTTCAGTTGGTCGCAACGTCATATCGACTTTCGTGGCATTCTCTTGATGGTTAATGCGCGCAAAGACGTTCAACCCTTTTTCTTGCGCGATAGCGACAAATTTATCCGCCGTATCTTTTGCTGAATGCGTGCTCGCAACGGTTACCACGCCCTCACCAGCCAACGCACTCAATGACGTCAACGCCACGACCAACCCGATGATTACTTTTTTCATTTGTCGTCCCTTCCTCTTTCTGAGTCGAAAACTAGATATAGAAAAACCAAGTGTAGGAAAACTATAGAAGTCAGATTCCGCTATCGCGAATTGCACTCTACCCACTCAAGAGTCGACCGTGTAACACGGATTAATTGATTCAGATTAATAAAGCATTAACTAGCCGAGCATCAAAAGCGTGAAATACGTAACATTTGCAGCCTATTTTAGTAAGAAAGAGAAAAGTAGTGACACGCGATCAATTTGAGTTATTAGCACCCGGTGGTGATTTAGATTCCATCAAAGCCGCCATTGCCGCTGGCGCCGATGCAATTTACTGTGGGCTCGACCGCTTCAATGCTCGTAACCGAGCGACCAACCTCACCTTAGATAACTTAAATGGCGTGTTAACGTTGGCCCATCAGCACAGCTGTAAGATTTTCCTAACGTTGAATGTGCTGATTTTAGAAAGTGAAATTCCGGCGATTGTTCGCTTACTCAACCAACTGAACACCACCAAAATCGATGGCGTGATCGTGCAAGATCTCGGTCTGGCCTACATTCTCAAACATCACTTCCCCGATTTGGATGTGCACGCTTCAACGCAACTGAACACGCATAACGAAGGACAGATCCTCTTTCTCAACCAGCTCACCGCAAGCCGAGTAAACTTATCTCGCGAACTTAACATCGATGAAATAAAACATCTGGCGCAATTTGGTCGCGAGCACAACGTAATGATGGAAGTGTTTGTCCACGGCTCATACTGCATCGGATTCTCCGGAATTTGCTACATCAGTTCCGCTCGCAATGGTGCATCAGGTAACCGTGGACGCTGCAGCCAACCTTGTCGCGAACAGTACGAAACGACCAAAACAGGCAACAACTACCCACTCAATATGAAAGACAACTCCGCCTTTGGGGACTTGAAAGCGCTTGCCGATGCTGGCGTGTATTCATTAAAAGTGGAAGGGCGAATCAAGAAATCGCACTACGTCTATACCGTGGTCGACAATTGGCGCCAGCAAATCGATCGCTTGTGCGAGGGTTTGGAACTCTCTGAAGACACAACCGAGTTGTACACGGTGTTCAACCGTGATTTCTCCAACGCATTTTTGCAAGGTGATTTCGGCAAGGCGATGTACATCGACAACCCGCGCGACCACGCTGTAAAGCATTTTTCGAAGGTTTATCAATGCCAGTCTGCTGATGATGTGCAAGCGGTGAAAAAGAAACTCTACGACGACAAAACCGCGATCATTGAGAAAGTGGCAGAGCAAACTAAGTCGTTCGATGTCACTTCGACACAAGTATCCGGCAGCAGCTTGAAAGGGTCGATTGATGTGCCAACTCTGCCAGCGTTACCTCAACCAGAACCTCGCCAAGGAGCGCCAAAACTATCGGTTCTGATCTCGTCAGCACAAGAAGCCATGCTGTGCGAATACCGCGACATTGATGTTTACTATCAGTTGCCAATGGGATTGTCTGGTGAACTGAGCGCGATGATTGAATTGTTCCAAGCCAACCCAATGCTCAAACCTTGGTTCCCTGCCATTTTGATTGGCGAAGACTACCAAGCCGCTCGTGTATTTTTGGAAACCATCCAACCTGAATTGTTGATCACCAACAACTCAGGCGTCGGCATGATCGCAAAAGAGCTCGGCTTAGGCTGGGTGGCAGGCCCACAAATGAACACGGTGAACTCATACGCGTTTAAATCCCTTCAAGACGAGTTCGCGGCAAGTGGCGCGTTTGTTTCTAACGAGCTGAATATGAAGCAGATGCGCCATATCAAGCGTCCGAAAAACATGCGCAGCTTCTACAGCATTTATCATCCAAATACCCTACTCACGAGCCGCCAATGTTTGTTCCAACAAACCGAAGGATGCCGTAAGGTGAAGGTCAACAAAGGTTGTTTGAAACGCTGTGATAAACGCACTTCTATCATCAACTTAAAAGACAATCCTTACGTGGTGCAAAAACAGAAAGGCAACCACAATTCAATCTACAGCGAGCACAACGTCTTAAACCTGCAAGTGCTGCACGATCTGCCGCAATTGTTTACCGATGTGTTGATCGATCTGCGTGATATCCAGACCGAAACGAAAGTCTCAGCAAGCAAACCTGAGTTGATTGACGCGTTCTTAGCTCTACTTGAAGATCACAGTGAACAAGCCGTCCAAACGCTGAATGCCATGATTCAACCAACAACCAACGCGCAGTATTTGAAGGGGTTGTAGAGGGATATTTCTAGATCCTACAACCTTTACTAAGGGCTAAATAAATAGGGGTGACTCTCAGGATTGCTTTGCCTGAGCGCCTCAATGCCAAGATGAGAAAAATACCAATGAAGAGTACAAGTGCCGTCTTGAGACGTTAGTGTATGCGCCCCGAAGTTGAGCCATATCTTATCTCCGACAGACACATCAACACCATCAATAAAGCAACGGTTCAAGCGGTCACTCTCAAGCACGTACCAACCCGAGCGCAGTAAATCACCTTGAACACTAGATTGTGTTTTTAACCCAAGAGTCAGAATAAACGGGGCAATAGAAACATAGTGTTGCCGAAGAGCATCGCGGTCCCCCTCTAATAACCAATCAGGAATTCGATAACTTTCGACGATGAGTATCGGCTTTACTGCACGAATTTCCTGCCAAACGTCATACTGACCCCGATAATAGTTGTTTATCTTGATGGCAGATGTTCGCCAATGATAAGTAGATGGACGAAAAAGACCTATTCCTTCATAGGCAAAGACCGCGTCGTCAACTTGCGTTTGCCTTTCTATGAATGTTTGTAGGGCGACTTGGTGCTGATTATTATGTTGTACCGGATAGTGGAGGATACGAGCAATCACAATCAAGAATAGTACGATACAAGTGACGACCGTCCCTTTCGACCACTCCCGAGTAGATGAAACAACGTACTGGATTGAGAACGCAACAAATACCGCAAGTAAAGGATAAAGTGTGACCAAGTTATATGCATGATAGTGGGGGTTAGCCAAAACCGACAACACAGCTAATGTAACCAGAGCTATCAAAAACTGAGCTTGCTTAAACGATAGTACTTTCCACTTACTGACACATATTCCCACTCCTATAAGAGCAAACAGCCAATAAACAATATCATGTAAAAAGTACTGTATCAGTACATCAACCTTCAGAGAGCTTGCGTCACTACCATGCGATGTCGAATACAGAAATAAATCAAACGTCGTGTACAAAAACAATTCAAGTGAAGAGATTCCAACGGCCGCAACAAACAAAGCAGCGCAAGAGATAATGCCTAAAAAAAGCGCACTTACATCCAAGACAAAGTCCCGTACGGATCGCTTTTGAATTAGCCGAATAAGCCCGAAGAGCCCAATCACTAAGCCAATCAAAATCGCCTTAAATTTGAAGAGTATCGCAAGCCCGAATAGTAAACCCACCCAAAACAATTTATGAGCATCACTTCCTGGGCACACATACAACACAATGATTATTTGTAACCAAAGAAAAAGAATAACGAGGTCAGGACGAAGGTCAATGCCACGCATCACCATCGCAGAAGAGGCAAAGAGCAATAACAATGTAGTGAGTGCAATATTGACCGTAAATATTTGGCAAAGAAGCACATAGACTTGCCAACCTATCGCCAACAAAAACAAAACAAAAAACGAACGAAAAACGTAAATAAGCTCGAATCTATCGCCAAAGAAAAAGTAAACTGGCGTCATCCAATCAAAAAGCAAAGTATAGCTATCAACATTGAAGTCAAGATTCGGCCGTTTCCCAACGCTCATTAACCATGTGGTATAAAGCGCCATGTAATCATCATTAACGAGCGCGAGATTGAATATGATGTAAACATAAAAACCGAATAACAGACTTAAGTTAATCCCAAGTAGCCATCTAACTCTTTCTTCACTCATCGCTTCTTAAGTATCCAAACTTGTTTCGTTTTGAGTAAACTCGGCCAAATTGACTCAAGCCATATCAACGGGGGCATTAAAATACCTGGAATAAAGTTATAAACAAAGCTAGGAAAGAGCAGGATCACTTGAGAGTCTATAACCTCGAAACCGTGTGCATCTGCCAGCTTGTAAATACTAGATGTGCTATTGGTGTAAACATCTCCTCCTAGCTGTTCAGAAAAAAGTCGTGTCCAAGTTCGCGGAGACCATCTTAGGCTATCAAAAATAAGATATCCTCCTGGTGCAATTAACCGTTCAAACTCTGAAAACAACCGATCTTGATCATCACAATGAAATAGAAAACGGCTAGATAATACTACTGAAAATTGCTGCTTCGGATATGTCGTTGAATAAATGTCTTGTTTAGAAAAGTGTGCTTTTAGGAACAAAGGGTTCTCGTTACAAACTGCGAGCATCTCATTAGAGTAATCTGCCGCATAAACCTTTTTAAAGCCAGACGCGGTAATAGTAGGAAGCATTCTCCCTGTGCCACAGGGTATATCTAGGATTGACTCTCGCAAGGAGCAGATATTAAGAAACTTTGAAAACAAAGACACTTCAGACTGATGTACAAATTGTCCACCAGCATTTGAAAAACGTAGTTCTTCATACTTTTTCACAGTTTCAGAATCACTGTAGAACTCTTGTTTTTCTTGCCGATTCGTTTTCATAAGTCACCTCTTTTCATCGTTGAAACAAATGAGCTTGATTAAAGACCATGCGTTTCATTAATAGATATACAATTGGGAAACGAATCAACACGACCAAAATCTGCGCGATGAGAACATGAATGCCTACAGTACTTTTAAAGATATAAAGCAGTAAAACACTCAAGAACAATGATCCTGCCGTTATAATGAGAAATTTAAAAAAGCTTCTTACATTTGCACAAACAGAAAACGTATATCTTGAGTTCATGATGTAACTAAAGGCAGAACCCACTAAAAAAGACAAAACAGAAGATGTCAAATAATAGACATCAAAATAAATAAGCACACAAAAAACGAGGTAGCTGACCAGAGTGTTCAAAATACCTACTGAACCAAACTTAACTATCTTCATCGCTACTCTTTATATTCCTTGTGTAACGAATAGTGTAATCAGGTCGGCCTTGACCTTGCTCGAAAATTCGCCCGACATAAGAACCGATTAAGGCAATAAAGAACAATAAAATCCCTGAGAAAAAGACTTGAAAAAAGATGATTGATGTCCAACCATCGACAGTTGTGCCAAAAACGAACTTACTTACTAGTGCTTTGGTGAGATATAACAAGCCAAGTGACCACATCAATGTTGAGATAACAAACATCAGTTGAATAGGAAAGCGGGAAAAATTAAGTACCGCGTCTAACGCTAAAGCAAACATCTTAGTAAGTGAATACTTCGTTTCTCCTGCATGTCTACCATCACGTTCATATTGAATAATGGTTTGATTAAATCCGATAATGGCAAAAATACCCCTCAAGTATTTGTGCTTCTCTCGGTAACATGAAATGGCCTCTCTAACTGGCTTAGTAAATGCCCGAAAATCACCGCAATCTTCAATTAAATTAGCGGGAGAGGTGAGGGATAAAAAGCGGTAAAACAATTTTGCACTAATTAGCTTAAAAGCGGTTTCATTTCTTCTCGACAAGCGTTGGGCATGGACGATATCAAAGCCTTTATCGATCTCTTCCAAGAACTGTGTAATAACTTCTGGAGGGTCTTGAAGATCAATATCAATGGTAATATTAATATCTCCAGTTGCAGCTTCGATTCCAGCAAACAAAGCGGTTTGCTGCCCGACATTCGCAGCAAGATGCACGATCACTAATCGTTCATCCGCCATAGCCAGCTTGTCTAAAATTACTGCACTTTTATCAACACTAGCATCATTAACTACAACAAACTCAAACAAATACTGATCGTACTGTTTGGCAACTTCACACAAACGCAAGTAATACTCCTCGATCACAGATTCTTCATTAAAACACGGAGCAATAAAGCTAATTTTATCCATACTCCCTCCTACCCAAGGCCGAGTGTTCGTGTATAGCCAGAAACAAAACTTTCTAACGTATAACGAGCTTTAAACTGCTTTATTTGATTTCTAGACATCTGATCAAGTTGACCTAACTTAAAACCGTTTTCTATAGCTCTTGCACTCGCTTCTAAATCATCCAGATCAATCTTGATGGCATTAGAACCGAATTGAGTGACATCCGATAATTGCTCGAAATAAGGAATCGCAATCGGTAATCCGCAAGATACTGCCTCCACGATTAGATTAGGTGTTAGGCTCGTTCCGACACATGTCCTTAGTGGTAAAATCAACAAGTCTGCCCTCGCCATCTCTACTGAAATATCAATGTTCTCTTTAAACTCAGTTTGGTGCTGTAGATCATATTTAGAAACAAGTTTCTCTATATTTTCTTGGTCGCCGAAGCCACTGAGACAGAGAGTTAGATCAAAGTTGATACATTCTCGTTTCTTTAGTATTGCAGCCAATTCAATTAAAGCGTCAACGCCTTTTGATGGCTTAGAATGTCCGATATAAAGTAAAGACATTTTTTGTGTCTTCTTTGCCAGAATAGGCCGCGAAAAGTTCTCAGAAAACACCCCATTTTGAATGAAATATATTGGTAAATTAGACTGCGAAGATAGCTGCAACTTCTGGTACTTACTGTGTACAATCGCTTGACAAAAATTGTCTAACAAACTCTTGTATAAAGGCGCACTGACAAACGAATTAAATAGAAACAAATGTAAATACTTAAACCAATTCTGCAAAAAATAATTCTTGTTATTCCGGACCTCCTCTAAGGTCAAATATGACTGCCAAATTGATAAAGTCGTTTGTTTTTGATACCGAGAGTTTAAAAAGAAAAAAACCACCAATAGTTCTATAGGCGTAGCAATATGTAGGTTAACTTTCGCACTGTTGGTTTGCTCGAGCAGCCTGTTGAGCTCTCTACATAAGTAAATAAGATTCATCAGCCCCTCAAACAGAGATTCATATCGACTCTCATCGCGAAAGGTATGTTGTTCAACCTTAATATGAGAACGAAATCCGGTTGGAGAAACCGTGACAACATGATGTCCATTTTCAGTTAAGCGCTGCGCTAAATTGACGAAGTTTTTACTCATCGCTTCTTTTTGATCACTTCGAAATCTAGCGATAGCTAAGATCACAAGTTCCATTTGTTTTCCTAATACTTATCGCACTTAATAACCATAGTATAAGCAACGGCAACCTGAGAAATGATTGCTAGTAAGAGAGTCAAGACGATCAAAAGATAATGACTAAGTTAGTTTAGAAAAGCACTTAACGAAGAAGCAAAAGGAGACCGTTAAAAATTGGACTTTTATTACAGCGTAATCCACTTAAAACTAGTCACAATTCTTGAACACTCACTGTGCACTGACTACAATAGCGCACTTTTTTACGGAATTTAGGTCACAAACATGACAGATACAGCAAAACCAGCTCTACCAGATCGCCTAGCAGGTAACCCACGTAGCCCATTCTTCATGAAAGAATGTTTTGAGCACCAAATCGGTATCCGTTTCAACGGTAAAGAGCGCACTGACGTAGAAGAATACTGCGTGAGTGAAGGTTGGGTAAAAATTGCGTCTCCTAAAGCAAAAGACCGTTTCGGTAACCCAATGCTGATCAAACTGAAAGGCGAAGTTGAAGCGTACTACGTGTAAGCAACTCTCGTTCAGTCGAATCTAAAAAGCTCGAGTCTTACTCGGGCTTTTTTAATGCCTACGTTTTGTTGCATTCGCACTGTTTATCTTTTAAACCAAACAGTTACATGACAAATAATTAGTAAACCATTTTCGTGATCCTACTTCGTGTTTTGGCGATAAAGGTCGCTTGGCTCGGCAGCTTTGAGATTCGTTTCACAGTTTATTCATGAGCCAAACCTAGACTGAAAAAATCCACCTTTCTAATTCGAAAAATAACAAAACTAGGATCCACCCATGAAGAAGAACCTCCTGGCTATCGCCCTTGGCAGCGTAATTGCGCTGACAGCAGCCCCTTATTCACTGGCCGCCAACGATTCTACAATCCAATCTTCCGCAGACTACTCGCAACTGGTGACCAAACGTCAAGTTGTCGACCAACTTTTGAATGACGCCGTGGAAGCCTTTAAATCGCCGGCGCGTATCTCTCACGCTGGTTTTACCGCGAAAATGCCGAGCAATATGGAGATAGTTACCGACCGATTGCTAGAAGCTTACCAACTTGAGCCATACCGCACCGACCTACTCATTTCTGCGGCAAATGCGCAGATTTACAACAAGAACGTCGATCGAGCAATTGAACTGTTCGAACAAGCCTTGTCGGTGGCGCCGGACGATGCAGATTTACACGCTTATCTTGCGGTGTGGCAGCGCTTTAAAGGCAATCAAACCGAATCAGACCAACACATGGCAACGCTGGCCAAACTGAATGCCGGCAAAGCAGCAGACATCAACCGCATTTTCGACACAGTAGATCGCGTTTTGGCAACGCCGCTGAAAGAGAAAGCCGATAAAGACAAACTGGACGACAAAGGCGCGATTGTTACCTTGGGTTATGCGCTCAATCCCGATGGTTCGATGCATCAAATCTTAGTCGAACGTCTACAAACCACGTTAGCAATGGCGAAAGCGAACCCAGATGCGATAATTATTTTGACGGGCGGCGTACCAAAGAACCATAAAACTGAAGGTAAATTGATGGCGGACTGGCTGATTGAAAAAGGAGTCAGCAAAGACCGCATCATCGAAGAAAACTACGCCACCAGCACGGTGGGCAATGCCCTGTTCAGCAGCTACGCCTTGGCGCGCCACAACATCAAACACGCGACCATTATCAGCTCGGCAAGTCACGTGCGTCGTGGTCAAACCTTGTTTGAAATCGCTAGCTGGCAAACTGGCCCGCAGGGCATCACTTTCGACACCGTAAGTTACCCAGACAAACCCCTCAAAGACTTAGCGAAAGCCAGCGAGAGCGAACTACTTGGCATTTACCGCGATGCGCTGCGTACTTACGGTATGTGGAGTTATCGCTCTTACCCGTTGGAGTCGCGTTAACCCTTATCGCCCCATTCAAATCGAAGAAAGCCTGCACGTTCGCAGGCTTTCTTGCATTAGAACAGTATCTAAAGCGATTAGATCGCTTCGCCATTTACTGTAACTGCGACGTCAATGTTGCCACGAACGGCATTTGAGTATGGGCAGACTTGGTGGGCAATGCGCGTCAGCTCTAGTGCTTGTTCTTGTGGTAGGTCTAACTCTGCCGCGAGGCTAACGGTCAACGCAAAGCCACCGTTTTCATTCGGGCCAATGCCTACTTCAGCTGTCACAGGTGCGCTCTTTAGCGCTACTTTTGCTTCACGCGCAACGTGCAAAATCGCGTTAGAGAAACAAGCCGAGTAACCCGCTGCAAACAGTTGTTCTGGGTTCGTTGCTGCGCCTGTGCCACCCATCTCTTTTGGGTAAGCAAGTTCAAGATCCAGCAGACCATCGTTGGTTTTTACTTGACCATTACGGCCAGCCAGAGCAGTAGCTTGAGTTTTGTATAATGTTGTCATGCGAATATCCTCTTTAATTTAAGTTGCGCACAATTTAATTGCTTGCAACCTTATATCGAAACAACGATAGTTTGCAACTATATTGTGCACAATTTATTTTTATCGCCTTTATCGAGATTAAGCCCATGAGCCAGTGTTACTCCCCAAGTACATTGAATGCAGACGAAAAATTGTTACTAGAGAATCAAGTCTGCTTTCCGCTATACAGCGCTGCTAACGCTGTGATTCGCGCGTACCGACCGTTGTTGGACGCACTTGATCTCACCTACTCGCAGTACTTGGTAATGATGGTGTTGTGGGAAAAAGATGGCACAAGCGTAAAAGAGTTGGGCTCACAGCTTCACCTCGATTCAGGAACGCTCACCCCGTTGCTAAAACGCTTAGAAGCAAAAGGCTTTGTGAGCAGAGGAAGAAGTGAAACCGACGAGCGCGTACGCGTATTGAACCTTACTGAAGCAGGCAGAGCACTTAAAGATCAGGCGAAATCCGTCCCTGATGCCATTGCCTGTAAGTTCACGTTGGATCTAGAAGAATTGGGGACGCTAAAAACGCTCTGCGAGAAAGTGCTCGATAAGCTCAGCTAACCGCCAAGCCCTTTATAAACTCCTCTCAATAGCTAAAAGCCTGCCATTGCAGGCTTTATTGATCTCATTGCTTTCAGACACTCTTTCTATTGCCATTCTTCAATAAAACCTATCAACTTCTCGCGTCTATAATCGGATTTCCCTATTAGCGAAAATAGGATTTGTCTATCAATAGGATAGTTACAAGCGATTTTCCTTAAACACAATCCGATGCGAATATACTTTCCGAAAGCAAGAACTGCTCACCCTAAAACATTCTGAGGAAAGTAAAAAATGATTAATACAAAGATCAAACCATTTGCAGCTACAGCATACAAAAACGGCGAATTCGTTGAAGTAACAGAACAAGATGTTCTAGGCAAATGGGCTGTATTCTTCTTCTACCCAGCAGACTTCACATTCGTATGTCCGACAGAACTAGGTGACCTAGCAGACCACTACGAAGAGCTACAAAAACGCGGCGTTGAAGTGTACTCAGTATCAACAGACACACACTTCACTCACAAAGCTTGGCACGATAGCTCAGAAACAATCGGCAAGATCCAGTACTACATGCTTGGCGACCAAACAGGCAACATCACAAACAACTTCGGTGTGATGCGTGAAGGTCAAGGTCTTGCAGACCGTGCAACGTTCCTAATCGACCCAGAAGGTACTATCCAAGCAATGGAAATCACTGCTGAAGGTATCGGTCGTGACGCAGAAGACCTACTACGCAAAGTGAAAGCAGCTCAGTACGTAGCAGCACACCCAGGCGAAGTTTGCCCAGCAAAATGGAAAGAAGGCGAAGAGACGCTAGCTCCTTCTCTAGACCTAGTAGGCAAAATCTAAGCCACTGAATTTAAGCTCAATTTCACATGCTAATTGACGCTTAACTTAGAGAGCATTCCAGGTTAGATACCTTGACGACCTTCTGCCTGGTTTGCTCTCTCCCTACTGATTTTATCCAGAGTAACCACTCTTTTGTTTATTTAAGGTAACAACAACTATGTTAGACCAAGCGATCCAACAACAACTCAAACAATATCTGGCTAATGTAAAAGAAGACGTTCGTCTAGTGGTTAGTCTAGATGAAAGCAAAGCATCGAATGACATTCTGTCTCTGGCGAACCAAATCGCAGAGATGAGCGACTTTATCACCGTTGAACGTGACGACAACGCAAGCGCACGTAAACCAGTGATGACGGTGACCAATCCTGTAAAAGGCACAGCACTTCGCTTTGCTGGCCTACCAATGGGTCACGAATTTACCTCTCTGGTATTGGCATTACTGCACTCTGGTGGTCATCCAATCAAACTAGATCCAGAAGTGATTGAACAAATCGCAGCACTAGATAAAGAATTGGATGTTGAAGTGTTCATTTCACTCTCGTGCCAAAACTGCCCAGACGTTGTTCAAGCGTTCAACATGATGGCGGCGATCAACCCGAAAGTGAAAGCAACCATGATCGACGGTGCACTCTTCCAAGATGAAGTGAAACAACGTGACATCATGGCAGTACCAAGCGTATTCGTAAACGGAGAGCTATTCGGTCAAGGTCGTATGTCTCTGACTGAAATCCTAAACAAAGTGGATGACGGTGCGAGCGAGAAAGCAGCCAAAGCACTGAGCGAAAAAGACCCATACGACGTACTAGTGGTCGGCGGTGGCCCTGGTGGTAGTGCAGCAGCACTATACGCAGCGCGTAAAGGTATTCGCACTGGCGTTGTCGCTAAACGCTTCGGTGGTCAGGTGATGGACACCATGGCAATCGAGAACTTTATCTCGGTAAAACGTACTGAAGGTCCAAAACTGGCGACTGACCTAGCAGAGCACCTAAAAGAATACGACGTAGACGTCGTGACTGAGCAACAAGCGCAAAAACTGATGGGCGCAGCACATACAGAAGATGGCTTGATTCATATCCAACTTGAAAGCGGCGCAACGCTGAAAAGTAAGAGTGTCATCCTAAGCCCTGGTGCTCGCTGGCGTGAAATGAACGTTCCGGGTGAGCAAGAGTACCGCAACAAAGGCGTCGCGTACTGCCCACACTGTGACGGCCCGCTATTCAAAGGCAAGAAAACCGCGGTTATCGGTGGTGGTAACTCAGGCATCGAAGCGGCTATCGACCTAGCAGGTATTGTTGAGCACGTAACCGTTCTTGAATTTGCAGACGTACTTCGCGCAGACCAAGTGCTTATCGACAAAGCGAACTCTCTACCAAACATCGACATCATCACGATGGCGCAAACCACAGAAGTAGTGGGTGACGGTACTCGCGTAACAAGCTTGAAGTACAAAGACCGTAACACAGATGAAATCAAAGAGATTGAACTGTCAGGTATCTTTGTCCAAATCGGTCTAGTACCAAACACAGAATGGCTAAAAGATTCAGAAGTAGCGCTTTCTGAGCGCGGCGAAATTGAAGTCGGTAGCCGTGGTGAAACCAGCCTAGAAGGTGTCTTCGCAGCCGGTGACGCAACGACGGTTCCTTACAAACAGATCATCATTGCGATGGGTGAAGGTGCAAAAGCAAGCTTAGGCGCGTTTGACTACCTAATCCGTAAGCAAGGTTAATCTCCAAATTTCTTGAACACAAAGCGCACGGTGCAGTGTTTTCTTCCCCTGAAAACCAATCGGGGCAACGTGTAGAACGGAGTGGCAAGAAAGAAAAGCAAAAATCCTAGAAGCCCAAAGACTTTGCCAGCAGGTACTAACTGCTGGCTTTTTTGGTTTTTGGGAGGGTTACATGCACCTAACCCAACTCGCAGATCCAAAGTACCACCCCACCGAATCTCTCCATGTATCAAGCTCCAAAGACACCAACCCTAAAAAATTTAAAATAGCCCTTTACCTCGACTTAACTTGAGGTTTTAGCATGTTCATCGTTGGCTAGGAAATGACAAAAAGGAGCACATCATGATCCAACTAGAACATATTAATTTAGTCGTGAAAAACATCCCTGAAATGCTGAAGTTTTATCAAACTGCATTTCCACATTGGTACGTGCGTGACGAGGGGGAAGGTACATGGAGCGGCAAGCATAGAAACTGGCTGCACTTTGGCGATGAGTACCAATACATTGCGATGAGTGACCACGGTGAAGGGGAGAACCGCGATTTGGGTGGCCATCAAGTTGGACTAGCGCATTTTGCTTATGTGACCAACAACGTCGATGCCATCATCAAAAGACTGACCGATGCAGGTTACCCGATTGCCCAACCCGGGGCTGATGAGCCATACCGCAAGAATGTGTATTTTGTTGACCCTGCAGGTTTTGAGATCGAATTTGTTGAATACCTGACGGATGATCCAAAACTTCGTAACCTGACAAGCTAAAAAGACTTAAATAACAAAACGTCAGCAGCTGGTGACTGCTGGCGTTTTAGTTTATCTATCAGGTTTATTTATCGCATTAGCGCTGTTTGGCAAAAACCTGAGTCCAGTAATACCCGTAGCTTGCCGAGTGATTTTCGACAAGCGACGCGCCCATCTGATCGAAATCCGCACTCATGATATTGAGGCAGTGACCTTCGCTCGATAGCCAAGCATTGACGACGGCGTTAATGGAGCTTTGCCCTACGGCGACATTCTCACCAATAGCGCTCCAAGCATAGCCCGTTGCGTTGACTCGATCTGACAGCGTGCTGCCGTCAGAGCCTGTATGACTCATGAAATCGCTGTTCGCCATATCGCTCGAATGTCGATAAGCCGCGCTTTCCAAATCGTAGCTCCAAGTTAGTGCTCCAACAGGTGGCATGGTGGTTGCTCCACACCGTTGTTTGGTAGAGCGAGCACTGTTGACCGCTGCGAGCATCTGCTCGGCAAATGTGCCTTGTGACGATGTGGAACCTGTGTTTTGAGAACCGTTTTCTACAGGTGCTGACGACTCCCCGTCGCCGCCACATGCGCTGAGAAGTAGAGCCAAAACTGGCACTAAGATCTTAGTTGGCATTGTCTTTCCTTTATGAGTGACGAAGAGCAAACTGCGCTTTTCGATAATAACGCCCAATAACCTAACAAAAACCAATAAAAGCACCATATGGCTTGGGGTGTTTTAACCAAAGACTCACATGAAGTTTTCAATCACCTTGGTTCGGTTGGTAAATCGGCAACGTTTCAGCCCACGTATGGAATGGCGTTTCATCCATATCCTGTATTGCTTGAGTGATAAAATCGATGAACACCCTCACTCGGGCAGGCACATATTCCCGGTTAGCATAGAGAAGATACAC
This sequence comes from Vibrio sp. Y20_XG_PY13, assembly GCF_024181925.1. Lineage (NCBI taxonomy): Bacteria > Pseudomonadati > Pseudomonadota > Gammaproteobacteria > Vibrionales > Vibrionaceae > Vibrio > Vibrio sp. Y20_XG_PY13. Next base: position 192,440 of record NZ_JAMZAL010000003.1, on the reverse strand, counting down.
GCCATTTCCTGCTTGACGCATGCTCGGAAATATCGGCACTAAACGCCCTGCTTTGAGCCAATCTCTCGCGATAAAGTGAGGAATCTGAGTTAACCCTAAGCCTTCTGCGCAAAGCTCTGCCATCGATTCGCCGTCGTTTACAATAAAATTTCTCTCGGGGTTATACTCACTTGCACCGTCTGGTTCTGGCATCCGAATCGGCAACAGTTTCCCCGTTTGTTTAAAACGAAAACGAACCCAAGAATGGTCATTGAATGCGTCTGGGCCACTCGGAACACCATGCCGTGTTAAGTAATCCTGACTGCCACAAATAATAAAATCGATAGGACTCAGCTGGCGCACGATCAACTGGCTGTCCTGAACGACACCAGAACGAATCGACACATCAATCCCTTGTTCAATAATATCAACGTAGGCGTCATCGTAATGAATATCGATAGTGATGCTGGGGTAGCGGCGACAAAACTCTTTTAATAAAGGGCGAATGTAAAGGCGACCGTAGGAGACCGGCACATTAATCTTAAGCAGTCCTGAAAGCGCATCATTGTGGCTTTTTAATGAATCCTCACACGCAGTCAGTTCGTCCAGTACAAACCTAGCGGTATTTGCGTATCGACGACCAGCTTCTGTCAGACGGAGCTGTCGCGTAGAACGCTGGAACAGCTGTATTCCCAAGTCGCTTTCAAGACGATGGATTGCCTTACTCACTGTAGAAGGGTCTGTGCCATACGCTTTGGCGGCCGCAGCAAAACTGCCACCTTCTAAAGTGGCAATAAAAAATCGTAGGGACCGTATCTTATCCATAAAACTCGTGCATTCCATTCGTGAACTTTATTCACTTTAGTAAAGACAAAGTGGCTCTTCAATCACCAATCAGCCCAAATATAATGAATCTCAATAACTTGATGCTCTGTTAGCGAGGAAAAAGCAATGGGTAAAAATGGATTAAAGAATGCACTACATCTACTAATAGCGACCTTAGTCCTATTCTTTGGGATGCTGCAAGCGGCACATGCGGCGGATAAACGCATTGGCATTCTGGTTTACGACGGCGTACTGACCTCTGATGTCACTGCGCCTCTAGAGGTCTTTGGCGTCGCAAGTCGGCTGACTTGGTTTAGTGATTATGAAGTGCTCACCATTTCCGTCTCTGATCAGAAAACCATCACCACTGAAGAGGGATTAAAAATTGGTGTGGATGCTTGGATTGGCGATCAGCCAGAACTCGACGTGCTGGTTTTAACATCCAGCTACGACATGGATGCGCTAATCGAAAACAAGGATCTCATTCACTTTATTCAAACCACATCAAAGGCGGCAGATTGGATGGCAAGTAATTGCTCTGGTGCATATCTATTGGCCGAGGCTGGCCTTTTAAACGGTAAGAAAGCAACGACGTGGGCTGGAGGTGAAAACGGATTACAAAAAGACTATCCAGCAGTTGATGTACAGTTCGACCAGAATTTTGTGGTTGATGATGGAGTCATCACCTCAAACGGCAGCCTAGTCAGCTATCAGGCCGCCCTTAAATTACTGCATCTCATGACTTCAGAATCTAAAGCTCAAGAAGTCGCAGACGCCCTTCAATACTCACGTTTTTCTACCCAGCCATTTTAAACGGGCAAGGACGAAACCACAGGTAACCTTCGGTGTTTCAGAGGTTACCTTGCAGCCCACTTCTACACTTCAGGTCTTAATGTTATGGAAAAACAAAAACGTTACGAAACACTGACGAAAGAGCGATACCAAGATATCTATCGTCTCGCATATTGGCTGTGCAAAGATCAACACATTGCTGAAGATTTGGCGCAAGAGACCTTCCTGAAAGCGTGGCGATTCTTTGATAACTTAAATGATCCCAACGCCGAGAAGTCTTGGCTCATCACTATTTTGCGTCGTGAGAATGCTCGGCGCTTTGATAGAAAACAGTACGATTTTGTCGACATTGATGAGTGTGCAATACAGACAAAAACCTACCCCGGCAGTGACCACGACATGGCCCAAGATTGGCTTCAAAAACAAATGATGATTCTCAAACCCAAATACCGAGAGCCATTGCTCTTGAGCCTAGTGGCTGGGCTGAATCATGATGAGATTGCACAAGCCTTGAGGCTCAATCACAACACGGTGGCGACTCGATTATTCAGAGCGCGCAACCAGCTCATCGCGCAGCAAGGAAACCATTAAGACAGAAGTTCCTACTGGTATGGAGCTCACCTAGCCACCAAAAAAACTTGGTCAATCATGCCAACTAACTGGCTATGCTCGGGTCTATTTCATAAGTCGTTACATAACTTGGTGCGTTAACGCTTTACATCTGGCGTTACTGGATGAACACTTCCACCCAAAGTACAATGGCAGCCGACATAATAGAGTCAGTAGGAAATTATGAGTAACACGACGGCGAAAAAGTCGAATCCCCTATTCGAGATCCTTTTTAACGTATTCATCCCTTCGTTCATCTTGATGAAATACAGTGGTGAAGAGCACCTAGGAACCGCAATGGCACTGGTTGTCGCTTTGCTCTTTCCTGTGGTATACGGCGGTATGGATCTCATCCGCAACAAGAAATTTAACTTTATCTCAGCGCTTGGTTTTATCAGCGTATTATTAACTGGCGGCATTGGCTTGTTGGAGCTTGATACTCGCTGGTTAGCCTTGAAAGAAGCCTTGATTCCCGGCCTGATCGGCATCGCGGTATTGGGCTCCACTTTTACCCGCTACCCATTGATGCAAAAAATGGTATTGAACGACACGGTTTTGAACCTCGCGTTGATTAACGAGCGTTTGAGAGAAAATGGTAAAACTGATGCGTTCGAACGTTGCCTAATGTCTTCGAACTACTTGTTCGCAAGCACCTTTGCATTCTCATCTGCAATGAACTACTTCCTTGCTACGTGGATCGTCACCAGTCCATCAGGCACCGCGGCCTTCAATGAAGAGCTCGGTAAGTTGACACTTTACAGCTACCCAATGATCGCCATTCCTAGCATGTTGATGATGTTTGGTATTTTTTACTACATTTGGCGTCAAATTCGCGCAATGACGTCTCTTGAAACTGAACAAATTTTCCACATAAAGTAAAACCTCAGCACTCGAAATACTAAGGGGAAGAGCCCTCTTCCCCTATCTTCCACCCGCCCTTTTCTATTCCATAGCTTTCCATTTAGATTCACTCATCCGTCACTCAGTGTTGACCACGTTCACATTGATAGGAGCGACTTTCGCTCTTTTTATGAAAACCCACATAAAAAATGTGACAAAAATGAACAAGTATATGAAAGTCATGGTGCATTGCTTATCCAACTGATTTAACATGAATTTTTTAAAACCTTGCTGCATTTATAAAAAATATGTTCGGATCAAAAAAATTAAAAATGGAAAATGAGGCGCTTAAGCAGGAATTAGCGAGCCTTAAAGACAAGTACCAAACCGACGTTGATACGTTGGAACGTCAGTTAAAAGAAGCCAAACAACTACTGAACACAACGCAACAGCGTTACGAAAGTAGCGACGAGTTGATGTCGAGCAGCTTGAAAGGCGGAGATATGCTCCAAACCATTCGCACAGCGATGGTCGAAAGCGCTCAATCTATGGCGCATGAAAACGAGGAGCTAAAGCTGCTTGATGATATGTTCAAGCAAACACATCAAGCACTCGCACGTCTGGATGACCGAGCCGTAAAAATCAGCTCACAAGCCACTCAAAGCATTGAATCTGTGCAGATATTAGATAACACCGCGACTTCTATTTCCCACCTTGTATCTACTATCCAAGAGATTTCTGACCAAACGAACTTATTGGCTCTCAACGCAGCGATTGAGGCAGCACGCGCTGGTGAAGCAGGCCGCGGATTTGCAGTGGTGGCGGACGAGGTAAGAAATTTGGCAGGCAAAGCCAGTGAAGCGAGCGAACAAATTGATTCACTGGTTAATCAGGTGCTAACCCAAGTCAGCTCCATCAAAAGCGCGATTGATGAAAACCAAATCTGCGCAGAAGAAGTCTCCGCCTCTTCGGCGCAAATTGGCTCAATCGTCAACGAGGTGGTTGTCAAATCAGAGCACATGAAACGGGTGATCCACTTTGCGTCTACCCGCTCTTTCCTCGATACGGTCAAGCTTGATCATGCCATTTGGAAAAACAACATCTATCGCTTGCTGCAAAGTGGCTCTTTTGGTGAAACCGTCAATAGCCATTCAGAATGTCGATTGGGCCAGTGGTACTACAGAGGTGACGGCAAAGCATATAGCCAACTAAGAAGCTACGCGCAGCTCGAAGCGCCACACAAAGGTGTGCACGATAGCGGCCGTGATGCAATGAACCACGCGAAGTCAGGAAATATGGCCGGCATGGTGACTTCCATCAACTCGATGGAAGACGCGAGTGAGCAAGTGGTGATTCACATTGACCGCTTGATGGATGAAATCATCGCAAACTAAGGCTTATGCCTCCCTTTGTTTTTATTGCGATGCAAGGGGAGGTAGCTGCGTTTCTAGCCATTCGATAAACGCCGCATTTTTCGGTCTGTGCTGCTGGCCGTTTAAACAAATCAAATCGTACCCTCTCCCAGCATTTACGCGTTCAAAAGGCGCGACGAGCTCTCCCTTTTCCAAACTGGCTTGCACCAAAGACGCCCGCGCCATTGCGATTCCCATGCTGTTTTTGGCGGCAATGATTGCCATATCGGCATGGTTAAAAAGGTAGGTTTTCTCCATCACATTGAGCGATTTCAGCTCAGGGTTGCTTTGGCTTGCTAACCAGCTCTGCCATTCATGATTTGGCTCGTTTGCTTCTAACGATTCAGTGCAATGGATAAAGGTCACGGCCTCAAATTGGCTGGCACTACTCACACCATCGGAGAAATGTATTTGGCTGTATTCAGGGCTACAAACCGGCATCAACTCTTCATCAAATAGCCTTTGATGATGGAACCCCGGATGCTCGCTGTCACTGTAGTAAATCGCAATATCAACGGGCTCATGTAAGAAATCTAATCGGCTTGCCTTTACTCGAAGCTTGATATTGAGAGAAGGGTACAAACGCTGAAATTCCACCATACGCGGCAATAACCAGCTCTGTGCAAACGTAGGGGCCACGCCGATGTAAAGCTCGCCACGCAGCTCGTTGAATTTGATGTCTTCGAGCTCAGAGAAAATCACTTCGAACGATTGGTTTAATGCATGCAGTAATCGCTCACCTTCTTTGGTCAGCTCTAATCGCCGAGTCATACGCACAAACAAGCTGAAACCCAGTTGATCTTCCAGTGACTTAATGCGTTGGCTCACTGCCCCTTGGGTTATAAACAACTCTTCAGCGGCTTTGGTAAAACTGAGGCACTTACCAGCAACGGCGAAAGTGTACATGTTAGAGAGCATCTGCTGTTTTCTGTCCATCTTGGCACTCGACATAAATTAGAAAGGCTAATGCATAGCAAGTTTAAATTGGTTTGTATAGCGAATCACGATGCTTTTAAATCAAACTGTCTTATCCATAACGAGAAACAGCACGATGAAAAAGAATCTAAAAATTACCATTATTGGCGCAGGCTCCAGTTACACGCCTGAGCTTATCGAAGGTCTCATCAAGCGCAATCATGAACTGCCTATCGGCGAGTTGTGGTTGGTCGATATTGAAGATGGCAAAGAGAAAGTCAGCATCATTGGCGACTTAACACGCCGTATGTTGGCGAAAAACAACCTGTCTCATATTGATGTTCACGTCACGCTGGATCGCAAACCCGCATTAAAAGACGCCGATTTTGTCTGTTCTCAATTTCGCGCGGGTTGTTTGGAAGGTCGCATCCGCGATGAACGCATCTCGCTTAAATACGGCATGATCGGTCAGGAGACCAATGGTTTAGGCGGTTTTGCTAATGCCTGTCGCACCATTCCTATCGCGCTAGAAATCTGTAAAGAGATGGAAGAGTTGTGTCCAGACGCTTGGTTGCTGAACTTTACTAATCCATCGGGCATGGTGACCGAAGCAATTCTCAAACACACCAAAGTAAAAGCGGTCGGTTTGTGCAATGTGCCAGTGATCATGCAAAAAGGCATCGCGCAAATGCTGGGGGCTGACGAGCAAGACTTTGTATTGCAAGTCGCGGGTTTGAACCACTTTATCTGGGCGCGCCAGATCCTGCATGAAGGTCGCGATAAGCTGCAAGAGGTAGTCGAAGAGATCTTATCGGGCAACGATCCTCTCGTTCCACAAAACATTCCTCCATTCGAATGGCCAACAGAACTGCTGCGCAATATGGGGATGATCCCATGCGCATACCTTCGCTACTATTACACCAGCGAAGACATCATGAAGCAGGAAATTGAAGAAGCGAACGGCGAAGGCACTCGCGGCGAAGTGGTCAAAGCGATGGAGAAACTTCTGTTCGATATCTACCGCAACCCAGAGCTTAACGAGAAACCAAAAGAACTCGAAAAGCGCGGTGGCCAATATTACTCAGAAGCGGCCTGTGCGCTGATGAGCTCAATCTACAATGACAAACGCACCATCATGCACGTGAACACTCGCAACAACGGCGCGATTGCTGGCTTGCCGGACGACTGCACTGTGGAAGTGAGCTGTATGATCACTAAATCAGGGCCCGTTGCTTTGAATGTTGCGCCGTTCCCAACAGATACGCTGCGCCTGATTCAATTGATGAAGGATTTTGAATCGCTCACTGTCGAAGCCGCGGTCACTGGCAACCGCAACGCGGCGCACCGGGCGTTGATTCTGAACCCACTTGTCACAACAGGGACGATTCTAGAGCAGGCATTGGAAGAAACAATTCAAGCGAACCTCGACTACATGCCGCAGTTTCGTTAATCCTAACTAAAATGCAAAAGGGATGGTGAGTGCCATCCCTTTTTGTATTCACATGGTTAGAATAATCTTGCCACTCCGCGCTAGTGATTTTTCTTCAATTTGTTCAATCGCAGTTTGAAATGCTTCTAACGGTAAGTAGCGTGCAACTGCGAGCTTTATATCATTGGCAATAAAGTGTTTTAACATTTCAGCGAATACCGTCTTTCTCCCGCCTTTGCCTACCGATTCTTCCCAATACCGCAAAAAGAAGGTGCTAAAGTCGATGTTGTTGGCCTTCACGGACTCAAAAAACACTGGCGTATAAGGCGCTAGCGACAATGTCCCGTAGTTGATGTACTGACCATTTTCTTTCAAGGTACGAATGAGATCCGTGCCAGTCTTACCGCCTATCGCATCCAAAGCGGCCGTTGGTTGTGGCAGTTTGCGCGTTTGCAGTTGCGCGTGTAAGTCTTGCTTCGCGTCCAATACTGGAATCGTATCGTACGGATACTCGTCTGGCTTTGAAGTCACAGCAATCAGTGTAAAACCCAGTGAATGGGCGAGCTGGGCAAATATCTTACCGATCGCTGACCCTGCCGCATTGATGATCACCACATCATCTTTGTTCAACTTAGCCACTTTAGTGGTGATAACCCACGCGGTTAGCGCGTTGATGTACAACTGGCAGGCATAGCCGTTATCCAAACTTTCAGGTAACGGAAAAAGATTCTCGGGCGAAGCATCGATGTAGTATTGCCAAGTCCCACTCATCGCCACCAACACTTTTTGCCCAACTTGAAAGCCAGTTTGACCAACAGCACTGACTTCCACCACACGCCCAACCGCTTCAAACCCCGGCACGCGAGGTGGTACGTGAGCGCGGCGGTATTGCCCAACTCCATGAATGGAAAGCAAGTCACTTGGGTTAATATTGGTGGCTTCCAGTCGCACCCGAACCTTGCCCTGAGCAAGCGGTTTTAGGGGCACTTTTTCCAACGACAGCGACGTTTGGGGTTGACCAAAACAGAATTGATTAACTCGTGTATTTATCGTTGGTGCCATTGTTATTCATACCATGTAATTGAAATTAAAAAGGGACGTTTCTTGGCTTCTTCTCAAAAGCATTAAGTGAAGTCGAAGATCTGTATTTCTACCTGCGCGATGCGCCGTTCACTCTAAACTGTTGTGGCGTCATATCAAAATAGGCTTTAAATGCTTTGATGTAGGATGAGTCGTTTTGATAACCCACTAGGTCTGCAATGGCTTGGATTGGCAACGATTCATCCAACAAAGAAAGCGAGTAAATTAGCCGAATTTGTTGCCGCCAAAGCAGAAATGAAGTGTTGAATTCCTTGGCGAACAACCGTGATAAAGTGCGCTCAGACGCGCCAATTTTCTCTCCCCACTCTTTTAGCGAACAGCTCAACGCGGGCTCGTCGGTCAACTGCTCGAAAATCAGTTTTAGTCTTCTGTCTTGTGGCAGCAATAACTGAAATGTCTGCACGTTGCTTTTCAAAATTTGATCATGCAACACCGCCAGCAAATGCAGCACTTCTTCGTGGCTTGTCTCACCTTCACACTGTCTGCGGATCTCTTGTAAAAGCTCATTTAAAAACGGCGTTAAAGCAATGGTTCTCACTTGTGGCTCGTACGTTGCGCCAAACTCAGGGTTGAGGTAAATGCCAACAAATATCGTGTTGCTTAGAGCAATCGACTCGTGTTGAACGCCCGCAGGAACAAATAACGCAGAAGTGTGCGGAACCAAATGCTGATAATGCTCCGTTTGTGTTTGCAATAACCCTTTAATAGGAAAGATGATTTGATGCCAAGTGTGTTGATGCAACGCATCAATGTAACCTTTTGGCATGTCGATGGTTTTCACCAAAACAGGAGAATGGGGATTCGCGGCCATCATCTCATTGGAGGTGATGACGCCTGACTTCGAATCAATTTGGCGAGTTAGCATTGTTGATTGTCTTTTCATCCCTATTCCGACACAAGTTCTCTAGGCTATCATGCTCCGCATCGTGAATGAAGGTAAACACTTTATCTCTCATTCAAATAATAAGGAGGTTACATGAAGAAAATCGGCGTCGTAAAAGCTGTGCTAGCAGGGAAAACCGTCCCTTATGCTCATGGAGCGCTAAGCGCAATCAATAAACAAGTGCTGCCTGAGCGCCAGCACGCAACAGAGCTCGGTTTTATCAGTGATGAGCAAGGCGATCCGCGCTTTCATGGTGGCATTCAAAAAGCGCGTCATATTTACCCAAGCGAGCACTACCCAATCTGGCAACAAGAATTAGGCGAAAGAACCATTTTCCAATCCGCCGGCGGCTTTGGCGAAAACATCAGCTCCGAAGGCGTAACCGAATCCACGATTTGCTTGAAAGATAAAATTCGCATCGGCTCAACACTACTGGAAGTGTCGCAAGGTCGCATGCCTTGTTGGAAACTTAACGTACGCTTTGACCAACACGACATGGCGAGAAGACTGCAAGATACGCTTCGAACAGGCTGGTATTTCCGAGTGCTGGAAGAAGGCGAAATCGGTGCAGGTGACGAGATTATTCTGTGCGAAAGACCTTATCCAGAATGGCCACTGGCTCGCATCATGAGCGCGGTTTTCACTGGCTGCCTGGATAAAACAGAGCTAAGCCAACTGGCAGAACTGCCATTGGTTGAATCTTGGGGCAAGTTGGTCGAGCGCCGCCTAGAAACCGGCGAAGTTGAAGATTGGGAAATGCGCTTGATTGGCCCAACGGCGAACACCCCAAAGTAAAATTTTAAGCCACGCTCTGAACCGACTATGCCGTCAAGAGCGTGTTTTTTGGTTTACTTCGCACTCGGGGCTGGGCGTTTCAACTTACCTTGAAACTGCTTAATGCTCTTCTTAGCATTAGTTCGGCGGTTGGCTTTTTTATCGCGTGGCGCGCGTTTGCTCTCGCCAGTTGATGGCTTGTCCGTTACTGGAAAACCTACCAGATCTTGCACTGGTAACTCACGTTGAGTCAGGTGACGAATCGCGCTCAGTGCGTCCATTTCACCATGACATACCAATGACATCGCCACACCTTGTTCGCCTGCGCGAGCGGTACGTCCTACTCGGTGAACATAAGTTTCTGCATGCATTGGCAGTTCAAAGTTGATCACTACAGGTAATTGCTCAATGTGAATGCCGCGCGCTAGTAGATCGGTGGCAATCAACACCTGAATTTGCCCAGATTTAAACTGCGCCAGTGCTTCTTCTCGCTCATCTTGACTCTTATTGCCATGCAGCGCATTGGTTGAGATGCCCGCTTTATTCAGCTTCTTCGCTAAGCCATCGGCGTTCTCTTTCGCACCAATAAAGACTAACGTCTGAGTCCACGCGTTTTTTTGAATCAGTTCAATCAACGCCTTGGTTTTGCTGCCTTTATTGACCAAGTACAACGTTTCAACGATGTCTTGATTAGTGCTGTTTTCTTGATGCGCTGCGACTTGCTTTGGTGCCTGCATAAGTAGCTTCACTTTACCCTTTAACTCATCTGAAAACGTAGCCGAGAACATTGCCGTTTGACGATGGTTTGAAATCAGCCCCGCAATATTTTTTACGTCAGGCCAAAAGCCCATGTCCAACAAACGGTCGGCTTCATCCAATACTAGATAATGAACATTGCTCAAATCAAAGCCATTGTTTGCTAGGTCAACTAAACGACCAGTCGTCGCGACAAGGATATGTGGATTTGTCGCTAGCGCGTGATGTTGTTGCTCTTTATCAACTCCGCCACACAAACACACTGCGTTGAGGTCAAGAGCTTGACCAACTTGGTTAATAGCTTCACTCACTTGCATTGCCAGCTCACGAGTTGGCACAAGAATCAGCGCTTTTTGCTCTGGATTGACACTCAGCTTTTCCAACAAAGGCAAACCATAAGCAAGTGTTTTGCCGCTGCCTGTATTTGCCAAAGCCAATAGATCTTGACCAGCCAACAGCTCAGGAATGGCCAACGCTTGAATATCGGTCGGTTTCTTGAAGTCTTTTGGCAGGGCGTGAATCAGCTCAGAACTCAATGAGAGAGTAGAAAATGGCATTAGCGAAACCTTGTACTTTTGGTTGAAGAAGCAATAAAAACAATGAAGATGCGGTAAAACGCAGGCGCGGACTTTACCACAATCTGCTAGGTGAACCATCCTATTTTAGGCGCTTAAACCAAGCGGCGCCGATGCAAATCTTCAGAAAACAAAAAAGCGCCGAGCCGAAACCCTGCGCTTTTAAAAACGGTTTTACATTGTAAATCGTTACTTGGTGTAGAAAGCGATTGAACACATCTCCCAAACCCAAAACAATCAGTTTTTGGCGTCTAACACCGAATCCAGTACTGATTGAGCATTACTCGCAATACTTTCACCACAGCACTGCTTTAAAACCAGAATGAAATCATTCAGTTCTTCGGCAGACACGCCATTATTCATGCTGATGTTGTAGTGCGCCGCAAGCTGGCTGTTCACTCCGTTGATATTTGCCAGCGCTGCAATCGTGGCAATTTCTCGTTGTTTCCACGTCAGGAGGTCACGCGCGAAGATGTCACCAAACAAATGGGCTTTTAAGTACTGATCTATTTGAGGTGAAAAGTCGAACAGCGGGCCTTTGACTTGCATACCGACCAGCGTTGTTTGGTTCTGACTGCCTAGCTCTAAGCTGCTTTTATCTGCCGTCAACGGCGTCGATTCACGCCCTAATGTGTCGGTAATACCACGATTTTTGCGCACTTCAACCACTTCCATAAAAGCAGCCAATCCATTCAAACTGCGGGGAAAACCTGCGTAAGCGTATAGTTGAGCAAGAACTTCTTTAATCTCATTGATCGTTAAGCCGCTTTCTAAACCATCATTCAGGCTAATCTTGAGTTTTTCTACGTCACCGCTTGCGGTGAAAGCCGCGATTGGAACGATGGCTCGTTCTTTATTACTCAATTTATCTGTTGCAAAAGCAGGCATAACGGCGGATATCGTTGTCATAGTCAGTACCCAAATTAATATGGACTTGATTGAAGTTTTAATCGCGATCATTGTCAGAACCTTCCGTTGGTTGACCACACGCCGAAGCGACTTGAGGAGCCATAAAAGCGACACCAATGAGCGCAATCTGTACGCTCATGTAAGTTTGATATTTACTTGGCTTGCCTGTCATTGTCAGATCTCCGACGTCCTTAAGTTAGCGTTCAATTAGCCAAGCTCTGCGTACTCTTCGTCCGTCACGGGTTCACACCACTCATTGCTTGCTCCTTCAGCGGGTATTTCTATTGCTACATGTGAAAACCAGCTATCTTTAGCTGCGCCGTGCCAATGCTTAGTGCCAGGTGCAATATGCACGACGTCGCCCACGTTGAGCGCTTGCGCTGGCTGACCAAATTCTTGATACCACCCGCGGCCTCCCGTCACGAGCAAGATTTGTCCGCCTTCGTGATGAATGTGCCAAAAATTACGGCAGCCCGGTTCAAACGTCACATTTGCTACGATCAGCCCCGGTAGGTTGAGCAACGCCAAGTAGCTTGTCCCCGTGAAGTAATCGGCATACGCTTCGTTCTTTGCCCCGAAATCAAAAATGCCACGGCCGTTAAATACTCCGGCTGTTAGTGATTGTGGAATCTGTGTTTTTGCTGTGTGATTAACCATTGCTCTACGTCTCTTTATGGAATGCAGGATGCGTATCGAGCATTCGCCAAACTGTGTAGATACGTTAACGCCGTAGGCCATTTATCGTTAGCCTATTCATGGCTAATACTTGCCTAATTTTCCAAACAATTGGACTTACATTTTGGTACTAGAGACGACCAACCGTCTCTTCTTCTGCCAAGAACAATAAATAAAACATTAATTTAAAAGCAAAATAAGTAAGAATAGAGATTGAAAACGTTTAAATTGGAACGGTTCAAAATTGCACAAAAGGAAAACAGCGCCTTGCCTGATAATCTTTACTTCGCAAAATGTCGTGATATACATTGAATAACAACCTCAATAATCCGAGAGCCTTTTCGCGATGTCAGATTTATCACCTACCAGCTTACCAAGTAGAGCATTCGCCACTCAGAAATTAGCCAAACTGATTGATCGATGGACGGGAGACGCAAACCAATACGACACGCCAATTTCGGGGTTGAGGTTCAGTCGTTGGACAACCCCGACACCGCCTACGAGCTATACCCACAATCCAAGTATTTGTCTTATCGCGCAAGGCAGGAAGCGAGTCTTATTGGGAGAGGAAAGCTTTATTTACGATGCCAACCACTTCCTGATTTCTTCTGTCGATCTCCCTATCATTGCCAACATTATCGAAGCCAGTGAAGAGCAACCTTATTTAGGGCTGATCATGGAGCTGGATTTGACCGAGATTTCCCAACTGATTGTCGATAGCGAACTTGCCTTTACTCAATCCAAAGAAGCGCAAAAAGGCATTGCTGTCGGTGAGTTGTCGGAATCTCTATTGGATGCGTTTGTACGTTTAGCAGAATTATTAGACGAAGGCCAAAACATCAAAATTTTAGCGCCCATCATTAAACGGGAGATTTTTTATCGCCTTTTGATGAGTGAACAGGGCACGCGTCTCCATCAAATCGTGACTGCGGGCAGCCATAGCCATCAAATAGCCAAAGCCATCGACTGGCTCAAAAACAACTTTGTCAAACCATTAAGTGTTGGAGATTTGGCTTCGTACACAGGTATGAGTAAATCGTCGTTTTACACGCACTTTCGCTCCATGACGTCCATGACACCATTACAGTTTCAGAAGAAGTTACGCTTAAGTGAAGCACGCCGATTGATGCTGACAGAAAACTTAGACGCCATGGCTGCGACATTCAAAGTCGGCTATGAAAGTCCGTCTCAATTCAGTCGGGAATACAGCCGCTTGTTTGGCGCACCGCCGTCTAAAGACATCAAATCGCTAAGAGAAAATTTGGGCTAAATTGGCACAAAAAAGCCGTTAGTCTGTACTGCCACAGAGCTAACGGCTAAAAACCCATGAAGAGAACGCTTCGTCAGCACTTCACTGCGGCTGACAAAAAATGTGTAGTTTGTTAAAGCACAGCTTTGCGACTCGGTAAGAACACTTCACCCAACATGCAACGTACAGAACCACCACCAATAGATTCTATGGTGGAAACGTCGAATGGCAGCAATTTACCGTGTGTCGCCAATTGGTTTCTTTGTGCTGGTGAGAATGCTTCGTACGCCGATTGAGACATCGCAATCACCTTGTCGCCGTTGATGGTTTCCAGTTGCAGAATGTTGCCACAGAACTGGTTCATCTGATCAAGCGAAATTGAGATAACTTGTTTATCTTTTGCCAGAGACTTCAAAACAAAACGACGCTCAAATTCTGGGATCACTTCATCACAAATCACACAAAACTGCTCACCCACAGCCATCATCACGTTGGTATGGTAAATCGGCGAACCCGATGGCAACCGCGTTTGGAATGAAATCACGCGCTCATAACCAATGCGATTCGCGTAATCTTCCAACACTAGGCGATCACAACGCTGTGACAACGCGGCATAAACGGTTTTGTTTAGATGGTCAAAAACCATCACACCAGTGCTTTCTAGGTACGCGTGATCGCCTAGGTAATCCGTTAGGCTGCTTTGTTGGTGAACTTCACGTCCTGCAGCGGCTAGCGCGGCAATTAACGCTTCCGGGCGAACCTCATGCTGACGGTTTTCACACGCCATTGGGAAGGTATAAAGCGTGCCGTCTGGTGTCGTGCTAAACCAGTTGTTTGGAAATACCGCATCTGGCGTCGCAACATCAGAAACTGGATAGTCAAATTCCACCACTTGCACTCCTTCTTGGCGCAACGTGGCAACCATTGCCGAAAATTCAGCCATGGTTTTTTGTGATACTTCTTTCTGGCTCAATGACACCTGATGCTGAAACTCATTGTCTTGCGCCGTTTCTTCATTAAAACGAAATTCTTTAGGTGGCACCATCACTACGCAGTTTGCGGTTTGGCGCAGAGCACTTTGTGTGCTTTCTTCTTTCCCATCAGCAAATTGGGGTACTGATTCGTGTAATAGCATCCAATACATTCCTTATCTCTAGAATGGAGAGATTGTAAATTTATTGTTAACTCCAGTTTTGCTGTTTTCGCGATTATTTCTATTCTCTAAAAGTAATTTTTCCTGCAATTGGACAGCGAAACACGATTTTTTATTGTCACTTTGCTGGTTTACGCTTTTGTGGCTCGGACATGACAAATACAATAAATGGGATATTTCAATTCAGTTCATAACCAACTAGTTACATTTAAAAGGCGATCGGTTAGACTATTTTTTCGCCCCTCTCACAAACTCGTCTGCTTTTCTGGCTAGCGGACAACGATATTTCTTACCACCTATCTCGGTGCGCACTGCCATGTCCAAGCAGTGTAAATCGATGGATTCAGTAGACCGAGATGGCATTGTTTTAACTTTAGGATGAGTTATGTTTAAACGATTTGAAGGCTTCACAGAGCCGTTTCCCAAATCTACGCCCGATCAGCCCCCTTCAGGGATTTTTGCCTTTCTACGCCATTACACCCGAGGGTATGAAAAGCCACTGATCATCATGTCACTGATGTCGACGATCGTTGCCATCGTCGAAGTCATGCTATTTGGTGCAATGGGCCAACTGGTGGACTGGCTTTCCACCAGCAATCCAGAAACCTTTTTGCAAGATAACCGAGCGGATCTGATTTTTTACGGCGTCTTACTTCTGGTTGTAATGCCACTTTTGGTTGTTATCTACTCTTTGCTGGTGCATCAAACCTTGTTGGGTAACTACCCAATGTCCATTCGCTGGCTTGCTCACCGTTATCTGCTCAATCAGAGTCTGAACTTCTATCAAGATGATTTTGCAGGGCGCGTTGCAACCAAAGTGATGCAAACCTCTCTCGCAGTACGTGAAACGGTCATGAAGAGCATGGACGTATTTGTCTACGTGACGGTTTACTTCACCAGTATGGTCGTGATGTTAGCAGCTGCAGATTGGCGTTTAATGATTCCGATGATTGTCTGGCTTTTGGTTTACATCGCGATTCAGATTTACTTTGTACCGAAACTGAAAGATGTGGCCTCTGAGCAAGCCGATGCGCGCTCAACCATGACAGGCCGTATTGTCGACAGCTACACCAACATCCAAACCGTGAAGCTGTTTTCACATAGCCAGCGAGAAACCCAATATGCCGAACAAGGCATGAAAGGATTTCTCAACACGGTTTATCGTCAAATGCGCTTGGTTACGGGCTTTGACGTGGCGGTTGAAATTTCCAACTACATCTTGGTGTTTTCCGTCGCGGCTTTGTCGATTTATCTGTGGTTGGACAGCGCGATTAGCGTCGGTGCCATTGCTATTGCGGTCAGCCTAGCGCTGCGCGTTAACGGCATGTCGATGTGGATCATGTGGGAAGTAGGAGCCCTGTTTGAAAACATGGGTACTGTCGTGGATGGCATGAAAACACTGTCCAAACCTATCGATATCCAAGACAAACCGAATGCGAAAGACTTGGTCGTATCTCAAGGTGGCATCCAGTTCGATAACGTCAGCTTTCATTACGGTGAAAACAAAGGCGTCATCAACCATCTGAATCTCGACATCAAACCTGGAGAAAAAGTCGGCTTGGTTGGGCGCTCTGGCGCAGGCAAATCCACGTTGGTGAACTTGCTGTTACGCTTCCATGATGTGGAAGAAGGCAGCATTAAGATTGACGGTCAAAACATTGCTGACGTCACGCAAGATTCGTTGCGCTCGAAAATTGGCATGGTGACACAGGATACGTCTCTTTTGCACCGTTCAATAAGAGATAACATCTTGTACGGCAACCCAACCGCCTCAGAAGGGGAACTGCTTAAAGCGACGAAACAAGCGCACGCTCACGAGTTCATCGAAACACTGACAGACCCATTTGGCAATGTCGGCTACGATGCGCAAGTTGGCGAACGAGGCGTGAAGTTGTCTGGTGGTCAGCGTCAGCGTATCGCTATTTCTCGTGTGTTATTGAAAGACGCGCCGCTGTTGGTACTGGATGAAGCAACTTCAGCTCTGGACTCAGAAGTCGAAGCGGCTATCCAAGAAAGCTTGAACGAGCTCATGCAAGGAAAAACCGTGATTGCAATAGCACACCGATTGTCGACCATCGCCCAGATGGATCGCTTAATCGTTCTCGACAAAGGTAACGTCGTAGAGCAAGGCTCGCACCAAGAGCTGATCGCTCATAACGGCATCTACGCACAGCTTTGGGCACACCAAACTGGCGGTTTTCTTGGTGAAGAACTAGACAATCAACAAGCTTCTTAACACCGCTTCATCCCTTTAAAAACGGCGCTTAAAGCGCCGTTTTTTATTCTCGAATTACATGAGCACTGAACTGACGAACTCACTTATTCTCATTTATGAAACACCAACAATGATGAAGATCACACTTTTTCTGCTAATATAGCGCCTCGTTGCGTATCTATTGCAATGGACACAATGCAGAGTACCTAGCTGAATTCATTTATCGTTTCACTTTTTGATAAGCAGCTATACTCAATAGATGGCTTAGTTATTAAATTAACAATAAGGTAATTAGCTTATGTGTAAATGTGGTTCAATGCAGATCGTACAAGTAAAACCTAGTTGGGCTGACAAGCTATTCGGCTATTCAGAAAGATGGAAATGCCAACTTTGTTGTAAGATCTACCGCATCTAAAAATTAAAAAAATAGAATCTTAGTTTTTCTAAGAAAAAGCAGTGGCCCGACAATGATTGTCGGGTTTTGTTTTTCTAAAGCCTCAATTATCTCCTACGCTTCCACGTAAACCAATCTGCTCAACACCTAGCATCTCAATGTGACTTAGGTATAGAATCTGGCCCACTTATTTCTTCCTCTATTCATACATAACTGGTCACTATGAACAAAAGTTTGCTAACGAATCTGCTCGCCATCGCTTTGATGGGCGCAGGCCATCAATTTCAGAACGACTATCTTTGGTATGCAGGTCTCTTTGCCTTCTCTGGCGCCATCACTAACTGGCTTGCCATCCACATGCTGTTTGAAAAAGTGCCGGGCTTATACGGTTCTGGTGTGATTCCCGCAAGGTTTGAAGAATTCAAACTGGCGATCAAAAATTTGATGATGGAACAGTTCTTTACCGAAGCGAACATCGACCGATTCTTGAATAAAGAAATGGCGGGCGGTGTGAACATCGATCTTCAACCTGTGATTGAGAAAGTGGATCTAAACCCGGCCTTTGACTCACTGGTAGAAGTCATTGAAGGCTCCCAGTTTGGCGGCATGCTAGCGATGTTTGGTGGTGCGGAAGCTCTACAGCCGATGCGACAACCTTTCGTCGAAAAGATGCAAGTGTCCATCATCGAACTGAGCAAGAGCGACAGTATTAAAGAAGCTTTGAAAGAGCAATTTGAATCACCAGCCATGATGGATGAGATTAAGCAGAACATCGAAGGCATCATCGACCAACGCCTTAGCGAGTTAACGCCGGCATTGGTTAAAGAAATGGTGCAAAAAATGATTAAAGAACACCTAGGCTGGCTAGTAGTTTGGGGTGGCGTATTTGGTGGTTTGATTGGTGTTATTAGCACCTTTATCGGCGCATAATCCTTCACTAAACATCGAGAGACCTATCGAAAAAGGAGCCCGTTGGCTCCTTTTTTATGTCCTGTACCACGACAAATGCGTTAGCCTAATAGCTCCGGATTCACACCAAATCCCGTTTTGTGCTCTTCTATCACCACTTCACTTCGCGTCTGAATAACACCCGGTAGCGTGCCTAGCTTACTCGACATGAACTCTTGATACGCTTTCATGTTCTTCACTCGGACTTTAATCATGGTGTCGAAGTCACCAGAGAGCGAATAACACTCTTCGATTTCTGGCATCAATTCCACCGCTTTGGCAAACTTTTCAAAAATCGAGAAGCTGGTTTGATCCAAACGAATATGAATGAACACCTGAACATCCAATCCTAATTTTTCAGCATTCAACTCGGCATGATAACCATTGATATAGCCTTCTTTCTCAAGCCTTTTGACGCGATCTGAGCACGGCGACGTGGTTAAGTTAATCTGCTTCGCCAGTTCGACGACTGGAATTCGTCCGCGTGAATGAAGCACTCTCAAAATATGCAGATCAATCCTGTCTAATTGGTAGCTCATCAACACATCCTTGTAACAACTCAGGGAGCTTTACATTAATCGTTACCGTTATGTTTGCAAACTAACAAATGAACAACGTGTGAATTCCGCTTAGTTTTAACGTTTGCTTAGCACAAAAAGCCATCATCAACCTAAAAACACATCCTACTTGTTAACATAAGTTTATAAATAACAAAGGTACTCACACGGCATTTATAAGAGAAAAATCGGTGTGAATGAAAAAGTGAAACGATGAACTTTGCAGAGAATAAAGTGAGCTATAAA
This sequence comes from Vibrio sp. Y20_XG_PY13, assembly GCF_024181925.1. Taxonomy (NCBI): domain Bacteria; kingdom Pseudomonadati; phylum Pseudomonadota; class Gammaproteobacteria; order Vibrionales; family Vibrionaceae; genus Vibrio; species Vibrio sp. Y20_XG_PY13. The sequence continues at coordinate 173,204 of NZ_JAMZAL010000003.1, read as the reverse complement.
CAGAAGAAATGAGCCAAATAGTAAGGCAATAATAGGAAAAATTATTGAGGAAAAAGCAATGTTAACCTTACAACTGGCGTACAAACCGTTTGGTGTTGGCGAATGGACATACACCACGGTTTCTCACGAAGTCGCGAAGTTTTTAGCACGTGAATACGCATCTTATGGCTGGCCAGTGATGATCGACGGATCGCCCTACTCCAACGAAGAACCTTTAGCAGCCTAACGTTAAACTACAGGGCGGCCGATACGTGTCTTGCCGGGTGAGGTACCACTTCACCGATGGCTCGGTGGTTGCAGCAACGACAGAAATACTGTGGTTCCATCTCGTAATAGTGCTCACCTGAGACAAACTTCGCCATCAGTTGCGTGAAACTCACCACCTTACCGGTTAACGTGTCAACGGCTTGAGGCTCACAACGCTTCATGATCACCTTATGTTGCGTTGATTTTCTACACGCTGAGCAATATATATCCGGCATCTCTCTTCTCCCTGAATTTTTGTGTGCTACTGACAATTGACATATTTTGTTCAAAATAATTCCACAATAAAAAAGCCCCTTTACTTTTTTGTGCCCTATCTTCAAAAAATCCTACTAAAGTATGAAAAAACTGAGACCTTGGTCAGACCTCAACTTTTATACCACTTATATGAAAAACAGCACCTATGTGTGTAATAATACGACACATCACACATAAGCTATTGTTAGGGCTTATTATTTAGTAAGGCGCGTGACAACTTTACAGTTGGCTAGGTCGAGCTTTCGTAACGCTTTGTTATCTCGATTTACCCCGCAAACCAGTTGCTAGCAACAACAGCCGTCTCATCAAGGAAGAAATGCATGACGATACAACCGACTCTCACTACCGAAAGACTCGTCCTCCGGCCATTCAATATCGGTGACTGCCAACAAGTGGCTTTACTCGCTGGAGATAAGCGAATTGCCGACATGACAGCAAACATCCCACATCCTTATGAGCTACCGATGGCGCAAGCATGGATAGGTAGGCACGATCCGATGTATCAGCAGCATCAAGGCGTGGCGTACGCTATTACCTTGCGAAACACTGGGGAGTTACTTGGTGCGGTGAGTTTACCGCGTATCGAAGAGGGGTACGGAACATTAGGCTACTGGGTTGGCGTGCCACATTGGGGGAAAGGCTATGCATTCGAGGCCTCCAAAGCCTTACTCGAATTTGCTCGAATGCACTTTGAGTTAAACGGAATAACCGTGATGCATTTGGTGGACAATCTGCGTTCTAAATCGGTGATCCAAAAACTAAAGATCCCTTACGTCGGTGACAAAACATTGCGCATGCAAGGCAAAGAACGAAAGGTGTGTATCTACCAACTCACGTTCGTCGCTTCTGAATAAAGTCGAGGGATATGTCGGATGATCATCCATGAAACTTCACAAAATCTGCCCAAGAACAACCCTTTATTGCTGGGAACGGTATCGTTGTCGCTGTTCTATTTTTCCTACCTAGCAGACAAGCTCGTCGAGTTTGGACTCTTAGCACTCACGATAGTAGGATTTAAACTGATCTCAACGTACTTCACGCGCCGCGCGTTCAATCCTAAAACGCTATATATCGATGCAAGCACTAGCGCCTTGAAGTACAGCCAGGGCTCAACGGTTTACTTCCGTCTACCTCTTGATGACATTGTCAGAGTCCAAATACAGAAAGAGTCCTTCTCCAGCCAAAGTTTGATGATCTACACAGTCAACGACTCTTACCAAGTGCCGAATTCTGACAATTTCGATTCTCTGCAGTTAAAGGATTTAATGAAACAACTTGAAAAGAGGATTGATGATCAACGTCGTTAAAGCAAAAAAAGAAGATATTCCAGAAGTTTCCAATTTGGTCTCTAAATAGAAAGACAAAAAAGCCAGCAATTACGCTGGCTTTTCTCTGTGTTAGTCTTGTGCGACTTTCACGCGAATTTTGCTTTTTTCTACGTTCGTCAAATTCAGTGCTTCAAGAGCAGAAATTGCTTCTGCTTCGTCCGGCATGATGACAAAACCGAAGCCTTTCGACAAACCCGTTTCTTGATCAAGCACTAGCGAACACAGTTCTACTTTGCCGTACGCTGAGAATAATTTGCGGATATCTTGCTCGGTCATGTGACGAGCCAAGTTTCTTACTAAAAGTTTCATAATGAACCTAGTTGGTTTGATAACGGTTCGATTCTCTCAGTTTCTCTCTGGCAAACCAAGTGAATAATATGACGGCGGTGACTAGATCATTCTAAGTACATCTGTTTAAATGATTTTCCGTTCATTTTTCACCCATAGGATAGCCAGCATGGAAACGAAACGTCTCAAACTCATCCCCGCTTGTTTAGAACGAGCCGAAGAGGCGCATCAAGCTGTCGTTCGCAGCCAAAAGACTCTCGAAGTCTATCTGCCGTGGGTGCCTCATGTGCTGACATTAGAAGCGATGATAGAAGGGACAGAGAAAGCCATCGCAAACTTTGAAAACTTCGAAGAAGAGCTGCGTTACTACATCATTGAAAAGGAAAGCGATCGCTTACTGGGTGCGGTCGGTTTGATGATTCGAGATCCCGACGTACCATCCTTTGAGATAGGTTATTGGTTAGATGATGCAGCCGTTGGCAATGGTTATGTTGCCGAGGCTGTGCTCGAAGTTGAGCGCTATGCGTTTGATGATTTGGGTGCCAAGAGAATCGCAATTCATGCTGATAGCACCAACCAAAAGAGCCGTGCTGTAGCCGAGCGCTGTGGTTATGAGTTTGAAGGCGAACTCAGAAACGAACGTCTTACCACATCGGGAGAGCTGAGTAACACCGTGATTTACTCAAAAATCCGCGAGTAAGCCGCTTAGCTAAACCGATTTGAATACAATAAAAAAGCCCGCGATATTCGCGGGCTTTTGTCATCTTTGCAGTGGTTAGTCTAGATCAACCAACTTCTGCTTGTACTCTTGGTGTTGGTCTAGAACTTCTTGACCTGCACCGCCAGTCATCTTGCTAACCAACACGATAGCCAGTGTTGAGAAGATGATGCCCGGTACGATTTCGTAAACGTCGAACCAACCGCCAGTTAGCTGTTTCCAAACTACGATGGTCACGCCACCCACTAGGATGCCCGCTAGTGCGCCGTTACGGTTCATACCGCTCCAGTACAGGCTAAGTACTACTGCAGGGCCAAATGCCGCGCCGAAGCCCGCCCAAGCGTAAGATACAAGGCCTAGCACAGAGCTATCTGGTGTCATTGCTAGGAACAATGCAATCAAAGAAATCACGATAACGCCCACACGGCCAATCATCACCACTTCTTCTGAAGAAGCATCAGGTTTGATCACTTGCTTGTAGAAGTCTTCTGCTAGTGCAGACGAAGATACCAGAAGCTGTGAATCCGCTGTACTCATTACTGCCGCTAGGATTGCTGCTAGTAGGATACCAGCAACCACTGGGTGGAATACGGTGTTCACAAGCAACATAAAGATTTTCTCACCATCTTCTAGTTGCGTACCAGGGTGGCCAGTCACCCATACCAGACCAACAAGACCCACTAGCATTGCACCTGCCATTGAAAGCGCAGTCCAACCCACAGCGATACGACGCGCTGTAGTTAGGTCTTTGTTTGAACGTGATGCTTTGAAACGCGCTAGGATGTGTGGCTGACCAAAGTAGCCAAGACCCCATGCCGCTAGCGAGATAATCGCGATAGCTGACAGAGGCTCACCTTTCACATCGTTCCACAACGTCAGTAGTTCTGGGTTGATGTTGTGCATGTCTGAAGACAGTTGGCCAAAACCACCGTCCATAACAGCAATCGGAACGATCATCAGTGCTGCTGCCATCAATAGGCCTTGCACTAAGTCAGTCCAAGATACCGCTAAGAAACCACCGAACAGTGTGTAAGAAACCACACAAACTGTACCAATAACTACTGCAATGCTGTAATCAAGGCCGAATACGGTTTCAAACAGTTTGCCCCCTGCAACCAAACCTGAGCTGGTGTAGAAAAGGAAGAATAGAAGAATGAAAAACGCAGAGATGGTCTGAATCAGTTTTGATTTGTCGTTGAAACGACGTGACAGGAACTCTGGCAATGTTAACGCGTCAGTTTGGATGCTGTAAGTACGCAGACGTTTTGCACTGATGAACCAGTTAGCCCATGTACCAGCAAGTAGACCGCCTGCTAGCCAAAATGCCTCGATACCGGCTGCATACGCGTAACCTGGCAAACCTAGTAGAAGCCAGCCACTCATGTCTGATGCACCTGCAGATAATGCAGCAGGCCACGGACCTAGGCTACGGCCACCTAGGAAGTAGTCAGATGAATTGGAAGTCCTCTTATACGCGTAAACGCCAATGGCAACCATAATTATTAAATACGCCACAAAAGTGGACGTGATAGCAAAGCTATTTTCTATCATTTGATAGTCCTCGTTATAATTATTTCCTTCCTTGTCTTCTCTGACATTTTGCCATCGCAGCAATACGTCAAAGCAAGAGACACCAATCTGAACAAGCTCTCAGGCTGGTTATTTCAAATTGGTGTCACAAGTCAGGTTAGTGAGTTTCGTTCCCCAACTCGAGTAGAGTCGCGTTACCACCCACCGCTGTAATATTTATCGTTCGAGTACGCTCAGTAATAAAGCGCAACGAGAGATGCGGATCGTGAGCCAGTTTTGGTGACTCCAAATCCGTTTCAGAAACTAAGCCAACGATAGCACCATCGCGCTTAGCCAATTGAAGATTGAGCGCATGCTCAACCTGAGAATGCCCAACATAACCCACACTACGTACATCGCTTTCTAGCAACGGGGCAGACGCATCGTACGCAACTACTTGGACTAAGTTAGATGGGAAGTTTGTTGACGATACCGCTTGCTCAACCAGTCGGTTTAGCTCGGCATTGTCGCTGCAAATCACAACACTGTTACCTGCGATGAGGGCACAGGTGATCATTGCAAAAGTGCTGTACAGCGCGTTTTCAGTGTTTTCGATGTTGTTTTCACAAATCACCAAAGCCACACCACGACCAGCCGCGTACAGCTCGTTAGTTTCTCCCGTAGGGCCCACTAACTGATGAGGTTCTGCAAGCAGTGCAGACGCTTGTTGCAAGTGGTAAGACACTACTTTTGCCACAACAGCATTCTGCCCTTCTAGTGCAGATTTTAATGCCAACACATGTTCGCATTTGTAATCAAAATCGGTCAGATTCCACTGCTCCCAAGCAGAGAATGCATCTTTAAAATATGTGATCTGATGAACCATAATGCGACTCCTTATGCGTTCTCTGCTTGAGCAAGAAGATGTTGAGTAAAGCGGTACAAGTAGTGAGGACCACCAGCTTTTGGACCTGTACCAGACAAGCCTTGACCACCAAATGGCTGAACGCCAACAACCGCACCAACTTGATCTCGGTTGATGTAGCAGTTGCCCACGCGAGCGTGCTTTTCAATCCAGCGATAAGTGGTTTCGTTACGGCTGTGAATGCCCATTGTTAGACCAAAACCTGTTTGGTTGATCTGCTCTACCACGTTTGGCAGTTCAGACGCTTTAAAGCGAACAATGTGCAAGATAGGACCAAATTGCTCTTCTTTCAGAACATCAATGCCTGAGATTTCAAACGCACTTGGCGCAACAAAATCGCCATACTGACACGCTTCTTCCAGTTGCAGCTGCGCAACTTTCTTCTGCGTGCTGCTCATCTGTTCTAGGTGAGCAAGGAGTTTTTGCTTCGCATTGCGGTCAATAACCGGACCCACATCGGTTTTGTGCAAGTAAGGCAAGCCAACGTGTAGCTCTTTCATCGCGCCTTGGATAAGGGTGATGATGCGATCCGCAACGTCTTCTTGAACAAACAGCACACGAAGCGCAGAACAGCGTTGACCCGCCGATGCAAACGCAGAGCGAATCACATCACGAACCACCTGCTCTGGCAGTGCAGTACTGTCGACGATCATGGCGTTTTGGCCGCCAGTTTCCGCGATAAACGGTACTGGCTTCGCGGTACGCTCTGCCAACGTTACGTTGATGCGCTGTGCCGTTGCCGTAGAGCCCGTAAATGCGACACCTGCGATGGCGTCGTGAGAGGTTAGTGCATGACCAATCTCACCACCGCGACCAGGAAGTAATTGAATTACGCCAGCTGGGAAGCCAGCTTCCAGCATCAAATCAATCGCGCGAGCAGCAATCAAGCTGGTTTGTTCAGCCGGTTTAGCAACCACTGTGTTACCCGCAACAAGCGCCGCGGTTACTTGACCAAGGAAAATCGCCAGAGGGAAGTTCCAAGGGCTAATACAAACGAACACACCGAGACCTTCACGGCTAGAAATGCGTTTCACACCATCGAAACCTTCCAGTTCAAATGGTTGTAGGTTTTGCGCTTGTTTTGCGTAGTAACGACAGAAATCAACCGCTTCACGAACTTCATCAATGCTGTCGTGAATGGTTTTACCCGCTTCTTGATGACAAATCGCCACCAACTCCGCCAAGTTTGCTTCCATCAGGTCAGCAAGTGTTTCTAAACACTTCGCTTTTTGCTCAATCGCAGTGCCTTTCCATTCTGGGAATGCCGCTTGCGCCGCTTCAATCGCAGCGGAAACATGATCAAGAGTTGCAAAAGCGACTTGACCCACTTCAACACGACGATCGTAAGGCGCGGTAATGATCTCAGCGAGGTTTTCCTTGATCATGCTTTCGGCAAAACGTTCACCGTTGATCACAGGGCCCGCAACCCACTTATTGTTTAGGAAGCTTTCAACTTGCGCTTCAAATGGTTTTGCTTCGCTTTCGATATCGATGTTGACGCCGTAAGAGTTTTTACGCTCAGGGAAAATACCTGAAGGCATTGGGATCTTATCGTTATTCAGCGTCGCAAAACTGGTTAGCGCATCCACAGGGTGATGTGTCAGTTCAGAAATTGGGCAACGCGCGTCAACCAAACGGTGTACAAACGAGCTGTTTGCGCCATTTTCTAGCAAACGACGAACAAGGTAAGGCAGTAGATCCGCGTGGCTACCAACAGGAGCGTAAATACGAACAGGTTGACCGTATTTCTCCATCACGTGGTTGTAGAGCGAATCTCCCATGCCGTGTAGGCGTTGGAATTCAAAATCCTTATGCTGCGCCATCACTGCAATCGCAGTAACTGTGTGCGCATTGTGGCTGGCAAATTGCGGGAAGATATTGCCACGTACGCCTTCGCTTAATAGGAAACGCGCACATGCAAGGTAAGCAACATCGGTCGCTTCTTTGCGTGTGTACACAGGGTAGTTTTCGTAGCCCGCTTGTTGTGACCATTTGATTTCGCTATCCCAGTACGCGCCTTTTACCAAGCGAAGTGGGATCAAGTCACCTTGTTCTTTCGCAAGGGCATTGAGCCAAACCAATACTGGTAGAGCACGCTTCGAGTACGCTTGCACAACAAGACCAAACTTGCCCCAACCTTTGACGAGGTCACTGCGGTAAATCTTCTCGAACAGCTTTAGAGACAGCTCAAGGCGATCAGCTTCTTCTGCATCAATCGTGATCGCAACGTCGACTTCAATCGCGCGTTTTAGTAGTTGCATGAGCGTTTCGTACAGCTCAGTCATAACACGCTCTTCGTTCGCCACTTCGTAGCGAGGGTGCAATGCTGAAAGTTTGATAGAAACCGAAGGCGCAGGGCTGGTGTCGTTACCGTAAGTCTCGCGACCCACCGCTTCGATCGCCATTAGGTAATCTTTGAAGTATTTATTTGCATCCGCTGTTGTTAGCGCCGCTTCACCCAACATATCAAATGAGTAAGTGAAACCTTTGTCGCGCATCGGGCGACCATTTTTCTGCGCTTCTTCAATCGTGCGGCCGCGAACAAACTGGTGACCCATGATCTTCATTGCCTGATACATGGCTTTACGAATCACAGGTTCAGAGAATTTGTTAACCAGACGGTTTACAGCCTGACTTGGGCTCTGGGTGCCTTGCTCACCAAGACCGACCACTTTACCTGTCAGCATTAGACCCCATGTAGACGCGTTAACGAAAACAGAGTCTGAGTTTTTCAGGTGAGATTTCCAGTCCGCAACGCTTAACTTGTCTTTAATCAGCGCGTCTGCGGTTGCCGCATCCGGGATGCGCATTAATGCTTCTGCGAGACACATCAGCAAGATACCTTCTTGAGTATCGAGACTGTATTCCAGCAAAAGTGCATCAATCATCTGGATTGACTTCTTATCGGCACGAATGGCTTCAATAAGTTTGGTCGTTTGGTTAGTGATCGCCGATTTTTCTTCCGTTGTCGGCGTCGCTAGTGGCAATAATTGCTCTAGCCATTGAGACTCGTCCACCATATACAATGGCGAGATCAGTGACCACAACTTATCAAGCGGCTGCCCGATAAATTCCGGTGTCAACACGTTCGTAGCTGTAAACATGTGTGTTCCTCAATCTCACTCCTCGAAAACCGCTTCGAGGATCATCAATGGCTGGCAGTGTATTTTGAGGCCGATAATAATACTTGTCAAAAACTACGATATTTTTGCAAAAAACTCGCTTTTATAACAAAACATCCACATAGTCACATTCAAATAGATAATATTTTGTGTTGTAAATTTTAATTTTTGCATTTTAATCACAACAAAATATTAGGAATATCAATAAGATTATTCTTATAGCAACACCTTCTTTTGAGCATTGGAGGCCGTAACGCTCAATAAACCGTCAATTTGGCCTCAAATCTATAAAATTGAGAAATAGATCACAGGTAAAAAAGTACAAAAAAACCATGCAAAGAGCATGGTTTTGTCTTTTTCTGGGTAAATTTACCCAACCTGTTTCTTATACTGAGAGGGAGAAAGTCCCTGCAATCGAGTGAAGGTATGAGTAAAAGTGCTTTGACTTGAGAAGCCGGTAAACTCGGCGATTTGCCCTAAAGAGAGGTGACCTTGCTCGATTAGCTCACGAGCCATATCAATGCGCTTACCTAATACGTATTGATGCGGAGTAATCCCCATCTGATCTTTAAACAAGCTGTGGAATTGGCTTTCACCCAAGAAAACGCGCCCCGCAAGCTGAGCAACGCTGATCTTATGGCTGAGATGTTGTTCGATGTAGCGGTCTATTGCTTCTAGATCAAAGCGCGAATCTTTGCGGCTGGTTTCAAATGCAGAGATATGGCGCTGCATCAATGCAATCACGGTGTCATTACACGCGCGACTAAGCAGCAGATCGTCAGGATGGTTACGCATTTCCTGTACCAGCATCTGAATCAGCTTCTGAATTTGACCATCGAGTTGAAAGTAAAGGTGGGAACGTTCTAGGTTATTGATCTTCTGAAGCATCTCAGGGTCATCATTGGTCGGCTTCGGCATATTCAGCACTAAAATATCCGATTGATGAATCACGCCGCCGAAAGCATGATCAGAGCATGCTGTTACCACACAACCTTGCCCAGGACCGACTAAATTACCCTGCCCACGGACTTCGAATTCCGCTTGACCTTTCAACCCAATCACGATCTGCGTGTAAGCATGATCATGGCAATCCATATAAGATGGCAATGTGATCAGTTCTGCTGGTTTTGGCAGCATACTTTCTTTATATGGTGGGGCTTTCGGGTTATCTGAGTCACTCATTTCACGCGGTCATCTTAAGCGTTCGGCTTACATCGAGGCATGATATACCTTCTCGGTTGCCTTGCAAATCTCCACGGAGCCAATCGCGCAAGATCAAACCAACAAGATCAACTCCAACCACATGATCATAGTTCCGGAACGATGATCATGCGAGATTAACTTACGGTCAATGTACAACCAACTTTCTTAACAAAAACGGGCAGATAGAAAAGGCGGGCATTGGCAACAAGCTAAGTTCCTAAAGATCTTCACTACAAAAGTCTCGTATTTTTCTATGTATTCCTGCCGCGAATGGCTAAAAACGCATTAATCGATTGAATATAAACCACATAGAGGGATTTCCCCCCTTACTAATATGCCCCTGATTCAATACATTAGACCTCGAGCTCTAGGATGCATACGACCCTGAGCTCTCGGTATCTGATTGATACCTCTAACTTACTTAGCAGACCCTCGCTATGTAATTTAGAACCTCTTCTACACGTCGACAAGATTATATCTTGTGTTGCCAGCCCGTCTTCAGGCTGGCTTTTTTTTGTATCTCAAAAATGAAAACAATGGCATAAGCTGATATTATATCGGCCATCTCACCGTATCCTTACGTCAATCACCACGCTGAGTACTCTTGATCCATTTTTCTCCGCTCCCAGTGCCATCTGGTGCTATTTACCGAAAGCATGATCAAGGAATAACACCGCGTAGATGACGAAAGAATCCATGAAGTGAGCATACTGACCTGCATAAAGCAGGCAATGTATCCAAGTCATGTCTGAATGCTGGTGTAAACACAGCTTATGGAGAGATGGCTTGGGGCTAAATAGCAGTAGTGAGTCCTCTTGTGAATATTCCAGTCAATACCATAGAACAGTCGCTCCTCCGACAGCTACCGGGTTGTTGGGGATGCAAAGATAAAGATTCGGTATTCCGTTATGTGAATCAGGAATACGCCGAATTATTGGGCCATGCCTCACCAGAAGAGTGCATTGGTAAAACTGACTTCGAGATGTCGAGCCCAACCACTGAATGCGCACAAGAATTTCAACGCCAAGATAAACATGTGATCGAAACGGGTGAATCGTTGAAGATCCTTGATATTCATCCTTACCCTGACGGGCGTTGGCGCGCACATATTTTCACGAAAACCCCTTGGCGAGATGAACAAGGCAACATCCTCGGCACCATTTTTTATGGCCGAGAGTTAACCGACACCGCCGTGATCGAAGTGGGCTACTGGGTGTGTCGAGCCATCGGTACAGACATAAACCATCAATCCATTTTCCGTTTTTCGAATCTGAACCCGAAGCCAGAAAAGCTCACATGCCGCGAGCAAGAAACGCTATTTTTACTGCTTTACGGCAAAAAACCTCAGTTTATTTCTCAAGTGATGGGCATCTCCACAAAAACGGTAGAAGGGCACGTCGCACGTCTAAGAAACAAGTTTGAAGCGAATAGTAAGAACGAGCTGATCGATAAAGCAATGGAGGCAGGCTATGGATCTGTTGTACCCAAAACGCTGCTTAAACATCAGCTTTCTGTTGTTTTGAATGGAGAGCGCTAACGCCACGCCGCTTTATCTTTATAAACACAAACACCGCCTTAAAGGCGGTGTTTTGTTAGGCGTTAAATAAGATGCCCTATGGCGCGAGACGGTCGATATCCCATTCACCATCGTGTTGAGAGAATAGGAAACGGTCATGCAGACGATGCTCACCGCCTTGCCAAAACTCAATGCTTTGCGGTTTAACTCTAAAGCCGCCCCAAAATGTTGGCATTGGAATTTCACCTTTGGCAAATTTCTGTTTGAGCTCAAGGAACTTACCTTCCAGCACTCCACGAGCAGAAATACGGCTACTTTGCTTACTCGCAATGGCCGCCAACTGGCTATCTTTAGGGCGGGAAGTAAAATACTTCATGTTTTCCATCGCAGTCAGCTTTTCAGCCACACCAGTAATGTGAACTTGGCGCTCTAATGGATGCCAAGGGAAATGCAGGCTGATGTTGCTGTTATGTTCAAGATGCTGCGCTTTGCGACTACCTAAGTTGGTGTAAAACACGAAGCCATCTTTATCGACGTTTTTCAATAAAACGATTCGTTGAAATGGCATGCCGTTTTCATCCACGGTCGCCACTGTCATCGCAGTAGGATCAGTCAACCCCGCCTTAATCGCTTGCTCCAACCAAAGGTTGAATTGATCAATTGGATCAGCTTTCAAATCTTTACGACGTAGGCCACCTTTCGTGTACTCACGACGAATATCAGCAAGTTCCATCTTTACTCCTTCACTCGTTTTTGTCGATTGTGCTCCCGAAGCTACTGAAATACAAGGACAGCAAACATAGATGTTGAAAAACCGATGGTAACCTCTAGGTTCAGGCAAAAAGCGAGGCCCGGCAACACTTCTAACGAGACCAAAGACCAACGGCAGGGCAAGTTTTTCCACCCAAATGATAAGATTGAAGCGACGAAAAGTAACATGAAGTCATCCAAAATAACTTCGCTTCGTTTGCTCTCCAACAGGACAAGATTGACTATTTGACCTCAAGTGAGCATAAACTGACCGCTATGTCACACAACGAACCAATCGCTTACTTGGCAAACAACCGTTACGTATTTATTAGTACGGAATACTACTTCTAAAATGCAGTTCGATTCCTAGTTAACGTTACCGCTCACAGCATCGTTTAATACCTTTTGATAACATGGCATTAAAAACTCCGGTGAGCTAATTGTGAACTTACTCAATCCCAAAGCCCTGCGCCATTTTCTATTGCTGTTGTTTGTTATCGGCATTCTAGGGCTTGCTCTTACGCATCACTACGCAACTCGCTATCAACACGATCAATGGCAACAAAAACTCAAAAGCCAAGCGGCTCAAGTCTCACAAGAAGTCGACTACGAACTGGCGAAGTTTGAACAAATTCCCAATTTGCTTAGCCATGACCCACGCTTGCTTGAAGCCGTTGAGAAAGGTGCACCGTCGACAGAACTGAACTTACTGTTGGCGCAATGGCTGAAGCAAAGTTTGGCCGATACCATTTATGTCCATGATAAAACAGGCTTGGTTATCGCTTCGAGTAACTATCAACAGGCGGATACGTTTGTCGGTTCGAGTTTTAGTTATCGCCCTTACTTTAAAAATGCCCGTCGTGGTGAGCCAGCACAATACGTGGGGTTAGGAGTACGCTCTAACAAACGGGGTTACTTCTTTTCCTCTCCACTATGGTTGAACGGCGATGTCATCGGCGTCATCACGGTAAAAGTGAATTTGGAGCAGTTGGAACAGCGCCTTGCACAAAGTGGCGCAGACGTTTTGGTGACCGACAAACACAACGTAGTGTTTATGAGCAACCTACCCGATTGGCGCTATCGCGCACTGTTTCCACTCTCACCAACGGCCATCAATGAACTGACTGAAACTCGCCAATACGGTGACACGTTGCCCGAATATTACGGCGAACTTACCGCGCAAAGTGACGAAAGTGAGTTTGCGGATAACCAATTATTGCTGTCACCAAACTACCTCGCGTACGCGACACATTTGTTGGATAAAGGTTTTCGCGTTGTAGCGTTAATCAATCACCACACCGTACTGACGGCAGTATTGCAAGCAGATGTAGTCTATTTGATTTTATACGCGCTGATTGCCCTGATCGCATTGGCATGGTTTCAGATGCTGGTAAACAAGGCACGCCTTGCCAATCTCAATGTGAGCTTGGAAGAAAAAGTCATGCAACGCACGCTTGTACTAAGTGAAGCAAACCACAAGTTGCAGCAAACGGTTCGTCAGTATGAACAAAGCCAGCAAGAGCTAAGACAAACTCAGCAAGAGCTGACTCAAGCCGCCAAACTTGCTTTGCTGGGAGAGTTGTCTGCCAGTATCAACCACGAGATAAACCAACCACTTGCCGCGCTGAGAACTTACACCGAAAACTCCCAGCGCTTGTTGTCGATGGAACGCTACCCGATGGTAGCAGACAACTTAAGCAAAATGCTCTCGCTGAATGAAACCATTGCCGAGGTCATTGCTAGGCTAAAAGTCTTCACCCGTAAAACTTCTCATGAATCTCATAATGAAGTGTCGATACTCCACGATGCGGTGCACAATGCCACCAGCATATTGAGCAATAAATTGATCAAGCAAGGCGTCACGCTCAAAGTACCGACGATCGACCACGAGGTAAGACTCGCCATTCACAGCGTTGAACTAGAACAAGTGCTCATCAATCTGTTCCACAACGCTGCGCAAGCGATGGATGGCTATTGTATTGATCCACAAATTTCCATCGCGATTCAATGCCACGATTCGAGCTGCGATATTCTGGTGTCAGATAACGGCCCGGGGATGTCTGACGAGGCACTGGCGAAAATCTTTGACCCGTTTTTTACCACCAAACCAGAAGGGCTCGGACTGGGTTTGACCATTTCAAAACGTATTTTAGAAAGCTATCACGGAGCGCTCAGCGCCTATAACCACCAAGGGACGCAATCGGGTGAGTCAGGCGGCATGACCTTTGTGGTCACCGTTCCGATGGCAAACACCAGTACCACCAAACCAGTAACGGAAAACGACCATGCATAACGCAGTTATCTTTGTTGATGACGAACCACACATTCGTGATGCCGTTTCACAAGCACTACTTATCGAGGGCATTGAAGTCACTTGCTTTCCCAATGCCGTTGAAGCACTCAGAGTTATCGATGCCAATTCTCCAGCCATCATCATTACGGATATTCACATGCCGGTCATGGATGGCTTAGAGTTTATGCGTACGCTGCTGAGCAAAAATCACCACTTTCAATTCATCGTTCTAACTGGGCATGGCGACGTTAAAACGGCGGTCGAAGCAATGAAAAGCGGCGCGTACGACTTTCTGGAAAAACCATTTTCAACCGATCAACTGATGAAATCACTGAACAACGCCAGCGATAAGCTGAACTTGTTGCAAGAAAACATCTGGCTAAAGAAAGAGCTCGACATGCAAACCCATGTCGGCCCAAAAATGATTGGTCACAGTAAAGTCATGGTGAGTATTCGCCGAGCCTTAATCAGCGCACCGACGAACCAACCTCTGATTTTCGTGGGACAAGACGGCACTGGCCGCCGATTAGCTGCGCAATTTGCTCACGATATTCACGCCACACCAGACAGCGAGCTGATTGCAGCATCAGGTGAAGACCTTTACGAACTGTCGCTAGATGCACTCGACAAAGCCATTGAACACCTGACGGAAGACTCAAATCGTTGCAGTTTGTACCTGCACAGCGCAGAACATATCTCGCTCGCACAGTGGCAATGCCTGTTTAACCACCCGAAATTGGAGCGCGTATTTGGTGCGACGACCAAGGTTGATGCCGATGTTAAAACGTTCGCAACGCTCATCCACTTACCAACGCTGGATGAACGCAAAGAAGATATTGGCCCACTTTACAAACACTTCGTACGTCATGCAGCAAGCCGTTATCAGCTGCAACCACCGCACATCAGTTTGGACGAAGTACGCCGAATTACAGAGCTTTCTTGGCCAGAAAACGTTAAACAACTGCGCCAATTTGCGGAGCTGCGCGCTCTCAAACCTGAGACTTTTCGCATGGAAGATTGGGACAGTGAAAAGAGCATCGAAATTCAGAGCATGACTCAACGCACAGAACACTTTGAATACTGTCTGTTATTTGATGCATTGCAGCGACACAGAGGCAGACTTAAAGAGGTTCAACTAGAATTACAGGTGTCACGCAAGACCTTGTACGACAAACTAAAAAAACATCAGTTGGACAAATCGAAGTTTAAGGCTCAGTAGCAATACCTCAAAATCTCTTCAGCCTTTCAGCAAGAACGGGCTGAAGCCAGACGGGTAACCTGAGCGAATGTCCTCTGTTACTTATTTTTATTAGCCGGAATGCTGACATGATCGGGTAATAATAATAAGATCAAAAAGATAATCCGTATTTATATAAGCAGAGAATGTGATGAGCCGAGACAACTACAACAAACTCAGCAATGATGAGCTGGATTTTGTCGATGACAAAACTGCCGCACTGCTTCTCAACACCCCAAATAGCGCCCGACTAATGTTGTGGGTTATGGTGTTGTTTTTTGTTGCAGCCATTGGTTGGGCATCGTGGGCACAGATCGACCAAGTCACCGTCGGTCAAGGTAAAGTAATTCCCTCTTCTCAAATCCAAGTAGTTCAAAACTTGGAAGGTGGTCTCGTCAAAGAAATTCTGGTGAAGGAAGGCCAACTGGTGAAAAAAGGCCAGCAACTTCTGTTGATCGACGATACTCGTTTTCGCTCGGACTACCGCGAACGTGAACAACAAGTTGCCAACCTGACCGCCTCGGTATTACAACTTTCTGCTTCTATCAACAGCGTTGCCGTCAATCGCGATTTTAATATTCAAGATTGGGAAAAAAGCGTCGTTCTCGATTACGGCAAACTGACTTTCCCACCGGTATTGGAAGAGACGCAGCCACAATTAACTCAGCGTCAAAAAGCAGAATACCGCGAAGATTTGGATAACCTACGCAACCAACTGTCGGTGATCGATCAACAAGTTGAGCAAAAACAGCAAGACTTGGTCGAAATTGAAGCGCGAGTGCGCAACTTACGCCAAAGCTACCAATACGCGAAGAAAGAACTGGATATCACCCAACCGTTGGCGGATGAAGGCGTTGTTCCGCGTATTGAGCTACTCAAATTGCAGCGCCAAGTGAACGACACTCGCCGTGAAATGACATCTAGCGAACTGAAAATCCCAGTGATCAAATCCGCCATCAAAGAATCCATGCTCAATCGCATCGATGTGGCGTTGAAGTTCCGTTCCGAACAACAAGAGAAACTCAATAATGCTCAAGACCAACTGTCTGCATTAGTTGAATCGGCAGTTGGCTTGGAAGACCGCGTAAACCGCACGGTGGTTGTCTCTCCGGTGACAGGCAAAATCAAAACGCTGAACGTCAACACCGTGGGCGGCGTTATCCAACCGGGTATGGACATCGTTGAAATCGTACCAACCGAAGACACCTTGTTAGTTGAGGCGAAAATCGCCCCGAAAGACATCGCTTTTCTACGCCCGAACCTAAATGCCATCGTAAAATTCACCGCGTATGACTTTACAAAATACGGCGGCTTAGTGGGTGAACTGGAGCACATCAGTGCAGATACCACCCAAGACGAGGAAGGCAACAGTTTCTACATCGTGCGTGTGCGCACAGAAAAAACCAGCTTTGGTCAGGATGCCGATTTACCAATCATTCCAGGAATGACAGCATCGGTCGATATCATCACAGGGAAGCGAACCGTTTTGGAGTATCTGCTTAAGCCGATCTTAAGCGCCAAAACCAACGCCTTGAAGGAGTAACTGATACAAAGGCACTCACAATGTGCAGTTAAGCTCGATAAGTGGTTAAATAAAAAGCACTTATTTCTCACCAACGAGCCCATTGGAAGAGTACACTTGTGATGTGAGTCGAATATGCGATCCAATTTGAAGCGTAAAGTTACATTATTAATCAGTTTAAGTTGTTTTTCGTTCCAAATTGGTGCGTTAAGCACAAAAGAACAACGATGGGTCGATGCGGTCACAGCGGTGTATGGCGAACGCGCCGGATTGCGCGTAAATACATGGCGACAGAACATCGACCTTTTTAAACAATTGGAGACTCATGAACAGCTCGTGGGCGTTAACGATTTTTTCAACCAACTCTATTTCGTTGACGACATAAAACTGTGGGGAAAGACAGACTATTGGGCTACGCCACTCGAATTTTTAGGGAGCAACGGCGGCGATTGTGAGGATTTCACCATCGCTAAGTACTTCTCGTTACTCGAGCTAGGAATACCAGATTCAAAGATGCGTTTGATCTACGTAAAAGCCATCGAACTGAATCAGTTTCACATGGTATTAGCCTACTACCCGACCCCAAGTTCTGAGCCGCTCATCCTCGACAATATCAATCCAGAAATTGTCCGAGCCTCTAAACGTAGCGATTTGCTACCGATATACAGTTTTAATGGTACAAACCTGTGGTTGATGAAGTCCTCTGCTGGCACTGGAGAGCTAGCGGGGAAAGCATCACGTTTGAGCCTTTGGAATGACTTACGCTCGCGCGAACGTAAGTTGCAGTTAAATAAACCTAAAATTAACTATGACGAGTGAGAAACATGACCCTATATAAGAAGCTTGTAGTGGGAATGGTTACGGTCTTTATACTCTTGATGGCATCAGTATTCGTAATCGAATTCAATACTACTCGAACGAGCTTGGAACAACAGCAACGTTCAGAGGTCAACAACACCATCAACACCGTGGGTTTGGCGTTAGCACCTTACCTAAAAGATAAAGACAAGGTTGCCGTTGAATCGGTAATCAATGCATTATTTGACGGCAGTACCTACTCAGTGGTGCGTCTCACCGCGTTAGATTCTGATTACCAGATCGTACGCTCTTACCCAGTAAAACCAAGCACTGTTCCGCAATGGTTTATCGACATGAATCTGTTCAAAGCGATTCACGATAAACGCGTGGTCACCAGTGGTTGGATGCAACTGGCCGAAGTCGAAATCATCAGCCACCCAGGCGCGGCGTATGAACAGCTATGGCAAGGTTTTATCCGTTTGCTATCTGCGTTTAGCGTCATCTTCCTAGCGGGATTGATTGCGATTTCTTACATTCTGCGTCGTTCTCTAAAGCCACTGGCTGCTATCGTGAAGAAAATGCACGACATCGCAAACAACCAGTTTGGTGAGCCACTCACTCGCCCTAAAACCAAAGACCTGATCGCGGTCGTGGATGGCATCAACATGATGTCGGCACAGATTGAGTTGTCATTTAAAGAACAGGCCAAAGAAGCACAACGTCTACGTGCTCAAGCATACCTAGATCCTATCTCCAAACTAGGTAACCGCTCGTTCTACATCAACCAAGTTGACCAATGGTTGGCAGAACAAACGCAAGGGGGTATCGCGCTACTCCATGCAGAATATATTGGCGACATTTACGAGACAAAAGACTACCAACGCGCTGATGCCCACGTGAAAGAGTTGTCTCAACGTCTGAAAAACACCATTGATGTACCGGGAGCCACCATTGCTCGTCTTTCTAGTGATGAATTCGGTCTGCTTTTCCCGCACATGGATGAGAGCGAACTGCGCATTCTCGCGGACAGCATCGTCAACTGTGTCAATGGCCTAAACACTGATCCAACTGGCTTAGCAAAACCAAAAGCATCGCTTGGTGTGGCACACAGCAAAGATCAGAAAACGCGTTCTGAAGTCCTTTCTATGGTGGATAACGCACTATCGAAAGCCAAAGCACAGCCAGACAAACCATACGGCTTCATTGGTAGCGATACGCCATCTAACTTGATGGGTAAGCAGCAATGGAAAGCGTTGGTTGAAGAAGCAATCCACAGCGATTGGGTGAAATTCCGCTTCCAAGCTGCGAAGAATACTTGGGGCAAAGTGTTCCATAACGAAGTGTTCTCAAGCATCGAAAAAGATGGCGAGACTTACCGTGCTAACCAATACTTATTTGCATTGGAACAGTTGGATGCGACCAACATCTTCGACCAATACGTGATTGAGTCGATGATTAAGATGCTAGAAAGCGGCGAGCTTAACGATCCAGTCGCGATTAACATCGCACAAAGCAGCTTGTCTCAGCCATCGTTCATTCGCTGGACAACCAACATGTTGGAGAAACACTCGAAAGTGGCGTCTAAACTTCACTTTGAGATTCCTGAAGAATGCTTCATTGATCATCCGCACCATACCGCGCTGCTTTGTAACGCAATTCGTCAGTCTGGTGCTGAGTTTGGTGTCGACAACTATGGTCGTAACTTCCAGTCACTGGAATACATCCAAGAGTTCCGTCCGAACTACGTGAAGCTGGATTACTTGTTCACACACAACTTACACGACGAAAAACAGAAGTTCACACTCACGTCGATCTCTCGTACCGCTCACAACTTGGGCATTACTACGATTGCATCGCGTATTGAAACTCAGATCCAATTGGATTTCCTCACCGAGCACTTCGTAGAGGTATTCCAAGGATTCATCGTCGACAAGGAATAATAAGGTTCACCAACGATGAAAGACCCTTTACTGAATTCGCTCATCTACGTTAGCCGTTACTATGGGTTAGCCAACTCGCCGGAAGCTCTTGTGAATGGGCTTCCGCTGTCAGATGGTAAATTGACCCCGTTCCTGCTACCAAGAGCGGCGGAAAGGGCCGGATTGGTTGCCAAGGAAAACCGCGCAGAGCTGGAGAAAATCTCCAGCCTGATTCTGCCGGCAATCTTAGTTCTTAAAGGTGGTGACTCTTGCGTTCTCAATAGCATCAATATGGAGACACGCGAAGCAGAAGTCACAACCTTAGAAAGTGGAATGGTGCCAATCTCCATTCCATTAGAAGACCTACTTGAGCAGTACACTGGTCGCTACTTTTTAGTTAAAAAGCAATTCCGTTTCGACGAGCGCTCTCCCGAAGTGCTCAAAACCAAAGAAGGTCACTGGTTCTGGTCAACCTTGTGGCAATCTAAACGCATCTACCGCGATGTGCTTATCGCTTCTCTTTTGATCAACATCTTCGCCATTGCCGCACCAATGTTCACTCGTTTGGTGTACGACAAAGTGGTGCCAAACCTCGCGTTTGAAACCTTATGGGTGTTGGCAAGCGGTATCTTCGTCGTGTTCATTTTCGACTTTTCTCTCAAGTCACTTCGTAACTACTTCATCGATGTGGCGGGTAAAAAGTCGGATATTCTGATCTCCTCTAAACTGTTTAGCAAAGTAATGGGGATTCGAATGGAATCCAAACCGCCGTCAGTGGGTGCATTTGCACGTCACTTGCAGGAGTTTGAATCCATCCGCGAATTCTTCACTTCCGCTACCGTCAGCGCGTTGATCGACCTACCATTTGCGATTCTGTTTTTAATCATCATTTGGTTGATGGCGGGCAATTTGGTATTTGTGCCGATGGTAGGTGTTCTCATTCTGATTATCCACTCACTACTCATCCAAGGCCCTCTACGCCGTTCTATCGAGGAAGGCTCACGTCTGGCTTCTCAAAAATACGCCAACCTGATTGAGAGCTTGGCAGGCTTAGAAACGGTGAAAATGTTGAGTGCTCAAAGCCAGTTCCAATACCGCTGGGAAGAAGCAGTGGCGCACATGGCAAACTGGAACATCAAGAGCCGCCGCATTACCGACAGCATCCAAAACGCTGCGGGTTTCGTGCAGCAAAGTAGTAACGTCGGGATGATCATCTTAGGCGTTTACTTGATTGCAGAAGGTGACTTAACCATGGGTGGTTTGATTGCCGCAACCATGCTAAGTGGTCGTGCGATTGGGCCTTTGGTTCAGCTATCGCTACTTTCAACGCGTTATAACCAAGCCAAATCGTCGATGACCATCATCAACCAAGTGATGGAAATGCCGGACGAGCAGGAAGAAGGCAAACGCTACATTCACCGCCCTATTGTACAAGGTAAGATTGAGCTAGAACGCGTTACTTTCCACTACCCAGACTCACCAGTCGCGTCAATTCGAGATTTGAGTTTGACGATTAATCCTGGCGAGAAAGTGGCGATTATCGGCCGTATCGGTTCGGGTAAAACCACGTTAGAGCGTCTCATCATGGGCTTATACCAACCGACAGAAGGTCATGTTCGCATTGATGACACCGACATCGCGCAGCTTCATCATGTCGATATTCGCCGCAATATCGGGTGTGTGGCGCAAGATTCCAATCTGTTCTTTGGCTCCATCCGCGAAAACATCACGCTAGGCCGTCCATTAACCGATGACCGTGACGTGATGGATGCAGCCAATCGTGCGGGTGTGACCGCCTTTACGCAATCGGACCCAGCAGGTTTGGAGCGTCAGGTTGGTGAAGGGGGCGCAATGCTTTCTGGCGGTCAACGTCAGGCGGTGACGATTGCTCGCGCGTTCCTTGGACGTCCTCCGGTACTCTTGATGGATGAACCAACCAGTGCAATGGACAACCGCTCAGAAATGCACATCAAGCATCAATTGGCGCAGTTAAAACCGAGCGAAACGCTGATTTTGATTACACACAAAACGTCGATGCTCGACATCGTAGACCGCGTGATTGTAATGGAGAAAGGCAGCGTAATTGCAGACGGTCCAAAATCTCAAGTGCTGAACGACTTGAAGCAAGGTAAGGTTAGAGCAGTTAGCTAATCTCTGAAATCAAGAAAGCCATTATTGAAATACAAAGCCCCGTTGAATCGAATGTTTCACGGGGCTTATTTGATCGGCAAACCAAGATAGTTCAGCTCTTCAAGCACAACCCAAATAAGCACGAACCCCACGATCACCACCAGCATCATGATCGCCTTTTCATCTTCTTCCATACGCCCGCGCCTCTCCTACCAACTTCTTTCAACCACTACTAGGTTAGCAGGACGAAGGTCATATTCATCAAATTTATGACGCGCTTCACTTGGCGTAATTTCGGATATGGGATGAAGCTCAAACATTGAGCACATGAAAGAGACGCTGACTCTGGTTGAACATTAGGCATGGTAACGAAATACTACCCATCGCAGTCTTTCATTACGCTATTTCAGTAACATGTAAGGCGTTTTAATGCTGATACAGGGTAAACAGAGTAGAAAAATTGTGATTACTTACAGCAGAAAATCAGCTATAAAAGCCGCTTTCTAAATATCGTCGAGTTGAAGAAATGAATGATTGGATCCTATTAGAACAAGTGAGCCAGTATTTCACTACAGGCTCCCTCGGTTACAAAGTGTTGATGGGCATTTTTGTCCTGATCGCTTATCGTATCCTGAAGAGAATCGTCAATCGAGCCATCTTAAACTTAGCAACCTCAAAGGGCGTAAAAAAGGCCCGCCTGAGTTTTATTCAGCGCTGTTTCAATGTCGCGCTGCTGTTTTTGACCGCCTCTGTTTTTGCCATTATCACCGGTATAGGCTATGGCGATGTGTCATTGTTCCTATCGTCCATTTTCGCCGTATTGGGTGTGGCGTTTATCGCGCAGTGGTCAATTCTGAGCAATATCACCGCCAGCTTTTTGATCTTTTTTGTCTTCCCATACCGAGTGGGCGATCGTATTAAAGTCGTAGACAAAGACGAAGACATCAGTGGCGAGATTCAAGAAATCAGCATGTTTCACGTGTTAATTAAGCACGACAACGGAAACTTGATTACTTACCCAAACAACCAGATTTTGCAAAAAGCGGTACTAAAGCTGGCGAAAAATAAGCCAGAGCCAAGTAAAACAAAATCTCGGATTTATACTCGAAGAAAGAAATAATCCACTAAAAAGCCGATGTATCTACATCGGCTTTTTTAATGCACTTCTTTTTAAGTTTTAGTGTTGACCTAAACCAAACTTGAGGTTTTAGCATGCTCAACATTACACATTAATCAGAAAAAAGAAGGAATCTTTCATGTCCAAAATTGCGATTATTTATTTCTCTAAAACCGACGTTACTGGTCAACTTGCTCGCGCGATTGCCGCAGGCGTTGAACAACAAGGCATTAAGCAGCAAGGTGAATGTGAAATCCTCTCTCACCGAATTGAAGGCAGTGAGATTATTGAGGGACGTTTTGTGAATCCTCACTTAATGGATGAGCTTGCTGAGTGTGATGCGATCATCTTTGGCTCACCGACCTATATGGGCGGTGTAGCAGCGCAGTTTAAAGCATTTGCCGATGCAAGCAGTGAATCTTGGTATTACCAAAAATGGGCGGGCAAAATCGCGGCTGGCTTTACCAGTGGTGGGGCAATGAATGGCGACCAATCTTGCTCACTGCAATACCTTCAAACCTTCGCTTACCAGCACGGTATGATGTGGGTCGGATTGGATAAGATCAGCAATTCTGGGGAGCAAAATCTGAATCGCTACGGCGTGCAAGGTGGCATTGTTGCTCAAGGTGGTGCAGATGGTCTGTTGCATGCCTCTGATGTTGCAACGGCGGAGTATCTTGGCAAACGAGTCGCAATGCTAGTTGACAAGCTCTCCACTCGCTAACAATAAAAAGAAACCCCGTAAAACACATCTTCGGGGCTTCGTATTTATCGCTTGTTTTGAGCGCTACTTCTTGATGTAGAGATCTTTCGAGTAGATGCGCCCTTCTACGTTGTTTTTGGCAAAACCGCCAACCGTAGGGCGAACCAAACGCGCTTGCATGTAGTAATAGATTGGCGCAATGGGCATATCTGCCGCCAGCAACTGTTCTGCTTGGTCATAAAATCCTTGGCGCGCTTTCTCATCGGTTGCAGCCAATGCACTGTTCATCGAGTTGTCGTACGCTTGGCTACTGTAACGTGCAAAGTTACCCGAAGAACCTGAACGCAATAAACTCAAGAAAGTGGACGCTTCGTTGTAATCACCACACCAAGACGCACGCATCACATCGAAATTGCCTTGTTTACGCGCCACTAAGTACGACTTCCACTCTTGATTTTCTAACTCAACGTTTGCACCGAGATTCTTGTGTAGCATCGAGGCTATTGCAACGGCGATAGATTTATTTGCCTCACTGGTGTTGTACAGCAATTTGAAATCCAAAGGTTTGCCATCACCGTATCCCGCTTCTTTCAGCAGTTCACGTGCTTTCTCATCACGTTGTTGTTGACTCCAGTTACTGTATTCTGGCGGCGTTGCATCAAACCCTGCGGTGTACTGATGTGCGAAAGTATAAGCAGGAAGGTTGCCGACTTGCGTGACACCATTCGTGATCACATCGCGCATGATGGAGTACGATACCGCTTGACGCACTCGCGCATCATCAAATGGTGGACGAGTGGTATTGAACGCGTAGTAATACGTGCACAGCAATGGCACCACCGTGTAAGCCTGCTTGTAATCTTGTTTAAGCTTCTGCGCCATATGAGTCGGCACATCTGACGTGATATCCACCTCACCTACCGCATAGCGATTGATCGACGCGTTTTGGTTTTCAAACGGAATGTAAGTCACTTTGTTTAAATGCGTATCTGCGCTGTCCCAGTAATTTGGGTTCTTGACCAGTTCAATGCGCTCATTCACGACCCACTTATCCAACGTGAATGCACCGTTGCTAACAAATTGGTCTGGATCGCTCCACGGCTTGTCGCGGTTTTCCACTGTCGCTTGATGCACTGGCATCATGGACGTGTGCCCGGTCATGGCAACAAAGTACGGAACTTGACTGTCCAACTCAAAACGTAAGGTGTATTTATCCACCGCCGCGATACCGAGATCGTCCAAAGGCTTTTTACCCTCTGCCACATCGGCGATGTTTTTGATCTTGGTGAGTTTGAGATACCAAACATTTGGAGAAGCGGTTTTCGGATCTACTGCTCGGCGCAGTGAATAGACAAAATCATCCGCCGTCACAGGCTCGCCATTCGACCATTTCGCATCTTTGCGTAGGTGAAAAACAAAGGTTAGGTTGTCCTTGGTTTCCCACGATTCCGCCACACCGGGAATGATGTTTCCGTCACGATCTTGAATCACCAGCCCTTCAAATAAATCACGAATCACGTGCATTTCTGGCAGACCTTCGGCTTTTGCCGGATCAAGCGTTGCCGCCTCTGCGTCATTCGCACGTACCAAATGTTGCTCTGCGGCGAGTTGAACGCCGTTAGGTAAGGTATCTGCAACGACAGATGCAGAAAGAAAAGGGGTGAATAAAGAGGAAATCAGCAACGCCGTTGAATGTTTTTTAAAATCCATATCGTTTTTCGTTCTCCTAACGCGTCTTGTGAAGCAAGCGCCACAATTAACATTTCAACCGTTGACGAGTTTAAACGGTTCGGTTTAGCTAGGTTTAATTAGCTTAGATATTGATATTACTTCATCAATCAGGAGATTACGGTGAGTCTAATTCCAAGAACGGAAAGAGCGGCATTTTTAATTCGGCCAACAACATACGGTCATTCCGTGCTTGGTGCGCCATTACTGTATTTTCCGGCGCAAGTCGAAAGTGCTTCGCGAGGTTTGATTTTGGCAGGCACTCACGGGGATGAGACAGCCTCGATTGCAGGTTTGTCCTGTGCGCTAAGAAGCTTGCCAGCTAAAAACTTACGACATGATGTGATTCTGTCAATGAATCCTGACGGCAACCAGCTAGGCACACGTGCAAATGCAAACCAAGTGGATCTCAATCGCGCGTTTCCAACCCCAAATTGGACTGAGCATGGCACCGAGTATCGATGGAGCTCTCACACCCCCGTTCGAGACGTAAAGGTGAAAACAGGCTCTAAAAACCAGCTAGAGCCAGAAGTTGGCGCATTAATTAACTTGATTGAACTGCGCAGGCCAAAGTTTGTGGTGTCATTTCATGAACCGCTTGCGTTTGTGGATGATCCCAAACATTCCAACCTTGCCAAATGGCTCGGCGAGCAGTTTCAACTGCCAATCGTTGACGATGTCGACTACGAAACACCCGGCTCATTCGGCACTTGGTGTAGTGAACGTGATTTACCTTGCATCACGTTGGAATTGCCCGCGATTTCTGCCGATCTCACCATTGAAAAGCATCTGTCCGCTTTTATTGCTTTACTGATGCACGATCCGGATCTTTAGTCCGCTGTTGGTTAAGCGATCATGTGAGGATCTGTTTGATGTCGGTACTGATATCGCTGATCAACTGACGTGCACTTTCGTCTCTTTGCTGAACCAAGATGATAAACAGCAAATCGGTGATCACGTTTTGCGCGGTGCGCGAAGCAATGGATGAGCTGCGATGTTCCGTTTCATTGGCAATCGTATCAAACGTAACATCGGCAATACCGCGCAAGCGACTTCTCCCAGGAGCAGATAACGCAATCACCTTCGCGCCCTGCTCTTTTGCCGCTTCTGCCGCGACGAGAATTTCTTTGCGTTCGCCCGAATACGAAATCGCTATCTGCACATCTTCTGAAGAGAGGGTACGAGCAACAGCAATCTGCACGTGGCTGTCTTGTTCGGAAAGCGCCGTAATACCGAGTTTAAGCAGTTTAAAGCTTAAATCCTTCGCGGTCAGGGCTGAGCCCCCAATCCCGACCACTTGCACTCGACGCGCTTCGCTCAACCATTTCACCGCTTGGTGACAAGCTTCATAAGACAGCGCATTGGTGGTTTGAAACATAGCATCTGTTTTTGCTTTCACCAGTTTCTGTGAAATAACCGCGATGGGATCATCTGCCAAAATATCACTGTGCAACGGTGTCGACTGCATCGCATGCTTACGGCCAATCTCTTCATTCAGAGCTAACTTAAACTCGCTGTAGCCTTTAAAGCCAATACGCTGAGTAAATTTCACAATGCTCGATTGACTCACTTTTACTTGCGCCGCAAGTTCTTGGCTGGTGAGCTGCGCCGCCTTTTCTGCGTTTTCAACAATCCAATCGCCGACCAAACGACCACTTTGCGAAAGCTGAGTACGCCTCGCGACTATCTTATTGATAACTGACACAACAAAAACCTCAAAAAAATTCAAATAAATTATTCCAAAACAAAAATAATTGGAGTTTGATTTAACTCCATGATTATTCTAACCAAGCCAGTTTATACTGGATGTAATGGACGTATATTTTCTCTCATTATTCCAAATTTCTCCTGCACAAAGAATAACCTCAAGTGTGATTTTTATCACCAAAACAGAATATTTTATTCCATAGAATCGCCCTCAGATTGAACATGACGAAGAGTGTAAAACATGAAAATTGATTTAAGCCGATTGGTGACAGAAAGCCGTAATCCAGCCAGTGCAGAGATTGATACGCTTTCGACCATCGAGATGCTACAAGTCATTAATGAAGAGGATCAAAAAGTCGCGCTCGCGGTCAAAGCAGTGCTATCACAAATTGCAAAGACGGTTGATGCAATTACTGCAGCGTTCGCCAATGGTGGCCGTTTGGTTTACATGGGAGCTGGCACATCAGGCCGCTTAGGAATTCTTGATGCGAGCGAGTGTCCTCCTACCTACGGCACGCATCCAGACATGGTGATTGGCTTAATTGCTGGTGGACACCAAGCGATTTTGAAAGCGGTAGAAAACGCAGAAGACGACGTGAAAATGGGTCAAGACGACTTAAAAGCGCTTCACCTCACCAAGCATGACGTGGTTGTAGGCATAGCTGCAAGTGGCCGCACGCCTTATGTGCTAGGTGGTTTGGAGTACGCTAAATCCATCGGAGCTACGACCGCATCTATCGCCTGTAATCCAGAATGTGCCATGGCAAAAGCGGCCGACATCGCGATTCTGCCGATTGTTGGCGCAGAGGTTGTCACTGGCTCTTCTCGCATGAAAGCCGGCACCGCACAAAAACTGGTGTTAAACATGCTCACGACAGGTGCAATGATTCGTAGCGGTAAGGTATTTGGCAACTTAATGGTGGATGTAGAGGCCACCAACGCCAAGCTCATCCAACGCCAAACCAACATTGTTGTAGAAGCAACTGGCGCGTCAAAAGAAGAAGCAGAGCGAGCATTAAATGCCTGCGATCGACACTGCAAAACTGCCATCTTAATGATTTTGGCCGATTTGGATGCCGAACAAGCCAAATCACGCCTCGCCGCGCACAACGGTTTTATTCGCGCAGCACTAAATAATAACTAAATAATCCGAGTTCTGAAGGATAGACCCTATGGCAAAAATAACTTCAAACACAGTATCGCAGTTGCTGTCCGCAGTGGGTGGCAGCAGCAACGTAAGCAAATGTGGTAACTGTATGACGCGTTTGCGTTTATCGCTCGCCAACAATGGCTTGGCTGACCAGTCTGTTATCAAGCAAATTCCCGGTGTAATGGGTGTGGTGGAAAGCGATGAGCAGTTTCAGATCATTCTCGGTCCCGGAAAAGCTCAACAAGCGGCTGAGATGATGAATCAATTGATCGACAGCTTAACCTCTGGTGACAGTGAAGAACCAGATATGCCGCAACAAGATCTTTCTGCCGTCGCGGCCGAGCAAAAAAAGCAGATGAAGAGCAAACAAACCAGTGCGGTTCAGCGTTTTTTAAGCAAGTTTGCCACCATCTTTACGCCGTTGATCCCTGGCTTTATTGCAGCTGGTTTGTTGCTAGGTTTTGCGACGTTATTGGAACAGATGTTTGTTCTCGACCAGACACCAAGCCAGTTTATGTTGGATTTGATCGCCTACATGAAAGTCTTTGGTAAGGGTCTGTTTGCTTTCTTAAGTATTCTGATTGGTTACAACGCGCAGCAAGCGTTTGGCGGCTCTGGTGTTAATGGTGCCATTCTCGCCTCTTTGTTTGTGCTGGGTTACAACCCAGAGGCTACATCCGGCATTTACTCTGGCATGAACGAGTTTTTCGGCTTTGCGATTGATCCGCGCGGCAACATTATCGGCGTACTTTTGGCGGCGATCATCGGTGCGCAAGTCGAGCGTAAGGTTCGTCAATACATGCCAGATGATCTGGACATGATCTTAACGTCCGTTATCACTCTATTGATCATGGGTGCGGTAACCTTCTTGATCATCATGCCGATCGGCGGCGAGCTGTTTAAAGGGATGTCTTGGTTGTTCCTCAACTTGAACGATAACCCATTAGGCGCTGCAATCTTGGCAGGTTTGTTCTTAATTTCTGTGGTATTTGGCATCCACCAAGGTTTCGTTCCAGTGTACTTCGCATTGATGGAAGCACAGGGCTTTAACTCGCTATTCCCTATCCTGGCGATGGCTGGTGGCGGTCAGGTTGGCGCGTCAATGGCGCTGTATTTCAAAGCCAAAAAAGACGCTCTACTGCGCACTCAAGTTAAAGGCGCTATTATTCCGGGTCTTCTAGGCATTGGCGAACCATTGATTTACGGCGTGACATTACCACGCGTAAAACCATTCGTTACCGCTTGTATTGGTGGCGCTGCGGGCGGCTTCTTTATCGGCTTAGTTTCTTACCTTGGCTTGCCAGTTGGTCTTAATACGGTGTTTGGCCCGTCCGGTATCGTGGCGATTCCTCTCATGACATCTGAAAATGGCATCTTCCCGGGCATGATGGTGTTTGTTGCCGGCCTGCTTATCTCTTACATAGTCGGCTTCCTCGCGACTTACTTCTTTGGCTGCAAAGACGTCGATTTAAGCTAAATCATTCTTCCCCTATAGGAATGGACTAGCTCGCGCCCTTGGCAAACAAGGGCGCATCCTCTCTACTTCACGACAATTTTTCTTATTCCGTTACTCGGAAGGGGCTTTGTCGTACCTAAAACAATAGAAATGAAAGGTCGTTAATCATGAAAAAGCACATTTTGACTCTACTTCTCCCAACATTGATGGCATCAAATGCAATGGCAGCGCAGCTGTATCAAGCGGAAGATGGGTCAGTTTTAAATATTTACTCTCGTCTTGGTTTCAATGTCACCAGTAAAAATGATGAGCATGGCGATGCAAATGGCGAGTTTGATGGTCGTATTGGTTTAAACGGTTCACAAACCATCAACGAGTACGCGTCGATCATCGGCCAAGCGCAATACCAAGTGGGTGCCGCTGAATACGCAAACCAAGTAAACGACAAACCGTCTCTGACCGCACGTTATGTATGGGCAGGTATTGATGCGAAAGATTATGGTCGCATTACTGGTGGTCGCGTGGCATCTGGATTGATTATGTTTACCGACATTGGTGATGTGTTCGCCTCTTCCGATGTTTCTATGGCGCGCCAAGCGAACAAAGTCGACAAAACCGCGACGCAAGTTTTCCGTCAAGATGGTACGCTGCAATACCAAAACAGCCTAGGTAATTTCGACTTTTCTGTCGCGTACATTTTAGGAAACAACACTTCTGAGCTCGACTACGGTTACAACGCTGCACTGCGTTATACGCTAGACATGGGGAATTTGGGTACCTTGGCGCCAGTGGTGGCGATGCAGAAAAATAAAGGTGATGCACGTGAAAGCAACGACACCGATTACACATTCTGGGGCGCAGGTACGCGTTACTACTTAGGTGATTTGATGTTGGGTGCGTTGTACTCGGAAGATGAACTAGAGGGCTATTACTCACAAACCAGCACCGACAAAGTGATGGAATTGACGGCGGTTTACAGTGTAAATGACAAATGGGCACTGCGTGCTGGTTATCGTTCTTTAGAAAACAGTGATGGTGACGAGCTAGAGCTGAAAGATACAACGCTAGAAGTGCAATACAAACTGACGCCTCGTTCTTCTATCTACACAAACTACGTTGATCGTAACGGTTCGCGTGGCTACAGCAATGGACAAGAAGTCTCGTTTGGCGGTGCGCACGCAGACGAAAGCTACTACCACTTAGGTCTGCGTTACGAGCTGTAAGCATGATACTTAATGTGAGTTAGCTGAATCCATGAGCTTCTTCTGTGTCCGGTCAGTAGTTATTGCCTTTAATGCTGATTTGAAGAAGCTCACCCTCGCAATATGTTTTCTTCGTTACCTATTTTAACCAACACGCCTGCATCAGGAAAGCTGGTGACAGTAGCTAACAATTTTCCATCGACAAAGTGCAATGCCGCATAATCGTGAATGCCATAACAAGTGATGCTCGGTTGAGAACGAGCAAAGGCTTGGAAAACCTCGAACTTCTCACCTACATGAGAAAAATGCGCCGCAGCCAAACCGTCAATTAATCCAAGACAACGCATAACTTGGTATGCTTCGGGATCACTGTCTGTCACCGCAAACTCAAACCAACAAATTGCACCAGCGCTCATGCCACAAATGATGATGCCTTGTTCATAACACTGCTTGAGTATTCTATCGATTCCCCATTCGCGCCAAATGGCCAACATCGAACGCGTATTACCGCCACCGACGTAAATGATGTCTTGTTCAAATAGCGTTTCTTTCCAACCAGCATCAAACTTAAACAGCGGAAAATGGGTTACGTTTTCACTAAGCTTCGCATTGTAAAAACGTTCAATAACTTCATCGGCGTCTCCCGTGGCTGTCGGTAGAAAACAAATGTTTGGATTCTCCTTACCAGACAAAGACAAAATGTATTGATCGAGCGGGCTCGGATTCTCTCCCATCATCCAGCCACCACCACCAATCGCAATACAGTGTTTTCGCATTCCTTTGCTTCCTCAATTGTTGCTAAGTTTGTTGTCGCTATTCGCCGACAGAATATATGTTCCTAAAGTGATCAATGAACGCTCGCGTTCTTCTTGGTAAGTGCTCACGTTTTGGGTAAAGCAGATAAAGCGGCAAAATCGCATCCGTTTGCCATTCTGGCAGCAAACTCACGAGTTGTTCTTTTTGTGCAGATTCGAGTTTAGCCAGTGCAAATTCATCTAACATGGCTACACCACAGCCAGCCAAAGTAGCATCCAACATGGACTGAACAAGATTAAAACTCAGCGTACTTTCTAACTCAATGCTGCACTGCTGCTGAGTTTGCTTATGCGTAAACGTCCACTTGTCTAACACCAAGTCACGACTTTTATAAAGGATGTGCTCTAAGTCACCAAGCTCCTCTGGCGTACTTACATTTGGTTTATCAGCTAAATACGAGCGATGAGCGATCGGTTTACAGTGTAAAGTGCGTAGCTGATGGCCGACGTATCCCTCTGGAGGAGTATCGGTAAAGTAGAATGCGATATCAAACCCGGCCTCAATCAAGTCGAGAGGTGTCTCTGTGAAGATCACTTCGACGCTCACTTGTGGATGTTGCAATCGAAACTCGATCAATGTTTGGCTGAGTATCGCAGCTCCGAAAGAAGCGGACGCCGCTATTCTCAATTTTCCCGATACGATCTCGTTTGCCATGACTTGCTCATTGATCTGCTCTGCGCCTTCGAGCAGTTGCTTTACCTGCTGATAAAACCGCAAACCATCGTAGGTCAAATTAAACTGGCGCGTAGTTCGCTGAATAAGCTGCACCGACAATATGTCTTCAAGCTGTTTAAGTTGCCGACTTACATGCGCATTCGAACAATTCAGTCGCTTTGCTGCGCCAGCAATACTTCGCTCCTCGCACAAAGCGACGTAAAGTGGTACGTAGCTGAGCCATTTTATTTCCATACAGTAATTCTGAATCTCTAAAATCAAACTACTGGAAATAATAGAAAGCCTCTAAACTCTGAACAACCTAAATTTGAAAGGATGAGTTATGAGTGTTTTCGACACGTGGTTAAAAGGTCAAGTCATTAAAGATCACATCACTAATCCCAATATCATCGTTGGCGATTACAGCTATTACTCGGGCTTCTATCATCAAAAAAGCTTCGAAGAGCAAGCAGTACGCTACTTGTTGGGTGACCCCGTCACACTTCAAGAATGGCAAAGTAGAGAACCCGATAGCATCGACAAATTAATCATTGGCAAGTTTTGTTCCATCGCTTCTGGAGCCACCTTTATGATGGCAGGAAACCAAGGTCATCGCATTGACTGGATTTCGGCCTTCCCCTTCTCTCCTGAAGAATTTGGAGAAGGCGTGCAAGACGGTTTCGAGCGTGCCGGAGACACGGTGGTGGGGAGCGATGTTTGGATTGGCAGCGAGGCGATGATCATGCCCGGAGTAAACATCGGCGATGGAGCCGTCATCGGAGCACGCGCAGTAGTGACGAAAGACGTCCAACCTTATTCGGTGGTGGTTGGAAACAACCAAGTCGTACGTCAACGATTCAGCGATAAAGAGATTGAAATGCTACTCAATATCCAATGGTGGAACTGGCCAATAGAACACATTAAACAAGCAATGAAAGTAATGTGTAGCAGCCAAGTCGGTGCGCTTGCGGACTACTATCAAGAGCACATTGTCGATTTGTAGATAAACAAAAGCCCACACATCTTGTTGCGACGTGTGGGCTCAGTGAGTAAGAAAGCTTAAACCGCAGCGACGTCCTCTTCTTCCAAGTTCGCCGAGACTTTAATTTCGTATTGATTGAAACGGAACGAACAACCGCCATGAGTACGCTTTGTCGTTACTTGCTCGTCGCCAAACTGCACCGTCACGCGAGTGAAGACACGCTCTTTGGCTTCGACAATATTTTCTTCTAACGCGACTTCAAAGTCATGTTCCGTTTGTTCTAGCTTTTGCTTTATCGCTTCAAGCTGCTCGTTGTTTTGTGTTTTC
This sequence comes from Vibrio sp. Y20_XG_PY13, assembly GCF_024181925.1. Lineage (NCBI taxonomy): Bacteria > Pseudomonadati > Pseudomonadota > Gammaproteobacteria > Vibrionales > Vibrionaceae > Vibrio > Vibrio sp. Y20_XG_PY13. The sequence goes on along the minus strand of NZ_JAMZAL010000003.1, from coordinate 139,582 downwards.
ATCACATCAATCTGAGCTTGTTCTTCGTCGGTACGTTCGGCTTTAGGACGTTTCTTAAATTCGAGCTCTTTACGAATCACATCCATCGTGCCTTCTTGAGCGCGTTTGTATTGATCTTTGAGCTCTGCTAATCGCTCCTTAAATGCAGAATAGCGCGCGAACGCTTCTACCTTAGTGGCGGTGTCGCCTTCTACGCCCAATTGTAAGCACACCACTTTGTCACCGACTTTTGCATCTCCGCCGCTGAGCGTACCGTTCCTACCGTTCGCATCCAGCACCGTCAGATTGCGCCCACAAACAATATCGTTATTCATGCTGTGCACCGCCAACTCAATATCTTCGCCAGCTTGCAAATCACAATATTGGGCGTAGCTGGCACGAATCGAACCTTTGGCTTTGACGTGACAACTCTTTGGCTGGCCATCACTCACGGTGTGGCCAATGATCCCTTTACCAACTTGAATGTCGTCTTGCGCTTGTACGTCAGCCGATTCAATGAAGCCGCCTACAGTAATAGAACCCGTCGCTTTAACAATCATGCCGGATTCAATGTTGCCACCGATAATCACATTCCCTTTGAATTTCACGTGACCTGTATTCACGCCAACGCTATTGAGACAGAGTGCGTTATCAACTTCAATGGTTTTGTCTTTAATTAGAGGCGTACCGGATACCGATGCAATCAATAGGTTTGGGTCGTGCTTGCTTATCTCGGTGCCCTTGCCTGGCTTCATTGGGCTGTCTTTCCCGGCTTGTGGAGGAATCACTCGCCCTTGAACAGTAAAACCAGGCGTACCTTTGGTCGCAGGCGTGCGGCGCATCACCTCATCGCCTACGTCAACCGCGATAGTTTCACCGAGGTTACGTAAATCAATTTTGTCGCTAGCAGATTGGCCGTCTTTGGGTTTGAGGATGCGTTTGGTGATGTCTTTAACGAGAGGAGTAAAAAGAGCGTCTTTGCCTTTGATAGGTTGCTTACCAACCGCTACAGGTTGAGAAAAAGTTTCGCCGGGTTTGAGCTGAGTGCTGACAACCAACACTTTCTTCAAAGCCAGTTTGTTGATGCCTTTCGAAACTCGCGCTTGAGCAAGGGCTTGAACAATCTCGGGGCCACGTAAACCTCGGCCTCCGTACGCACCGACAACGTTCATACTGGCGAGCATGTCATTATTCGATAATTCGACCTCAACTTGCGCGTTGCGTTTTTCCGCAATGACGATGCCTTCGTAAGCTTCGGCTTTACGTTCTTTGGCGCAGTTAATGAATCTCACGACTTCCCCCTCAACAACAAACATCCTTTCAGCGTTCATTGCGACGAGCTGCTCGTTTAATTCATTTTGATTTAGCTCACCCCCGAGGTCCACTTCTCCCGGAAGACGGGCTATCACCTTGGTCTTATCTTCAGATAACTCAAGACACAGCTTCCACATACCCTTACCACTTTGCTTCCCATCAACACTTTCAGTCTAACCAAAAACATTTTCTGAACAAACCTCGCACTTCGAAGAATAGGGCTCAGGTCACTAAAGGTCGAAGCCTTGGTATTATTGAGTAAATTAAGTATTAGGCATGGTGATTCATCCGCGTAAATCATTCCACTCTCGTTTCACTTCATGCTCCACTCTACAGCATGAGAAAGTTGTAGCTTGTAGTTATAGTGCTTCAATACAATAGAAGTGGCGACGCCACTCCTTCCCTTTTATTGGCGATTTTGTTTACAGCTCAACATTGAACTTAGTCGGTCATGAGTTTGCTTTTTATCATTCATCAAAAACAAAAAAGGAGTGAATTTACAGTGTAAAGTCACTCCTCTCAGCTCGTCTCTATTTACAGTGTAAATCCATAAGGCGTTGCGTTTACACTGTAAATTGACTCAACAACTTTTCTAACTCATTTCTTAACTGTTGCTCAACTTGCTTTCTTCCCGATAATCCAAATTGTTTGGCACAAATGCCCCAATCATGGTTTAAGAACACTTTACTTATCATCAAATCAGAAACAGGCGCTAAACCATATTGACGCAGCCACTGTTGTAACCACACAAAAATCGATTCATAGCTTGCACCACCCTGCGCATAGCTTTGAAGCAATACTCGCTTAGTCGGATGTAAGGTTTGATGTTGAATCGGTTGACGCAACAAGCTTCTAGCCAGACTCGGCTCTAACTTAGGATAAACAAGGGAAAGGCTCGCAGACAAAAACTCATGAAACAATGCTTGTGCGTCATCAATCCAAGTTTGTGATTTATTCGCAAGTTGGCGAACCATCAACAATGAATAACAACCGCTGGCGGCATCGCGCATAGTTCCTAAACGAATGGATTGATAACCAGCTTGTTGCCAAAACTGAATCAACTCATCCGTCGCACCAAAACTTGTCGATAGGTAATCCACATGGGCACCAACACTTTCCTCGAGTAGTGTTAGCATGTGCTTGCCAATGCCCGAACCTTGTAGATCAGGATGCACCGCAATTCGCATCACTCGTGAAGTAATAAGCCTGCCTACCTTTACCAAACCAAGTTGATTGATGATGGTGATTGGCGTCAAATGCCCTTTAGGACGACGTTGACCAAGTTGAACGGCTTCAATTAACTCGTCATCAAGACCGCCCTCCTCAACCGTGAGAATGACTCCGATGATATTTTGTTTATCCATCGCGAGATAAACGGAGCTGTTGTCATCTCGTAGTAAATGGAGCAAATCATTCGGTGAGGTTTGATAATGAGCGTTAACCAGTAAAGCAAAGCATTCGCGTAGCAAGTTGGGCTGGTGAACCAGTGCTTGCTTGTCCACTTTGTTCAACGATACGTTCGCCATGCCTTCAATGGATTGCGGCGATAATTCCGCGTTCAAGATAAAAGCGTCATACAACCACATTTCTAACTTATCATCTGCGCTCCAACGAATTGGCTGCTGCATGTGATACGTCTTCATGCCAGGTCGTTGTTGTTGCAACCATTCAATGAACTTCAACGTGAAGCCACGTCCGCAGCCTTCATAGCCATGAATCGTGCTAGAAAAGACCAAACGATGATAATGCTCGGTGATTTGTTTGAGCATCGGGACGGGAATCGCAGCCGCTTCATCAACTAGCAACAAATCACACTCAGGCAGCGAAGACAACAATTCGTCAGGCGCAATAAACTGAATATACCCATAGCCGACTTCCAAACGGTCTTTCTTCATCTGTTTGGCAGATGTAAGTAAACGGTGCGCGTGCTGATAGACTGGCTCAACAGCGTTAATAGAAGGCGCGGTAAGTAATATACGCAGCGGCTTGTGTTGCAACAACTGAGCACAAGCGATACCTAACGCGCTGCTTTTACCTCTACCGCGATCAGCCGTGAGCACAAAAGGACGCTTACGATGCCCACTCACCACTTTCTCGATTAATGAAACAGCGTGAGTCTGCTCTATGTATTCTGTATTTCTCTGCGCAATAGCAAACTCAGAAACCTGGGGAATGACTTTCCCCTGCTCAAGCACTATCAGCTTTTGCCATTGGGTCTGCATCCATTGCTCAGCGAAATGTTGTGGCTGAGCAGTATTTGTCACAACAAGTAGCATTCCACCGCCAACGAGAGAGCCAATTGCCGCCGTAAAGCTATTAGCATCGAACTCTTTTCGCGCGTCAAACAGCAGCACATCACATTCTCTGCCGAGTAGTCGATTTCCCTGCTTCATTCCAACACAAAAGGCACTCTCGAATGACCAATCCCCAACACAGAACCAACGTTGTGTGGTTTGAGTTTGAAGAAATGCAGAGAGAATGGCCTCTTGCCAATCGGCCTCTCCTTGCAAAACAACGCCTGAGCGTTGAAAAGCATGTTGAGATTGGCGTTGAAGTGAAGATAGAAATTCAGATTGTGCGTGCATGGGGTCTATCCGATGTTGAACTGCCGCCATGTTATCACATCTGCTATTCGGAGCATGCTTCCACACGCTCAAGATCGCAGACATAAAAAAACCGCCCGAAGGCGGTTATCGTTAAAGCTTAATTTTATTGCATTTTGCTTTGAACAAAAGTAAGGATTTCTTCCATCAAGCTGTCGTCGACTTTCTTCAGATTGAGAGCAAGATTGCTGCCTTTACGACTGTAGCTTGCTCGACCTTTGACAAGGTCAACTTTTTCAGCTTTTTTTGCAGGTTTAGCTGGTGCTAACTCTGAGATCCAACTTTCGATGCTTTCCGTCACTTCTTTGGTCAAACGAGCCACGCCTTGTGCCTTGCTACGTTGCCACAAGTAACCTTCAGATGTACGGCATTTATCCAACAAGTTTTGCTGCTGCTCAGCGGTCAATGTTGAGAACTGTTTGTGCAGTTTAACGATGGTTGGACGACCTAAATCGCCAACATTTGGATACGCTTGTAGCAATTCTAGCGGCAATGCCGCGGCTTTAAGCGCACCACTTACCAATGCCTCACTGCATTGGAACATTTTCGCTAGCGCTTTTTGGTCTTCGGCTTCACCACTTTCCAGCTTAGCCTGCATCTCTTTGCCTTTTTCGTAAAGCGACAGCGGTTTGTGAGCATTCGCGACGTCAGATAGGAATTTCGCGTGTTCAGTGTTGATACCATCACCAACGTAAACCAAGAAATCCTTACCCGCCAAGATACAAGACATACGACGGCGGCTACCGTCTAGCACTTCAATTTTGCCATCGTCAGTGCGACGACCAACAGCTGGGTACTGTTGACCACGCTCTTTCAGTGTCACCAAAACATCAGATAAAGCATGCTCATTCAAGAATGATTGTTCACGGGCATTGTCCGCGAACACACGCGTCTCGCTTGCCACTTTATCTGCGGGAATACGAACTAATTCAAACTGAACCGTGCCCTCACCCGCCACTGCCAACTCGATGGTTTGCGCTTTTTCTTTTGCTGCCGTTTGCGCTTCTTGTGGAGTCGCTACTCGACGTTTATTCGTTTTACCAAATAATTTCGCGTTTAATTCAGACGTTTTCAAAGCCATTTACTGTTTACCCCTGATTTAATGACGGCCAGTTAGAGTGCAATACGCGCTCCAATTCCAATGCGCTTTTGTGAACCGCATCTTGAGCAGTTGCAAGTGTCTTCTTGCCGCCTTCGAAATCACTTACGGTTAAATCAAACACAGTGCTGTAGGTGTCTGCACACGTTTCAAATGCACGGCTACGTGGAATGGTTGCCATCATCACTTGGTCACCAAGCAGATAGTTCATTTCCGTCAATACCGAGACTTGCTTCTTGTTGTCGTCTTCGAACATGGTTGGCATTAGACGAACAAACTCTAAGCCATTCCAATCTTCTGGGAACATCTCATAAACCGTAGGCAAATGCTGGAAGAAGTTAACCGTAGATGCCCAGTCTAGACGTTTTGCCGCACAAGGAATTAACAGTGCATTGGACGCGTACATCGCATTCCAAACCAGAGGGTCAACGTGCGGACCGGTATCAATCATGATGATATCGAAGTCATTCGCAATCTTGTCGATAAGCTGTTCTTTCAATAGACGAACGATATCAAGTGATGGGTCTTCAGACAGCGTTTGCCACGCTTCTGCGTTAAACATAGCATCTTCTGGGAATGCGGAGATTGACTTCAAGTTCGGATATTGCGTCGGCAACAGCACGTTCTTGTGTAAAAATTCGCGGTCGATCTCAACTCCATCAGGCACGTTGCCTAACATGATGTCCACCGCTGAATAAATGTTGTCGTGCTCAGCCACACTGATTTGCGGGTTTAAAAACAGACGTAATGAACCTTGAGGGTCCAAGTCAATCAAACAAATGCGGTAGCGTTTATCTAGGTTAAGCGCCAAACAAGCAGCCAAATGTACGGCCGTCATTGATTTACCCGTACCACCTTTTTGGTTTTGTACGTTGATAATCCATGGTTTATTGCCGTTATTCTTCTTACGCTCATAGAATTTTGGCACTTCAGCCGCATCCATCAGCATGTGTGCTTCTTCTAACGTAATGGAGTAATGATTCGCGTTGTTTTTAGTAAATTGGTGGCCTGCGGCTTCCATCTTACCGATCGCTTCATCCAGTTTACGACGAGTTAAACCAGAGCGAGTCTCCATCATCGCCTTAGACATTGGTGGGAAGTAGTTGTCACTTCGCTCTTCCAAAACAATCTCAATACGGTCAGCTTGAACTTGTTGCGTCAGCTCAGCTAACTCTTGAAGATTTTCAATCGTTTTTTCTCTTTTCATGCCAAATTCCGTTGGAAGGATATCTGCATCTAATTGTACAGCAGTAGACTTCAAAAACAACAAAAAGGTGCACATTCATTTTGAACAACCATCACATAAAAAACCATCAAAATTGGCTGTTTTATGATTTAAGAAGAAAAATATATCAATTTTTAATCGATTTATTCCAAATAAAGGAGGTTAGTTCTTCTCAAAATTAAAAGTGTTACATTGTCACTTATTTACATTGTAAATCTATTTTATCCGGAACGATTATATAAGTGGGCTAAATTACGGATTATGTGATTTCAATCGACTTAAATCATTTTACATACTGATTGTGGAGGAAAAGAGAGGAAATAGTGTCGCGTCACGACCTTGATCATGCATCCGAAGCAAAATCAGCGAAAAGACAACGAATAAGAACGGAACCATGATCAAGGAAGACTCTTGATCATGTTTTCGAAGATAACTGTAAATACGAAAGCATGATCATGGCAGATAATGGACGAATGAAGGTAAATCAAGGCTTGAGTACATGGATCCATTTCTCGGAAAAATGATCAAGCAAGTAGGTTTCTCGGAAGCATGCTTTTTAATGCGCTATTTACGGCTGAGTGCAGACGGAATGGGGGATTGAAGCATAAATGCGCCTCTCAACCTTCGGAACGATGAAATACAGTATCGGCAAACAAGACATAGTGTCTTTCATGATCATGCTTCCGTTAATTCTGATAATCATGCAATCTTTGAGGCGAAGGACCCAAATTGACGTCATTTTAATCGTTTGGCTAATTTGGCAACAATTGAAGGTAAAGAGAGACGAAATAACCTTAGCTTGATCATTGATCCGTAACCTCGAAACACTCACAATAGCAGAGGATCGACAAATCAAGATCGAGGTAATCACGGATTTCTGTGGATAACCTGTACAGACATCATGATCATCGTTTCATGATTGTTTTGATCATCTTTTCAGGAACTTAATGATCATGCTTGCGGAATGAAGTGATCATGCTTTCAAGGTTTTGTTGATCATCGTTTCGATAAAGCTATGATCATAGTTCCGAAACACCTTCAAAAAATACTCATTAATAACAGCAGCTTAGGCTCGTAAAAATAACCAGATCAATAGATCATATAATCAATTAAGATCAGAATAATCAAAAAGATCAGTTATTTAAAAAACAAGATTTTTTCTTTATTTATGATCTGTTTTTCTTTATTCTTCGGAACCATAGCACAACTACGGCTAGTGTGATCTGGATCTAAAATGACGGCTGATGAAAAAATTCTGATTAAAGCACCAAGAAGCCATAAGGATGGCCATCTTTTTGAGGTACATGAATCCTCTGCTGATTGGGTAGAGCAGTACCAACATTTCAAAGGGGTGACCAAAAGCATCTTAGAGTTGCTTAATCTGATCTCATTGCGAGGTTTCAGCAGCAAAGATGGACTTGTTTCAACAACTGAGATTGTTGAAGCCACAGACGGTCAACTGACTCGTGCTGCACTTCAGCAACGTTTACGAGCGGCTGTCAATATCGGCTTGTTTACCCAGACTCCAGTACGTTTTGAGGAAGGCCTAGCAGGCAAAACCATGCTGCATAAGTTTGTAAACCCAAACCAGCTCATTTCGGTTTTGGGGGCAACAAGCTTAGTCACTGACAAAGTTCGTCAGAATGAAAAGCAAAAACGTTCTAAGGCACTCGCACAAACCCAAGTGAACAAGCGCTTGTTGAATGAGCACGGCTTAAATACGCCACCAATGATGAAGGATGAAGCGGATCAATTTGTCGTTTCACCAACGAATTGGGCGGGGATCATTGACCAAGCTCTCGCACCACCTCGCACTCGTAAAAGCTATCAGAAATCCATGGTGTCGATCTCAGGCACCAAAGCGGTGATTGAAACGCGATCTTCCAAAAATATCATGACAGTCGATGATTTGATGACGCTGTTTGCGTTGTTTACTCTGACAGTGCAATACCATGATCATCATAAAGATCAATATCAAATGGATGCCGCGCACGTTCCGAATAAAACGCCGCTCTACATCACCGATATTTTGTCATTACGTGGCAAAAAAGACAGTGGCCCAGCGCGTGATTCCATCCGTGACAGTATCGATCGTATCGAGTTTACCGATTTCCAACTGCATGAACTCACTGGCCGATGGCTCAGTGAAAATATGCCCGAAGGCTTTAAGAGTGACCGCTTCCGCTTCTTAGCCCGTACCATCACGGCTTCAGAAGAAGCGCCCGTTGAAGGCAGTGATGGCGAAATTCGTATTAAACCCAACTTATACATCTTGGTGTGGGAACCGTCGTTCTACGAAGAACTACTAACACGCGATTATTTCTTCTTGTTCCCACCAGAAATCCTGAAACAGCATACGTTGGTGTTCCAGCTGTATTCGTTTTTCCGTAGTCGTATGGTGCGCCGACACACAGATTGCATGCTGTTGAGCGAGTTAAATCAGAAGCTTGCACGTAACATTGAATGGCGTCGATTCTCAATGGATCTGATCCGTGAGCTGAAACGCTTGTCAGACGGCAAAGGGACAGACGATCTTTTTGTTGTGAACTTATGGGGCTATCACTTAACGATCGAAACTATGATCGAGAATGATAAAGTGATGGATTACCAGATCGACATCAAATGTGACGTCGAAGAGGTGCTGCGTTACTCACGTGCTCGTACAACCAACGCAGGCAAGCGCAACATGGCGCCTACGCTGCCAAACCCGCTTCGTAATGAGATGGTAACCCGACAGCAGCTTGAAGCGCTCTCAGGCATCATTGACGGCGAATTTGAGCCTATTCAGCGCAAAACCCCGTCTCCGCGTGGAAATTTGGGGCGTCGAGTGAAGCAAAGAAAGCACCTTGTCGAGATCAACGCAGATGAGATCACCATTACTCTGTCGAAATACACCTCTCCAGAGGCGCTAGAACGCAGTATAACGGCGTTGTCTGCAATGACAGGGCACTCGTATGCCTCAATCAAAGAAGAGTGTTCTGAGTACATTGAGAAGCTAGATTGGCTGAGAGTAGGGGATGAACCGATTCCTTATGAGACTCTGAGCAAAACTGTAGAGCTGTTTAACACTCAAAACGAGGTTAAACATCTCACGATTGAACGTTTGATTGCTGGTTTAGCGGTGCGCCGTAAAGTTTGCCGACAAGTGTTTGATGGTCACATGGATGAGATGGTGTTCCGTGCTTTGGATGAAATGGCGATTTAATATGATCTCGCGCAAGCAGGGGTGAGTAATAGCCGTGACTGATTGATTTAAAATGTAACAATGTCTTTCGATGATAGAAAACAGACTCAACTCTAACAAACCACTGACATTAGATGTCTGAGCGAAGACTAACATTTATCTCGAATAGACAACCTTTTGTCCTTTCTGATGATTAATAGATTGGCTCATATTGTTACATTCATTCTGAATAGACTTCGCGAGTTTCTCCTCAAGAAACTCGCTTTTTTTTGCCTAATTTTCCTGAACACTCTTGATCATTCTTCCGTATTAATGTCGCAGTCCTTGATCATGTTTCCTTGTTTCATTCCAGTTAAGTGATCGCATTAAGGCGACATGTGATTCGATCAAGTTATTGGCTTGTTGTTGCCATTGGCTTTGATCTTGCTGTTGATTGCAAAATTCCAACGCCAATACGGTCAAATGCTGTAAGCGTTTTAAGCACCAATCTTTAAGCAGAATATCACTCATGGGTTGGCATGCCGCTTGTTCGAGCTTCGCGCTTGCATAGAGCAGAGTTTGGTAAGCTTTGTGATGGTCTTGATACCTGGCGTATTGAAATACTCTCAAACATCCATCTAGCCAGCAGGCGATGGCTTTACTTTGTTGATCAGACAGCTCAGGACCAAACACGGTATCAGGAGCTTCGTACAAGATCGCTTCTAACACGTCTACTTGATCATGCTTCCTAGTTTCATACCAATCCGAGATTTGATCTTGCCAGGAGGTCAGTTCCATCATGCAGCCTCAATCCATTGTTTAACAAAGTGATTCGGACCAACTTGATCATATTCATCAACCACAACACTGCTGCGATGACGGATCTCATCGGCGTCTATTGAGTAGTTTGGTTCATTTTTCACCAAGTTTCCAAATGGCAGATCAGGATCGGGCACGGCTGAGATCAACAACTTAGTGTATGGGTGCTGTGGATTTTTCAAGATCGCGTGCGTGTCACCCCATTCAACGATTTGCCCTTTATACATCACCGCTGTTTCTTCAGCGATGTAGTGCGCGGTGGCGAGGTCGTGGGTAATGTACAAAAAGCCAATCCCAAGCTCTTGCTTCATACGCTGCATCAAGTTCAATACGCCCAAGCGAATTGACACATCCAGCATCGATGTTGGCTCATCGGCCAAAATTATTTGTGAACCGACGGCCAGTGCGCGTGCGAGATTTACTCGCTGACGCTGACCGCCGCTGAGTTCGTGCGGGTACTTGTTTAACGTCTCTTCTGGCAATTCCACCAGCTTGAGAAGTTCCTCCAATCTCGCCGGGATCTCGCGGTCATGCTGCACCTGCTTGTGGATTTTCAACGGGCGAGTTAGATGATGACGAATTGTGTGGGTAGGGTTCAGCGATCCAAAAGGGTCTTGAAACACCATTTGTACCTTACTGCGATAATCTTGAATATCGTGTCGTGAGGTGATGTCATTGATATTGGTGCCGTTAAATAGAATTTCCCCTTCGCTCGCCGGGTAAACCTTTGTGATTAGCCTTGCACACGTGCTTTTACCGCAGCCTGATTCGCCAACGAGAGCCAATGTTCGCCCGGCGTAAAGATCAAAACTGACGCCTTGCAACGCTCGAAAAGTCTCTTCTTTGGCAAAGCCACCGCCCACAGTGAACTCTTTGATCACGTTTTTCATTTGAATGATCGGTTGACTCATGCTGGTGCTCCTTGTTGCTCTGGCTGCTTGTGAACATCGTGAATATTGGGGAACGAGGCCCACAATTTTTGCGTGTAAGGGTGTTGTGGGTGATTGCGGATCTCGTAAGCGTGATTGACTTCTACGATCTCACCATGGCGCATGATGGCGATGCGGTCGCACAATTGGCTCATCAAGGCTAAATCGTGGGTGATGAAAAGAACTGAGAAACCAAATTCTTCTCTCAGCTGATAAATTTGCTGCAGGATCTCTCGCTGCACCACCACATCAAGCGCTGTCGTTGGTTCATCCATAATAATGAGCTTAGGGTTTAAAGACAGCGCAATGGCAATAACCAGCCTTTGGCGCATTCCCCCAGAGAACTGGTGCGGATATTCACCCAGTCGATCTCGAGGGATGTTCACCAAATCGAGCAGTTTTTCGGCGCGATCTTTGGCTTGTTCGTTGCTGAGTCCTTGATGATGACGTAGGACGTCCGCAAACTGCTCTTGAATGGTCAGTACCGGATTAAGCGAGTTCATGGCACTTTGGAATACCATGGCGATTTCGCTCCAACGCAGCGCTCCTAGCTCCTTATCGGACAAACGTAAGATGTCCTTACCTTGGAACAGAATTTGTCCGCCAGAGATAAACGCGGGCGGCTTGTGCAGACGATTGATCGAAAAAGCGATGGTACTCTTTCCGCATCCAGATTCCCCAGCAAGGCCGAATACTTCGCCTTTTCCAATATCAAAGCTGACCGATTTCACCGCATTAAAGTCACCATTGTCGGTGATGTAGTCCACGCACAAATCTCGGATCTGGATGACCGGATCGCTGTGAAAGGCGTGACTTAAATTAATCTCACTCATTAAAAATACCCAACCAATGCAAAGGATAATTATTATCATTATCGTATGTGCAAATGAGAAGAAAGCGTAATCGACCGAATAGGTGAAGTGACTCGAAACTTGAATGAAAGAAAAAGTCGAATTTTGGTTACGAGAGTGTGATAAAAAAAGACAAAAATGAGAGCTGGATCAGCACACTTTTCTTAGGGGGAATTTTTCAAATTTAATCGTAAATTTGGCCTTTGGCAAAAGGTAAGTGATGAATCTATTAACGAGTTGATGAAAGGTCGGGAGGGGTCACATTTCCCCACTGTTTTTCTTACCTCCGCACAGTGGGTTTGCTATAGATTAGCTGTCCAAAACATGGTGTGTTCGGAGGAAATATGTCCATTAATTCTATCGACCATGAAGAGATGACCAACATCGCTCACAAGTGGGAATTACCCGAAGAAGAAGAAACCGTTGTGAAGCCAGAGAAAACAATGAAATCAGCAGAAGCCAGACGTCGCATTGAGGCACTGCGTGAAATCCGCGAAAGCGGGTTAAGCATTGAAGAAGCAAGAGAACTTGGCTTGATTCACTGATTCTCTCAATTCGGTGTACCACTCCATAGGGTAGCCAGCTGGCTGCCCTTTTTATTTGCTAACCCCATCATTTAACCGAAGTTTCTTGCTCGTTTTGTTTGTTCTCCAACCTTATTTTTATTCAGTCTGAAGTCACTTTGCTTGCTTACTATGGTTTGACAAATGGTAGAGGCGTTACTAAAAGATATATCAGTAGGATATGCCTTTTGTTGACTATCCATATCATCTAAGCAGGAGCGCGAATATGGTTGATCAGATCCTTTTCTACGAGCCCGATGAGCCGCACGGCTTCCTCTCCAACTTCTGTCATGCCCCCGTCGAAATATCTTCCCAATCTTGGCCCACCAGCGAACACTACTATCAAGCTCAGAAATTTGTTGATGACCAACTGCAAACCAAAATTCAGCATGCCCAATCGCCGGATGAAGCGTTCGCGTTAAGCCGTCAGTACGAGCATCTCGTTCGCAGTGATTGGGACAACATGAAGCTCTCAGTCATGGCGTTCATTGTGCGAGAAAAATTCCTCCAAAACCCGAAACTTGCTCAGAAACTGATGCGCACGGGCAATGCTTGCCTTACCGAGCATTCGCACAAGGACGCATTTTGGGGAGATGGGGGAGACGGTAAAGGTTTGAACCACCTAGGAGAAATTTTGATGAACGTACGCGCAGAGCTTCGACATGTCGAGCCTTACAATTTGGTTAAGTTCATCGACAAAGCCAAGCTGCCAACTCAGTGGGGCACATTCATGATGCACGGCTTCATCGAGACGGCTACAGGGAAGGAGCATCTCGCGCTTGTGTATGGCGACCCGACGTCTCAGTCTGCGCCATTGATTCGGCTCCATTCTGAATGTCTCACTGGGGACGCACTATTTAGCACCCGCTGCGATTGTGGTTTTCAGTTAAATCGTGCGTTGCAAAACATCGTCGAAGAGGGCAGTGGCGTGCTGCTCTATTTGCGTCAGGAGGGACGTGGCATCGGTTTAATCAACAAAATTCGCGCCTATCACTTGCAGGATGATGGTGCGGATACCGTCGAGGCGAATGAGCGTTTGGGGTTTGCTGCTGATATGCGAGACTATGCATTTTGCAAAGGGATGTTAGAGCATTTAGGGATTGACGAAGTGCGTCTGATGACCAACAACCCCCGTAAGCTTGCGGCTTTGAAAAACGCGCACATCAATGTCGTTGAGCGTGTGCCACTGCAAGAAGGTCGCAATCCAAGCAACCAACACTATCTAAAAACCAAAGCAAACAAATTAGGGCACATGTTTGATCCCCATTTTGTTGATCAAACGGAATGATCGTTTCTGGCGGGTATCAAATCGAATAGACAAAAACGCCAGCTTGAGAAGGCTGGCGTTTTAGTGGGGATCTCAAAAGCTGCACCAGTAAAAGGGCTAGGCGCGTTAAAGATAGTGTTTGACGATGTTATCGATCTCTCCCGAGGCTTTTAGATCCGACAGGCGTTGATTAATAAAGTGTTGTACTTCAGGTTTCATCTCTGGAGAAAAGGCCAGATAGATCGAATAGTCGGGGATCACAGCGCTAAAAGATTGAATCTCAAATTGTTCGAGTGGCAGTTCCAGACGTTTTAAGTTGTACATCACCCGCGATTCCATCTCGACAAACGCCGTATCGCCTGGCGTTCTCTGAATTACGCGATATGCGGAGTCGTAATCTTTAACGCGCATCTCGTTGACGGTTTTATCTTCAAAAAACGGCATTAAGTTTGGGTAGTCGAAACCTAGCAGCAACACGATGGAACGACCTTTGATGTCTTGCATGGTATTGAATTTAAAAGGCGCATCACTGCTGGATACCAACACGTGTTTTACAGTGTAAATAGGCTCTTTAGATAAGTTTTCTGACTGAACTCGGCCCCAATCAGGGCTGCCGTATGTCAGCCAGTTTTCTTCCCCACCCGCTTCTAATAATGAAATCATGCGCTTAAACGGATAGGTGTGAAAATTCACCTTATAATCTGAGTTGGCAAAAATCGCGTTCACAATATCCGTCACGATCCCGGCATGTTGTTGTCCTTGTTGTTCGATTTGAAATGGCCTTGCTTGGTCGGCGATAACGTAATAATTCACCTCTTCAGCGGCGGTCGCTGCACTGACTGCCATACAACTAAAAGCCAATACACGTAGAAGTCCTTTCATCCTATCCTCGATTATTATTTGCTCACGACTATATTTAGAGTAGCGCAAGATTATCGGAGTGATTTCATATGGATGTAAAAGAGCGAACTCAACGCCGGTTTAGTATCGGTAACCAGCTTATGCTGGCGGTTTTAACGTTGAGTTTGATCTTTACGTTAGTCATTTCTGCTATCAGTTTATACCGTGATTTTCAAGAAGAGTTGTCCCATCTCGACACCGACTTAAAACAAGTGGAGTCGAGCTACCTCTCCAGCTTTTCAGCCAGTTTGTGGGTTGAAGACCGTGAGCTGTTACTCACCCAAGCGCTGGGAGCGATGCGTTTGCCATCGGTGGATTACCTACGCATTGCTACCAAAGACGAAGTTATCATCGAGCTCGGAACAGAAATCAAGCAAGATGTGGTTGAGAGGCGTTGGCCGATGCAGTTTAGTGTGGGGGAAAAAACTTTTGAGCTCGCAGAGCTGACTGTGCAGTCTGACCTTAGCGCCGTCTATCAAGATTTATGGCAACAGTTCTTTTTTCTGCTCACGACAGAAGCGATAAAAATTTTGCTGTTGATGGTTGGGGTGTTGTGGGTTGCCTTCCGTTTATTGGTGAATCCTTTGCAGTTGCTTTCCGGTGCGGTGAGTGATTTTAGCGGCGGTAATGCGCCGAGTACGGTCACGCTGCCCAAACGTTGGTGTTTTGATGAAGTCAGCTTGTTGGCGCAAAAATACAATCGAAGCGTGCAAAAAGTGCGAGAGCATCAAGCCGAGTTAGAAGCCGAGCGAGATAAGGCGGAAGTCGCCAATCGCAAGAAAAGTGAGTTTCTCGCGACCATGAGCCACGAGATCCGCACCCCTATGAATGGCATTATTGGTGTGGCGTCGCTGCTTAGTGATACTAAGCTCGATCCGCAGCAAAAAGAATTTGTGGAGATCATCGATAACTCATCGCAATCGCTCATGACCATTATTGATGACATCCTCGATTTCTCCAAAGTCGAAGCGGGGAAGGTGGAACTCGCCAGCGAGACGTATCATTGTCGCCAGTTATTGGAGGATGTGATCAGCTTACACACAGTAAAAGCGCAGCAAAAGAATTTGCAATTGCTCAGTGATATCGACCCTAAGTTGCCCGCTGAAGTACAAGGAGATGAAGGGCGTCTGAAGCAGGTTCTCAATAACTTACTTAGCAACGCGGTCAAATTCACCGAGCGTGGTCATGTCAAATTACTTGTCTCATTGCACGAGCAAAACAACGATATCGCCCAAGTTCGCTTTCGCGTTGTGGACTCGGGGATAGGTATTGCCAAAGAGCACCAGCAAGCGGTGTTTGAACGCTTTCAACAGGCCGATGGCAGTACAACTCGCAAATATGGTGGTACAGGGTTAGGTTTGGCGATTTGTGCCCAACTCGTCCACATCATGGGTGGAGACATCAAGCTAACCAGTGAACTTGGCTTGGGAAGCTGTTTCGATTTCACCATTCCTTTAACGGTGGTGAGCGGTCTTCCAACATATACCGATCCGCTCAATGTGCTCGATTTTCCTCGAACAGAGGCGAATGAGGCAACGAACAAAAATCCAGATACGCCGTGGGTTTTGATTGTCGAAGATACAGAAGTGAATCAGAGGGTTGTTCGCATTATGCTGGAGCAGCTAGGGCTTAAAGTCAGTGTCGCGAGCCATGGTGAAGAAGCATTGCAGTTATGCCGCGAGCACGCCTTTGATCTCATCTTTATGGATTGCCAAATGCCAGTGATGGATGGGTTTATCGCGACAGAGCAGATCCGTGACATGAATGAGTGGGGCGCTCACGTGCCGATCATCGCATTAACTGCCAATGTCGTGAAAGAAGATCAGCAGCGTTGCTTTGAAGCGGGCATGAACGAGTTTGTTGCTAAGCCTGTGACGAAGGCGCGATTACAGCAAATCTTTGAACAATATTTGCCAAAAGCCCTCAAAAATATCGCCACACCCAAGTGAGTAACTTGAAATTGATCAAGTTAAGTGCGTTTCTATTCTGCAATTGTAACTCTGTATGCTATAGTGCGCGGCTAGTATTTAAAGTACCTTGAGGCTGTGAATGTCGTTTAATCTATCCCTGTTGCCGCCTGATGAAAAAAACAAGATCGAACTGGATAAACAAGCGTCGTTTTTGGTTTGGAAACTCAGAGAGGCCAAATCTGGCCCTGAAGCAATAGAAGAACAGCTGTCTAAGATTAACGATGCTGATGAAAAAGTCTTTTTTCAACAGGCAGTCGAAAAGTACAAACGAGTAATGGGTGTCGCATGATGCGAACCGTGGCTCGGTGTAAACCGTAGCGGCGAATGAGGTTTCCTCCCCATTCCTTTGCAGAGTGAAATGGACAATGTTTCACTCTTTGCTAAAATCCTTCGCATTAAATTTGAACTTAGAGAGACATCCCGATGGGAAGAAGTTTTGAAGTGCGCAAAGCCTCTATGGCGAAAACTGCAGGCGCAAAAATTAAAGTTTATTCCAAATACGGTAAAGAAATTTACATGTGTGCGAAAAACGGTGGTAGTGACCCAGACATGAACTTGTCTCTGAAACACCTAATCGCAAAAGCGAAAAAAGACCAGGTTCCTGCGCACGTTATTGAAAAAGCACTAGACAAAGCAAACGGCGGCGGTGGTGAAGACTACGTACCTGCACGTTACGAAGGCTTTGGTCCTGGTGGCACAAGCGTGATCGTCGACTGTCTAACAGACAACGGCAACCGTACTTTCCAAGATGTTCGCCAATGCTTTGTAAAAGTTGGCGCGAAAATTGGTGTGGAAGGTTCTGTGTCTCACATGTTCGATCACCAAGCGGTATTCCAATTCAAAGGCGAAGACGATGAAGTGATTCTCGAAACGCTAATGATGGAAGACGTAGACGTAACTGACGTTGAACTGGAAGATGGTGTGATCACAGTATTTGCTCCTCACACTGAGTTCTTCAAAACGAAAACAGCGCTAAACGCAGCATTCCCTGATCTGACAATTGATGTGGAAGAAATCACTTTCGTTCCTCAAACTCAAACGCCAGTAGCGGGTGAAGACGCAGAGAAATTCCAGAAGTTCCTAGACCTTCTAGATGACTGCGACGACGTTCAGCAGGTATACCACAACGCTGAGCTATAATTTTTAGCTTTCGTTGTTGTAAAAAAGGCTTCCCGAGGGAAGCCTTTTTTGATCGTGCTGATGGTTGCGAGTAGCGCTAAGTATTACGGTATTTGGAGTAACACAGAGACATGATTACGCCAAAGCAGATGCCCTGTGTCAGCATGGCTGTTCCGCCGTAACTAAAGAATGGGAGCGGGCTTCCCATTACTGGCAACAATCCACTCACCATTCCAGTATTAATAAAGGCGTAGAGGAAGAAGCTCATCGCCAAGGTGCCACTGACTAAGCGACTAAAAAAGTGCTCAGATTGGCATGCTAGCAACATCACCCGTGCTGTAATAAATAGGTATAGCGCCAGCAATACCACACAGCCAATGAACCCCCATTCCTCCGCATAGGTTGAAAAGATAAAGTCGGTATGACTTTCTGGAATAAAGCCCAGTGTTCCTTGTGTGGCATTCATCCAACCTTTGCCTTTCATACCGCCCGAACCAATCGCAATCAGCGACTGAATGATTTGGTAACCAGAGCCAAGTGGGTCAGATTCTGGGTGTAAGAACTGAGTCACACGGCTTTTTTGGTAGGCTTCCATCACGAAAAACCACAGAATCGGGGCGAGCGTTAGAACGCTCACCACAAATCCACCAATGATTTTCCAGCTCATACCCGCAAAAAACAACACGAACAGTGCGTAGATCACGGTAAAGATCGCACCATCCAGATCGGGTTGCAGAGCGATCAACCCGGCGGGAACCAAGGTAATCATCAAACAAAGCGCGATTTTACGAAAGTCAGGTCTGCCGCCTTCCAGATGCAGCATCCAAGCGATCATGATCGGAATCGACAGCTTAATTAATTCCGAAGGTTGAAAACGAAAAAAGCCGATATCTAGCCATCGTTGTGAACCGTTAGTGCTGTCACCAAACAGCGCGACGGCCAGCAGTAACGACACTGCGACAAAATACAAGTATGGTGCCGATCGTTGATAACTGGCTGCTGGAATGGATGACATCACCAGAATACACACCAGTGTCAGTGCGCAGCGGGCTAAGTGTTTAAAGAGCATGGATTCATCGAAGCCACTGGCGCTCCATAGCGTCAGCGAACTCAATAACATGATCGGAATTATCGCCATCAAAAGTGGCAAATCGATTCTTGGAAAGAAACGCTTGTTCATTTACTACAACCTAAAAACGCTCTCAAAAGAGCGAAAACAACCAGAACTCAAGAGAGTTCAAACTATTCCGATGCTAAGAATCCAATAGGTCGGGTATGTTGGCTTTCTTAGATTTGTTGAAAGTGAAAGCACAACAGGCCTGTTCACAGATGTGGCGCAAAGGAGTGCGAGAAAGGAGGTGCAGCATCATCTGTTGTGGTACGTCGACTGGGAATGTTGTGAAGAGGATAAATACACCAGCCTTGATATTTTCGCCACTCTTTTTATCGTACTTAGTGTTGAATCCAGCAATAATTGATAACTCGCTCGGATGTTATTGTGTTTTCACTCAAAACCATTTATCGCCGCTCACGCCCATTTACTCCCTAAAAATACCATTGGTCGCATCCTACAGCTGACTATGAAGCGATGGCGTAATCTGAAACCATCAAATCACGTTCAACTAAGGACAGTCACCATGATGGTTTTCAATCTTCATTTATCCAGAGCCACAACCTTGCTCGGCGCGGTATTTGCAGCGTTTACCTTGAGTAGCAGCTTGGCGTTGGCAAACCCTACTGAGCAGTTACTAACCCGTTTTAACCAAGCCGCACAGGGCGACACGGGTTTGGTGGATACTGTACATAACGAGCTTGCACAATTAGTTCAAAAGCAAGGCGCTACGCCTGTGACATTGGTTTACCTTGGCAGCAGTGAAACCTTGCAAGGGCGCGATGCGTTTATGCCATGGAACAAGATGAAGTTCACTGAGCGCGGGCTTGCCACCATTCAGAAAGGTTTGGATTTAATGGCAAATCAACCTATGCCGATTCAAGAGCAGCAGCGTTTACAAGGGCTACCAGAATATCAATTGGCTACTGCGATGGCGGCCACCACTTACACTTCGCTTCCGGATATGTTTAATCACTTTGAGCGTGGGTACGAGCTGTACCTGACTCTGCTTGATGAACCGAGCTTCAATCAACAACCGTTCGCGGCAACGGCTTGGGTTTACCTTTACGCTATTGAAGCAGCGCTGCGTGCAGAGGACATGGAGCAAGCGCAGAAATGGTTGGCGAAAATGGAAAGTTTCGATAGCACTCACTTAGAAACGCAAACTGCCAAAGCGTTACTGGCTAAACATTAAGGAGGCGTCATGATCGTTTTCAGTCAACTTAGTCGCGATTACACCCTTGGCAGCCAGACCGTACGCGCGTTGCAAGAAGTCTCTGGTGAGGTGTTTGCCGGTGAAATGGTGGCGCTGTGTGGGCCTTCCGGCTCAGGAAAAAGTACCTTACTCAATGTGCTTGGCATGTTGGATTCTCAATATCAAGGTCAGGTAACGTTTGCTGGTCAACCTTACCCGAGTGGACAAATGCAGGCTGCGAAAATGCGCCGTGAAAAGCTGGGTTTTATATTTCAAAAATTCAACTTGGTGCCAGTGATGACGGCTTTGGAGAACGTCGCTTATCCGCTGCATCTCAACGGTTTTTCAAAAACTGAACAAACCGAACTTGCCTCACAAATGCTGGAACATGTGGGGCTGGGCGCATTTATCCATCACATGCCCGATAACTTGTCTGGTGGTCAGCAGCAACGGGTAGCGATTGCTCGCGCTTTGGTTCACAAACCTGCATTAGTGATTGCCGACGAGCCAACAGCAAGCCTCGATAGCCAAACCGCAAACAAAGTCATCGATATCATGAAAGGGCTTGGGCACGAGTTTGGTACCACCTTCATTGTCGCTACTCACGACCCTCGCATGGCATCACGCTGCGATCGCACCATCGAGCTGGTGGACGGCAAAATCATCCAAACGCACGCCAGTGTGGAGGAGGTCTCATGGGCAAGCTAATCCCCGTTTCGGCTCGCCTTGCTTGGCTGAACCTACAACGTAATCGCCGACGCAGTTTGTTGTCGATGCTGATCATCGCCATTGCCGTTTTTGCGCTGACCAGCGCAGGTGGTTTTGGCCTTTATACCTACGACAGCTTGAAAGAATCCACCGCGCGTGACACGGGGCATCTGACATTAACCACGCCGGGTTATTTCGCTAAAGAAGAAGAGATGCCATTGAGTAATGGTTTGAGCCATGCCGATGCGATCACCAAACAGTTGATTGGTTTGAGTGAGGTGCGAGGCGTACAGCCACGAGTGGAATTCAGCGGTTTGATCTCTAACGGCAGCAAGTCCTCGATTTTTATTGGCATCGGCGTTAACGAACGCGAGTTCGATATGAAAGGGCCGTTTTTGGACGTGCGTGATGGGCAGACGCTTTCCAACATTCATGCCTCTCGCTACGACGCTTCTGAGCCAGAAGTGATGCTTGGGGTGGATCTCGCCAATAATCTGAGCGTCAACGTGGGTGATTGGATTACCTTACTTGCTACTACGACAGATGGTGCTTTGAACGCTTACGACTTTAAAGTTCGCGGTATCTACTCAACTGGCGTTCCTGAGCTGGATAAACGCCAACTTTATGTACACATCAACAGTGCTCAGTCTCTGCTGGGGTCGGACAAAGTCAGTGCGCTGTCAGTATTTCTGTTCGACACCAGCTTAACCAACAAGGTTGAACAGCAAGTCGCGACGATTCTAAACAAACAAAAACCGAGCTTTGGCGATCAAGAGGTTGAAATTACGCCTTGGCAAGTGCGTGCGTTCTTCTATCTAAAAGTGAAAGATTTGTACGACCGTATTTTCGGCATTATGGGCGCCGTAATGGCTCTGGTCGTGTTTGTCGCGTTGTTCAACACCATGACTATGTCTGTGACCGAGCGTACTCGTGAAATCGGCACCTTGTCCGCATTGGGCAGTTATCCCCGAGAAATCATCGCCGGATTTTTACGCGAAGCGGGTTTACTCGCGGTGATTGGCAGTTGTATCGGCGCCTTGTTTACCGCGCTGGTGACCATTTTTTTGATGATGGTGGACGTACAAATGCCGCCACCGCCAGGACGCACAGAAGGCTATCCATTGACGATTTACTTTTCTTGGGAGCTGGTGGCTGCTGCAGGGTTATCAGTATTGCTGATTTGTTTGGTCGCGGCGTTTTTCTCGGCGCGTAAAGGCGTGAACAAGCCAATTACGGAGGCACTGATTTATGTTTAATTTCAAACCATTGCTAACCATCACACTATTGGCTGTCAGCAGCGTTGCGAGTGCTAGTGAACAAGTACTGGATGCACAACAAGTTGCGCAATTGATTGAGAAAGCCGACAGCTACCGCTTGCAAGATGATTCTTCTAAAGTGGTGTCGCTGGTGCGTTTGTATCAAGACCAAGAGTTGGACAAAACGCGTCTCTACCATGTGTACACGCGGCCAAATCGTGAATCGCTGGTGGTGTTCAAATCGGCGGTCGAAGCGGGGCAGAAGATGCTGATGATGGGCGATAACTACTGGCTGCAAATGCCTAAGAGCCGCCGTCCGATTCGTATTACTCCAATGCAAAAGCTGCTTGGTGAAGCCTCAATTGGTGATATTTCAACGTTGACGTGGAGCCAGGATTACCAAGGCGAGTGGAAAGCGACGGAAACCCTCACGATAAATGGACAGAGCATCGCGGCTTATCGCCTTGCCCTAACGGCCAAAACCAAGGGAGCGAGTTATCAGAAGATCGATTTGTGGTTGTCTGAGCAAGATGCGTTCCCGATCAAAGCGGATCTTTATTTGCGTTCAGGCAAGCTTGCCAAGCAAGCGCAATACGGACGAGTGACCAACCGCGGCGAAGATTACGTCAGTGAGATGACCCTGCTCGACAGCATTCAACCGAGCAAAAAGACGGTGATTGAGTATCAAGAAATCGTCCCGTGGCAGTTGGATAACAAATTCTACAACCCGAGTTATTTGCCGAAAGCCAATACATCGGAGCTGTAATTTAAGGTTATTAACGCCATCAAGGATGTTTTATGAAAGTGCGATTCTTTAACGCCATCATCAATGTAAACAGCGTTGCGATTAGCTTCATTGCCGCTTCATTCTGGATGGTTGCACCTGTTGCGGCCAATGATGAGTGGAGTTTTGAATGGGATTGGGCGGTAAGTTACGAAACCGCCAAGCTGCGAGATAGCGCGTTTATGGAGGCGCAAGGAAGCGCGCGTGACTCGCTCAATGCTTTACTTGATGTGCAAGTGAATTATCAAAACATCAGTGGCTTATTCACCTTGTACAGCCAAGGTTTGTATCTCAATCAGCAAGGTGAGCATGAATGGTGGGGCGAGGCGGATAATCAACTTCTTATCCGAGAACTGGCGTGGCAGGGCGAATGGCAAGTTGGTGATACCACTTTGGATGTCAGCGCAGGCAAGTTGCGCGTTGATTGGGGCGTAGGTTATGGCTATCGACCCTTAGATCTGTTCAAACCATATCGACAAAATCCGGTCGGCTTGGTGGCAGAGGAGGGAGCGGGTGTGTTTTCACTTTCGTATTACGACATGTCAGGTGTATGGACGGTGATTGCAACGGACTCGAGTTGGGGGCAACAGGAGCAAAGCGCGCTTGATCAAGCCGCGGAGCAGCGTGGGTTTGGGATTCGCCGTTATGCGTTGGTGGGCGATACGGAGTACCAACTCATAGGCTATTACGATGATGTGCGTCGGGGTTTATTGGGTGCGAGTGCCATTGCCGTGTGGGATGAATCTATAGCCATGCACAGCTCGTTGCTGTGGCAAAAGCAGAGCGTTGGCTATCAGTTTAAAAATGAAGGGCTGCCGAGCGATCGTTATCAACCCGTGACGGTGGAAGAACAAGGCAGCGCTTTCCAAGCGTTGGTGGGATTAAATTGGGCGAACCAAGCCGGACACAATGTGATCGCCGAATATTGGTATGACAGCCGAGCATGGTCGAAAAGCCAATGGGAGCAAGCAATCGCACGTGGTGAATGGCTCTCCCAATCGTCGGATACGACTCTACTTGCTACTAGCTACGCCCAAGGGTTTCAACACGCCAATATTGTTCAGCACAATCTTATGTTGCATTTGCGCTGGGATCTTGAAGCGTGGACAGCGTGGCGCGGAAGAGCGGATTTGGAGTGGCTTAGCGATGTCACTCCAACGTTGGACGTCATGTACTCGCCGCAAGATGGCGGTGTGATTGTGACGCAATGGCTGAATTACCAATGGATTGACACTGGCGATCAAAGTGTAGAAGTGGAAGTTGCCGCACGCTTTTTAACCGGAGAGGACCATTCTGCTTACGCACAAATCAACGATAAGCATATGATTGTATTTAACATCAAAGGGAAATTTTAAATGTGTTCAGCTAAGTCAATGGTAGCAAGTGGATGGCAGCGCAGTGTGGTTGTCACCTCGTTGTTTTGTTTGTTTATCTCGGGAATGACGCTCTCAGTTTGGGGCGGTCCGTACTACGTGCATGTGCTGGTGAGCTTTGGTTTTGGCTACTCTGCGCTGTTCTTCTCGTGGTTGATCGACAAGTTGTTTCCGACCATACCACGCATGCTAGAAATTGCGCTATCACTGACCGCGTGTTTGTTGTTTGGTGTAATTAATGCGCAGTTTTGGCTCGGTGAATACTTCGGTATTTCGGGCATGTTGCCTGTCTTACTGATGGGCCTGCTGTTTAGCGGTATGTGTTATTTTTATTTTCATTCACGCGAAAAAGAAGCCATTGCACAGCGTGAGCTAGAGAGCATCAAACGTGAAAACGCCGAACAAGAACGAGCCCTTTTACTCAGCCAGCTCAAGCAGATGCAAAGCCAAATTGAGCCGCATTTTCTGTTTAATACGCTTGCCAATATCAGCGCGTTGATGTCGCAAGACGTCGATAAAGCCAAACAAATGTTGGATCAACTCACGGCGTTATTGCGTGCAACGCTAAAAAGCTCGCGTGAGGAGCACACCACGGTTGAGAATGAAATCGCCTTGATTGACGCTTATCTGGGTATTCAAAAAATTCGTTTAGGCGAGCGATTAAGCTACACAATCGAGGTACAAGAAGGGTTAGGAAATACAGAGTTGCCTCCGATGATGCTGCAACCTTTGGTAGAGAACGCCATTATTCACGGCATCGAGCCAAAACGTGAAGGTGGCGAAGTCCAATTGCTGATAAAGCAAGAGAAGCAGCTGTTGCAAATTGAAGTGAAAGACACTGGCGTGGGGTTGAGTCACGTCAGCAATCACTCTGGTTCGGGGATTGGGCTGAGTAACCTTAAACAGCGCATGGATGCCTTATTTGCTGGCAAAGGTCAGGTGTCGATAAGTGAATCTTCCGAAGGTGGTGTGAGTGTGCGTTTGAGTTGGCCAATGACAAGTAAGGAACAGTGAAATGAATACAGGGTTTACTGCCATTATCGCCGATGATGAGCCGTTATTGCGGCATCATCTCGACAAAAGCCTCGCGGAAGTGTGGCCGGAGTTGGACATCGTTGCCAAGGTAGCTGATGGCGAACAAGCCTTGCTCGCCATTGAGCAAAGCCAACCTGATATTGCCTTTCTAGATATTCGTATGCCCGTGTTAGATGGCATGAGTTTGGCGCAAAAACTCAATCGTTTGGCCAACCCGCCTTTGATCGTGTTTGTTACTGCTTATGATGACTATGCCATTAAAGCGTTTGAGCAAAATGCGGCAGATTACCTGCTCAAACCCATTTCCGACGCTCGTTTGCAGACGACCTGTGAACGAGTCAAAGCTCGACTCAGCCAACGAGGAAGCGACAACAGCCATGTTCAGATGAATAGTTTGTTGGAACAACTGCAACAGTTGTCTGCGCCTCAAACACCGCAATACTTACAGTGGATTAAAGCCACGCAAGGTGACGATATTCATCTCATCGCGACGTCTGATGTGCTGTATTTCAAAGCGGAAGAAAAATACGTTTCGGTGTATGCGCAGCAAGGGCAGGGGGAAGTGCAAGAATATTTGATCCGCACATCGCTCAAAGAGTTGATTGGGCAGCTAAACCCAGAGCAGTTTTGGCAAGTGCATCGCTCAAGCGTGGTGCAAGTGTCTAAAATCAGCAAAGTAAACAAAGACTTTGCAGGAAGAATGTTTGTTTATGTTGGTGAAATTAAGCTGCCAGTGAGCCGCGCTTCTCAAAGTTTGTTTAAAGGCATGTAACTTCTCCCTAATCCGTTGCTGCTCACTCTTTACACTGTAAACTCGCCCCACATCATCTAAATTATCAAGGAAGATAAATGAGTTATCGTGTGACTTTATTGAATGCGACGGGAGCGTTGTCTTCTGTTGCTGATTATTTGTATGAACAGCTGAATAGCCTGAGTCTACAACTCGCCGATCATTTTGAGCTGAACAATATTGATGTCACCATCAGTCCATTTGGTCACGGTGATGCGCCGCAAAGTGGCATTGGTGGTTACTGCTTGAGCCCCTACCGAGTCGAAGTCTTGCTAGACACTCAGCGCACGGATATAAAAACCGTCATTGAAAACGAACTGGCTGCAGTGCTCGCGCATGAATTGCATCATCTGTTTCGGATGCGAGCGGGAGAAAATGGACTCACTCTGGGAGCGGTGTTGATCATGGAAGGCTTGGCTTGCCATTTTGAACGTCAGGTCAACGGCGGCATCATTCCGAGTTTGTTTGAGTTGATAAAAGACCGCGACTGGCGGCCGTTTTACACAGAGATGAAAGATAAGTTAACGAGCTTGGATTACAACTTTGATGCTTACTTTTTGGGAAGCGATGAAAGCCGTTGGCCGAAGTACATGGGGTATTGGGTGGGGTATAACCTAGTCGCGGAATACCTAGCTAATTTTCAGGGCTCTGAACTCGATTTGGTCGGTGCCAAAGCCGAGATTTTCTATCAATAATTCTATCTAATCCAAGAATTCCTACTAATCATCAACACAAAAAAAGCGCCTAACTCAGAAGTGGTTAGGCGCTTTTTCTTATCTTGGAGCGGACAGAGGCGACTATTCGCTGATCGTCACTTTTTTAATAATGATAGGTTCGCATGGCACATCATCGTGACCCTGCTTTGATGTCGTTTTCACTTTCGCTATGCGATTAACCACATCCATGCCCGCTGTCACTTTTCCAAATACCGCGTAGCCCCAACCCAAGTTGGTGGTGGCGGTGTGATCTAAGAAATCATTGTCTTCCAAGTTAATGAAGAACTGCGCAGTTGCTGAGTGCGGCGCGTCGGTACGTGCCATCGCAATTGTGCCGACGGTGTTTTTTAGGCCACGGTTCGCTTCGTTTGCGATTGGTGCGTGGGTTGGTTTTTCTGTCATGTCCTCAGTGTGACCGCCACCTTGAATCATAAAACCGTCGATAACGCGGTGGAAAATCGTGCCGTTGTAGAAGCCCTCTTCACAGTATTTTTTGAAGTTTTTTGAGCTCACTGGCGCTCGTTCCAAGTTCAGTTCAATTTCGATGTCACCGAAATTGGTGGTCATAATAATCATGTCGATTTGCCCTTGTGGGTGCTAAGTTGGCGGCATTATAGCGAAGTCGTTTCTAGGCCGTAACAAAAACAGCGACGTCATGACGTCGCTGTTTTTATTTTCAGCCCTAAACCACCTACTTCAGTAGGTGGTTATCATCCGCTTCGGCTTTGCCTGTAAAACTACTCATGCTAAATGCATCTTTGATTTTTCCAGAAGTCAAAGAGGCTATTTTGTCGATAGTGTTGGAATCAATGAAGAAATAATACGCCGATATGTAAGACATCAAGAGAAGCAAGAGCGAGTAGAGCAGCAGCAATTGGCGCTGGACTAAACAAAGGCCCCCTTTTAGGGGGCTCACACAAAGCCACCTTCTTTAGAAGGTGGTAATTTACTTGTCGGTTAGCCTGTTGGATTAAACCGTGAAACGACCAACCAAGTCGTAGAGCTCGTTGGCTTTGTGATTGAGGTTTTGGCTTCCCGAGCGGTTTTGGTTGGCAAGGCTTGCCGATTGACTACTTTGTTGCGAAATGACCTCAACACGTTGAGAGATTTCTTGTCCCACTTGGCTCTGTTCTTCGGTTGCAGTGGCGATCAGCGTGTTCATGTCCATAATGTTGGCAATCGCTGCTTGAATGTCTTGCAACGCAACCGAGGCGGCGCGCGCCTCTTCTACCGTTGCTTCACCGCGCGCTTGGCTTGATTCCATCGCACGTACTGCGGCATCTGAGCCAGATTTAAGTTGCTCAATCATTTTATGGATATCGCCCGTACTGTCTTGAGTGCGGCTTGCCAGCTTGCGGACTTCATCTGCTACTACCGCGAATCCACGTCCTTGATCGCCAGCTCGCGCAGCTTCAATCGCGGCGTTTAGCGCAAGCAAATTAGTTTGCTCGGCAATATCTTGAATCACTTCTAAAGATGATGAGATGTTTTGAACGTCGCTCTCTAAACGGGCAATCACAGTGCTCGCCTCTGAAACTTCGCTTGCCAGCTCTTCGACAGAATTCGCAGCGGAATCGACGATGTGTTTCGCTTGTTGAGCGTTTTCATCGGCGTGTCGTGCTGATTCTGCTGCTTGGTTAGCGTTGTTCGAAATCTCATGCGCGGTGGCTGTCATTTCCGTCATCGCTGCGGCAACTTGCTCGGTTTCTTCACGTTGACCGCCAGCGAGTTCGTCGACTTGAGAGGCGCGTTGCGACATGTTGTTGGTTTCTGCGACGACTTCTTCACCAACTTGAGTCACGCTCTTGATGATGCCCTGCAGGCTTTCAACAAAGATATTGAAGTTGTGCGCTAACTGTTTGAACTCAGGTACGTTGGATTCGTGCATGCGCGCCGTAAGGTCGGCATCGCCTTGCGCGAAGGATTGGATCGAGGCATCAAACTGTTCGATTGGTCGCATGATGCTACGATTCACAAACACGGCGAAGATAGCAACTACGGCAGCGATAGAAACACAGAACAGCGCGATGGCCACTAGAGTCGTGTTGAGCGCGTCATGGGCTGAGGCTTCCATTTCTGCAATGACGGCATCAATGTCATCAGTGTAGAAGCCGGTACCGATCATTAAATCCCACTCAGGAATGAACATTGAGTAGCTCAATTTCGGTAGCGCCTCTGTTTGTCCTAGTTTCGGGAAGTAATAGGTAGTGAATTCACCCGTTTTGGCGTTTTTCAGCAAGTCTTGAATCAGGTAATTACCTTTCTTGTCTTGCAGGTTATAGAAGTTTTCACCGATGCCTTTGTCGTTCTTGCCGACCACAACACGGACGCCTTTGGAGTTGTAACCGAAGATGTAGCCCGTTTCACCAAATTCCAGCTCTCGTAAAACGGGAAGAGCTTCTTCTAATGTCGCATTTTTCTTGAGTAGCGGTTCAATCGCCGAGCGAGCCATCTGAACATAGTTTTTCAGCTCGGCTTTTTTCATCGCCATCATGGTGGTGTGGGTCTGATCAATTTGCTGTTGGTTATAAGCGTTAGTTTGCAGGTAGGTGAACCACATCATACCTAGTGCAATGGTGAGTACTGGAATGATGGAAAGAATATACAGTCGCTTTCTTATGGTTAGATTCATAGAGACTTCCTTACTTCTCGGCGCAGCGTTACGAAAAGGCAAAATTCAATCGATTTGCCGGATGAATATATGGCTATTTATTTTTGTAGTGATTGCAGATTAACCGACTTAGTAGGAGAGAAGTACTGGAAATGCACGATTTATCGCGAGCGTATTAACATTTTCAAGCGTGATCACAATTACCGAGAGCAGCGGCCAGAATTACAACGAGAAGTGCCCGTTAACCAATATGAGATGCGATACCTATTTTGGGCGAAGCGCAGATAAAGCCAGTCCGCAACAGGTCTAATGAGTGGCCAGCGCAGTGGTGCATACAACCAACCTCGTCCAACAAGCTGCCAAGCTCTGTAGGTCACATCCAGCCCGAGGAGTAAATTCCCGTGGTTGTCCAAGGCATGCAGAATGGTGTTGGCACGATCAGGGTCGATTTGCGGGTAGGCCGAAAAAGCGTCGCTGTAAATATCAACGGTGTTTATCTCTTGCTTATGATCGTGTTGGCGTAATGCCTTCATCTCTTTGGCGCACAGTGGGCAAGTGCCGTCGTAGAAAATAGTCAGTTTAGTCATATCAATTCGTCATTGCATTGGGGCTGCTTGATGGTTTCTCGCTGTTTTTACGTGGCGATGCTTCTTTGGGTTCATTGTGCTGCAGGTAGTGCTGCCAGTTAGTGCGAATGTTTTCGTAATTGTATTGGCAGAAGTCTTTGCGATCTCGAAGGTAGTCTTTTTCTACTTCGTCGAGTAACGATTTGTACTGTTCAGGATCGCTGCCATACACCAAGCACAAAGTGGAGAAGTAACGCTGTAGGTCAAAACTGTGTTCGTCAATGTACTCGCCGAAATCGTAATAGTCGGGTCTGTCATCGGACTCAAACGCAAACATGTCGGCGGCACTGATGGCCATATCGGCGCCATCGTCTAAATAGTCGATCAGTAAAATAGTGGCGAAATTGTCAACGGCATCTTCTTCTTTCCCCAACACAGGGATGCTTTGATCCTCGATGTACGCATGCCCAGCTTCATGCAGCAAAGTGTGTAATAAGGTATCTAATGCACCAGTCTTTGGCGATTTTCCGTAGCGATCTTCATATTGGTTGTTGGAGAAGTAATTGAGCGACTCCAAATAAAACGTATAAGGAATATGGATGGTGTGCGTGTCGGGATCGTACATAGGGCCATCTTCGCCGCCATAAATCAGAGTGAGCGGTTTACGAAAAGGGAAGTAGTCTTGAGAAAGTCGAACAAAAATCGGGTTCACATCGCTGCTTTGAATGGATTGCTCGGCAAGTTTGTCATGGGTTGTTTCTGCGGGCATGTACTCGATACGAATATTGTCCGCTGCGTTGGCAGAAGCGGCGCAGAGTAATAGTACAGGGAGAAGCGATTGAATTTTCATGTTGAGCTCTTGTTATTTGAATGACTTGCATAAAAATTATACATGGTTTTGGCGAATGAATAATCGGGATTGGCGTTTGTCACTCTGCGCCAATTCGTTTTATAGTTCGCCTAAAGGAGATCACTATGCCTAATCCACTGTTGTTACAACCCCGAATCCAATAGGCGTTGTTGACTGAGAACGCAGCAACAGCGCCACGAGAAATCGTTCCGTGGCAAAATTTTACTCTCTATTGAAGAGGCAAATGCCATGACTAAACATTGGTCTAAAGTTCAGTATCTGCACCAAGTGGTGCAAAACGCCAACATCCATATTAAAGGTACTCACAGTTATTACAGCGATTGCTGGGATAATGGTTTTGAGCAATCCGTCGTTCGTTATCTGCTGGGGGATGAAATCAGCAAGCAGTGGCAACCCCGTTGGGAAGTCGACCAACTCTATATTGGTGACTACGTTTGTATCGCCGCCGAAGCGGTGATTTTAATGGGTGGCAACCACAATCATCGAACCGATTGGTTCTGCTTGTATCCGTTTCTTGATGATGTCGAACGTTCCTATCAAAGCAGGGGCGACACGATTATCGGAGATGCTGTCTGGATTGGAATGCGTGCGATGATCATGCCAGGCGTTACGATTGGAGAGGGCGCGGTGATTGCCGCAAACAGTGTCGTGACGAAAAACGTGCCGCCGTACACCGTGGTAGCAGGCGCTCCTGCTGAGCCGATCAAAACTCGTTTTGACTCAGAGACGATTGATAAGTTATTGGCTCTTAAGATGTATTCTTGGGATGAGGCTAAGTTTAACGCGATTCGCTCTTTTATCTGTGGAAATGATATTGAGCAGTTAATCATTGCGGAAAGTAACTATAAAGATGGCGAATGTCACTGAAATGAGGAAAATTATCAGCGATATGTTATAATCTCGCTCCGTTGTGACGAAAACTATTGTTGCAGCTTGTGCGTTTCCTTGGCATCGATTCGTTTAAATCACCATGAGTCAGAGTTGAAAAACTACGATAGGAACAAGCAAACTCAATTGTTTGAACGCGATCTCGGCGTTTTGACGGTTACAGCGGGATGGAACTTTGTTCGATAGTAATCGACGCATTCTGTTTAAGTAAGGGAGCCCATTGCGCGGTTCAGAAAGTGTCACTAGAACTTACTCACAACATTATACCCGGCGCATTGACCACGCGTTTTTGGTTGAGGCAAAGGGCATTTGAAGGAGCTGTAAAGGCTCCTTTCACATTTAAGGGCGGCAAACAGCAAACCATTGGCACAATGCTTAACAAGCGCCCTTAAACTAGCCTAAGGCGCATGACACCATCTAATGAGTATTTTCGGAAATAAAGCGAGAAAATTTGCTATTGAATGAAGGTTAAACTAACACTCAATCATTACGGAGGATGAAGAGAACAATAATAAGAGGCGATATGAATCATTTAATATCTGTAGGTGCACTGGAATCCTTCTTGGTTGCGATCAGTGTGCTTTTCTTGGGGCATTTTATTAATGCTAAGTTACCGATTTTAAAGAAGTTCAATATACCTGAGCCGATTGTAGGTGGCCTTATCGTAGCCTGCATCATTACTGCTCTTCATTTTAACGGTGTCGACTTGGAGTTTGATCTACCGTTACAAAACACCTTTATGCTGATGTTCTTTGCCACGGTTGGTTTAGCGGCAAACTACACTCAGTTGATGAAAGGAGGCGCGAAGGTTTTTATCTTCTTAGCGGTCGCGTCTTTCTATATCATCATTCAAAACGGTGTCGGCGTGTCACTTGCGGCGGCATTGGGTTTAGACCCATTAATGGGGTTAATCGCGGGTTCGATTACTCTGTCTGGTGGTCACGGCACGGGGGCGGCGTGGTCACAAACTTTCCAAGACGTGTACGGATTAAATAACGTTCTGGAAATCGCGATGGCATCGGCCACTTTTGGTTTGATCATCGGCGGTATCATTGGTAGCCCAGTGGCTCAACGCCTAGTGGAAAAACATGGTATCGAATCTGAGTACGGTCGTGGTGGTAGAGATGCCAAAACCCACGAGAAGTTCCCAGAGCTGGTGACGTACAACGAGTACGAAGAAGACAAAGTAACGGCGAAAAAGGTCGTGGAAAAACTCTTCTTCTTACTGATTTGTGTGACGGGTGCGAAGTACGTTGAACAGTGGGTGAGTACCTACGAAATTTCTTGGTTGATGATTCCTGATTTCGTTTACGCGCTGTTCATTGGTGTGATTATTACGAACTTCTTAGAGGTGACTAAGATTCGTAAGCTGGACGCTGAAACCGTCGATATGCTCGGTACGGTGTCGCTGTCTCTGTTCTTGGCGATGGCTCTCATGAGCTTGAAGCTATGGAACATCTTTGATTTGGCGATCCCATTCTTAGTGATTCTGGCGATTCAGTCGGTGATTTTGGCCATCTTCACCTATTACGTGACCTTTAAGGTAATGGGCAGCAACTACGATGCGGCGGTTATCTCGGGTGGTCACTGTGGTTTTGGTTTGGGTGCGACGCCAACAGCGGTGATGAACATGGGTTCTATTGTTAACCGTTTTGGTCCTTCGCCTCAGGCATTTATGGTGGTACCAATTGTTGGCGCGTTCTTTATCGACATCGTCAACTTAATCATCTTGCAAGGTTACATTTCTTTCCTTGGCTAGACGATTGGATAGATGAGCCCCTAAGGGTAAAAATAAAAACGGTCACAACGCAGGTTGTGACCGTTTTTTTATGTCTCGGTTTTTGTTCGAGACGTTGTTTATTGAATGGTACGGCTGAACTTCAAACTTGCCGTCCACGCCAGTATCCCAATAAAGGCGTAGATGCCGACGTTGGCCCAACCCGCTTCAGGAATCGCACTGAATGGGTTAGAGGCGATGATCGCATGCAGAGGCAAATAGAGCACTGCTGAGAAGAACTGATCCAACCCGTAGTTACCAAACATCGCAATTGGCATCCAACGTAGCGCATAAATCGCGATGAACAGAATCACCAACGGCGAGTTTACCTTCTGAGAAATTGCCATCGCGCAAAGTGCTAGTGGCAGCATCAACACGCCTGCGAGCGCCATTCTTGCTAAGAACTCCACCCAGTGCAGCAGCACATAGCCAAGTGAAGTTTGACGGTAGAGCAAAGCCAGTTGTTGGTCGGTCGAAATATTGAGTAACCACAGCATAAAATCAGCCGCCAAAACGAGGCCAGAACACACCAGCGGGATCACCAACAAACCAAACGTCAGCTTCACGAGGTGCGTTTTTAGATCGCTAACTGGCATACTGCGCCAAAACATAATGCTGCCTTCGGCACGCTCTTTACGCAGCGTTCTAGGGAAGTACTGAATGGCAAGTAACATAGACAGCAAACCAGCGCCACCAGTGATCAGCATGTTGACGTCATCCCCAAGTTCTTTGTGAATATCACTCACATCGCCACCGAGGCTCATTTCGAAAAACATATTGTGTTGCAACGTGGTGTTACTCATCAAACTAATAAAAAGCAACGCTCCACACGCCAACATAAACAAAGGTAAGCGCAATACTAGTGGGTTTTCTAACCACTCTTTACGCAACATTGCGACGACAGAGCGCATCATGCTGCCTCCTTTTGTAACGCTAAAAACAGATCCGCCAGTTTTACACCATGCACATCGCCAAGCCCCGCCGCTTGATCCGCGTATTGTGAAGACAATAGCCATTTCGTTGTGCCTAATCCTTTTTGAGAAGAGAGTGGGTGCATCGCTTCAATTTGCGCACGGTGTTCGTCATTGGCATCGAGAATAAAGTAGTCTTCACTGATGCTGTCCATTGAGGTTTGCAGCACCGGGCGACCGTGTTTAAGAATCAACACATCGGTTAACAGATGTTCGATCTCGGAAACTTCATGGCTGGTGATGATCAGAACGCGTTCACCATCGTGAAACCATTCCAGTAAATGACGGTAGAAGGTGTCGCGGTAAACCAAATCCAAACCAAGAGTTGGTTCATCCAAAATCAGGATTTGTGTATTGGTTGCGATAACAATGGCAAGGTGCAATTGCACTTTCATCCCTTTCGAAAGGGCTCTGATTTTCGCACGAGGTTTGATGTCGGTTTGACGAAGCAGCGCATCTGCTTTGCTTCGATTGAAACCCGGGTGAACCCCTTCGGTATAACTCAGAAGCTGAGAGACTGTCATCCAATCTGGCAAAACATTCACATCCGAGATGTACGACAAGTTCTGCATGATCTTGTCGCGCTGCATCATGGGCTCGAAGCCATTGATGCGAATAGTCCCTTCGTAGTCGTGGGCGCCGAGTAGGGCGTTAATAAGCGTCGATTTACCCGCGCCATTGTGGCCGAGTAAACCAAGCACTTGACCAGCATGTAAGTCAAAACTCACATCATGAAGCGCCTCTCCTTGTTGACGGTACTGCTTGGAGACGTTTTTTACACTGACTAATGTGCTCATTGGTCACCTTTCATATGGGGGTTGAGTTGCTGGACAAGTTCATCAACTGACATGTCCAGACGTTGTAATGTATCGGCTATTTGAGGAATTTGCTGTTCAAGAAAGCGAGCCTTTTCCGCAGAGCGCAATTGTTGAATTGCCCCTTGTGCGACAAACATGCCTTGGCCACGTTTTTTCTCCACCAGTCCTTCATCAACAAGTAACTGATAGCCTTTCATGACGGTAAGGTGGTTAATTTTCATATCGGCAGAGATGCTGCGGACGGAGGGTAAAGCCTCGCCTTCTTTCCAGATGCCCTGCAATATTTGTTGGGTGATCTGATCAGCCAACTGGCGAAAAATCGGTTGGCGATCATGCCAATGCGTCATGATAAACATCCTATGGCTGAATTGGTGTTATATATATGTATAACACTGAGCTTGAGAAATAGAAAGAATTAATCTTTTTGCTCTCACACAACAGCGTGTTTATGGCGTCCGTTTTCGACACGTTGCACCGAATATTTGCACGCAATCGGATGCGTTTTTCTATTTCAAATTGATATAAAAACAACCACTTCTCATAAGTTGAGAATCCGCAATTAGAGGTACTTCAGAGCGTGAGAAACTTACGACAAAACTTGTGTTTATCACTGAGTGAGAATTTATTGAATATTAAAATTAAAACATTCTTATTTAGTGAGAATTAAAGTGGAATTCACCCTAGAAAAATAAGGACTCAATAGGCAACCTGATTGGATTCGTTACCTATCTCTCGTTGAAGCATTACTCAGCGGATGAGAAAAAGGAAAAAAGAGGTTTTATGAATCATGTTATTTCAATCGGCCCACAGGAGTCGTTTCTCGTCGCTATTTGTGTGTTGTTCCTAGGGCAATTTATCAACACCAAACTTCCAATTTTAAAAAAATTTAATATCCCAGAACCGATTGTTGGTGGGTTAGTCATCGCCTGTGTGATTACCGCAATGCACTTTAATGGCGTTGATTTATCCTTCGATTTACCACTGCAAAACACATTTATGTTGATGTTTTTTGCCACCGTTGGATTAGCGGCAAACTACACCCAGCTGATCAAAGGTGGTGCGAAGGTGTTTATCTTTCTCGCGGTGGCATCAGCGTACATTCTTATTCAAAACGCCGTTGGTGTGTCTTTGGCGACCGCATTGGGCTTAGATCCGCTAATGGGGTTAATTGCGGGTTCCATTACGCTTTCTGGTGGTCACGGAACAGGCGCAGCTTGGTCGCAGACTTTCCAAGATATGTACGGGCTACATAACGTACTTGAGGTTGCGATGGCATCTGCGACGTTTGGCTTGGTGATTGGCGGCATCATCGGTAGCCCAGTGGCACAGCGTTTGATAGACAAAAACAACCTAGAATCGGAATACGGCCGTACAAATCAAAGTCACCAACGTTTTCCTGAACTCGTGACTTATAACGAGCACGAAGAAGACCGAGTTACTGCAAAGAAAGTGGTCGAAAGCTTGTCGATTATTTTGTTGTGTGTGACAGGGGCGGGTTATCTAGAAAACTGGGTGAGCAGCTTTGGCATCAAATGGTTGATGATTCCAGACTTTGTCTACGCGTTGTTTATTGGTGTGGTGATCACCAACATCATGGAAGTGACGAAAGTTCGCAAAGTCGACTTAGAAACCGTGGATATTCTCGGTACGGTTTCATTGTCGCTGTTCCTAGCAATGGCGCTAATGAGCCTAAAACTGTGGAACATTTTTGATCTAGCCATTCCGTTCTTGATCATCCTTGCCGTGCAGTCGGTAATTCTCGCGGTGTTCGCTTACTACGTGACATTCCGCGTCATGGGCAGCAACTACGACGCGGCGGTAATTTCTAGTGGACACTGCGGTTTTGGTTTGGGGGCGACACCAACAGCCGTGATGAACATGGGGTCTATCGTGAACCGTTTCGGCCCGTCACCACAGGCGTTTATGGTGGTGCCGATTGTCGGTGCATTCTTCATCGACATCGTTAACTTAGTGATTTTGCAAGGCTGCATCGCCTTTATCAAATAATCGGCGAAAGGCGTAACCACGCCAATTTTAAGATCATTTAAAGCCAAAGCCAGTCGGAAAAGACTGGCTTTTTTGTTTCTTGGTATGAATCTTTCTCATTCTTGCTTCAAGCAATGAAATCAATGCGTTAATATCATTCACAGGATGTTATTTTCCCAGCAGCAGGAGGCTCCACACATGTCAGAAAAAATATCGACATCAGCATTAGCGAAAATGCGCAATATTGACGCCAAGCTGCTGTTTTCAGATCTCAAACGCGCCGGTTACATCACTCGCCAAGAGGACAAATGGATCCTGACGGAAGAGGGCGCTAAGTTCGGCGGTGAATATGTTGACCACCCCAAGTTTGGGCAGTTTATTGTCTGGCCTACGAACTTGCATATTGAGCTGAATCCTACCTCTGGGAAAACTCTGAGTGCCACACAACTTGGCGATAAACTTCGCCTTAATGCCAAGCGAATCAACCAATTGTTGAGTGAGCTAGGCTGGATAAGTAAATCAGAAGACGGATGGCAAGTCACCGAAGCGGGCATTCGAGCAGGTGGTCAACAGCGTGCAGATAAAGAATCACAAAACACCTTTGTGGTTTGGCACGATGTCGTTTTGCGCAACAAGCGCTTGAAGCAATCTGTAGTGGAGTTTTTGGGGCAAGATGCGGAGTCGCACTCCACCGACAAATCCTACTCCAGTTTTCGTCAAAAATTCGAAGCCAAACACCGGACTTTGGATGGGCACTATGTTCGTTCAAAAGGGGAGTTATTAATTGATAACTGGTTGTATTTGGCTGGCATTGTCCATGCTTACGAGCGACAACTCCCGATAGAACAAGAAGTGATGAGCGATTTTTATCTCCCTGCTGGCAAGCTGTACCTTCTGTTTTGGGGAAGTGATAGCGGAGAGACGCCAGAAATAGAGCGAGAAGCCATTCGCGCGGTGTATCAGCAACACAACTTCAATTTGATCGAAGTAGGGCCAAGTGAACTAGACAAGCTGGATGAAGTATTGCCAAAACGTCTGCGCCAATTTGGCATCCAAGCGTACTGAGGTTCTTCTCAAATGAACGAAGATGCTTGCGACGTGATGGTATTTGTCATGCCCAGAAACGAAAAAACCCGTGATGATTCACGGGTTTTGTGTTTTTAGCGGTTATCTTGGCTTATTGCCCGATGGATTAGAAACCTTTGATGTTTTCCGCTTCTAGCTCAGAGAAGTACTTAACTGTCTTCACTTTAAGCTCTTGTTGTGAAGGCTCGTCACATACGATCACTGCTTTAGGGTGCAGCTGAAGAGCAGAAACTGTCCATAGGTGGTTTACACAACCTTCAACAGCCGCTTCTAGTGCAAGTGCTTTGTTGTGACCAGTCACTAGGATCATCACTTCTTCTGCGTCTAGTAGTGTGCCTACACCGATAGTCAGTGCGTATTTAGGAACTTGGTTGATGTCGCCATCAAAGAAGCGAGAGTTCGCGATACGAGTATCTTCAGTTAGTGTCTTGATGCGAGTGCGAGAAGACAGAGAAGACGCTGGCTCGTTGAATGCGATGTGACCGTCGTTACCTACGCCGCCCATGAATAGGTTGATTTTGCCGTAAGACTTGATTTTGTCTTCGTAGCGTTTGCATTCTGCTTCGTGGTTGTCAGTGTTGCCGTTCAACAGGTTGATATTTTCTTCTTGAATATCAATGTGGTTGAAGAAGTTGTTGTACATGAATGAACGGTATGATTCTGGGTGATCCGCAGGGATACCGATGTATTCATCCATGTTGAAAGTGACAACGTGTTTGAAACTTACTTCACCAGCTTGGTAAAGCTCGATCAGTGCTTTGTAAGTTGCTAGAGGAGTGCCACCAGTTGGTAGACCCAGAACGAATGGACGCTCAGCAGTAGGTTTGAAATCGTTGATACGCTTAGCGATGTGCGCAGCTGCCCACTTACCTACTTGTGCTGCTCGAGTTAACGGGATAAGTCTCATTTTGTGCCCCTAGTTATTGGAATTTAAGATGTTCTGAAACATTAATTCGCATTATAAAATAAGTAATGGCGAACTGCTATTGTTTTAGGTCAAAAATTTGCTTTTTCTTTAACCAATGTTGCCTTTTGCAACCAGTTTTACGTTTGCTTTACGCTAAATTGTTAACTTGTGAGTGTTTTTTGGTCACTTTAGTTCATTGATAGATGCGTAAAATTTATGGCTTGAATTAAGTTATAAAATAAACATCAAGCGTCGATGTTCTGGGTTTATTGGATGGTAAGTGGCGGAAAAAATTCAAATATTTTGATCTCACTCAACCTCGTACATGGCAGGTAAATCATTCCTTAACCATAATTACAGCGTGTGAACAGGTAGGGATATCACGATGAAAAACGAATTGGATCCAAGCAAAGTGCTACAAGCGTACGAAAACGTCATGAACAACGGCTCGCCAACGGAGTTCGGTAAGATCTATGAAGGTGTGGAGGCGTTCTCGGATTACGATGGTTACAACGTCTTTTTAAGAGGCAACGGCGTGGAGCTGAAAGTGGGTTTCCACAACACGTATCACCTAGAGTACGAGCAGGAGCACTTAAAAGAAACGTTTTTGAAAAAGATTGCGATGCTGGCGAAATAGGTCGACATTTCCCATGCACCAAAATCGCAGATATTAAAAAAGCCCTCGGGAGAACGCGCCCTTGGGCTTTAGGAGAAGAAATGGGTCAGAAGCGTTCACTCACACCGAATGATGAACGTTTGTTGAACATCTGACGTTTGGTTATTTCTTATTAATCGTCTTCAGCCAAACTCTCTTCTGCATAGTCGTCAGCCGCATCTGGTTTGTTGCGACCGTTTAGCGTATGGAAGCGCTTACGACCACGAGCCAGTTGGGTGTATTTTAACCAAGTGCGCTCGATTTTAGTTTTCGCTTTGCCTGGGTTTTCTAGCACCTTGACGAAGTGTTTCTCTTCGCTATTCTCAGGTGTTAACTCGCCTGACTCTAAGCCAAGCATAGTATCCCCATAAATTGTTAGGATTTCCTCTTCCGAAAGAGTAAAATCGCCAGACTTTGCAAAGCCGCGTGGGAATTTTACGTTGTCGTAAAAACGTTTTTTGCCATGACGGAATTCAGTGTCAGACATGTCAACAGCCTCTGTAACCGTTATTGATGAATGTAGTGAACTACGGCGAAAATTAGGCGCAAAGCTAACAAAAGAAAAACAAAACTTTTTTGTCGTCAAGATTTTAATTAATTGTTAATCTGGTTTGATATTAACCAGGAGTTGGTTTATGGATGTTAAGGTCTTTAGAACATTTTTAGAGCTGGCAAAGGTTCGTCACTTCGGACGCGCAGCTGAGAACCTGTATATTACGCAAGCAGCGGTCAGTGCCCGCATCAAACAATTGGAAAGTTACTTCGATACGCAATTGTTTATTCGTGATCGAAATAACATAAAGCTGACCTCAGCAGGGGAACGCTTAATCAGTTATGCCGAAGTTATGGTCACCACATTGCAGCAAGCAAAACTGGAATTATCACTTGAAGATGGAAAAGCATTACAGCTCACCATGGGCGGTACGCCAAACATTTGGGATGCGTATTTGCAAAACTGTTTGAGTATTGTGACGGATTCTTTCGGCGGTTACGGCTTTATGGCCGAGGTGATGGGCCGTGAAATGCTAAGCCGTAGCTTATTAGAGCGCACGTTAGATATGGCATTTGCGTTTGACCAAATCAAAGCTGATGAGCTTAATTGTAAAAAAGTCGCGGATGTTGTCCTTGTGCTGGTTTCTACCGAGCAAGATTCATTAGATACGGTGTTTGAGCACAAATATGTGTATGTGGATTGGGGAACACGCTTCGCTTCTGAGCACTCTGAGCGTCACCCTAAAATTCCGGCTCCGTACCTGCGCACATCGACTGCGCGTATTGCTTTGGACTTCATTTTAGAGAAAGGCGGCGCGGCGTATCTGCCGGTGTCTCTCGTAGAGCCGTTTATTGCGAATGGGCAGCTCTACAAGGTGTCTGGAGTGGAAGATTGGTACCGACCTATCTACTTAAGCTATCGCAAAGCCAGCACGTCTGTAGAAGCAATTAAACAGGTCGAAGAGATTGTGAAAGAAATCGATCCTCTCACGGCTTACAGCTTGCAACAGATTGGGTCTGCATCATCGGACGCAAACCATTAACGCTTGGCGTCAATGAAAACGAAAAAATGAAAAGCCCCCTTGGCGTTTGCTTTGGGGACTTTCTTTTTAAGCGAGATTTATCACCGGATGGCGATAGGTCGATATCTATGAACCGATAGTTACGGCAAGTCAAAGATTAACGCAGTAACCGATTGATTGGTCAGGTTACGAAATGTCACCTTGCTCTGAGCTTCGATTTTAGCGCCATCACCGCCCGTTAGCAGGGTGTTGTCGATATGCAGCTCTCCCGATACTTGATGAACGTAAACATTTCTTCCAGAGTGGATGTCGAAGGCGAGTTCGCGATTCGGCTCCAAAATCAATTGATACAAATACGCATCTTGTTTGATGTGCAGTGTGCCACTCTCTCCCGTTGGGGTTGCAATGGTGGTTAACCCTGCATTACGTCCAAAATCTTTTTGCTGGTAGCCCGGTTTATTCCCAAAGGTGTTAGGTTGAATCCAAATTTGCAAAAAGCGTAAAGGGTCTGTTTCTGATGCGTTATATTCGCTGTGGTAAATGCCTTTACCTGCCGACATCAGTTGAAACTCCCCCGCAGGTAACGTTTGTACATTGCCTTCACTGTCTTTGTGCGCAATGACACCTTCTAGCACATAACTGATGATCTCCATGTCGCGGTGACCATGAGTATCAAAGCCTGCGTTGGGTTGAACTAGGTCATCGTTGATGACTCGCAGTTCAGAAAAGCCCATGTGTTTTGGATCGTAGTAGCTACCAAAAGAAAACGTGTGTTTGCTGTCTAGCCAGCCAAAGTTTGCTCGACCTCGGTCTTCTGCGTGTCTTACGGTGATCATCAGTGCCTCCAGTGTCCGTGGTTAGGAGAATTTTTTGTTTAGGAAGTTATCTAACGCCGCTTTACCTGCGCCAGAAAAGGCCAGTGAAACACTTGCTGCTAGCAGAGCTAGGCCAAATTCGTAGCCGTTATTTGCCATAAATAAGCCGTTTTCGAAGTGCACTGAGAAAATCGCCACAACCATAGTGAATGAGAGTGCGACTGCTGCAGGGCGTGTCAGCAAACCAAGTAGAATAAACAAGCCGCCGAAAAATTCTGCGCTACCAGCAAGAAATGCCATCAATACGCCAGGGCCAAGTCCAATTGATGCCATCCATTGTCCTGTGCCTTCCAAGCCGTAGCCGCCAAACCAACCAAACAGTTTCTGAGCGCCGTGCGCCATAAAGATGATGCCGATAGGGATACGTAGTGCCAGTGCGCTGTAACCTGATTGTGATGTCGTGATTTTGTGTAAAAGTGCTTTCATGGTGCTGTCCTCGATATGTTTGTTTCAGTGGGAGTGTGTCTGCTCCTGAGCTGTTGAGAACAGTTTAGGCGTGGTTGATGAGGTTATTAATTGGCTTTATTTGACCTTCTCGTTCAATAAATTCGAATTAGTATATTTTAACGTTTTTGCTCAGACGCTTATCTGTAATTTATTGGGAGTAAGATTGGCTAATTTAGCGATTTTAACGACAACTAAGTCGTAAATTTCGATGGATTTGGTATGTGAGAGAAAAGATATTGTTGATCAAAACGCAAAAAAAAGAGCACAGGGGGCTGTGCTCATTGCTTTCACGATTACAAGGGAGAAAGGTGTGTCCAAAGTAGAAGATCAAAGGTTCATCAAACTTTCTAATGACTCCTCGACATTGTTGTAGTGATAGGTCCGAATATTCACGCCATCTGTGGCATTGATTTGAATTTCTGAAATTTCGTTACCTGAGTCACGTTCGATGATCCCAATGGAGTGATCAACGGATTTACTGGTAATAACCTTTTGGTTTCTTAGTACAATTACGCAAGTATGTAAGTCCATGCCAATTCCCTTTAGCCGACGTTGTTGTGATGTTCTGGATTTAACTTTAGTGTACAAATTCGCTAATGCCAATAAATCTCAATATTGAGTTCCGAAAATGGCTAATTTTCATTTGTTCTGCGTTCTACAATGAAGTTATATCGAGTTGTTTCCACAGAATGCACGAGCAAGGATCGCTTCAT
This sequence comes from Vibrio sp. Y20_XG_PY13, assembly GCF_024181925.1. Taxonomy (NCBI): domain Bacteria; kingdom Pseudomonadati; phylum Pseudomonadota; class Gammaproteobacteria; order Vibrionales; family Vibrionaceae; genus Vibrio; species Vibrio sp. Y20_XG_PY13. The sequence continues at coordinate 96,128 of NZ_JAMZAL010000003.1, read as the reverse complement.
GTTTATCCATCCTCATACATCGTTGACCTTCGAGCAGTGCCAAAAGGCGCGAGTGTCGCGAGACAGCCGTTTTGATGGTCGATTTTACGTCGCGGTAAAAACCACAGGGATTTTCTGCCGACCGATTTGTCCGGCGAACCTACCCAAAGAAGAAAATGTAGAGTACTTCACCGATAAAGCCCAAGCACTTAAAGCGGGTTATCGTCCTTGTTTGCGTTGTCGCCCAGACAGCGCGCCGGGATCGTGGGCATGGAAAGGCGTAGAAACAACATTTCAACGCGCGATTTCGTTGATTGATCGAGGAGAGCTGCATCACCACTCGGTGTCTGAACTGGCAGAGCGCGTTGGTATTTCTGATCGTTACTTGCGTATGTTGTTCGAGCAGTATCTCGGCATGTCACCAAAACAGTACGCGCAATATCAGCAGTTAATGTTCGCCAAACAGTTGCTGCATTCCAGTTCGATGTCGGTTACGGAAGTCGGCTTCGCCGCTGGTTTTAACAGCACGCGCCGTTTCAACGATGCGTTCCAAAAGTTTCTGAAGCTCACGCCTTCTCAAGTTCGTCGAAGAGAATTTGATGGCGTGAGCACGAATCGAATTGCGTTGTCTTATCGTGGCGAGTTGAATTGGCAACACATGCTGGATTTTTACCGACTAAGAGCCATTGAGGGCGTGGAGCGGGTGAGCGGCGAGAGTTACCAACGCAACGTTTGTTTGGATAACAGCAAAGCGTGGTTTAAGGCGATCAAAGGTGAAGGAAACCTTGAGCTTGAATTCGAAATTGAAGAAGTTGCGAAGCTGCAAAACTTAGTGTCTGGAATACGTCGTATGTTCGATCTCGACACCGATATTTGTACTGTCGAGCAGCATTTGGATTATGTGGCACCGGGGCTTGTTTCGAACCGAGGCATTCGGATTCCTGGAGTGTGGAATGCTTGGGAAGCCGGGGTTAGAGCCATTCTTGGTCAACAAGTGTCGGTCAAGGCCGCGATAGGCCAGCTTAATTTATTGGTGAAAACGCTCAGTGGTGATGCTGACAAGCGCTTTTTCCCGACGCCAGATGCGATTGCGAATGCCGACGTGAGTTTTTTGCGGATGCCGCAAAGTCGTAAAGAGACGTTGGTGCGTTTCGCTCAGTTTATGCAAAACAACGCGGAGACGGATCCGCAACAATGGTTAGCGTTGAAAGGCATTGGACCTTGGACGGTCAGTTATGCTCAACTGCGTGGGCAATCCCAACCCGATTGCTTTTTAGATAAAGACTTAGTGGTGAAAAAAGCGATGCAGCGCTACCCATCACTCAATACGCACACCGCAGCCCCTTGGGGAAGCTACGCGACGTTTCACTTATGGAATCAATCATGAACACAGTTTATACCGAGATGCCGAGCCCACTAGGTGCGGTCACTATCCAATCTAACGCTGAGGGCTTACTTGGCATTTGGTTTGAGACTTGTACGACCAAGCCAAGTGAATTGGGGCGAAGAGATGATCAGCATCCGATTTTGCGCCAAGCCGTCACCCAGTTGGACGAATACTTTTCGGGTCTGCGCAACGAATTTGATTTGCCTTTGGCAGCGACAGGTACCGATTTTCAAAATCAAGTGTGGCATGCGTTAACGACTATTCCATACGGCGAGACGTGGAGCTATCAAGATCTCGCCAACGCGATTGGCAACCCGAAAGCCGTACGTGCGGTTGGGTTAGCAAATGGCAAGAACCCTATTTCCATTGTGGTGCCTTGTCATCGCGTTATTGGTAAAAGTGGCAAACTGACTGGGTATGCTGGTGGGGTAGAACGCAAACAACGTTTGCTCGCATTAGAGCAAGGTACACCACTTTAAGTGAGGCGATTCTCATATTGTTGTTTGGCGTGCAACGCACGGTTGAGAATTGTGTAGAGTGGTTTATTTACGAACAAGATAACAAAGGATAACAAGGGCATGTCTTTCAAAATGGATTTTGATGCATTCATGAGTGAGTGTTGGCAGCTGCACGAGGAAAAGCCAGTACAGGTTTATGCTCAGCTAGAAACGGCGCTGAATGAGGTGGAAGCGCTCAGCCAAGTTGAGCGAATATTTGCACTGATGTTGCACACCGCAATTGGGCACCTTGAGCATCCCGAACGATTTCTTGCCTGTTTAGACAGCTTAGATGATCGCGCCATTACCGAGAGTTTGGCGTTTCAACGTAGCATCGCCGTTGCACGCTTTTTTGTCGATGGCACTGAGAATGTGGCATTGCTAGAGGAGCAAGATCAGCGTCGCGTGTTCTCTCTTATTGCGAACGAACTTTCTGCTCTTACTCAGCTTGAACCAGCGAGTCAATGGTTGGCGAAAGCCGCGTTAGAAATGACACCACACGATGCAGAAGAGGTGCTAGCGCGTTCGATCGCAATCACCGCAAACAACTTGGCTTGTCAGTATGAAGAGCTCTCAGAGCGTACTGACGAGCAGAAAGCGAGGATGTTAGAGTCTGCAAGGCTAGCACTGGATTATTGGAAAATAGCGGGCGGTTGGATGCAGGAAGAGCGCGCAGAATATCGTTTGGCGATGAGCTTGCTGAAAGCCGATGCACCTAAAGAAGCCAAAGTGCATGCTGAACGATGTGAAGCCATTTGTCTGCAAAACGGCGGCGATGCGTTTGAGCTTTTTTATGCGCATGACTTATTGATGCAAGTGCATTTTCAACTTAGCCAGCAATGCAAAAAACAATTGGATGCGCAGGTGCAGCAATACTGCACAACCAGCGAACTGGCGTAGGTTTGCCGCCACAGCAAAAAGCCCCGAGCTAATGGCTAGGGGCTTTTTGGCTGTCTAAACACTTTCGTATTTCTAGGTGTTGATTATGCCGTTTGCGGTTTTGGCTGGTATCGTCCAGGTTTGTGGTTCATCGCCAAAATCAAGTTGGTCGCAATGGCACCAAGAACGGAGAGAGCGATAAGGTGCACATCCACAATAAACAGCGACATCACCACGATGGCACAATCGAGCGCCATCTGAATTTTGCCCGCTCGAATCCCAAAGCGTTCCTGAAGGTACAAGGCCAAAATATTAAAGCCGCCCAAACTCATCTTGTGACGAAATATCACCAGCATACCAATACCGATCAATCCACCGCCCAACAACGCTGCGTAAAAAGGTTCGATTCGGGAAATTTCGATCACGTGGTGCAAATGGTCGACCGCGAAGGAGACAATAGAAACGGCAATAAAGGTATTAACCGTAAACCTCCAGCCCATGCGCATCACAGACAGAATATAAAAAGGCAGGTTAAGGGCGAAAAATATTTGACCAAAACTGAAGTCACTGACTTTGGTCAGAAAGATGGCCAAGCCAGCGGTGCCGCCAGTCAGTAATCCTACTTTACTGAAAAATATCACCCCAAGTGACACCAACGCGCTACCGAGCGTCAGAGCCAAGAGGTTTTCTCTTAGGCTATGATCTTTATCCATAAAACAATTTCCTTGGTTTAAAAACCGCGCCGGAGACAATCTGTCTATCGAACGCGGTAAACAGTCACCAAAATAGCGACTAATAAATCGACCGATAAAATGTCGCGAAAAGTGACCAATGTCGAGTTTTTGGACAAGATTATGATGATGTTAAGCTGTTTAACATAATGTACACATGAATAAAAACAACAAGGAAAAGCGATGATTAAGCAAGTTGGCAACACTCAAATTAACCCCCTGCATCGACTGACCTGTCACTGCGGAAAAGTCGAACTGGAACTGACGTTACCCAACGGAATTGAAAAGCCGAGACGCTGTGATTGCTCTATGTGTCGTCGTCGAGGTGCGATTGTGGCTTCAGTCCCTTTGAGTGGTATTCGTATCGTTCAAGGTGACGATGTTTTAAAGCTCTACCAATTTAATACGCATACCGCGAAGCATTTTTTCTGTAGTGAATGTGGCATTTACACGCACCATCAACGCCGATCAGACCCAAGTGAGTACGGCTACAACGTGGGATGTTTAGAGAGCGTTAACCCGTACGAATTGGGTAATATTGAAGTGATGGATGGCGTTAACCATCCATCGGATCGTTAGACTAAGTAGCTAGGCGTGTCATTGGGATTAGGTAAACAAGCCGCCGTTCATCCACAAATGAGCGGCAATACTGGCGGCGTAGCCCAGAGCGATCACGGGCGTCCATTTTAAATGGCCAAAGAAAGTGTATTGGCCACGCGCTGCGCCCATTAAAGCCACACCCGCGGCAGAACCAATCGACAACAAACTACCCCCTACGCCCGCAGTGAGCGTAACAAGCAACCAGTTACCAGTGGACATGCTTGGGTCCATCGTTAGTACCGCAAACATGACCGGAATGTTATCGACAATGGCAGAAAGCACACCAACCATCACGTTCGCCCAAACCGGATTCCATTGGGTGTACATGACGTTTGAAACCAATTCGAGATAACCGAGCAAGCTCAAGCCGCCTACACACATCACGACGCCATAGAAGAACAGCAAGGTATCCCATTCGGCGCGAGAAACACGATGGAATACGTCAAACGGTACGACAGAGCCTAAACGTTTCAGCGCATGATCGTCCCCATTCGCAATCGCCATGGCTGCTTTTTTCGCGAGCGAATGTTTGAGGGTTTTTCTTAAGAAGTACCCGAAGAACTGTAGGTACGCCAAGCCCATCATCATACCAACCACGGGTGGGAAGTGAAGAACTGCATGGAAGGAGACAGCCGTAGCGATCGTGAGGACAAACAGCAGCACAATGCGCCTTGCGCCACGTTTTAATTCGACATGCTCGTGGATGGTATTGGGTTTGGTGTTCGGTACAAAAAGGGACATTAAAAACGCTGGCACGACATAGTTGATTAGAGAAGGGACAAACAAAGGCATGAATTCAGAGAACCGCACGTGCCCGGCTTGCCAAACCATCAAGGTTGTAATGTCACCAAATGGGCTGAATGCCCCGCCCGCGTTGGCTGCGATAACGATGTTGATGCAAGCAAGATTGACGAACCTTGGATTGTCGCCAGACACTTTCATTACCACCGCGCACATCAAAAGGGCCGTGGTTAAGTTATCTGCGATTGGAGAAATGACAAACGCTAGAAAGCCTGTCAGCCAAAACAGTTTTTTGAACCCGAACCCTTTCCCGACCATCCACGCTTGTAGAGCATCAAAGAGTTTGCGCTCTTCCATCGCGTTTATGTAGGTCATCGCGACGAGCAAAAACAGCAACAGCTCGGCGTACTCAAGTAGGTTATGTTCCAACGCCGCTTTTGCCACGTCTTGCTGGTGGTGCTGGGCGAAGGTGTAACCAATCAAAATCCAAATCAGACCTGCCGCGAGAAGTACAGGTTTGGATTTTCTCATCTTCAAATACTCTTCGAGCATGACCAGAATATAAGCGATCGAGAAAAGAATGAGAGCGATATAGCCTACGGCGGAGTTCACCAGATTAAGATCACCGGATGCCGCTGCAAAGCTGGAACTAGAGAACAACAAACAGCAGAAAGCCACAATAGGATAGATTGGCATAGACATTTCTCCCTTGTCTTGTTGGAGAAATATTAGCCATAAATTAAGGGGTTAGTTGTGAGAGAGCTCGAATTAACAGTAGGAGTTAAGATTTGGGTAGCTTGCGCCACTATTTTCTGAGTGACGCAATGCTCGCCGCGCCAAATAAGATCGCAACAGCGTATAAACCATAAGTTAGCCAATGGCTAATTTCTAGAAAAGGAATGAGTCCCTGACCTGCCCACATACAGCCTCCGTTTAATGAGCAATGTTGTAATAGTCGGGTCAATCTAAAGCAAATGAACAATGTTTTTTGTGAGTGACGGCAAATTCTGAAGGATTAGAAAGTCAAATTTTGGTGAGTGAGAGAGAACTCTCACTTTAAAAATCAATACGCTAACACTTTAGTGTTAGCGTATTGCTGAATCCATTTAGCGGAGTAGGGCTTTTTTCAGTGGAGATGCTTCAATTGCCCTTACCAACAACAAGGTCACGATGAGAGTGGCAGGAAACAAGAAGGCATCTTTTGCTAAGTCTTGTAATCCTAAAAAGCCCGCTATGTTCATCATGACAATAATGACCAACAGATGGCTCACGTAAACGCCTAAAACACTTGGGGCCCACTTAAATACCCATGGCATGTTGCCAAAATTAGGATGAACTAACAGCCACATGAACACGCCGAGTGACCAAATGACGGTGCCAAACAAGAAGTCGTTAGAGTTGAAGGCCACATCGTATTGCATCAACCAGTAGGCTTCACCAAAGTGCAGAGCCATACCGAGGAGAATCAGGCGAATGGTGCTGTTGCGTGACCAAAGCCACTGTTTTTCTCGAATCAAGTAGCCAAATACCACAAGCAAGGTACTGAAAAATGGCCCATTACGAGTGAAAAACGGAGCAGGTAAATCGGTGAGAGGTGCATAGCTGCCTGCCAAAACACCATAGACGTAAAGCAGCACTGCTGTTGGAAGCAGTAACTGTGTCATGCCAATTCGAACTAAGAAGGCGATGATAGCGACCGCAATCACCAATGCTGGAATAAACCACAGGTGGACAAGCCCGCCTTCTAGTAATGAATTCAGTGGTGCAGACGCTAAGTATCCCCAGTAGCCTTGTCGTTCGGCAAGGTATCCCGCTTCTGCTACGACTTGCCATTGGAACGGCATGAGTAAGCTGATCACGCTCCAAACCAACCAAATTTTCATTAGAGGTTTCGCATAGTTGGCTAAAGTTTCGAGTGGATTGCTGCTCAGCTTAGGTTGGATAAGGTAACCAGAAATAAGGAAAAAAAGTGGAACCGCAAAACGAGCGAGCTGATTAAGAAGATAACCGACCCAAGGTACGCCATCCTACTGCCAATAAGTGAGGGCCATTTGGCAATGCAGCCCGACAATTGCCACCATGGCAATGATGCGTGCAAATTCTAAACTGGCTATTTTTCGGTTTGTCGCCATACGTTACTTACCTAAATGAATAAAAAACTTCAGCGAAAGTAACAGTTCGCGATGCACTTCATGCATGAAAAAATCAACACATTGCAGCTTGAACCTTAGCAATGTCTGAATTTAAGACTCACTTCAAACTTCTTGATTCCGCATCTATTAACCCACTCAATAGGTCGATCTTAGCGAGAAAATGACATGGATAGATGGTTAGACCAGTTAACTCTTCATTGCAAAAAAGAACGACCGTGCTAAAACATACAGTTATGAAAAAAGGAAAAGTAACGAAAGAGTTCATTCTGCAGCGCGCATTTGAAATTGCCAGTGAAGACGGCTTAGAAAGCCTCACCATTGGCGAACTAGCGAAGCAGTGTAGCATGTCCAAAAGTGGTCTGTTTGCTCACTTTAATTCCAAGTTGAATTTGCAGCTTTCCGTGCTTGAGTACGCAAACCAAGTGTTTGCTGAAAGAGTGATTGAACCTGCTCGCGGGCTTGGTGATGGTAATATTGAGCGGAAAATCCGAGGGTTGTTGGATTCTTGGATGACGTGGAACCATTCATTTCAAGGCAGTTGTATGTTCCTTGATGCGTGGAATGATGCCGCAGACAAAAATTGTCCGTTACAAGCGGCATTACGTAAAGCGATTGATACTTGGTTAAGTTATCTAGAAATTCAAATTGCGAAAGGCAAAGAAAACCAAGAGTTTATAAGCGACTTAGATACTCGTCAGGCGACGTTCGATTTATACGGGCAGTACCTGAGCGCGCATGTTTTCTATTCGATCAAAGGTGAGGAAGAGAGCTTACGCCTATTTTGGCAAGGCATCGACAACTTGCTTGCTCGATGGAGAGGTTAACACCGTCTACGGGTAACGAAGATTCATTTTAAAGAGTGACAGAGTTCGCTCTTTCTTATCAGTATAAAAAGCACGACCGTTCTATTTTTGCCAAGTGTGCTGATAACTAAGGAAAAGATCATGAGTGAGAAAATCTATTTTAATACCTCGCAGCGTTTTAGTGTGAAGCGCAGTCTCGTCAATATCAGTACCCGCTTGCACCACACATTAGCCCCTTCGCATGCGAAGAAAACGGCGCGAAAACTGCTGCTTACTCCAGCGCGTACGCAACCAAAAAATGCGGAGCCACAAGGATTAGTTAAAGCAGAAATCCAAGGGCACACTGGGGCTATCAAAACGTATTCGTTGGGTCAGGGGCCTGTGTGGGTTCTGACTCATGGTTGGTCGGGCACGGCGAGCCAGTTTTATCCGTTGATGGAGCATATCGCGGCTTGTGGATTTACAGCGTTGGCTTACGATCATCCAGCACATGGTGAAAGTGATGGTCAATATGGCCATATTCCGGGCTTTGTGCGTGGTTTGGAAGAGGTTCTCGACTCGGTAGAAGAAGGCGTCGCCGGATTGGTTGGACATAGTATGGGAACGGCGTCTGCACTTGAGTGCCGTCATCATAAGTTGGAAAACAAGCCACTGCTATTGATTGCGCCAGTGTTGAACTACGTAGAGAACTTGTTTGGCAGCATTGCGCGTTCTGGCTATTCAATGAAACTGTTCAAAGCGGTGGTATCGGAAGTGGAAGATCAGTATGGCTACCCATTGCAATCGATCGACCCTCTGAAGCGACTCTCGGAGCGAGCGGCACCCACGATCATCGTGCATGATGAGAAAGATAAATTCACTAAACACAGCATTTCCGCTCAAGCCGCTGACGAGATTGAAAATGTTGAGTTGGTGACAACACAAGGTCAAGGCCATGGGCGAGTCATGAAGTGTGAGCAAGTATTTAGCAGCTTCGACCGCTTGATTGAACGCGTGTAGTTATTGGCTTAATGATGTTTAATCACAATGAAAAAAGAAAGGACAGCCGGGGGCTGTCCTTTTTCGTTTTTAGCTTCTGTGAGTGCAAGGTTTACACTCAGAATGTTAGGCTTAGTTACAGTTAGCTACGCCAACTTCTTTCCATACACCCCATTCGCCAGACTTGCTTGGATCGTCACCCTGAGTCCACCATTTCGCTTCCCACGTTTTACCTGCGTGAGTCACTTGGTTGCCACCTGTGTACACTGCGCTCGCATCCCATGCGTTGTCACAAGTACCTGGATTTGGATCGGTTGTGTGCTGTGCAACAACCACTGTCGCGCTTGCCGATGAAGACGCTTTACCGTCGCTCACACTTACAGTGAAACTTAGGCTTGTGTCTTGCGGGTATTCCGCAGCAGTGAACGTCACTTTAGAGCCGCTTACCGTTGCGTTCAGACCTTGAGGCAGAGTCCAGTTGAAAGTAAGAGTATCGTTGTCTGCATCGCTAGACGCAGATGCATCTACAACCACAACGTCACCAGCATTTGCTGTTGCTGGAGCAACAACTTGCGCTACTGGTGCGTTGTTCACTGGGTCAACCACACCTGCTGGCTTCACAGTTACTACAACCAGGTCAGATGCCGTTGCACCTTCGTTGTCAGTCACTGTCAGCTTGAAGGTTAATTGCTCTTCAACAGTAACTTCTGCTGCATCAAAGCTTGCTTTCGCTGTGTTTGCACCTGCTAATACCACTGCCGTGCCAGATACTTGTTCCCACGCGTAACTCGCGATAGTGCCGTCAGAGTCTTTCGATAGGCTACCATCTAGAACCACACTTGCAGGGCCAGTTACCGATTGATCTGCGCCAGCTGCGGCTGTTGGTTTACGGTTTGGTTGAGGAACCACACCGCCTGCCATACCTTCGTGCATTGCGTTGAGAATGTCGCCGTTATCCGCGTCGATTTCCCAAGAGAATAGACCCGCAAGACCTAGAGATTTCGCGTAGCTACCTTTTGCTAGCACTGAACGATGGTCATCAAATGTGATCAACTCACCCGTTGTACGGTTCCATACCCATGGTGCTTCAGCTTGTGCATCGTAGCCGTACTCGAAGCCGTTAATGCCAGTGTTGTTTGCACCTAGCATGAATGACTTAATGCCTTTGTAGTCGATTACGCCATCTTCCCAAACACCTTGTGTAGTGCTGCCTTTCAGTTTACCTGTCGCAGTACCTGTCATTGGGTCATTTGGATCAGTGAGTGTATCTGGTGTTACGCCTTCCCAGCCACGGCCATACATTGCAGTACCAAGGACTAGCTTGTTCGCAGGAACGCCTTGAGCAAGAAGAAGTTGGATACCGTTATCTGCTGTGTACGCAGGGCCTTTGTAAGCTTCGCCGTTTTCATCTACGCCGCTGCCGTCACATTGACCAGGGCGCATGAACGAACCACAGTAAAGTGCTGTTTGGTGACCAGGAACGTTGTTCCAGCCACCGTAGAAGTCGTAAGTCATCGCGAAGATGTAGTCCATGTATTGAACGGCATCTGCGTAGTTTACGTCTTCAATTTTGTCGTAGCCGACACCGATTGCTGAAGTTAGCTCGTAAGTACGGCCAGTTTCTGCTTCTAGCTCATCTAGCATTGCGCGCAGTTCACGCATCAATGCAACGTAAGCTGGACCATCGTTTACTGGGTCGCCTTTATCTGCTGCAGCACCGCCGCCACCAGGGAATTCCCAGTCAATATCTACACCATCGTAGAATTTCCAAGTTTTCAGGAATTTCTTAACCGATGCCACGAATGTGTCGCGGTTCGCTTTATTAACGAAATCGTAGAATGGGTCAGACAGTGTCCAGCCACCGATAGATGGGATGATTTTTAGATCAGGGTTACGTTGTTTCAATGCCATTAGCATTGCGTAGTTACCCTTGATAGGCGTGCTGTACTCGTGGCCAGCTTGCGGGAAGCTCTTCTGGTAAGCGGCCCATGGGTCATGGATTACCACTTCGTAATCAGGCACACCGCGACATGCAGTTTGAAGAGCGTTAAAGCTGTTACCACCAACAGACTTAACAGATTCGTTTGGACCACAGATTGGAATAAAGCCGTAAAGGATGTGAGTTAAGTTGTCGGCTGGCATGTTGTCTACGGTGTAGTTACGACCATAGATGCCCCATTCAACAAAGTACGTACCCATCACGACGCTAGGGTCGGTGTTGTATGTTTTGTTGTTTGGATCAACGTTCATCGTTAGTGGCTTCAAGTGAGAGCCATCTGTATCCGCGATGGTGATTTCTGCAGGAGCACTTTTCGAACAGCCTGTAGCATCACACGCTTCAATTTCCATTTGGTACAAGCCGCCTTGGCCGTAATCAAATGTTGCTGTGGTTTGGCCGCCAGTGATAGCGCCTGTTGCGACTTTTACGCCATCAAAATAGATGTTGTAAGTGTCGCCAGGTGTACCGCTCCACTGGTTGAATTTAACGGTGATTTTAGCTTGGTCATGGTATTTCACCATGTCGTAGTAGCCAGATGTGGTTTCCATAGCCAGTTCAATTTTAGAAAATTGAAGGTTATTAGAACCGTACATATCGACACTTGGTGCGGTCGGAGCTGCGACTGCAGCACCTGATAGCGCTAAAGCAACCCCAGCTGCACATAGGTTAAATCGAATCATAACTTCTCTCTCAATCCTTGGATTCATGTTCTTTCGTGAACATAAGCTGCTCTTGCACCAGATAAGATGATCAGATTTGCACCACGTGCAAAAGCATCACACTCAGCATTTCAGAGAGTTTTTTTTCGTCAAAAAAAATTAAAACGGTTTTCGAGTCACATGAGAGAACTTAAATAAAACCCACACTCTGTTACACGGAAAATGTAAGACTGAGTCAATAATTTATAAATATTTGGCAGGAATTAAATTAATTGTTTACTCAATTTTGGTGGGTATAAATGCGACGAATATCTTATTTGATTGTTTATTAAGGTTTTATTTCATCGCATAGAAGTGCCTTAGGTCGGTAAAATAGTGGTAAAAAACGTGCTAGTCGCGACTGAAATGTTCACTCAGAGCGGCTCGTCGTTTTGATGCTGCGCCCACTTCTGAACCTTGAACAGTATGCTCAAATCCCTTTCGAATGAATCGCTGATCTGGGATTCGAGGTTCAATTCGGCGTATTTGTGGTGACAGATGAGAGCCAGAAAGTTGATACGCGGTTTCACCTAATCCGGTATTTAAGGTGATGACTTTGCCATCAAACGCAAATTCCGTCGTGATCAAACGATGATTTCGATACACCCCATCGGATGTAAAAATAAGGCGTTCGGTTTGATAAGGTGGAGCACCAATTTCGATCCACTCACCATAGACGTGTTCGGGGTTGATGTAATCTTGGTAGGAGACGTGGAGCTGATAAGCGAAAAAAGCCACCAAACTGCAGACAAAAATAACGAACGCACTTTTAACCATCTTAAGCTGGTGTCGAGCCCAAAATGAAAGTTGCGGTTCTTTATCTTGTTTCCTTTTCCTGCGAGCGGGTATGGCCATGAGTACTCTTATCGTCCTTTTTTAATATGGTGGAAACCTTCCGCACTAAAAACAAACAATCTCGCCGTTGCGACCCAGAAACTATGATCTAATGTCCACTTTTACAATCGGATACACTATTACTGATTGATTTGTCGTTAATGATTGACTCCTTAGTGATTAAGAATGGACTGCAAATTTCGAATTATTCTTTCCTGTTGCGTTAGCCAAATTCTGTGCTGATTAACTGAGTTCTTAATTCGGTAGAATCTCTGTGCTTTAAAGGCTTGAGTCGCAGAAAAAAACAGGGTAAAAAAGAGCGGACTTTTGATAAGGAAACCAATAATGAGTATTAAGGAAAATAGCTATTTTGCAGGTGGTGTAAAGTCACTAGGTTTTAACCAGCACGGACAGGATGTTAGTGTCGGTGTGATGCTTCCGGGCGAGTACACATTTGGTACGCAGGCTCCTGAGCGCATGACAGTCGTTAAAGGTGCTCTCGTGGTGAAACGCGTAGGTGAAGCCGATTGGACAACCTACAGCAGCGGTGAGTCGTTTGATGTTGAAGGTAACTCATCATTTGAGCTGCAAGTGAAAGACGCAACGGCTTACTTGTGCGAATACCTATAATCGGTACAAATGCTGAATTGCTTTAAGCCACCTTCGGGTGGCTTTTTTAGTTGCGTAATTTCCTTGAACTGGCGCACGAGATATCGCTTAGAATTCGGTATCTTGGCGCTATTTATGCGCAACTGTGTATATACTTAGTATAAGTACACCCATCAACCAAGGAGGAAGTGATGGCAGTACAACGTAAGCATTCTGATCTCCCTCCTCGCTACGAAGCGAGCGATTTAACGAATGAACAGCGACACCGCTTTACTGAAGTAGCGAACGCGGCGCACAAAAGACGCAAGTTTTACAAACAGGCGATAGAAAAAAGCTTGGTCGGAAAAATGAAGGAGCAAGCTTTTAAGCCAGTGATTGCACCACAACAAGGAAAACCAAGCCGGGCGCGTCAAGCCTTCTGGTTGATCGTGTTTTTAGCGCTTGGGTTGTGGGCGATGCACTTTTTTGCATAATCGGGCGACTCACAGAGGCTTAGCACGCCTCTGTCATCTCAAGCATTGATTCTTGTTGTTTGCGCAGCTCACCAGCATGAGAACAATGTTCGTAAAACGCGTACTGATTTTTACCCGTGTGTTTCGCGGCATACATCGCTTTGTCTGCGCAGCGGGTAAGCTCTGATAAATCGTTGGCGTCTTGTTTATAGATTGCGGCTCCTACGCTCATCGTCAGCTCATTATAGGTATCGTAGTTTTGATATCCCTTTGGGAACAAATTAACGATGCGATCCAAAATGCCATCTAGGTCTTGTTTACTGCGCACATCGTAAAGCATTAACACGAACTCATCGCCTGCGAAGCGCGCAATGGAGTAGTCATGTTTATCGGTTTTTCGGTCGCTGTTACGAATGCTTTTCTTCAATCGAGTCGCAAATGCTTTCAACACTTGGTCGCCAACATCATGGCCATAGGTGTCGTTGATGTACTTAAAATTGTCGATATCGAGAAAAACCAACGCAGTGACACTGCGTTCGTCTGAGTGGTCAATGTCGTGCAGTTTTGCTCTGGCCCACGTTTCAAAGCTCCAACGATTCGCTAAGCCCGTCAGTTGGTCTAGGTAGGCCAACTCCTCAATCCCTTCTCGGTAAAGGGTTTGAATGTAGCTGACGACTTTTGCGTAGTAGTAGGAGAAGGTATGGCAGACAAAACTGATGGCTATCAAGGTGAACATGAACCGACGCTCGATCATATCGCCAGTGGCCGGTAAGCCGTCTAAAAACGTAATGCCAAAGAAAACCAAAATCATGTAGGTAGCGCTAAAGAGTAAACCGACTTTGAACTCGTTAATCAAAATGATGGTTGCGACGATGGGGTAGAGCCACAATAACTTTCCGGAGGGCGCATCATTAAAAAGAAGTAGTAATAACCCCTCAAACATGATGACGGCGCTGAGCAGTAAATCGGCATATTTGTGATGCCTTTGCACTTTAATGAGATAGCAGATCCCTAAGCAGGCGATGGCACTGAAGGCATGCAAAACGCTTAACCCCCAATGATTTTCGAGCGATTGGACGATAGCGCCGTACACCAATAGTGTGGCGGCAATGCTAGAACACAGAAAAACGATTTTCTTTTTTCTCGTCGAGCGGATATCCGCCATTTCTTCTAGGCGAGCCCCGGCCAATGTCGACATCTTCTATCCCTACTTAAATTGATATGTACGTCTATTCTAGGCGGTATTTTAGCGATAAATAGAATAACAAAATCGCCAAATGTGAACTTAGTCATGTTGCGAGGTGATTGAATCTTGTAAGGAATTTTCTGGGTGTGACGACGCCAAGGGTTTTGTTTATTACGATATCTATCGATATGTTGCCTGCAATATGGTGATGACGGTTACAAAGTTACCTTGATGTGTGCACGTTGATAAATACAGATAATGCATAAAAACGGCTGTTGGTGAGTCGATTCTCAATTCGCTGAATGGCGTCATTTGACTGCGTTAAGCCACTTATCAACCGCGTACCTATTGAGCTCATTGTTCGTCAGTCGATGATCTCTAAGCTCCGTCAATGAGTCGCGTGGGCTTGAAAAGTCATTAGAAATATTTTCCTCAAATGACAGGAATTATTGTTGTCGTTGTGACCAATCTCCGACTAAAATCCGCGCTGAATCTCAGTTTCATCTCAAACGAATCCCGAATTACTTTTTATAGGCTGCCTCACAGTTCTCTGCGAGGCAGTTTTAGTTGTTGGAAAGGTTAAAAACATGCCTAAAAGCCAAAACATCAACCAACGAATGTCCATCGTGGCATTAGCTTGGCCGATTCTTGTCGAAATTTTGCTACGGACGGCTTTAGGAACCAGTGACGTGTTCATGCTGAGTGGCTACTCGGACAAAGCTGTATCCGCTGTTGGTGTGATCACGCAGATTACCTTTTTCTTAATCATCGTTTCGACGTTTGTCAGCAGCGGAACGGGGATTTTGATTGCCCAATACAATGGCGCAGGGCGCGAGCAAGAGTCTGTGAATGTCGGCGTAGCAAGTATTGCGCTGTCTGTGATCATCGGTGTGCTATTGAGTGTGATTGCCGTGCTTGGCGCGATATTCCTGCTCCCGTATTACGGTTTGGAGGCGCAAGTCGAGCAATACGCACGTGAATATTTGCTGATCAGCGGAGCGATGACGTTCAACGTCACCATAGGCATAGTCTTTACGACCATTCTGCGTAGCCATGGCTATTCGCGCTCTCCAATGGTGGTGAACTTGATCTCGGGTGTGTTCAACATCATTGGTAACTATATTGCGCTTTACCAGCCATTCGGTTTACCTGTGTATGGTGTGCAAGGTGTAGCAATAGCAACCGTCGTCAGCCAAGTCATCGGTACGTTAATGTTATGGTTTATTCTCGCTCGCAGCAGCATTGAACTACCGATGTCGACCATGAAACAAGTGCCCGCAGAGATTTACAAAAAGATCTTAAAAATCGGCGGTATGAACGCGGGTGAAGTGCTGTCTTACAACGTGGCGCAAATCTGCATTGTGTACTTTGTGGTGCAAATGGGGACGGCATCGTTGGCAGCTTTCACTTATGCGCAAAACATTGCCCGTTTCTCGTTTGCTTTCGCGTTGGCAATTGGTCAGGCAGCGCAAATTCAAACTGGTTACTACATCGGTAAAGGTTGGGTGAGCAGCATTTTAAAACGCGTACAAATCTACTTCTTAGTGGGATTTGTGGCATCAACGGCGGCAACCACACTGATTTACCTGTTTAGAGAAGAGATTCTGCGCGTATTTACCGATCAACCAGAAATACTCGCATTGACAGGCTCGTTAGTCATGGGCTCAATTTTGCTTGAGGCCGGACGTGTGTTTAACCTGATTTTTATCGCGGGGCTCAAAGGCGCGGGTGACATCAAGTTCCCAGTGCAAATGGGGATTTTGAGTATGTGGGGACTAGGCGTGCTTTTCTCTTACATCTTTGGCATCCACTTGGGTTATGGCGTTTTAGGGGCTTGGATGGCAATCGCACTCGATGAATGGGTGCGTGGTATCATCATGGCAAGGCGTTGGCGCTCTCAGGTGTGGACCAAGTTTAAGGTGAGCTAACGGTTTTCGGTATCGCGCATCACGCTTATTCTGTTGTTAGAAACCAAAAAAGGCACTGTTAGTCAGTGCCTTTTTGTTATTTAAAATCTGGAAGACGTTAGAATTCGCACTCAGCTTTGAACACCATGCGCTCTTTGCTGTATGGATGATCCAGCTCTAGCATCTCAGCATGCAGGTGTAAGCGATTCGCTTTTTCGCCGTATAAACCATCACCAACCATTGGCATGTTTAACCCCATGTGATGAGCACTGTGTACACGTAGTTGGTGAGTTCGCCCGGTTTTCGGATACATGTATACCTTGCTGCGTCCATCTTTGACTTCAATCAGTTGCCAGTAGGTTTCTGCATGTTTCCCGTGTTCAAAACACACCAGTTGACGTGGGCGGTCGTCGGGGTCACCACGCATTGGCAGTGAAATTTCCCCTTCCGGCTCGTTCAATACGCCTTCGAGCAGGGCCATATAACGTTTTTGTACGCCGCGAGCCATAAACTGTTTTTGCAGACTTTTGTTCGCGCGCTTAGTTAAGGCAAACACCAAAATGCCAGAGGTTGCCATGTCGAGGCGATGAATCACAAACGGCCCTTCCACATCAGGGAACATCTCTTGTAGGCGAGTATAAGCAGAGTCTTTGATGGTTTTACCCGGCACTGAAAGTAAGCCCGATGGCTTGTTGACAACGACCATAGCGTCGTCTTGGTAGATTATCTCTAGCTCTTTGTCTTCTGCCCAATTCTCCGCCAATGGGTTAGGTTCGACGTCCAGCCCTTGCATCATATGGCCTAAAATCGGCTGACATTTGCTATTACACGATGGGTAGAACTTTTTGTGTTGGCGAACTTCAGACTTTGGCGACACACCCCACCAAAATTCCGCCAACGCCAGCGGTTTGAATCCGTGTTTAAACGCGTATTGGAGCAGTTTTGGCGCAGCACATTCCCCCGCACCTGCTGGTGGTATTGGGTTTGTGGTGTCCGCAAAAATGTCCACCAAGTCGCGTGCTTCGCCATGGCTGTTTAGGAAGCGGTATTGTTTATGCAGCTTGTGCTGTAAAGCGTTGGAGAGTGTCTTGCGCTGCTCTTTAAGGTGAGCAAGTTGCTGCTCTAACTCGGCCAAGCGCGCTTCTTTGATTGCAAGCTTTTCATCCCACGCTTGCTTTAAGTATTTGAGAACGTTTTTCTCGGCGACACTTTGCTTACCCAACTCATCCAACAAGATTTTGAGATCATCGGCATTGAGCGTTTGCTCGCCCTGTTGGCGCTGTCGCTTGCGTGCTGCTCGGCCATCAATCATCACTTGGCGCTGTGTTTGCTCCTCTTGTTGATAAGCGGCTCGGTCGGCTTGGATTTGCGCTTTAAGCTCCGCCAATTCCGGATTCGCGGCACAGGTTTTGTACTCCGCATTGGCGGCGTTGATGGCATCCGTTTCTGCGCGGAAGAAGCCTTCATCGGTCAGCATGTCGTACACAGGAGGGACAAATCCTGGAATCAAGTTTTGGTCAGCAATTTTGCCAGAAAACGCACTTAAAAAGCCGAGCTCGCCTTGAGAGCTTTCTACTAGTAATACGCCAAACATTTTGCCTCGTCCCGTTTCTTCATCAACCAAACCAAAATCGTGTTCGAAGTCGGTTTGCGCTAATAAGTGCTGTTGCAATTGCTTTGCAGCCATAACGCAAAGAGGATGCGGCGTGTAGTAGAACGGAAACGTAAACTGCGTTGGTAATTCATAGTCAGAAGTATCAGCAGTAAAACGAGTAAAACAATGTTCAGGCGAGTGCATGGTGGGTATCCGCGCGAGTAAAAAATCGAGCGAGGATTGTACCTGTTTGAGTCAGGATTGCCATGTCGGTGTTGGCACTCGCTCTTGGATTAAGAACAAGAGCGAGTGGGGAAGAGCTTATTGCAGTTTTTGTAATGCCAGCTTCCACTGTGCCGGTTTGTCGTAGTAGGCCGAGTGCGGCAAGGTCAGGTACTCGCCATTTACTTCTGCAATCAGGGTTGGATAACCACCAACGTGTAACTGGCGCATCAACTGTCGGCTAGAGCGAATTTTCTCATCTAGATCGGCTTCGCTTAACGTCATGTTTTGCTCCCACACATCGTTTGCTAAACCTAGCGATTCTGCAATGGCTTTGAGCGTCGATGCTTCATTCACTTTTAACCCGAGCTGATAATGCGCGGATTGGATGGCCTTTAGCATGTGCCATGGATTCAGCCCCATTTTCTCCGCACTCAAGATCGCTTGTGTGGGTAGATAAGAATCAAGAACAAACGCATCTTCGCTTTTCACTCGTTGCAAATATGCCTCACCAAACGTTGCTCCGGTTTCGGTTGCGATACGAGCGTCACTGTTGATGATGTGCTGACGAAATTCAGATTCAATCGCGCGTTTCTCAATCATACCGCCGGGATGAAGCTCTACCTTAAATTGAGAGGTGTCCATCAAGGCTTCGATGAGTGGTGATGCCCCGTAGCACCAACCACACATGGGATCGAAGAAGTAATGCACGGTTACCATGACATTTCACCAGTATGCACTTTTGCACCGATTTCTAGCGCGATTGGCAATTGAGCTTCTGGGTATTTCGCTGACATGGTGTCAATGAGTTGAACGCTGTTATTGCTGTGTTTTTTCGCTTGCTGAAAATCCTGCAAGTATTGTTGCGAGTAGCGAATGGTGTCTGCGTTCAGCTTTGTACCTGCTTTCATGTGACCAGGGATGACCACTTGAGGTTTAAGCGCAAGCATCTCGCTAAGCTGCTGCTCCCAAGTATTGATGGCGGTTTGGTCAGCGGCATCGGCCATCCACAAATGTACGTTTGAGTACACGGCTACGTTACCTAGAATCGCTTTGTTATCTGGAATCCATAGGTAAGGGCGGTGTGCTGATGTGCCATGGTTACCACGAATTTCAATCTTATGACCTTCTAGCTCCAATGATGCTTTATCGTACGCGACAGGGATCACTGGTTTTACCGGTGCGTTTGCGCCAAGCTTTGGTCCCCAGTACGCCAGCTTTCCAGCCAATTTCTCTTTAATAATTTTTTGAACCGCAGGCGTTGCGATGATCTGCGCATCAGGGAACTGTTGGTGTAAGGCCTCTGCGCCAAAGTAGTAGTCTGGGTCCGCTTGGCTGATAAAAATGGTTTTAAGCGTTTTGCCTGAGTCCAATACTTTAGCGGCAATGCGCATCGCGTCAGCTTTGGTGAAGCCAGTGTCGATGACCATGGCGTCAGTCTCACCGTATACCAAGGTTGAGTTAACGTGGAAGCTGTTACCGTCGGCGTTGTAAACCTCAAGAGTAAGGGGAGAGTGGTTTGCCGCTAGGACAGGGCTTGCCATTAAAACGGATGCAGCAATCAAAGTGAATTTTTTCATAATAAGCTCCTAAAGAATTTGGGGCCAAGCGACGATGGCTTGGGAACGGGAGCTATATTAGGAAATTGATACGCTCGGAAAAATACACAATAATGTGCATCACTATTTCTTATTTCGAGCAAATCTATGGACAGAGTAACGGCAGCAAAAGTATTTGTGGATGTGGTGTATTCTGGCAGTTTTACTGCGACCGCAGAGCGGTTAGACATGTCTCGGCCAATGGTGACTCGTTATGTAGAGGCTATGGAGAACTGGCTGCAAACTCGTTTGTTGCACCGCACCACGCGCAAGGTGTCGCTCACCACCGCAGGGGAGCGCAGCTTGCCTCAGATTGAGCGCTGGTTAAAACAGGCCGATACGTTGACGTCGAACATTGCCGTTGATGGTGAGCTGTCCGGAAAAATCCGTCTCGCGTCTAGCACTTCATTTGGATTCTCACAGTTGCTCCCAGCAGTAAACAGTTTTATGCAAAAGCACCCCAAAGTGCATATCGACATAGATCTGCAAGATTCAGTGAGTGATCTAACCGAGCAACGCATCGATCTGGCAATCCGAATTGCGTCAGATCCCGATCCTTCTTTGATTGGTAAGCCGATTGCGGTGTGTGAATCGGTGTTGGTGGCATCGCCACAATACTTGCAAACTCACCACGCGATCGCGCATCCGCGAGATTTATCTTCACACGACTGTT
This sequence comes from Vibrio sp. Y20_XG_PY13, assembly GCF_024181925.1. Taxonomy (NCBI): domain Bacteria; kingdom Pseudomonadati; phylum Pseudomonadota; class Gammaproteobacteria; order Vibrionales; family Vibrionaceae; genus Vibrio; species Vibrio sp. Y20_XG_PY13. The sequence continues at coordinate 75,608 of NZ_JAMZAL010000003.1, read as the reverse complement.
TGGGTTACAAAAACTTTGAGCGTCACGTGTGGCATTTGTCTCAGGGCGACCAGTTCGAATCGGTGGGAATTGAGTGTCGCCTAACCAGCAATGAGGCTACGGCGTTATTGTATGGAGCGTTACAAGGCATGGGTATTTCGATGCTGCCAACCTATTTGAGCAATATCTATCTGCAATCGGGTCAGCTTGAGTCGGTGTTGCCGAATTGGAAGCCAAATGATCTCAACATTTACGCGCTGTATTCATCGCGTAAACACTTGTCTCCTGCGGTGAGAGCCTTCATCGATCACAGTGAAGATTACTTTAAACTGCACTCTTGGTAATCGCGAAAGGCGTCGTCATCCCGACTTGAGATTCATACAAGATCCTGTACCTTACATGGATATATTTTTCGCAGCGTCATTTAGAGTTTTAGTTAATGTCACAAGTTCGCATCAAATTTATTGCTTCCGATATGGATGGCACTTTGCTTGACCAATACGGTCGTTTGGATCCAGAGTTTTTCGACCTGTTTTTGCAACTGGAAGAGCAAGGTATTTTGTTCTCCGCTGCGTCTGGTCGTCAGTATTACAGTCTGCGAGACACGTTCGCGCCAATCAAAGATAGAGTGTTGTATGTGGCCGAAAATGGCACCTTGGTGATGTACCAAGACAAAGAGCTCTACAGTTGCACCATTCCTAAAGCGGAAGTGGCGGAGATTGTGAAAGTGGCTCGTGAAATTGACGGAGCGAACATCGTATTGTGTGGCAAGCGCTCTGCGTACATCGAAACGCATGATCAGCAATCACTGGAAGAGTTTCAAAAGTACTACCACCGCTGTGAAACGGTGGCGGATTTGCTTGAGGTCGAAGACGAGTTCATCAAGGTAGCGATTTGTCACTTTGACGGTTCGGAAGAGCTCCTGTTCCCGACCATGAACACGAAGTTTGGCGCAACGCATAAAGTTGTAGTGAGCGCAAAAATTTGGCTGGATGTGATGAATGCCGAGGCGTCTAAAGGCGCGGCCATTAAGCATCTTCAAGAGACGATGAATTTTACTCCGGCAGAAACCATGACGTTTGGTGATTACCTCAACGACCTCGAAATGCTGCAAGTCAGTGAGCATTCGTACGCGGTTGCCAATGCGCATGAAGAGATTAAGAAAATCGCTCGTTATTCTGCGCCAAGCAACCAAGAGGCTGGGGTACTCAAAGTGATTAAAGAGAAAGTGTTAGCGAAGTAACGCCCTCCTTTCGATGTTACTTTCTTCTTAACGTAAAAAGCCCCACAGTACATGCGGGGCTTTGCTTTTTTTTGTGTGTGATGGGAGGGGATAGTAATGTTCCCGTTTTTTAGCGCACGTAGTTGGCAGTTGCGCTGACTAAAAAGTGCTGCAACTTTCCATCCGATTTTGGTACCCACAAGTCGTTGTGGTATTGGTAGATACGGCCATTGACGGTCACAGACAAGGCGTTATCACCCGTTTGTTCCATGCGAATAAACTGATCCGAAGTGACCAAAAACGGCTCTTGTTCTTCAATGCTCTGACCCGTTGCCAATACGAAGTAGCCGAATCGGTTACCAGCATCCGGATCGGTTGAGTAGATTCGATGCCCAACGAGGCTGTAGTCGTCGCTGAGTGCCTGCTCAAGCGTTTTTTGCCCGATGGTTTCGTGCGATGGGATAAATACCCAAGCCAACACACCTGCCGCAATGACTGCCAGTAGAAGCAGTACTTGCATGAACTTTCTCATCATAAATACCGTTTAACGTTGAAATTTCATTTTGTACATGCGCTTATCCGCTATGCTGATAAGAAAGTCAACATTATCGCTGTCACTTGGGTAGTGCGCGACGCCAATACTGGTCGACAGTGACGATACGTTGTTCGCGTTTAGAACCGGAGTATCAAACACGGAATGGATGTGTTTTTTCGCCTCCTCTGCATCGACGTCTGAGGACTCAATCACGACAGCAAACTCGTCTCCACCCATCCGATAGGTACTGAAGCTATCAATATTCATGTCTTTCAATCGCTTGGCAATTTCGCACAACACCGTATCACCAGCTTGGTGGCCATATGTGTCATTCACGTTTTTGAACCCGTTTAGGTCCAACAAGCACAAAGAAAAAGCCGTTCGGTTGCGGGTGTTATTTCTCAACGTGACAAACAGAGCATTACGGTTGCCAAGGCCAGTAAGGGGGTCACTCAACGCCAGCTTACGATGGAAGTGCGATTCTCTGTAGAAGAAGTAAGTCAGCGACAAAATCGACAAGACGAAAGTGGCAAACAGCATGTATTGCGCTTTCATCAATCGTTGGCTTTCATCTTTTTGTGTCTCGTACACTTGGCTGGTTAAGCGAAAGTTCTGGTTCACAAACTCCACCAAGTTTAAATACAGCGTTTGAGTGGCGCGATAAAACTGAGCTGCCGCTTGGCTGTCGCCGGTTTTGGCTTCCACCAACAGAGGTTCTAACTCCTTAAACTCATTAAACAGTTGCAAAAAATATTGCTGAATGTGATTGCGAGAAAAAAAGGTGTAGACGTCTTTACTATTTATTAATAAATCAAAACGGCTCCAAGCAAGCTCATACTGAAGTTCTGCACCTTCTATTTTTAAAACATTTTCGTCCAGTCGACGTGCTTCACTGACGAGCTCAGAAAGTTCTTTCGATAACTGGAATAAAAACCATGTCGCTTGTTTTTGCTCATCAGTAAAACTTTGCGCTAAGACCCGAGTTTGTTGGAGCAATATGACATTTGCGAGCAATAAAGAAGTGGCAAAAACCAAAAGGAGCATTTTGCTGGTCGTCGAATAATTTTTTTGTTTAATTGGGTAAGCTTCTGATAACTTCATTATTTTTGTTTTATTTTCATCTCATTAACTTGCCACACCATTTGGGCATGATATTCATTGTGATCCAATTCAGGATATTGACTGAGAGGGTATATCACCCAGTAAGGGCCTTTATTTCTCACTTTGATGTAATGATGATCTTGCTGGTACGCCAAAATTGGCTGATAACGAACAATATCTTTGCGAGATAAGGTGGAGTGATAGTTGTTTAAACTGCCGATATCGACTTGCTCTGGGATGCTTCCATAAACATGAGTCAGCAGCGTGCTGAGCTTTACACCAAGAAACTCTGAAGATTGTTGAATCCAAGGTAAATCAGTGGTGTAGCTGGTGGTTGGGAGAGATTGAAGCTCTTCCAGTTTAAGTGTGACGCTAGGTTGCTGAGGACTACTAAAAGTAATGGAATTGGCAGAAAGGAATGGTGCGAACAGCAGCAAACTGAGTGATACAATTTTTTTCATCATACGCCCTTTTGTTTTTTATTCTTTTTACCGAGCTAGAACAAAAAGTTGCTAGCGGTAAATTATTTATGATTTTAATGACAAAGCCAACCGTATGAGATTTTATAATATGTTATGTTTGAAAAGTAACTGTAGGTTTACTTCACGTCAAGGTTCTTTAGTGACTTCTTAATTAAAAGATCATTAAAAAGAAATTATTATCGAGTTATATGACGATTTAACGTCATTTAGCCGAATTTCAATGAAAATCCATACCATTCTCACTTAATGAACTCTCGCTCAGAACTAAGATTGAATTTAAGATTTAAATAATGAGCTCAACATGTTTGGTGTGCGTTGAATTTTATTGGAATAATTGCACTTATTTATTAAATACGTCATACAATAAAGCCACCTAATTTGGTGGCTTTATTTTTATATATCATCAAGTTATTTTTATTGTTATTTACGCAAATAAATATTTTGCGTGAAAGTTTAAATGATTGTCTATAAAGCTCGATATAAAGTAATAACTGTGGTCGTAGCCAGATTGCATTCTCAGATTCAATTCTGAACCGTGTTGTTTTGCTGCGGCTAATAAGACTTCCGTTTTGAGTTGCTCACTCAAGAAACCGTCCGCATCGCCTTGATCAACCAAAATTGGTAAGGGTGATTTTTCTTTCTTCAAAAGCTCACTTGCATCGTATTGCTTCCAACTTTCGATATCAGTGCCCAAGTATGCGGTGAATGCTTTTTGTCCCCACGGACACTGCATTGGGTTGCTGATTGGGCTAAATGCTGAAATCGAGCGGTATAGTGTCGGATTCTTAAGGCCAATGGTGAGCGCACCGTGTCCGCCCATGCTGTGACCAGAGATTGATTTCACATCCGATACTGGGAAGTTGGCTTCGATGATGGCTGGCAGCTCTTGCGTGACGTAGTCGTACATATGGTAATGCAGTGACCACGGTGCTTGAGTGGCGTTGAGATAAAAGCCTGCGCCTTGGCCTAAGTCGTAACTTGCATCATCGGCAACGCCTTCACCACGCGGGCTGGTGTCCGGAGCAATGATGGCAATCCCAAGTTCTGCCGCCATACGAAATGCGCCGGCTTTCTGCATAAAGTTTTCATCGGTGCAGGTTAAGCCCGACAACCAGTATAAAGCGGGTACTGGGTTGGATTTTGTTGCATTAGGCGGCAAGAAAATCGCAAAACGCATGGTGCAGTTCAACGCTTTAGAATCGTGCGTATATTGTTTGTGCCAACCGCCAAACACTTTGGTTTGGCTTACATTTTCAATGGTCATGGATAAACTCTCTAACAACAGAATGAATTCAGGCTCCCCTTACGGAGAGCCTGAGTCAGCATTACTTATCCATATGGATAACGGTACGGATGCTCTTACCTTCGTGCATCAGATCAAATGCTTTGTTTACGTCTTCCAAGCCCATCGTGTGAGTAATGAACTCTTGTAAGCCAAACTCACCCGCCATGTAGCGGTTTACGATTTCTGGAAGCTCAGAGCGACCTTTCACGCCACCGAACGCACTGCCGCGCCATACACGACCCGTAACCAGCTGGAATGGACGAGTTGAGATCTCTTGACCCGCACCCGCAACACCGATGATCACCGACTCACCCCAACCTTTGTGACAGCACTCAAGCGCTTGACGCATTACGTTGACGTTACCGATACATTCGAATGAGTAGTCCACACCGCCATCCGTCATTTCAACAATCACTTCTTGAATTGGCTTGTCGAATTTTTGTGGGTTGATGACGTCTGTAGCACCAAGTTGTTTCGCTAGGTCGAATTTGCTTTCGTTGATGTCGATACCGATGATGCGGCTTGCTCCTGCCATGCGCGCACCGATGATCGCTGAAAGACCGATGCCGCCCAGACCAAAGATCGCAACCGTGTCGCCTTTTTCAACTTTTGCAGTGTTCAGAACCGCGCCCATACCAGTCGTTACGCCACAACCTAGTAGACACACTTCTTCAAGAGGCGCTTGCTTGTTCACTTTGGCTAATGAAATTTCAGGCAGCACTGTGTACTCAGAGAAAGTAGAACAACCCATGTAGTGGAAGATGGTTTCACCGTTGATAGAAAAACGGCTTGTACCATCTGGCATCAGACCTTTACCTTGTGTTTCACGAACGGCCTGACAAAGGTTGGTTTTGCCCGATTTACAGAACTTACACTCGCCACATTCTGCGGTGTAAAGAGGAATCACGTGGTCGCCAACCTCAACGCTGGTAACACCTTCGCCAACCATTTCAACAATACCGCCGCCTTCGTGACCAAGAATTGAAGGGAAGATGCCTTCTGGATCGTCGCCTGACAGAGTGAACGCATCAGTATGACAAACACCTGTCGCGACGATGCGCACTAGCACTTCACCCGCTTTAGGAAGCTGTACATCCACTTCTTCCATTTTCAGTGGCTCGCCAGCCGCCCACGCAACCATTGCCTTGGATTTGATGTGAGTTTGACCAGGTTTGATTTCAAGAGTCATTGGATTTTCCTTTATATTCTCAGTATATGGAGTGACGTAATAAGCGTAGTTAAGGTTTGCTTCCTGCGCTGCGTCGTTTTGTTGGTGTCCATTCTAGGTGTTTCAATAAAAATGATAATCCGTCCATTTTGAAAATGATTTTTACATATACGTAATAATGTTAAAGTGAGTGGACAACAAGAGTGTGATGCCTCCTCAAAACAGAAGGGAAAACGGAAAAGGCGATTGACCTGAGGCTGGGTAGAGGGACTAGAGTAGAAAACAATCAACCCATCAGATAAGTAAGAGTGATTATGAATAAGACGGATCTGAACGCCTATTTAACCAAGCTCGGTTTGCCGAGTGAGTTACCCGCCGATTTGGAGTCATTGCACAAGATTCACGTAGCGCAGCACCGTTGCCTGCCGTTTGAGAACTTTGATATTTCGTTGCAGCGTGGCATCTCTGTTGAGATTGAAGACATCATTCAAAAAACCGTGTATCACTCCCGTGGTGGCTACTGCTTTGAACTGAATGGCTTAATGCTCGATGTGCTCAAGACCCTCGGGTTTGAAGCGCGCAGCTTACTTGGGCGTGTTCACGTGATGGGGACGCCGACAGGTCGCAGCCATCAAATCACGTTGGTGATGCTGGATGAACAAGCATGGATTGTCGATGTAGGCTTTGGCTCCAATACGCCGCGCGCGCCATTGCCGTTTATCCTCAACCAAGTGATTCAGACGGATTTACAAACCTTCCGCTTTGTTGAAGATGCCCAGTTTGGTTACTTCCTTCAAGTGTTGTCAACGGACGGAATGGACACATGGAACAACCTTTATAGCTTCGATTTAGAGTTTGTGTTTGCGGGTGATATCGCGTGTGGCAACTTTTTTACCTCCACTTCTCCTCATTCGCGTTTTACCAGCGCAAGAGTCGCGGCGAAAGCAACAGAAAGTGGGTTGGTGACATTGCTTAACTACACACTGAAATACACCAGCCAAGGTGAGCAGACAGAATTGGAGTTAGAGCCAGGCCAAGCCTATCTGGATGCATTGAAAGAATACTTCGGCATTGAACTTGATGCGCAGTACGGCGATCTTCGTCCGTTGCCTGACGCCTAAAATTCTCACGTTTTCAAAGCGTAGCACGACGAGAACATTTTCATCACTATTTGTCTAAAAGAGGTCGACAGGAATACAGCATGGCGAATTGGGAAGGGGTAAGCGAATTTGTTGCTGTGGCGGAAACCAACAGTTTTACCGGAGCAGCAGCTAAGCTGAAAACATCGGTGGCACAAATCAGTCGTCGGGTATCAGCTCTTGAAGAACGACTTGCGGTGAAATTGCTGCATCGCACGACGCGAAAAGTCTCCCTGTCTGAAGCCGGACAACTCTATTACCAGCAGTGTAAACATTTGGTGGAAGGGTTAGAACTGGCCGAGCTTGCCGTAACGCAAATGCAGACCGAACCGCGCGGTTTGCTGCGCGTGACGGCTCCTGTGACGTATGGGGAAATGAACCTCGCGCCGCTTTTGCATCAGTTTTTGGAAAAGTACCCGCGTGTGGATCTTGATTTAGTGCTGACCAACCAAAAGCTGGATTTGATTGAGCAAGGTGTGGACGTAGCGATTCGTCTTGGCCGCTTGCAAGATTCCAGCATGATCGCCAAGCGTCTTTCCTCACGTCAAACCTACGTGTGTGCCAGTCCGATGTACTTGGAGCGTTTTGGTGAGCCACATACGTTGTCGGAATTGGGACGGCATCAGTGCTTGGTTGGCTCGGTCGACTATTGGCACTTTAAGGAAAATAAACGCGATAAATCTTTACGCGTGTCGGGACGGATTAAATGCAACAGCGGTTTTGCTTTGGTGGACGCAGCGAAACGCGGGCTTGGTTTAGTGCAGCTGCCGGATTACTACGTTCAAGAAGCGTTAGACAGTGGTGAGTTAGTCGAAGTACTGACCGATTACCGCGACGATCGCGAAGGCATTTGGGCGCTGTATCCGCAAAGTCGCAATTTGTCGCCAAAAGTTCGGTTATTGATCGACTTTTTGGCGCAAGAGTTGGCGTGATCAGCGCATCAACTGACGCAACGTGACATCCGGAAGCGCGGTCAGTTTTTTACTTTGCACCAAGAACAACTCCGCGCACGCCAAGGCATCACTGGCGGCTGAGTGCGATAAGTACCCCGGCAGGTGATAATAGCGGCGCAAATCGTCCAACTGATAACTGCTGTGCGCGCCGCTTTTCCCTGCATAGCTAAACTGCTTTTCGATTTGCAGAGTGTCGATAAAATACGCGGGGAAATCCTCTACTTGGTAGCGAGAGGAAAAATAAGCGTGAATGAAGGCTTTTTCAATGCAGCATCCGTGGGCGAGCACCACTTTTCCTGTGATGCGTTCCAACAACCGGTTCATACCTTCATCCAATGGCAGTCCTTTGGCGAGATCTTGCGGAGTTAAGCCATTAATTTTCGCTGTTTCTGGTTTGATGAATTGTCCATGACAAATGTACCACTCTTTGGAGCTGGCGATATCAATGCCGTCCAGCGTTAGGTCAACTACGCCAATCGATAAGATTTTATCGCCTTGCGCGTCCACGCCTGTGGTTTCAAAGTCCAACGCAACAAAACTCAAATCCCTCAAGGTCGTTGAGTCATCCACCAAAGGCCGTTGAAGATAGTCTTTCAGCACCATTGGCCAATCGTCGATAACGTGAATGGCTTGGCGTTTTTGCTCAGGAGAGAGCGGCGTTTCCCACCGCTTAAACCAACGTTTAATCATGGTTACGCCCCTTTCACAAACTTCAGTTTCGCGACATCTTGCAGCTCACTGATGATCTTAAATGCATCTTTTAAGTGCTTGCGCTCAAAGCTACTGAAATCATCGGGTGCGATGTGGTTGTCAGGTGTGGTGCCTGCCAGAATCGCATTGAGTTGATGACGGAAACGTACCTGAGTAATAAAGCGATACGCGCCAATGATGTTTTCAACACTGTCTTTCGACAATGTGCCGTGCTGGGCTGCGTAGCGAAAACGCTCTTCTGTGCCAGTTAACGAGCCGCCAGCGGCAAGACTGAAAATACGCGCCAGATCGATGATCAGATTCAAGGCGTACTTTTTGATGTTTAACGTGTTGCTGTTTTCCCCACCTTTTTCCAACACCAAATTGTTGAAAATGCCAAGTGGCGGCTGAGTGTCAATCGCATCGCGCACCAAAGCCGGAATAAAGCTCGGGCTCTTTTGAATGCAATCATGCAAGTGTTGTTGGATATGGTCGACAAACTCGCGGTTGCCGTGAATGGCACGTACTTCAAGGAATACGCTAATGCTCAATAGTTTGTTGTATTCTGGGCTGGCCACCCATTTCTGATAGTACTCTTTCCAACGACGAATTGGCTGACACCACTTTGGTGACGCCGCCATGTACTTGCCGTCACAAAGCGGATAGCCGCACGCCGCTAAACCATTACACACCCGCATAGCAAGGTGAGTGAAGTACAGTTTATGTTCTTCGGTGGCGTCATCGGAAAGCACAATCGCACTGTCTTGGTCTGACAGCATGTGCACTTCGTTACGGGCGTGAGAGCCTGCAACCAACCACGCGTAATCACACGGCGGTGGGCCCAACAGCTCTTCATTGAGCTGGATGATGCGGCGCGTGAAAGCGTCCATGATCATTGACATCACTCGACCCTGAATTTCCGCACTCACACCGCTTTCCACCAACGCTTGGAAAATGGTTTGACGTTCTTCTTTCAACGCCGCCAGCGCGTTGAGTGAACTCGCGTATTTGATTTTCTCAATTAAGAACAAAGACTGCGTGCGGTGGTTATGCACTAAATGTGTTGTCGTTAGAAGTCCTTTCACTTGCTTGCCATGTACCACGGGCAAACAGCGAATGTTGTATTGCAGCATCAAGGAAATGGCTTGAATCACTTTAGCATCGTCTTCGATCAACACGGGGTTTGGTGTCATCACATCGGCAATGGGTTGATTGGTATCCATGTCTTGTGCGACGACCGATTTCGTCATATCTCGGTCGGTGACTAAGCCAATAATCTCGCCTTCTTTCATCACAACGGCACAGGAGCTGCGTTGTTTGCCGCACATGGTTTGCGCCACACTGCGGATAGAGTCGTTCACATCGACAATCGCAATGTTTTCGCTGGCGATCTCGCCAACGGTACGAAAGAACAGCCCTTTTTCTTCTTTTCGACAAACGTACTTCACCGCAGAACTCAAGCGCACATTGGCTTGGGCGGCAAAATAGTCGGCAAATTCTGGGTGTTCTTCGCTGACCAGTTTTAGCTCAGAATGGGGGATCAAATAGAGCAATGAATCTTCAATCGCTTCCGCTTGGTAACCATCTTCGGCATTTTCGAGTGGGTCGAGGAAAGTAAAACCAAATTGGTCATCTTGCCCAAGGCGCGCACGTAGTTCGCCATTAGGCGTGCGCTGTTCAATGGCGCCGGTTCGGATGATGTAGAGGTAACGTTGATCGCACAAGGCGCTAAAACCGATGGTTTCACCCCTCACGAGGTACTTGACCTTGACGGAGTTCGCGATGCTTTCAACCACAGGTTCTGGCAGTTTATCAAAGGGGTCAATTTTGATTAAAAAGTCGAAGATGTTTGGAGTGACGGATGTGCCCATGGCTTACCTCTAAAATGAACCGGTGTTTCAACATTGTTCTAAGTGGCAAAAAAAGCAGCCTCGCGGCTGCCTCTTGTTTCTGATTATGCCGGGTAATCGTGGTAACCCAATTGCTCAGAAATGTTTTTACCTGCTTGATGCAGTAAGCCGACGTAATATTCCATTCTCTCTTCATCGAAACGGATGGTTGGGAATGAGATAGACAAGCCAGCAATGATTTGACCAAAGCGGTCATAAATCGGCGCAGCGATACAACGAAGACCTGGTTCTTGCTCTTCGTTATCTTCTGCATAGTGGAAATCGCGCACTTTCGCCAATTCTTCTAGCACTTGATCAGTATTTTCCAATGTTTTTTCTGTGTGCTTAATGAACTCGACATCGCTCAATACGTCACGAACGAAGCTTTCATCGCGCTCAGAAAGCAGCACTTTACCAATCGCAGTACTGTAGAGCGGATTGCGACGACCGATGCGCGATTGCATGCGTAGGTTGTAGCCAGAGTCGATTTTGTGGATGTAAATGATGGCATTTTCATCCAGCGCACCAAGGTGCAAGGCTTCGTTGGTTTGTTCTGAAATGTGGCGCATTTCTTTGTCGGCCAGTTCGATCAGATCGACGTACTCAAGCGATTTTGCGCCCAACTCGAACAGCTTAAGTGTTAGAGAGTACTTATCCGCTTCGCCTTCTTGAGACACGTAACCGAGCGATTTCATGGTTTGCAGAAAACGGTAAGTAGTCGCTTTCGACATCATTAGACGTTGTGAAAGCTCTGAAACGCCGATGGCTTTCTGTTCACCAAGTGCTTGAAGAATATGAAAAACCTTAAGTACTGACGAAACCGCTTCAGGCTGAGTCGACTTTTCCATTGTTGCCCCTTTCATTCTTAGTTTTCTGCATTATATCGCTGAAAAATTTAAGAACCAGTATTTTTAAAATGCCTTTTCAAAAATTTGAAACCGCGCAATTAAAGAATCCAGAAAAACAAGATCGCAATCAATATTTTTAAAACGGCTTTTCAAAAAAAATTGCAAACAGTTTCTTTTTGGGTCAGGATGAATGCATACAAAGTGACATGGCCAAGACGCCAAATCACGACATTACCTACTATTGAGGAAAACGACATGATTCTTGATTCATTTAACCTTGAGGGAAAAGTGGCCATTGTTACTGGTTGTGACACTGGTCTTGGTCAAGGTATGGCGCTTGGTCTAGCAAAAGCGGGCTGTGACATTGTTGGCGTAAACATCAGCGAACCAACAGAAACGATTGAGAAAGTAGAGGCTGAAGGCCGTAAGTTCGTCGATATCCGCGCTAACTTAATGAAACTAGACGACATCCCAACTATCGTTGACCGCGCAGTAACCGAACTTGGTCGCATTGATATCCTAGTGAACAACGCGGGCATCATTCGTCGTAACGATGCCATCGAGTTTTCTGAGCAAGATTGGGATGACGTAATGAACATCAACGTGAAGTCTGTATTCTTTATGTCTCAAGCGGTTGCAAAACAGTTCATCGCGCAAGGTGAAGGCGGCAAGATCATTAACATCGCATCAATGCTTTCTTTCCAAGGTGGTATTCGCGTGCCTTCTTACACTGCGTCTAAGAGTGGCGTAATGGGTGTGACTCGCCTAATGGCGAACGAATGGGCAAGCCACGGCATCAACGTAAACGCGATTGCTCCGGGTTACATGGCAACCAACAACACCGCGGCATTGCGTGCCGATGAACAGCGCAACAAAGAAATCGTAGACCGTATTCCTGCTGCTCGCTGGGGTACGCCAGAAGATCTAGCTGGCCCTTGTGTATTCCTAGCGTCTAAAGCTGCGGATTACATCAACGGTTACACCATCGCAGTAGATGGTGGTTGGCTAGCGCGCTAATCGAGTTGCGAGAAGGTGATGGTGGATACCACGATATTAGCGCAAGCTTTAGGGTTTATTAGTTTTGGTTTGGGATTCTCCGTCTTCTACCAGAAGAATGACAGGCACCTAAAAATCTTGATGCTGATTTTTAACCTCAATCATCTTCTCCACTTTTTATTGCTGGGCTCGATGGTCTCTGCGCTGAGCGCATTGCTGTCGGCGCTCAGAACGACCACGGCGATTTTTGTCTCGTCGAAACGAGTCGCTGCTGTCTTTATTGTGATCAGTTTAGTCAGTGGCTTTTGGGTAGCAGAGCAATGGCGTGATTTATGGCCGATTATCGGGACGGTGATTGGTACATACTCGGTGTTCTGCTTGTCAGGGATCAGGATGCGCATTGGCTTTTTGCTCGGCGCGTCTTGCTGGCTAACCAATAATATTCTGGTGGGTTCCATTGGTGGAACGTTGTTAGAAATGACCGTGATCGTGATGAATTTATTGACGATTTATCGCTTACATCGTCAGCAATCAGAATCCATGATTAATCAATCAAGTTATTAGGTGAACCATGTTCGTATTTAACCAAGACATTCCGATGGAAGATCTCGGCGAAGGGATTTCACGCAAAGTACTGGCACACAGCGACAACATGATGTCGGTAGAAGTGCACTTTGAAGAAGGTGCAATTGGTGCGATGCACTCACACCCGCACGAGCAGCTGACTTACGTGCTTTCTGGTGAGTTTGAATTCACCATCGGTGATGAGAAAAAAATCGTCAAAACGGGCGATACTATGTACAAAGAACCAAACATTGAGCATGGCTGCGTTTGTCTGAAAGCGGGTGTACTTATCGATACTTTCACCCCAATGCGCAAAGATTTTGTTTAAGAATTGAAATTTGAATGCGGAGTTTCCGCAGGAGTAACACATGAAAATTGCACTAATGATGGAAAACAGCCAAGCAGCGAAAAACGCAATGGTGGCTGGCGAGCTTAACTCTGTAGCAGGTGGCCTTGGTCACGATGTTTTCAATGTTGGTATGACGGATGAAAACGACCATCACCTAACTTACATTCACCTAGGTATCATGGCGAGCATTCTGCTGAACTCAAAAGCTGTGGACTTCGTGGTAACTGGTTGTGGTACTGGCCAAGGTGCATTGATGTCTTGCAACCTACACCCTGGCGTTGTTTGTGGTTACTGCCTAGAGCCATCAGACGCGTTCCTGTTCAATCAAATCAATAACGGCAACGCGATTTCTCTAGCATTTGCTAAAGGTTTTGGTTGGGCGGGTGAATTGAACGTTCGTTACATCTTCGAAAAAGCGTTCACAGGCAAACGCGGCGAAGGTTACCCAATTGAGCGTGCAGCACCTCAGCAAGCGAACGCGGCTATCCTAAACAACGTGAAATCAGCGGTAGCAAAAGACGTGGTTGAAGGTCTACGTGCTATCGACCAAGAGCTAGTGAAAACTGCAGTAGGCAGCACGCAATTCCAAGAGTGTTTCTTTGCGCACTGCCAAGTACCTGAAATTGCAGAATATGTGAAGTCGCTACTAGACTAAGCACTCATTTTATCGGGAAATAGGTTAAGGCCAGCCATTGTGCTGGCTTTTTTTGTTTTTAAGCCGGAGAGAATGCCATGCACGTTGCGCCGATTACTTCACTACAGACTTGGTTTCCTGAGCATCTCGTTTTGCCTTTGTGGTCTGAGCCTCAAATCCCCTCCCATCTGGTGCAAAGTTATCAAGAAAGAAATCCGAACGAGTTGTTACCAGATCGCGCTGTGTTTGAGATCACGCATCCAGAAATTGTCGTGTTTGAACCAGAGCAATCCAACGGGATGGGTATTTTATTGATGCCCGGTGGCGGTTATCAGCGAGTCTCGGTGGATAAAGAAGGGGCGGACAGCGCACGCGTGTTGAACCAAGCAGGTTTTACCGTGTTTGTGATGACCTATCGCATGCCAAACGAAGGGCATGAATTTGGATCTTGGACGCCACTGGCGGACGCGCAGCGAGCAATGCGTTTGGTGCGTCAGTTGCCTTTGGCGTCTCATTTATCATCTATTGGTGTGTTAGGTTTCTCGGCTGGCGGACACGTTGCAGCGAGCTTAGCGACGAGTCACGCATTGGATATTTATCCTCTTCAAGATGAGGCGGACCGTGTATCTGCCAAGCCCGATTTTTGCGCTTTGATGTACCCGGTGATCAGTATGAACACCGACATCGCGCACATGGGCTCGCGTGCCGAGTTACTGGCTAATTTGGAACGTGAATCTGACCTTCTCCGATTCTCGCTAGAAAAACAGGTGACGTCAGACATGCCGCCTTGTTTTCTTTTACATGCCAGTGACGACACCGCCGTGAGTGTGGAAAACAGCCTCGTGTTTTGGCAAGCACTTCGCCAGCACGAAATCGCGACCGAAATGCACTTGTTTGAGCAAGGTAAACACGGTTTTGGTATTCGCGATGCGCAAGGTTTGCCTGTTGCGGCGTGGCCGCAATTGCTCTCTGCATGGCTACAAAATCTGACCGAGAAAGCACGCAGATAGATCAAGCTCACGAAATAAATGAACCGTTGTTTTATTTTTATTGTTAACTGGTTTTGTAATTGCAATAATGGCGACATCAAATACTGAGGAGACTTCCCATGAACCCAATCAGTCGTGTCGCCATCATCGGCGAATGTATGGTGGAGCTTAAAAAACATGACGGCGTGCTACAGCAAGGTTTTGGCGGTGATACGCTCAATACCGCGGTGTACCTTTCTCGTCTAACCAAACAACACGGGGTCGAAACTTCGTATGTGACGGGATTAGGGCATGATCCGTTTAGTCGTGAAATGCTAACGGCATGGCGTGAAGAGGGGATCAATACGGACATGGTCTACCTTTCTGAAGATAAATTGCCAGGCATCTACGCGATTGAAACCGCCGAAGATGGCGAGCGTAGCTTCTTTTACTGGCGTAATGATGCGGCAGCAAAATACTGGTTGCGTGAGCGAGCATTGTTGTCGTTGGTGAAAGATCTTTGTCAGCATCAAATGATCTACCTGAGTGGCATTAGCTTGGCGATCATCTCGGACGATTGTCGTCAGATGTTGATTGAGCTGCTAACAATGTGCCGTAAAGAAGGTGTGAAAATCGCATTCGATAACAACTTCCGCCCTAAGCTCTGGCCTAACATCGAGCAAGCTCGTGATTTTTACTCAAAGATCCTCAGCGTCACCGACATGGCATTTTTGACCTTCGATGACGAGGTCATGCTGTGGGGAGATAAGCACGAAGATGAAGCGATCAGCCGTACGAAAAACTTTGGTGTGAAAGAGATCATCGTGAAACGTGGCGCGGACGACTGTTTTGTTGTAACACAAGATCAACAACATACCGTTGCGGCCTTGAAGGTTGATGCTGTGGTGGATACCACGGCGGCGGGTGATTCTTTTAGTGCGGGTTATCTTGCAAAACGAATTTTAGGCGGAGACGTTGCTGAGTCTGCGCTTGCTGGGCACAAAGTGGCTGGCACGGTTATTCAACATCGCGGCGCGATCATTCCAAGCCAAGCGATGCCAACTATTTAAGGAACGATGAAATGAAAGATCTGAACCAACAACTTTCAGAAATTAAAGTAGTCCCTGTTATCGCGATCAAAGACGCAGGCAAGGCAGTGAAACTGGCACAAGTGCTGATTGAAAATGGCCTGCCATGTGCTGAAGTGACGTTCCGTACTGAAGATGCCGCTTTAGCGATCAAAAACATGCGCGAAGCGTACCCAGAGATGTTGATTGGCGCGGGAACTGTGCTGACAAGCGCGCAAGTGGATGAAGCGATTGATGCGGGCGTGGACTTTATTGTGAGCCCAGGTTTCAACCCAACTACAGTGAAATACTGCCAACAGCGTAACGTGACCATCGTCCCTGGCGTCAACAACCCAAGCTTGGTTGAACAAGCAATGGAAATGGGTCTGCGTACGCTGAAGTTTTTCCCAGCAGAACCGTCAGGCGGCGTCGCGATGCTAAAAGCATTATCTGCGGTTTATCCTGTAAAATTCATGCCAACCGGTGGCGTGAGCCCAAGCAATGTTAAAGATTATTTGTCTATTTCTTCAGTCTTAGCGTGTGGTGGTACTTGGATGGTACCCGGCGATTTGATTGACAACGAGCAATGGGATGAACTGGCGAAGCTGGTTCGTGAAGTTGCGGGAATTATCGAATAATTCCTCACCCCGGTTAGCGCCGAGAACTATCGTAGATAGTCGAAACGATCTTTTGAGCCATTTGCCAACGCCTGCGGCTCCACCGTAGGCGTTTTTTTATGTGCAGTTTTGGCGAGTTAAAAAGCCAGCTTTCCACTAGGCGCGACACAAAACAACGCGCCCAATACGGTTTACTTACCCATTTACTTACTTAGTTTTTTGTTTCTGCCAAGCACGTTTAGAGTGCTGGGTAGGTTGTAGTAGGAACAAGCTAAACAGTAACACGATGCAGCCAATTGCGACAAAGATGGATTGAGAAGAGCCCGCTAACACGACGCCGGCAAGAATCAGTAACATGCCCGCCAACGCTGTGATGGAGCCGACATAAAGTCCTTGCTTATGATTGATAGGGGACAGCTCCTCGTCGCTGATCGGTGTGGCTAGTTGAATCGCAAGTGCAGTGCGACTTTGCTGGATTGATGGTGACTCTTTGGCATAAAAGACCCGCGTAGACAGGAAGAAGCCTCCCGTCACCAGTAAATGAACGGCAAGCGTTGCGACCACGGACAGGTCTTTGCTTTCTCTTGGCGTTAATGGCGAGGAAGAGAGCCACTGTACATCAAAGATAAACATCATAAAGAGCGATACTGCGCATCCGACCATAACGGTGGCCCATCCCGACCAGTTTGGTGTTTTCAAACTGACAAGCGCAAGCAGAGATGGGATGTTGATTGGCATCTGAATGAACGCCGCGAACACAATCATCATGTCGAACAAGCTGTACGACTCAACAGACGCCAGCAGCAAAGCTGTGACCGTGGCTAATACGCCAGATACTACCGTCGCAATTTTTCCAACCATCAACTGCTGACGACTGGTCGCATTTGGGTTGAACCACACTTGGTAGAGGCTTTTGACCACAATGCCAGCGTTGCGGTTGTGTGCTGATGAAAGCGGCGCAATGGTCGCGGCCACTAATGCCACCATCACCAATCCGAGTAAACCTTGAGGCATATAATGTTGGATGTAGTAAAGATAAGCGGCGTTGTTCGCACTCTGCTCTAGTGCAGGATAGATCGCCAGTAAATCGATGTTTTGTGCTGCCACGAACCACGCTGGCATAAACCACAGTACCGGGGCAAAAACAAACAGCACACCAGCAACGAATGCGGCCTTGGTGGCGTCTTTATCGTTGGCGGTGGTCAGAAAGCGATAGCAACTCAAGGTGTGGTTATTACTCATGGTTTGTTGCAGCAGCATGGCGATCGCCCACATCACAAACAGAGACGGAATCCTGATCTGTTCACCATAAATTGGCGTGGTGTACGCAAACACTTCGCTTGGTGAGTCAAAGCGTTGCAGTGCGGTATAGCCGATCACTAGAGTAATGGCGATCAGCAAAATTAATTGAATCACATTCGTCACAGACACCGTCCACGCGCCGCCACTCACGGCGATCAAAGTGACGATCACCCCCATAGCGAGAATAGTGGTCGACATCTCAATGGCAAAAACGGCAGAGAAAAAAGACGCCAATCCATTCATCCAAATAGCACAGGCGATCAAAGTCAGCGGAAAGCTTAACCATGTGAATAGCTGTTCTGATGTGTGGCCAAACCGCACTCGAATCACTTCCATGGCGGTTTCTACGCGTAACCTTCGATAGCGACGCGCAAAAAACGCCGCCGCCACGAAAAATCCCAACGCATTTCCCCAAAAGATTAACATCACGCTGATGCCATCTTCATACGCTTTGGCTGCGGCACCCGTAAACGTCCACGCTGAAAATTGCGTCATGAATGCGGTCGCGCCAGCCATCCACCACATCATGGCTCCTCCACCCTGAAGGAAGTCGTTCGACGAGGTGGAAAAGCGGCGAAATAGCCACGCAGCGATCCCAATAAAGAGCAGATAGATCATTACGATCATCGAATCCAATAAAGTCATGTGTCATAGCTCACAAAAAAATTAAAACACCGTTTTAAAGATCACAAAAATACCGATAAGAACTTTATCAGTACGTAATAATGAATATATTAAAACAAGATTTATTATAAAATAAAATGGTGTTTCAAAATGAAAGTTAGATACCTTACTTCTGCACTCTTACTTGCAATGACTTCTGGTTTAGCGGCTGCCGCATCGGTGGATATTCGTCATGAATATGTGCCTGATCGTGATGGTGACGAACATCGAGATCGTATTTACGTTTCTCACCGTTTCGACAACCAAATCGGTTTTAGCGTGGAAGCAAAATGGAACTACAAAGATGGTCACATGGGCAATGCAGGCCATGAAACTGGCGTGAGCTACCGTTGGAAAGCGACCGACAATTTCTCTCTAACGCCGGGCATTAACATTGATGCCAGCCCATCGGGTGCGTCAGTGTTCAAGTACAACTTGACGGGCGCGTACAAAATCAATGACGAGTGGGATGTCGCTGCGCGTATTCGTCATGGGTACAAAAATACGGACGACTCGCGTTACAACCAGCTCAACCTTTACGCAAACCGTAAGTTTGAATGGGGCAAGCTTGGCGTAGAAGCGGAGTACAAAGATATTCATGGCGGTGAAGGTGGCTGGAAAGACAAAGGTCATGATCAGCTGATCGACTTTAAAGGCGAATACACCAAGTTAGAAAGTGGCGTGATTCCATTCTTCGCTATCGCGGCGATCACGCACAAGGGTGACGGCTCAGAGTTTAAAGATGAATATGTTCCTCGTTTCCGTGTCGGTTTGAAATACAACTTCTAACAAGGAAAAGTGACCATGAAAAAACACACTTTAGCCTTGTGTCTGGCGGCCATATTGGCCCCAGCCGCACACGCTGCTGAGATTAAGGTCGAAGACCTGACTTGGAAAGCGATCACTTTTGGTCAATCGACCGACATGAACTTTGGCTCAACCATTTTGCCGGAAAAAGTTGGCGTGAACCAAGTGACGGTCAATGGTGAGGCTGTCGCTGCTGGCAAGTTAGCGTCCACATTTACCATTGAAAGCCGCGGCGGCAAGTTAGCCAACTCGCATGAAGGGCTCACCTTTTACTACACCGAGCTACCAACTGATGTGAACTTTACCCTCAGTGCCGATGTGGTGCTTGAACAGCTTGGCCCGGAAACAGGCGCGACACCAAACCGCCAAGAAGGCGCAGGTTTGATGGTGCGCGACATTCTAGGTGCCGAGCGTTTAGTGCCGCAACCTGAGGGCCATGAAGAGTTTCCGTCTGCATCGAACATGGTGATGAACCTAATGCGTTCTCACACCCGCACGAACGATGGCATGACCAACATCAACGCATCGTTTCGTGAAGGCGTTTATCAACCTTGGGGAACGCCGGGTAACCGTTTAAGCCGTGTCGATTATGTGGAAGGGGTGCCTTACGGCACGGCTGAAACCTACCGCATGACGCTGACACGCACCAATGATGGTTTCAAAGTCAGCTACCGTAATGGCGAAAAATTCGTTGAGCAAGCGGTAAAAGGCGCGAATGCCAATATCGTTGAAATGCAAAACTCAGACTCGCAATACGTCGGCTTCTTTGCGTCACGCAATGCAAAAATGACGGTGAGCAATGTCGATTTGCAGCTTGCTGCGGCGGATACCGTGGACGCTCCAAAATACGCGGCCAAGCAGGGAGAATTGGTATTCCAAATCGCTTCTTCACCTCGATCTGCAACCAAGGAGTATCCGGTTCAAGCTCGTGCCAACTACTCGGGCGAATTTGAAGTTCTGCACAATGACAAAGTGGTTGCGAAGCAAACCGTGACGGCGGGCGAGCTGTTCAGCCAGTGGCTGACACTTGATAGCGGCGCGAATCAAATGGAAGTGAGATTCACCGCCATTGACGGCCCAAACAAAGAGACACAAGCGCACCGTTACAGCGTTGACGTTGTTTCTCTGCCAGACCCAATGACGCTGTATGTTGCACCAAACGGCAGCGACAAAGGCAACGGATCTCAAGCACAACCGCTTGATTTAGCTACCGCAGTAGAACTGCTTCCTGCTGGTGGCACCATCATTTTGAAAGATGGCGACTACCAAGGGATGGAAATTCCGCTGACGGCGAGTGGCACTGCCGACAAGCTCAAGCACCTACGTGCGGAAGGAGACAATGTTCGCTTTGTTTCGGAACTTCGTCACGAGGCAAATTACTGGCATTACCAAGGTATTGAAGTTGCGGGTGCGCAGTTCATTGTTCATGGTAGCCACAACACCTTCGAAAAAATGGTGACACACGGCGCTCCAGATACTGGTTTCGTGATCACCTCTCCTGAAAACATTGGCCGCGCACTGTGGGCAAGTTACAACCAAGTGATTGAAAGCGAAAGCTACAACAACATGGATCCTTCGCAGATCAACGCAGACGGTTTTGCGGCCAAGATGCGTATCGGCGATGGCAACACCTTCATCCGTTGTTTGTCTCACCACAACATTGATGACGGTTGGGACTTGTTCAACAAAGTGGAAGATGGCGCAAACGGTGCGGTGACCATTTTGGATTCCATCTCGTTAAGCAACGGTCGCACACTCGATGTTGCCAACAAGGGTGGCACGATTGGTAACGGCTTCAAGCTAGGCGGCGAGGGGATTCCGGTTCCACATGTGGTGAAAAACAGCTTGTCTTTCAATAACAACATGGACGGATTTACGGACAACTTTAACCCTGGTGCACTGGTATTGAGCGACAACGTGTCGATTGATAACAAGCGCTTCAACTACTTGTTCCGTAAGAGCCCATACTCCGGCGAGATTGAGCAAGGCACGTTCACCAATAACCGTTCTTACCGATTCCATGTCAGCAGCAAATATGACGACGTGATCAACAGTGCGAAATCGACTGGCAATGCGTTGGTCGAAAATGGCACGACTTACACCAGTGATGGCAAAGCGGTCGACAGCAAAACGCTCGCGCCATTAAAGCAAGCGTCAGTGATTGATACCCAGCAAGCCATTCCGGGTAAGCAAGAGGCGATGCAGCTTAAGCAACTTATTCACTAACGAGTAACCACGGGCTCTCAGGAGCCCTTTTTTTCGTCAAAACTCACCTTACAACGGTCGCATTTTTACGCTTTTCGACTTGTCAGTGACAATCTCTTTTTGGTTCTAAGATTAACTAAGGGAATGCAGCAACGACGAGTATGGATCCGCAATTATTTACAAGACGCTCACTATTGATCTTCATCACGTTTGAGCGCAAAAAATAAAAAATGAACCGTTGTTTTGATTTTTGTCTCAGTTAGTTTTGTTTTTTGAAAATATAATTTATCTAAATTAAAACAGCGTTTCGAGGTTTCTATTATGGAATACGATTACTTAGTAATAGCAGGCTACTTTGCCCTGATGGTGGCAATCAGCTTGCTGTTCAAAAAAATGGCAAGCAATAGTACCAGCGACTATTTCCGCGGGGGCGGTAAGATGCTTTGGTGGATGGTTGGTGCCACAGCATTTATGACTCAGTTCTCTGCATGGACGTTTACCGGTGCAGCGGGTAAAGCGTTTAACGATGGCTTCGCGGTATTGGCCGTGTTTGTTGGCAACATGGTGGCGTACGTTTTCGCTTACTTCTACTTTGCTCGCCGCTTCCGCCAAATGCGTGTCGATACGCCGACTGAAGGGGTAAAACGCCGCTTTGGTAACACTAACGAGCAGTTTTTCACTTGGGTAATCATTCCATTAAGTGTGATTAACGCGGGTGTTTGGCTAAACGGTTTGGGTGTGTTTGCTTCTGCGGTATTTAATGCCGACATCGTGACTACCATTTGGGTGACTGGCCTTGCGGTATTGGCTATCTCATTGCTGAGTGGTGCGTGGGGCGTAGTGGCGTCGGACTTTATTCAAACGCTGGTAGTTGCGGTTATCTCCATTGCTTGTGCGGCAGTTGCATTGTACGTCGTTGGTGGCCCTGGCGAGATCGTTGAGAACTTCCCTGGTGGCTTCATCATGGGCCCAGATATGAACTACCCACTACTGTTAGTTTGTACGTTCATCTTCTTCGTAGTGAAACAGCTGCAAAGTATCAACAACATGCAGGAGTCTTACCGTTTCCTTAACGCGAAAGATTCGAAAAACGCAAGCAAAGCTGCGCTGATGGCGCTTGTGATGATGCTATTTGGCGCGGTGATTTGGTTCATCCCACCTTGGGCTTCAGCAATCCTGTACCCAGATGCAGCAACGCAATACTCATCATTGGGTGCGAAAGCAAGCGATGCGGTTTACCTTGTCTTCGCTCGTGAAACAATGCCTCTAGGCACCGTTGGTCTGCTCATGGCAGGTCTGTTTGCGGCGACCATGTCTTCGATGGACTCTGCACTAAACCGTAACTCAGGTATTTTCGTTCGCAGCTTCTACTCAAACATCGTGCGTAAAGGCCAAGCTTCGGATAAAGAGCTACTGCGTGCTGGTCAAATCGCATGTTTGGTGAACGGCATCCTCGTTATCATGATGGCTCAGTTCTTCAACTCACTGAAGCACCTAAGCTTGTTTGACCTAATGATGCAAGTGGCGACGCTACTTCAATCACCAATCCTAGTTCCATTGTTCCTTGGCATCATCATTCGCAGAACGCCGAAATGGGCACCATGGGCAACAGTTGTGGTTGGTATGTTTGTCTCTTGGTCAGTGGTGAAAATCTTCACTCCAGAATTTGTTGGTAGCTGGTTCGGTATGGATGAGCTAACACGCCGCGAAGCAGGTGAAATGCGCACAATGATCACCATTGCTGCTCACCTTGTCTTTACTGCTGGTTTCTTCTGCCTATCGACTTTGTTCTACAAAGAAGAAACAGACACGCACAAAGAGACAACGGCGGAATTCTTTAAAGATGTGGACACCGAGTGTGTTGCAGAAGAAGGCCAAGACATTGTTGACCGCATGCAACGCGCGAAATTGGGTACGCTGGTTATCTACATGGCCGCAGGTTTAACACTGATGGTGTTGATTCCAAACCCACTATGGGGCCGCTTATTGTTCCTTGCTTGTGCAGCGTCAGTCTTTGCTGTGGGCTACGGCTTGAAGAAGAGTGCCAAGCTAGACACGCAGCCCTCTAAAGTAGCCGCGACAACGACCCAATAATCTGAATTTTTGTTTTGGCTGCCCTCGCTTGGGCAGCCCTTTTGTGGAGATATATTATGGCTAAAGGTGATGTGATTACTCTCAACTTCGAAACGTTTGTTGATAGTGATACCCAAGTGAAAGTGACGCGATTAACGCCAACGGACGTGATTTGTCACCGTAACTACTTTTACCAGAAGTGCTTTACTCAGGATGGAAAAAAGCTGCTGTTTGCAGGTGATTTCGACGGAAATCGCAACTATTACCTGCTTAACCTTGAAACGCAACAAGCAGTCCAACTGACGGAAGGTAAAGGTGACAACACCTTTGGCGGTTTCATTTCGACGGATGAGCGTGCATTTTTCTACGTGAAAAACGAACTGAATTTGATGAAAGTCGATTTAGAAACGCTGGAAGAACAAGTCATTTATACGGTCGATGAAGAGTGGAAAGGCTACGGTACTTGGGTGGCAAATTCTGACTGTACCAAGTTAGTCGGCATCGAGATTTTAAAACGTGATTGGCAACCGCTGACTTCGTGGGAAAAGTTTGCCGAGTTCTACCACACCAATCCAACTTGTCGCCTAATTAAAGTGGATATCGAAACCGGTGAGTTGGAGGTGATCCATCAAGACACTGCGTGGCTGGGTCACCCAATTTACCGTCCGTTTGATGACTCAACGGTTGGTTTCTGTCATGAAGGTCCGCATGATTTGGTGGATGCGCGCATGTGGCTGGTCAATGAAGATGGCAGCAACGTTCGTAAAATCAAAGAGCACGCAGAAGGTGAATCGTGCACGCACGAGTTCTGGATTCCAGATGGCAGCGCAATGGCGTACGTTTCTTACTTCAAAGGTCAAACTGATCGCGTGATTTACAAAGCCAACCCAGAGACATTAGAGAATGAAGAAGTGATGGTGATGCCACCTTGTTCTCACCTTATGAGTAACTTCGATGGTTCTTTGATGGTTGGTGATGGTTGCGATGCGCCAGTTGATGTTGCAGACGCGGACAGCTACAACATCGAAAATGACCCGTTCTTGTATGTATTGAACACAAAAGCGAAATCGGCGCAAAAACTGTGTAAGCACAGCACATCTTGGGATGTGTTGGATGGCGATCGCCAAATTACTCACCCGCATCCGTCATTCACACCGAACGATGATGGTGTGTTGTTTACCAGTGACTTTGAAGGCGTTCCTGCGATTTACATTGCGGACGTGCCGGAGTCTTACAAACACTGATTACGTCAAACATGATGATGAAAAACGCCCGGTGATGCCGGGCGTTTTTATTAGGATGAGAGCTGGAATCGAAAAGACATGAACCACTATTGGTTGGATTCCGCGTCTTCACGTTTAATCATTTTGTGCCCATCTTCAGACACGCCTTGCTTCCAATAGCTGCTGATGTAGATATTCTCGCGATCGACTTCTTTCTCATTGCGGAAATATTGGCGCAGCGCACGCATTGAATCGAACTCACACGCACACCATATCGAAGCGTTACCATCTAACCACTCGAGTTCGCGAACGCTATCAGCCAAGGCTTGCCCTTCGGTTAACCAAATCAACTCCATGCCTGCTGGCGCGTGTAGGGGTTGGATGTCGGCTGGAGACAACACGCTGATCACGGCATAGCCTTTGGCCTCTTCTGGCAACGTACGAATTTTCGCAGAAAGCGCTGGAAGTGCCGTCATATCGGCAGCCATGAAGAACCAATCCGCCTCCGTATTTAAGTTGGAGATGCTACCCGGCCCCACGATGTTGATCGTGTCGCCTTTTTGCGCGGCCATTGCCCAACGTGCGGCAAATCCGCATTGCAGATCTTGCGTTACGTGTCGGACGAAATCCACTTCGATTGAGCTGGTTTCTGGATGAAAACGTCGAATTGTGTAAGTGCGCATGATTGGTCGGTCGTCTTCTGACAGGATGCTCAGATCCGCGCCGCCCATATCGTTAAACAGTAATTTGATGTAACTGCCTTCGCAGTCACGAGGAAAGTGGCTCAGCGCCTCACCTTGCAAGGTGAGGCGCTGCATGTTTGGAGTGATGGTTTCTGTGTCTGTGACAACAAGCGTTTTAGGTTGAGGCTTCTTTTTCATGGTTACTTTACTCGATAATTATTCTCTTTCTCATTTAAAGGTTATCAAGTTCCCTAACAAGAGGGTAGCGTCTTTAAACAAATTTACACTGTGAATTAACGCCAAAGCCTCAAGAAAAATATTACCTCTATCCTTCCTCTAACCACGTAAAATGAGTCGTTTTTTAACCATAAATGGACTTATATCATTGGAATCGTAGATAAAAGCAACAGAGCGGCCATGCTGTAGTTGAACCCCTTAACGCGTTTATCGGTGGTCAACCAACGCTGCAATTGCATGCCTGCCGCCGTCCAAAATGTCACCGATGGCAAGTTGGCTAAACAGAAGATACCGGCGATAAAAGTCAGTTCAAGCCAAGAACCGCCGCTGGTGTATACCGTAATCGCCGTCAACGCCATCGACCAACCTTTTGGGTTCACCCACTGGAATGCGACAGCCCCTAAAAAATACATCGGGCGAAAATCGTGTTTTGCTTCGGTTTTGTCGCTGGTGGCGATTTTGTACGTCAAGTACAGCAAATAACTCAAGCTCAATACTTTCAAAATGGAGTGGGTGAGCGGGTAGGCATGGAACAGGCTCATCAAGCCAATGCCCACCAAAATTAGCATGGCACCAAAGCCGAAGGTAATGCCCAACATGTGTGGGATAGTGCGTTTAAAGCCGACATTTGCCCCTGAGGTCATCAACATAATGTTATTGGGACCCGGCGTAAAAGTGGAGACAAAAGCGAACAACGCCAAAGCGCCCAGTTGATGATATTCCATAGATTGTTCCTTGAATCAGTTCTCGATAAGTTGAGAACAACTATAAGTAGAACTGAGGTCAATATTGTGCTTTTATTTGATGATTAGAAACTAAATAAGCAATGAAACATCATCATGGATAGATTTGACGAAAGAATATTGCAAGTGCTCAAACGAGACGGAAGAATCTCCAATGTGGAGCTGTCGGAACGCGTTGGTTTATCTCCATCTGCAACCTTACGCCGAGTGCAAGATTTAGAGCGTAAAGGCGTGATCAAAGGCTACCGAGCAGTACTGGATAATCAGCAACTTGGCGTGGGTTTTGTCGCTTATGTGTCGATTGGTTTGGCCTCGCACTCTAAGCAGGCGCAGCTGGGTTTCGAAGAGCATGTGCGTTTTGTAAACGAGGTGGTGGAATGTCACAACATCACTGGTGCGAACGAGTATTTGCTGCGTGTGGAAACGCAAGATCTCGCCGCTTATAAAGCGTTTCACGCTGATGTGTTGGGGGAGTGCGAACACGTCAAGTCGATCACAACCATGGTGGTGATGGACACACCAAAAGACGAGCGCTAGCCAAACGAGAGTGACAGTTTTTGTGGCACACGAATTTGAAGTGGCTCGAAAGAGTCAGTCGAGTATGAGAATGGTTCACAACAAATGCTGGAAAGCAGATGGCACTCTTACAATTTCCATATTTATTCTCACCTTCTAAATAATCCCATCCTGCTAGTTTTGCTTAAACCGCTTGTGTTTCAGAGCGGCGAGTCAGCAAAATTAAGGATGAACGATGAAATCACATGTAACACTTCCTCTTTTGAGCTTAAGCGCTGTTGCCGCATTGAGCTCATTTAACGTCAACGCCCATGGCTGGGTAGAGTTTCCAAGTGCTCGTCAAAATACGTGTTATTTAGACGGTGGTTTTTGGACCAACGAGATCCCTAACCAAGCGTGTAAAGCGGCTTTTGAAGAATCAGGCGCGTACCCGTTTGTGCAACGCAGCGAAATTGCGGCGAACGTACCAAACTACCGCGACATGGCACACGTTCAGGCGGTGGTTCGTGACGGTGAACTGTGTTCTGCCGGCGATGCGGCTAAGAAAGGCTTGAACATTCCTTCTCCAAACTGGCAGCGCACCAATGTTACGCCAGATGCAAACAACCAGATTGAATTGGTGTTTTACGGCAAAGCGCCGCACAACCCATCGTACTGGGAATTCTATCTCACCAAGCCAACTTATGATGATTCAAAACCTCTTACTTGGAGTGATTTAGATCTGATCGACACCGCAGGTGATGTGTATGTTGATGCGGAAAAACGCTACCGTATTCAGGTGACTTTCCCTGCTGATCGTTCCGGCGATGCGGTGCTTTATACTCGTTGGCAGCGCATTGATGTCGCTGGGGAAGGCTTCTACAACTGTAGTGACATTACGTTAAACAGAACGGGTACGACGCCACCGACTGACCCTGTTGATCCAACCGAACCAGGCAACAATCTGACATCTCTAGGCTACTTTGTTCAGCAAGGTTTTGGGCCAGTAGAGTCTGGCGATACGGTGCGTTTCCGTACGTTTAATGCGACGGGGAATGAAATTGTCGATATTTCACTACCAATCAGCGCAAACAATACGGCGACTTGGGCTGCAGAAATAGCAGATCAATTTAACGCGCAGCAAACGGGCGATTGGTATGTTGGCATTTGGCATCAAGAGATGAACCACTACATGTTCGATAGTAAGAACGTGAATGCAAACCAAGTATTAGCGCCAAGTGCAGACTTCAGTTATGCGTTGTCACTGATCAAAGCGGATGTACCGCCACCAGTTGAACCAACCAACTTGTGGGACAAGACGGCCGTTTACAACCAAGGTGATGTGGTGACGCACAACGGCAAAGAATGGACTGCCCAGTGGTGGACGTCTGGTGAGGAACCAGGCACAACGGGTCAATGGGGTGTATGGCGTTAAGCCAGTTATTTGGGCCCTGAACAGTAAAACCCTTCTCATGTGAGAAGGGTTTGTTTTTTCAGTCTAAAACGATCACTTTGGTTGAGTGGTTGTCTTGAAAATCAGAGCACATATCGTTATTCGCTTGCTCTCCACTCGCTCCAGTTGAGCATCGCGTAGTCTGCCAGTTTTAGCATCGGAATGTCTTCGTGCGTATCACCGTAGGCATAAATAGACGCAAACTCGTCGAGCGAAAACGCCGCCTTAACGCGCGAGACTTTTCTTTCTAAACTGCAATCACCTTGCTGGTAAAAGCCACTCAGTTTTGGCTGTTCTGAGATCAGTTCACTGCACAGCAAGTGGTAACCGTTCACTTCACACCAAGGCTTGAGATACGCATTGAGTGATGCCGACACCACCACAATGGTATCGCCTCTGTGTTGATGCCACGCCAACCTTTCCATCGCTTCTGGCCGTAAGTACAGCGGGATCACTTCGTGGGCAAACTGAGCGCCAATCGCTTCAATTTGCTGCGTTTCTTTCCCTGAAAATGCAATAAAACTGCTGAGTGGGCGCATAACACGAGCGGGTAACACTCCGAGTTTGTACAGTGCATAAAATGGCATGATAGCGACCTTTCCTACTCGTTTGCGGAGGCCATAAGCAGAATAGTGGAGGAAAAGGCTAAACATATCCTCTCGGGTGATGGTGCCATCAAAATCAAACAGTGCCAGTGACGGCTTAGTAGTATCGAGCAAATTCAGCGCCTATTTTTTGGTTTAAGATCGTTTTGTGTTTATTGATAAAACACCGCCAACCAGATGGTTTCTTGCGTTGGGTCAGTCCAGCTCACTTTGTGTTTGGTATGAGCTGGAATCGTAACGTGATCGCCTGCATCAAGCCGTTGCACTACACCTGATTCAAAAGTCAGCTCTCCAGCTCCTTTAAGAACCAATACCCATTCATGTTCTTCTTGATCGTACCAGCCACTTTTGGGCGAGGTTTGCCCCGTTGAGACAATGCGTTCTATACGCAGGTTTTTGTGGGTCAGCAGGTCTTCGAACACTTCCTCGTCGAGGTTATTCGTTAAGTCTTTAAACAGGTTCATGGCCTTTCCTTAGAGAATGATCAGTCCAAAAGGCGCAAGCAATTGCTCTTGTTGCCAATCACAAATTTTAACACCAAACAGAGAAACGCGGCGAATATCCAGCCCGTCCAGTTCGACATGAGTCAGATCACACTGCTCAACGTTAAAGGTTCCCCATTGTTCTGGCGAGAATTCGCAGCGAGATAAATCCGAGCCTTTGAGAGTTGCCCCTGCGAGGTTCGCACCGTTCCAACGGTTTTCAAAGAGGTCACATTTTTCTAGTAACACTCGCTCGAAGTTACAGTAGGTGAGGTTGCAGCCAGTAATAAAAGCAGAACAGAAAAACATGGTGTTACTGACGCGATTAGCAAAGTTCGCACCTTGGAAGTTTGCCCCTTTGAGATCGCACTTACGCAGCTCCAAGCCCATACAATTTGCGCCGTTAAACAGGCTCATCGCCAACATACAGTTCGTGAAGCTGGCATCTTTTAAGTTCGCGAAGCGAAAACTACACCCTTCTAGCGCTTTGGATTCGATAAAGCGACAGTCGATGAACTTAGCATCGCGCAGATCGGCATGGTCGAAACTGCACATATAAAAGTGGCAGTTTTTAAAGGTGGCATTCTGAAAATCGTGATGAGAAAAGTTTTCTCGTTCAAAAATGAGATCGGTTTTTAACATGTCTTCTCCTTAGCTGTGAGCAGACTAGCACTCCAAGTGACTGATTTTCCAGAAAAATAACTTCTTGTATTTCAGTGTTTTACAAACCCCTCAAATCGCGATTTTAAGGGGTCAAACGAGCGTTTTAAGTGGGTTGTTTTTTGAAAATAGAAGACGTAGAGGAAGAAAAAAGTTTTTGCTGGCTACGGGCCTTAGCGAGAGGATTCGTGTTTTTGAGTAAGCATGGCTTCTCACACGCACAGTTTGCATTACAGAATTGTATCCGATTTGCATAATTTGTTGATCGGTATGGCGTTTCTCTATACAAAAAACCTATATTTTTCACAAATTGATTTCCATCAAAATAGTAGGGTTTCTATGTGCTAGATTGCGCGCAGCTCAAAAAAAATATAGATGCCCGTGTGCTTCAAGGCGCTGAGTTTACTTGAAATCTAAGGCCATTCAGCAGGCACACCTTTGGGTACAACATAACGAAGCCCTACAAAAGGAAATAAAAAATG
This sequence comes from Vibrio sp. Y20_XG_PY13, assembly GCF_024181925.1. Lineage (NCBI taxonomy): Bacteria > Pseudomonadati > Pseudomonadota > Gammaproteobacteria > Vibrionales > Vibrionaceae > Vibrio > Vibrio sp. Y20_XG_PY13. Next base: position 45,009 of record NZ_JAMZAL010000003.1, on the reverse strand, counting down.
AAAAAAACAATCTGCAGTCTAGCAGTGGTTGCTGCACTCGTGTCACCAAGTGTTTTCGCTCATAAACAAGGTGACTTCGTTCTTCGTGTTGGTGCGGCGTCTGTCGTTCCAAATGACAGCAGCGATAAGATTCTTGGTTCTCAAGAAGAATTGAAAGTGGATTCAAATACGCAGCTTGGTTTGACGTTTGGCTACATGTTCACAGACAACATCAGCCTAGAGCTTCTAGCAGCAACACCATTCAGCCATGATATTTCAACAGACTTGTTAGGTCTTGGTGATATCGCGGACACCAAACACCTTCCACCAACGCTTATGGTTCAGTACTACTTTGGCGAGCCACAAAGTAAGTTCCGTCCATACGTTGGTGCAGGTCTCAACTACACCATCTTTTTTGATGAAGGCTTTAACAACAAAGCGAAAAACGTGGGCTTAACTGATCTTAAGCTAGACGATTCATTTGGTTTAGCAGCAAACGTAGGCGTGGACTACATGATCAACGATCAATGGTTCCTTAACGCATCTGCGTGGTATGCAAACATTGAAACAGAAGCAACATACAAATTTGGTGGAGCGAAGCAAAAAACCGACGTCAAAATTAACCCTTGGGTATTTATGATCAGCGGCGGTTACAAGTTCTAAGAAAAGCGGTAGTTACACACATTACACGCGCATTACAATTATTGGCATGACTTTAGGGGCGGTTACGGGGACTGCCCCTTTTTTTATCTGCATTTCCGTGTGTATTAGATTGCACACGATTCAAGCAATAGTTCAAGGTTTAAAACTGGATCTTAACCTTGCAGATCATTTTATTGTTCCAAGATCGAAAAGTCCTACACTGGTCACATAATTGAACAAGTGGACAATATAAATGAGCGGCGACATCGCGAAGCATTCTTCCGCCAGATCTAAGCTGGTAAAAACTCTTTTCTTCACTCTCTGTGTTATCGCATTTGGTGCGATGTATTGGTCTTGGCAGTATTCAGACAGTCACCCAAGCACAGAAGATGCCTATGTTAGGGCAAAAATTTTGTCGGTAGCGCCTCAGGTAAAAGGCCAAGTGGTTTCTGTGGATGTCAAAGACTTCCAATCTGTTAACAAAGGTGACCTACTGCTGAAGATAGATTCACGCCCATATTTGTTGGCAGTGAAGCAAGCAAAAGCGGCATACCAATTGGCGGTCCAGCAACATGACGTAGCCGATAAGCAGGTAACTGAAGCTGTTGCGGGCTTAGATGCGGCGCGCTCTAACCTGACAGAAGCGCAAGTAGAGTACAAACGTACGGATTCTCTAGTGAAACGCAAACTGGCGTCAGACCAAGATTTAGATACGGCGAAAAACAAACTAGCCAATGCCCAAGCGAGCCTAGAGCAAGCGCGCGCGACGGTAGAAAAAGCCATTGCGAACCGTGGTGAAGAAGGCGCAGAGGCTGCGGTCGTTCAACAAGCTGCAGCACAGTTAGCGCAAGCGGAGCTGAACTTGAGCTACACCGACATTACGTCACCAGTGGATGGCATTGCCGGTGAAATCAATACGCACGTAGGCTCGGTTGTTAGCGTGGGTCAAACGCTGTTCCCTGTGATTTTAAAAGACAGCTATTGGGTACGCGCGAACTTTAAAGAAACCGATCTTACTCATATTAAACCTGGCATGCATGCGGATGTGGTGATTGATATGTACCCAGACGTGGTGTGGAAAGCAACGGTAGAACAACTATCGCCTGCGAGTGGTACATCGTTCTCCTTGATGCCACCAGAAAACGCAACGGGTAACTGGGTTAAAATCAAACAGCGTTTCCCTGTACGTTTGGCATTAGAAGTACCGGCCGATGCGCCGCAACTTCGCGTGGGTGCGAGCTCAGAAGTCACCATTGATTTGCAAAGTAGCGTGCAATGAACCATCAAATTACGGCAGACAAACGGGGGATTGCCACCGTCGCCGTGATGCTTTCTGCCATCATGGTGTTAATCGATATGACCGTTGCGAACGTGTCGCTATCGCACATGATGGGCGCGTTGGGCGCAACGGCAGACCAAATTACTTGGGTGCTGACGGGTTACAGCATGGCGGAAGCGATCTTCATTCCGATGACCAGTTTCTGGGTGTCGCGCTTTGGTGAACGCAAAGTCATGCTGGTTGCTGTGATCGGTTTTGTGATTGCCAGTGCGCTTTGTGGGCAAGCACAGTCTCTTGAAGAGATGGTGCTGTTTCGCATTATCCAAGGTGCTTTCGGCGCGTCGGTGATTCCATTGGCGCAGTCGACGTTAGTGCAGATTTATCCGTATGAGCAAAAAGGCAAAGCGATGGCAATTTTCTCCATCGGCATTTTGCTTGGTCCTATTTTGGGCCCAGTTGTGGGTGGCGTGATCACCGACAACATCAATTGGCGCTGGATTTTTTACATCAACTTGCCATTCGGTTTGATTTGTACCTCTTTGATTTATCGCTATATCCACATCGACAACAAATCCAAACCTAACTTTGACTGGTGGATCATCGGTTACATGGCGTTAGGTGTTGGCGCGTTGCAGTTTGTGTTGGATAAAGGTAACGAAGAAGACTGGCTCAACTCACGCATGATCCAGACCGCGATATTACTCGCTGTCATGGGGTCGGTGATGTGGATTTATCGCAGCTGGAAAACCAAAAGTCCAATAGCGCCATTATGGCTGCTTAAAGACCGAAATCTTATGGTCTCGTCGTTGATGATTGCCGTGGTGTCGATGGCGATGTTTGGCCTGACGACTCAACAACCTATGTTGTTGGAAAGCTTGCTGGATTATCCGGTCTCAACCACTGGCTTATTAATGGCACCGCGTGGATTGGCGTCAGCGGCGATGTTGATTTTGGTGATTAAGCTCAATCCGCAATTCGATCCCAGAATCAAAATAGTCTTTGGCTTGAGCTGTATCGGGATTGGTAGTTATTTGATGACGCAATACTCACTGCAGATCGATACATTTTGGATTGTGATGCCGAGTATGATTCAGGGAATGGGGCTTGGTTTAACCTTCTCGACGCTGTCCACCTTGGCGTATTTAACGATTCCGAAAGAGCAATCTGTCGCGGCGGCAAGTATTTACAATCTGTTCCGTACGATTGGTAGTTCGTTTGGTATCTCTATCGCCACCACGTTCCAATATCGTGATAGTCAGCAGCAATGGCATGCGCTGGGAGAGGGTATTAATCCTTATAATCCTAACTTGCATGACTGGGCGGCCAATCAGGGGCTTTCCATTACCGACCCGATTGCGTTAGACCAATACCAACAGATGTTGCAGCAGCAATCGCAAATGGTCGCGTTTGTGCACACCTTCCAGCTTGTGGGAGTGATGTTCGTGATCATGATGCCGATGCTGGTTTTCATCCGGTCGCGTGAATAACAACAAGTTCAGGTGAACCGTGTAAGAGAACGCCTCTCAAGTTGTGACAGCTTGAGAGGCGTTTTTTATTGGACGGTGTCAATGAAAGACGGACGTTTACTCAAACGTCACTTCGTCAAAATGCGGATTGGCTTTGAGCGCGCGCATTGCGACTAATTGTTCAGTCGGGAAGGCGGTGTGCTCACCATCCATATCTAAAAACAAGCACTCTTGTCGCTGCATGTCGTAGCCTGTGTCGAACGCGTTGCCCTGATGAGTTTCACCATTTTTTAGTGTGATCTCGATAGGGAGCTTAAACATACAGGCGATTTCAATAAAATCGTATTGGCTGCAAGTCACCATAGTTTTCTCCTTTCAAACCGACGCAGTATTCAGAAGGTTTGAGAACCGTATCCTTAAATAGAAGACGTTTGATTGAAACTGAATCTTCATCTTACACCTCATTTTGGTCACGAAATAGACATACACGCACGTTTTAATAAACCTACTGTTGAGCGTTCGCAAGTGAGACAAAACTACGATATGTCTGAGACGATACTTAAGCGCACATACCTAACGAGTGAACAAAAGACACAAAAGCCAGATTCACTGATTCCGCCTCAAACCTACCATGCGCAGTTGGCGCACCGTGTTCACCACTCGCCTCAATTTGAAAACGGCCGCGTTAAAAACGAGATGCCAAATGTCCCTAGTCCGCAATCATTCTGGCAGGTGTGTTGGAGTTATCTTGGTGGTAGAACGCCGTTGAGTCCTAACGAACATCTGCCACATTCCCCAATTCAACCCACGCAGTTTGCGCAGCGAAGTGAATCGATGCGCCTTACTTGGCTGGGCCATTCCACTATGCTGGTGGAGGTCGATGGCATTCGAATTCTGACCGATCCGGTATTTGATTACGCTTCTCCGTTCATCGCAAAAGCGTGGTTTGAACGCAATATTCCCAATACCCATGCCAGAGATTGTTTGCCGATTCCTGAAATCATCGTGATTTCTCACGATCACTACGACCATTTAGAAGCATCGACCATACGTTTCTACGCCGATAAACCCGTGACGTTTTATGTGCCCTTAGGGGTTGGCAAGCATCTGATAAAGTGGGGCGTTTGCGCAGACAACATCGTGGAATTCGATTGGTGGGATAGCGTGCACTATGCTGGAATCGAACTGATTTGTACGCCTGCTAACCATAATTCGGGTCGTACTTATTTCGATAAAAACGCTACCCTGTGGGCTTCTTGGGTCATCAAAGGCAAAGAAGAGACGCTCTATTTTAGTGGCGATTCAGCTTACGATTCGCACTTTTCCGAGATCGCACAGCGATGTGGACCAATCGACATTGCCTGTTTGGAAGTGGCTGCCGATGTGAAAGGCCAAGGTTATCCGGTCGAAAACTGGGGGCACATGCAGGCTCATCATACCGTGCAAGCGTTTCACGATTTAAATGCGAAAAAACTGTTGCCAGTACATTGGGCTACATACGAGCTATTTACTCACCGCTGGGACGAACCGATTTTAGATTTGCTTGCCCATTGTCAAAAAGAACATATAACGCTGCTGACGCCAATGCCGGGGGAGAGTTTTTACGTTCATCAAGAACATATAAATAAACAATGGTGGCGAGAAAAAGAAATATGTGAGCCAGCTAGAATTTTGACTTAATAATATGATCTTAATTCAATAATTATTTTGGAAATTAACCTTGTTATTTCAGAATATAACAAGGATTTTACTGGTCATTGAAATTAAAAATTTCCATAGATTCACTTTCCAATTGTGATCTCACGCTTTTATAAATCGATTGGTGTCATTTTTTGATACTTTTCATCTGAAAATTTGCGCTCTTATCAGAAAAGTTTTAGTAAAAATCTTTGCCATCTTAATTTTATTCTTCAAAACAATTATACTGACTATTATCTTGATAAGCCCATAGAGCAATGGCTATAACTTGTTCTGGATGGGTAAAATGTATCCAGTTAAAGAAAAGTAAAAAATCTAATGGATAAGACATGTTTTAAGCCAACAAGATAGAATATTGAGACCAAAATCACAAGAGTAGGACTCTCTTGAATTTATCATCATGGATGCTGAATAAATAAAATACAGGCATTGTTCGATGAATAATTCTGCAACGTATTTACTTGCTGCTTTACGAGAAAAAATAAAAGAAAAAGGCATTGGATATTCCGAGCTTTCTATTGGACTTGGAATCCCGCTTTCTACTATAAAAAGGCAGCTTCACAATACGTCTCTTGGTTTAGATAAAATCTTGTTGTACGCCACGCACCTTGATACGGATTTGGTTGAGTTATCCATGCGAGGTAAGCAGCTGCAGCAAGAGAGTGAACAGTTTATCACCGACACCAACAGTGAGATTTTCCATCAATATCCTCACTTATTTGATTTTCTTTATCTTTTGCGTCGACCTGAGTGGTCTTTAGAAGAGATCGCGCGGAGATACCAGCTGAGTGATACTTCCGTTGCGCTCTATTTACGTGCACTAGAAATGATGGATTACATTGAACTGAAAGGGGATAAACACTATCAATTTAAAGATACAGGCCGCTTTATTTTTGAAGAAGGTTCAAATTTAGACACGCTATTTGCACAGCGCTTTCGTGAAGAAGTGTTTAGCCACGATATTCGACCTCCAATTTGTGTTGGACGCATTGCGATTACCGAAGAACAAGAAGAAAAACTGGCAAATGAAGTGTACAACAAATTAATTGAGTTTGATGTTCAAAATAAAACCAGTGAAAACAGTCAACGACTAAAAAACGTTTTACTCACTTTTACACCTGGTAATCAGATATTTTTGGCTGACACAATTCCGAATATTAATGGCGATTTACTAAAAGCCATCACTATCGCTAAAGAAAAATAAAAGAATAATTATTGGAAGCTCGTGCTTATTTAGTGCGAGCCGAGCTTCTGCACACTAAAAACACTCATTTATATAAATGGGAATATAAAAATAACGTAAATAATAGGGAAAAAGTATGTTTAAAAAGAGCACACTTGCCATTCTGATCGGGGCTACTATTTCGCTTGTTGGATGTGGTTCCAATGATAAAACTGAAATCCGTTTACCACAGGCGCCAACTTCGGAATTTACTAACGTGATTGATCGTACTGGTAATCCAACTTACCTGCGTGATTACGACAGTTATTCGAACCTGAAGTACAACGCACTCACGGACAACGGCGCGTGGCATGGCCATTTGCTACCTGAAGATGCGGCGGGTTATGGCGCTTTCGGCGGTATTATGCAAGTGACGCAAGAGTACGCGCATTTTATGTCTGGCCAAACGTTCGACAAGCTCACGTTGACCGACAAAGTGAGTGGCCAAACTTACGATTTATCGAACGCAGAAGCGAAAGTCTATTCCATTCCAGGTGCGTTAGTGCAGGTGTTGGACTTGGACGATATTCACGTGCAAATGGTGCTGCGCTTCGTGACTGACCGCTCTTCGCTGGTGGAAACGCTCATCACTAACAAAACTGATCGTGATATGAACTTGGCGTTGGAGTGGGACGGCGAGTTGGTGAAATACGCGCTGTCGACGCGCAAAAACCAAACCGTGGCGCAGTACTACCCAGATTACAAGCGCCAGATTTCGACCATCGAAAACGGCATTAAAATTAACTTTAGCGAGATGAAAGACAACTGGGCGATCCGTAATGACCGCGATGCCGAGTTCCGCATTACTCGTTCTCTACCGACGAAGACGTTCACCAACGAAACCTCATTCAGTTCTACCGCGGAGATGAGCCTACCAGCTGAGCAAACATCGGCGGTTTATACGGCGTATTCTAACCTGCACAATGCGAAAGAAGTGCAGTCAGAATCGTTGAAATTGCAAGATGTATTGGCGAATCCAACTCAATACATGGAAGCGTCGAAAGCGCGTTGGGACGGCTATTTAGCGAATGGTCTTATCAACAAAGAAGCGACAGCAGACCAAGCTCGCGTAGCGGTAAAAGCGATGGAGACCCTAAACGGTAACTGGCGCTCTGCGGCGGGCGATATTGAACAAGCGACAGTCACGCCATCGGTCACTGCGCGTTGGTTCTCTGGTAACTTAACATGGCCGTGGGATTCGTGGAAACAAGCGTACGCGATGGCGCATTTCAACCCAGATGTTGCGATGGACAACATTCGCACGGTATTCCAAGAGCAAGTTCAAGCTGATGACAAGATTCGTCCGCAAGACAAAGGCTACTTGCTGGATGTATTGACGTACACCAAACCTGTTAGTCGTGGTGGTGCTGGCTCTGAAAACTGGAACGAACGCAATACGAAACCTTCGTTGGCGGCATGGTCTGTGATGGAGGTGTATCACGCTCTCGTGAACCAGTTTGATCGCCCAGAAGACGCGCAAAAATTCATTGATGAAATGTATCCGAAGTTGGTGGCATACCACGATTGGTGGCTATCAAACCGCGACCACAACCAAAATGGTGTGCCTGAATACGGCGCGGCAGTAGACCCAGCACACAACACGGAAGAAGGCGTGATGTACGTTTGGGTAGAAACGCGCGATCCTAACTTCACGACCATTATTCCTGCAGAAGACATCATCGAGCAAAACGGCAATTCTTATAAAGTAAAAGGCATGGCGTCTTACAATAAGATTCTCGATGAAGTGGATTACATGACGATTCACGTCGGCGCACAAGAAGCGGCGGGCTGGGAATCGGGCATGGATAACGCGGCTCGTTTTGGCTTTATCTACAACATCCACAACATGAATTCGCAAGCTGAAGACATCAGCAACCCAGACAGAAATGTGGATCAACTTGGTCGCTACGCGGCAAGTGCGTACGGCTTTGATAACAGCATCAAGCTGGAAGGCGAAGAGTGGGTGTACAGCAACACGTCAGCGGAAAACTTAGCGAAACTCGATCTAGCGAAGAAAGATTGGGAAGTTCGTTTTGCAGAAAACCGCACCAACAATAACGCAGCGGAAGGTGAGCTGCTTGGCTTCTCTATGCTGCAAGAATCGGTGGATCAAGCCTCTTACATGTACTCAGACAACAAATACTTAGCGGAAATGGCGAAGTTGGTGTCCGATGGAGTAGAAGGTAAAGACCGCGCGCAAGAATTCCTGAACGGCGCCGAGAAAATCAAAACGTACATTAACCAATGTATGTTTGATGAAAGCACAGGGTTTTTCTACGACATTCACTTAAATGTGGCTGAAGATGGCACTACTCCTGCGCCTCTTGCAAATGGCTGTGCGGGTTTGCCGATTGTAGAGCGTGGACGTGGCCCTGAAGGTTGGTCGCCGCTGTTTAATGGTGCAGCAACGCAAGAGCATGCCGATAAAGTGATCGCGGTAATGCGTGATCAAGACGAGTTCAACACGCCAGATAAATTCCAAGGAATGGGTGTGCCTTTGCCGACCGCATCGCAAACCAACCCTGCTTACGGTAAAGATGTGTACTGGCGTGGTCGTGTGTGGCTAGACCAAGTGTACTTTGGCTTCCGTGCGATGGAAAACTACGGCTACAAAGAAGAAGCGATTGCAATGGCGAATGAACTGTTTAACAACGCAGAAGGTATGACGGGTGACATGCCAATCCGTGAAAACTACAACCCAGAGACGGGCGCGGTACAAGGTGCGTCGAACTTCTCTTGGTCTGCGGCGCATTTGTACATGATGTACAACGGATTCTTCAAAAACTAGATCGCACACATTAGGCGCTTTGGATGACACCCCTAGCATTCGTAGCGCTTAACGAACGATAATTCAGTGACAAATAAGACAAACCGGACTGTATTGGCAGTCCGGTTTTTTTATGTCTCTTGTCATACAGATTTCAGTGCTGGGTCAGGGCGTATTGCCAAATCGAAAGCATCTCTTCACTAAACAAGTAAAAGCGCATGTCGAGTGCCGCGTATTCCGGTCTTTGACAAACAGCCATCGCGACTTCTGCTGCTTCTTGAGGTGGGTAACCATACACTCCGCAAGAAATCGCAGGCAGTGCCACACTTTGACAGTGGTTGGCGAGCGCGAGATCCAGCGAACGTTGATATGCAGATTCCAACACCGCTTTTGGATCGGCGAATTTATCGTAAATCGGGCCAACGGCATGAATGACGTAACGCGCGTTTAAATTGCCAGCCTCAGTAATGCGTGCGTCACCAAACGGGCATCGAATACCGTCGACATCATCAACGGCATAACACGCATTGATAAGCGCAGGCCCTGCTGCGCGATGAATGGCACCATCGACGCCACCTCCGCCGAGCATTCTCGGGTTTGCTGCATTCACGATGGCATCGACATGTGCGGTGGTGATGTCGCCTTGGACTAACGAGATCGCGTTCATTTTTTTGAGCCTTCTACAATGATGAGAAACAAATGGTCAGTAACAGAGTTAAGTGTAGCTTACTCATCAATCACTTGAGGTTTTAACTCGACGACATTTCCTTCCGGATCATGAATATAGAGTGAGCGACCGAACCCTTGTGCACCGTAGCGCTTCGCAAACTCTTCGGTTTCAATGCCGTTCGAACGCAGATATTCCAGTATTTCATTTTCGCAAAAAGGCGCTAGTTGCAGGCAAAAATGGTCAATATTACGACCATTTTGAACTGGTGGCTTTCCGCCAAGTTGCCCTAACTCGCTGTCCACCGTCACCACATCAATCAATGCGTTACCAGCCCTAAGCTGGGTTAAACCAAGCTCTATTACTTCGCGCTCGACTGGGCAACCCAAAATATCTCGATAGAAATGCAACATGGCGTCGAGGTTGCACGTTCTTAACACGACATGATCAAGGGCTTGGATTGCGATTGGGTTGTTGGTGGGCATGCTTCACTCCTTTTGTGCGGTTATGGAAAAGTATACGACCTGAACGTCCATATTGATCGTTAAGTCATTTTTAACATATGCACATTTGGTCATAAAGAGTGCGTTTAAGAAGAGAGAAAGAGTTTTTGGCGAAACGCCTTGATGTGCGACCGCGTCAGGCGTTTAGGCCTGTAGCAAATTGGTCACGCGCCCAAGCTCGCAAACGTTGATGGGAAGTACTCGACTCATCTCGTTTATGGAAAATCAGTTTATAGCTGACCGGCTCGGAAAACATTGGAGTTTGAATGACTTGCAGATTCAAAGCCGATTGCCATTTCTGCGCCAAAGACAGGGGAAGCACGCCTAAGCAATCGTGTTTCGCCACATAAAGCATCATGCCAGAGAGTGATGTTGTCATCATTTCCACATCACGCTCTTCCAGCCCTGGCTGGTGAACTTCGGTGTTGCTAACTGGGAAGTCTTCGTCTCCGACAAATCGACAGTGCTTTTCAGAATAAAACTGTTCTTGTTCTATTTTTCCCGCGATACGTGGGTGATCTTGACGACAAATCACCACCATTGGCTCTTCAAAAATTGATTCATTGATAAACGATGGGTCATGAATGGTCGTTGGGCTAATAATCAAATCGATCTGTTTAAGTCGTAGATCATTCAATAACGAAGGTAAATCCGTATCGGCGCAAATGCTGATCGTGTTGGTTGGTGTGATGCGGTGGATCAGCGCCTCGTTACAGCTCAGGCGGAAAGTGCTTTGATCGGAAATGGCATCATTAATCATCGCAAACGCCTGATGAAATTTAGGTAGCAACTGATGCGCTACAGAAGTGAGTTTGATTTGTCGCCCATCCTTCACAAATAACGATTTGTTGGTTTCTTTTTCCAAACGCTTCATGGATGCGCTAATCGCAGGCTGAGTTAGCCCTAGATGCTCTGCGGCGCGAGAGTAAGATTGATATTCAGCAACAATTAAAAAGGTTTGGATTAGATTAAAATCCATACGATACCTAAATAAAAATAATCACTAGATTGAGTGGGTGGCTCTTTGATTTTTGGGCTAGATGTTCGCCCTAGACACCCACCTTGAAATAAGCCTCCTTAACGTACTTACGAACTAAGGAGGCGACAGAGCAGTGGTTCGTTAAAACGAATTATTTAACTACTTTGATTTCAGGCATTTGATACTCACCACTTTGGATTGCATCGTCTGCGCCGTAGAAACGCATGATGGCGTAGAACGGTTTTTCAGGTACTGGCAAGAAGTTTGGATCGTCTGCTCGGCCTTTCTCGTTCGCACTCATGTAAATGGTGTAGTAACCGTCTTTGTCCGCTTTCATGGTTCGGTCGCCACGGCTGTGACGGTTTAGGTCGTTTTTCGCCATCAAACGGTTGTCGTTGCCGTAAATAGTAACAGACCAGAATTCGCTGACGTTCGGCGCTTTAAAGCGCATCACGTAATCATGCTTCGAACCATCCAGTTTTTGACCAGTGCTGTCGAAATCTGATTTACGGTAAGACGCTTCGATAGGTGGTAAGCCCCACTGACCAAGGTAAGTACCTTCTGCAAAAATATCGCGTGGCGCATCACCCAAGGTATCGCGTGTACCAAGCAACGTACGAGCATCTGTCATTTTAGGTGCAAGTTCGACGAGGTGTTCCATGCCTTTCTTCTCACCAACTTTTGCCAGTTTTAGCTGCTCAGGTGTGAAGTCAGTTTTGCATGGTTCAACGCCGATAGATTGGTATTTGTCCAACCACTGTTTGTCTGCATTGCCCATCGAGCCATCACATAGCGCGAAGTTCACGCGTTCAAGCCATGTTGAATTTTTTGGATCTGGGTACGTTCTTTGTACTGGTTTTGGCCCGTTCTTACCTAAATATTCCGATAGGGTACGAATGTTCCATTGGTCCATGTAGTTAAGCGCGACTTTCGCATCTTCGTCATTCACTGCCATGATGCGACCCATCAGCTTCACAAGGTTACTGTCTACGCGAACCACTTCGTCGACAGAAGCTGGCACTTCACCTTGCCAATCTTGTGCTGCAAACATGAACTGGCCGCCTTTTGTGCCGCGAGTACGAGAACTGAACGCTGCGTTGGTGTAGTGGCCCATGTCCATTGTGTGCAAGATCCAGTAACGGCCTTCATCCATATCAGGCACGCTTACAATGACAGGTTCTGCAGCAACATCTAACCAGCCCATAAGGTGAAGCGTATCGTTATTAATGGTTGGGTGAGCGGTGTAAGAGTCATCAGCTAGAGCACGAATATTCTGAAAGCGGTTCAGTGGATAGTTGTTTTCTACCACCGTGTGATAGAAAAACTTGTACGCTTCATCGATAGAGTAGCCGTAGGTATAAGCATCTTCTGCAAGATCAACATTGGTGTTAGCCGCAAATACAGGGCTGGCTCCTAGCGCTGATAATCCCAATAGAGTAACGAGTAATTTTTGTTTCATGGCTGGTTTCATCCATTTGGTTGTGAGGATATGTTTCCAGCTAAGCTTAGTCGTTAACCCGTTTATTACAGAAATGAATTGTGGGTATTTAGTCTATATCAAAAGTGATATCCTCTGAGAAAAGCTAAAGAGATAACGTTGATGAACTTTGATTACAATTTGCTCAAGGTGCTTGCGGTGATTCTTGAAACACGCAACACCACAACGGCTGCGGAGCGTTTGTGCACCAGCCAGCCTGCTGTGAGCCGAAGCTTGCGTAAAATTCGGGATTTGTTTAACGACGACATTTTAGTGCGTAAGGGCACCAATATGGAGCTCACGCCGAAAGCCGAAGAGATCAAAGCGCAGCTTTCTGGGATCATCAACGACATCGACAAGCTGGTGAATGTTTCTCATAGTTTTGATCCCGCGACCGAAAGCAGTGTTCTGCGTGTTGCAATCAACTCGTCAATTGCGCAATGGTTTTCTGCCGCGTTTACTCAGCTGCTAGCCAAAGAAGCGCCGTTTATGAACTTGGTGATCGAAGACTGGACGGAAACCACGCCAGACAAAATCGATGCGGGTGAAATCGCTTTTGGTATCAACTATTTTCCTATGGAGTTGCCGAAGCATCTGGTTCAGAAAAAAGGCGGGCGGGACGACTTTGCTCTGGCCTGTCGCGCGACGCATCCGCATTGTGGTAAACGCATGTACTTGGATGACATTTCAGAGTACGCGTACGCGGTTCACATCATCCAACATTGGAATGAAAAAGAAGATCACATCTCGCGCTTATTACAGCCTTTTTCAGTTGTCCCAAGAATTCAACTGCGTACCACGCACATCAACACCATTTTGAATTTGGTTGCGGATAGCGATGTGCTGTTTCCTTGTTCGCGTCACTTGATCAATCAGTTAGATAAGCGTTTTTCTTTTATCGAATTTGATGACGCGCTGCCGAAATTAGAGGGTAACTTCGGTTACGTTTACAGCGTAAAGCGCCGCAATGATCCGTTGATATTGTGGGTTAACAATACCGTTGAATCGTTGATGAAGTCGTTAGGCATTGAGTCGTAACAATGGTTGGTGAAACGGTTTGAACAACCGGGTTCGATAACGCATTGATCCCGGTTGTGTTGCTTGATGTAATTACTCGTATTCAGAAGCGTAAGTTTCTTCATAAGTGTGCGAGTAAAGCTCGAACAGGTTGCCGAATGGGTCTTCTAGATAAACCATTTTCGCAGGCTTGTTATCGTCTTCTGGGTGGTAACGCATGATGTCCATACGCACTTTGCCACCAAACGCTTCAGTGCGCTTGATTGCACCTTCAAAGTCGTCCGTCTGCAAACAGAATGGAAGATACCGATGCGAGAAAAATCCACTTCATGGCGCTCTTGACGCTCTTTCATTTCAAATAACTCAAGTCCGATGCCATCGCTTGTCACTAGATGCGCAATGTTGAAGCCTTTAAAGCCCTCACCAAAGACCGCAATACACATTCTGCCAATTGCGGTTTCGCGTTCTTCAATCACTTTCGTGTTACCCATAACGACTTTTAGACCAAGCGCTTGCGTGTAAAACTCAACCGCTTTATCCATATCTCCGACCATAATACCGACATGATTCATTTTCATTTGTTTGCTCCCAACATGTGTGCTTAAACGTTGTTTTGTTTCGATGTGGGAGAGTATATGGTGTGGTTTTAATTACATGAAATTATCATAAATTATAAAAATAATAACTTTATGTAATCAACATGGGCAAAGTTCGAGTTAATCGGCTAATGCCTCAACAGCTTGCTGTACCGAGGTGAAGTGAATTTTGATGATGCATCTTTGTGCGAGACTAAACTCATGCGACTGGATGAGTGACGTAACTTCCTCGACGGACAGAGTGCGTTCTTCCGGTTGTAAAACGGTGGTGTTCGAATCGTTGTATTGCAACCCGAACGTGTTGCCATTTGAGTCAATTACGTAATCATCTGGCCCCCAAATGAGCGCTTCGCATTCGGAATCAAGATCGGCATGAGAACGCAAATAGATAAGTTCATCGTCGCCATCGAGTTTCAATAAACATGGCCATGTAACCATGGGGCCTCCAGTGTAGTGGCTAAAATTGTTTCAATGTCTGAAAGGGCAAGGTGAGCGCTGGCTTTCAAGGTGTAGGCCTTAAACCGCAGCCAAAAATTACGTGTGTTGAGCAATAATCGAAAACAGCTCGTCAACCGTTCTTGCCACGTAATCTGGTTGCACGCTCCAATGCTCTGGCATCGCGCCGCTGTACGCTGCTGCAACGGCAATCACTTTACTTTGGCCACCCAACTGCTGTTCGATGTTGCGTGCGAATTGCGTGTCGGCTTCATGGTCACCGATGTACATCAGCTGTCGATTTTCTGCGTGACCAAAAATCGACTCAACGCATTTGATGCCACTGTACGCATCGGGCTTTTGGTGTCCGTTCGAGACGTCATCATACCCGACGATGGATTTAAACGGCGCGCTGATGCCGTTGTCGGACAGCACTCGACGAATATTGCTTTGTGAGTTTTGAGAGCAAATGCCGTGAGGCAGCTGCGCAAACTCTTTAATAACGCCATCAATGCCTTCAAACAGGGTTACTGGTGTTTGGTTTCTCTCTTGATGCTCTGCCCATAAACCACCAGCTTTTAGCATTTCATCATGGGACATGCCGTAGTAATCCACGTAGAGCTCTTGCCAGTTTTTCGCCGCGTGGTTTGCGTAGTGATAGTTGGCTTCTGAATGGAGATATTTCGGTAAATTATTGCCAGTTAAATGCGGGGCAACGATGGATAAGATCGCTTTGGTGATGTCGATGTTTTTCGGTACAGAGTTTACGAGTGTCCCATCGTAATCCCACAATATGGCGTCTAATTTCATTCAACGTTCTCGTTGTTATTGATGGTTAAAAGCTGGAGCCGGGTTGCTGCAAAAATGCTAACTCTTCAGGTGTGCTTTCTCTACCCAAGATGGCGTTGCGATGTGGGTAACGTCCAAATTGGTCGATGATGGCTTTGTGTTTTAGCTCAAAATCGTAGTTATTTTCAAGCCCTGATGCGCGAAACAATTTCTCAGCTTCGACATGAATGAGGCGAGATTCGCTGTGCATAAACGGCATGTACAAAAAGCTTAGCTGCTCAGGCGCTAATTCTTGATCGTGTCCTAACCGAATTGCTTCTTGAGCCAATGCTAATGCGAGCGGGTCTTGCGCAAACGCTTTTGGGGTGTTGCGATACACATTACGTGAAAACTGGTCGAGGACGATGATTTCGGCCAATCGTCCTTGTGCGCTGTCACGCCAATTAAACAGTTCACAACGAGCGGCTTGTTCTAGTACCGAGGCAAATCGTGACGCAATATGTTTGTCCAGTTCTGGGTTGTTTTCAAACCAGTTTTGAGGCGTTAGCTCCTCGAACCAGAACTTGATGATTTGTTGATGCATGGCGCTTCCTTTTATTGTGCCTTAATAGCAAAAAGCCAGAAGCGTGGCTTCTGGCTCTTGGCGTGTTATCGACCGTAAGTCTCTACGATGTAACGTTCAAAATCGTCACACATTTGTTCGTCAGATATGACGTTGCTTGCCAGTTCTTTACTGCCGTCGACGACTTTAATCGTCGCGTTCAATGAAGCGACTGGTGCTCGTTCTCGCGTCGCAAGTGAGTCGATTTTCTTCTGCTGCACTTCCCATGCCTGTTCTGGGGATAGGTTACACACGTCCGCTAGGTACTTGGCGTTAAAGCCTTCACCAGTCAGGCTGACAATGGTTTCGTTGTGCGACAAGTGATTGCCTGCGTGCCAGTAGTGTTTTGCCAACAGTGGGCCAATTTCTGGGTTATCCGTCAGGTAGCCAAACTGCTCAAGGAAGTATGCACGGGTCTGATACACCGCCATGTGCGCGAGTAGATAACCTTGGTATGCACAAGCCGCTTCGTCAGATAGCAAATGTGGAATCGCCATCAGTGGGCGAGGGCTGCATTCCAAACCAAGGATCTGTTTTTCACAATCGCGAGCCAGCTTAGTGATGCGCTCTGGCGTTAACTCGTCATCGCTAAGTTGATATAACGCGCGCTCAAAGTAAGGCACAACCAAGATGCTACGTTCTTCATAAGCTTTGAATGGCTGACGACTGTTGATCATCGCTTGAATGATCTCATCAGGAACCGGATTCCCTTCATCATCCAGTGCGTACTGTTTTAGCCAATCGGCATCGGTTAACAGGCTGTCACAGAACATCGACTGAGTTTCTGCATAAGCCATCGACGTCGGCGCAAACTCCTGCGAAAAACAAGGCGCGTTCATTTTTACGTTCGCAAAGTGTGCTGCGTGGCCACCTTCGTGGAACAGCGTGTTAATGCCATCGTAGCCGCTGCCCACTTGGTCTGGTTTGGCATTGCTGGTGAAGTTCACCTGTGCTGCGACCCATTCGCCTTGATTGTAGAAAGAAGGGATCGGGCCGTGGCAGAACCCGTTCGGGTACTTACCTTTGCGGTCTAACAAATCCAGCGTTAGCGTCGCGCCAGAGTAATCAATATTCAGACGACCAAACGATTCTACCCAGCGTCTCAGAGATTTAGAGAACGGCACGTATGGGTCAAGGTCACGCATGACGTCACCCGCGAACGAGTAAACAAAGTTGAAGCCTGTTAGTGCACTTGCGCCTTTCTCTTTCGCCAAGTTTTCTAAGCTGTTTAGGTGCGCATTTCGCGTGCGTTGTTCGAAATCTTCCAAAATCTCGAATAGCTGCTCAGAGCTCATCTTTTCCGTTTTTTGTACGGAGTAATCAAAGAAGGTCGCATAACCCAGTGAGCGAGCGAACTGGTTGCGCAGTTTGATCAGTTCTATAAAGCCGTTTTGCAGTAGCCATTGTTCAAGGTTCAGCAACGCTTGATGAGCCGATTGGCGAACTTCTTCATGATTGCTGGTGCGAATGGTTGAGCTCAATACTGGCAGTGAACCTTCTACTTGCTTGCCGTTTTCATCGGTAAACGTTTGTACGTGGTTCTGTTTTTTCTCGAATAGCTCAGCTTCAAAGGCAATGAGCTGATTTTTCAACGCTTGTGCTTTTTCGCCCTCGATGGCGTGAGATTCAAACATCGCTAGCCAACCAGAAAGGCCCGTAATGGTTTGCTGTTTCTCTTGTGGGTCGGTAATTGAGTCCGCGACTTCAAGTTGTTGTTTGATGGCAGTAATTTGCTCGGCGTTGCTCAAAAAGCTTGTCCACGCTGTTTGTGCTTGCGTCGAGCCATCATGGTCATCGCTTATACCCATGTAAGTTTCCCAAAAGAAATCTTCTTTGGTGCGGTGAATCGCGAGGTAACGTTGATTGAGGTCGTTGAGATAATCCGTTGCGGTCATTTTGATCCTTCAAATGGTTTCGTTATGTAGACAGTTGATTATTGCACGCTTGGCCGCGAGAAAGGAGCGACAATCTCATTTGTCGATTTTGCATCGCGTAAACGTGATTTTACTATTTGTTTACATTTTAAATGGTTAGTAGGTTATTTGTTGTGGCGCACCTTACGTTTGGGCGCTGATGGTATACAATTTATAAAATTTCTTGTTGCGGTCGTACAAAGCGGAAACGAAATGATAAATAAAGAAAAAATAACGTTGCTGACGCTAGGAGTGGTTTTAGCGGGATGTTCGTCAGTGACGGCTCCTAAAAAGGATGCCATTGAGAGTATTCAGCAAAAATGTGCGGTCATTCTGAGTAGTGATGTTTCTGATGATCACCGTTGGCAGGTGTATAACGAGCTGATGCAAGAATATGCGGTACATGCCATTAAAACTCAGGCTCAACTTGACCGCTTTGAAGCGTTTGTTATGCGAGTGCAAAGTGATGATTCAGGTCAGCTGATTACTGAGCTGATTGAAGTCACTGACTGGGGATGCTCAAACGGCAATTATCTTGAAGAGATGGATATGTTCATTCAAGAGGTTCAAAAGTAAAAAACCGAGCGTTAAGTCGCTCGGTTTTTTGTTTTTGTAGCACTCTTTTTTGTAGGCTCTAGTGCGCTGGCTCGTCGGGACGTTTACTCTTCTGGGTACTCGCCCATACCCTCAGTTTTGCCTTCTGCTTTCCAGTGCTCATTGGCATCATAAGCTTCATCGCATAAGTCCACGGTGTAGCCCATTTCAGTAATTTCTTTCAAAGTGAGGTTGTCAGCAATTTTGGCAATTTCGCCCGCTTTATTACGCAATTCCATCGTGTTTCCTCCGTTATCGCTCGCTTGCAGCAACGTGACTCCAACGCGTAGTAACAAGGCATCGAAGTCTCTTTGCTTTAAGTATATATCCCTCTGTTCAAAATGACGGATTAAACCCTTTTTTATGTGTGGTTAAGGCGTAATGATTTGAGCTACGCCTGCAATTTGCATCGACAGCATCGCGATAGCACGCTATTTGTGATTTATTGAGTGATTCATTTATAAGTTTGGAAAATCGAAATGGTGATTCTCGACCACTCCTTAGCACAGCAAATTGTTGATCGAACCATGTCCATCATTGGTCACAATGTGAATGTGATGAACTCAGCAGGCATCATTATTGGCAGTGGCGATCCAAAACGCGTTGGGCAAGTGCATGATGGCGCGGTATTGGCGTTGAATCACGGCGATTCGCTAGAGCTGAATGAGCAGCAATGTTTGACGTTGCAGGGTGTCAAACCCGGAATCAATATGCTGTTGAAATTGCATGGCGACGTGATCGGTATTGTTGGTGTGACAGGTGAGCCGGAGAAAATCCGAGATTTCGCCAAACTGGTCAAAATGACCGCTGAATTGACAATCGAGCAAGCTGCGCTGGTGGAAAAATTTCAGTGGGACAGACGTCATCGCGAAGAGTTTATTCTGGCTTGGATCAATGGCAAATTGACCGATGAAGAGCTGAAAGATTGGGCGATGCGTCTTTCTATTGATGTTACTCAACCACGGGTGGCTACGGTGATTGAAGTCTCGACGCCGTCCGCCTCAAAAAGCATGAAGAGTGTGCGCAATATTGTTGAGCTGCTTGAATATCCGGAGCGTAACAACCTGGTTGCGATTGTCTCGGTGAATGAAATTGTGGTGCTGAAACCGTGTCATTCCGCCAAGCAGTGGGATAGCCAAATCGAAAGTGAACGCATTGATAAGTTGATGTCGCGTTTAAGCGATCACGATTCGCATACGTTTCACATTGCGCTAGGGCAGCTGTTTAATGAACCTAAAGATGTCGCGTTGTCATACCAAAGCGCGAAGCAGGTATTAGCCATTGGCAAGCAGTTCTACCCAGAGAAGCGTAAGTACCTGTTCGATGAACTTCGTTTGCCTGTGCTGTTAGCGCCGTTGGCGGATATTTGGCAAGGTGAACAAATTATTGATGGCGTGAAACGGTTGAAAGAGAAAGACAAAACTGGGCAATTACTGAAAACCCTAGATGCGTTGTTTGAATGCAATGGCAATGTGACGGAATGCTCTAAAATGCTGTTTATTCACCGGAACACTCTGCGTTATCGGTTAGAAAAAATCACCGAGATAACAGGGCTGCCAACCACCAATTTTGTGGGGTTAGCGGAGCTTTATATTGCGACTCGGCTCTCAAAAATGGCGTGATATTGTGCATTTGCACAATACGCGTCATTTTTTGACCACATCATTTGTCACTCCGCCTAAAGGAATTCGAAAGCAAACGATTAATAATTCATGCGTCCCTACATGTTGAGTGAGCCAACACGGACTCGCTCAGCAAAATAAGAATAAATGGAGTTATCATGAACCTTATATTAATCCTGCTCGGGGTGATCGCATTTATTGTGCTCACGACCACTAAATTCAAATTACATCCCTTTTTAGCGCTGATCATCGCGGCGTTCCTTGCGGCATTTGCTTACGGCTTACCGGCAGATAGCATTGCCAAAACCATTGCTTCTGGCTTTGGCGGCATCCTTGGTTACATTGGTTTGGTTATCGTTTTAGGTACCATCATCGGTGTTATTTTGGAGAAAAGTGGTGCGGCGATCACCATGGCCGATACGGTTATTAAAGTGTTGGGTGAGCGTTTCCCAACATTGACTATGAGCATCATCGGTTACATCGTTTCTGTTCCGGTATTTTGTGATTCAGGCTTTGTCATTCTGAACTCGCTCAAAGAATCACTCGCGAAGCGTTTAAAAACCTCAAGCGTTGCGATGAGTGTGGCGTTGGCTACTGGCCTATACGCGACGCACACGTTTGTGCCGCCAACTCCTGGCCCGATTGCCGCTGCGGGTAACTTAGGCCTGGAATCTAACCTTGGTTTAGTGATTGGTGTGGGTGTGTTTGTTGCAGCGGTTGCGGCGCTAGCAGGTATGTTGTGGGCGAACCGATTCCAACATGTAGAACCAGATGGCATTGAAGCCGCAGATGAAATTCAGCATGACTGGCAAGCACTCAAAGCGTCTTACGGCAAATTGCCAACGGCGAGCCAAGCATTCGCTCCTATTTTTGTTCCAATCTTATTGATCTGTTTTGGTTCTATCGCGAAATTCCCAAGCCTACCGCTGGGCGAAGGTTTTGTGTTTGATGTTCTGACTTTCTTAGGACAGCCATTAACGGCATTGGTGATTGGCCTGTTCCTTTCTGTTCGCCTACTCAAGTCAGACAACAAGATTGAAGAATTTGGCGAGCGAATCAGCCAAGGCATTACGGCTGCTGCGCCTATTCTTTTGATTACCGGTGCGGGTGGTGCATTTGGCGCGGTATTAAAAGCAACGCCGCTAGGTGAATACTTGGGTACGACGCTATCGGCGCTGGGCGTGGGTATTTTCATGCCATTTATCGTTGCGGCTGCGCTAAAATCGGCGCAAGGTTCGTCAACGGTTGCGTTGGTGACCACATCGGCTTTGGTTGCGCCTATGCTTACGCAATTGGGGCTAGATTCAGAAATGGGCCGCGTATTAACGGTGATGGCGATCGGTGCAGGTGCGATGACGGTTTCTCATGCAAACGACAGCTTCTTCTGGGTAGTGTCGCAGTTTAGCCGCATGTCGGTGGGCTTAGCGTACCGCGCGCAAACCATGGCTACGCTCGTTCAAGGTGTCACGGCAATGGCATTGGTGTACATTTTGAGTCTCGTTCTCTTATAAGTCTCTGGAAATACGTATGAAAGTGGTAATTGCACCTGATTCATTTAAAGAAAGCTTAACCGCCAAACAAGTGAGCGAGGCGATCAAAACGGGTCTTGCTCGCGTATGGCATGATGCCGAGTTTGTTACGGTTCCGGTCGCAGACGGAGGCGAAGGCACGGTTCAATCTTTGATAGATGCAACTCAAGGCGAACAAGTCTTCACAACAGTGACTGCGCCATTAGGGAATGATGTTGAAGCGTTTTATGGCATCCTCGGCGACGGCGAAACTGCGGTTATTGAAATGGCGGAGGCCAGTGGGCTACACCTTGTGCCGAGTGACGCTCGCGACCCAAAACTGACCAGCAGCATTGGTACCGGACAGCTGATCAAACACGCGCTAGACAGAGGTATTCAACGCTTAATCATTGGTTTGGGCGGCAGCGCTACCAATGATGGTGGCGTGGGCATGTTGACCGCGTTGGGGGTAACGTTTCTTGATGAATCTGGCCATGCAGTTACCCCAAATGGAGGCGGGTTAGCGGCGCTTGCATCCATCGATATTTCTGGTCTTGACCCGCGCTTAGCTGCTTGCGAAGTGTTGGTAGCGTGCGATGTTGATAACCCACTCTGTGGCGACAAAGGCGCGTCGGCTATCTTTGGCCCGCAAAAGGGAGCGACAGCGTCAGACGTCACTCTGCTCGATAACGCATTGCGCAAGTTTGGCGAGTTGACGGAACAAGCGACGGGTAAGCACGTACTGACTCGTGAAGGGGCGGGTGCTGCTGGTGGTATGGGCGCGGCCTTGCTCGGGTACACGCCAGCGCGTTTGCAACCGGGAATTGAGATTGTGCTAGAAACGGTCAAACTTGCTGAGCATGTTGCGGATGCGGATATCGTATTCACAGGCGAGGGGCGAATCGATCATCAAACCGCACATGGCAAAACGCCGATGGGCGTTGCTAAGGTGGCAAAGCAGTTTGATTTACCAGTCATTGTATTAGCAGGCTGTGTGGGCGACAACTATCAGGCGGTTTATGAGTGCGGTATTGATGCGGTGTTTGCTTGTGTACCAAGGGCGATGAGCTTATCTGAGGCCATGAAAGAGGCCGACGTCAACGTTGCCAATTTAGCCGAAAACGTCGCGAGAATGTGGCAAATTAAGTCGCACTGAGGGCGATAACGATACGAGAAAACTCCACCTTTGCGTGGAGTTTTTTGTTGTTACCTGTTTGCGTGTGTGGGCATAAGTTCATTTAGCAAGAGCGAGTTAACAGACATGCTTTGCTATCAACTTTGCCAGTGTTTGCATCGCGTGACTCCAATCGGTTTCATGACCAAAGTTTGCTACGCTGAGGCGCACGCAATGTCGATATTGCTCTTGAGTGCCAAATACGGTGCCGGGAAGTAGGCTGATTCTGTGCTTATTGCACGCTTGATACAACGCATAACTGTCCGTTTCTTCGGGCAGGCGCAACCAAAGCAAGAACGAGCCTTGCACGGCGTTGATCTGGTATCGATTTTTTAGAGATTCGTATTCATCCAAGTATTGATGAAGCATCTGGATAAATCGACGCATGTTGTTTTGATAAACCCGCCCCATTCGCGCAGTATGCGTTCGATACTTGCCTGACGTTAGAAACGTTGCCACGGCTGACTGCATCAGGTTCAAACTGCCCATGTTCTCACACAGTAGATATTGCTCAATTTGATCTCGATATCGCCCCGCCAACATCCAACCAATTCTCAAACGCGAATCGAGTGTTTTGGATAACGAATTCACGTAAATCACGCGTTGCTTGTCATCGAGCAAGCTCAAGCTTGGCAACGGCTTATCATAACTTAACCCGCCAAACACATCGTCTTCGATAATAGGAATATTGCCGGACGCCAAGAGCAATTGCTGGCGCTTTTCTAGCGGCATCATGGCTCCAGTAGGGTTGGTGAAGTTTGGTGTTACGATGATCGCTCTTATGTCCCATGTCGCCATTGCTTTTGCTAAGGCTTCGGGGCACATACCGTCTCGTGGGCAACTCGGGATTTCCACCACTTTGAGGCCGAGTGATTCGAGCATCAATAAGTTGCCAAAATAACAAGGAGACTCCACCGCGACGATATCGCCTTTTTGTGTCGTTGCGCGCAGCGCTAGGCTTATTGCTTGTTGAGCGCCGTGCGTCACCATGATCTCATCCAATTTGGCTGGCGTGCCCAAATCTTGCGTGATTTTCGCCAGTTGTTTAATTAAGAGGTGATCTCCGGGTGGCAACTGGTAATGGCTCGGTACATGCGTTTGCCGGCGGCTGTGACGGCCAATCTCGGCGTACAAGCTTTTGATCGCGGGGGAATCAATGTTTGGGTGGGCAGAGCCAGCGGGCAGACGCTCTTGGTATTCAGGGTACGTGAGGATTTCTTTACAGATCGAGAGCAAATCCACACGAGTCGGATCCGGAATTGAGCGAGAGGTCGGCAAGGCGATTTTCACTCGATAACCCGATTTGGGAACCGAGTACACCAAGTTTTGCGCTTCCAGCTCTTGATATGCACGAATCACGGTGTTTTTGCTGACGTTTAATTCTTGGCTCAACGAGCGAATGGAGGGCAGTCGATCATCCGCTTGATAAACGCCACCATTGATGGCTTGTTTGAGGTGTTTTTCCACCACGAGGTACTTATTCCCTTCACCGCTTTCCAATAAATCTGTACCCATAAAAACACTTCCATCTGTCACTTTTTGAAAACACTGTACCTAATTACATTAGCAGTATCTCAAAACATAAAACAAGCGTGAGTGAGGCGATCATGTTAATCCGAGCCATCCCTTTTGTATTTGTCATCCTTTGGGCTTCTGGATTTGTTGGTGCGCGTTTTGGTTTGCAATATGCTGAGCCAGCGACACTGCTTTCTATCCGTATGGCATTCAATGTCTTACTGTTTTTGGTTCTTGTGGCGGTATTGCGTAGAAGGTTGCCGACAGGAACAGATTTTTGGCACAGCTGCGTGGTTGGGGCGTTAATCCACGGTTTCTATCTGGGCGGTACTTATTTCGCTATCGCTTTGGGTATGCCTGCGGGGTTGAGTTCGTTGCTGGTGGGCATTCAGCCGATTTTAACCGCGGCTTTGCTGGTGGCGTTTGTTCGTGAGGAATTTAAACCCTCGCAATGGCTGGGTTTGGCTCTTGGTTTTGTCGGTATCGCTATGGTGTTGATGGGCAAAATGGAGTGGCAATCCGAGCAGCACAAAGTGTTGGCCATTGGTTTGTGTTTATTGGCTTTGGTTGGTATCACGCTAGGGACGCTGTATCAGAAAAAACATTGCCAACAAGTGGATATGGTTGGTGGTGCGACAGTGCAATATTTAGCCGCGCTCATCATGTTTCTGCCTGTTGCGATGCAGTTTGAAACCATGCAAGTGCAATGGGAACTGGAGTTTATTTTGACCGTGTTGTGGTTGGTCGTCGTGCTCTCTTGTGTGGCGATTCTATTGTTGCTGTACATGGTGAGAAATGGGGCGTCTTCGAGTGTGGCGTCTGTGTTTTACCTAGTGCCGCCAACGACGGCGATTCAAGCTTGGCTCGCGTTTGGAGAGTCATTTGATTGGATGGGCATTTCTGGCTTTGTCCTAGCGGCTACGGCGGTGTATTTGGTGGTTAAAAAACCAGATCTGACGATAAAAAAGGCTATCAAAACGGAATATACCTAAATTAGGTAGGGACATTCACGTGCCAGTGAGTACAATTCTGCCTCATCTTAATCCGTGGAGCAGAGTGATGACGGCAAAGCCAGACCGAATGACCGCGATGCGTAATATCATCGACCAAGTAAAAGCTGAACTACCGATTTACGAACCTGAAACCTTTGTGTGTGGGCCGGAAGGGCAGTGCATCGGTTGTCCGAAGAAGTTACTGGAAATGGTGGATTCAGAGCTGAGCTATTGGGAATCGGCTATGGAGCGCGGCATTGTTCCGCAATTCGATGAAATTCGTCATTTTGGCAAAATGTGCACGAATGTTCGTCGTGGTCTGGTGCGAAATAATGTGCCTTTACTCAATAGCTAGAGAGTGAAAATCGTCTAATATCTGATACATAGCGTCGTTTTGTTGCACCGCTCTTTGGCTGCTGTTCTCAAGTTTGAGTGGTGTTTGTCTCTTCTTACCCCTTGGGCCTTTAATCGTAAGAAATTGGCGATATATTGGCTCGGTCTCACATGGATGTGGGGCTATTGTCTTGGGCTAGTTGAGATAGGAAACGTGAAATCAAAGGGATTTACGCTGATGGAAATCACCATAGTGCTCACCACTTTGGCTTTCATCGCATTAGCTGCTTTACCGGTACTACTCGATATTCATCGCCAAGCATACGCTGCGATGCTGCACAGTTCTCAGTCTTCTTTAGGTACGGCTCTCAAATTCTTCCATGCTCAATCTGTGATTGATAACGCTTACGACCAAGAGCACGTTCACTACATTGACCGACAAGTCAAAACACGCAAAGGCATGCCAGAAGCCAGCGCCGACAGTATTCGTGCTTTATTAGAAATAGACCTGCCTGCCAGAGGCTACTCGAAAATTGACGTGCCGTGCAAAGGCAGTGATTTTTGTATCATCGGTCAGCAGCACCCGAACAGCGCTCATTTTGTCGCGATTCCTGATTATCAGTTCTTAGATAAATCGGGTGTTGATCGCGTGGTGTACATTTGGCCGCAGGGTTACACATTGGCAGAAGAAGCGTGCTACTTCTACTATGTGAATCAAGCCTCGACCGATTCAATTGTTCGAGGGCATGTGACGCAAGGGTGTTAGTCCCAATTAAGCTTTGTGAAAAACGGTTATCGAGAATCTACAAATCGGGGTTGTTCGAACGGCGTTGCGCTTTATTCAATACCATTTTTTGACTCATTAAGACCTTGCCATTTGGCAAGATCACTTCCCCAAGTTCTCCCTGATGTTCAAACCCAAAGCGTTTATACAAAGCAATCGCTGGTGTGTTGGTTTTGTATACGTTGAGTACGATTTGGTCATAGCCAAACGCCCAACCGCGCGCGATTGCCATTGATAATAATTTCCGTCCTAATCCTTTGCCTCGGTAGTTTTTGTCGATGTGAATACCAAGAATACCGACGCGAATGAGCTGCCCGCGTTCGTAACCGCACATTTCTGCAGGGAAGATTTCAACGCTGCCGATAAGCTCTTGGCGGTCAAACGCGACAAACTGAGGGATGGATTCGTTCTCAACACGTTGCAGGATGCTACGAAGTGTTGCGTTATCGGGGGCTGGAGAAATCAAAAACTCCCCCTCGGAGTACACCCGATTCCACAGCGCGGTGAAGCGCTCGAGATCGCTCACCTTGATGGGGCTGATTTGCATTCATCTTCCTTGATTAGTGCAGGTAACGGTTAGGGTATAAGCTCAGATAAACACCGAATTTGATTGGGAATGGGCTCGGCTGGTGCATCAGCGCCCGTTGGGTTAAACCAAATTGTGTTTACGCCCGCTTGCATGGCGGGATAAATGTCTTTGTGAGGTAAATCGCCGACCATGGTTATTTCACTCACGTTAACCCCTAACTGTTTTGCGACGGCGAGATAAAACTCAGGTTGGTTTTTAGCGATACCGAGGTTGGCAAAACAAAAATAGCCATTTAAGAATTGGTCCAAGTCGACACGGACGAATGCACGCTGAACCTCTTCCATGTTGGAGTCAGACGCGCTGGTCGCAATATAAATGGGATGATTTTGGGAAAGTACTGCCAGCGTTTCGGTGGCCTGAGGAACCGTTTCTACGTGTTCCCAATCGCACATTTTTCCTTGTGCGTGAGGGAAATCTACCATCAAGGTGTTCCCCCAATCGAAAAGATAAATCATGTTCGAATCTCCTTTACACCCAGGCATCTTGAAGTCACTTGGGTATATCAGTACATCATATCGCCTTTTCTAAAATCGGGGGACAAATCGAAGTGATAAATGCGATTTAGTCGGCTTTAGTCGTGAAAAGCGTTTAATTGCCGCTATCGTTACAAATGTTTCAGCATAATGCGTGAGTTAGTTTTAAAACCTTGATTATCGTAAAAACGCTGTGCTGGCTGATTGAATTCCATCACTTCCAATCGAACTTGCGTGGCATTGGCATCGCGCGCCCATTGCTCGCAAGCTTGGAGCAGTTGACGACCGATTCCTTGCTGTTTTTGCTCTTCATCGACAACGATCGTCCCCACGCGGCAAATTGGGTCTTTGATCAGAAAACTGACGGTGTCGTTTTGGGTGATCATCGCGGTTAAGAAGCCGAGAATTTGCTGTTCGCGTTCTGCAACCAAAAAGAGTCGCTCTTTGTTCTCTAGTGCTTGCGCAAGAAATTCGCGATCAGCTTCTGAAGGCGCAACAAAGGCTTCTGGCGCATTCGCAAAATGCAGTGAATTGATCTGAAAATTAAGCTGAAAAATTCCGTCTAAATCATTGGGAGTAGCTTGTCGGATGTGGATTTGCATTCTATCTGCCCCCAGCAATATCGATAAATGATCCTGTGACATAAGAAGCTTCGTCACTCAGTAGCCAAGCGATCGCATTCGCCACTTCTTCTACTGTGCCGCCGCGTTTAAGAGGAATTTGAGGGCTCAGTCTATCCACTCGGTTTGGTTCTCCGCCGTTGGCATGCATATCGGTATAAATGAAACCAGGTCGAACGCCATTGACGCGAATATTGCGCTCTGCCAACTCGAGCGAGAGCCCTTTAGTTAAGGTATCCATCGCGCCTTTTGATGTGGCGTAATCAACATACTCAAATGGCGCGCCTGAGCGTGACGCTCCAGAGGAGACATTCACAATGGCACCGCCCGCACTGAATCGCTTCGCCGCTTCTCGACAGCAGAGGAAACAACTGACGACATTCGTGTTCATCACAGTTTGGAAGCGCTCCAAGCTGATGTCGGCCAAAGGCGATTGGGTAAACAGCACGCCCACGTTGTTGACCAAGTGCGTCACTGCACCAAATTCGCGTTCTGTTTCATTAAACAAGGAGAGCACTTGCTGCTCATCGGCTACGTCTGCGGCGATGGCAATGGCTTTCCCGCCGTTTGCTTGTATTTCTGCCACAATTTGGCCGGCAGCTTCTTGCTGAGTTCGGTAATTAACGCAAACGCGATAGCCTTGCTCGGCCAGCTTTTTCGCAGTTGCGGCCCCAATGCCTCGGCTTGCGCCAGTAACGATGACTACTTTATTCAAAATACGTCCTTATTTTTGTCGCGAGTAGATTTTATCGGCGTAGTGTTTGCCACCGATTTGGTATGCGTCTGGAATGACTTGAGAGAGTTCGAAGCCGCATTTTGTGAGTACGCGCTCTGATGCGACATTTCCTTCGGTCACTGTGGCTGAAAAGCGGAGGATATCGTGCGTGGTTTCTGCCCAGTGCAGCAAAGCCTCAAGTGTTTCTGTGCCGAATTGCTGGCCATGAAACTCGGGCAGCAGCAAATAGCCCACTTCGGCTTTGTCTTCCTCTAGTACAAAACCCGTGATCCCAATAGGTTGTTGAGTATTTGCATCGAAAATGGTCAAGCACAACCAATGGTCACACTCTGGTGTCCAGCTCGCTAAACGAGATTCAAACTTGTCGCGTAACACTCGCTCATCAGGTTTATCGAAGCAGAGAGTGATGACACTCGGCTCGATATGTAAACGCTGAAATAGCGCCCAATCTTCTGCTCTGATCGGGCTCATTTTGGTTCTGGGTGTAGATATGAGAGTCGACATGCACATCCTTAATGCATCGAGTTGAATTGCCAGTCTCTCATTCTCTTAGCTTATTGATCAAACCGTTCAATTTAGAAAAGTGATTTATGTTGTGAATGTCGAATTGTGCAAAAAATTTGCGTTAGATATGAATTCATGGGGGCTAAATAACGAAATTTCATTCTTGAGACGCAGAGAGCAACACGGTAATGATGTGGATCAAGAGTTATCTACCCACAAAGTAGTAATTTGCGACCTATAATTACATTTTATTTGGAAGTGTTGCGAATTATGTCAATAAAAAAACGATATATTGCATTGCTAGTTGCTGCTGGCGTTGGTGTGGGTTGGTTAACTTTGGGCGGCAGTGCAGCGGTGATGCACTACACGTCTGACACTGAGTTTTGTGTCTCATGCCACTCTATGGAAATCCCTTATAAAGAGTATCAAGGCTCAGTTCATTTCAGTAATGCAAAGGGCATTCGCGCGGAATGTTCTGACTGTCATATTCCTCAAGAACCAATGGATTACCTGATCACCAAAATTCGTGCGTCGAAAGACATTTACCACGAATTTGTGACAGGCAAGATCGACACGCCAGAGAAATACGAAGCACATCGTAAAGACATGGCTGAAACTGTATGGGCTCAGTTCCGTGAAAACGATTCAGCGACGTGTCGTTCGTGTCATGATTTCGATGCAATGGAAGAGTTTGAGCAATCACGCGATGCGGCGAAGATGCACGAATACGCGAAAGCGAACGATCAAACGTGTATCGATTGTCACAAAGGTGTGGCTCACTTTGCACCAGAAGCAGAGCTAGACAGCAAAGCATTCGAAACGCTGATGAGCTTCACGACGAAGACAGCTGCTAACGCGAAGGTAGTTTACCCAGTAACGACGATTAATATGGGTGAAATGGGTACCATCAATCCAACAACAAAACTGGAAGTGATGAGCGCGGAAGGCGACAACCGCACTGTTAAGTTGAACGCATTCCAAATGAAAGGTGCAGAACAAGTGCTTTACATGGGAGAAGGTCAACGTGCCATCGTAGCAACGCTAACAGAGCAAGGCCAACAAGCGCTTGAAGCTGGTGAATTTGAGGCGGATGTTTACGGCAACGAATGGCGCGCGGTTTCTCTAACAGGTGCTATTGATTCTCCAGTTGTAGACACGCTTGATCCAGTATGGTCATACGCAGAAGAGTTGGACAACGTTTACTGTGCCACTTGTCACGCGAAAATTCCTTCAAATCACTTCACAGTGAATGCATGGGGACCGGTAGCGAAAAGTATGGGTGATCGAACTGATATTTCAGCCGAGAACCTAGAAATTCTAACCAAGTTCTTCCAGCACCACGCGAAAGATGTGGTTGGTCACTAACGATAAATAGAAGGATAAGATTATGACTAATATGACCCGTCGCGGATTTCTAAAAGGCACTGGTATGGCGGCTGGTGCAATGGCATTCACTTCGTTTGCACCTATGTCTGTTGCGTCTTCTAATGCTCGCGGCAAAGGCATTCTAACGGCGGGCCGCATGGGCCCAATGTTGTGTGAAGTACAAGATGGTAAGTTGGTTTCGACCACCAATGCTCTGCCTCAAACTGTACCAAATAGCCTACAAAGCACCGGTCCTGACCAAGTGCACACTAAAGCGCGTGTTAAGTACCCAATGGTTCGTAAAGGTTACTTGGCAAACCCATCGGCTCCCGAAGGCGTTCGCGGCAGCGATGAATTTGTACGCGTGTCTTGGGATGAAGCTTACAAGCTGATCCACGAGCAGCACATGCGCATTCGTAAAGAATATGGCCCGGCTTCTGTGTTTGCTGGTTCTTACGGCTGGCGTTCAAGTGGCGTGCTGCACAAAGCACAAACCTTGCTGCAACGTTACATGAGCATGGCGGGTGGCTATTCAGGCCACTTGGGTGACTATTCAACGGGTGCTGCGCAGATCATCATGCCGCACGTTGTGGGCTCTATCGAAGTGTACGAGCAACAAACCACGTACCCAGTGGTACTAGAGCACAGTGATGTGGTTGTGCTTTGGGGCTTAAACCCAATTAACACCCTAAAAATCGCGTGGAGCTCAACAGACTGCGCGGGTCTTGAGTTCTTCCATCAGTTGAAAAAATCAGGCAAGACGGTTATTGCGATTGACCCTATTCGTTCTGAAACCATTGAATTCTTTAGCGAGAATGCGGAGTGGATTGCTCCTCACCCAATGACCGACGTGGCAATGATGATGGGTATCGCACACACCTTAGTGAAACAAGGTAAGCACGATAAAGCCTTCCTCGATAAATACACCGCAGGTTACGACAAGTTTGAAGCGTACCTGATGGGCGAAGAAGACGGCGTAGAAAAATCAGCAGAATGGGCATCACAAATCTGTGGCGTACCTGCGAAGCAACTTGAGCTATTGGCTGACATCTTCAGTAAAAACCGCACCATGCTGATGGCGGGTTGGGGCATGCAGCGCCAACAATACGGTGAGCAGCGTCACTGGATGCTGGTTACACTGGCAACGATGTTGGGTCAAATCGGTTTACCGGGCGGTGGTTTTGGTTTCTCTTATCACTACTCAAACGGTGGTAACCCTGCTCGTGACGCTGGCGTACTTCCTGCGATTTCAGCATCACTGGGTGGCGGCTCTTCTGCGGGTAACGACTGGGCGGTATCTGGCGCGGTGCAAAGCTTCCCTGTGGCGCGTATTGTCGAGGCGTTGGAAAACCCAGGTCAATCCTACCATCACAACGGTCATGAACTGACGTTCCCAGATATCAAGATGATTTGGTGGGCAGGTGGTGCGAACTTTACTCACCACCAAGACACCAACCGCTTGATTAAAGCATGGCAAAAGCCTGAACTGATCGTGATTTCAGAACCTTACTGGACAGCGGCTGCGAAGCACGCGGACATCGTTCTGCCAATCACCACATCGTTCGAGCGTAACGACTTAACGATGACGGGTGACTACAGTAACCAACACTTGGTGCCAATGAAGCAAGTGGTTGAGCCGCAAGGTGAAGCGCGTAATGACTTCGATGTATTCGCGGACATGGCAGAGATGCTAGCACCGGGTGGCCGTGATGTGTACACCGAAGGCAAAACCGAAATGGAATGGTTGTACGGCTTCTACAAGGCGGCGCAACAAGGTGGCCGTGGCTCTCGCATTGCAATGCCGAACTTCAGCAAGTTCTGGGAAGATAACCAACTGATCGAGATGAAGTGGAACGAGAAGAACGCACAGTTTGTTCGTTACGCGGATTTCCGTGAAGACCCGATCATGAACCCGCTAGGTACGCCAAGTGGTAAGATTGAAATCTTCTCGAAAACCATTGAAGGTTACCAGTTGGAAGACTGTCCTCCACACCCTACGTGGATGGCACCAACCGAGTACACCGGCAATGCAAAAGATGGCGAGTTGCAGTTAATGACCGCGCACGCAGCACATCGTCTACACAGCCAGTTTAACTACGCGAAGATTCGCGAAGAGTACGCAATTGCAAACCGTGAACCTATTTGGATTCACCCTGAAGATGCGAAAGCGCGTGGTATTAAAACGGGCGATCTAGTTCGTGCGTTTAACAACCGTGGCCAAGTATTGGTTGGCGCGGAAGTGACTGACCGAATCAAGCAGGGTTCAGTATGTATTCATGAAGGCGGTTGGCCGGATTTGGATCCGAAAACCAGCATTTGTAAGAACGGCGGTTGTAACGTGTTAACGTTGGATATTCCGACCTCTCGACTTGCAAACGGCTGTGCGGCGAACTCGGCACTGGTTCGTATTGAAAAATACACTGGCCCAGAATTAGAACTAACAGCGTTTGAACCACCAAAAAATGGCTAGAAAAAAGTAGCGCTTGAAAGCAAGAAGCCAGCGAATCGCTGGCTTCTTTTTTTTCTAGTAATCGTTCACATTAGCGCGAAGCGAGAGAAACAAACGGCATCTGTTTCTTAATCTGAAATGTCGGGAGTAAAGTAAATACAATCGCGACAAACAAGACTGAGCCTATTAAATCTTCAGGGCGATGCATGCCCAGCCATAAGCGGCTATATGCGACGCTCATACCCCACATCCACAATGACAGTGCAGAGATATAGCACTTGTTCTGTAAGAACAACCCACCAAAGAAAGCCAAACAAATCGAAACGAAAATCGTATGGCCCGACGGGAAAGAATAGTCTTTCTCGCCTTGCCAATGGCGCGTCCGCCAATCACTGACTTGTTCAGAAATCTGGTTAATTACGTTGGCTTGTTGCTTTGTATCTAACTGATAAAACGTTTCTGGTGTTTCAATTAATTGTTCTGCTGCGAGCAATTCCGTGTACGGGCGCGGGCTTTCTGTCATCAGTTTTAGCCCCGTTTTGCTGGCAAAGCCAATCACAAGTAACAACCCTAACATTGAGAGTTTTTGCATCCACTCAGTGCGACTTGGCTTAAAGCGAAATAAAGAAAGCAGTAGCAGTGTTAAGGTAATTAAAAAGCCTTTGCTGCCAGCAGAGTCAGTGAGCAAAGTAAAAGTAATACCCAGACTTTCAGGCACCTGTGAAGTGAGATCGTGATAAGAGCCAAACAGCGATATTGGGATGATGCCAAGAACAAACAAGGCGAGCATCATCAATCCATATTTTTTGGTTTTCATTGAGAGCGTTTTGTTTTTATTGAGGGTTATTCAACCACGTGAAAATAAGGGACTTATCTTACGTTATCTGGCGTGAAAAACTTATCAACGCTTTGTCAATTTGACGAGAGAATGAAGGTTGAGTGATGAATTGATGATATTTATCCGGAAGGTAAAGGCGCTCATCCTTAAGCGCTGGGGTCTTAATCCATCAGAGAAAGTAAGTATTCTGCTGCTTTGGTTGGGTTTTCTGCATGACAAATGGCAGAAACCAAAGCCAAACCATGCACACCTGTCGCACTCAGAGCAGGAATGTTGGTTTCGTTGATGCCACCAATAGCAACGATTGGTAAAGACGTGGTGTTCAGCGCCATCTTCAAACCTTCAATACCCCAGTGTTTTTTGGTGTTGGTTTTGGTTGGCGTAGCGAAGATGGCACTCAAGCCGATGTAATCAATGGGCAGAGAATCCGCCTCTGCCAGTTGATCTTCAGTCTCAATCGATAAGCCGAGAATCTTGTTTGGGCCAATCAATTGACGAGCGATCTCTGCTGGCATGTCTGACTGCCCGAGGTGAACACCATCGGCATCGACGGCAAGGGCAACATCAACACGATCATTGATGATTAACGGGACGCCAGTGCCTTCAAGGATCGTCTTCACGGCTTGAGCTCGTTCAATAAATGCACGAACGTCACCATGTTTTTCGCGCACCTGTACCATGGTGACCCCACCTTCTACCGCCTTTCTTACAACGTGTTTGAGAGTGGATAAATCTTGTTGGTCGTCGGTGACCAAATACAAACGATAGGCGTTCATTGTGTTTCCTTTCGCCTCCCACTTTCGTTGGAGTGAGAGGCGTTTAAAGCATTGAGAAGCGATTTATCTCACTTGTAATTTAAGACGTGTTGCCAGTGTTTCTTCATCCAGTTGGTAAAGCTCATCCAAAAGATGCATTTGCAAGCTACCTGGCCCTCGCGCTTGCTCTGCCGCAATTTCACCCACAACGCCAAGCACCGCTGCCGCAGCAAGGCCTGTTTCGTCGCCGATTGCTGCGAACGCGCCAGTCAGTGCCGTTAGTGTGCAACCCATGCCCGTTACGTATGGCATCATCTCGTGACCATTATTCAGCTGGACGGTTTGCTCTTTTGTCACGATGTAGTCAGTTTCGCCGGAGATCACCACGCTCGCTCCGTACTCTTCAACCAAGAAGTGAGCCGCCCCAAGGGCTGCATCACTACTGTCGAGTGCATCTACACCTTTGCTTTGTGCTTGCTCACCAGCGAGAGCAATAATTTCGGACGCATTACCACGAATGATTAACTTGTTTGCAAGGCGGGCGATTTCGCGCGAGGTTTCGGTGCGCAGTGAACTTGCGCCGCAACCGACAGGGTCGAGCACAACGATTTTACCGTTCGAGTTGGCTTGCTCGACGGCATAGCTCATGCGCGGCGTCCAAACGCTGTCTAGGGTGCCGATGTTGATCACCAAAGCGCCTGCAAACGACATCATTTCTGCCATTTCTTGCTTTGAATGCGCCATGATTGGCGAAGCTCCGATAGCCAACAAAGCGTTCGCCGTGTTGTTCATCACCACGTAGTTGGTAATGTTCACGACTAAAGGCTTTTGCTGACGCACTGCGGTTAATGCTTGAGTGATTTGTTCTATTAACATGAGATTCTCCAATTAACCTTATTGTGCGTTTAGACCTTGTTGCCAAAACGCCACTTCCATACGCGTTGCGGTTTTGAAGACCTGAATCAGGTTTTGACCGCGCTGGCTGTGGATGTCGATTTCAGCCAGCAACTGGTTAAAGTGTTCGGCCCCACTTGCCACGCCTGATTGGAACTCTTCACCGCCGTACAAGTTAATCCAACTTGCGTAAGGATTGCCTTCGAATACCGTGTTTTCATCTTCAATCAGCATTTTACCAATGACGGCGTAGCCGATGGAGCAAGGGGCGAGCGCGGCATACAAGTCAACTAAGTCGCCCGTCATTCCCGCATCCAGTACGTAGCGCGTGTAAGCCACCGTGCCAAAATCTTCCGGCTCGTTTTCGAGATCAGATTCCGTCAAGCCCCACTGACCGCAGTAGGTAACATGGTGGGTAATCTCTGAATCTAAAAGCGCATGTACACTTGGTAGTGCGCGGCGCATGTCGTCTAACGTACGTGCTTTGTAGATTGCCAGCGCATAAGCTCGTGCGTACTGTTTTAGGAATAAGAAATCTTGTTTCAAGTAATGCAGAAAACAAGGTTGAGCCAGTGTGCCTTTGGCTAATTGCTGCACGAAGGCATGCTCAGTGTATTCTTGCCAATCTTGGCGGCAAGCGTCGATCAAATCTTGGTATTTCATAATGAGACTGCCTCGTAATTAGTCAAAGCTCGGTACGTAATCTTTCGCTTTTGGTAGCGTTTCGATGATTTTTTGTGAGTACATGAACTCGGCGTAATCGTCATAGCGTTTTAGGTCGACTGCTGATGGGCGAAGCGCGAAACGAGTTAATGTGTCATTCCAAGCGCGTTGGTTGAGTTCGTTATTTAGCGTGTCTGGCGAGTAAGCGACAAACTCTTTCCAAGACTTTTTAGGGTGGTTGACGATGTAAGTGGTCGCTTGCTCCAGCGCTTTGTTGAACGCTTTAATAGCCGCTTTGTCGTAGGTTTTTGCATTCGCCACAAACACCAGTTCGTCATACGCTGGTACGCCGTGTTCTTCTGGGAAGAAGGCTTTGGCTTTGTAGCCTTCTAGCGCAAGTTGGTTGGTTTCGAAGTTACGCAAGCCGCCCCAAATAGCGTCTACTTTCCCTGAGGCAAGAGAGGAAGAGAGTGCCCAACCGACGTTGATGATTTGCACGTCAGAAAACTTCACGTTCTCCTGCGCAAGCATGGTGCCGATTGTCGCCTCTTCGTTACCTGCGATCGCAATACCGATCTTCTTGCCTTTAAGGTCGCCAAGGTTGTCGTTCTTGCCGTTATCCAACACCATCAATGTGTTGAGGGGAGTAGCAATCAAGGTCGCAGAGCGAATTAATGGCAAGCCAGCCGCTACGTCGATGGTCAGGCTAGGTTGGTATGAAATCGCCATATCGACTTTGCCAGCCGCAACTAGTTTGGGTGGAGTGCTTGGGTCGGCGGGTTCTTGGATATTGATCTTCAAACCTTGCTGTTTAAAGTAGCCGCGCTCTTGTGCGATCACGATAGGGCCATGGTTCGGGTTAACGAACCAATCCAGCATTAAAGTAAGCTCCTTTTCGGCAGCAAGTACGTTAGTTGAAACGATTGAAGCGAGCAGAGCAGCAGCGCTCATGAGTTTGTTTTTATTCACGGGGTTCTTCCTTTTTCTTTCCCTATTTGTTTTCCCAGGGAATGGCTTTTTTCAGTAATTTGTCAGTGGTGAAATAGAGTGCGATAGACAGCGCGGCGAGAATAAACAGCGCCGCGAACATCTCATCGATGATCATGCGTGCGTTGGCTTGCAGCATCAGATAGCCTAGGCCCTCACTTGAGCCGACCCATTCACCTACCACGGCACCAATCGGCGCAATAACCACGGCAACACGAATACCAGACGCTAACGTTGGCAGGGCGGCAGGTAGTTGAATATGGCGCAGTAATTGCCATTTCGATGCGCCCATGGTTTTGGCAAGATCGAGGTAACCAGTTGGTGTATTGCGTAAACCGTCGTAGCAACATGTCGTGACGGGAAAAAAGATGATGATCGCCGCCATTACTACTTTCGATGCAATGCCGTAACCCAGCCAAAGCATGAGCACTGGCGCGATAGCAAATACTGGAATTGCTTGGCTAGCGATAAGAATCGGCAATAGCCAGCGTTTGAGCGGCTCGAACATCAGCATTTGCAAAGCGAATAGCAAACCCATCGATAAGCCGAGTGCGAGGCCAAGTAGGATCTCTTGTGCTGTTACCCAAGTGTGTTTGAGTAGCACGTCGTATCGAGTCACTAATCTATTCAATACTTCAATTGGCGAAGGCAAGATGAATCTTGGCATGTCAAACACCACTACAATGAGTTGCCACAAACCTAAGATCACCGCTGCGCTGATCAGCAGACGCAACGCCGGATGAGTTACGCGTTCCTTTTTACTAATACGCGCCGAAACGGAGTTGTACTGAGTCATATCACTCATAGTCTTTCTCCAACTGATCCAAAATCGCCTGCTGTAGCGCTGCGCACTCTCCATCGAGAGATCTTGGTGGCTTGGAGTCCGGAACAACCAAGTGCTGCGCTTGAGCGGGCGTGCCTTGCAACACATAGAGTTGGTGTGCCAATCGCACTGCTTCTTGTGGATCGTGCGTAATCAAGACAACGGTTTTGTCCTTTAGTAACTCGGCAGAGAGAGTTTGCAATTTGTGCCGAGTCACGGCGTCCAATGCCGAGAAAGGTTCATCCATCAAAACCAAAGGTTTGTCTTGCATCAGAGTGCGAGCAAGGGCTACGCGCTGTCGCATACCTCCAGAGAGTTGAGCGGGTTTGGCGTAAGCGTAATCTGCTAACCCAACGTGCTCTAACAAGTTGAGAGCACGTTGTTTCTCATCCGCTGGATTTGAATTGGCGTAAGAAAAGCGCGAGCTAAGGCAGACGTTATCCAGCACGTTAAGCCACGGTAGCAATAAATCCTGCTGAGCCATGTAAGCGATACGGTCATGCAGTGCTGCGCCGTCGGTTGTGATGAGTTCGCCATGCCAGTCAACTTGGTCATCCAGTAGGCCAGCTAAGTAACGCAATATCGTTGTTTTTCCGCAGCCACTTCGCCCGAGTAATACCGTCCATTGACCGATAGGAATGGTCATGTTCACTCCCGCTAAAGTCGGTGTTTGGCTGTCTTTGTATTGCAAACTGGCGTCGGCAAGCTGAATGCCAATCGCGTTAGCGAACATAGGTATGACCCGCAAAGAAATGATGTACTGGTCCGTGACCTTTCCCCACTTCCAATTCATCCGCATGAGCGATGGCTTGGCTGATGTACTGTTTTCCTAAATGCACGGCTTTGTGCAGGTTGTTGCCTTGACCAAGGTAAGACGCAATAGCGGAAGACAGTGTACAGCCCGTACCGTGGGTGTTTTGGGTCGGAAAACGCTTGGCGCTGATTAACTCGACACTGTTTTGCATGATCAGCAGATCGTTGCTGTTTTCATCTTCTTCAAGGTGACCGCCTTTGAGCAGAATGGCTTTGGCACCAAGCGCACGAAGGTCGTCAATCATGTCACTCATTTCTGCCTCAGATTGAGGTACAGGCTTACCTGTCAGTGCTGCACCCTCTGGCAGGTTAGGAGTGATGATGTCTGCCAGAGGAATTAGTTCTTCTTTTAATGTGCTGATTGCTGATTGCTCAAGTAGCAAATCGCCGCTGGTGGCGACCATGACGGGATCTATCACAAGATGTTTAGGCTGGTACTGTCTGATCTTGCTTGCCACCACTTTGATGATGTTCGAATCCGCCAGCATGCCGACTTTTACCGCCACAATATTGAGATCGGTAAACACCGCATCGAGTTGGCTTTCAACGTGATCAAGTGGGATAGGGAAAATGGCAGAAACGCCTTGTGTGTTTTGCGAAGTGATGGCGGTAATGACCGAGCATGCAAAGCTGCCTGTTGCCGACATCGCTTTGATGTCTGCTTGAATACCTGCGCCGCCGCCACTGTCGGAGCCTGCGATGGTCAATACGATAGGGGTAGGTAAGGCTGGCGTCTGATGTGAATAAGGCTGTGATTGCTGCGTCATGGTCGCTCCTATTACAAGACGTATAGGAACTGACTTTGACCGCTGTGGGCAGATCGATTGTTCGATCGTTTCACTCGCCAAAGAGAGGCGGCGAAAGGCAAAGTGTGCATAGTTCCCTACGTCAGTGCTAACTGAATCAGGTTCAACGGGTCTCGAATTTCGATCTCAGCCAACGCTTATCACGTGGCCCCCCGACTATTTCGCTCGGATGATAACAGGACGCTTACTCAAGAGATACGTTTTTTGAGAGTAATTATTATTGAGTATTCAATTATGCGAAGTGAGTGATAGAGTAAGCTTCTTAATACTTTGTTGCGCGGAATTTTCCAGTGCAACGCTCTGATGAAAGAGCAGAAACTGGAATATTAAATAAAGAGTCGTGGTCTCTTTTGGCAAGGATTAGCATAAAACAAGGTTAAAAAACTGTTAAAATTTAACGCGTTGCCAATTTAACTTTACGGAATTTATCGGAAGTTATTTAGGAAGGCTAAGACGATCATCGAGCAAGGAGACTTCATGCTTAATTCTGTAACAGCGAAGGCAGTGATCGATCATGCTCTCTTTTTAGGAGCTGATTTCGCTGAGCTATTCGTTGAACATCACCAAACCAACACCGTCCAGATCGCATCTGGTGAGGTGGATAATGTAAATTCAGGTATCGATTTTGGTATCGGTATTCGCCTCTTCTTCGGTCACAAAGTGCTTTACGGTTACACCAACAGCACGGACGAAACCGAACTAAAACGCGTGACATCACTGCTTGCAGCGAAAGACAAGCGTGAGCAAATCGCGTCAGCGGGTTCTTTGAATTTGAACCGATACCCAATCCA
This sequence comes from Vibrio sp. Y20_XG_PY13, assembly GCF_024181925.1. Taxonomy (NCBI): domain Bacteria; kingdom Pseudomonadati; phylum Pseudomonadota; class Gammaproteobacteria; order Vibrionales; family Vibrionaceae; genus Vibrio; species Vibrio sp. Y20_XG_PY13. The sequence goes on along the minus strand of NZ_JAMZAL010000003.1, from coordinate 4,351 downwards.
ACATGGTTGCAGCATGCCGCTAAGTAAGGATGCTAACCTAGATTCAAAAATCGCATTTCTATTGAAAGTTGACCAAGCTGCGCGTGCAGAAAGTGAATACATCAGCCAGTTCATTGGTAGTGTGCTTCAGCGCGAGCAGCAAGTGTCTATCTTCAACTCAGAAGGTTTGCATGTAGACGATACGCGTCACTACATTCGTGTTGCGGGTAACACAGTTGCCCAGAAAGGCAATGAGCAATCTTCTGGCATGGAAGGCCCGGGGGCACTTGCCGGTTGGGAGTTTAGCGAACAGATCGATGCGAAAGAGCTGGGTCAAACTATCGCTCAACAAGCGTTAGTGAAATTGGGCGCGGATGCTTGTCCATCGGGTGAAATGCCTGTGGTAATTGGTAACGGCTTTGGCGGCGTTATCTTCCACGAAGCGTGTGGCCACCTGCTAGAAACCACTTCGGTTGCGAAAAAGGCGTCAGTATTCCACGACAAAATGGGTGAGATGATCGCTCATACCGCAGTAAACGCAGTAGATGATGGCACTATGACCAACGAATGGGGCTCAATCCACGTTGATGACGAAGGTTTGCCAACGCAGCGTACCCAACTGATCAAAGACGGTAAGCTAACTAGCTTTATGGTTGATAAAATGGGCGGCATGAAGACAGGTTACGAGCCAACAGGCTCTGGTCGTCGTCAGAACTACAAGTTCGCACCAACCTCGCGCATGCGCAATACCTTTATCGAAGAAGGCGAGCATTCACTCGATGAAATGCTTGCGGGAATCGAACGCGGTATTTACGCCAAGAAGATGGGTGGTGGCTCCGTTCAACCAGGGACGGGCGAATTTAACTTCGCTGTTCGTGAAGCGTATTTGATTGAAAACGGCAAAATTACCAAGCCTTTGAAAGCGGCGACACTAATCAGCACTGGTCCTAAAGTATTGAAAGAAATCAGTATGGTCGGTAAGGACATGGCACTTGCTCCAGGTATGTGTGGTTCAGTGAGTGGCTCAGTACCTACAACAGTCGGCCAACCAACCCTTAAAGTGGACAATATTCTGGTAGGAGGCGGTAACTAATGAGCCAAGAACAACAACTTCTAAAAGCGGTTGATTACATCCTGTCAGAAGCCAAACGCCAAGGTGCGGAAGCGGATGTGATTGTGAACCGTAACAGCAGCTTTTCGCTGAAAGCAAACCAAGGCAAGCTGGATGAGTACAAAGTCAGCTCAAGCCAAGTGCTGGGTGTTCGAGTCATTAAAGATGCTCGTGTCGCGACCAGTTATTCTGAATCACTAGAGCAACCAAGTTTAGATTTGATGCTCACCAACGCGCTGCAAAGTGCTCGTTTTTCTAAGCAAGATGAACATCAAACCATCAGCTGCGTAAACAGCAAAATCACCACTGATATTGCAGAAATTGCGCAAGACGATACCACATCGGTCGATGAGAAAATTGAACTGTCCCTCGCGCTTGAACAAGGTGTTGTGGCTCAGCCTCACGCTTCAAGCTCACCATACAATGGTTATAGTGACGGCGAAACTCAGCTCATCATCGCGAATACTCAAGGTACGTTATGTCAACATTTCGAGCGATCGTTCACTTGTTACGCGTATACCCTGTTTGAAAAAGACGGCAAACAGTCGATGGCGGGAAGAATGTCGCTAGGTCGCCGTTTTGATGAGTTGAATCCAACTTACTGCATTGAAGGCGGTTACAACCTTGCTCGCGATCTTCTTGATGGAGTACCAGTTGCGACAGGTAACTATCCAGCCATCTTCCACATCAATGCGCTAAGCAGCCTGTTTGGTGCATTTGGCAGTGCGTTTTCTGGTGTGAGTGCGATGAAAGGCATCTCGCCACTGGGTGACAAGCTTGGTCAAAGCGTAGCAAGTGAACTTCTCACCTTTACCGATGCGGCATACATGCCAAATGGTATGGCTATCGCAGGGTTTGATAGTGAAGGTTTTGCCACTCAAGACAATGTGTTGATCGCCAATGGCCAACTGAATACGCTATTGCACAATAGCCAAACAGCGAGTTATTTAGGTGCAGTGTCGACGGCAAGTGCTGCTCGCGGTGCGAAATCGAGCCTAGACGTATCGGCAAATCATAAAGTGATTGCGACAGGCAACAGCAGTGCGTCAGAAGTCAAAGCAGGTGAATACCTAGAATTAGTGGAACTGCAAGGGGTTCACTCTGGTGCAGATGCTGTCAGTGGTGATTTCTCATTTGGTGCGAGTGGTTTCTTGTGCCGTGATGGTCAGCGTGTTCAACCTGTGCGCGGAATTACAGTTGCAGGTAACTTCTATAAGATGCTGCAAGAAGTAGAAGCTGTGGGTGATACGCAGCTTATTAATGATAGCCGCACTTTCTTCGCGCCAGATGTGCGTTTTGCTCGACTGAGTATTGGCGGTAAATAAGCGCGGCATAGAAAGTCAGAAACAAAAAAGAGGACTCAATCGAGTCCTCTTTCATCATCTAGCAACGTGTACGCGAATAACTAGAATTCGCGGATATCCAGTTCGTTGTGGATCAATACTACACACTGAGAAGCAAACAGCATCTTAGGTCCAAGGCTGATTTTCTCAGTACCTAGGCGCTTCAAGCTGTTGAACGACTTCTTCGGCATCGGAATGTGGTCGGTTAGCAAGAAGCATGGGTTTTCACCAATTTCTGCATCACGAACAAATTCGCCTTTCTTGTCCAACATATAAAGTTGGTGGTCTTCCGCCAGTTCTTGAACCAAGCGTTCGAAGCTCACTGTACGAACCGTAATACCCGGCTCAACTTCACGAAGCTGCTCTTTACCCATACCAACAGATGTGTCCAACGCACGGGCAACGGCAGAGATCAACGTTGACTCGTGAAAACCACCAATATTGGTAATGTCGTTTGAACGAATGGTAATCGTGCGCGAGTAATCCTTCGTGCTCTCTAATACCAAGTGGACAACCACATCTTCACGGTGAGATTGTGCCACGAACATGGTGTTCATCATGGTATGAGCAAGGATCTCGGTATGTGCCTCGTTACCAACACCTTCTAATAGTGCTTTGCTGGTGGTTGGCGCCGCGCGAGCTCGTAAAACAAAAGAGCGCATGAACTTAGCCTCTATATAGAATAGAAAGAGTGAATGCGCGGAAGTATATACCCAAGCAGGGAACGGATGCGAGTTTAATAGTAAATGTGAACTTACTTACAAAGCTTCGATTGTGGAGCTGGGTGTGCTCGTTAGAATAGGAGGCAACCCTGTTAGGAGCGGTATATGGAAATCAAACAGATAAATAAAGACATTTATAAAAAGAAAGTAAACCTTGTGATTGGCGGTTTTGTTGCGTTGCTCGCCATCTCCTCTCTTGCCTTTAGTACCTTGTTGATTGTTTTGTTTGGCAACACTGAAGTCGTACCAGAACAATCAACGGGCAATTTCCATTGGAATTTGATTGGTGTCGTTCTCGCAGTTGCAACTTCCCTCTCTTTATTGAATCAAATTAAAACTCGACCATACATGGAAGAAGTGCTGTACGTTTGGAAACTCAAGCAACTGCACAACAAAATCTTTCGTAAACTAAAAAGCATTAAAGCAGCCGCGAGCAATGACGATGTAAAAGCGCTCACTACGCTTAAGTTCTATTACACCACGCAACGCCAAGTGTTTGAGCTAGACAACAACACATTGACGATGAGTAGTGTAAATAAAGAACTAGAGGCAATAGATCAAATCGAAGTCGACAAATCACTGCACCTTGATATTGCAAGCTTTGAAGAGGGTTGGATAGACACATACTGATTGCTTATTTGCTACTTGAAGTTAACAACTGAGCGCTAAAAATAAGCGTTTGAATGAGATTTCATCTCTCGACGCTTTTTTTTGAATTTTTTTTTAAATAGGGGTTGCCAAGAAAACTCATCTCCCTATAATGCGCCTCCGTTGTCAGGGCAAAGCGGAAACGCAAAAGCAGCTGGCAATAAGGCGAAAAAGCTTCTAAAAATTAATTTTAAAAAGTGTTTGACACTAAGAATTAGTTCATTAGAATACGCCTCCGCTTTGAGAGAAAAACTTCTCGAAAAGCAAGCTCTTTAACAATATAGACCTATCAATCTGTGTGGGCACTCGTTGATGATAATCCAATTAGATATTTCTTTCTTAACGGAAAGCGGTATCAAATTAGGTTTCAATGAAACGAAGTGACCATTGAATCTTCGGATTCAGCACAGTCAATTCAAACATTACTTTATGTAATGTTCAGTATTCATTGAGCCGAACAAAATCTTAAATTGAAGAGTTTGATCATGGCTCAGATTGAACGCTGGCGGCAGGCCTAACACATGCAAGTCGAGCGGAAACGAGTTATC
>NZ_JAMZAL010000039.1:0-1362 GCF_024181925.1 Vibrio sp. Y20_XG_PY13 | reverse complement strand
ATTGCCGCAGCTTCGGTTTACTACTTAGCCCCGTTACATCTTCCGCGCAGGCCGACTCGACCAGTGAGCTATTACGCTTTCTTTAAATGATGGCTGCTTCTAAGCCAACATCCTGGCTGTCTGAGCCTTCCCACATCGTTTCCCACTTAGTAGTAATTTGGGACCTTAGCTGGCGGTCTGGGTTGTTTCCCTCTCCACGACGGACGTTAGCACCCGCCGTGTGTCTCCCGGATAGTACTTACTGGTATTCGGAGTTTGCAAAGGGTTGGTAAGTCGGGATGACCCCCTAGCCTTAACAGTGCTCTACCCCCAGTAGTATTCGTCCGAGGCGCTACCTAAATAGCTTTCGGGGAGAACCAGCTATCTCCAGGTTTGATTGGCCTTTCACCCCTAGCCACAAGTCATCCGCTAATTTTTCAACATTAGTCGGTTCGGTCCTCCAGTTGATGTTACTCAACCTTCAACCTGCCCATGGCTAGATCACCTGGTTTCGGGTCTATATCCAGAGACTGAACGCCCAGTTAAGACTCGGTTTCCCTACGGCTCCCCTAGATGGTTAACCTTGCCACTGAATATAAGTCGCTGACCCATTATACAAAAGGTACGCAGTCACAGGACAAGCCTGCTCCTACTGCTTGTACGTACACGGTTTCAGGTTCTATTTCACTCCCCTCACAGGGGTTCTTTTCGCCTTTCCCTCACGGTACTGGTTCACTATCGGTCAGTCAGTAGTATTTAGCCTTGGAGGATGGTCCCCCCATATTCAGACAGGATATCACGTGTCCCGCCCTACTCGATTTCACTGAACACACGTCGTCAACTACGGGACTATCACCCTGTATCGTCGGACTTTCCAGACCGTTCGTCTAACGCGTGTAAAGCTTAAGGGCTAGTCCAATTTCGCTCGCCGCTACTTTCGGAATCTCGGTTGATTTCTTTTCCTCGGGGTACTTAGATGTTTCAGTTCCCCCGGTTCGCCTCATTAACCTATGTATTCAGTTAATGATACTTACTTATGTAAGTGGGTTTCCCCATTCAGAAATCCCAGACTCAAATGGTTGTTACTACCTAATCTGGGCTTATCGCAAGTTACTACGTCTTTCATCGCCTCTGACTGCCAAGGCATCCACCGTGTACGCTTAGTCACTTAACCATACAACCCGAAGGAGTTTCGAGTTGATGAACAAGTCACCAAAGTTGTCTGCAATTTTTATACATGATGCAGACTCGATTTTGCCGGACTCAAATTCCAAGAACACTTGAATGTGTTATTTTGGTGTTTGTCATAAAGACAAACATTGAGAACTTTACAAACAACAATAAATTGTTGTTTTGTCAGCTTTCCAAATTGTTAAAGAGCTA
>NZ_JAMZAL010000038.1:0-1363 GCF_024181925.1 Vibrio sp. Y20_XG_PY13 | reverse complement strand
AGCAACGTGTTGGTTTCGATTGAAAATGGCATCGCGACCATTTCACCAACAGCAGACTGGAACGGCTCAGAAACCCTAACGTTTACTGCTACTGATCCAAGCGGTGAAAGCATTAGCCAAACCGTAAACTTCACGGTTGCGCCTGTGGCGGACATCGTGGCAGACAAAGCGACGGTTGTGGAAGACACTTCAACCGTCATTAAGGTCGTAGGTAACGACACGTTCGAAGGCGACGGTAAAGTGGTGTCGTTAGATACCAATAACGGCCCAGCCAACGGCACGGTCTCGGTCAATCCTGACGGCAGCGTGACTTACACGCCAAACGACAACTACCACGGTACAGACAGTTTCACCTACATTGTCACGTCAGGTGGGGTATCGGAATCCACCACGGTGAGCGTCGATGTGACGCCAGTGAATGATGCACCAGTGGCGAAAGATGACATCGCTACGACACAAGAAGACACTGCAGTTACTATTGATGTTCTGTCAAACGATACTGATGTGGATGGCGATAAGTTGTCGATCCAATCTGCGACTGTTCCTGAAGCACAAGGTAAAGTAGAGATCGTTGATGGCAAACTCGTCTTCACTCCGGCCGAAAACTTCAATGGTGACGTTGAAATTACCTACACCGTAACGGACGGTCAATTGACCGACGAAGCGAAAGTAACTGTTACAGTAAATCCAGTAAACGATGCGCCAACCATCAAGGTTGATGCTGTAGAAAGCATCACTGAAGACGCGGTGAGTACCGATACGGTAGTTGCAACGTTGGAAGTCGCTGATACTGATACGCCAGAAGACCAATTAACCGTTTCTTTAGAAAACAACTCAAACGGTTACTTTGTGTTAGTTGGCGATGAAGTCAAGCTGACTCAAGCGGGTGTTGACGCGGTTAACAACGACGAACTCAACCTTAAAGATCTGACTATCAGTGCGTCAGTATCGGATGGTGTTAATCCAACGGCTAGCGACAGTGATAGTTTGGTTGTGAATCGTGTTAACGATGCACCGACTGTTGAAAATGCCATTGCAGATCAAGAGTTATCGGAAGACTTTGCGACCTACACGATTGATTTAAACGACGCATTTAAAGATAGCGACTCAGCGCTAAACTTCTCAGTGTCTGGCAATAGCAACGTGTTGGTTTCGATTGAAAATGGCATCGCGACCATTTCACCAACGGCAGACTGGAACGGCTCAGAAACCTTAACGTTTACTGCTACCGACCCAAGCGGTGAAAGCATTAGCCAAAGGGTGGACTTTACGGTTGCGTCTGTGGCGGACATTGTGGCAGACAAAGCGACGGTTGTGGAAGACACACCAACCATCATCAAGGTCTTAGGTAACGACACGTTCG
>NZ_JAMZAL010000037.1:0-1603 GCF_024181925.1 Vibrio sp. Y20_XG_PY13 | reverse complement strand
TTATGTAATGTTCAGTATTCATTGAGCCGAACAAAATCTTAAATTGAAGAGTTTGATCATGGCTCAGATTGAACGCTGGCGGCAGGCCTAACACATGCAAGTCGAGCGGAAACGAGTTATCAGAACCTTCGGGGGACGATAACGGCGTCGAGCGGCGGACGGGTGAGTAATGCCTAGGAAATTGCCCTGATGTGGGGGATAACCATTGGAAACGATGGCTAATACCGCATGATGCCTACGGGCCAAAGAGGGGGACCTTCGGGCCTCTCGCGTCAGGATATGCCTAGGTGGGATTAGCTAGTTGGTGAGGTAAGGGCTCACCAAGGCGACGATCCCTAGCTGGTCTGAGAGGATGATCAGCCACACTGGAACTGAGACACGGTCCAGACTCCTACGGGAGGCAGCAGTGGGGAATATTGCACAATGGGCGCAAGCCTGATGCAGCCATGCCGCGTGTGTGAAGAAGGCCTTCGGGTTGTAAAGCACTTTCAGTCGTGAGGAAGGTAGTGTAGTTAATAGCTGCATTATTTGACGTTAGCGACAGAAGAAGCACCGGCTAACTCCGTGCCAGCAGCCGCGGTAATACGGAGGGTGCGAGCGTTAATCGGAATTACTGGGCGTAAAGCGCATGCAGGTGGTTTGTTAAGTCAGATGTGAAAGCCCGGGGCTCAACCTCGGAATTGCATTTGAAACTGGCAGACTAGAGTACTGTAGAGGGGGGTAGAATTTCAGGTGTAGCGGTGAAATGCGTAGAGATCTGAAGGAATACCGGTGGCGAAGGCGGCCCCCTGGACAGATACTGACACTCAGATGCGAAAGCGTGGGGAGCAAACAGGATTAGATACCCTGGTAGTCCACGCCGTAAACGATGTCTACTTGGAGGTTGTGGCCTTGAGCCGTGGCTTTCGGAGCTAACGCGTTAAGTAGACCGCCTGGGGAGTACGGTCGCAAGATTAAAACTCAAATGAATTGACGGGGGCCCGCACAAGCGGTGGAGCATGTGGTTTAATTCGATGCAACGCGAAGAACCTTACCTACTCTTGACATCCAGAGAACTTTCCAGAGATGGATTGGTGCCTTCGGGAACTCTGAGACAGGTGCTGCATGGCTGTCGTCAGCTCGTGTTGTGAAATGTTGGGTTAAGTCCCGCAACGAGCGCAACCCTTATCCTTGTTTGCCAGCGAGTAATGTCGGGAACTCCAGGGAGACTGCCGGTGATAAACCGGAGGAAGGTGGGGACGACGTCAAGTCATCATGGCCCTTACGAGTAGGGCTACACACGTGCTACAATGGCGCATACAGAGGGCGGCCAACTTGCGAAAGTGAGCGAATCCCAAAAAGTGCGTCGTAGTCCGGATTGGAGTCTGCAACTCGACTCCATGAAGTCGGAATCGCTAGTAATCGTGGATCAGAATGCCACGGTGAATACGTTCCCGGGCCTTGTACACACCGCCCGTCACACCATGGGAGTGGGCTGCAAAAGAAGTAGGTAGTTTAACCTTCGGGGGGACGCTTACCACTTTGTGGTTCATGACTGGGGTGAAGTCGTAACAAGGTAGCGCTAGGGGAACCTGGCGCTGGATCACCTCCTTAAACGATGATT
>NZ_JAMZAL010000036.1:0-1845 GCF_024181925.1 Vibrio sp. Y20_XG_PY13 | reverse complement strand
GGCATCAGACCATTGTACGCATATGTCCATGAACTAACGTGTATATGTGCGATTCTATCGACATCATCTAGTAATGCCTTTCTAACTCTAAACTTCATGATTTCCTTATCTGCCTAACGCCGCATTAAGGGGTGAACAACGCCAACCACCCGACCTAAAGCATTGTGCCGTAAACACTAAAGTTAATTCAAACCAAAACTGCCAAGCGTTGCGAATCCCTCTTGAATGCTTTGTTAGTTGCCAAACCTAAAGCTTTGATTTGATGTTAATTGCCGCTTTGCCAACACTAGTTTTACATGCTTTGAAAAACTCAAATCAGGTGCAGTTTCAAAGCGCCTGTCACTGAAACCATGTGGAACAAACAGCGCCGTAGAAAACGGGCTAACAACACCAAAAAGCTCTTTTGGAAAGACAAAGCCGCAGAGCTGACATTCAACAAACTAATCGACTTCTGAAACAGCAAACCAGCAAAGAACGAAGCGCGATTTATTCACACCCAAAACCTTAAAAGTCAGAGCACAAGACTGGGCAAAACTTAGTCTTAAACATTTTACTTTAGCTGCGTTTTCCTCGTTGGCAACTAACGCCGTGTTAAGGGGTGAGACAACGCTACCGCCAAAGCGGATATGACCGCCTTAATCACTTAAACTGATTTGAAGTGAAAGCGCCACGCGTTGACGAATCCCTCTTAAACACTTTGTTATGTTTTACCACAACTGACTCGCTCACATGGCAAAGAACTGAATTGCATAAAAAATTGTTTAACTTGCGTCACACGAAGTGTTGGAATAGTCCGACAAAAGTGATAAATACAAAACGTGTAATTCTCAGGAATTGGATTGAGGCAACTCTAAATAGCTTTAAACAAGAGCCGGCATCCCTTTCAAAACAGCGAAAAACAAAACTCAAATTGCCGAAAACCCCGCTGCCGATTTGCTCATTGGGAAATAGAACCGAAGCGACTTTAAGCCAGACTAATTACCAACGCGCAGACTCGACTCCGAATGGAAGCAACCCACGAACTTTGAAGCGTGATTATCTTTGAGGAATTCATGAACTTGGGCAGACAATATTGAATTGCTGAGACAACTCAAACGAATTGCCAAAGAGGCCAAAGAAATAAGCGCCAGAAAACCTTTTATTTCTTCTAAATCAAAGTGAAACATAACGCCCTGTTAAGGGGTGAGCAACGCAATACCGCAGTCGCCGCATACCATCTTAAACACTAAAACCAACGCATAGTAAAAATGCCACGCGTTGCGAATCCCTCTTGAACAGTTTGTTATGTGCTAAACGACTGAACGCCATGATTTAGTGAGCTTTTCTAGCCGCATACCTTCAATCTTACCTAGATTAGAAGCATCTTTACTAAAAGATGCACTAAATATTCGATGCCCAGTTGCATGTAAAGTTACCCCAATTCTCTCATTTGAAATTGTTTTCAATTCCAGTTTGATTAATACACAATCATCAGTTTTGATTGGTAACAATTGATTTGGATTGACGACTTTACGCAAACATTTCACTTTATAGAAATTAACAGTGCGACCGTCATATTCCCTTTGAATAAGGTTGTACTCTTTAAATTGCGCTGCAGCTATTCCCTTTAGGTTTTTAGGTAAATTCTCAATACACAATTTAATAGATTGCTCTTCAAATTGAGTTAGTTCTGTACAACCTAAAATCATTTTTCGTAGTTTATTTAACATCGCCTTCCTTAGCACATAACGCCCAATTAAGGGGTGAGTAACGCAACACCAATGCCGCCGCAAACCACCTTAATAACCAAAATTAACGCATAGTAAAAATGCCACGCGTTACGAATCCCTCTTGAATTGTTTGTTA
>NZ_JAMZAL010000035.1:0-2026 GCF_024181925.1 Vibrio sp. Y20_XG_PY13 | reverse complement strand
AACGCCCTGTTAAGGGGTGAGCAGCGCAATACCGAAGTCGCCGCATACCACCTAAAACACTAAAACCAACGCATAGTGAAAATGCCACGCGTTGCGAATCCCTCTTGAACAGTTTGTTAGGGTAATTTACCCTCGTACTTCAAACCCGTAGCGTCAATTGAGTCGCTTAAAAGGTTGTCCTCATAGATGTAGAGGTCGTCAAAATCCAAATTATCCAAGAAATGCTCGCGAAAAAAATGCACCATTAAAGGATCGATAACTTGGATGCAAAAACGGAATACTAGATCATTGAAATCATCATCAGGTACAGCTAAATGCTGAATACGGTTTCGCTGTTCACCCATTTCTCTATAAACATCGAGATGCTTGATTTCATAACCAGTAGCAGCCCATAACAAATCCGGAAGCTTACTATATTGAACAGTTTTAGCTTTAGCCATCAACTGAGAAGTTGTAAGTCGTTCTTCGGTATTTTGAGATAGTTTCGGCAAATCCGTGAAGATTAACAGCGGATGCTCTTGAGCAATCGCCGACTTTATTAAAATCTCAGCAGCCTGAGCAACATGTAAGACACCCATCGATGACCAAAATGGATTCCTCATGCCAGTAAAAATCACATGCTCTATACCGTGAGCCAATAGATATTTTCCAAGACCATACATGTGGCCTGATATTTTTCGAACTTCAACGTCCATAAGACTTCCAACAATTACCCTAACGCCCTGTTAAGGTGTGAGCAACGCAATACTATAGCCGCCGCATACCACCTTAATCACTTAAACCAACGCATAGTAAAAATGCCACGCGTTGCGAATCCCTCTTAAACAGTTTGTTATGTTTACCCTAAAGTGGAAACTAAGGATGCAATCACGAAAAGCCATGAAACAATGAAAAATACTATCGTTGACTTAGTTGTGGGAAATAAAACAATGCCTGCGACCTTTTCACCAGAAAAATCATCCCAAACCCATTTAGGAGCTTTACAGGGATCATCTTTATAGTTTTGACTAATATCACTAAACTTTTCTTCATCATAATTCGAAAAGAGGTAGTCAATATGCTTATCAAAATCTTGTTTGTATCGCTTTTTCCAATTGTAGTAAGAAAGGCTCTCTTTGAGGCCAAGCGTTACGACATATAAAAGAAGACCAAACATAGCCAATTTTAAAATAAAAACAAATGTCGAAGACCATTCGACAATCGGTGTGGGCAAATTAAGTAGTGACTTTCGCTTTACCACAGCTAAAGGATTATCCATAGATAAAATGAAGTTACCGTCTATCAAACTCCTTGAGGCAAGTGAGATCTTTGGAGATTTCAACGAATGATCCATTTGCTCTAAAAATAACTCTATATCAATATGCTCTTCGCTGCGCCATTGCTCAAACCGTATATTAAATGAGTGGTCATCACTAGGCTTAACTTGTGCCCTAACTGAGTCATCAAGTTCATTTAGATCGATAACACGAAATCCTTTCGGAAATGAAAAATCAAGAGAATCTTTGATTAGGTCACTTTTTGATCCGCTACCGATTATGGTTTTATCTCCGGTATTTTGAAATCTGACTTGAATTTTCCAAAGGTCTTGTATCGCTTCTCCGTTAAATGAATACGTAGCAACCAATCCTTTGATATTTGCAAGATCAGTAACCTTATCTTCACTCAAGAGCGACACTGTCACTTCAGGGTATTTATCTCGAACTTGCTCCCACACCCCGTAACTTGTAACTAAAAGCGCAAGTAAAGCTATGAGAAAGCCCATTTTGTTAAGAATATCTTTATTATTAATCATATTTTCCAAAAACTACTGCATATCAGGGTAAACATAACGCCCTGCTAAGGGGTGAGCAACGCAATACCGAAGCCGCCGCAAACCACCTTAATCACTAAATTCAACGCATAGTGAAAATGCCACGCGTTGCGAATCCCTCTTGAGCAGTTTGTTAGTCGCGAGGCACCGAGCGACAATTTTAAGCCGAACTAAACTTTGCGAACAACAAACTTTATGTGCTTTGATGCATTTAAG
>NZ_JAMZAL010000034.1:0-2150 GCF_024181925.1 Vibrio sp. Y20_XG_PY13 | reverse complement strand
TAGTGCCACCGGAGCGAACCTGAAAGGCACATTTGATCAGGTGTAAAGCTGAAAAAAGAAACCAATAAACATCAAGACTTTTGACCTCTGATTCCAACCCAGTGCTAACGCCCTGTTAAGGTGTGAGCAACGCAATACCGATGCCGCCGCATAACACCTTAATCACCTAAACCAACGCATAGTAAAAATGCCACGCGTTGCGAATCACTCTTAAACAGTTTGTTATGTGTTTTTACATGACGTGGCAATCATCCAAAATCACCCTCAGGTCTTCACCATGCTTTAAGAAGTCGAAAAGCAGCGTGAAATCACTAACGACACCATTAAGCGGCAAATCATATTCAACTCCCCACCCAGAGCCGTTGTCGTACTCGAAGATGTCGTTTCTTAGAACCCCTGTGACGGTTAAAGGACTTGTTATAACTGGGAGCTGGTTGTCGCCAAAATGGTCAAACCTGACCATTTCAAAATCTTCTAAACTCCACTTACTTCTAGAGTTATCTAATGGTTCATCAAGAAACGAAAAAGCATACTCTGCTTCTCCTGACGCGCATAAATCTATCCAATCTCGAACAAACGCTATGAGCTCCTCCTGACTGGATTCAATCGTAGGCTTTTTCATTGACGACTCCTTTTGTGAGAAACACATAACGCCTTGTTAAGGTGTGAGGCACGCAATACCTGAGCTTCCGCATAACACCTTAACCACTAAAATCAACGCATAGTAAAAATGCCACGCGTGCCGAATCACTCTTGAACAATTTGTTATGTTTTTTGTGGTTTGGGTCTAAGCATATCCACAACATCATTATCAATTTTATCGACTAAATCGGAACAACGCTTAATCAATAGTTGGATATCATCTTTAGACACACTAACTTTATTACCATCATGATCATATCCAGCTCTATGGACACAATGATGTCTCAACGCAACCGCCTTGAACAACCAAGACGTTTCACCCAAATCAACCCCTAAGACGCTCTTATACATTGGACGTACTTTATCGATCTTATGGAAGATTAAGTCTTGTAAGTACTTCGCGATATCACTTTTTAAAGACTCATGTTTTGAAAATATTTCCTTTATCGTAAACTTTCTATCTGCAAACTCAGGGTCTGTTTCAACAAGCTTACGAATGAAATCATTTGAAGATAAAGTCGCCGAAATAAAAGTTGATGATAAGTAACCCTCTAGTGCTGCAACGATGTGTCCATGCAACATAATTAATACATTATCTTCCACGGAAGGGAAAAATGACATTCCCATCAACTCTGATGCGGTATCAACTGATTCTTGAAAAATTCCTTTTCTTGTTTGTTTAGGAGCAACCCAATTATTATCCCAATCTTCATAATATGGCTCATCATGAGCGTTTAGCTCATCATAAGCGTCAGACAACTCATCCCAACCTGAAGTATATTCATCTGCATCCTGATCATCTAATTGCTCACGAATCCACTCAGCTTTCGCTTCTTCATATTGTGACTCCATGAGCTCAACCATATAATTTGAACCAATTCCCACCGAATTCTCCTAAAAAACATAACGCCCAATTAAGGGGTGAGCAACGCTACCACCCAACCTAAAGCATTGTACCGTAACCACTAAAATTGAAGTAGAAGCAAAAATGCCAAGCGTTGGGAATCCCTCTTAAATTGTTTGTTATACGTTGCTTCCTTACCCGAGCACTGGTCTGAAAAAGCTACGTTCATAGCTAATAATGCAGTCTACTTTATCTGCAAACTCAAAAGCTTTAATACACTTAGGATCATTTAAAGATTTAAGACGATACTCTTCATATGCTGATAAGCTTTCAAATGTGAACAAAGCTAGAGCTATATTATTCGCACCTTCTGACGGTAGGAAATAGCCATTGTGTTGACCACCGAACTTCTCAACAAGTGGAATCCACATTCTTGCGTATTCTTCAAATTCTTTGACCTTTTTCGGGTCAATCACGTACCTGACATAGCAAGTAATCATAAGCTTTAAATCCTTCTAATTTCTTAATTTTATGCGCAACGTATAACGCCCTGTTAAGGGGTGAACAACGCAATACCGATGAAGCCGCATACCACCTTAATCACTTAAACCAACGCATAGTGAAAATGCCACGCGTTGTGAATCCCTCTTGAACAGTTTGTTAT
>NZ_JAMZAL010000033.1:0-2409 GCF_024181925.1 Vibrio sp. Y20_XG_PY13 | reverse complement strand
CTAACAAACTGTTCAAGAGGGATTCGCAACGCGTGGCATTTTTATCATGTGTTGGTTTTAGTGTTTAAGGTGGTATGCGGCGACTTCGGTATTGCGTTGCTCACCCCTTAACAGGGCGTTAGTTGGCATGAAGGCAAACGCAGCAATAGTGAAAAATTTTTATGGTAAAAGCTCAGCGCTAAAGTGTTAGGTTAAGTGTTCAAATTCGATGCTTGCTGTCTTGGCTAAAATTTAAAATTGGCGTCTTTTCACTGATTGGTTTGCATCTGTGATGCTGCGAGTTTTAGGTTTATCGAGCCGAATGCTTTTGCTGAAACTCTGCTCGGTGAGTTTGTCGTTTCAAAAGCCGAAATTCTCGCTGAAATGACGTTTTCTGCGGCGTTGTTTGTTCCACGTGGTTTCATTGGCAATTCGCTTTGAAACTGCGCCTGACGTTAATGCATCAAAGCACATAATGTATATTGTTCACAAAGTTAAAAATAACTTAAAATCAGTGCATTGGGCCTGCCAACTAACAAGCGCTTCAAGACGGATTCGCAACGCGTGGCATTTGTGGTTTGCGGCAAATTTAGTGATTTAGGTGGTGTGCGGAAACATCGCATTGCGTTGCTCACCACTTAAGCGGGCGTTAGGTGGCCAAAGTCAAGAAACTATCAAGAGAGAAATGACATGACTAGAAAGCTAAAGGCAATTCTACCTACAGGTGATGAGGTAGCAATTGATATACATAATGAACCAACTAGTGTTAGTGAAGAACCAATAAAAGAGAAACATGAATTACTAAAGTCCTTGTTAAATTTTGAGTCAACAAAAGAAACACACCTGCATGATTTTTTGGCAAACTCATTGCCAGTAATATTCGAAGATGCTGACGTTTCACATGCGCCAGTACCTCTTAATCAAACACAATATCATGGAGTCGATCTCGTTTTTAGGAGAAAAAATAGTCTCGGAATTGCTGGTGTTGAGTTAAAGCATCATCGAATGAAACAGTCTATAAAAAAGGAGCAAGTAGAAAGACAGCTAAACTCTTTTATTCAAAAGTACCCAAATGCCGAAGTGTTGTATTTGATTGGGAGTGAGCAGTATTTATCTTCAACTAAAGAATTAGATAACATATCCGACAAAATTTACGTGAAACCTTTAAGTTGGGAAGGGATATGTAAGTCATTAGAGGTAAAAGAAAATGACTACCCAGAGGCTACAGTCATCTTAGTCGATGTTGCAAACTTTTCAAGAAATCTGATTAAGCGACTCTTAATGAAACCATCGCTTATTACAGGCATTGATGATAGGAAGTTTGAAGAGGTTATTGCAACTCTTCTTTTCGATATTGGTCTTGAAGATGTACAAATAACGGAGAACTCTGCTAAAAGTAGAGATATTATAGTTACTCATAGAAATCCGATAACAAAAAACAAAGAAGTATACTTTATCGAATGCAAACATTGGGTTAGTGGACGTACAATTAAGGCAAGTTGGGCTATCAAGTTAGAAAGGGTGGTTAAGGAAGAAGAAGCGACAGCAGGAATATTACTATCGTCATCTGGGTTTGGACCTAAGTTAATTGAGCAAACAGTTACCTTTGAGAAAAATGGTATTTATCTTAGAAAAAATCAAGATATTACTAAGTGGCTACAAATTTGGGAAAGAAGGTATGGTTCTGTCATTGTTGAACCAGTATCACCTAGAGATATTCTCGGTATCCCGAGTGAAGCCGTACTCACCTAACAAAGCATTTAAGAGTGATTCGCAACGCTCGGCATTTTCGCTTCGCTCAAGTATAGCCGAGCGCAGCTCACACCTTAATGCGGCGTTATGTTTAATCATGTAAAATCAGTAGCTTGGGTCTTTTCTTTGCTCCATAAGTCATTCTGCTTTTGTTCTTTTCGGCAAGTTGGCATCGCTGGACGCTGCTTTCTGGACATTTATTCTTTGGCGCTAAAAATTCTGGGAGTTGCCTCATTGAATTTCGGAGCAAGTTTAACGTGAGGATATTTGGCTCAATCTCTAAGTGCTAAGTGAGACTTTTTTTGTATTTTCTGCTCTAAAAGCTCAAGTTCAATTTACAAAAGCTTATGAGTTAAATCAGTTTTTAGGCTTTTGGTTTTTGTTTACAAAAGTAAGTTGGTTTAAACTTCTGTTCGGTTGAACGTAAGACATTGAAATTTAAACATAACAAACAGTTCAAGAGGGATTCAGCACGCGTGGCATTTTTGCTATGCGTTAGGTTTAGTGATTAAGGCGTGATGCGGTAACTTCAGTGTTGCGTGCTTCACCCCTTAACTGGGCGTTATGTGCTAAGGTAAAGCAAGTTGTAACGTTCTCACTGTGTTTATTTTAAAAGGATTTATTATGCACGCGATTTATTTACCTCTACTGATCTTTATTGTTTATGCAGTGGTCAAC
>NZ_JAMZAL010000032.1:0-2623 GCF_024181925.1 Vibrio sp. Y20_XG_PY13 | reverse complement strand
TAGTGCCACCGGAGCGAACCTGAAAGGCACATTTGATCAGGTGTAAAGCTGAAAAAAGAAACCAATAAACATCAAGACTTTTGACCTCTGATTCCAACCCAGTGCTAACGCCCTGTTAAGGGGTGAGCAGCGCAATACCGAAGCCGCCGCATACCACCATAATCACTTAAACCAACGCATAGTAAAAATGCCACGCGTTGCGAATCCCTCTTGAACAGTTTGTTAAATTAATTTTTTCAACTGACTACGACTTGCTAGAGCTTCTTTAAATTCAGCAGTCTTCCCAACTGTTTTAGCTTCAGCATCTACGAAATACTCAAGTCTCTCTTTAACCTGTGCAAGTGTAACTGCCACTTTCTCTTTATTGAAAAGCAGACTTGGTTGAGTAAATTTATTATTTACAAGCCCTGCATACAAACTGTTGTTTTTATCATCATTTAAACGCGGAGTAGATTTCATTGAATCTTCGTAGGCGGTTACGTCAGAATTGTCAGCGGGTATCTCACTAGATAAGTAATATTGCATATGCATCGCATTCAGCTTTTCGATATGACTAGTTAATCTTCGATTTAGTTTTTTCCAGTCAACGCTATCTCCATTGATTATGTCCATAGCTGTACCGACTAACATTGGAATCTTTGACAGTTCCTCATTGCAAATATGAGCTAGCGTGTAAGAACGAGCATAAAATCCATGCTTTTCTAACAAAACAGCCTCATCGAATAGACTTTGTGCATTCTGCAATACGCAAACTCGCGCGCGTTCTATTTCTTCAATTTTTAGTTTTTTCAACTGAACTCACCAAATTAATTTAACGCCCTGTTAAGGGGTGAGCAACGCAATACAAAAGCCGCCGCATACCACCTTAATCACTAAATTCAACGCATAGTGAAAATGCCACGCGTTGCGAATCCCTCTTGAACAGTTTGTTAGGCGAAATTATCGCCAATGCTCAGACTCGATTTTAAGAGATTTAAAACGAGACAGCATACCTTTAAGACTTTTAGTTGGTTTGCTTATTTTAAGGAAAATGCCGTAAATTTTAACATAGCTATCAATTTTGTTTTTCATATCTTTTAGACTGTAACAGTGATAGAACTTTGTTTCCTCTTCGCTACGACGTAATTGTTCGTCACAATAGTAACTATAAAAGTCGTCCGGTAGTGCTATGTCTATACGCCTACCATTCATAATGTATATACTGATTCTTACCCTCGGCATTGTCACAAACTCAGAAACTTTGTACCAAGGGAAAATGACTGTATATGGTTGTGCAAGGTTATCAAAAGCGAACGTGATAATATCTCTCTGCCCCGGTTCAATACACACATTTAATTTTTCTTTATAGTCAGTAAGTCTAACTGAGCTATGTTCCGACAATATCGAGCCATCAACCAATTCTAGGCGAATATCAGTTATATAAGCCTTAACTGGCTTATGATTAATCCATTCTACTTTAATTATTTTTTGATTACTCAGTCTTTTCGCATAGCACTTCAAACCACTGCGGTTTATATTTACTGAATATACAACAGCAGCAGTTGCTCCTAGTCCGGAAAACCAACTACCTAACATGGTTAATACATCTATCGTACTTGGAGTAGTCATTGTATTTTATCTCGACTTTTATTCTTTTCGCCTAACGCCGCGTTAAGTGGTGAACAACGCCTACCACCAAACCTAAACCATTGTACCTTAAACACTAAATTCAATTTAAACTGAAGTCGCCAAGCGTTGTGAATCCGCCTTAAACGCTTTGTTAGGCCTCCAACGGTGCACTACTTAAAAATCGTCTTCATCTCGGTATGATTGCAGTGTAAATGCCCCATATATTGGCTCTGGCCAAGGCTGGTTAGCTGGCGGTTTACAGTGCACAGGAATTGCTTCAGCAAATGAATTCCTATCTCTGTCGTCTTCCAATAACTCCATAATATTTAAGAACTCTTCTTTTAGTTCCTCTAACTTTTGCTGACGCTCGTTATGACTCAGGTCATGGCTATTTAACTTATCAATTTCCTTTAAATAACGTTGTATTTTCCCTGGGACCCCAAGCCGTTTCTCAGTGCGTGATATAGAACCATCAGGTATGTGCTCTTGAGTCTTCGTCTGTTCAATAACATATTCAGAAAATGCACGTGCATCTTTGACAATGTAGTCTATGCCAGTTCTGAAGCTGCCATAGTTAGCTACCATCGTATATAGCGCTACAGCACCTATTCCTATTTTAACTTTTATCGAGCCTTCTTCGACCTCAACAACAACTCTGACGGAGGTCTTGAACTTATCTTCAGCCCAAAAGCTTACTTTCTCGTCAAGGAAAGTTTTTATCTTCTCTTTTGACAAACCATCTGGAACATCTTTGATATAGATGTAAGTTCCGGCAATACCTCTCGAACGAGATTTATTCATTGTTATTTTATTTTTCAAACTAATACCTTTACTTGAAAATGAGGCCTAACGCCCTGCTAAGGGGTGAGCAACGCAATACAAAAGCCGCCGCAAACCACCTTAATCACTAAATTCAACGCATAGTAAAAATGCCACGCGTTGCGAATCCCTCTTGAGCAGTTTGTTAGTCGCGAGGCACCGAGCGACAATTTTAAGCCGAACTAAACTTTGCGAA
>NZ_JAMZAL010000031.1:0-2693 GCF_024181925.1 Vibrio sp. Y20_XG_PY13 | reverse complement strand
GTATTTCGGTGATTGCGATCGCTCGTTTCCCCCCTGGACAACGCACTAAGCGATTTTTCAATACGAAAAGTTATCCGTGTGAAGCTAAATTAGTACATGACCAAACACGGAATTGTCCAGAAACGTGTCAGAAATTGTTAAGGCAGTAGTTAGTTACTGTGAGGTTTATGGTTAATACTGCATTGTATTAACATTTCTTATAATTATTGTAAGGGCGATGTTGTCATGAAAGCCTTCCAGTATTAGTTCGGAAACTAATGTTTTGTCTGATGAAAATTAAAGCTTGCACATAATGGCAAAGATTCGACATTAACGCTTGAGCGCCTTAACGAGAATCCAAATTATCAAGTTGTCGGTTTGTACACGACTTACGTAGGGAAAGAAGTCCCTTTCCAAGCAACGCCGCTTCACGTAGTACAAATGCAAGCAGAATTACTTGGCTTCCCTCTCATTACTATCGAGCTGCCCGAAGTCTTTCCGAGTAACGACCTTTATCAATCGGCCATCGTTAATGCGTTACAAAGTAGTGGTCTAAACGTAGAAGCCGTCGCATTTGGCGATATGTTCTGCAATGGTATTGCCGATTATCGTCGTAGCTACATTGAGCCAGCAGGATGGGAATGTGTCTTTCCTCTCTTAGGGGAGAATAGTTTGAGTTTAGCGATGGAAGTCATAGAGCGTGGTATTCAAGCTATGTTGATATTGAGCCAGCAGGATGGGAATGTGTCTTTCCTCTCTTAGGGGAGAATAGTTTGAGTTTAGCGATGGAAGTCATAGAGCGTGGTATTCAAGCTATGTTGATCACCATAGACGGAAGTGTTCTCTCTCCAGAATGGTGTGGTCGTTGGTATGACCAAGTATTAATCGAGTCATTACCACGTCATATTGATCCATGTGGAGAAAATGGTGAGTTCCACACATTGGTGACATCAACCCCATCATTTCAAGGACATATAGAACTGACTAAGCTTGAAGTAGAAATAGGGGAGCGATTTAGCCATCAAAGATACCGCGCCAAAGCATTGCCAAAACAAATCTAACCAGTATGATCGCCGAGTCTCTATTCATCAGGTAAGACTCGTGCGAGCATCAAGTAAGAAAAAAGTTCTAGTGTTTGATTCCGGTGTCGGCGGACTGTCAGTTTTCCAAGAAATTCACCAACTCCTTCCACACTTAGACTACTTCTATCTGTTCGATAACGAAGCTTATCCTTACGGCGAACTCGATCAGAATGTGCTTATCTCGCGCGTCAATCAGCTGGTTTCCGCATTGGTGGCAGAGCATCACATCGATATCGTCGTCATTGCGTGCAATACTGCCAGTACAATCGTGCTGCCGTCATTGCGTGACAACTTATCAGTGCCAGTTGTTGGCGTCGTGCCTGCCATCAAACCGGCCTCCCTACTAGCGACTCAGGGAGTAGGGTTAATCGCAACGCCTGCGACCGTCACTCGTCAATACACTCATGAACTGATCCGTGATTTTGCACAAGGTAAGCCAGTTGAATTGCTAGGTTCGACGCGTTTGGTTGATATGGCAGAAGAAAAGCTACGTGGTGAAAGTGTTCCTTTGGATGAACTGAAAAGTATCTTATCGCCGCTATGCAATAAAGTAGACGTCGCTGTACTTGGTTGTACACACTTCCCACTAATCAAAAACGAAATTCAGCAAGTGCTGGGTAGCAACGTCGTTTTGATTGATTCTGGGGAGGCGATAGCGCGCCGGGTTAAAGCATTACTGTCTTGTGACGAGCTTGAAGAGAAAGAAGAAGGGATAAAACGAATCTTTGCCAGTGCACCTCCTTGGCAAGAAGATGCACTGAACATTTGTCTGGCGAAATTAGGATTTAATCCAGTTCAGATTTATCGCCATCTGGGTGTTTCGGATCGTTAGCAATACGAACTTTAAGTGTTCGCTCCATATATTCCCTTTCATTTAACTTCGCGATAGCCGGTTCTGCGTCAGCAGCGGCCATAACGACAAAACCAAACCCTCTTCTTTTACCTGTGCGTTTATCTTTCATTAAGCGCACAGCAAATACCTGCCCATACTCTGCAAATAAATCACGAACGTGACTCTCATTTGCTTTATAAGGAAGGTTACCGACATACAGCGTTTTAGTTGAAGGATCAGATTCCGTTGGTTGAATAGATGGTGTTTGGCTAGAAAATGAAAATAGAAAAGCAGTAGCGGCAACACCGATAAGAAAGCTCAAAGCTGGTGGAATAGCGAATTGAGAGAATAGCACTCCCCCAATGACGGCCAGCCCGGCAGATAGGATCAGATTTTTTTTAGACGTCATTTTGATTACTACATATAGATAATAAAGAGATCGATTGTCTATTTAACAGAATAGACACATGAATCTTACGTATATGGTTGGTGTTTTTCCAACCAATTGCTGTGATATGTCTCAAATGTGACGAAGAAATATGCAAATTTCGGCGTTTTGATGGATTAATGAACGGTTGAAAGTTTTTTTGCAAAAAACGCTTGTACTAATTTCTCAACTCCCTATACTGCGCATCCACCGACACGGAGTGAGACGAAAGTCACACAGCGAGTCGGAAATTGAGAGAAAAGAAATTTGAAAAAAATGCTTGACTCTCTCACGGTGTGAAGTAAGATACGCACCCCTAACGACGAGCAACTAAGTTGCTGAAAATGTTAGAAAAGCTCTTTAAAAATAAGAA
>NZ_JAMZAL010000030.1:0-3346 GCF_024181925.1 Vibrio sp. Y20_XG_PY13 | reverse complement strand
GATTCGTCGACGTGTTTGCTTGAGCAAATTTGGAAGGACTTCTGCATCAGTGACATTAGATAAACTCAGTTCTGCTGCTATTATTTCGTGAGTGCTGGTATCGACTGCTAAATGCAGCTTTATCCAGCCTCTACGCTTCCCGTCAGTACCATGTTTCTTGACCTTCCATTCACCTTCGCCATAAACCTTGAGACCAGTGGCATCAATGGCCAGATACTGTATCGCACCTCTGGTTTTAGTTTTAAATGAAATCTCAACTTCCTTAGCTCGGCGGCTTATACAGGTGTAGTGCGGGCAAACAAGCGGGATGTTAGCCAGCTTAAATACTGAGTCTAGAAAACCTTGCAGCGCTCTCAATGGCATAGCGAAAACGCGTTTACCATCAGTGCGGTAGTAATGGCTAGGTCGCTGAAACGACGAGGCCTGCCGCGCTTACTCTGTTTGCTTTGCTTCCACTCGCTTATGGCTTCTTCATCAATCCAGAAAGTGAATGAACCACGGTTGATTAGGGCTTTATTGTACTGCTTCCAGTTAGTTGTTTTGTAACGAGGTTTAGGCATGAGGCTACGATGATTAATGGGTGTAGCCGATCAGATCGTAGCTTCTTGATTTAGTTCCATCGATTTAAGCAACAAAGCCCATGCACGTCGCAAGTTCATGGATGCAAAGAAGCCTCAAGGGAAAGGTAAGTCAGGCAAAGCAGATAAAGCGCTGGCCAAAATCCAGAAGCTCTATGGGATAGGATCCCGCTTAAAAGATGCGACTGCCGAGAAACGAAAAACAGAACGTCAACAGCATGCCAAACCGATACTGGATGAGTTGTACGAGTGGATGACAACGCAACAAGTGCTTGAGTCTAGCCCTATGGGTAAAGCGATAAGATACACGCTCGGCAATGGCCGAAGCTCATCCGTTATATCGATGACGGTCACTTATCGATAGACAATAACCGTGCTGAACGTGCAATAAAACCGCTAATCATTGGGAGAAAGAACTGGTTGTTCTCGAACACACCAAGTGGTGCAGACGCGAGAGAGATGCTTTAAAGTATCGTCGAGATGGCTAAAGCCAACAGCCTTATCCTCTACGATTACATGGTCAAGTGCATGAAAGAGCTGGCGAAAGCAGAGTCAGACATCGATGCACTCCTACCTTGGAACTTCAAACATTAACAATATCGCCCCGTGGGTTCATGGGACGGATACGCTGGGACAACGCTTGCGTAGAGTAGCTCTTCCACTTCATGACGGTGTAAGCGATTGAATATGAGCCAATCATGACAAGATATGTCGAATAAATTGAGCTTGAATACAACCGAATGATAAGGTACCTAGTTGTCGGATACCTAAACTCAGTTAACTATGGAAGGTAACTGGGCTTAACCAAATATCCAGTCAGTCTGGCTGGACACTTGATTAATTCCAAGCTGTTTGGTTTCCTTAATAAACAATGCAACAAGACCGCTGAAAATGAAAGCTCAACTTGCTATATTATAGTGAAGACGTCTTTAATGTTCATTTTCTTTCTTCCATTCTTCAGGTATTTCAATCCGCAAGGCGTCTAATAAATTACCAGTCGAATTCAGAACTCGATACTTGGCTAGTTGTTCATTGTAACGCGCATCTAAATAGGACTTGCGTGCACTAAATAGTTCGTTTTCGCTGTTAAGTACATCTAGTAAGGTGCGCTGACCTATTTTATATTGTTTTCTATAAGCTATTACAGTTTTTGATAGTGAATCGACACGACTAGATAAAAAGTCTTTTTGCTGTGTAGATAGGCTTAGCATATTCCAAGCTAATTGAAGCTGCTCTTGCACTGCCCGATAGCTTTTATCACGCAGATCTCTTGCTTTATTTAGTTGGTAGGCTAAATTCTCAGCATTAGCTTGGTCGCTACCACCGTTGAATAGATTGTAACTAATGTTGAGCATAGCTGTCATTTCTTCCCTGCTTCCCTCAAGACCACTAGCATTTTCTTTCCAAGTTTGACTGACTTCGAATGTTATTGTTGGGTAGTATACCCCTTTTGATTGTTTGTATTGATACAGAGCGGAATCAATATCTACCAAGGCTGTTTTAATTACAGTGTGCTGTTCGTTGGCTTTGGCTAGCGCTTCTTCAAAAGTAAGGGGGATGAAGTCAACATCGGCTTTTGGGAAGATAAGCTCTTCAGAAGCTTCCCCTACAAGGCGGGTGAATTGAGCTAGAGTATTGGAAAGGTTATTCTGGGCAAGAAGCACGTTATTATGAGCTTCGGCAAGGCGACCTTCTGCTTGAGATAAATCTGCAGTAGAGCCTATACCTGATTCAGTACGACGAATGATATTTTTATGTATTTGCAGGTGAACCTCAAGATTACTCTCTGATAGAGCCAGAATCTCTTCGGCTTTGAGTACATCAAGATAAATATTTGCGACTTCAAGTACCAAATCTTGAGCATTGGTTAACAATTGATATCTCATTGACTCGGCATCTGCGGAAACTCGAGAAATGTTGTTAAACGTAGCTGAGCCGTCCCAAATCAATTGCTCAAGAGTTAGCGAGGCCTCTTTGCGATTCATATCTGTACGTGTATCGTTACTTGTCGTTGATAACCCTTCATAACCAATACCTACATTTAAATTTATATCTGGTAGGTATGAACCCTCTGCCACATTTATTTCTTTCTTATGGCTCATATAGTCATTAAAGGCACTTTTAAGCTGTGGGTTTGTCGAAAGAGTAACAGCAACTGCTTCTTCTAGTGTTTGGCTATTGGCGGGGAGTGCTATAAATGTTACACAGCTTAGTGCGCACACGATGTTAAATCTCATAGTCATTTGTTCTCTTTTAATTAACGTAATTCATTTAATAAAAAAGATAGCTATAGATATATAATGTTTCAACAATTTTAAAATGTCACACGACGCCGCAAGTTAGAAACGTCACATGGCTTTGTTGCTTAAATCGATGGAACTAAATCAAGAAGCTACGATCTGATCGGCTACACCCATCAATCATCGTAGCCTCATGCCTAAACCTCGTTACAAAACAACTAACTGGAAGCAGTACAATAAAGCCTTAATCAACCGTGGTTCTCTGACCTTTTGGATTGATGAGGAAACGATAGCCGAGTGGAATCAAAACAAACAAGGCAAGCGTGGTAGACCTCGCCGATTCAGCGACTTAGCCATTACTACCGCACTGATGGTGAAACGCGTTTTCGCTATGCCATGAGAGCGCCGCAAGGTTTTCTAGACTCAGTATTTAAGCTGGCTAACACCCCGCTAGTTTGTCCGCACTACACCTGTATAAGCCGCCGAGCTAAGGAAGTTGAGGTTTCATTTAAAACCAAAACCAGAGGT
>NZ_JAMZAL010000002.1:700574-853291 GCF_024181925.1 Vibrio sp. Y20_XG_PY13 | reverse complement strand
ACAACATTAACGAGAACGTGAACGCGTCGAAGAGCCGTATCAAAGATACCGACTTCGCGAAAGAAACGACGGCAATGACCAAGTCACAAATTCTATCGCAAGCGTCAAGCTCAATCCTTGCACAAGCGAAACAAGCGCCAAACTCAGCGCTAAGTCTTCTAGGTTAATCTACCTAACACGACAAGATACAAAAGCCAGGCTCATCCCTGGCTTTTTGCTTATCGGCTATACCGATTTAGATGCGTCCTAACAGGATGTTCGACAAGGCATTCATATCGATTAGATGGTCTCTTTAAATACCAATGTTGCCGCGATGATGACGCAGCGACATCTTAGCCAAGCAGCCGATCAAAACGTTGAGTCACAGAGAAACCTGTCTTCGGGATATCGGATTAACTCAGCAAGCGACGATGCTGCAGGTCTACAAATATCGAATACTCTCCATGTTCAAACGAGAGGGATTGATGTCGCCTTAAGGAATGCTCACGATGCCTATTCTGTCGCTCAAACCGCAGAAGGCGCGTTGCATGAGAGCAGTGATATTCTGCAACGGTTACGCTCTCTCGGGCTTCAGGCCGCAAATGGCAGCCATGAACAGGATGATCGTACAAGTCTTCAACAAGAAGTGATTGCACTACAAGATGAATTGGATCGTGTGGCAATCACGACGACATTCGCGGATAAAAACCTCTTCAATGGCTCTTATGGTTCTCAGAGTTTTCATATTGGCGCCAATGCGAACTCTATATCATTGACGCTCAGAAACATGCGTACGCACATACCTGAAATGGGCGGGCAACATTATCTGGGTGACAGTTTAGACAAAGACTGGCGGGTGACGAGAGATGACCAACAGTTCGCGTTTGAATATCAAGACAATGAAGGCCAAGCGCAATCTAAAGTATTAACACTCAAAGTAGGCGATAACCTTGAAGAAGTGGCAACCTACATTAATGCCCAGCAATCGGTAGTCGATGCTTCCGTAACGCAAGATCATCAACTGCAGTTTTTTACCTCGACACTGAATGCGCCAGAAGGCATCACATGGAAAGGCAATTTTGCCGATGAGATGGATATAGGTTCCGGTGAGTTGGTGACCGTTGATGATCTCGATATGTCGACAGTAGGAGGCGCTCAGCTTGCCATTGGTGTGGTGGATGCGGCGATAAAGTATGTTGATTCTCATCGCAGTGAAATCGGTGGATTTCAGAATCGTGTGAGTGGCACGATCGATAATTTAAACACCATTAACCGGAGTGTTTCGGAATCAAAAGGGCGAATTCGAGATACAGACTTTGCTCGGGAGTCGACAGTAATGGTGCGCTCTCAGGTGCTGCAGGATGCGACAACTGCATTACTCGCTCAAGCGAAGCAAAGGCCGAGCTCAGCACTAGGCTTGCTCAGTTGAACGTGTTTCAGCGATGCGCATCGACCAGAAAAATTCAGATAATAAAAAACGCTGCCATTGGCAGCGTTTTTTCGTGTTCGGATAAGTAAAAATTACTTAGTTACACGTAGAACTGGAGTTTCACCAACAGTTACAGAACCAGAAAGCTTGTTCAGCTCTTTGATTTCGTCCATGTTAGAGATAACAACTGGAGTTAGTGTTGACTTCGCTTTCTCTTCTAGAAGAGCTAGATCGAATTCAATTACAGTGTCGCCAGCTTTAACAGTTTGACCTTCTTCTGCGATACGCGTGAAGCCTTCGCCTTTAAGTTCAACTGTATCGATACCGAAGTGAACGAAAAGCTCAACACCGTCGTCAGACTCGATAGAGAATGCGTGGTTAGTTTCGAAGATCTTACCGATAGTACCGTTTACAGGAGCTACCATTTTGTTGCCTGCTGGCTTGATAGCAATACCGTCACCAACGATTTTCTCAGCGAAAACAACATCTGGCACATCTTCAATGTTTACGATTTCACCAGATAGTGGTGCGATGATTTCGATTGCACCAGCGTCAGCGCTGTCATCAGATACAAGCTTCTTAAGTTTGTCAAACAGACCCATTGTGTCATGCTCCTAAGGTTTGGTTTTATTCTGTCGAATTATAGTATACCAATATAGCCCATTAGACGACTTTTTTCGCCGTCTAATGGCCATTAAGTATTGAATAACTTGGTACTACTGATTATTGAGTTTTCTCAGCAATGAACTTTTCAACTACTGCTTCAATTTCTGCTGCAGTAGGTAGAGAAAGTGCTTTTTCAGCCATTGCTTTCACTTCTGCGAAGTTAGAGTTACGAATAACTTTCTTCACTTTAGGGATAGAGATACCGCTCATTGAGAACTCATCCAGACCCATACCTAGAAGTAGAAGTGTTGCACGCTCATCGCCTGCAAGCTCACCACACATACCAGTCCACTTACCTTCAGCGTGAGAAGCGTCGATAACTTGCTTGATCACGGTTAGTACAGCTGGTGATAGAGGGTTGTAAAGATGAGAGATCATCTCGTTACCACGGTCAACCGCTAGAGTGTACTGAGTAAGGTCGTTTGTACCGATAGAGAAGAAAGATACTTCCTTCGCTAGGTGGTGTGCGATCGCTGCTGCTGCAGGTGTTTCAACCATTACACCGATTTCGATGTTTTCGTCGAATGCAAGACCTTCAGCACGTAGCTCTGCTTTGTACTCTTCGATTGCGTTTTTAAGCTCGCGGATTTCTTCAACAGAGATGATCATTGGGAACATGATACGTAGCTTACCGTGTGCAGACGCACGTAGGATGCCACGTAGTTGATCACGAAGAATTTCACGACGATCCAAGCTGATACGTACTGCACGCCAACCTAGGAACGGGTTCATCTCTTGAGGTAGATCCATGTATGGTAGGTCTTTATCGCCGCCGATATCCATAGTACGGATGATCACAGCTTGACCGTTCATTGCTTCTGCAACTTCTTTGTACGCTTGGTACTGTTCTTCTTCAGTTGGTAGCGCAGTACGGTCCATAAATAGGAATTCAGTACGGTACAGACCAACGCCTTCACCACCGTTACGGATGATACCGTCACAGTCTTTCACTGTACCGATGTTGCCGCAAACTTCTACGCGGTGACCATCTGTTGTTTCTGCGTGTAGGTCTTTAAGTTTTGCTAGCTCTTCTTTCTCAGCTAAGAATGCAGCTTTAACTGCTTTCGCTTCTTCTACTTCAGCTTCTGATGGATTAACAACGATCTTGTTGTTCATCGCGTCAAGAATCAGCATGTCGCCATTCTTAACTTTCTTAGTGATGTCGTTAGTACCAACGATAGCAGGAAGCTCAAGAGAGCGAGCCATGATAGAAGTGTGTGAAGTACGACCACCGATGTCACAAGCAAAACCCAGCACGTAGTCTAGGTTGATTTGCGCTGTTTCAGATGGCGTTAGGTCGTAAGCAACTAGGATAACTTCTTCATTGATGTCGCTTAGCGAAACGATGTTGATGCCTAGTGCGTTCTTCACGAAACGAGAACCGATATCACGGATGTCAGTTGCACGTTCTTTTAGGTATTCGTCGTCTAGAGACTCAAGAGCACATGCTTGCTCTTCGATCACTGAGTGGATAGCGTGATCAGCAGTCATCTTGTCGTTTTTGATAAGTGCTAGGATTTCTTCTTCTAGCTCTTCGTCTTCAAGAAGCATGATATGACCTTCAAAGATCGCTTCTTTTTCTTCGCCGAAAGTTTCAAGCGCTTTTTGCTTGATAGTTTCTAGCTGAGCTGCAGATTTGTTACGAGCGTCAAAGAAACGTGCAACTTCTGCTTCTACTTGATCATCAGAAATAGTGTTTGTGTTTAGGACAATTTCATCTTCTTGAAGTAGTAGTGCTTTACCGATTGCAATACCAGGAGATGCTAGGATGCCTGAAATCATAGCCTTACCTTAAGTTTGGTCAACTTTATAAAACGGGAGAATAATGGGTGCGCTAACGAATAGTTTTAGCTTAGTTTTGAGCCTATTTCCAACGAAGCCATTTTGCTTTCACAAAATGGCTTCTGGAGTAGGAGACCGGATTAGTGTAGTTGGTCCATTAGAGCAACTAGGTGGTCTACAGCTTGCTGAGCTTGTGGGCCTTCAGCAGAAATAGTAACAAGAGTACCTTTTACTAGGCCTAGTGTTTGTAGTTTGAATAGGCTCTTAGCGCTAGCGCTTTTACCGTTAGAAGTCACAGTGATGTCCGCGTCGAATGCTTTAGCTTCTTTAACGAACTGTGCAGCTGGACGAGTGTGAAGACCGTTTTCTGCTGTGATTTCTACTTGCTTCTCGTACATGTGATATACCCCAATAAATGTATTTTTTTGTTAGTTTGTGACTAGATTTAGCTTAACTGCTTTATATCTTGTGCGCTAGCACGGGAGAGTTCAAAGCGTGTCAGTTCTGATACTAGTCAAAAGTTTGGTAACTACGCAACTGTTTGCGTGCGCAATTACTTTGAAACCTTTTTGTGTTCTGCTTCTTTATTTTGAAGCTAGAAATAAAACACCCTGATATTACCAAAGGTAGGGCAGGGATCAACAAAAAAGCCCCTGAACGGGGCTTTTTTAGACGAAAAATTGATTTGACCACATATTATTGTTGGTTCTCTTTTTCGGTAAAGATACCAGCAAATAGCGCCGTACTTAGGTAACGTTCACCTGAGCTTGGCAGAATTGTCACGATGGTTTTTCCTTCAAATTCAGGTAGTTCTGCAATTCGGTTTGCAGCAACGACAGCGGCGCCTGAAGAGATGCCTGCAAGGATGCCTTCTTCTTCCATTAGTCGACGAGCCATCTCAATTGCTTCTTCAGAAGTCACTGGCTCAACTCGGTCGATAATGTCCAAATCTAGGTTTCCAGGAATGAAACCTGCACCGATACCTTGGATTTTGTGTGGTGCTGGTTGAATTTCTTCGCCTGCTAGTGCTTGCGCGATTACTGGTGATTCAGCAGGTTCTACAGCAACAGAAGTGATCGCTTTACCTTTCTCACCTTTAATGTAACGGCTTGTCCCTGTGATTGTACCGCCAGTACCAACGCCTGCTACTAGCACATCGATTTCACCGTCTGTCGCATCCCAGATTTCAGGGCCTGTGGTTTTCTCGTGAATTTGCGGGTTAGCAGGGTTGTTGAACTGCTGTAGAAGAAGGTATTTTTCAGGATTGCTTGCTACGATCTCTTCTGCTTTAGTAATTGCGCCTTTCATGCCTTTCGCTGCTTCGGTTAGCTCAAGGTTTGCACCTAGTGCTTTAAGTAGCTTGCGGCGCTCAAGGCTCATTGATTCAGGCATAGTTAGAGTCAATTTGTAACCGCGAGCGGCTGCTACGAACGCTAATGCGATACCTGTGTTACCACTGGTTGGTTCTACTAGTTCTACGCCTGGCTTTAAAGTGCCAGCTTTTTCTGCTTCCCAAATCATGTTTGCACCGATACGGCACTTAACGCTGAAGCTTGGGTTGCGTGCTTCAATTTTCGCTAGAACGTTACCTTTGCTCACTTTGTTTAGGCGAACTAGGGGCGTATTACCAATGGTAAGAGAGTTATCTTCGTAGATTTTGCTCATAGTGATGTTCCTTCATTACACGTTGTGTGAATATGGATAGAAGAATATGCGGTATAAAAAAAAGGGAAAAGGATTAAAAAGTTATATCTTATTAGGTTGGCCGAGAATTTAGTAAAAAGAAAGGGAAGCGCATCGAACAGCCTTCCCTTTCACTAAATTTGACCTAGCGCTGATGTTTAAACTCTGCCACCCACATGGCGGTCGCACCGCATATTGCAACAGGCATGACGATAAGGTTCAAAATTGGAATCGTTGTGAATACTGAAACCAACACACCAAAGCCATAGGCTTTACCTTGCTTTTGTTTCAATTTGTAACGCATGTCGTTGAACGGAATTTTGTGGTTATCGAACGGGTAATCACAATATTGAATCGCGAGCATCCACGCGGTAAAGATAAACCATAAAACCGGGCCAACAGTTTGCCCTAGTGCCGGGATAAGTAAGAGCAAAAACAAGCCAATTGCTTTAGGCAGTATATAAAGCAGTTTTCTCCATTCGCGAGCAAGTACGCGAGGCACATCTTTTAGAACAGCCGTAAAGCCGTCGTCATTAATTTTTTTTCCGGTTAGCGTCTCTTCAACTTTTTCTGCTAACAGCCCGTTGAAGGGAGCGGCAATAAAGTTGGCTAACGTGCTAAAGAAATAAGAGAAGGTGGCCAGTATCGTTAGAGCAAGTAGGGGCCACAAGATATACGTGAGCCAAGAGAGAAACTCTGGTAACTGTCCAATCCAACCTTCAATCCACATGTTCAAGTGGGAGAATAGATAGAAGATAGCCCCACCCACGAGAATAATATTTGCTAAAAGTGGTAACACGACAAAACGTCTTATCTCTGGAGAGAGCGCCAATTGAATTCCGTATAGGAAGTAACCGAATCCGGTTCGTTGCTGATTGTTAATCTTCATATCCAATATTTTCGTGTGAGTGAGAACTCATTGTACCTGTCGATGATTTTCTTTCAATGCCCTAACAATTAGGGTCTTGCAAAGTGGAATCGTGGCAAGAATCACAACAAAAAACGGAACTTCTTGCATTAAGTTGTTCTAAACCTACATATAGTTTTGGTAAAGTAAATGTATCATTCAGATTTATTGCACTTGGGTTGCTGCTCAAGGAATTGCGAGTAGTAAAAACAGGTATATTGAGAGTAAATAATGCAGGAATTGCGATTCGTACTCATTGTTGTTGGCGCATTAGCCATCGCGGCATTGCTGTTTCATGGTTTGTGGAGCAGTAAGAAAGAAGGCAAAGCAAAATTTGGCAACAAGCCACTTGGTAAGCTGGATGTTGACCAAGGAGATAAAGATTCGGTTGAGCAAGAGCGCAGTTTCGCTCCTGCCCCTGAAGACGATTTCGAAATCATCCGTAAAGATCGCAAAGAACCAGACTTTGGGATGGAAAATACGTTTGATAGTAAGTTTGAGGCAGATCCCTTGCTTGGTGGTGTGACAGAAGAAAAGCATTCTGTAAAAGAAGAAGCTGAGGAAATCCCTTCTTTTGTCGCGATGAAAAACGATGTTGAAGATGTAGCAATTCAGCCATCTGAAGTCGAAGAGCCAATGCAAGAGGTGGTTGAAGAAGAGATCATGCCTTCTGCATTTGATGCGCCTAAACAAGAGATGGAAATGGTTGAAGAAGTGGCTCCTGCCGTTGTTGAACAACCAGAAAAACCAAAGCCAGAGCCGGAAATGCAAGTGATCGTGTTGAATGTTCATTGTGCGGGCGAAGAGCCATTTATTGGCACGGAACTTTTTGACAGTATGCAGCAAAATGGTCTTATCTATGGCGAGATGCATATCTTTCATCGTCATGTTGATTTATCTGGAAACGGTAAAGTGCTGTTCAGTGTGGCTAACATGATGCATCCGGGTACACTTGAGCATGGTGATCCCGCAGAGTTTTCGACGAAAGGCATTTCCTTCTTTATGACGTTGCCTTGCTATGGCGAAGCTGAGCAAAACTTCAACTTGATGTTGAGAACTGCACAGCAGATTGCGGATGATATGGGAGGAAATGTTCTCGATGACAAGAGAAACTTAATGACTCCTGACCGTTTAGCTGCTTATCGACGCCAAATAGTTGAGTTTAATGCAGCTAACGCATAATCTTACTACCCAATTATAAAAGGGCTCCGATTGGAGCCCTTTTTCATGGATTCCCAACCTCATCGATTGACAATATACGGGGCTTTACTATGTCTGAATCAGTACATCAACGGCTAGAAGAACTCAAAGAGTCGTTGCACTACCACGCCGTTCGCTACTACGTGGAAGATAATCCAGAGATTCCAGATGCAGAATACGATCGCCTAATGCGTGAACTGCTAGAAATTGAAGCTCAACATCCTGATTTAGTGACGGTTGATTCGCCAAGTCAGCGAGTGGGTGGTAAGCCGCTTTCTGAATTTAGTCAGGTGACACACGAAGTCCCAATGTTGTCATTGGATAACGCATTCGACGACAGTGAACTCGACAGCTTCCATAAACGTGCTCAAGACCGAATCGGTGGAGAAAGCATTAAGCAGTATTGTTGTGAACCAAAGCTAGATGGCTTAGCCGTGAGTCTGCTGTATGAAAACGGTATTTTAGTTCAAGCGGCAACGCGTGGTGATGGTACTACGGGTGAAAACATCACTGAAAACGTGCGCACCATTAATGCCATTCCTCTGAAGCTGAGGGGTGATGACTGGCCAGCTCGTCTTGAGGTTCGTGGTGAAGTATTTATGCCGAAAGCGGGCTTTGAAAAGTTGAATGAGCTTGCGCGTCAGAAGGGCGAAAAAGTATTTGTGAACCCTCGTAATGCAGCAGCAGGCAGCTTACGTCAATTAGATTCGCGTATTACGGCTTCGCGCCCACTTAGCTTCTACGCATACAGTGTTGGAGTTGTGCAAGGGGCTGATTTGGCAGCCAGTCACTATGAGCGTTTTCTGCAGATAAAATCTTGGGGACTGCCAATGTGTCCAGAGACCAAGCGAGTCGACAGTTTGGCAGACGTAAAAACTTATTATCAACACATTCTGCAACGTCGTGATGCATTACCTTACGAAATTGACGGAGTCGTGATCAAAATTGACGATATTGCCGTTCAAGAGCGCCTGGGTTTTGTTGCTCGCGCTCCACGTTGGGCGATCGCATACAAATTCCCGGCTCAAGAAGAAATCACCACATTGAATGAAGTTGAGTTCCAAGTTGGCCGAACGGGAGCGATCACTCCGGTTGCTAAGTTAGAGCCAGTGTTTGTTGGTGGCGTGACGGTGAGTAACGCAACGCTGCATAATGCGGATGAAATTGAGCGCCTTCAAGTAAAGATTGGTGATCAGGTCGTGATTCGTCGTGCTGGCGATGTGATTCCTCAAGTGGTTTCTGTCATCAAAGAGCGTCGACCAGAAACGGCGCGAGATATTATTTTCCCAACTCAGTGTCCTGTTTGTGGTTCGCACGTAGAGCGTATCGAAGGGGAGGCGGTGACTCGATGTACTGGCGGTTTGGTCTGTCAAGCTCAACGTAAGCAAGCGCTCAAGCACTTCGTCTCACGTAAAGCGTTGGATGTTGATGGTTTAGGTGACAAAGTTATCGAGCAATTGGTCGATCGTGAAATGGTAGAAACACCTGCCGATCTGTTCAAGCTTTCGGCTGGCGTATTAACCGTATTGGAGCGCATGGGGCCAAAATCTGCTCAAAACATTGTTAATGCGTTAGAAAAATCGAAGTTAACAACCTTGCCACGTTTCTTATACTCGTTAGGTATTCGAGAAGTGGGCGAGGCAACGGCGGCAAACCTAGCTCAACACTTTAAATCACTGGAAGCGATTCAAGCTGCAACGGAAGAACAACTTATTGCTGTTCAAGATATTGGTGTGGTAGTTGCGAAGCACATTACGACTTTCTTTGAAGAAGAGAAAAACCAAGCTGTTGTTCAAGATCTCCTTGTGCAAGGTATCCACTGGCCAGAAGTTAGTGCACCTGAGCAAGGCGCAGAACTGCCACTAGAAGGTAAAACTGTCGTGCTAACGGGAACACTATCTCAACTTGGACGTACTGAAGCAAAAGAGGCGTTGCAATCTTTGGGTGCAAAAGTCACTGGCAGTGTTTCCAAGAAAACCGATATTTTATTTGCTGGTGAAAATGCAGGTTCTAAGCTCGCTAAGGCGCAAGAATTGGGTATCGAGATAAAAACTGAGCAAGACTTGCTTGAATTGATAAATTAAGCACTATCAAAAAAGATAAAAAATAACTAAAAGCCCCACAGGCAAAGCTTGTGGGGCTTTTTCTTTACGCATATTAAGTGTGTTTGTATGTCTTGGTTTTGTGTTTTCTGCGTTTCAGTGATCAGGATCTCCCCTTCGAATATCCGAATCTATTTGTATTCAAGTCTGCGATGCACTTCATGTTGAATGTTTGCGTGGTGATTTAAGTATTTGAATTTAAATGTATATATTCAATGTTGCGGTGTTGGTGTTAAAAATAAGATCTGGATCAATAACTTATATGGAACTTTGGCGTGGCTCATATTTTTTTAGAAAAAAAATAAGTTCCGTTTGGATGTTTTTAGGTGCGAAGTTAGTCTTAATGGCGTGGATACACGGTGTGTATGCAGGAACTAAAAAAAACCAAATTAGAAATAATGAGGTTTAATCAGGAATTTACTTCTCTCCTTCGGCGGCCAACTAAAGGTGAGATAGAAAAATACAGCTATATCCATTTTTAGGAGTTTTTCCATGGACAAATTTTTTAAGGTTTCAGCGTTAACTGCAGCAATGTTTGGTGTTGTTGCTGTTGCTCCAGCTACTGCATCGACTGAGAGTGCAGCGGGTGGTGAATACGTAGAGAAAGTGAACGAATTTATGCATGACTCTAGTCTTAATGCAATGTTCTTAGTTGACACTCGTTCACGTACACGTACTACAGGTAAACCTGGTGGTGAGAACGGTGACCGTTGGAGCCGTCTAAACTACTCTTCTTACAACGCTATCCTAGACTTCACTTCTGGCTACCACGATGGTTGGGTTGGTGCAGATGTTGCGGCTTACTACTCTGGTGATCTTTACAACGACAGCCTTTACAACTCAAACGAAGGCTACCTATGTAACGAAATCTCAACCTGTAACAACCTAGACTGGGGTGCAGGTGACGGCCAACAACTTAAAGTTTACAAAGCTGCGCTTAAATTCAAAGCAAACGAAAACTTTAACGCTCGTGTAGGTATGCTACAAGCTGGTGGTAACGGTACTATTGGTAACGTATGGAGCTTTGTACCTGGTACTTACCGTGGCTTCGAACTAAACGCTAAGCTAGGCGACTTCAACCTAAGCTACTTCGGTGCAGACCAATTCACAGCACCTTGGCTACTTCACGAAGATGACTACGCACCAGCGCTTTGGTCTGACACTTCATGGAGCTACCTACACTCTCTAGGTCTAAACGGTAACCTAACTGACAGCTTGTTCTTCCAAGTTGGTCTTGGTCAAGCGACTGGCGTTAAATACGCAAATGGTATCGACTGGGGTGCAGGTCAAGTAACTAGCTACCACAACGAAACTGACAACACATCTTACAAAGCTTACTTGAAGTACACAGTAAGTGACCGTACAACTCTTGCATTTGACTTCTACGGTGTTGATGACGATGTGAAATACGATGGTCTAGGTTTCCACACTGGTCTATCTTTGAACCAGTCTTTCGGCAAGCTAGCATGGATGTCTGAACTACGTTACACAGACACAGACAACCGTTCTGACTTCGTTCCACGTACTATCCATACTTACGGTATGAACAACGGTACTTGGTCTCAGTGGTGGGATGCTCTATCTGACTGGAACAAAGCGGGCGAGCTAGCATGGTACAACCGTCTATCTTACAACCAAGGTAACGGCTGGAACTACTACCTAGGCTTTGGTTACGGTTCTGGTGCTGACTCAGCTGCAAGCGGTGCATCTGGTGACTGGGATTACGAAAGCGAGTACGCATTCAACGCAACAGTATCTTACTCTCTACAGAGTGGTGCGCTTAAAGGCTCTACAATCCGTCTACACGGTACAATCCTAGAGCGTGACGAGTACGCTGGTGCTGGCGACGCGGACGAGACAGACCTACGTCTACAAGTTCTTATCCCTTACAGCTTCCACTAATCAATTAGTGAATAATCAAAAAGGAGCCTAATGGCTCCTTTTTCTATTTTACTTCTCTGCCGTCATACATTTTGCAATATAACGGTGGCAGCATGTGGACATTACCATTTGGTAATTCACATTTCACTTCAGGTGCTAATGTTCTTCCTCCTGAAGCGCCATTTGCTTGAATAGTAAATGGAATTGTAGCTGAACATATTAATAGTATTCCGGCTAATAATTTCATAACGATCACCCTCTACGTTTAAGACTTTATTACGCCTGTTACCCAAAGTTTGTGTATTTGGCGTGCTAAGTGCTCAAACAAAAACATGTCTCACTACCTTAATACCGCTCACACATACCTCAGTAAATGGTGTCACCCATTGTGTGCCCAACCGTGCTGGAACAAGCTCTGCCTTTGGCGTGGTGAGGACCAACTCAGTTATCAATAAAACGGTAGGAAAGACTTTTCTACTTACCTAAAATATAAGCATTTACCTTTATGCTTATGGATTAAGTATGTATAGGGAGTTGGAAAGATCAAAAATTAATTCAACACTGTTTTATTTTTTATATTGAAATTAGATTGAAAATGACTGAAAGCAGTGAACTATCTTTTTGATTAATTCTTAGTTGATGAATATCATTAGGATTTACAAGATGGAATTTAATAATATTTATATTACTTATTTTTTAAGGACAAATTGAATAACACGATGAAATAAAAAGAATTGAGAGAAAAGAAAGTAATGAAGCAGTCTTTACTTCATTACTTTGACATAAATTACTCAGAAATAGGCTCCACAATGAGGATTATTCCATCGATCGCAACGATTTTTACGCGAGTACCAGATGGGATATTTTGCTCACATTGTGCTGACCAGGTGGTATCGGCGATGCGAATTCTGTTTAACCCAATTGAAAAATCTTCCTCAAGTATCACGCTGCGGCCAATCAACTGCTTGTACTTTTGGTTGAGATCTCTTGTTTGATCATCTTGTTTGTCTCTTGACCACTGGCGTCGCCACCATAACCAAGTTGTCAGCAAACTGAAAGTCGCGAAAGATAACCATTGAAGTTGCCAGCCGAAAGGGAGCACTGCCAATAACGCTCCCACGAATAACGCCGATAACCCCAACCACAGAAAGTAACCCGCTGTACCAAGTAGCTCAACGGCAAGCAGCACAAAGCCGAATGCAAGCCAGTGCCAAAATGTTATGCCATCAAGCAGGTTGAACAAGTCCATAACTGGGTCCTAATCTTTATTTTGTTGTTTAAACATTTCTGCGATGCCCGCAACAGAGCCCATGAGTCCGGTTGCTTCCAAAGGTAGCATAATGATTTTTCCGTTTTCAGCTTGACCAATACTCTTGAGAGCTTCTGTGTAGCCTTGCGCGATGAAGTAATTAACGGCTTGCATATCGCCTTTTGCGATGGCTTCGGAAACCATGTAAGTCGCTTTTGCTTCCGCTTGAGCAGCACGCTCACGCGCTTCAGCATGGAGGATAGCAGACTGTTTTTCACCTTCTGCTTTTAAAATCTGCGATTGTTTGTGACCTTCTGCTTTGAGGATTTCTGCCTGACGGACACCTTCAGCCTCGAGAATTTCAGCACGTTTATTACGCTCTGCTTTCATCTGGGCGTTCATTGCAGCAGTTAGATCGGCTGGTGGCTGAACATCTTTTATTTCAATACGCGTGACTTTTACGCCCCAAGGGTTTGTTGCTTGGTCCACGATCGCTAGCAGTTTGGTATTGATCATGTCACGTTGGCTCAGCATTTCATCGAGTTCCATCGAGCCAAGTACGGTACGAATATTCGTTAGCGTTAGATTACGAATCGCGTGTTCTAAATCGTTTACTTCGTAAGCCGCCTTAGCCGCATCGATAACTTGAACGAAACCAACCGCATCGATCACCACGTTTGCGTTATCTTTTGAAATGACCTCTTGTGCTGGAATATCAAGCACACGTTCCATCATATTTACTTTTTGACCAATTTTATCAACGAATGGAATGATCAAGTTTAAACCCGGCTTTAATGTGTGGGTGTAGCGTCCAAAGCGCTCAACTGTCCAGTTGTTTCCTTGTGGAACCGTTTTGATGGCTGAAGACAAGATAACGACAGCGAGGACGACGAAAATACCGATAGTGATCAGTGAATCGATAGGCATGATTTATTCCCTTGAGTGCATAATAACTGATTCATTTTCACGCATTTTTGGGTTGTAGACAATCGAAGATGTTGAGAAGAAACGATAGCGGGGCGATTTTAGGTAAAACAAAGGCCGGATTTCCGGCCTTTATTGTCTTATTTTTAGAAGAACTCTGGGTTTAGTACAAGATGGAGTACAGCTGGCGACGATATTTACTTGCAATAGCGTTGCCTTGTCCTAAGGCGCTTAGGATATCCATAAAGGTCTTCTTCACTTCGCCATCTTGCGCGCCTAGGTTTACTTTTAAAATGTTCCAAAGTAGCTCTAGCGCTTCTTCATCACGACCCACTTGGTTGTATTGTACTGCTAGCTCACATGCCAATTCGAAATTGTCTGGGTTAGCTGCCAACTCTTGTTCCAAGCGCTTTAATTCTGGACTTTCAGCCGCTTGCTGATGCAGTTCCAGTTTCGCGATTAAGCTTTTGTAAGAGTTGTCTTGATACTCAAGTGGGATGGTTGCTAACAACTCTTGTGCTAATTCGAATTGTTTGGTTTCTAGCAAACAATCGGCTTTCGCTAATTTTACATCACCGCGTGATTGCAGTTCATCTGACAGTGTTTGAATGACGTTCAGAGCTTGTGCATGTTCGCCTTGTTGAAGCAGTTCGCTTACTTGCTTCAATAGTTGCTCGTCAGGGCTTGGCAAATGTTTTTGTAGCATTGCGCCAATCGCTTCGATTGGTTGAGGCCCGCCTAAGCCATCGACTGCTTGTCCATTAACAAACAACGCGATTGTTGGCAGTACTTGAACACCAAATTGGGAAGCAAGCGCTGGTTGATC
Source organism: Vibrio sp. Y20_XG_PY13 (assembly GCF_024181925.1). NCBI lineage: Bacteria > Pseudomonadati > Pseudomonadota > Gammaproteobacteria > Vibrionales > Vibrionaceae > Vibrio > Vibrio sp. Y20_XG_PY13. Next base: position 838,663 of record NZ_JAMZAL010000002.1, on the reverse strand, counting down.
TTCACAGTTCAGCAGAGCCAATGTAAAAGCACCATTGTACTGTTGAGTGAGAGCTTGCAACTCAGGTAGCACTTGTGCGCTTTCTGGTTGAGCGTTGGCCCAAAAATGAATCAGAACGGGCGTGTTCATTGATCCTTCAAGCACTTCTCTAAAATTCTGTTCTGTTAACTCAACGATAAATGGGGATTGCATCTGAGTGTCCTTGCTTTTAATTCGGGTCGATGTCTGTAGATATGGAGTTAATTGAATGGAAAATCAAGCGGGTCGAGCATATTAGGAAAAACGCTGCCGAAGCAGCGTTATCCTATTTGCAAGCGAAAGTGCAATTAAATTGGAGGTTCTCGCACGTTAGATAGCAGAGCATGGCATCGTGCAAGGTGTGGTATCAAAATAGGATGAACATCGTCAACACTACACCCACACTAAGCCAGTTCAGCTGATTTAATGTCATTGTTGCCTCGCATTCGTACAAAACATACTGGGTGGCGATACCAAATCTTTTTAAGTTCAAAATCTTAAGAGGAAGTCTTAATTGATAAACTTAATAAGAAATTGATTCGAGCGCGTGAGGTTTTTTTAACCTACGTGCTCATAATGACATCACATTGTTACGATGAAATTACATTACGACAAAATATTTCTATGCGGCTTGTCGCAAAATTTTATCGAGGACATGAGTGGGTAATAATCGTTTCAAAATCGCAAACAACTTAGTTGGTGTCGTAATGCGATAACGAATTTTAGGTTTATTGCTGGTTAGTGCGTGAAGAACGGGTTCGATACAAGCTTCTGCGGGCAGCACGAATCGATTATTCGATTTATCGTTATCTAAACGCTTTTTCTGTCCTTCATACGCGATACGGTGAGGGCTTGAATCTACGTCAATCCATTGCTCAAAAGCGTGCAGAGCGTTGTGCCTAAATTGCGTTTCAATGGGGCCGGGCTCTATCAACGCCACTTTGATGTTGGTATCAGCAAGTTCGAGCCGTAATGTATCTGTCCACCCTTCTAGGGCAAACTTTGAGGCGTTGTACGCCCCACGATACTTCATTGCGGCAAAACCCAAGACGGAACTGTTTTGAATAATGCGTCCTTCACCCTGAGCACGCATAGTGGGTAGCACCTCTTGAACCAATTGGTGCCAACCAAAAAAGTTGGTTTGAAATTGCGCTTTCAATGCATCGGTAGGCAGATCTTCTAATGCACCGGGCTGACCATATGCGCCGTTATTGAACAGGGCATAAAGCTGGCCTTGAGCCAATTCAATCGCTTGTTTTGCGCCACTAGTGATGCTTATTGGGTCGTCGAGGTCGAGCTGGATACAGGTTAACCCTTCTGATTGGAGTCGTTGAACGTCATCAAGCTTTCTACAAGAGGCGATGACGTTAAAGCCTTGTTTATGGAGTGCATGAGCACAAACGTACCCGATGCCCGTTGAGCAACCCGTAATGAGGATGGATTTATTCATGTGTTAGCTTAATGCGAGAGACAGATAAGCTTTATCATTCAACAGCTTCTATCTTGAAGCAAGTGCTTCAGTGCTGGTTCTATTCTTGAATAACTAAATTTAAAGCCGAGCTCGGTGAGTTTCTTAGGTTTGGCTCGCATACTGTCAAACAACAAACATGCTGATTCTCCCATCGCCAATGCCATGACCCATTTAGGTGTGAATAGAATATGAGGACGTTTGAGTGTTTTCGCTAACGTGCGGCTAAATATCCGGTTAGTCACAGGGTGAGGAGCGCACATGTTGAAGGCACCATGCGCGTGAGGGGTTTCAAGCAGGTACATAATGGCACGAACCATATCGAGGATATGAATCCAAGGCATGTATTGATTGCCATTGCCAAGCGGTCCGCCTAACCCCAATTTGTAAGGCAAGAGCATTTTCGCGAGTGCTCCGCCATTAAGCCCGAGTACGACGCCTGTCCGGAGAAAGCAAACGCGGGTTTGTTCGGACTCGGCTCGTTTGGCGATTTGTTCCCACTTGGCGCAAACCATATGCGGGAAATCGTCGTTATTCACATGAAGACACTCATCGAACGGATGATCCTGCTGGTCGCCGTAATAACCGACAGCAGATCCACTAAGAAACACAGAAGGCGGTTCGGTACTGGCGTGAATCAGCTCAACAATTTGCTCGGTAATTTTCCAGCGACTGTTGCAAATTTTCTCTTTTTGCTGCTCCGTCCAACGCTTGTCTGCGATTGGTTCTCCTGCGAGGTTGATGACAGCATCTATGTTGTTGAGATCGGCGAGTTCATCAAGAGAAGCAAGGTACTCGATATTACCTAAATCAGCGTACTGCAAGTGCTGTTTGGCTTGGTCTGGCGATCGGGTCAGTAACACTATCTGATGAGTGGTGAGCAGTTTGAGTAACTCAGACCCTATAAACCCAGTTCCACCTGTAAGTAATATCTTCATAGCATCTCTTTGAATGTCAATATATTAGAACATTATAGTCGTTTTGCGCCTCGCTTGATCAGTTCAGCGCTGCTTATCATGCGTTCTTCCATCTTTCAGATAAATTTTCGTGGTGGCTCATCCAGTTCACATATTAGGAAAATGTAACCAAATGTTAGTGGTGACATAAGGTTGTTCACGTTTGTGAGTAGAAATTTATGCCACACTGAGAGTAGATGATAAGGATATCACCGGACAGGTCTCGCCTTCAGAGCCAATAACTTGTTCGTCAAAGGGAGGATTTGCATGGAAGCACTCACTGCTTTGTTCCGCGCTCTGTTTAACAGTGCCCGCGATCTTCTTCCTATTGTGATTGTTATTACCTTCTTCCAATTGGTGGTTCTGCAAGAGCCTTTACCTAACTTGGTCTCGATTCTTTTTGGTTTGTTGTTGGTCATTTTAGGCCTGACGTTTTTTATTTTCGGGCTAGAACTCGGCTTGTTCCCCATTGGCGAAAATATGGCACAAGCCTTTGCTCGAAAGGGCAGTGTGTTTTGGTTATTGATTTTTGCGTTTTGCTTGGGGTTTGGAACCACTATCGCAGAGCCAGCATTGACTGCTGTTGCAGAAGAGGCCTCAGAGGTGGCGGCTGAAGGCGGGATGATCCCTAATTCCGAACAATCCATGACGGAGTATGGCGTTGGCCTGCGGATAACGGTGGCTTTTTCTGTTGGGATTGCGATTGTGATTGGGGTGCTGCGCATCTTAAAAGGGTGGCCAATTCATTACATGATCATCGGTGGTTATGTTTGCGTTGTGACTCTCACTTGGTTTGCGCCAGAGTCGATCATCGGCGTTGCTTACGACTCGGGTGGCGTGACCACGTCAACGATTACCGTCCCTTTGGTGACGGCATTAGGTGTGGGGTTAGCTTCGGCCATTAAAGGGCGTAACCCTATGGTGGATGGTTTTGGGTTGATTGCGTTTGCCTCTTTACTGCCAATGATGTTTGTCATGATTTATGGGATGGCCGTTACATGATTTCATTCGAACATTTCTTAGATACGTTGCTGTCCACCATTCGTGATGTGATCCCGATTGCGGCGATTATTTTTGGCTTTCAATTGGCTGTGCTGCGCCGCCCTGTGAACAATCTCAAAAAAGTGTTGCTCGGTTTTGCGTATGTCATTGTTGGGTTATCGTTGTTTTTACTCGGTTTGGAGATGGCATTGTTTCCGTTGGGCGAAACAATGGCGGTGCAGTTGACCGCTCCTGAATTCGTCCGAGAGTTTAAAGTCTCTATTGGGCAGGCGTTAGAGTGGGTCGACTATTATTGGGTGTACACCTTTGCTTTTTTTATCGGCTTTAGTACGACCATTGCTGAGCCATCTTTGATTGCAGTGGCCATCAAAGCCAATCAAGTGTCTGGTGGCAGTATTAGTGTAAATGGCTTACGAGTTGCGGTTGCTTTAGGCGTAGCGATAGGTATCGCGCTTGGCAGTTATCGTATTGTGGTGGGCGACCCGATTCATTACTACATCATTGCGGGGTATATCGTCGTGGTGATTCAAACCTTTTATGCGCCTAAGTTGATCATTCCACTTGCCTACGATTCAGGTGGTGTCACCACCTCTACCGTGACAGTGCCTTTAGTGACGGCGCTTGGGCTGGGACTAGCGTCAACTGTGCCAGGCAGGAATCCGATGATTGATGGCTTTGGGCTTATTGCTTTCGCCAGTTTGTTTCCAATGATATCCGTAATGGGGTATGCGCAAATTACTCAGTGGCTTAATAAAGACACCTCGGAGGACGAAGAAAATGCGCTTTAAATTGATACTCGCGTTTGTTGAAGACAGCAAAACAGACAAGGTGCTCGATGCGGCTCGTGATGCAGGAGCAACGGGGGCGACCGTGATCAATAATGCTCGTGGTCAAGGTTTAAATCAGAAGCGGACGTTTTTTGGATTAACCCTAGAAGTACAAAAGGATGTTCTGCTTTTTGTGGTGGAAGAGCACCTTTCTCGGCACATACTTGAGACCATTAATGAAGTGGGAGAGTTCGACCGAGAGTCGGGGCAGGGGATTGCGATTCAAATTGATATCGAGGATGCCGTAGGTGTTGCGCATCAAGTCGAAACGTTGACCAAGGTGGTTGAGGATGAACTATGAGTAATCAAACGATAGTACGAGTAAGGGACGTCATGGCTGCTACTTACGTTATGGTAGATGGACTGATGACCGTATACGAAGGCATTACTCTGGCAAAGAAATATCAAGTGAAAGCGCTGGTGGTCAAAAAGCGCGATGACAACGATGAATACGGCATTGTGTTAATGAATGATATTGCGAAGAAAGTGTTGGCAAATAACCGTGCCCCTCAGCGCACCAATATCTACGAAATTATGACTAAGCCTGCTTTGTGTGTCGATCCTGATATGAACGTTAAATACTGTGCTCGTCTGTTTGAGCGATTTGGGATCAGCCGCGCGCCCGTGATTGAAGATGGCGAAGTGATCGGCATGGTGAGTTACAACAATATCGTGATTAATGGCATGGTCAGAGAGGATGGCTAAACTGTGTAAGTAACATGCGTAATATTTTTCTCAAGTCAGCGACATGCGTCAATCTCTAAGATATTGATTATTAGTGATGTTGCATATATTTTCACAGGCGCTATTCTTTGTGCCCTAAGCATATAGTTGAGGAATTTAAATCATGCCTTTAGTCTCTTGCCCTGTGTGTGAGAAACAAATATCGAAACGTGCTCACACATGTCCAGGGTGTGGGGAACCGGACCCGTTACACCATTTAGCGAAGTCGAAGTTCATTTCGATGGTTTTTTGGACATTAGTTTTAGTCGGTGCCGGATATTTTGCTTGGTTCCATTTGCTACCAATGCTGATTGAGACTGTGCGTCATCAGTAATCGGGAAGTCGGTTGAGCATACGTCAGAATGCCGTAGAATAGCCTCATACATTTTGAGGAGACAACGTCGTGAAACTATTTTTTGCCTCAGACCTGCATGGCTCTTTGCCAGCAACCGAAGAAACCATCAAGTTATTCCTAGCATCAGGTGCAAAGCATTTGGTGCTGTTGGGTGACACGTTGAACCACGGACCACGCAACCCGATTCCGGAAGGGTATAACCCGCCCCAAGTGGCGGAGCTTCTCAACCAATACAGTCAGCAAATCATTTCCGTACGCGGTAACTGTGACAGCGAAGTAGATCAAATGCTGCTGAACTTCCCAATGATGATGGATTACGCATGGGTATTGCTAGAGTCTGGTAAGCGAATCTTTCTGACGCATGGCCATTTGTACAACAGCGATAAAAGACCACCTTTGCGAGAGGGTGACATCATCGCTCATGGTCATACGCATGTTCCCGTAGCCGAAATGAAAGAGGGTGTGGTGATCTTTAACCCCGGTTCAATGACCTTCCCGCGTAACGGTTTACCAAGAAGTTTTGGATTACTGGATGGGAATACGCTCAGTGTTCAAACGCCAGAAGGTGAAGTGCTGGCGCAGACGACGATTTAACGACCAACTAAGGTTAGTCGCTACGAAAATGATTTAAATAAGGGAACCGAGTGTTCCCTTATTTTGTATCGGAATGACCGAGATCGCGCTCTGGGTCGATGATGTCTCTTACGCGCTGTTTTAGTACTTTTGCCTCAGGAAAACCGCCGTCCTTCTTACGTTCCCAAATTTGCTGGCCATTGCAGAAAATCTCGAATCGACCACCTGTGTCTGGATGCAAACTGATTGTGTCGATTTCTTCGCTAAAAGTATGCAGCAACTCTTGCGATAACCAAGTAGCACGCAACATCCAGTTGCACTGGCGGCAGTAATAAATATCAATGATTGCTTTATCCATGAAAATTTCCTTTTAACTGGGTTAAACCAGCAATTTGATGCCCACGGCAAACGTGAGAATTTCGAACGCAATTTTAATCACTCGGTTGCTATAGCGAGTTGCGGCCCACGCACCTAAACTGCCCCCAAGAAAAGAGCTCAACAACAATACTGGTAACCAAGCCCAGTGAATCGGTGCTCCTGCTTGTACAACCGCGACGCCACCAATACCATTCCAAAACAGTCCGACACAAATCATGGTGTAGGCGACTGCTTGTTTGTAATCGAACCCAAACCAACGCACAAGAAAGAGAGTGACAAGCAACCCAGAACCAGCGGTTAAAGACCCGTTGACGATGCCTATCAACATGATGCCAATACCACCAAGAATCCAACCCAATTGATTGCGACGCTTAATGATTTCGATTTGCCCCAGCTGCTTTTTCAAGCGGGAATAAATACCGAGTGCCAGAATCATACTGCCTAGCATCTTTTCCGCAATACCATCAGGGATATGAACGATGAGGTTTGCGCCAATCACAACACCTATACTGCCAACAAAAATCAGATAAAGGGCGATGGGCAATTTAATGGTGCCGGCTTTGAGGTGAGTGCTTGCAGCGCCCAAGCCTAAAGCAACAGAAGCCACTTTATGAGTACCTAGTGCAACGGAGAACGGTAAGCCAAGAAAAATAAGTAGGGGAAACTGTAGCAAACCGGCGCCGCCACCAGAAAGAGATGCCAACGTATTTGCAACGAGCGAGCCGAAAAAGAGAGTGAAAGTGTCTAACCAATCCATGAGAAAAAATTAAGGGGGCATCTTGCCCCCTTATCACTAATTAAATTCAGTTTCTAAACAGTACCGTAGAACCGTGATTTAGGCTAGTTAATAGCAGAGTCTTCTCATTAACCACGTCAATTCGGCGGCTTTGTTCTGCATCTAGCTTAAAGATTTGAGTAATTAAGCGTAGTTGCGCTTCAGAAAAATCCTTGGATTGAGAAGAAGAAATATCTTTGAACTCAGAAGGAGAAACAAGCAGATAGTTATCACTCACTTCCCAGCGACCTTTCTCTGAAATATTAATTGTCGATTCAGCCGTCGAGCCTTGTGCGAACAGTTTGATGTTTGCCACGCGAATGTAATCGCCATTCGGCAGGTACTTAACGTTCGACTCCACATTCACTCGACGTAACGGGCCTACGGTATCGTCTGGCAAGTTATCAGTAATCACAGTCACCATGGTTGACTGCCATTCATTTGATGTAAGCACTTGCTCAACTTTAAGGTCACTGCCCCAGTACAACCAACCACTGAAAAGGATAGATACGGCCAAAACCGCAGATGCTACTTTAATCTTCATGCTGGCCTCCTTTATTTGCAGATGTCTGTTGGATCGTTTTGACCTGCGAAAATACGCAATGTCACGTTCTCATACGAGTGGTTGCTGTCATGAATGTAGTTCAAAATCAGCTGGTTATTTTGTCCGCCAGTGGCAATCACTTCCACTGGTAAGGAGTCTTCTGCATGGTGCTTAACGTAGCGTTCAATGCACTGCTCAATAGAAGGCAACCAGTTGTTGATTTGCGGGTGATTTACAGGTGTCATCACTGGTACGTTCTGATACTCACCAATCTGACGGAATTGAGATTCCGCTGGGTTTGTAAACAGCAGTACGCAAATCGGTAGTAATAGTGCCAAAAATAAAATAACGCGTGGAATCCAAGGATTCACAGCAGAAGCCACAGGTGCTTTTTCAGGTACTACTGGCGCTTCTGGTTCAACGATTGCGTCAGAAGACGTCGTTAAAGACGGCTCTACGATCGTTTCTACCTCATTAGCAGAGGCGTCATTGTTATCAGAAGCAGGTTCTTCAACTTCAATTGAGCTTGAGTCTGAAGAAAGCGGGCTTAGGCGTTCAACAGTACAAATGAGTTGATAGCCTCGTTTTGGAACGGTTTTAACAAACTCTGGAGATTTGGTTGAATCCTTCAACATCTTACGCAGAGTAGAAATCGCTTGAGTCAGGCTTGAGTCATCCACCTCAAAACCTTGCTCACGCCAAACAAACTCGTGAAGCTCGTTACGGGTTAAAACTTCGTTTGGTCTCTCCGCCAACATCAGGAGTATACGGCTTTCGTTGCTTCCTAATCGTACAACTTCGTTGCCGCTTTGTTGGTCAGCGAGCGAATTACTATTTGGATCAAAGGTAAACCTTTGAGCAAGTAGAAATTTGGTGCCGATGTTAGTCATTTAGTTCTTCTTAGATGGATGATGTTGTAATTATGGTGATTTATATCACAAAATTACGTTTGCGCATGGGAGATACGCGACGTTTTAGATGCTTTTAGGGGGGTAGGATAATTAAATTTTTCTAAAAAAACACCGTTTTTAGCAATATTGACCTTGAATTTACATTTGTCAGCCACATGTTAAATGACATCTTAGTGTGGTGATTTCATGGGACTAAATCACAAAGTCGTCCCTGAAAAAGCCTGTTAGTTTAGATGTTATGGAGCACACATGAGCGAAACCGTATCTCAAAATAAAGAAACTCGTGGTTTTCAATCAGAAGTAAAACAACTACTTCATTTAATGATCCATTCTCTTTATTCCAATAAAGAGATCTTTTTGCGCGAGCTGATTTCTAACGCATCAGATGCATCAGACAAATTGCGTTTTCAGGCACTTTCGAATCCAGATTTATATGAAGGTAACGCAGATCTTGGCGTTAAGCTGTCATTTGATGAAAGTGCAAATACCCTAACGATTTCTGATAACGGTATCGGTATGAGCCGCAATGACGTTATCGAACATTTAGGCACCATCGCAAAATCAGGCACCGCGGAATTCTTCTCAAAGCTTTCAGAAGAGCAAAGCAAAGACTCGCAATTGATCGGTCAATTTGGTGTTGGTTTCTACTCTGCATTTATCGTTGCTGATGCGGTGACCGTGCGCACTCGTGCAGCAGGTTTGCCAGCAGACGAAGCAGTGCAATGGCATTCTGCGGGCGAGGGTGAGTACACCATTGAAAACATCACTAAAGAATCTCGTGGTACTGACATCATTCTTCACATGCGTGACGAAGGTAAAGAGTTCTTAAATGAATGGCGTCTGCGCGATGTCATCAGCAAGTACTCGGATCACATCGGCATTCCTGTTTCTATCCAAACTGTAGTGCGTGATGAAGACGGTAAAGAGACAGATGAGAAGAAGTGGGAGCAAATCAACAAAGCTCAAGCGTTGTGGACGCGTAATAAAGCAGATATCTCAGATGAAGAATACCAAGAATTCTACAAACACGTTTCACACGATTTCGCTGATCCATTGGTGTGGAGCCACAACCGCGTAGAAGGTAAAAACGACTACACTAGCCTACTTTACATCCCATCGAAAGCGCCATGGGATATGATGAATCGTGATCATAAGTCAGGTCTGAAACTGTACGTGCAACGTGTGTTCATTATGGATGATGCTGAACAGTTTATGCCGTCTTACCTGCGCTTCGTTCGTGGCCTGATAGACTCAAATGATCTGCCGCTGAACGTGTCACGTGAAATTTTGCAGGACAACAAAGTGACTCAGTCTCTGCGTAACGCGTGTACCAAACGTGTGCTGACAATGTTGGATCGCATGGCGAAGAATGACGAAGAAAAATACCAGTCATTCTGGAAAGAATTTGGCTTAGTACTGAAAGAAGGCCCAGCGGAAGACTTTGCGAACAAAGAGAAAATTGCAGGTCTATTGCGTTTTGCTTCAACAGAAGTTGATTCAGCGGAACAAACCGTTGGTCTTGCGTCCTACGTTGAGCGCATGAAAGAAGGCCAAGATAAGATCTACTACTTAACTGCAGACAGCTACGCGGCGGCGAAGAACAGCCCTCACTTAGAGCAGTTTAAAGCGAAAGGCATCGAAGTCATTCTGATGTTCGACCGCATTGACGAGTGGTTGATGAACTACCTAACTGAGTTTGATGGTAAGCAGTTCCAATCGATTACCAAAGCTGGCCTTGACTTGAGTAAGTTTGAAGACGAAGCCGATAAAGAAAAGCAAAAAGAAACCGAAGAAGAGTTCAAATCGGTTGTTGAGCGTACCAAGTCTTACTTGGGTGACCGCGTGAAAGACGTGCGTACGACCTTTAAACTTGCATCTACACCCGCAGTCGTTGTGACGGATGATTACGAGATGGGGACTCAGATGGCGAAGCTGCTTGCTGCCGCAGGTCAAGCTGTGCCAGAAGTAAAATACATCTTTGAAATCAACCCAGAGCACGAACTTGTTAAGCGCATGGCGGATGAAGCGGATGAAGAAGCGTTTGGCCGCTGGGTCGAAGTGCTACTTGGTCAAGCCATGTTAGCAGAGCGCGGCTCGATGGAAGATCCAACGCAGTTCGTGGGTGCTATCAACAAGCTTTTGACTAAGGTTTAATAAGTCATCAATATCGAAAAGCTCGCATTATGCGAGCTTTTTGTTTGTTGTCGCAAAATTTTGCATTACAGGTGTTGAGTTAATAATCAATAGCTGCAGAAAGAGGGTGTTGTTAACATTCTTTAGTCTTAATTCACTCTTTGCTCTGTGAACCTGTGATAGAATCTGTGACTTGAATGTGAGTAATAAGGCGTGTATTTTTGCCCGCCTATATACCTTATACCGAAACTTATCGTTGCGAGCGCTTCTAGGGTTTATGCCTGCGAAGCACAGCTATTGTGAGCTTCGGTATAAATCTTAAATATAAAAGAGGATAAATCATGCGCATCATTCTTCTAGGTGCTCCAGGTGCAGGTAAAGGCACACAAGCAAACTTCATCATGGATAAATACGGTATTCCACAAATCTCTACTGGTGATATGCTTCGTGCTGCTATCAAAGCAGGTACAGAACTTGGCAAACAAGCTAAAGCTGTTATCGACGCTGGTCAGCTAGTTTCTGATGAAATCATCCTTGGTCTTATCAAAGAGCGTATCGCTCAAGACGATTGTGAGAAAGGTTTCCTACTAGATGGTTTCCCACGCACTATTCCTCAGGCTGATGGTCTAAAAGAAATGGGCGTTGAAGTAGATTACGTTATCGAATTCGACGTAGCTGACGATGTAATTGTTGAGCGTATGGCTGGTCGTCGTGCTCACCTTCCTTCAGGTCGTACTTACCACGTTGTTTACAACCCACCTAAAGTGGAAGGTAAAGACGACGTTACGGGTGAAGATCTTGTTGTTCGTGATGACGACAAAGAAGAAACAGTACGTGCACGTCTAGGTGTTTACCACGAGCAAACTGCACCACTTATCGATTACTACGGTAAAGAAGCTGCAGCAGGCAAAACTAAGTACCTAAAATTTGACGGTACTAAGCAAGTTGCTGAAGTAAGTGCTGATATCGAGAAGGCATTAGCATAATAGGTAATACCTATTATCAAAATTTTTAATAATTTTGTTATAGTGAAGCGGCCGTAAGGTCGCTTTTTTTATACATTTTATATGCTGGGAAAACAAAGGGACGCAATGCAAACTAAAAATAAACAAGGTGTGTTACTGGTTAACCTAGGAACACCTGATGAACCTACCGCTCCAGCGGTTAAGCGCTTCTTAAGTCAGTTTCTTCATGATCATCGTGTAGTCGATATGACACGATGGCTTTGGTGTCCAATTTTACATGGTGTGATTCTTCCAATGCGCTCGCCAAAGGTCGCTAAGTTGTATGAATCGGTATGGATGGAAGAGGGCTCACCTTTAATGGTGTATTCCAAACGCCAGGCAAAGAAACTTGCTCAGCATCTCGATATGCCTGTGGAACTCGGCATGACTTATGGCAACCCAAGCCTTCAATCTGGTTTTGAAGCTCTTATCGCTCAAGGTGTGGAAGAGGTTATTGTGCTACCGTTGTACCCACAATATTCTGGGACAACCACCGCAGCCGTGTCTGATGGAATCACAAAAGCGTTTAAGCAACTGCCAGTGATGCCAGTATTCAGCTTTATTCGCGATTATCACGATCATCCAATGTACATCGAAGCGCTTGCGCACTCGGTTCGACAATACTGGGAAGAGTATGGCAAAGGGGATTACTTGCTGTGTTCATATCACGGTATTCCTAAACGTTATGCAGACAATGGCGACATTTATCCTCAGCATTGTGAAGCGACCACTCGCTTGCTTGGTGAGGCGCTTGGTTTATCATCGGATCAGATTGGTATGGCTTATCAGTCTCGTTTTGGCCGAGAAGAGTGGCTACAGCCTTACACTGATAAAACATTGGAAACCATCACCAGTAAAGGCGTGAAGAAAATTGATATCATGACTCCTGCATTTTCATCTGATTGTTTAGAAACGTTGGAAGAAATAGCTGGAGAGAACAAAGAGATCTTTATGGAAGCGGGTGGTGAGCAGTTCCACTATATTCCATGCCTTAACGACGATGACATGCATATCGATATGATGGCAGAACTAGTACGCAGCAAGCTGTAGAGCTTTGGTATTCTGCACTGAATGAATACAGAAAAGGGTCGCGATTGCGACCCTTTTTAATAACTTTGAAACCATGTTAAGCAACTTGTGTTTGTTGCTCTTCAATTTGTTCTGCAGTGCTGTGAGTGTTTTCTGCACCGTGCATCCAACGAACAAGCGTGTTCGAGAATAACATTAGAATCACACCACTGATCAATGCGGTTACTGCGATGCCACTAAAGATAGCCATTGCACCAAGTTCACCCACATGAGAACCCACGTAACCAGCGACATAGTTCGCAATAGCGTTACAACCAAACCATGCACCCATCATCAACGATGCAAGACGTAGCGGAGCCAGTTTGGTTACAAGAGACAGACCAATAGGGGATAGACACAGTTCGCCCAAAGTATGGAAGAAGAACGCGCCAACTAGCCATAGCATGGATGTTTTCACGTTAGTATCACCACCTTGCTCCATTACTGCACCAACCATGCATAGGAAGCCTAGTGCCAAGAAGAACATGGCTAAAGCAAATTTCGCTGGTGAGTTTGGTTCACGTTTACCTAGTTTCACCCATAGAACCGCAAGGACAGGCGCAAGCGTAATGATAAAGAATGGGTTTAGTGACTGGAACCAAGCTGCAGGTACTTCAAAGCCGCCAATCATACGATCGGTGTACTGCTGAGTGTAAATGTTCATCAGACCGCCAGCTTGCTCGAAACCAGCCCAGAATACGATAGTAAACAGGCTCATCACCAAGATAACTTTAATGCGATCCACTTCTTCTTTGGTAAGAGGCTGTTTTGTTTTGGCGTTCTTATTGTTTAGGTCGCGTTTCGCGGCTGGCTCACGGCCAATATCACCAAGCCAAGACTGTGAAAGCGACATTTGCATGACAAGGCTGATTATCATACCCACGCCCGCTGCTACGAAACCTGCTTTCCAACCAAATGAGTTCGTTACAGATCCAGAAACCACGCCGGCTAGCAGAGCACCAAGGTTGATACCCATGTAGAAGATAGTGAAAGCGCCATCACGACGGTTATCACCTTCATTGTAAAGGTCGCCAACCATGGTAGAGATATTTGGCTTGAATAGACCGTTACCACAAATAAGCAGAGCAAGACCTAAATAGAAAGTGTGAAGTGCTCCGAAGCCTAGTGCGTCAGCCGGAAGTGCCAGTGTGAACTGGCCGATAGCCATTAATGCACCACCAAGCAAAATTGAGCGGCGTTGGCCAAGGTAGTTATCGGCAAGGTAACCACCAATCAATGGGGTAATGTAAACAAGGCCGGTGTAAATGCCATAAAGGTCGAGCGCGTCTTTCGTTGACCAGCCCAAACCACCATTCATTGTGGTATCAGTTAAGTAGAGTACTAGAATGGCACGCATTGCGTAGTAGGAAAAGCGTTCCCAGAGTTCTGTGCCGAACAATAAGAACAAGCCACGAGGGTGACCGAAATATTGATGTTGGTTTGACATAAGCTCTTCTAATAGTAGTTATTACATTTTTTAACGACACCTACGTATACATTGCAATTTAACTGCTTACAAACAATAAAATTTTGCCTTACGACTAAATAACATTGTTAAGTCACTGTTTATTTTTGATTTTGTGGAGCTTTTGTTGGTGGTTGGTGTGTGTTACAAACTTAATTTTCATTTTTGCCTATGGACTTATTTTCTTAACCTTTTGAAAAAGTGTAAGTTATGCGAACAATGTATAATGTTCTTCTTATGGATAATTTGAATATTCATGACTCACCTTTAGCTTAATGCTAGGATGAAACAAAAATATAATTGGCTAGTAATAAAATGAAACGTTGGTATTTACTTTATTGTAAGCGTGGAGAACAAATAAGGGCTAAGCAGCATCTTGAAAATCAAGGTGTTGAGTGCTTCTACCCAACTGTAGAAGTCGAAAAAATCTTGCGCGGTAAGCGACAAAAGGTCGAAGAACCGTTGTTTCCTTGTTATGTATTTGCACGTTTTGATTATGAACAAGGCCCGAACTTTACGTCGGTTCGGTCGACGCGCGGTGTTGTCGACTTTGTTCGATTTGGTGCCCAACCAAAAGAAGTTCAAGGCGATCTTGTGTTTGAGTTGAAGCAGCTAGAGAAATGCTGCACAGAAAAAAACATATCCGAATGCATGTCTAAACCAGGTGATCAGGTTCGTGTTAAGAGCGGACAATTTGCAGGTATTGATGCCATTTTCCAAGAACAAGACGGAGAGAAGCGTTCAATCATGTTGGTGCAAATGATCTCGAAGCGAGTGCCAGTTAGCATTGATAACACCGATTTAGACTTAAAGTAGTCGCTAATAACACCAACACAAAAAAGAGGTGCGCACGCACCTCTTTTTGATCTTAACGTCAACAAGTTAAATAATTGGGCTGGATTGCTGCTCCAGCCCAATTCTACTTAGTAAGCGTCGTTGTGAACGGTTTGCACTGCACGGCCTGAAGGGTCAACACAGTTCTTGAATGACTCATCCCACTCAATCGCTTTCGCTGATGAACACGCTACAGAAGGACCACCTGGTACACATTCTGCAGCTGATGGTAATGGGAACAACTCCTCAAAAATTTCGCGGTATACGTAACCTTCTTTAGTCGTTGGTGTGTTGTATGGGAAGCGGTACTGAGCCGTTTCCATCTGTTGATCGGTCACTTTTTCTTCTGCTACGGCCTTCAAAGTGTCAATCCAGCTGTAACCTACGCCATCAGAAAACTGCTCTTTTTGACGCCAAGCGATTGAGTCTGGTAAGTAATGCTCAAAACATTCGCGAAGAATGTGTTTTTCCATCTTACCGTTGCCACACATTTTGTCTGCAGGGTTTAGGCGCATTGCGACGTCAATGAACTCTTTATCCAAGAATGGTACACGGCCTTCAACGCCCCATGCCGCCAACGATTTGTTCGCACGGGCACAGTCAAACATGTTTAGAGCCAGCAGTTTACGAACCGTTTCTTCGTGGAACTCTTTTGCGTTTGGCGCTTTGTGGAAGTACAAGTAGCCACCGAAGATTTCATCAGCGCCTTCACCAGAAAGCACCATTTTGATGCCCATTGCCTTGATTTTACGGCCCATGAGGAACATCGGTGTTGAGGCACGAATCGTTGTTACGTCATAAGTCTCGATGTGGTAAATCACGTCACGAATAGCATCCAAACCTTCTTGAATGGTGTATGTCATTTCGTGGTGAACGGTGCCAATTTTTTCTGCCACTTCACGTGCTGCTTTTAAGTCTGGAGCGCCTTCAAGACCAACCGCAAAAGAGTGAAGTTGAGGCCACCATGCTTCTGATTTTTCATCGTCTTCAATACGCATCGCAGCATAGCGTTTTGCTACCGCAGATGTGATGGATGAATCCAGACCACCAGATAGTAGTACGCCGTATGGTACGTCAGTCATTAGTTGACGTTTCACCGCTGCTTCCAGTGCTTCTGTTAGTTCTTCTTTACTCGTGCTGTTACCTTGAACAGCGGCATATTCGTTCCAGTCTCGGATGTAGTAACGCTGAGGTTCTGCATCTTTTGAGCTGTAGTGCGAACCTGGAGGGAATTCGCTGACTGTTTTACAAACGGGTACGAGTGCTTTCATTTCGGAAGCGACGTAGTAGTTACCGTGTTCATCGTAACCTTGGTAAAGTGGAATGATACCGATATGGTCACGACCTACTAGGTACTCATCTTTTTCTTCATCGTACAGTACGAAAGCAAAAATACCGTTTAGCTCTTCAAGAAGATCAGCACCCATGTCTTGATACAGTGCTAAAATAACTTCACAGTCAGAGTCTGTTTGGAACTCGTACTTTCCTTCGTAGCGAGCGCGAATCTCTTTGTGGTTGTAGATCTCACCGTTAACGGCAAGGATTAGTTTTTTATCAGGGCTGTATAGTGGTTGAGCACCGCTATTTAGACCAACGATAGCCAAGCGCTCGTGAGCTAGGATTGCTCTTTCTGAAGAGTAGATACCAGACCAGTCAGGGCCACGGTGACGAAGCTTTTTCGACATTTCTAACGCGATAGGACGCAGTGCCGCTGCATCACTTTTAATGTCTAAAATCCCAAATACTGAACACATACAACATCCTTTCTAAACTAAACAATTTCTAATCGGTATGGATTCAATTTGCCATTCTGAGTAAAAAAAGCAACGTTTTGTGATTAAAAAAATGATAAAAAGCCTTGTTGATTAAATAATATTTAACTTATTTGTTGTTTTGGTGAATGGAATTAAGGTTTGGTATGAAAATTAAACAAAAAAGCCTCTCTATTGATAGAAAGGCTTTTAATTGGTAGTAGCGTTGTTGCGTATTTTTAGGGTTATTTTATTGAAGTGAACTGAGGTGCTAGTTGTTTGCACACGTGTCGCGCAAAACCACTACCTGCTTCGCTGTATATATTAAAGGCAGCGTCCACACCACTTTCCAACAAACCTTCTAGTTGGTCTGGATATTCTGCAATAGCGGCAATTTGCCCTTTGTAGTTTCTACGCTGAAGTTGTTCTAGTGCCGTTTGATTACCTTGATGGTGTGGCATTGCCAATAAAACTAACTTTACGTGACCAGTATCTAGGATTCGTTCCCAAAAATCTGGGTCGGTAGCATCCCCTGAAATGACATTACGTCCTTCTGAACGGTGTTGTTGCGCTGCTTCTTCACGGATCTCAATCCCCAGAGAAATCTTGCCGTAACGTGCGCGTAGCTCGTCATATGCACCGGTACCAATTCGCCCCATACCTAGAATAAGTACTTGAGCATGTCCCGGGTTGATCAACTGGTCACGTTGGTTGAGTTTCTCTGCAGCCGTTTCTTGTAACCATTTTCCGGAATGTTGATAAATTTTATGGCCCAAGCGATTTAGAGGTGCTGAGATAATAAAGGATAGTGAAACCGCTACAGCGATGGCTGCGAGCATGTCACTCGGCATCCACCCCATTTTGTACGCCAGGCCACCGACAATGAGCCCGAATTCGCTGTAGTTAAACAGTGATAAAGATGCGAGAAGGGAAGTACGCACGCGAAACTTAAAGTGGTTGATGGTCAGGAAGTATAGCAATCCTTTAATAGGCAGAAGGACAATGAATAATAGTGCTAGTGCGATACCTGTTAGACTCAAAGATGCGGATAAGCCGATATTTAAGAAGAAGCAGACGAGAAAGAGCTCTTTCATATTAAATAGCGATTTAGACAACTCTGACGCTTTACGGTGACCAGCGAGCATCATGCCAAGAATCAAGGCGCCAAGGTCTGGTTTCATTCCAACTAACTCAAACAGTCCGGCACCCACAACAAGCGCGAAGAAAATGCCGAACAGCACTAACATCTCGCCGTGGCCTACTTTATCCAATAACTTGTAAAACAGCGGGCGCAGGAGAGGAAGAGCAAATAGACCTATGGCGTACCATTCTGGCACTTTGCCTGTTGAAACAGTCAGAAACACGACCGCGAAGATATCTTGCATAACCAAAATACCGATGGCCAGTGTGGCGTATGTCGCGTTGAGTTCACCTTTTTCCTGCAGTGTTTTTACCGCGAAAACAGTGCTAGAGAAGGAAAGTGCAAAGGCTAGGAGCAATATCTGCCCGCTTTCCATACTTGCAAGGGACGTTAATCCAAGCAGTTTCAACCCTGACAACGCAAGGGCAAAAAAAGCGGTTGAAAGAATATTATGCGCTGTTGCGCCGCCCCAAATTTCTTTGGAGAGCAATGTTTTTACATCGAGCTTTAAGCCAATAGTAAAAAGCAAAAGAGTAACGCCGAGATCAGCCAGAGTGACAATAACGTCATTACTTTGATAGCCAAAGGCATGTAAGCCAAAACCTGCTAGTAGAAAACCGACTAGAGGCGGAAGGCTGCATTTGAGCGCGATGAAGCCTGCTAAAAAAGCCGTTGTAATTAGAATAATTTCCATACTGTTGAGCTAGATTCCTGATATACGAAAACGGGCTGTGAAAACACAGCCCGAGATTGTAACTCAATTAGTTGTATAAACTTAGTCTTCTAGTAACTTTTGTAACAAAACGCCATTTAACATCGCTCGTTTTATCATGGCGAAAGCGCCCATTGTTGGCTGCTTATCTATGTGAGAAGCCACAATTGGAAGATCGTTGTGGAAGGTTTTCAGCGACTGGTTTTCTACATTTCTTTGAATTGCAGGGAAAACAATGTCTTGTGCAGCCGTGATGTCACCTGCAATCACGATTTTTTGTGGGTTAAACAAGTTGATGGTGATAGCGATGGCTTTACCCAACTGGTTACCAACACGTACTAAGCTCTGTTTCGCGAGCTCATCACCGTTCATAGCATGAGTGCATACATCTTCAATCGTAATGTGCTCCAATTGCGTTAAGCTAGACTCATAGCCTTGTGCTATGAGCTGTTTAACGCGTTGGATGATCGCTGGGTTAGCAGCAACCGTTTCAAGACAGCCAAAGTTGCCACATTGGCATTGCTCACCAAGAGGGTCAATTTGAATGTGGCCAATTTCACCTACGTTACGGTTAAAACCTAGAAACACTTGGCCGTTAACAATGATACCTGCGCCAGTACCGCGGTGTACACTGACTAAGATAGAGTCTTGGCAATCTTGGCTAGCACCAAAATAATGTTCTGCAAGTGCCATACCACGGACGTCGTTACCGACAAAGCAAGCCGTATTGAACTTCTCTCGGATAATTTCACCAAGCGCAAGGTTATCAATATCCGTATTTGGCATGTACTCAACGACGCCTGTCGTAGGGTTAACTAGGCCTGGTAACGTAATACCGATAGCAATCAACTGGTCAATTTTATCTTGGCAACGACTTACGAAGTCTTTTAATAAATCAATAAGACCTGCGATCAAATCGGCTTGGTTGGTGTAGTGAAGTTCGTGTTGATCTTCTGCCAGTGCAGTGCCGCCTAAGTCATAGAGACAGAATTGAACGTAGTCTCGACCCAAACGAACGGCGATAGAGTGAAAAGGCTTCACTTCAGTGGTCAATGAGATTGCTCGACGACCACCTGTTGAAGCTTGTTGGGCGACCTCTTTAATGAGGCCGCGTTCCAATAGTTGACG
The DNA here is from genome assembly GCF_024181925.1 of Vibrio sp. Y20_XG_PY13. Classification (NCBI taxonomy): domain Bacteria; kingdom Pseudomonadati; phylum Pseudomonadota; class Gammaproteobacteria; order Vibrionales; family Vibrionaceae; genus Vibrio; species Vibrio sp. Y20_XG_PY13. The sequence continues at coordinate 818,897 of NZ_JAMZAL010000002.1, read as the reverse complement.
GGTGATTTTGGTAACACTCGCTGGAGCAAGCTGGCTAACATCCGCGACTTGAATTCGGGAGATAGGACCTTGCTGATCAATCAGCCTGTATACCGCAGCGCTGTTAAGCTGTTTTACTAAATCTACATTACCAATCTGTCCGCCATTCATGCTTAATTTTGCTCGTATTGTCCGTTAACAACCGTCGCTTTAACGTTGAAGTCACGATCGAAAATAGTTAGGTTTGCAACCATGCCTTTTCGAATACGGCCGAGACGGTCCTCAACGCCAATTGCTGTCGCTGGGTACAGTGTAGCCATTCGTAGAGCTTCTTCTAAAGCGATACCTGCGTGCTCAACTGTGTTCTGAACTGCTTCAATCATAGTCAGAGCTGAGCCGCCTAGTGTGCCGTTTTCATCAACACACTTACCATCTCGGTAATATACTTTCTTACCGACAAAAATAAAGTGATCAATGTTAGCACCTGCCGGAGCTGTGGCATCGGTCACCAAAACAAGCTTTTCACCTTTGATTTTATGAGCAATTCGAATGTTTGCGTAGTCTACGTGGAAGCCGTCAGCAATTATGCCTGCGTAGATCTCTGGTGTATCGTAAATAGCACCAACCACTCCTGGCTCACGACCAACCATAGGAGTCATCGCATTGAATAGATGAGTGGCAAAAGTAATACCAGCCTCAAACCCTTTACGAGCTTCAGCATAGGTCGCGTTTGTGTGACCGATTGATACCACAATGCCTGCAGCTTTTAGGCGTGCGATATGTTCAGGGTCGTTCTGCTCTGGAGCAAGAGTGACTTTGGCAATGATGTCTGCATTTGAGCAAATAAGGTCAATCATGCCGTCATCGGATGGACGGATGAAGTCAACGCTATGAATACCTTTTTTCGCGACGTTAAGGTATGGGCCTTCAAGATGTAAGCCAAGCGATTGGTTTTGGTATTTTTTGTGATATTCGCGAGCTGCGGAGATTGCCGCGCGCATATCTTCATCAGAAGAAGTGATCAGCGTAGGAAGGAAGCTGGTACAACCCGACTTTAGGTTTGCTTCGTGCATGATTTGCATCGTTTCTGCTGTGATAGCATCGTTCAACATGACGCCGCCACAACCGTTCAGTTGCAGGTCGATAAAACCAGGACTTAAGTTAGCTCCATTCAGATCTTTTACTTCAATGCCTTTCGGTAGTTCAGAAACGGGCACAATGGATTGAATTAGATCGTTTTCAACGATGACCGCATGATCGGTAAGAACATCACTACCGGTATAGATTTTACAGTTACTTAGCGCGTACATAGTCAGCTAGTCCTTATAGATGAGAATTCAATTTCTGTATCGTTATCTAATCGGCGACTGAATGAGTCATGTGGGTACTTAGTTTGTATCACTGAATTAGATAACGAGTCACATACAGCAAGTTGCGTTTTATCGATGTCATTGTCAGAGTAACTAACTGAAAAATAATAAATGAATTGTTTTTTATGATTCTTTTTCAGAGCAAAGTTACTAAGAATTACCCGCCGAGATACCAAAATAACACTGATTCTGCCTTGCATAAAGTGCGAGAATATTATCTTTAAAACGCCATTTTTTCGTATAATAAAATAAGTTTTATGATCTCGCTAGCAAAAACCTTTCGAAAGGGCAAATTGTGGTGATTATGATCACAAACAATGAGCTTTTAATTTGCGGAGCAAAATTAATGTCATAAACTGACGATGACTAAATTGAACGACTGAAATAAGTCATTCAACATAACATCGAATCCTATAGGGGGAACTTAAGGTGAATATTCTCGGATACGCGCAGAAGTTAGGTAAAGCTCTTATGCTTCCTATCGCGACTTTGCCAATCGCAGGCTTGTTACTGCGCTTGGGCCAACCTGATGTATTTGACATCGCGTTTATGGCACAAGCCGGTAACTCAATCTTCTCTAACCTTCCATTGTTATTTGGTCTAGGTATCGCGATCGGCTTATCAAAAGACGGTCAAGGTGCTGCAGGTCTTGCTGGTGCGGTTGCGTACTTCGTACTTACTGCGACAGCGTCAACAATCGATGCGTCAGTTAACATGTCATTCTTCGGTGGTATCATCGCAGGTATCATTGCTGGCCATTCTTACAATGCTTTCCATGCTACGCGCCTTCCTGAGTGGCTGGCATTCTTCTCTGGTAAGCGCCTAGTGCCAATTATGGCTGGTTTGTTCGCCCTAGTTGCTGGTGCTGTTTCAGGTATTGTATGGCCAACAATCCAAGGTGGTCTAGATGCGCTTGCTCACGGTATCTCTACTTCTGGCGCAATCGGTCAGTTTGTATACGGTACGCTTAACCGTGCTCTAATTCCTGTAGGTCTACACCACGTACTGAACTCTTTCTTCTGGTTTGGTATGGGTTCTTGTCAAGAAGTGCTAGTTTCTGGCGCAACAGCTGCTGGTCAAGCTCTTCCTGCACTACAACAACTTTGTGTTGACCCAGCTCTAGCTAAAACTCTTGTTGCTGGTCAAACTCACACATTTGAATTCGCTAACTCAGTAACTCCAGAAATTACAGCAACTGTTAAAGAAGTAACTGAAACAGTTAAATCTGGTGACCTACACCGTTTCTTCGGTGGTGATAAGAGCGCTGGTGTATTCATGAACGGTTTCTTCCCAGTAATGATGTTTGGTCTACCAGGTGCAGCACTTGCTATGTACCTAGCGGCTCCTGTTGAGAAACGTAGCCAAGTTGGTGGTGCATTGTTCTCTGTTGCATTCTGTTCATTCCTAACTGGTATCACAGAGCCTCTAGAGTTCATGTTCGTATTCCTAGCTCCTGCTCTATACGCGATTCACGCAGTGTTCACTGGTCTATCGCTAGTTGTTGCTAACATGCTTGGTACGCTACACGGCTTCACATTCTCTGCTGGTCTAATTGACTACTTGTTGAACTACGGTCTAGCAACTAAACCTCTACTACTAGGTGCAGTTGGTCTTGGCTTCGGTGCTCTTTACTTCTTCACATTCAGCTTCGCAATCCGCGCGTTTAACCTAAAATCGCCAGGCCGTGAAGATGATGATAGCCAAGCAGCAGCACCAGCAGGTGAAGCAAAAAGTGGTGACCTAGCTCGTCAATACCTAAAAGCGCTAGGTGGTCATGACAACCTAACTTCAATTGACGCATGTATCACTCGTCTACGTCTAACTCTGAAAGATCGTTCAGTAGCTGATGAAGAAGTGTTGAAGAAACTAGGTGCGAAAGGTGTTGTTAAACTAGGTGAAAACAACCTTCAAGTTATCCTTGGTCCTCTAGCAGAAATCGTTGCTGGCGAAATGAAAGCAATCGGCGCAAACGAAGACCTATCGAATGTAAAACTACCATAATTACATCGAACTGATATTTGATTAGAGACCTCCTTCGGGAGGTCTTTTTTTGTTTCAGTGCTTTGAATCTGCTGTGCATTCACGCGAACTCGATAAATATTGCCGTTTTAGCGCGAGTTCTTGTTGTCTAATGGCTTAGAATTGTGGATCATTAGAAACAATGTACTCTGTAAAACCATATCGGATACAGAGTTCCGTTTTCTCTGACAATACTTATATTTTTGAGGTGCTATAGATGAGTGAAGCTGATGCTCGTCCATCAAACTTTATTCGCCAGATCATTGATAAGGATCTAGCGGATGGCAAACACACTAGCGTGCATACTCGATTCCCGCCGGAGCCAAATGGCTACCTGCACATCGGTCATGCTAAGTCTATCTGTTTGAACTTCGGTATTGCTCAGGACTACCAGGGTCAATGTAACTTACGTTTCGACGATACAAACCCTGAAAAAGAAGACATCGAATACGTTGAGTCTATCAAGAAAGATGTAAACTGGTTAGGCTTCGAGTGGGATGGTGAAGTATGTTACTCATCAAACTACTTCGACAAGCTTTACGAATATGCAATTGAATTGATTAACAAAGGCTTAGCGTACGTAGATGAGCTAAGTCCAGAGCAGATTCGTGAGTACCGTGGCACGCTAAAAGAGCCAGGTAAGCCAAGCCCATACCGCGACCGTTCTGTTGAAGAAAACTTAGCGCTATTTGAAAAAATGCGCGCAGGTGAATTTGAAGAAGGTAAAGCGTGTCTTCGTGCGAAGATCGATATGGGTTCGTCATTCATGGTTATGCGTGATCCAGTGCTATACCGTGTACGTTTTGCTACTCACCATCAAACGGGTGATAAGTGGTGCATTTACCCAATGTACGACTTCACACACTGTATCTCTGATGCGCTAGAAGGCATTACGCACTCTATCTGTACGCTAGAGTTCATGGACAACCGTCGTTTGTACGACTGGGTATTAGACAACATCACAATTGATTGTCGTCCTCATCAATACGAGTTCAGCCGTCTAAACCTAGAATACACAGTGATGTCTAAGCGTAAGCTAAACCAACTAGTAACCGAAAAATTGGTTAACGGTTGGGATGATCCTCGTATGCCAACAGTATCTGGTTTACGTCGTCGTGGTTTCACACCTGCGTCAATCCGCGAATTCTGTAAGCGTATCGGCGTGACGAAGCAAGAAAACATGATCGAGTTTAGCTCGCTTGAATCTTGTATTCGTGACGACCTAAACGAAAATGCACCTCGTGCGATGGCTGTGTTGGACCCTGTTAAAGTTGTTATTGAGAACTTTGAAGAGGGCGCTGTAGAAAATCTAACGCTGGCTAACCATCCAAATAAACCTGAAATGGGTGAGCGTGAAGTACCGTTTACTCGTGAAGTTTGGATCGAGCGTGAAGACTTCCGTGAAGAAGCGAATAAAAAGTACAAGCGTCTAGTTCTTGGTAAAGAAGTTCGTTTACGTGGTGCTTACGTGATCAAAGCTGAGCGTGTTGAAAAAGACGCGGAAGGCAACATCACAACGATTTACTGTACTTACGATCCCGAAACGCTAGGCAAAAACCCAGCAGATGGTCGTAAAGTTAAAGGCGTAATTCACTGGGTATCTGCGGATAAAGCGCTACCAGCAGAAATTCGCCTATACGATCGTTTGTTCACTGTTCCAAATCCTGCAGCAGCAGAAGACTTCGCTTCAACCATTAACCCTGATTCACTCGTTGTGATCAACGGTTTCGTTGAGCCAAGCCTGGCATCTGCAGAAGCAGAGCAAGGCTACCAGTTCGAGCGTATGGGTTACTTCTGTGTGGATTCTAAAGATTCAACTGCAAATAACCTAGTGTTCAACCGCACGGTTGGCCTACGTGATACATGGGCGAAAATTGAGAACCAATAATCTCAATCGTTACCTATAGAAAAATGCCAGCAATTGCTGGCATTTTTGTTTTTGGATTAAGCAAAACAAAAAGTACAGATACAAAAAACGCCAGCTTTAACTGGCGTTTATTTTTAATCTACAAGCAAATTATTTTGCAGGTTTGTGCGCATCTGGGTTTTCTTTGCAACCACCGTCACTGCATTTACCGTATAGGTATAAGCTGTGGTTTGTTAGCGTCACATTGTACTTAGCTGCGATTTCGCGTTGGCGCTCTTCAATGATGTCGTCAGAAAACTCAATTACTTCACCACAGTCTAGACATACTAGGTGGTCGTGGTGATGTTGAGTTGACAATTCGAAGACTGACTTGCCACCTTCAAAGTGGTGACGAGTAACAATACCTGCATCGTCGAATTGGTTTAGAACGCGATAAACAGTTGCTAGACCTATCTCTTCACCTAGATCAATCAGCTTTTTGTACAAATCTTCAGCACTGATGTGCTGGCAGTCTGGCTGCTGAAGTACTTCTAGAATTTTTAGCCTTGGAAGGGTAACTTTTAGACCCGCATCCTTCAGCGCCTGATTATTATCTGACATATACTTTCCCGTTGGATCATCTGCAGCGATTTAACAGAATTCAATATTCCTACCATTATAGGCGAAGCGCTAAAAACATTAAACCACGAACTTCAAAGGGTTAATAGAATCTTTTTGTAAATTGGAAATGGGTCGATTATATTACAGATCTGACCAGTTACAATTTTGTAACATGAGCTTAGAGAGGGCACGGACTGCAATGAATAAGCGACTCGCGAAGATTTATAAACCAGGGATTGTGAAATTTGCGTTGAATGTATGGCCACCATTTTGGGGGGCCGGAATTAAAATCTTACATATTTCTGAAGACTTCCGAATGGTTAAAGTTCGTTTGAAACTTCGCTGGTGGAACAAAAATGCCAATCGTACACAGTATGGAGGCAGTATTTTTTCCTTAACCGATCCCATTTACTCTCTCATGTTGATGGGTATTCTACGTGAAGAGTATTACGTGTGGGATAAAGAGGCGAGCATCAACTTTATCAAGCCAGGACAAAGCGATTTGTTTGCTGAGTTTAAGATCACGGATGGCATGCTAGACGAGATCTATCAGATGACTCGAAACGGCGAAAAGTGCTTTCCTGAATTCATTACGCATGTAAAAGACAAACAAGGGAATGTGGTATCTGAAGTTCAGCGCAAGTTATATGTGAGAAAGAAGCCTCAATATCGAGAAGAAGAGGCGGTAACGGAAGCGCCTTAATTTAATGCTATAAAAAAGACCTCTAATCGGAGGTCTTTTTTAATACTTACTTAGCCTTCTAGCTCAGCTAGGCACATTTCTTCGTAAATCTGCTTAACCCAGTTTTCGACGCGTTGGTCAGTCAACTCAGGTTGACGGTCTTCATCAATACATAGACCTACGAATTGGCTGTCGTCGCCTTCAACAAGTGCTTTTGAAGCTTCAAACTCGTAGCCTTCAGTTGAAGTATGACCAAGAATTGTGCCGCCTTTAGACTCAACGATGTCACGCACTGTACCCATCGCATCGCAGAAGTATTCTGCGTAGTCTTCTTGGTCGCCACAGCCGAAGATAGCCACTAGCTTAGTAGAGAAATCGATCTGCTCAAGTTCAGGGAAGAAATCATCCCAATCACATTGTGCTTCGCCGTAGTACCAAGTAGGGATACCTAGAAGAAGAAGATCAAAGTTATCAATGTCTTCTTTGCTGCTTTTCGCGATGTCTTGAACGTGAACTAGATGTTTGCCTAGTTGCTTTTGAATCATCTTTGCAACGGCTTCAGTATTACCTGTGTCGCTACCGAAGAAGATACCTACACTTGCCATAGAGTCTATACCTTTACATTGTTTGTTATGGGCAATGGTACTGAGGGTTTAACCTAACCCCGAGCCTTCCCAAGTGAGCTGAATAATACCTTTTGCAATAAAGCCAGCACAGCCTAGGAAAAGGACTAACCATACAATACGACGGCCAAAAACAGGTACATTGCCTTGCTTTAGCACATCTTTTATTGCCATCCCGATGAAAAAGAAGATAGCAGCAAAAAGAAGATCGAGCCCAATAGACTCGAGCATATCCATATAGTCGTAAAGCATTTTAGTCCTTCATGCCGAAAAATCTTGGGCGCACTATACCACTGTTACACAGCATTGTTAATGCACTACAAGGAGGGTTATTTCAATAATCTATTGTTGCTTTTCGAATTTGTTAACTCGAAATGTATTTCCGGATCACTCGCATCACTTCAGCTGGTTTTTCTGCGTGTAACCAATGGCCTGTGTTGGCAATAATGTGTGCTTTAGCTTGTTTGAATTGTCGTTGTACTGACGGTTGGTGCTCTGGCATTAAGTAGTCCGAATCTCCGCCTTTAATGAAGAGTGTCGGGATCTCGGTAGGAGCAATATCTTGCCAGCCAATGATCTCAGCATAGTTACTTAATAAACTGTTGACGTTAAATCGCCAAGCCATATGGTCTTCGTTTTTAAACAGCGATTTTGAGAGAAATTGCCTAACGCCATCCATCTCAATGTGTTGAGCTAATATTTCTAACGTTTGTTGACGGTTCGCAGGTTTTTCTTTGATAACGGCCAGCAAACCATCAAATACGTTGTCGTGACGATTGGTCTGGTAAGCTACTGGTGCCATGTCCAATACGACCAACTGTTTCACAAGATTTGGTGCTATATCAGCGAGTTTCATCGCGACTTTACCGCCCATTGAATGGCCGACGATTATCGATGGCTCAACGTTTAAGTGCTGAAGAAGCGTCGCGACATCTTGTGCCATGTCAGTGTAGTTATGAGTATCAGAGTGGAAAGAGAGACCGTGATTGCGTAGGTCGATACTGATCACTGAGTGATCTTCAACAAGATCACGAGCCAATAGGCCCAGATTACTTAAACTACCAAACAATCCGTGAATCAAAACAACTGTTTGGCCTTGGCCTTCCTGCTTATAGTTGAGTAATGCTGACATTTTATCTTATTCGTGATGGGTTTAACGTGGAGTATCCGAAAGGATCTCGTTATAATCCCCCAGAGTTTAAACATTGAGAATGTGAAAAGCGAATGAAAACAATTGAGGTTGATGAGGATCTATACCGTTACATTGCTAGCCAAACTAAGCATATCGGTGAAAGCGCCTCGGATATTTTGCGACGCCTTTTAAACCTTGATGGTCAGTTGCAGGTAGCAGAATCAGCACCAGCAGTAGAGAAGCCACAAGGGATTGTAGTAAGTAAAGATGCGGGCAAAGCAGAATCTATTGATGTAGTGAAAGAGATGCGTTCGCTGCTAATTTCTGATGAGTTTGCCGGTCTAAAAAAAGCGATTGATCGCTTTATGTTAGTACTATCGACCTTACATAAGTTAAATCCAGAAGGCTTCGCACAAGCGACAAACGTAAAGGGACGTAAACGCGTTTACTTTGCAGACAATGAAGAAACCTTACTGGCCAATGGTAACACCACCAAGCCTAAAGCCATTCCAGGTACGCCGTTTTGGGTTATCACAAACAACAATACCAGTCGTAAGAGACAAATGGTTGAACAAGTGATGACGCACATGGAGTTCCAACCTGACTTGATAGAAAAAGTAACAGGTTCAATCTAAGAAACCTGATAGAAGCCTCATAATGCGTCGCAGTTAGCGGATATTATGAGGCTTTTTTGTAATTTTATTATTTTTAAAAGAAAGGATGTCAAACATGGCTATGCACCCTCGTGCTGGGCAAAAAGCGCAGCAGGAAGATCTCCATAATATTCCAGCGTTAGTTGCTAACTACTTCTTACTTCAGCCTGATGCTAATAATGCGGAACATAAGGTTCAATTCGGTACTTCTGGTCACCGTGGCACAGCAGACAAGCAAACTTTTAATGAAAACCACATTCTTGCTATCGCACAAGCAGTTGCAGAAGTACGTGCCAAGCAGGGGACTACAGGGCCGTTGTTTGTGGGCAAAGATACCCACGCGTTGTCAGAACCTGCGTTTTCAAGCGTAATCGAAGTTTTGATTGCGAATGGTGTAAAAGTCATCGTACAGCAGGATAATGGCTACACACCAACACCTGGCATTTCTCACGCTATCTTAACTTACAATCTAAAGCATGATGAGAAAGCGGATGGCATCGTTATCACACCGTCTCATAATCCACCACAAGATGGCGGTATTAAGTACAATCCAACACATGGCGGTCCAGCAGAAGCAGAATTGACTCAAGCGATTGAAGATCGTGCGAACGAGATCATTGCTGGTGGCCTAAAAGATGTGAAGCGTCTAGCGTTAGCAGAAGCGAAAGCATCTGAGCTATTCGTAGAGATGGATTTGGTGAAGCCTTACATCGATGACTTAGTAAATGTTATCGATATGGAAGCGATCCAGAAATCGAAGTTGAAAATTGGTGTGGATCCACTTGGTGGCAGCGGCATTGATTACTGGCGTCAAATCGGCCAAGCATACAACTTAGATCTGACCTTGGTCAGCGAAGCGATTGATCCATCATTCCAGTTCATGTCGCTTGATAAGGACGGCGTGGTTCGTATGGACTGTTCTTCTCCATACGCAATGGCTGGTCTGCTAGCCCTGAAAGATGAATACGATCTTGCGTTTGGTAATGATCCAGACTATGACCGTCATGGTATCGTGACGCCGAAAGGTTTGATGAACCCGAACCATTTCTTAGCGGTTTGTATCGACTACCTATACCGTCATCGTGATGCGTGGAGTACAGATGTTGCGGTTGGTAAGACGCTGGTTTCAAGTGCACTTATCGACCGAGTAGTAGCCGATTTGGGTCGTGAACTGTGTGAAGTGCCTGTCGGCTTCAAGTGGTTTGTCGATGGCCTTTACACTGGCAAGTTTGGTTTTGGTGGTGAAGAGAGCGCAGGTGCCTCTTTCCTACGTAAAGATGGAACACCATGGTCAACAGATAAAGACGGCATCTTACTATGTTTGTTAGCGGCAGAGATTACTGCGGTAACGGGTAAAAACCCACAAGAGTACTACGAAGAGCTTGCCGCTAAACATGGTGAGTCTAAGTACAATCGTATTCAAGCGGTAGCGAATGGACCTCAAAAAGACGTGTTGAAGAAACTGTCGCCAGAAATGGTTGCAGCAGAAACACTGGCAGGTGATCCGATTACGGCGCGTCTAACACACGCTCCTGGTAACGGTGCGGCGATTGGCGGATTGAAAGTGACGACTGAAAATGGTTGGTTTGCTGCTCGTCCATCGGGTACGGAAGACATCTACAAAATCTATTGTGAGAGCTTCAAGGGTGAAGAACACCTAAAACAAATTGAAGCTGAAGCACAAGAAATTGTGAATCAAGTATTTGCAGCTGCAGGCTTGTAATTAAACCTACTCTGACAAAAAGGCGACCAGATGGTCGCCTTTTTTACAACTCGTCGTTAACTCTCTATTTATGAGCGTTTGGATTTTGTGGCCAATTATCTGGCACGATGAACCAGAACTCTCCATCTGCTGTTTGTGCATGCTCAAATCGCTCCATTGGTTTTTCAATCGGCTGAGAAAAATCATCCGTACCAATAGCCCAGTTGGGTTTGCTTAAGTGGTAAAGCGGTTTATTGATCAAACTCCATTGGCTTTGATAACACCAATATCCACTGATTTGGCTTGGATTGAGAGCAAAGCCTAAGCACTCTTTCGGTGGTACTTCATTAGAAAATGGATTGATGTAAAGTCGCCCTTGCATCAACAAGCGTTCCTTTGGAGACTGATCCAGAGGAAGCATTTGTCTAAATTCAGGCCTTTCGCTCATTTTCAATTGGTGGGAGAGCATTCTATCCAGTTTTGTATGCAATTGATCGTGCGCGTTAGGGCCATACCAAACACCTTCATGTAAAAGATAAAACTTAATCGCTACTTCCCAATGTTCTAGTTGGTCCAATGTTCTATTTTTAAGTATGAGATCTATCGCACCGATGGTTTTTCCGTCGCTATCGTTGAGTTGAATTTCTTCTGCAACAATTTCATATTGTTCTGAATTCGCAAGTGCAGCGGTACATAAATGCTGATACAAAAAACCTAGTCTCGGGTTCCCTTGGTACTCTTCAGATTCATCCAGAGGTTTAATCGATAAGTCTTCCAATGTTGCGAAAGGAGGGAGCAACTGAAAAAGAGGAGGAGAAGAGGTGATCCATTGATAAAGACGTTGCAGTTGATTCATCCTGATTCCTTAATGATGTTGATAAAGCAGCGAGCCTCGTTATTGTAACTAAATTTGGTTAGTAGAATAGGGTAGCTAGCATCAGTGTCATAGTTCGATATACACTTTGAGGTACTCGCTCGAAATTGGAAGTGATAATGAATAATTTACAGTTAGAAAAGATTCTCAACAGCAAACTCTCGCCCGAGTTAATTAAAGATTACGCGCCAAATGGCTTACAGGTTGAAGGCTGTCCACAGATCAAGCGCGTAGTTACTGGAGTAACTGCTTCTCAAGCATTAATTGATAAAGCGATTGAACTCAGAGCCGATGCGTTATTGGTCCACCATGGTTATTTTTGGAAAGGGGAGCCAGAACCCATTCGCGGTATGAAAGGTAAGCGCATTCGTAGCCTAATTAAAAGTGACATTAATCTGTACGGCTACCATCTACCGCTCGACATTCATCCTGAACTTGGTAACAACGCAGAGCTTGCTCGTCTTCTTGATCTTGAAATCGACGGTGGGTTAGAAGGTCATCCGCAGTCTGTCGCCCTGTTTGGACGCTTGAAAAAACCGATGACTGGTTCTCAATTTGCGAGCAAGATCAACCAAGTCCTTAATCGAGAGCCTCTACATATCGCTCCAGATAATGCGGAGAAAATGATCGAAACAGTTGGTTGGTGTACTGGCGGTGGACAAGATTTCATTGAACTTGCGGTTCAGCATGGATTAGATGCATTCATTTCTGGCGAAATTTCGGAGCGAACAACTTACACCGCTCGTGAGATGGACATCCACTATTTTGCTGCGGGTCACCATGCAACAGAGCGTTATGGCATCAAAGCACTTGGTAAGTGGTTAGCCGATGAATACGGTTTAGATGTCGAGTTTGTGGATATTGATAATCCAGTGTAGCGTGTATTTTTATCGTTAAAACTAAAAAGGGTTGAGACTTACATCTCAACCCTTTTGTTTATCTGATAACTCTAGTAACGATTATTCGCGCTCATGAAGCGGCGAAAATTCACGTTGCGTCTCGCCTTTGTAAAGCTGACGTGGGCGACCGATACGGTTTAGTGGGTCGCTGTGCATCTCGTTCCAGTGGGCAATCCAACCAATAGTACGAGAAATCGCGAAGATAACCGTAAACATTGATACAGGAATACCGATCGCTTTCAGAATGATACCTGAATAGAAATCTACGTTCGGGTACAGTTTCTTAGAAACAAAGTATTCATCAGAAAGAGCGATACGCTCAAGTTCCATTGCTACGTCCAGTAGAGGATCTTTAATGTTCAGCTCTTTTAGAACTTCGTGACATGTTTCGCGCATTACGGTCGCACGTGGATCGTAGTTCTTGTAAACACGGTGACCGAAGCCCATCAAACGGAATGGGTCATCTTTGTCTTTCGCACGTTCCACGTACTCTGGAATGTTATCCACGCTGCCGATTTCTTCTAGCATCTTCAGACATGCTTCGTTTGCGCCACCGTGAGCTGGGCCCCAAAGTGATGCGATACCAGCGGCAATACATGCGAATGGGTTTGCACCAGAAGAACCGGCTAAACGGACTGTTGATGTCGACGCGTTTTGCTCGTGATCTGCGTGAAGTGTGAAGATTTTATCCATCGCACGAGCAACAACAGGGTTCACTTCATACTCTTCACATGGGTTAGCAAACATCATGTGTAGGAAGTTTTCCGCGTAGCTCAAATCGTTGCGTGGGTAGATAAATGGCTGACCAACAGAGTATTTGAAACACATTGCAGCCAGAGTTGGCATTTTAGATAGCAGACGATAAGCCGCAATTTCACGGTGCTCGTCGTTATTGATATCAAGTGAATCGTGGTAGAAGGCTGCAAGAGCACCAACCACACCACACATTACTGCCATTGGGTGAGCATCACGACGGAAGCCATGGAAGAAGCTTGCGATTTGCTCGTGTACCATTGTGTGACGAGTAACAGTCGTTTTGAATTGCTCGTATTGTTCTCGGGTAGGGGCTTCACCGTAAAGAAGGATGTAACATACTTCTAGGTAATCTGCGTTATTGGCTAATTGATCAATCGGGTAACCGCGGTGCAAAAGAATACCTTTGCCGCCATCGATGTAAGTGATTGATGATTCACAAGATGCAGTGGCAAGAAAACCTGGGTCAAAAGTAAAGTAACCATTGGCTCCCAGTTTACGAACGTCAATTACAGGTGTACCTAGCGTACCGTCCATAATTGGCAGTTCGATTGGCGCTTGACCTTCAACATGAAGGGTCGCTTTCTTATCCGCCATAACAATCTCCTTTGTTTATTATTTAATCCGTCCAGGATGTTTATGTGCCATTTTTGTACTGTTGTTAAAGCTTAAAGTCAATTTTTCTCCATCTTTGTGTGCACTTGTTATGATTTTTCTCATGAAAATCGTTAAAAATCTGTTCTATGTAGCATAATTTGTTACACCAATTGTATTAGAATGTTGCTCGCCGTATATTGGCAAAGAAAATTTTAGTTAAATCCTTATAAATTCGGGGCTAGAAACAAAAGTGAGGTTTGTTTGTGGACTCCGGTTGTTAACAAAGTGTTTACAATTATCTCTGAGCTTATTGCGATAATTTGTTAATCAAATGTTAACTTTTGTACGTTTGGAAGCTGAAATTGGTTATAACAATAAATGCTCAATGGAGCTGAGTGAGCAAGCCCGTGAAAGAAAGAAAGTCAAGACCTGTTAATTTAGATTTACAGACCATTCGCTTTCCTATCACAGCAATCGCATCGATCCTGCACCGTGTGTCTGGGGTAATTACGTTTGTTGCGGTGGGTATATTACTTTGGTTACTGTCCATTTCTCTGTCATCCCCTATGGGTTTTATGGAAGCCGCAGATATCGTTGATGGCTTCTTCGTAAAATTCATCCTGTGGGGTATCCTGACTGCACTTGCCTACCACATCGCTGGTGGTATTCGTCATTTGCTGATGGATCTAGGTCATTTTGAAGAACTAGATTCAGGCGCGATGAGCGCGAAAGTTGCCTTTGGTGCAACTGCAGTATTATCACTATTGGCGGGGATCTTGGTATGGTAAAACACGTATCTTCATTTGGTCGTAATGGTGTACACGATTTCCTACTGATTCGTGCAACGGCCATCATTATGACGCTATACACGATTTATCTGGTTAGCTTCTGTGCATTTTCAGATATCTCTTACGCATCATGGACCCAATTCTTTGGTGGTACTTTCACCAAAGTCTTCACCATGTTGGCGCTTGCATCTGTTCTGATTCATGCATGGATCGGTATGTGGCAAGTGTTCACCGACTACATTAAGTGCGCGAAACTTCGTGGTGCACTTCAACTTGGTGTGATTGCCGTTTTATTCGGTTATGTCTTCTCTGGTCTATTTATTCTGTGGGGTGCGTAAGTGTCTATTCCAGTTCGTGAGTTTGATGCCGTAGTAATCGGCGCTGGTGGTGCAGGTATGCGCGCTGCACTACAAATTTCGGAACAAGGCCTTTCTTGTGCTTTGTTGTCTAAAGTATTCCCAACCCGTTCTCATACTGTATCTGCTCAAGGCGGTATCACAGTTGCGCTTGGTAACTCGCATAAGGACGATTGGCAATGGCACATGTACGACACAGTAAAAGGTTCTGATTACATTGGTGACCAGAACGCGATTGAATACATGTGTAAAAATGGTCCTGAGTCAGTTATCGAGCTAGAAAAAATGGGTCTTCCATTCTCTCGTTTTGATAACGGTACCATCTACCAACGTCCATTCGGCGGTCAGTCAAAAGAGTTTGGTGGTGAGCAGGCGGCGCGCACAGCAGCTGCAGCAGACCGTACAGGTCACGCTCTTCTTCATACGCTTTACCAACAAAACGTCAAACATAAGACAACCATCTTTTCTGAATGGTACGCTTTGGATCTTGTGAAAAACCAAGATGGCGCAATCATGGGTTGTACTGCGATCTGTATGGAAACGGGTGAAATCTGTTACTTCAAATCGAAAGCAACAATTCTAGCTACTGGTGGTGCAGGTCGTATTTACGCATCGACAACTAACGCGCACATCAACACGGGTGATGGCGTTGGTATGGCACTTCGTGCAGGCGTTCCAATGCAAGACATGGAAATGTGGCAGTTCCACCCAACGGGTATTGCTGGCGCGGGTGTTCTTGTGACAGAAGGCTGTCGTGGTGAAGGTGGTTACCTTCTAAACAAAGACGGCGAACGCTTTATGGAACGTTACGCTCCAAACGCGAAAGACCTTGCTGGTCGCGACGTTGTTGCTCGCTCTATGATGATTGAAATCCGTGAAGGCCGCGGTTGTGATGGCCCTTGGGGTCCACATATCAAGTTGAAACTTGATCACCTTGGCAAAGAAGTACTTGAATCACGTTTGCCAGGTATCTGTGAACTGTCTCGTACATTCGCACACGTTGATCCAGTGAAAGAACCAATTCCAGTAATTCCAACTTGTCACTACATGATGGGTGGTGTTCCAACTCAAGTTTCTGGTCAAGCGATTAAGCAACTTGCGGATGGCAGCGAAGCGGAAGTTCAAGGTCTATACGCTTGTGGTGAAATTGCTTCTGTATCTGTACACGGTGCAAACCGTCTAGGTGGTAACTCACTACTAGACTTGGTGGTATTTGGTCGTGCAACAGGCCTACACCTAGGTGAGACTCTTGCTGCTCAAGTTGAAGCTCGCCCTGCAACTGAATCAGACATCGAAGCTTCTCTAGCGCGCACTATGCGTTGGGAAAACAGCACTGGTGGCGAAGATCCAGTACAAATCCGTAAAGACCTACAACGCTGTATGCAAAACAGCTTCTCTGTATTCCGCGAAGGTGATGCAATGGCGACGGGCCTAGAAGAGTTGAAGGTAATTCGTGAACGTCTGAAAGATGCTCACTTAGCCGACAAATCTTCTGAGTTCAACACGCAACGTATTGAGTGTCTAGAACTAGATAACCTGATGGAAACCGCGTTCTCAACAGCAGTTGCAGCAAACTACCGTACAGAAAGCCGTGGTGCTCATGCTCGCTTCGACTTCCCTGAGCGTGATGATGAGAACTGGCTATGCCACTCTATCTACAACCCGGAAACCGAAGCGATGACAAAGCGTGATGTAAACATGACGCCAGTACACCGTGACGCGTTCCCACCGAAAGTACGTACATACTAAGGGAGGATATGAATATGAAACTGAACTTCTCTTTGTACCGTTACAACCCGGACGTAGATACTAAGCCTTACATGAAAGAGTACACACTTGAGGTAGACGAAGGCTCAGACATGATGGTGCTTGATGCATTGATTCTGCTAAAAGAGCAAGATCCAAGCATCGCATTCCGTCGTTCTTGTCGTGAAGGTGTGTGTGGTTCTGATGGTTTGAACATGAACGGCAAAAATGGTCTGGCATGTATCACTCCATTATCGGCTCTACAAGGTGACAAGATCGTCATTCGTCCTCTACCGGGTCTACCTGTAGTGCGCGATCTTATCGTTGACATGACGCAGTTCTATGATAACTATGCAAAAGTTAAGCCTTTCTTAATTGATGACGGTGCTCTACCGCCATCACGTGAGAACCTGCAATCTCCAGATGAGCGTGCGCATTTAGATGGATTGTACGAATGTATCATGTGTGCATGTTGTACAACTTCTTGTCCGTCATTCTGGTGGAACCCAGATAAGTTTATTGGCCCTGCAGGCCTACTTGCGGCTTACCGCTGGTTGATTGATAGCCGAGATACAGCAACAGATGAACGTTTGTCTGATCTTGATGATGCATTTAGCGTTTTTCGTTGCCATGGCATCATGAATTGTGTAAGTGTTTGTCCTAAGGGACTAAATCCGACGAAAGCCATCGGTCACATTAAGTCGATGCTGGTGAATCGCTCGGTTTAATTACTCGCAAGCCATAAAGTTGCAGTAAAGTGAGCACGCAACGTACTGACTTTGCTGCAGCCTTCAAGCACGAGTAAAAGGATACTAAAATTGCCGGCTATTTCGGTCGGCTTTTATTAGCTCGGCGTAAGACCGAAGCAAACGTGAAAACTACTGGTTAAGGGAAAATATGCACAACGGCGTGATGAAGGCATGGCTCGAGTCTTCACACTTGGCTGGCGCCAATGCAACGTATGTAGAGGACCTCTACGAACTGTATCTAAGTGATCCCGATCTGGTAAGTGAGGAGTGGAAACGTGTTTTTGAGGGCTTGCCTAAGCCATCAGAAGAAGTGGCAGAACAGCCGCATTCACGTGTCCGTGACTACTTCCGACGACTCGCTAGAGAAACAAAGCATTACAATGTCCAAGTTAGTGATCCAGATGTCGATGCAAAACAAGTAAAAGTTCTACAGCTTATCAACGCATACCGCTTCCGCGGACACGAGGCTGCAGAATTGGATCCACTAGGTCTGTGGCAACGTCCACCTGTGGCGGAGCTAGACCCAGCATTTCATAATCTTACCGAAGACGACTTCGAAGAAACTTTCAACGTAGGTTCTTTTGCTGTTGGGCAAGAAACCATGAAGTTGAAAGACATCTACGCAGCCCTCAAGAAAACTTACTGCGGTTCCATCGGTGCTGAATACATGCACATGACTGACACAGAGCAAAAGCGTTGGATCCAACAACGTCTTGAGTCTGTCGTAGGCCAGCCATCATTCAACCAAGATGAAAAACGCACGTTCCTTGAAGAGTTGACTGCAGCGGAAGGCCTTGAGCGTTATTTAGGCGCAAAATTCCCTGGTGCGAAGCGATTCTCTCTTGAAGGTGGTGATGCGCTTATCCCAATGACGAAAGAACTGATTCGTCATGCGGGTAAGAGTGGCATGCGTGAAGTGGTTATTGGTATGGCTCACCGTGGTCGTTTGAACATGCTGGTGAACGTACTGGGTAAGAAACCACAAGATCTATTTGATGAGTTCGCGGGTAAGCACGATGAAACGTGGGGTACCGGTGACGTTAAATACCACCAAGGTTTCTCTGCAGACTTCGCAACTCCTGGTGGCGATGTTCACTTAGCGCTTGCGTTTAACCCATCTCACTTAGAAATCGTAAACCCAGTGGTTATCGGTTCCGTGCGTGCACGTCAAGACCGTTTGGGTGACAACCACGGCAGCAAAGTTCTTCCTATCACTATTCATGGTGACTCTGCGATTGCTGGCCAAGGTGTAGTGGCTGAAACGTTCAACATGTCACTTGCTCGTGGTTTCTGCGTTGGCGGTACGGTTCGTATTGTTGTAAACAACCAGGTTGGCTTTACAACGTCTAACCCGCGTGACACTCGATCAACCATGTATTGTACTGACATCGCTAAGATGGTTCAGGCTCCGATTTTCCACGTTAACGCCGATGATCCAGAAGCGGTTGCTTTTGTTACTCGCATTGCATTGGATTACCGCAACGAGTTCAAGCGTGATGTCGTGATTGATTTGGTTTGTTACCGCCGTCATGGTCACAACGAAGCGGATGAACCGAACGCAACTCAGCCGTTGATGTACCAAAAAATCAAAAAGCACCCAACTCCTCGTAAACTGTACGCCGATGTTCTGATTGATAAGAATGAGTCGGATATTGAAACTGCAACGCAGTTGGTGAACGAGTATCGTGATGCACTTGACCGCGGTGAAGTCGTGGTGAAAGAGTGGCGTCCGATGGCATTGCATTCTGTAGACTGGTCTCCTTACTTAGGACACGAGTGGGATATGCAATGGGAATCGACCTACGATAAGCAACGCCTTGTCGAACTAGGTAATCGTTTATGTCAGTACCCGGAAAGCCACAAGCTGCAAAGCCGAGTAAACAAGCTGTACAACGATCGCTTAGCAATGATGACAGGTGAGAAGGCTATTGACTGGGGTATGGCTGAAACATTGGCTTACGCGACATTGGTAGACGATGGTAAGCGTATCCGTATTTCTGGTCAGGACTCAGGTCGTGGTACTTTCTTCCATCGTCACTCAGTTCTTCACAACCAATCAGATGCAAGCACTTACATCCCGCTAGCGAATATCCATGACAAGCAGGGGCCTTTCCAAGTTTTTGACTCTGTGTTGTCGGAAGAAGCTGTTCTTGCATTTGAGTACGGTTATGCAACAGCTGAACCTGGCGGTTTAACCATTTGGGAAGCGCAGTTTGGTGACTTCGCTAACGGCGCACAAGTGGTTATTGACCAATTCATTTCGTCTGGTGAGCAAAAGTGGGGACGTTTGTGCGGCCTGACGATGCTTCTGCCTCATGGTTACGAAGGCCAAGGTCCGGAGCACTCATCTGCTCGTCTAGAGCGTTACCTTCAATTGTGTGCTGAGCAAAACATGCAGGTCGTTGTACCATCAACGCCAGCTCAGGTGTACCACATGATTCGTCGTCAAGTAGTACGCCCAATGCGTCGACCATTGATTGTAATGTCTCCTAAATCATTGCTTCGTCATCCTCTTTGTACTTCGACTCTAGAAGACCTTGCAGAAGGTACGTTCCAAGCAGCGATCCCTGAAGTGGATAACTTGGAGCCAAGCAAAGTGAAACGCGTCGTGTTCTGTTCGGGTAAGGTGTATTTCGACCTTCTTGAGCAGCGTCGCAACAACGAGCAAGAAGACGTAGCAATCGTGCGTATTGAGCAGCTTTACCCATTCCCGATGGAAGAAGTACAAGCGGCTATTGCTCAATACACTAACGTCGAAGACTTCGTGTGGTGTCAGGAAGAGCCTCAGAACCAAGGTGCTTGGTACTGTAGTCAACATAACTTCCGTGCCGCTATTCCTGCAGGTGCAGATCTTAAATACGCAGGTCGCCCAGCTTCTGCTTCGCCAGCAGTTGGCTACATGTCGGTGCACTTGAAACAACAAAAAGCGTTGGTTGAAGACGCTCTGAACGTGAACTCAAAAACTTCGGACTAAGAACTAGAAGTTAAAGGAAGAAACAGATATGACAATTGAAATTCTGGTTCCAGATTTACCTGAATCAGTTGCTGATGCAACCGTGGCGACATGGCACAAACAACCAGGCGACACCGTAGAGCGTGATGAAGTTCTGGTTGATATTGAAACTGACAAAGTTGTACTAGAAGTGCCAGCTCCAGAAGCCGGCGTTTTAGAAGCCATTCTTGAAGTAGAAGGTGCAACGGTACTTTCAAAGCAACTTCTTGCTAAATTGAAAGCCGGCGCTGTTGCGGGCGAGCCAACCGCAGACAAAACAGAAGCAACAGAAGCTTCTCCAGATAAGCGTCACAAAGCGACACTGACTGAAGAAAGTAATGATGCACTTAGCCCTGCCGTTCGTCGTTTACTTGCGGAACATGGTCTAGAAGCACACCAAGTTAAAGGTACTGGTGTTGGCGGTCGTATTACTCGTGAAGATATCGAAGCGCATCTAGCAAACGCTAAAGCGGCTCCAAAAGCTGATGCTCCAGCAGTTGAAGCACCAGCAACCGCTCGTAGTGAGAAGCGTGTGCCAATGACTCGCCTACGTAAGACGGTTGCAAACCGCCTATTGGAAGCGAAAAACAGCACCGCAATGCTAACGACGTTTAACGAAGTGAACATGAAGCCAATCATGGATCTTCGTAAGCAATACAAAGACCAGTTCGAAGAGCGTCACGGTATTCGTCTTGGCTTCATGTCTTTCTATGTGAAAGCAGTGACAGAAGCACTAAAACGTTACCCAGAAGTAAATGCATCAATCGATGGTGATGATATCGTTTACCACAATTACTTTGACATTAGCATGGCGGTATCAACGCCACGTGGTCTAGTAACTCCAGTGCTAAAAGACTGTGACAAGCTTGGTTTTGCAGATGTTGAAAAAGGCATCAAAGAGCTAGCGATCAAAGGTCGTGATGGCAAGTTAACAGTAGATGAGTTGATGGGGGGTAACTTCACTATCACTAACGGTGGTGTGTTCGGTTCTCTAATGTCTACGCCTATCATCAACCCACCGCAATCGGCAATCCTTGGTATGCATAAAATCCAAGAACGCCCGATGGCTGTAAACGGTAAAGTTGAAATCCTACCGATGATGTACCTAGCGCTATCTTACGACCACCGTTTGATCGATGGCCGTGAGTCAGTTGGCTTCCTAGTAACGATTAAAGAGCTACTAGAAGATCCAGCGCGTCTCCTATTAGACGTTTAATATCGCTAAAACGTCTAGTTACCTTGGGTGGCTAGACGTTGAAAATTTCAATGGCTAGACTAGCTCAACGTCTGGCCTTCATTTGAATCACTCAGTGATTTACTTGAGAAGACCCTACAGACGTACAAGCAGCCAAGACTGCAGCGTTATGGAAATAATAAATCCCTCAAGGGAAAAACAAACGGAATATCGAAATGAATTTGCATGAATACCAAGCCAAACAGCTGTTTGCAGAATTCGGTTTGCCTGTGCCAGAAGGCTACGCATGTGATACACCACAAGAAGCGTTTGAAGCAGCAGGCCGTATCAGCACAGCAAAGAAAGTAGTCAAGTGTCAGGTTCACGCTGGTGGCCGCGGTAAAGCGGGTGGCGTAGAGCTTCACGACACTAAAGAAGGTGTAAAAGAGTTTGCGCAAAAGTGGCTAGGTAAAAATCTAGTAACTTACCAAACAGATGCAAATGGTCAGCCAGTTACAAAAATCCTTGTTGAAGAAGCGTCAAACATTGCCAACGAACTTTACTTAGGTGCGGTAGTTGACCGTGCTAGCCGTAAGATCGTTTTCATGGCTTCTACAGAAGGCGGTGTGGAAATCGAAAAAGTTGCGGAAGAAACGCCGGAGCTAATCCACAAAGCAGCCATCGATCCACTAGTAGGCCCTCAAGCTTACCAAGGTCGTGAGCTTGCGTTCAAACTTGGTCTTGAAGGTGACCAAATCAAACAATTCGTTAAGATCTTTATGGGTCTTGGCACTATGTTCTCTCAGTACGACCTTGCTCTACTAGAGATCAACCCGCTTGTGATTACTGCTGAAGGCAACCTGCTATGTCTTGACGGTAAGATCAACATCGACTCAAACGCACTTTACCGTCAGCCTAAGCTACGTGAAATGCACGATCCATCACAAGAAGATGAGCGTGAAGCGCACGCAGCTCAATGGGAACTGAACTACGTAGCACTAGATGGCAACGTTGGCTGTATGGTTAATGGTGCAGGCCTAGCAATGGGTACGATGGATATCGTAAACCTACACGGCGGCAAACCAGCGAACTTCCTAGATGTAGGTGGCGGCGCAACTAAAGAACGCGTTGCTGAAGCATTCAAGATCATCCTATCTGATGACAACGTGAAAGCGGTACTCGTAAACATCTTCGGTGGTATCGTTCGTTGTGACATGATCGCAGAAGGTATTATTGGCGCGGTTAAAGAGGTAGGTGTAAACGTACCTGTTGTTGTTCGTTTGGAAGGTACTAACGCGGACCTTGGTCGCGAAGTTCTTGCTAATTCTGATGTTGATATCATTGCTGCTGAGTCGCTAACGGATGCTGCTCAGAAAGTTGTTGCTGCTGCGGAGGCTAAATAATGTCTGTATTAATTAACAAAGACACTAAAGTAATCTGTCAGGGTTTCACTGGTGGTCAAGGTACTTTCCACTCAGAGCAAGCTATCGCATACGGTACGCAAATGGTTGGTGGTGTGTCTCCAGGTAAAGGTGGCCAAACTCACCTAGGTCTACCTGTATTCAACACAGTACGCGAAGCAGTAGAAGCGACTGGTGCAACTGCAACAGTAATCTACGTTCCAGCACCTTTCTGTAAAGATGCAATCCTAGAAGCGATTGATGCGGGTATCGAGCTAATCGTAACCATCACTGAAGGTATTCCTACAACAGATATGATCGACGTGAAAGTGAAGCTAGAAGAAACTGGCGTTCGTATGATCGGTCCTAACTGTCCGGGTGTTATTACTCCAGATGAGTGTAAGATCGGTATCATGCCTGGTCACATCCACAAGAAAGGTAAAGTAGGTATCGTATCTCGCTCTGGTACTCTGACTTACGAAGCAGTTAAACAAACTACAGACGAAGGCTTCGGTCAGTCTACGTGTGTTGGTATCGGTGGTGACCCAATCCCAGGTTCAAACTTCATTGATATTCTAAAACTGTTCCAAGAAGACCCAGAAACTGAAGCGATCGTAATGATCGGTGAAATCGGTGGCACAGCAGAAGAAGAAGCGGCGGCGTTCATTAAAGAAAACGTAACTAAGCCAGTTGTTTCTTACATCGCTGGTGTAACTGCTCCTCCAGGTAAACGTATGGGCCACGCTGGTGCGATTATCTCTGGTGGTAAAGGTACTGCGGAAGACAAATTTGCTGCACTAGAAGCGGCAGGCGTTAAGACGGTTAAGTCTCTAGCAGACATCGGCCAAGGTCTACGTGAAGTAACGGGTTGGTAATTTCTGACTCGTCAAATAAAAAGCCTGGCATTGCCAGGCTTTTTTGTATCTGATCTTGTATTGATTTTGTATGTAAGCTTGCAATAGCACTGAGAATTCTTAATCACCAGCTCCGTTTGCTTAACCTGTGCTTATAACTAAGCTTTCCGCTGAATCAGTTGGCTCAGCATAAACAAAGAAGTCGCACTGATCACCACTGATGGGCCTGCTGGTGTGTCGAAGTGCCAAGACAGACTCAGTCCCATTAGAACTGAAATCGCACCTATGATGGATGCGAAGAATGCCATTTGTTCTGGTGTAGAAGACAACTTGCGCGCTGTTGCTGCTGGGATGATCAGTAGTGAAGTCATGATAAGGGCACCGACAAACTTCATACCTACCGCAATCACTACGCCCACCATCAGCATCAAGACCAGACGAATTAAATCTGTGTTCACACCTTCTACAGCGGCTAGCTCTTCGCTGACGGTACTTGATAATAACGGTCGCCAGAATATGTACAAACATGCACTAACGGCAATTACGCCGGCATAAATAAACATCAAATCTTCTGGTGATACAGCTAATAAATCACCAAATAGGTAACTCATTAGATCGACACGAACATTGTCCAAAAAGCTTACTGACACCAAACCGATAGACAAAGAGCTGTGAGCCAGAATTCCGAGTAGGGTATCTGTGGCCACCAGTTGCTGCCTTTGCAGTGTTACAAGGAGTACCGCTAATGCTAAACAGCAGACTAGCAGCGCAAGATAGAGGTTAACGTTCAGTAAGAACCCGAGAGCGAGCCCCATTAACGATGCATGGGCAAGAGTGTCACCGAAGTAGGCCATTTTGCGCCATACAACAAAAGACCCGAGTGGACCTGCGATGATTGCAATACCAATACCAGCGAGAATAGAAGGTAGAAGAAACTCAATCATGGTGATGATGTCCGTGGCTATGGTTAGAGCACGAGGTAGCGTCGCCCGATACTGGAGAGCCAGACAAATCGTGATGGTGATGCTCGTGGTCGTGATGATAAAACGCGAGTGATTCTCTCGCTGCGTTACCAAACAATGCTATGTAAGAAGGATGCTGAGTGATCGTTGCTGGTGATCCCGAACAACAAACGTGGTGGTGCAAACAAATCACATCGTCTGTTTTTGCCATGACCAAATGCAAATCATGAGATACCATAAACACAGCGCAATCGAAGCGGTGACGGATGCTTTCAATCAAATCGTATAGATCGATTTGTCCTTGAACATCAACACCTTGAGCTGGTTCATCAAGAACCAACAAGTCAGGGCGTTGTAGCAGCGCGCGGGCGAGTAGGACGCGTTGGTTTTCACCACCGGAAAGGCGGTGCATGTTGCTCTTAATTAAGTGCTCTGCGCCAACTAGTCTTAATGCATCAAGGCATTCTTGTTTGCTGTACTTTCCTGCTAAATTTAAGAAACGGATAACGTTTAGCGGCAAAGAGTCGTTGAGTTTCAGTTTCTGAGGCACATAACCAATTTTTAGCTTTTTCGCTTTAACCAATTTTCCGCTAGTCGGCTTTTGAAGCCCTAAAATGACTTTAACTAACGTGGATTTTCCCGCTCCGTTGGGACCGATTAGGGTTGTGATTTTGCCCTTTTCTAATTCCATGCTGATGTTATCAAGAACTCTGCGATCATCGAACTCGACGCACAATTGTTCAAGACTGACTAATGAAGACATGAATGAAACTCATTTGCAAAACTATAATGTTATAATGTAACATTATCGCACTTTCTACGCCATATCCCAAGTAAAACTATGAAAAGAGCTTTAATTCTTGCTGCTTCAGCAATGTTAACCTTGCCAGCGCAGGCGATAACAGTACTTACAAGCATTAAACCGATCCAACTGATGGTGACTGAACTGACGGAAGGCGTCACTACTCCTGAAGTGCTAGTTCAGTCAAACGCATCACCACACGATTATTCGCTGCGACCTTCTGATGTAAAAAAAGTCGCGTCTGCGGATTTGGTGATTTGGTATGGTCATGATTTGGAACCGTTTCTTGAAAAAGTCGTATCAAATAGATCTAGTACACTGACGCTAAGCGAAATACCAAATCTAGCGCTTCGTGAGTTTGATAGTGCGCATTCGCATGATCATGACGGTCATGACCACGGTAGCCACGACCCGCACTTTTGGTTGGGTATTAAACCGGTTAAACAGGTCGCCCAAGCTGTTGTGAACAAATTGGTGGAAATCGATCCAGCTAATGCGAAAACGTACAGCAACAATCTTGTTAAATTTGAAGAACAGCTTGCGGCTAAAGATAAGGAAATAGAGCAGCAGTTAGCACCAGTGAAGAACCAAGGATACTTCGTTTTCCATGATGCGTACGGTTATTTTGAAGAGCGTTACCAGTTAAATAATCTAGGACACTTTACGGTGACTCCCGACCGAAAGCCGGGTGCCAAGACGCTGATTCAGATCAGAAAAACATTGGGAGCAGGTAACGTGGCTTGTGTGTTTTCTGAGCCTCAGTTTACACCAGCCGTTGTCGAGAGTGTGTTGCGTGGCAGCAATGTGGCCAAAGGCGAGCTTGACCCATTAGGCAGCACGATCAAAGTGGAGCGAGGCAGTTACTTTAACTTGTTAGGCAACATGGCTGACAGCTTTGAGCAATGTTTGGCTAAATAGGGGTAATTAGTTGTAGTTTTGCGGATGAAATGTCTCTTTTACGTGATCTAGCAGTAAGAATTACAACCTTTGGCAAGACGAACCTTTTCTATAAAAGGAATTGAGATATCATTATCAATAATTAGCGGCTCAAAATAACCCTACTCACAAGAGCTACGGAAGGCCTATAGGGAGTTGAGTTGATATAAATTGATATATAAGGTTTTCGTCTTGCTTCGCCAACTTGTCCTGATTTTCTGGGGACTCTTCATATCATCTCAAGCATTTGCGCTGAACAACGCAAATGCCATATTTTACCCTTTGCCTACTCAGGTTAAGGGCACTTTTATTGCTGCGAAAAAATTGTTCTTGGGCGAACAAGGTGGGCTATGGATTCATGATGTACATGGCCGCGTTCTTTTTTATGACGGCCAGAATGTTCTGCCAAAATCAGGCAGTTTTTTGCAAACGACCGCAAAGCAGCTTGCGTATCATCAAGGGTCATTCTGGACCTTTGTCGAAAATGAGGTTTATCAGACCTACCCAAACAAAGAAAGGCAGTTGGTCTTTAGCCTTAACCCCGGGTCGCAAATTAGAAAAATAGGTTCATCAGGTGATTATATTTGGGTAAGTGATGGCGCACATTTTTATACCTACAACATCAAAACCAATGAACTTGATTCATTTTCACTGCTTCAACTTTATCAACATAGCAATAATAGTTATGTGTACATCAATGATGCGATTCTGGTCGAAACCAAATGGGCGTTGGCTACAACATCTGGTGTCTATCTCTCTGAAGGTAATAAATTTGATCATGTGATTTCATCCGGTCAAAACTACATTGAAAAAGTGTATTACTCGCATACGAGACGCGAGATATTGGTCGGCACCTTAAAAGGCGCGTTGATCTTCAATATTTACGAGCCGAACAAAGAGATCGTCAAAATTGGCGGCTCCCACGTACTGACGTTTTCAGAGACCAATCAAGAGTATTGGGTTGGTACTGAGCACGGTTTGTATCTCTACTCGTTTTTAACTGGTGAAGTTACTGAAGTTGAGCCTGCGAGCTTCTTAGAGTTAGAGCTCGATAGCACTAAAATTTATTCCTTACTTAGCGACAACATGGGCGGAATGTGGATAGCGACCAACCAAGGCATTCGTTATTACTCTTTGTTCAGCAAAAAATTTGAGCGAGTCACCTTTAGTAGTTATGACTCGCAAACCTTATCTGGTCGTATCAGACAAACGGTAACAGGGCCAGATGGTGTGCTTTGGTTTGCCGATGACCGCAAACTGTATCGTTCTGGCGCGGAAGGGATTGTAAAAGTATTAGAATTAGATTCTCAAATTAACGAATTTGCGTTCCAACGAGGCATGTTATGGCTTGCCACTTCAAAAGGCTTGGAGATATTCCAATTGGAGGGGCTGAAAAAGGTTAGCTTCCCTTATTTACAAGTAATGGCTGGGCATGCTGTTGAGCATATTGCTCTAGACGACACAAACCGTTTGTGGGTATCCAGCGGTTACCAACTTTACAACGTTGATATCGACAAGCAATCCGTCAGAAACTTTGGTAGCGAATGGATCGTGAGTCAGTACTTACCAGCTAAAGTGACGCGCCTATATGATACCGAAGATAAGCTTTTTATTGGTACGGACCACGGTATTTATGAATACGATGATGAACGTATTCGTTTCAATCGTTTCTCGGAAAAATATGGCGAGTCGCTAGATATAGTGACAGCGGCGGATGGCTCTCAGTGGTTTGCCTTCTCCTATGGGTTGTTTAAAACAGTGGCTGGTGGAGAAGCCAAGCAAGTCTTAGAGATGAGTGTTGCGAATGCTCGTCCGGCGTGTTTGATCAGTGATGCGAAAGGTGTGTGGCTTGCATCTTCTGTTGGGTTGAGTTACTACCGATTGTCCGGTGAGTTAGTTAAACATTATTCATCTGCATCGGGCTTGATTAATAATGAGTTTATTCCTGGGATATGTAGCGTAGTGAAACGCACAGAAGATGGTGAACGTGAACTTGTTTTAGGCTCAAAATATGGATTAGTTAAAGCGGAGGCTTCAAAACTATTGGTGTCAAACCCGCCAGAATCCCGCTTTATTGTTAGCCAAGTGATGCTTGAAAACGATGTAATCCAAGTGGGGAGTTCCGACCTTGATGGGATTAAACTACCTTATGGCTCTTCGCTGAGTTTCCTCTTTGGCATCATGCCTAAACCGGATAGCCAGAACCTGTACTACCGCTTAAACGAAGACGATCGATGGCAGACCTTAGAAGGGGGGCAGTTAACCTTAGAGCACCTCAACTCTGGGGAATACCACCTTCAAGTGAGTAACGAGTCACAGGTAACGGCGGGCGTTGTTGGCTTAGAGTCTCGTTTTGAAGTGCTTAAACCATGGTATCTATCCCAGCTTGCGATATTAGGCTTTCTCGTCTCAATTTCTACGCTTATCGGCCTTATCATGTACTGGCGTTCACGATATGTTATGCAAGCAAACCGAGAGCTTGCTGCTCAGGTCACTCTAAAGACCAACCAACTAAGGCATCAAAGCCGCGTATTATTGACGAGTAATCAACAATTAAGAAAGCAAATTCAGGTTAGAAATCTATTAGTTGACCATGTTGCTCAGTCTATAAAAACCAGCGTCGATTATATCTCGTCAAAATTGCCAGTGGAGAGAGACTCCATCACTCAGGATCACGTATCAAAAACTTACTGGCAGCTAAATGAGCTTAAAAGTGCTCCAGGTGATGCGAGTAACGGCAGTCAAAACTACAACCTAAGCCAAATTACGCAATCTGTGGTGGATGTGTGGCGAGACGATTTCGCCAAAGCGGGGATCTCTGTGGAGTTAGAGGATGAGAACAAGTCTAGCCGTATTGCTCTAGAGAGTTTTAATCTGGATGTTATCTTCAACAGTATCTTTGCCAACATCATCAAGCGCTCTTTCCGAGGTCAAGCCGTAAAAGTGATGCTAGAAGAGGGACGGGACATTGTCTCACTCAGCTTTTTGGATTACGGAACGCAATTGCCAAATAAACTTTCTCTAAGTCGTCCTGCGAATAACAATGTGGACTTGAGTATCGACAATCTTTCGCAACTGGTTACGGTGAGTGGAGGGCACTTAGCGGTGTTCACTTCTGATGCGCAGAATAAAATTGAGATTACTTGGCCGATGGCAAAAGAGTTGAGCCATGTTGAGGAAGTTTTACCAGAATTTGTGCCAGAAAACATCGTCGAAGAGAAAGCCAGTCCAGAAAATGAGTGGCTACAAAAGGTCTATCAGTTAGTTGCTGAGCATTACCATGACCCTGATTTTGGCACTGCGACAGCGGCTAAGATGTTATTTATGTCTGAACGTAGTTTACAACGCCGCTTTAAGTCGGCCTCGTCAAGAACGTTAAAAGATTATTTAACGGAGGTACGGTTAGAAACTGCTTGTGAACAGTTACTCGCAGGTGAAAAAATCAGTGAAGTGGCTTTCAATTGCGGTTTCAATGATCCCTCTTACTTCAGCCAGAAGTTCAAGTTGCACTTTGGTTTACCTCCATCAAAGTTCGCGATGGAACAAGACAGTCACGCAAATTAGCCTCCAATCTTTCGAGCATCGTTAATAGTTACAGCATGGATGTTATCTAAATCACCTCCTCACGTTTAGCGGCGTGATTCGTTCTGATACCGCAAATAAACCATTCTAGTCGCCTCGGGTTACGCAGCGTTCTGTTTTTTGAGTTGTTCTGAGTAAGTAAAGCATCTGTACTTTCTTAAGTAGTTCGCAGCACCAAAGAGCTGCAATGCCTTTGTGTTGTTAGGCTAGAGTTTTTTTGCCTAATTTAGGCGTTGTGATAGGTAAGTGAAACATCAATGCACAGTGTTGTAGCAGTTTGTTTTCGCCAAACAGCACATATAAATAGGATATAGAAAGCTTAACTAAAGTGCTTCTAGTTACAGGAGGTTGGTTGTTAAAGGTTTAAATCGGGAGTAGAAAAGAAGTGAAAAAAAATATCGTGGTATAGCCGGGGGGACTATACCACGGGTGTCAATGACACCTTCGCTTGCTGCCGGAGTGACATGTTGCCATGCCACCTCTGGAATTCTTTTAAGAGGTTGCCCTCTCGATGGAATAACTATACGAGACCTTACTTATTTTTCTTATAAAAATAACGACAGGTTGATATGAGAAAAGCGACAATGTTGATTTTTTATTTTAAGTCATTGATTTTAAATCGGAATATTTATTCTGCTTAGGCGGTGTTAAGTTTTTGTTTCTTTTTTATGGTTTTCAAAATGTCGATTTTGACGAAAATGACGAGGTGAAACTTAACGGAGTTAACGTTCAAAATATGAAAGGCAATTATGGAATCTTTGATTTCACACAATGAATGGAAGGGTATAGAGGAGTATTATCGCAGCCTAAATACTCTTAAATAATAATATTTATCATTAGCAATACTCTTAAGGGCCACTATGAAATTATCAGAAATTAAACCTGGCGATACGGTGACAATTCGTTTGTTAGATGGTCTTTCATCAGATATTAGAAAAAAGCTTATGGTAATGGGGCTACTTCCGAACACAGAAGTTAAGGTGATCAGACGCGCGCCGATGGGAGACCCGCTACAAGTTGAGGTACGCGGTGTATCTGTTGCATTAAGAGAAACCATTGCTCAAAAAATTGAAGTGGAGCGAGTGTAATGCAGTATCAAGTTCTTACTGTAGGTAACCCAAACAGCGGTAAAACTACTCTTTTTAATGGTTTGACTGGTGCCAAACAGCAAGTCGGTAACTGGGCTGGCGTGACTGTTGAGAAAAAAACGGGTCAATTTAAGCACGCGGGTGATGAGTTTTTACTGACGGACTTGCCGGGCATTTACTCTCTGGATAGCGGTAACGATAGTAACAGTATCGATGAATCCATCGCTTCTCGTGCGGTGTTGACGCACCCAGCTGATTTGATCATCAACGTGATTGATGCCACCAGCTTAGAGCGCAGTCTATATATGACGCTGCAACTTCGTGAGCTTGGTCGTCCGATGGTTGTTGTTCTCAACAAAATGGATGCGTTAAAGCGTGAACGTCAGATGATCAACATTGCTGAGTTAGAAAAGACGCTAGGTTGCCCAGTGATCAGTTTGTCTGCCACTAATAAAGCACAAGTTGCTGAGTTTAAAGAAAAACTCCACAAAGCCATAGTTCAGGGTGTTGCGCTAAAAGACCGCTCTTTGAATTACGGCGATAAGATGGAAGCAGCGATCGAGCATATTTCTTCTCTATTTAACGATCAAACCGTTTCTCATCGTGCATTAGCGATCCGTGCTCTAGAAAAAGACACGATGGTTCTCAATAGCCTGTCCGATCTTGATAGAAGCAAAGTATTAGAAGCGATTGCGACTTTAGATTTGGATATTGATTTACACGTTGCGGATACCAAATACACACATCTGCACGAACAATGTAAAAAAGTTCGCCGCAGTGAAGGCAAACTCAGCCGCAGTGTTACCGAAAAACTTGATCAGTTTATTTTGAACAAGTGGGTGGGGATTCCATTCTTCTTTGTTGTGATGTACCTAATGTTTATGTTCTCGATTAACATTGGTAGTGCATTTATCGATTTCTTTGATATCGGCGTTGGCGCACTTTTGGTTGATGGCGGTCATCACCTATTGGATGGTCATTTGCCAGTTTGGCTTGTGACGGTTATTGCCGATGGTATTGGTGGCGGTATCCAAACGGTAGCGACCTTTATTCCTGTCATTGCGTGTTTGTATTTGTTCCTCGCTGTGCTTGAGAGTTCGGGTTACATGGCTCGCGCTGCGTTTGTACTCGATAAAGTGATGCAGAAAATCGGCTTGCCGGGGAAAGCGTTTGTGCCGTTGGTTCTTGGTTTTGGTTGTAACGTGCCGTCAATCATGGCAACACGCACTCTAGACCAAGAACGTGAGCGTAAGTTAGCGGCATCAATGGCGCCATTTATGTCATGTGGTGCTCGTTTACCTGTATATGCACTGTTTGCGGCGGCGTTCTTTCCTGGTTCTGGTCAAAACATTGTCTTTGCACTTTATCTATTAGGTATTGTGGCTGCGATCTTCACCGGTCTTTTCTTAAAGCACACTCTTTACCCTGGCAGCAGCGATAGCTTAGTCATGGAAATGCCGGACTACGAATTGCCAACATTGCAAAACGTCGTGATCAAAACTTGGCAAAAGCTTAAGCGCTTCGTGCTAGGTGCAGGTAAAACCATCGTTGTGGTTGTTGCTATCCTGAGTTTCCTAAACTCGTTGGGTACAGATGGCAGCTTTGGTAATGAAGACAGTGAAAATTCTGTACTTTCTAAAGCGGCACAAGTGGTAACGCCAGTGTTTGCGCCAATTGGTATTCAAGAAGATAACTGGCCAGCAACAGTTGGTATTATTACCGGTATTTTCGCCAAAGAGGCGGTCGTTGGTACGCTAAACAGTTTGTACACGTCGCCAAGTGATGGTGAAGAAGCAGAGTTCGATCTGATGGGGAGCCTAAAAGATGCGGTAATGAGTATTCCTGAGAACCTTGCGGGCTTGAGTTACTCTGATCCATTAGGCATTGAAGTGGGTGATCTAACAGATTCAAATGCAGTTGCAGAAGAACAAGAAGTGGATGAGTCTATCTTCGGCAACATTAAGTCTCAGTTTGTTTCTGGTCATGCAGCGTTTGCTTACTTGATCTTCATCTTGTTGTACACACCATGTGTTGCTGCGATGGGGGCGTATGTACGTGAATTTGGCCATAACTTCGCACGTTTTATTGCGGTATGGACGATGGGTTTAGCTTACCTATGTGCAACGTTCTACAATCAGTTGACGCATTTCTCTGAAAGCCCAATTACCAGCGGTGTCTGGATGTCAATTATTGTTGCAATCTTCATTGGAACTTATCACGTATTTAAACGTATTGGTAAAAAACAACATGGTGCGTTAGAGGCGCAAGTCGCATGATTTTAAATGAGCTTTATCAATATATTGCAGACAAGGGGACGGTCTCACAGTCTGAGCTGGCTAAGCTGTTTGGAATGAGTGAAGATGGTGCGGATGCAATGTTAAGCGTGTGGATCAAGAAGGGTAAAATTAGCCGCTTGGTTGATACCAATAAAGCTCGAGATGTGATGCGTGTGCGTTATGCCGTGACAAAACAAGACGAGTTGTCACTCACTGTTACTATGTAGTGGTTTATCAACCAAAGTTTGCAAATAATAAAGCCGCGTCATTTCTGATGCGGCTTTTTTCGTTTCTAATCAATAGCCTTGTCGCTGGCAAGCAAATCTCATAGCGGCTGAATATTAATTAAGCTTTATGGAAGATCGAGCTTAGCGACAACACATTTCCAATGCGTTTGAGAATCTCATCTTGTTCTTCTTCGCTACGAAACTCGCCGCTTGTGTTTCCCCAAATCGGTCCTGGCCATGCAACGTCGTCCTTAAAGCGTGCGATATGATGAATGTGTAGCTGCGGCACCATGTTACCAAGTGCGCCAAGATTCAACTTGTCAGGGCGGAAAGTCGCTTCGAGCGCTTGGCTTACCGCTTGTGACTCAAGTAAAAACTGTTGCAGCTCTTTCATCGGTAAGTGGTGCAATTCTTTTAAGTTGGCACGTTTAGGAACTAAGATGACCCACGGCACTGCATTATCTTTATGTAGAAGTGCAACGCAAAGAGGGAAGTGGCCGATTACTGTGGTGTCTTTTGCCAATTGAGGGTGCAGTTCAAAACTCATTGTGGATATCCGATTCATTTCAATTTGAATTAGTATACGTCAGATAAAACAAAAGGTTGACGCTTTCACGTCAACCTTTGCAATCATTCAGCTTGTGCTACTTAAGTTATCAACTTAAAAGCGTCTTACATGCGCTCTAGCGTTTCGATACCTAGTAGCGATAAACCTTGCTTGATGGTTTTCGCTGTTAGGGCTGCCAGTTTTAGACGGCTTTGCTTAACGGCTTCATCTTCTGCTACTAGAATTGGGCATGCTTCGTAGAAGCTTGAGAATTGACCCGCTAGTTCAAATAGGTAGCTACACATGATGTGCGGTTGGCCTTCACGAGCAACAGATTGAACTGCTTCTTCAAATTGTAGAAGTTTAGCGATAAGCGCTTTTTCTTTTTCGTCAGTGATTTGGATATCACCTTGAAGTTCATTCATCGCTACACCAGCTTTAGCAAAGATGGAGGCAACGCGAGTGTATGCGTATTGCATGTACGGCGCTGTGTTACCTTCAAATGCTAGCATATTGTCCCAATCGAACACGTAGTCAGTAGTGCGGTGTTTAGATAGGTCAGAATATTTAACCGCTGCCATCGCCACTGTTTTAGAGATCTTCTCTTTCTCTTCAGCATCTAGCTCTGGGTTCTTAGATTCTATCAACTGTGCAGCACGAACTTCGGCTTCATCAAGAAGGTCCGCCAAACGAACCGTACCGCCCGCACGAGTCTTGAATGGTTTACCGTCTTTACCAAGCATCATGCCGAAAGCGTGGTGCTCAAGAGATACTGACTCAGGTACGTAACCCGCTTTACGAACGATAGTCCAAGCTTGCATTAGGTGCTGGTGCTGGCGAGAGTCAATGAAGTAAAGTACGCGGTCTGCGCCTAGTTCTTCGTAACGGTATTTCGCACATGCGATATCCGTTGTGGTGTATAGGAAGCCGCCGTCGCGTTTCTGAACGATAACGCCCATCGCTTCGCCGTCTTTGTTCTTGAACTCTTCTAGGAATACAACTTGCGCGCCGTCATCTTCAACCGCAAGACCTTGTGCTTTTAGGTCCGCTACGATCTTAGGTAGCATGTCGTTGTACATGCTTTCGCCCATTACGTCATCACGAGTTAGAGATACGTTTAGACGATCGTAGTTGCGTTGGTTTTGGATCATGGTTACGTCAACCAGCTTCTTCCACATTTCTGCGCAGAATTCATCGCCGCTTTGCAGTTTCACTACGTAGTTACGTGCTTTCACCGCGAATTCTTCATCTTCGTCGTACAGCTTTTTAGATTCACGGTAGAAGCCTTCAAGGTCCGCCAGTTCCATAGAAACTTCGCCAGACTCTTGTTGTACACGCTCAAGGTTTGCGATAAGCATACCGAACTGAGTACCCCAGTCGCCGATGTGGTTCGCGCGGATCACTTTGTGACCTAGAAACTCAAGCGTACGTACTACCGCATCACCGATGATAGTTGAACGTAGGTGACCAACGTGCATTTCTTTTGCAACGTTTGGTGCTGAGTAGTCAGCGACGATAGTTTGAGCTTCTTCAGCTGCAACGCCAAGGCGTGAGTCAGCCAGTGCTGCGTCAGCTTGTTTCGCTAGGAACTCTTCGCTTAGGAAAATGTTGATGAAACCAGGGCCAGCGATTTCTGTTTTGCTCGCAATACCATCCAGGTCTAGAACATCCAGTACTTTCTGTGCAAATTCTCGAGGGTTAGTACCCAGTTTTTTAGCAACGCCCATTACGCCGTTTGCTTGGTAGTCACCAAATTGTGGCTTTGCTGATTGACGAACAGCAGCAGGGCTTCCTGCAGGTGCGCCAGCGGCTTCTAGAGCCTGAGATACTTTGTCATTAATAAGTGCTTGGATATTCACACGCGTTTCCTTCAATTCAAGGACGAAGAACTCGGCAAAATAGGCGCCGAGTTCTGTTGGAGTTCACAAAAATGGGGCTAATGATAACAACTTTATTGCTTTTCATACAGAGAGGATTTGGGGAAATTTTTACTTTTTCGATTGAATGGAAATGTCGCTTTGTTTGCGTTTACTATTGCGCTCAGAGTAAAGAGATAAATCGCCCCAAAAGAGAGCCACAATGACTATTCAACTTGTTGAAAAACGCCTTACGCCTGAACTAATGCTCCAAGACTTAGATGTCTTCATGGGCAAGATTGAAGAGCTTGCAATCTTGTTAAAACTGGATCTGAGCTTTGCTCAAGCTGACCATATTGCATTGCGTATTAATGACCTTGAAACGGCAAAAGCTGTGCATGAGGCATGGAATCAATACGGCAAGGTGATTTCACAAGCGAAAATCAACGGTCGTCCAATTATCGTCATCGAATTCGACACAGCACTCGAAAGCCGCGGCTGGAAGATTGAGTGTCTGGAATTGCCATACCCAGCCGAAGGGAAAACCTATCCAACCGAAAGTTGGGAGCACGTGGAGTTTGTGATGCCATCTCATGCGGAAACCGCAGACGAGTTTTTGGCGGACTTGAAACATACTTATCCAGCGTTTGGCGCGCGTTTTGATGAGTTAGAAGAATTGGGTGTGAAGATCAAACTATCGAGCCCGAAAGGGGAAGGTGAACGCTTGAACAACCCAACCGTGGCGTTTAAGTACCAAGGTATTTGTATCAAGCTGCATCCGCATTCGCTCAAGCGTATAGTGGAGTCTGAGCAGGCGGAATAAGCAAATTTTGAACGACTAGAAAGAAGAAAGGGTTGCAAATGAGCAACCCTTTCTTTCATTCAAATGCGTGAACTTAAAGAATCACTGTCTTATTCCCATAAACAAAAACGTGGTCGTTAATTACCTTATTCAGAGCTTTACTCAAAACATTCTTCTCAACATCGCGGCCTGCTTGAGCCATATCTTGTGCGCTGAATGTGTGATCGACTGGAATAACATCCTGCTTGATGATCGGGCCTTCATCTAGGTCGTTTGTCACGAAGTGGGCTGTTGCGCCAATAATTTTTACGCCACGGTCGTAAGCTTGCTGATAAGGCTTAGCACCGATGAAAGCAGGCAAGAAACTGTGGTGAATGTTGATGATCTTATGGCGGTATTTGTCAACAAACGTTGGCGTGAGAACGCGCATGTATTTCGCTAGCACCAAGTAATCTGCATCGTATTGATCGATCACCTCTAGCATCTTTTTCTCGTGTTCTTCACGGCTTAGATCTTCGTGCGTCACATAGTGGTAAGGGATATCAAAACGTTCAGTGAGGCCTTGCAACTTATCGTAGTTACCCACCACGGCGGCGATTTCTACATCTAAACTGCCATCGTAATTTTTCATCAGAATATCACCTAAACAGTGTGCTTCTTTCGTTACGAGAATCACGATGCGTTTACGGCGAGAGCCAATGAGAGTGCGTTTTGCACCTTGCGGTAGAGCTTGATCTAAATCGGCAAGAAACGTTTGGTCGTTGAAGTACCCCTCCAACTCCGTTCGCATGAAAAAGTGCCCACTGGTGTTATCAACAAATTCGTTATTATGAACGATGTTTAGCTGATGTTTGTAACAGATATTAGTAATTTTAGAGATCAAACCCGGTGCGTCAGAGCAATGGGTCAACAGTGTTTTCTTTTCCATAAATCAGATACTTCCATGCATTATTTTTCTAGCGTACGAAATATGTGTTTTCCCCAAAAGGGTCAACCGTACTGCAATCTGACTTCATAAATAATCTATTCTTGCCATGGTTTCAACAAATTATCTGTGTTGGGCCGTAAGCTGGCCATCTTACGGGCTGATGTCTCTCCCAAACGTCTGATATACTCACGACAATTTTTCTAACCAGATGTCAGGCATGATCGCAAAAACATTTTCCTCTGATGGCGCTTTAGGTAAAGCGATTCCGGGTTTTCAGGCTCGTCAGCCACAAATAGACATGGCTGAAGCCGTCAGTAGTGCGATCAAAGAACAAAGTCAGTTGGTGGTAGAGGCCGGAACTGGTACCGGTAAAACATTTGCTTATCTTGTTCCAGCGTTGTTGAGTGGCAAGAAAGTCATCATCAGTACTGGCTCGAAAAACTTGCAAGAGCAGTTGTACCATCGTGACCTACCGCTGATGGTCAATGCGCTCGGTTTTTATGGTCAAGTGGCGTTATTGAAAGGGCGTTCCAACTATTTATGTTTGGATCGCTTAAGTCGCCAGATGGTAGAAAGCCACACCAACGAATCCGACCCAACATTGTTGACTCAATTGGTGAAGGTGAGGTCTTGGTCCTCAGAGACAAAAACCGGTGACTTAGGTGATTGTGAAGATTTGCCTGAAGACAGCATGATCATCCCAACGATTACCTCGACAAACGATAACTGTTTGGGGAAAGAGTGTCCCAGTTATACTGATTGCTTTGTCTTGAAAGCTCGTAAACGTGCAATGGATTCTGACATCGTCGTGGTGAACCATCACTTGTTTCTTGCGGATTTAGCCATCAAAGAGACAGGTTTTGGTGAGTTGATCCCAGAAGCTGATGTCTTTATTTTCGACGAAGCTCATCAGCTACCAGACATTGCCAGTGAATATTTCGGGCAATCGGTATCGAGTCGCCAAATTCATGACCTCGCCAAAGACATTGAAATCGCGTATCGCACCGAAGCAAAGGACATGCGTCAGCTGCAAAAAGTTGGGGATAAACTACTTCAAAGTGCGATGGATATGCGCATCGTTCTGGGTGAGCCGGGTTTTCGTGGCAACTGGCGAGAAGCGATGCAGTCTGAATCCATTAAGCGCGAATTGGTTCGTTTAACTGACAGCCTAGATCTGGCGATTGATGTGCTCAAATTGGCACTTGGTCGGAGCCAATTGTTGGATACGGCTTTTGAGCGTGCGAACTTGATCAAAGGTCGAATCGATCGTGTGTGTGATGTTGACATCACCGGCTACTCTTACTGGTACGATACGTCACCGCGTCATTTTACTCTGCATATTACTCCGTTATCGGTGGCAGATAAGTTCCATGAACAAATTGAAATCAAGCAAGGTGCCTGGATCTTCACCTCGGCAACGCTTGCGGTCTCTGGTGACTTTAAGCACTTTACCGATCGTCTCGGCTTAAAACCTAAACAACAGTTTTCGCTGCCATCGCCATTTGATTATGAAAAGCAGGCTCGCCTTTGTGTGCCTCGTTATCTTCCTGAGCCAAACAGCCCAGGTTTAGCAGACAAATTGGTGAGAATGTTAGCACCAGTCATTGAAGAAAATGACGGTCGTTGTTTCTTCTTATGTACTTCTCACAGCATGATGCGTGAGTTGGGAGAGAAGTTCCGTGAGGTGTTCGATCTTCCGGTTCTTATGCAAGGTGAAATGAGCAAGCAAAAGACTCTTGCAGAGTTTATGGAGCTGGGTAACGCTTTGCTTGTGGCGACGGGGGCGTTTTGGGAAGGGATCGATGTTAGAGGTGACGCATTGAGCTGTGTTATCATCGACAAATTGCCGTTTACTGCCCCGGATGATCCGCTGCTAAAAGCCCGAATTGAAGATAGTCGATTGCGTGGTGGTGAGCCGTTTGCTGAAGTGCAAATCCCCGATGCGGTGATCACTTTGAAGCAGGGCGTAGGGCGTTTGATTCGAGATCAGAAAGATCATGGTGCATTGATCATTTGTGACAATCGCCTTGTCACCCGTGACTATGGCGGCACGTTCCTTGGAAGCTTGCCTCCGATCCCAAGAACACGAGATTTAGAACGTATCAAAGCGTTTCTTAAAGCAGAATAATTAGTCGCAGCCTGTGCTGTGATGTAACCAAATAAAATAGAGTTTTAGAGAGTTAAATGAGCGCAAAAATTCTTGCTATCGATACCGCAACTGAAAACTGTTCAGTTGCACTACTGGTTAATGACCAAGTGATTTCACGCAGCGAAGTGGCACCTCGTGACCACACGAAAAAAGTGCTGCCAATGGTTGACGAAGTGCTGAAAGAAGCGGGTCTAACTCTACAAGACTTGGATGCACTAGCGTTTGGCCGTGGCCCTGGTAGCTTTACTGGTGTTCGTATCGGTATTGGCATCGCTCAAGGCCTAGCATTTGGTGCAGAACTGCCGATGATTGGCGTTTCAACATTGGCTGCGATGGCACAAGCAAGCTACCGCCTGCATGGTGCAACTGATGTCGCTGTAGCGATTGATGCGCGCATGAGCGAAGTTTACTGGGCACGTTATTCTCGCCAAGAAAACGGCGAATGGATGGGTGTTGATGAAGAATGTGTGATTCCACCAGCTCGTTTGGCGGAAGAAGCACAAGCTGACTCTAAAACGTGGACAACAGCTGGTACAGGTTGGTCTGCGTATCAGGAAGAACTGACAGGCCTGCCGTTTAACACT
This sequence comes from Vibrio sp. Y20_XG_PY13, assembly GCF_024181925.1. Lineage (NCBI taxonomy): Bacteria > Pseudomonadati > Pseudomonadota > Gammaproteobacteria > Vibrionales > Vibrionaceae > Vibrio > Vibrio sp. Y20_XG_PY13. The sequence continues at coordinate 778,349 of NZ_JAMZAL010000002.1, read as the reverse complement.
GCAGACAGTGAGGTATTGTACCCTGACTCACAAGACATTGTGATTTTAGCTAAGCAAGAACTAGAAAAAGGCAATACGGTTCCTGTTGAAGAATCTAGCCCAGTTTACCTGCGTGATAACGTGACTTGGAAGAAGCTTCCAGGCCGCGAATAATTAGGAAAAAAATAAAGACGGGGCGGTAGCCCTGTCTTTTTATGGAGCGTTATGGCGTCGATTAATGGTTTACCTCCTTCACTGATACCCGGTACCAACCGTACCAATAAAGTGGGTAAAAAAGGGCAGGTAAAGAAAGCTCAAAATAAGCAGTCCGTTGGTCAACCTTCAAAGGTGGCAAACGCAGTCGCGCATTCCATAAAACAAGTTGATGAGTCCCAAATTCATCGTGCTCAAGTACAATATGATTTGCCGGAAGGTAATGCTCGCAAAGCCATGGAGCAGTACATGGATGTCATGAATCGAGCAAAAAAAGAGGAACTGGCTCAGCTACTGGGTGTCGATATCTATGTATGAATTTCCTCGAATTGGTATTAATAGATTAAATGGTGGTTTATGAAGGTTTTTGGACGGTTGTTTTTGGTTTTGGTTGCCGCTTTTGGCTTGTCTGCATGCAGCTCTCTTCCTGAAGAGTTGAACGCTAGTACAGAGCAAGTCGTTACCGACTATAAGGCCTTTGCTGAGTCTCAAGGAGAGGTCACGAATGATGTTCGCCTTGGTGGTATCATTGCGAAAGTGGACAACTTCAAAGACAAAACACGCCTAGAGATCGTCAATCTACCTATCAATAAATCGGGCAAACCTGATATTGACCAAGAGCCTACGGGTCGTTTCGCCGTGTATTTTGATGGCTACTTAGAACCCGTTGCATTTAGCCAAGGCCGTTTGGTGACCATTGTGGGCAAAGGGGCCGGTGAAGAAGAAGGCAAAATCGGAGAGCATGAGTACGTATTCCCATTAGTAAAAGGGCAGGGGTATCGCCTATGGAAGATTGAAGAACGAGTGAGAATGTATGACTCTCCTACGTATTTCTATCCATGTTATTCCATCAACTGCCGCATGCTGCGTAATGATTTTCCACAAGATGGTAAAGTAATCAAACAGGTGAAATAAACCAGATGCATGAGCGCCGATTTACTCTCTCTATGGGAGAAATGGCCGCCCTTGAAATAGGTAATGAAAAAACGGCTGACTTGTCAGTCGTTTTTCTTCATGGGTGGCTAGATAATGCCGGAAGCTTCAAAGCGTTGATGGAGCAAATTCATCAATTGAACCCGAAGCTGCATTTGTTAGCTGTCGACCATTTTGGCCACGGCTTATCCAGTCACAAATCCCGCGACAATTATTACCCTTTTCATGATTACATTGCCGATATGTATCAGTTATTGGACAAATTATCGCCAAACAGACTCATGTTAGTGGGGCATTCTCTTGGTGCTTTAATCGCAAGTTGCTATAGTGCAGCGTTTCCTGAACAGGTCGAAGCATTAGTGCAGATTGAAGGTACGGGCCCTTTAACGGAACCTCCTTCAAATAGTTTACAGCGTCTTCGCAATGGTGTGTTAAGTCGAATCCGACAGCAAAACAAACCAGAGCGTGCGTTGGCATCTTTCGATCTGGCGTTAAAATTGCGCATGCAAGCCAACCAATTGAGTGCTGATCAGCTTTTGCCCATTGTGGAGCGAGGGACTGAGTATCGCGACAACAAATGGTACTGGCGACATGATGCCAAGTTAAAGTGTGATTCACTTTACCGCATGGCTCGCGAGCATGCGAATTCGATCACCAGTCAAATACGTTGTCCTCATCTGATCGTATTAGGCGATCAAGGATTTCAGCATTTACCATCTAACCAAGTTGATTGGGGAGAGAATCCACCGCAAGTGGTTTCTGTCGCAGGTGGTCATCACTGCCATTTAGAGCAAATACTCGAAGTCGCAAAGCGAATTCTTGGTGTAGTTAACAAAATTTAAACAAGTGTTTGAGAGTTGCGTGCTCAAGCACGTTCGCTGTGCTGTAATAGCCCTCAAAATAAAAAGGACGCTATTTTTTAGCCAGTTATAAACGAGGAGTAACATCGTGGATAAACCATGGCTTTCACGTTATCCAAGTGACGTACCTGAAACCATCAATCCAGAGCAATATGAGTCTTTGGTAGAAATGTTCGAGCAGTCTGTACAAAAGTATGCAGACCAGCCAGCATTCATGAACATGGGCTCGGTAATGACCTTCCGCAAATTGGAAGAGCGTAGCCGCGCATTTGCCGCTTACCTGCAAAACGAACTGAAATTGCAAAAGGGTGACCGTGTTGCTCTGATGATGCCAAACCTACTGCAATACCCAGTAGCGCTGTTTGGTATTTTGCGTGCAGGTTGTATCGCTGTAAACGTAAACCCTCTCTACACTCCTCGTGAACTTGAACACCAATTGAACGACTCTGGTGCCACGACGATTGTGATTGTGTCTAACTTTGCCAATACACTAGAGCAAATCGTAGATAACACACCTGTGAAACACGTGGTGCTAACTAGCCTTGGCCAAATGCTGCCACGTGCAAAAGGTACGATTGTCGATTTCGTGGTGAAATACGTGAAGGGCATGGTTCCTAAGTACGATCTACCGGGCGCAATTTCAATGCGTAAAGCGCTGCGCAAAGGTCGTCGTCTGCAATACGTGAAGCCGTTTATGTCTGGTGATGATATTGCATTTCTGCAATACACTGGTGGTACTACGGGTGTCGCAAAAGGTGCAATCCTAACGCATCGCAACATGATTGCTAACGTGCTTCAGGCGAAAGGGGCTTACGGTCCAGTACTTTCTCCAGGTCGTGAATTAGTGGTAACCGCATTGCCGCTTTACCACGTGTTCGCACTGACAGTGAACTGTTTGCTGTTTATCGAAATGGGCGGTCGTAACTTACTGATTACCAACCCGCGTGATATTCCCGGCTTTGTAAAAGAGCTGCAAAAGTACCAATTCACAGCGATCACAGGTGTGAATACCTTATTCAATGCGCTAGTGAACAATGAAGATTTCCATGAGTTGGACTTCAGTAATCTTCGCTTGGCTGTTGGTGGCGGTATGGCAGTTCAACGCGCTGTTGCTGAAAAATGGCTGAAGACCACAGGCTGCTACCTGCTTGAAGGTTATGGACTTACTGAGTGTTCACCGTTAGTTGCGGCTTACCCGCATGACTTGGTTGAGTACAACGGTTCTATCGGTCTGCCAGTTCCTTCGACAGAAGTTCGTATGGTTGATGAAGAAGGCAATGTACTGCCAAATACTGGTACAGGTGAGCTACAAGTTCGCGGCCCTCAAGTAATGCAAGGTTACTGGCAACGTCCGGAAGCAACCAAAGACACCATTAACGAAGACGGTTGGCTATCAACGGGTGACATCGTTAAGTTTGATGACGAAGGCTTCCTGCATATTGTTGACCGTAAGAAAGACATGATCTTGGTTTCTGGCTTCAACGTTTACCCGAATGAAATCGAAGACGTTGTCGCTCTGCACGGCAAAGTTCTTGAAGTGGCTGCAATTGGTCAACCGCATGAAGTGTCTGGTGAGTTGGTGAAGATCTACGTTGTAAAACGTGACCCGAGCTTAACCAAAGAAGAAGTGATTGCACACTGTCGTCAGCATCTAACGGGCTACAAGGTTCCAAAACTGGTTGAGTTCCGTGAAGACTTACCGAAGACCAACGTAGGTAAGATCTTACGTCGTGTACTTCGTGAAGAGAACGACGCAGAACTGGCAAAGAAAAGCGCGTAAGCCGATTTCATTGAGTCGCCAGAATTAAAAAATGATAGAATGCCAGCGTTTTGCTGGCATTTTTTATAGCGAGAAGCATGTGAATTATCAGATTATTACTAAAAACAAAGACCTAGAACAAGTTTGTGCTCAAGCAAGAGACGCAGATGTCGTAATGCTGGATACCGAGTTCGTACGTATCAGGACTTTTTATCCGCAACTAGGTTTGATTCAGCTTTTCGACGGCAAGCACTTGTCCCTTATCGATCCGACAGAATTAACGGACATGACATCTTTCATCGAACTATTGAAAGATGCATCGGTACTTAAAGTGCTTCACGCCTGTGGCGAAGATTTAGAAGTATTCCAAAATGCATTTGGTTGTACGCCATTTCCAATGGTCGATACACAGTTAATGGCGGCGTTTCTTGGCCACGGGCTGTCAACAGGTTTCGCAACGCTGGTGGAAGAATACTTAGGTGTTGCGTTGGACAAGAGTGAATCTCGCACCGACTGGATGGCTCGCCCTCTCACGCAAAAGCAACTCGATTATGCAGCGGCAGACGTTCACTACTTGTTGCCACTTTACGAAAAATTGCTCGATAAAGTCACTGAAGCTGGTTGGTGGGAAGCGGTGCAGCAAGAGAGCGACTTATTGGTTTCCAAACGCATTCGCGAAACCAACGAAGAAAATGCGTACCTTGATATTAAAGGAGCGTGGCAACTTAAACCGTCAGAGTTAGCTGTGTTAAAGCCGCTAGCAACTTGGCGTTATCGTGAAGCAATCAAGCGCGACTTAGCACTAAACTTCATTTTCAAAGAGGGTGATTTGCTAACGGTTGCTCGTTTAGGTTTAACAAGCTTTAAAAAGATGGAAGCGGAAGGGATGGATAGCCGCGCGGTCAATCGTCACGGTACTAAAATTGCGGCCATCGTGAAAAAGGCTAAGCAAACGCCACCAGAAGAATACCCAGCTAAAATTGATCGCCTGATGGATTACCCTGGCTATAAGCAGGTTTTCAAAAACATGAAAGATGTCGTGAAAAGTGCTGCGCAAAAATCAGGGTTAGCGACCGAGTTTTTAGCATCGAAAAAGCAGATTAACCAGCTCATCAGTTGGGTGTGGAAGAAGGATCGTGACCCTGCGCGCTTGCCTGATGTTATGCAAGGTTGGCGTCTAGAGTTATTGGGCGAAAAAATGAATAAGGCGTTGAAATAAGCGTAAACTAAAAAGGTTGACCAAATGGTCAACCTTTTTTCGACACGTACATTGTTGTGCGCTGCATATTGCGTTGAGAATAAAGCCTTACTTCTCGTCGTCAGGCAGTTTCACGTTGAGCTCAAGTACAGAAATGTCGTCATCCTTATGCTCAAAGGTTAAATCAACCATGTTCGGGTCAATGTCTACGTATTTACTGATCACCTTCAGAATGTCTTCTTTAAGCTGAGGTAAGTACGAAGGCGCAGGGTCATTTTGGCTGCGGCGTTCAGCCACGATGATTTGTAAGCGCTCTTTCGCCAGACTTGCAGACGTTTTTTTCTGCGGGCGGAAAAATTCTAATAATGACATGTCTAGCCTCCGAACAGTCGTTTAAAGAGTCCTTTCTTCTCCTCAGTAAGGAAACGAAATTCAACTTGATTGCCTAGTAAGCGATCAACAGTGTCAGAGTACGCCATGCCCGCATCGGTGTTTTCGTCGAATGTGACCGGCACACCTTTGTTTGATGCGTTAAGTACCGCTTGGCTTTCAGGAATCACGCCCAATAGTGGGATGTGTAGGATTTCTTCTACGTCTTCCACACTCAGCATTTCACCTTGGTTTACACGCGTAGGGTTGTAACGTGTCAGTAGAAGGTGTTGCTTCACTGGCTCTAGCCCTTGTTCAGCGCGTAGAGACTTAGAATCTAGGATGCCTAGAATGCGGTCTGAGTCGCGTACTGAAGATACTTCAGGGTTAGTCGTTACAATCGCTTCATCTGCGTAGTACAACGCCATGAGCGCGCCTTGCTCGATACCCGCTGGTGAGTCACAGATGATGAAATCAAAGCCCATTTCATCTAGCTCAGTGAAAACTCGTTGCACGCCGTCTTTCGTTAGCGCATCTTTGTCACGAGTTTGGGATGCTGGAAGAATGAAAAGATTGTCTGTGCGCTTATCTTTGATTAGCGCTTGGTTTAATGTCGCTTCGCCGTTAATGACGTTCACAAAGTCATAAACTACACGGCGCTCACAACCCATGATTAGGTCGAGGTTACGCAAGCCGATATCGAAATCGATCACCGCGGTCTTATTCCCTTTCAGAGCAAGACCAGAGGCGATGGCTGCGCTTGAAGTGGTTTTACCAACGCCACCTTTACCAGACGTTACTACAATAATGCGTGCCATTTTTTTTCCTTTTTAGACTAAATCGTGAGTACTTCTAAATGTAATGATTCTTCGGCTTTACTGATCATCACTTTCTTTTGCCAGTACTCACTCTCAATTTGATCGCTTAACCAGTAATCGCCCGCAATGGAGACCAGTTCAGCTTGTAAATCGTGGCAAATAATACGCGCTTCCTGCTGACCACTTGCGCCTGCAATAGCACGGCCGCGCAAGGTGCCATGAATATGAATAGAGCCATCTGCAATCACTTCTGCGCCAGCGCTTACGTGCGCTAGTACGACTAAATCACCGTCTTTTGCGTAAATTTGCTGACCAGAACGAACAGGCGTACGCACAACTTTAGTCGGCGCCATTTTCGCTGGAGCTTGGCTAGGTGATTTACTTGCAGACATGATGGCGAAGCCAGCTTCTGAGGCAAGGTTTTGTACACGTTTGTCTTTACTGCCCGTTATACCGACTGGAATAAACCCAGCATCTGCGATGCCTTGTTTAAGCGCAGGGAAATCAATGTCGCCTTGTACTTTTGCTATATTGATTACCAAAGGCGCGGATGCGAAGAAAGAAGGTGCTTGAGAAACTTTTTCTTGCAAAAATTCGACAGTATTTGCGATCTCATTGTCAGAAAGGTGTAAAACTGACAAAGTAAAACTGCTACCTTTAAGGTCTGGTGAATGGGTCATCGTGGACTTCTTGCCTCTGTTGAAAGAGCGTTGCCTTAAACTAGGTCTGTCATGTTATATTTCATCCTTTGACGCAGCAAGTTCTCTAGCAGGCAAATAGGCGAATTAATCTCAAATTTGCAATTAAGTTTGCGAGAATTTTACGTTTTCAACTCAATCCGTATTCAAAGCGGGTAAATCAGCATAAAAGGCGTGTCATGCTTTGTTCTATTTATAAAAGCTCGAAAAAAGAAGGTACTTATCTCTATATCCCGAAAAAGGATGATTTTTCACAGGTTCCTGACACCTTAATGCAGATGTTCGGTAAGCCTATTCCTGTCATGACGATTAAACTTGATGGTCGTAAATTGGCACAAGTAGATATCGAAAAAGTGAAGGCTTCATTACAAAATGATGGCTTCTTTCTGCAGGTTCCTCCACCGCCGGAAAACCTATTAGAAAAGTACAAAGAACAAAAAGCTCAGCAAAAGAACGAACAGTAACTCGGCTTCTTTCTGAGACTTCTGCCTTGCTCAAGGAGGGCAATATGAAAAAAATACTGGCTACAATGCTTAGCGTTGGCGTATGTACCTCAGCCTTTGCAAGTAGCGAGGGTTTTGAAGAATACTTAGATAAATTGCGTGCAGAAGCGCGTAACCAAGGTATCTCAGAGCAGGTAATCAGTGCCGCTTTCGCAAATGTTGAATACAAACCGAGAGCAGTAACAGCAGACCGCAACCAACCAGAGAAAAAACTGACGTTGGATGAATACATTCCTCGTGCAGTCCCTGAGTGGAAAGTAAAGCAAGCCAAAGCACTATACAAAGAGCACTATGCGGAGCTTAAGCGCATAGGCGATCAATACGGCGTGCAACCTCGCTTTATTGTTGCGCTCTGGGGTGTAGAAAGTAACTTTGGCAAGTTTACAGGTAACTTCCGCGTAATTGATGCGTTGTCGACGATGGCATTTGAAGGTCGTCGTGAAGAATTTTTCCGCAAAGAGACCATGGCGGCGCTGCAAATCCTTGATCAAGGCCATATCGAGCTAGATAATTTTAAAGGTTCTTGGGCTGGTGCGATGGGACAGTGTCAATTTATGCCAAGCTCTTTCCTACGTTTTGCCGCCGATGGTAACGGAGACGGAAAAAAAGACATCTGGCAATCAGAAGCGGATGTGTTTGCGTCTACCGCTAACTACTTGAGCGAGTCTGGCTGGGACGATAAGTTTACTTGGGGGCGCCAAGTGAAAGTGCCGAAAGGGATTGATCGTAGCCTAGAAGGACGCGGGGCAGAAAAAGGCAAATATCTTCAGGAGTGGAGTAAACTTGGCATCACGAAGTACGATGGCAGTCCATTACCTAAACTGAATGAAGATATCCAAGCATGGCTTATCATGCCTGACGATGAAAACGGTCGTACGTATCTGGTTTACAATAACTATAACGTACTGATGAAGTGGAACCGCTCTTACTACTTCGCGCTTGCCGTCAGCCATCTTGCTGATCGCATTTCATTCTAGTTCGTTAGTAAATACTGTTTTATAGGGGCTCTTCGGAGCCCTTTGTTTTTCCCACATTCTTATCGAGGTACTGCGTGTTATCTGAACGTGCTGCGCAAATGGTGATCTTTTCTGCATTGATCAAACATAAAAACTTTACTGCGGCGGCGAAAAGCCTTGGAGTGTCAGTATCTCACGTCAGCAAACAGCTTAGTCAGTTAGAGGAATCTCTTGGCATCAAGCTTGTTCAACGCACCACGCGTAGTTTTACGCCTACCGAAGCGGGAAAAACGTTTTATCATCATTGTGAACAAGTGGTGCAGGCGGTGAGTAGTGCGACGTTAGAAATGGAAAGCCAAAGGGATGAAGTGGCTGGGCTGGTTCGCCTCGGGTTATCTCAATCATTTGGAACGCTGCACATCATTCCTGCGATTCAAGAGCTGCGTGAGTTGTATCCACAGCTTCAAGTGGAAGTGCATTTGTTTGACTACAAGGTCGATATGCTGGCGGAAGGGCTCGATCTGTGGGTAACAAACAATGAGCACCTACCAGAGGGCTACATTGCGCAGCGTTTGACTGACTGCCAGTTTGTGGTGGCAGCATCGCCGGATTATTTGCTTAAGTATGATACTCCGACTGAGCCGAACGACTTGTCTTTGCACAACTGCTTGATCTATCGCAGTTGGGAGCGTGATTACACAGGATGGGCATTTACCAAGGGACAACAAGAGCTCAACGTAAAAGTCTCCGGCAACTACTCTGTCGATTTAGCAGAAGCCGTACGTGACGCTGCGATTGCTGGATGGGGGATTGCGTATCTCGCTACGTACTTGCTTGGTGATGAGTTCAGAACGGGTAAGTTGATTCAACTATTGCCAGACTGGAAAGCGAGCCAGTCGATGCCATTTTATGCGGTGTACCCGAGTCGTCAGCACATGCCGAAAAAAATATCAGCCGTTATCAACTTTATTAAACAGAAAATTGGCAACCCGTGTCACTGGGATCAGCGCCTCGCACCTTACATCTCTATTCCCAAGTAGATTCACTAATAACGTTCAAGAGGTGTTTCTAGTCGATTTCCTCTAAGCAAAACATTTTTCGACTATTCAGTGGTTGTATAAGGTGATTTGTCTCACAAAATTTTTCCAAATCTAGAAACATCTTTTCCATATGGAAATAATAAAAACAAGCAAACGTTTATCTATAATAAATTCAATTAGTTATTTGTGTGGTTAATTATTGTTCGCTTGAACTTTTCACACTGTTAACATCCTCAACTTGCGCCATTTTGAGTCCGCTATACAATCCGGTGCCTTCCATATCCCCCTTCTGTCGGATTCATTTTATGAACTCAATTATTGGTATCGTAGCCATACTATTCGTAGCATGGCTACTTTCTACAAATAGAAAAAATATAAAGCTGAGAACAGTGGCGTTTGCGTTTGCTTTACAGGTGCTGTTTGCATTGTTGGTTTTATATGTACCAGCAGGACGAGATGCGCTGAATTCAGTAAGCAGCGTCGTGTCGAATTTGATCAACTACGGTCAAGAAGGCATCGCGTTTTTATTCGGTAATTTGGCGACAGGGGGCTTCACCTTTGCGATCAATGTACTGGGTATCATCGTTTTCTTCTCCTCTCTTATCTCCGGTCTTTATCACATTGGTGTGATGCCAAAAGTTATCAACTTCATTGGTGGTGGTATTCAAAAGCTTCTTGGCATTGGTCGTGCTGAGTCTTTGTCTGCAACGGCGAACATTTTTGTCGGCACTATCGAAGCGCCACTTATGGTGAAACCCTACCTAAAGCACATGACTGATTCGCAGTTCTTTGCGGTAATGACAGGTGGTTTGGCATCAGTAGCTGGTGGTACGTTGGTAGGTTATGCCTCGTTGGGTGTTGATCTTAACTACCTTATCGCTGCTGCCTTTATGTCTGCGCCCGCAGGCTTGTTGATGGCGAAAATTCTCATGCCAGAAGATGTGAACAAAGCACCAGATATCGACATTAGCCAAGTGGAAATTCCACGCGCAACTAACGTGGTTGAAGCGTTAGCCGATGGCGCAATGGCGGGTGTTCGCATCGCTGTGTCTGTAGGTGGTACGTTGTTAGCGTTCATCAGCGTAATCGCGTTGCTGAACGGCATGCTAGGTTGGGTTGGAGACCTTATTGGTACGCCACTAAGCTTTGAGCTTATCTTAGGCTACGTATTTGCACCTGTCGCATGGTTGTTAGGTGTGCCATGGGAAGAGGCGATTACGGCGGGCTCGCTTATCGGTAACAAGATCGTGGTGAACGAGTTTGTTGCTTTCATCCAACTAGCAGAAGTGAAATCTCAGCTAAGTGCTCACTCTCAAGCTATCGTGACTTTCGCACTGTGTGGTTTTGCAAACATCTCTAGTATGGCAATGCTGATCGGCGGATTGGGTTCTTTGGTACCAGAGAAGCGTGCATTTGTTTCTAAGCATGGTTTCCGCGCGATTATTGCCGGCGTTATGGCGAACTTGATGAGTGCTTCTATTGCGGGTGTGATTTTAAGTCTGTAATTGAAATAGATATCTAAAATTAGCAAAAAGGCTCCTTGCGGAGCCTTTTTCGTATCTCAATATTGATGTTATTGTTCAGTATGGAACTGCTCGCAAGCCAACATCGTGTTCTCAATCAAGCTTGCTACGGTCATTGGGCCAACACCACCAGGAACCGGAGTAATGAAGCTCGCGCTTTCGCGTGCTTTGTCGTATTCCACATCGCCCACTAGCTTGCCTGAATCAAGACGGTTAATGCCTACATCGACAACCACTGCGCCTTTTTTAATCCACTCGCCAGGGATGAAGTTTGGCTTACCTACCGCGACCACAACAACGTCAGCTTGACGTACGTGGCTTTCTAGATCTTTGGTAAAGCGGTGGCATGTCGTTGTTGTACAACCAGCAAGCAGCAGCTCAAGTGTCATTGGACGACCAACAATGTTTGATGCGCCAACCACAACCGCATGTTTACCACGAAGCTCGATGTTGTAACGCTCGAGTAGGGTAATGATGCCTTTAGGCGTACAAGAGCGAAGCTTAGGAATACGCTGCGCAAGACGGCCAACGTTATATGGGTGGAAGCCATCCACGTCTTTTTCTGGATGAATGCGTTCTAGAACGTGTGTGGTATCAATACCAGCAGGAAGTGGTAACTGAACTAAAATGCCGTCAATTTCGTTGTCGTTGTTCAACTCATCAATAAGAGCAAGCAGCTCCTCTTCAGATGTTGAAGCCGGAAGGTCAAACGACTTGGATACAAAGCCAACTTCTTCACAAGCGCGGCGTTTGCTGCCCACGTAAACTTGAGATGCTGGGTCTTCACCAACCAGAACAACTGCTAGGCCAGGAGCGCGTAAACCTGCTGCGACGCGAGCTTTAACACGTGCTGCAACTTCGGATCGAACAGTTTGGGAAATGAGAGTTCCGTCTATATTTTGAGCAGTCATGACTTTCCTTATAAATTAAGAAGGCAAATTATCTGCGGCGCATTGTCGCAGAAATTCTAATTAACATCCATACGCAAACGTTTGCCTTGTGGTGTTTTTGAACATTAAACGTTTTAATGGACTTTTTTTAGGCATTCAGATCAGAATGTTATGAAAACCCGTTGATTTACCCGTTTGAACTCGTATAATCCTGTCCCTGTAGCGCGCCCTTAGCTCAGCTGGATAGAGCACGTCCCTTCTAAGGATGTGGTCATTGGTTCGAATCCAATAGGGCGTGCCATTTATTCTAAAAAGCCCCGATAACTCTTTGAGTTGTCGGGGCTTTGTCGTTTTAGAACATTCGATATTAATCGCTACGTCACCTACAACTTTTGACTGAGATTATAGCTATTGCAATCTCTAGCAATTAACATGAGCTCATATTAGTTGCTTTCCTGTTTATCTTTATGCCTGCCACGTCTAGATTTTATGAACAACACGCAGATTGTTTAGCGGAGCAATACACTTCGCTCAAGTTTGAGGATGTCCACGCGAGCTGGAGAGCTTTCTGGCCTCAAGCCAGAGATCGCGTCTTAGATGTTGGGGCTGGCTCTGGTCGAGACGCTAAATGGATGGCTGAACATGGATGTGAAGTTATTGCGATTGAACCTGCTCAAGCGCTTCTGAGATTTGGTAAGTCTTACTGTGGTGATTCAGTTACTTGGCTTGAAGATGGGTTACCTAAGCTTGAGAAAGTCATTAATCTTGGCTTTCGCTTCGATTTAATTCTTGTTAGTGCGGTATGGATGCATCTTGCGCCTACGCACCGTGAACGCGCATTTCGCAAACTTGCGAATTTGCTAGCGCCCAATGGTCGATTGGTGATTAGCCTTCGTCACGGTGACTTTTCTGACGGTCGTAAAGCTTATCCGGTATCGGTTGAAGAGCTTGAAAAGTTTGCAAAGAATAGCGCGTTAATGGTGAGAAACGTATCTCTCGATGATGACCAGTTACAGCGAACAGGTGTATCTTGGCAAACTGTAGTTATGTCTTTGCCTGATGATGGTTCTGGTGATCTGAATAAGGTTCGTCACATTATCGTCAATGATTCCAAATCGGCTACCTATAAACTCGCACTACTGCGTACTTTACTACGAATTGCAGATGCTCATTCTGGTGCAGTGGTTGATCGTAGTGACGGTAAAGTTGCCATCCCATTAGCATTAGTCGGCTTATATTGGATTCGTCAATTTAAGCGTTTAATCGATAAAGAGAACATCCAGCAGAACTCGAACTCGTCTAAAGGACTAGGATTTATCAAGCCGGAAGGTTGGGGTAGACTTTCCCATTTAAGTCCTGATGATCTTGCTATAGGCGCGACATTTTTTGGTGAAGATGCAGTGGCGCTGGATAAAGCAATAAAAGACAGCTTAAAAACCATAAAAGATGGCCCCGTCACCTTTACCTATCAAGGTGATAAATCAAACCCTTACTTTGAAATGATTCGTTCAGCTAAGAAGCCAAAAAGTTCAATTGTTGTGGATAGCGAGTTCCTCAAAAGTTATGGGCTGTTTGTGTTGGATGAAAGCCTTTGGGATTGTTTTCGATTGTATAACTCTTGGATTGAGCCGCTGGTGGTCAACCAGTGGATTATGGAAATGCAACGATTTCGGTCTAATCAAGAGCGGGGTATTCCACTGCAAACGTATCACGATTGTTTGGTCTGGATTGATAAAGACCATGATACGCGAGTGGTGCGAAAGAGAATTGAACAGTTGAAGCTCAGCCATTGCGACATTGTCAGTGTATGGAGTGGAAGCAAATTACGAAATGAGTATCACGTTGATCACTGTTTGCCTTTTGCTTATTGGCCTAACAATGATAAGTGGAACTTGCTACCAACTTCTAAGGCTGAAAACCTGAACAAACGTGATCGTATTCCTGCTAGCTATCGATTAAACGCATCTAAGCCGCGAATTTTGGATTGGTGGCAGCTAGCTTGGGGAGAGACGGATAGTTTGAGTCGGACATTTTTTACCGAGGCTTCATTGTCGCTACCTAATGTGCCAGCATCTTGCCAAGATTTTGAGCATGTCTTTGAAGCGATGGGATTACAAATTCGTGGTGTTAAAAGTCGCCTGTGTATCGCGGAATGGTAATATCTCGTTTGCTATTACCTCGTGATAAATGAAGTTTGATTGGTAACTAACAAAAAAGCGCTGGTTAACCAGCGCTTTTGCATTTACTAAGGGCATTACATCTTTTTAAAGATGATGGAGGTGTTGATGCCGCCAAAGGCGAAGTTATTACTCATCAAATATTTCACGTCCAGCTCTCGGCCTTGTCCGGCGATGTAGTCTAAATCGCCACATTGCTCGTCGAGGTTTTCTAGGTTGAGCGTTGGGTTGAACCAACCCGTGTGCATCATTTCTAAACCTAGCCACGCTTCAATTGCGCCACACGCGCCTAGTGTGTGGCCAAAGTAGCTCTTGAGTGAACTGATTGGCACTTTGCCCAGAGCATTCGCTGTTGCGTTGCTTTCTGCAATATCACCGCGGTCGGTGGCAGTGCCGTGAGCAGATACATAGTCGATCTTCTCAGCAGGAATGCCCGCGTTTTGCAAAGCCATTTCCATACAGATTTGCATGGTTTCCATCTGTGGTTGAGTGACGTGTGCGGCATCACAGTTGCTGGCAAAACCGATGATTTCTGCATAGATTTTCGCGCCACGAGCGACGGCGTGTTCGTACTCTTCCAGAACCAGCGTTCCCGCACCTTCACCAATCACCAAACCATCGCGATCGGAGTCATAAGGTCTTGGTGTGCTTTTCGGGTCTTCATTCTTCAGACTGGTGGCAAAAAGGGTATCGAAGACAGCGGATTCCGTTGGGCACAATTCTTCAGCGCCACCAGCAACCATGACCGTTTGGTAGCCGTGTTTGATCGCTTCGTAGGCGTAGCCGATTGCTTGGCTGCCGGAGGTACATGCACTACTGGTTGGGATCACTCGGCCTTTCAAACCGAAAAATAGACCAACGTTCACTGCCGTCGTATGCGGCATCATCTGCACGTAAGTCGTTGCGGTGATCGCTTTAGTGGTTTTCTCATTCAGCATGACACCAAATGCGCCGATTGCGTCAGTACTGCCTGTTGATGAGCCGTATGCGATACCCGTTTGGCCATTGGTGAGTACGTCGTTACCAATCAAACCTGCTTGGCTCAGTGCGTTTTCTGTTGCGACGGTCGCCAATTTAGAAACACGCCCCATGCCGCGTACTTGCTTGCGCTTGTAGTGCTTTGGCAGTTCAAAATCTAAAATTGGTGCCGCGAGCTTGGTGTTCAAACCATCATACTGTTCGTAAGAAGGCATGTATTGCGTCGCGTTCTGGCAGTCACGCAGTTTTGGCTCGACAGATTGCCAATCGTTACCAAACGCAGTCACGCCCGACATTCCGGTTACAACGACTCGACGGTTCATACTAGGCCTCCGTTTACCGAAATGACTTGGCGAGTTACATAGCCTGCGATGTCAGACATAAGGTAACTGACTAAACCAGCGACTTCTTCTGGTTCTCCCATGCGGCGCAAAGGAATTTGCGGCATCGCGTGTTCTTTTACGTGTTCGTCTACCATGCCTGTGTCGATAAGTCCCGGTGCAACGCAGTTAACGGTGATTTTGCGTTTTGCCAGTTCAAGTGCGAGTGATTTTGTTGCACCAATTACGCCCGCTTTTGCTGCGCTGTAGTTGGTTTGACCACGGTTACCCATCAGGCCAGATACTGATGCAAGGGTAACAATTCGACCACCTTTACGCTTTTGCACCATTGGCATAACACAAGGGTGAAGAACGTTGTAGAAGCTATCTAGGTTGGTATGAATCACGCCATCCCATTCTTCTTCGGTCATCGCAGGGAAAGCGGTATCTTTTGTGATGCCAGCGTTGTTCACGACGCCATAGTAAGCGCCGTGGGCGACGATATCGGCTTCTAGTTTCTCACGGCAATCTGCACGGTCACTGATGTCGAATTGGATAAGACGACCGCTACCACCATGTTGTTCGATGGTGTCTAGGGTATTTTGTGCGCCTTGTTGATCGCCCATGTAATGGACGATGATTTGGAAACCATCTTTGGCTAATTGAACGGCAATGGCTTTACCGATGCCTTTGCTGGCACCTGTAACGAGGACTTGTCGGGTCATTGTTGACTCCTGATTTTCATTTCTTGTAATTTTTCTTCTGATGGAACGTAAACGTTCAATTGGCAAGTCGCTACAACAGTTCCTTGTAGCTCAATACGGGCAGAAAATACCGCCATACCATTATCTTCCATGACTTTTTCGGCATACACATCGAGCACTTGTCCGCGAGAAAACGCATCGCATTCAGACGTGTATCGACGGCTACCAAGTAAAAAGCCAATCGGTGGCGCTTGTTCTTTCATTAATGCGTGGTAACCAGACCACGCTGCGACAGATTGCGCCATAAACTCGATGCCAACGTAAGCAGGCACGGTTTGAGAGGCCGAGTCGAAGAACGGGTTGTGTTCTGCGATATCAACCTGGCAGTGAATCGTATCTTGTTGAATATCCATAGCACGATCAACCAAGATCATTGGTTTGTCGTGTGGCAAAAGTTGTTCGATGGGAGGAAGTTTAGTCATGAGCGTAACCAAAAATAAGACTAATATTGTTGCCACCAAAAGCAAAAGAGTTACTGAGAATCGCTTTGTTGCCAAGTTTGGTTGGCGTCTCAACTAACGATATATGGATATCGTCTGCCTTGGTTTCGCAGTGTTGCATTGGCAAGTCAAGGTTGTACTTGAGAATATGCCAAGCGATAGCGGCTTCCGTCGCACTTGCTGCACCTAATGTGTGTCCGGTAAGTGGCTTTGTAGAGCTCACAGGGACGGAGTCACCAAAGCAGCGGTGGATGGCTTTGCTTTCCATCGCATCATTTAACGGTGTTGCTGTGCCATGCGCGTTGATGTAACCAATGTCTTGTGCTGTTAGTCCTGCATTGGCCAACGCTTTTTTCATCGCTTCTTCTGCGCCTACCCCTTCTGGATGTGGTGCGGAAATGTGGTGTGCGTCTGAGCTATCGCCAGCTCCGAGAAGAGCAACGGGCGCGGGTGTTTTGCTTAGCAACATTAATGCTGCGGCTTCACCGATATTAATGCCGTTGCGATGTTGGTCAAACGGTTTACAAAGAGTATCGGATAGGGCTTCTAAACCGTTAAAGCCGTTTAGCGTTAGGCGACAAATGGTATCCACGCCACCCACAATGACCGCATCAACAATACCAGAGCGAATCAGGCGTTGCGCGGTTAAAAAAACACGACCACTAGAAGAACAGGCGGTTGAAACTGAGTAATGTGGCCCGCTTAAATCAAAGTAGGCGGCAATAAAATCGCTGCAGTTGCCAAGCTCTTGTTTGGTGTAATGGTAGTCGGCAGGAAACTCGCCGTTTGCCAGCTTCTCTCCAAACGCGATTTCGCCATCTGAAATGCCAGATGTGCTGGTGCCGATCACGACCGCGATACGGTCACGGCCATATTCAGCAATGGCGTCATGCACGTCGCTTTCAATTTGCTGCAAAGCCGAAAGTGCGAGGCGGTTGTTTCTTGTATCAAACCGGCTGAAAGCTGGTGGTAATTGCGGTAACGGTTGTGCAATTCGACCGATTACTGTTTGTCGGCCTGAATTCAAAATGTCTTGGTCAACCACCATGTTGGATGGTTTCGCTCCCGATAAACACTGGTGGATGATGGCGTCATCTTGTCCCATTGCGGAGTGGAAACCACAGGCCTGAATATACAAAGGTTGAGGAGAGCGATTAGGCATATTGTTGTTCTAAATTGTTCTTAATTAATCTGATGTTGCAGTGTCTGAATAGAAATTGAAAACTGATGCTTGAGGTGGTGAAAGTCAATCTTACCCTCTAATTTGTTAGAAGAACTGTATTGAATCTCAATGATCTTTTCACCGTCGCTATCAAAGATGACGCGAGAATTATTTTTATCAATCATTTGCCACCTTACCTCATTTAACGATCCTTCCCAAGCGGAACTCGGCCAGAGCGTGATCATCAGGTTAAATAATACCTGTTCTGGCTGCGGTAGCGTACCTTGC
Organism: Vibrio sp. Y20_XG_PY13; assembly: GCF_024181925.1. Lineage (NCBI taxonomy): Bacteria > Pseudomonadati > Pseudomonadota > Gammaproteobacteria > Vibrionales > Vibrionaceae > Vibrio > Vibrio sp. Y20_XG_PY13. The sequence goes on along the minus strand of NZ_JAMZAL010000002.1, from coordinate 760,481 downwards.
AAACCGTTGAGTACTTCGGTTTGGATTTGTTCTCCATCGTAAGACAACGAGAGTACTCGCGTCCCCCAAGATGAGAAGCCTGCCAGTACCACTTCGTTGCTAGTCACTTGCAGTTGCACCGGAAGTTGCTCAGATGTGGGTTTGCCATCAATTACCCAAGAGGCCGTAATCAATTGGCTGGCAGCCAGCTGGTAACCTAAGCTGGCTGGAGTCGGTAAGTTAACTTGGGTGTTCTCAGCAATATCGACTTGAGGCGTCGATTGGTGAGGTACCAAGCTGCATGCACTTAAAAACAGACTCAGTACGATTAACGTCGCGCAGCGAAAAGCATGGTTAAAAATCATGACGTCGTTTCCTCTGTTTTAATCGCAATCGGAGAGAGCAGCCAAGCAACAAAAATACCGCTTAACACCGTAATGCCGAAACTGTGAATCGCGTGAGTTTGGCTTAGTGACAGCAACCCAAATGACAGCACAGTGGTTATTGCCGAAAGGGTGATCGCCAATAGTGTGCTCACGCTGCGGGCTTTCTCGGCAAAGAACAGAGTGTAATCTATCCCGATACCAAGAATGAGCACCAAGCCAAGCAAGTTGAACAGGTTTAATGTTGTTCCCATCGCGACAGCAGTTGCCAGACCGCACGCGCAAGCAATCAATGATGGCAGTAAAACTCGCCAACTGTGTTGCAGACCGTACCGCTTGATTAACACCAGAAAGATCACAGTACTGGCGGCTGCCAACAGCTCCATGATTTTGATTCGGTATTCACCAAATAGGGCGGAAATTTCTTCTGCTTTGTTTAGGTAGACAACGTCAGGCTGCGATTTGGCAAAAGACTTAACAACGGCGGAGTCTTGCAATTGGTTTAACACCACTACCGTTGCCGATTTTCCTTTAATTTTACCCAAATGGAGAAAACGCACAGGCGCTGATACTGGGTTTTGCAAGTACTGATCAACCGTGACAGGGATAAAGTCGGCGTCCATTTGGGGCTTTTTATTTAAGCGCAGTCCGGATGCAAGTGGGCTGGATTGTGTCGCGTAAAGGTCGTGAATCAATTGATAGTCTTGTTGCTGACGTTCAACTGAGCTCAAGTAGCGGCTCAGACTCTGGTAGCTTTCGATGGTGCTGTCTGCTTTCCACGCTTCTAAAGTTGGCGTCAAAGACTCCAGCTTTTTCATTAGGTTTTCGTCATCGTCGGCGGTAACGACCAACATTTGCTGCGAAGATTGCATGCCACTGAGCGTCGTAATCAAGGTTTCTTGCTGCTTGAGATCTTTCGGCATCGTTTGCAGCAGACGAATGTCGTCATCGTAGTTCAATTGCAGCAAGAAAAAACCACTCGCAACCACACATAACATCGGTAATCCGACTTTAATTCGAGGTTGATTCCAAAGTGTTAACCATTTCGCCAACAGTGATTGTCCCGGTAAATTCGAAATGGTGCGCGATGGGTTACGAGCCAGTATCGGATACCAAGCTACCACTGTGATGTAAGCGGCAATCAGACCAATGGATGAAAACAGCGCAAGCTGCTGCAAACCAGGAAACGGCGCCACTAACATGCCCAAATAGCCGATCAAACTGGTGATTAAGCCAAGTGTGATCGCTATGAAAATATGCTTTAACCCTTGCTCGCTATCCCATTCATTTCCCGCCGCAAGGCGTTCGGTTAGGTAGTGGAATGCGTAGTCGATAGACACGCCGATTAAACTTGCGCCAAACACTAAGCTGAACAGATGGACTTTTCCAAAAATCCACGTCGTAACGGACAACGCAACGAGCAAACCAATGGTGATGGAAAGCAGTGCGAGAGACAGTGGCATCACACTACGAAAGACCAACACGAACAATGCAATGATACCGAGCAGAGAGAACACACCGATGGTACTGATCTCCGATTTGGCACTTTGCGTACCAAAGTCGGCGTAAAACAGAACGCCAGTATGTGAGACTTCAGCGCCATATTTCTGCGTGACGTTTTGTTCTAGCGCTTGAATATCAGGGACTGCAAGCTGCCCAGTTAGGCTATAAGGCGACTCTTTTAGCTCGGCAGTAATAAGCAAGTATTGAGAACCGTCTTTTTCGACGGACAGATAGCCGTTATCCAACCGGAAAGAGGACGATTGCTGGGTAACTTGGCTTAGATAATCCCGAAATAGCAAGAAAGGGTCATTTTGTAACTCTTGCCCAGTCACCCCAGAAAACGGGTTGTACAGAGACTGAATCACATGCTGCACTTGCTGTTCTGGATTTTGGCTTAAACGCTCTCGTTGTTCAGGTGTCAGCAATTGGAAGCGGTGCTTAAAGTAGTAACTTGCCCAAGCTTGCTGTTCTTGAGGTGAGATCTTTCCCAACACATCGCGAAAATGATTACTCTGACGCAACCCCTTATCAAATTCAGCGGCCGCTGCAAAAAGGGCATTTTTGTCCGGCGCTGTGATCACGAAAATGACTTTGTCGCTCATACTTGCCGAGACCGACTCAAAGGCTTGCTCAGCCACCGGGTTTTGTTGGTTCTTCGGCAGCAGTTTTAAAATGTTGGTCTCAATCGGAGATTCTGCACTCCAAACCCATTGTTTGAGTAGCAACGCGCCCGCTAAAACAACGAGATTGAGCCAAACCAGAGCAAAGGTGTGAGTGCCGAGACTGAGTTTAGAAACGGAATTGAGCGTCTTCGGCATCCGTGAGTTCCTGAGGTAGAGAGGTCTGGTTCGTAAACGTGATTTCGGTCTTATCGCCACGCAGCTCTTGTAGGGTTAGGCGATCAATGTGCGTTTTACCGGAAAGAGTGATGGATTGAAACACCGCATTTAATGGCGACTGTTTGGGCACTAAAACGAGCTGCCACTGATTGTTCTCAACTGAAAAATCGAGTGTGAATTGTTCTTGCAGTGCAGAAGTATCCCCGTGGAACACGGATAAAAACACATGGCTAAAGTAGAACGCCATTGGGTTTTCTTCTGCAGAGATCGTTTTCGGAGCTTGGTCGGCAAAAGTCTGACGAAGTTTGTTTTCCGTCAATACCAAATTGACTGCGAAAGGTTCTGTTTGTTGCCACAACAAGCCATGTGTTTTGCTCAGTGTGAATTGACCTTTAGAGGTTAGAGGTTGACTGAACATTTCCAGATGACGCTGCTGCGTAAAATCTCCGCGTACGATTTCATGCTGAGACAACTGCTGCTGAAGCGATGCCAAATCCGTTACATTTGCAGTCGGTGTGGCCAGTGCTGGAACAGAAAATATCAACAAAAAAGAGAGTAACCACTTATGCATTAGTTCAGGCTCCCATGGTTGTGCCATTGCTCTACTTTATCTAAAAAGACTGCTGGAGAAACAAAGCACATCTCTTGCTTTTCAATGGATACGGCGACTTGCGTTGTATGCGCTTTGCACATACGTTGATTCGTTTCGGCGTCGTAAATCACGTAATCCACACGTAAGCGGTTTTCCCACTCAGTGAGTTGCGCGGTAATACGAATGGTGTGATTAAACGGAATCGCCTTCACGTATTTAACGCGCGTGTCGATGATCGGCCACATGTACCCAGAGTCTTGCATATCGCGATAGCTGTATTGGATCTTCTCCATCAGCACACGACGCGCTTCTTCAAAATATCGAAAGAAGTTGCCGTGATAAATCACGCCCATCGGGTCAGCATCTTGAAAAGAGGTGACCATAGTCACCTCCGCTTCTAATGGGTAGAGAACCTGCTCTTGCATTATACCTCCACGTAGAGTGGCCAATGACGTTGCTGAATGCGTTCAATGAAATGACGCAAATCTTGTTCCAATGGGCGATCTTCAATCACAAATTCAAACTCGCTCAGTACGGCGTCACGAATTACTCGCAAACTCTGACTCATGTGGTGTTCGTCCAATTCGTTATGACGGCGACGAATCTCAACCGCTTGAACGCTTGCTAGGAGTGAAGCCGCAGCAACTTGCTCTGTTAACTCAAGTACGCGTAAGCAATCACGAGCCGCAATGGTGCCCATGCTCACTTTGTCTTGGTTGTGACACTCGGTTGAGCGAGAAAAAACGCTCGCTGGCATGGTGTTTTTCAACGCTTCTGCCGTCCAAGCTGAGATACCAATCTGAACCGCTTTAAAGCCGTGGTTGATCGGTTTACGCTCGCCTTCTGCACCGGTTAAGTTAAACGGCAGGCCGTTATTGAACTTGTAATCCATCAGTTGCGCCATCTGACGGTCCAGCAAATCAGCTAAGTTGGCAATGTTCACTTTCAACGTATCCATCGCCATTGCGATATGACCACCGTAGAAGTGACCGCCGTGCAGAACGCGCTCGTTGTCGCCATCGATAATTGGATTGTCGTTGGCACTATTTAGTTCATTCTCAATCAATTGACGTAGCCAAGGCAGTGAGTCTTGCACCATGCCAATTACGTGTGGCGCACAACGCAGCGAGTAACGATCTTGCAGTCGGTCGCTATTGCGTGGCGGACGTTCAGCATTGAGATCATCACGCAGCCAAGCCGCAACTTGCTGTTGACCAGGGTGAGGTTTTACCGCAAACAACGCTTCATCAAAGTGGAAGTCATTACCTTGCATACCCACAGAGACCATCGCGGTAATCTTGGTGCAAAGCTGCGCTAGGTATTCTGCGCGTTTGTAGGCAAGACAGGCGAGGGCAGTCATCACGGATGTACCGTTCATTAACGCCAAACCTTCTTTTGGTTTTAGGCGAATTGGCTCAATGTCCAGCTCTGCAAACACTTCTTGTGTTGGTCGCACATCGCCTTTGTAAAGCACTTCACGCTCGCCAATTAAGGTCGCCGCTAGGTAAGACAGAGGCGTTAAATCGCCGCTTGCGCCCACCGAGCCTTCTTGTGGAATACGCGGCGCAATATCGTGATTGATAAGCGTAACGATTTGGTTCAACAGATCGTGAGACACGCCAGATACGCCTTGCGACAATGAACATAAACGGGTTGCCAGCACCGCGCGAGCTTGCTCATGAGAAAGGATTTGACCTAAGCCACAGCCATGGAAGCGCGTAAGGTGCAACGGAAGTTCATCCACAAGAGCGGGTGGAATCGCCACAGTACATGAATCGCCGTAACCCGTAGTCACGCCGTAAATAACGCCTTCTTCTTTCAGTAATCGTTCCAGAAACGCCACGCCACGATCAATTTTCGCGGTAAATTCTGGCGAGGTGTTCATGTTTGCCTTTGCACCTTGAGCAATGGCAACGACATCTTCGATGGTTAAAGATTGGGCACCAAAAGTGATGTTGTGATTATTGTTGTTTGTCATGTGGCTGATTACTTAAAGTCCAGAAGTTAAAAAAGTTGTACCACTGTAACGGCGCTTGCAGTGTGTGGTGTTCTAATCTGTGTGCGTACTGTTGAACAACGTGTTCTAGTGCCTGCTGACGCTCCTTGCGCGGTAGCGTGATTTGGTCACTAAAGTGTTCAAAGTACACATTAAAATGCGGAGTGTTTGCTTCATCGTCGCGTAGGCCGAAGAGTAGATAAACCGGCGCTTTTAATACCGAGGCCAGCATGAATGGGCCTTGCGGAAATGGCGCTGGTTTACCAAGAAAATCTGCCCAAACGACACGATTTTCTTTGCTGGTAGAAGTGCGATCTCCAACGATCACCACCCATTCGCCTTGCTCGATTTTTTGTTGAAGCAGAATCGCGGTGTCTGGTCCCATTGAGCTGACTTGAATCAAATTCAGTTCCGAGTTTGGGTTTACCGCCTTCATTACCGCATTAAATTGTTCAGCGTGTTGGGTAAATACCAAGGCGTTGATTTTGACATGAGAGTGTCGACGACCAAGCGCGCGGCAGAGTTCGATATTGCCAAGGTGTGAGCCTAAAATGAGCACGCCTTGTTTTTTCTGCGCCATCTCTTCGAAATGATGCTGGCCGTGAATGGTTAGGTTGTCGACATTAAAGTCACCTTGCCATGCTGCCAGTTTGTCGAGCATGGTTCGCCCAAAAGAAAGCAGATGATGATAGCTGTCCAACTGTTTTGGTAGTGCGATGTTCTGCTGCGCTGCGTAGCGCTGCAAGTTTTGCAGGTAAATCTCAGACGCTTCGCGGGCTGATTTACCCGTGAAGTGGTAGTAGCGCATGACTAACTTTAAAATCAGGTCGAACGCTTTTCTGCCGAACAAGCGGTAAACCGCGAGCAAGGTTTTGATGCCTAAAATCGTGCCTTGTTCTTTTCGTTTCGACCAGTGGGCATTGCTGTCATCTGTGTGACGGCGCTTTCTGGCGAGTAGCGAAGGAATGCGCGGCAACATGCCAAAAAATAGGCGAGTGTGCATCCAGCTTATCTTGACGTTATCCCACAATGCGTCGAAGTGGGAAATGCCACCTTCAGGGTAGATCACGCGCGTTGGAACAAAATCAATATCGACGCCTTCCCAGTACATTCGCACCAGAATTTCGATATCAAAATCCATGCGTTTGCCGATGTTGTACTTGTTCAACACGGCGACCGTTTTCGCCACTGGGTAGGCGCGGAAACCGCACATGCTGTCTTTGATAGACAGTGACAAGGTTTCTATCCACACCCAAACGTGCGTAGCGTAGCGACCATACAGACGGGCTTTAGGTACGCTCTCGTCGTATATCGGTTGGCCAGAAATCAGGTTATCTGGTTTTGTTTCGCTGGCGCTGAGCAATTTGGGTAGTGCTTCTAGGTCGTGTTGACCGTCTGCGTCGATTTGAATGGTGTGCGTAAAACCAAGCTGGTGAGCTTGATGTAGGCCAGCCATCACCGCGCCACCTTTGCCTTGGTTTTCACTCAGACTAATCAGTTTTATCAGCCCTTGCTCACTCAATGCTGAAAGCGCTTGTTTGGTGTCTTCATTGCTGCCGTCGTCCACGACCAGCACTGGCAAATCGAAAGAGGATAACGACGCAACCACGTCTGCAATTGTGCTGCCGTGGTTGTAGCAAGGAATTAAAAAGCAGGGACGGTAATCACTCACGTGACTCACCCAGTTTCATTTTGCCTGAAGAGTGAGTCACCAAGGTTTCACCGTTTTTCGATGTGTACTTAAAGGTCAATTTCTCGCGCTCATTGTCCCAAGAGAGTGAGAGACAAACGTCGGCGTTTGGCAGAATCGGCTCTTGAAATTTGATGACTTCCATTCCTTTAAATACCTTGGGGGTGTTCAAATATTGAACGGCGTAGAACAACGCCCAGTCAATTTGTGTGACGCCGGGTAAAAGAGGAAAGTGACTGAAATGACCTTGGAAATCTAAGATGTCAGCATCCACACGCAGCGACAGCTCCGCGGTGTGGTCACTCACTTCAATATTCTGAATAGTTGGTTTTCTTTTATCCATGTTACTAGCTTTATTGGAATAGTTTTTCAATTTCAGCAACTTGGCGTTTGCCTTGGCTGTTCAATGGAATTTCGTCGACCACTCGGAATTTTCTCGGGATAGCGATCGGTTCTAGCCAATTGCGCAGTGCCTTGCGAAGCTCAAGCCAAAACTTGCCTTTACCAAGTTCATCAAGCACATCGCTGCCTTTATCGCTAAGTACGATGATCGAGACTAACGTGAGGCGACCAGATTCTTCCATTGGGATCACCACGCTTTCTTGAACCCACGGCAGTTGCTCTAAACGTTTTTCCACTTCGACAAGAGAAATACGCTTTTCTTCGACTTTGACGATTCGGTCAGTGCGTCCACGCAATTCAAAAGAAATACTATCATGGAAATAGCATTCATCCGCAGTTTGGTACCAAGTGTTTTCATCAATGTGTGGCGAGCGGAGCTTTAAACAATTTTCATGGTTAAGCTCGGCTTCAACACCAGGGAATAACGTCCAAGGAGTGCTGGCTACGTGCTGCTGACGGTAAGCGATGCCGCCGGTTTCTGTGCTGCCAAAAACTTCAATAGGAAGTGACCCAAACAACAGCTGGCTGTGTTGCGCGGCTTGGTTTGGCAGGGGGCCTCCAGAAGAAAATACGCACCGAATCGCCACCGGATTGTGCTCTTCACTGAGTCGTTTTAGTAACGCAGGGCTGCTTACTAGCGTGGTGTCAGCATCGGCGTGATGGACAATTTGCTCAGGGAATTCGAGGTTGTGCGCTGAAAATGGACGTGCAGAACACAAAGGCCACAATACGCGAAACAGCAAGCCGTAAATGTGTTGATGAGAGACGGTGCTTTCAACGCGTGTGTTGGCAACCGTGTCGCCCCACAGGTTATCTAGAATAGCAACTTCGATATCGAGCTGTTTCAGCGTTTTTGCAATGGCTTTTGGTGTGCCGCTTGAACCCGAAGTGAATAGCGTTACCGGTATTTCCGCCAGTTTCAATTCACGCCAAAAATAAGGTTGTTTGGCCTCTGGCTCGTTAATCAAGGTGATGCCTACCAATGATTGAGCTTTTACTAGGAGTGAGCTCACCTGTTCTGAAACAGAAACATCGGCATCATGCAACAATAAATCGTAATGCTCGCTGAGTTCTTTGAGTGCTTCTGGTTGGTAGTTACCAGGCAATACAATGGATTTTCCTGCGTGACAACAAGCAAAAAAGCCAACGGCAAATAGGTAGCTGTTGCCAAAACACAACGCAATGTTTTGCGTTGGCTGGGTTTCTAACTGCTGAGCAAGCGTTGCGACGTGCTTCTGGAAATCACCCCAAGTGATAACTGTGTCGCGATCGTAAGAGACAGGGGATTGCTCATACCTCTTTGTGCTAAGCAATGTCGCCAGTGAGGTAAAGCTCGAATACGTTGTATTCATACGATTAGTGTTCCTTTCGAACAAATTGACGCACGATCCATTCTCCGGCGAACAAGCTACCAGCAAGTAAGTAGCTAATCAGACCGTTATACAGCGTCCATATTTTTACTGGCAGGAAACAGGTATAGAGGGCAAAAGCGGCATTCAGTACAAAAAAAACGCACCAAACCATCGTCACTTTGCGAGTGTAAGCAACGCCGCTTGGCGGTAGTTCTGGTTCTTGTAAACGCGCGAGCCTTTCAATGATCGATTGAGGCTGTTTGAGACTAAATGCGAACACGCACAACATGCATATGTTCACAACCACAGGGTAAAACTTAAGCCACCCGTGTTGTTTAAACACCATGCCAAGCGCAACAAGAAGAATACCGACAGCGCCCGTGGTGAGCGCTAGGAATTTAAACTCTTTAAGTGGGGTCTTATTTGCGACGAATAAACGCAAAAGCAACGCAGCAATTAACAAGCCCCCAACTAAGTTCAAGCCAAATTTATCTATACCGAAGTAAACGGCGAAGGGGTAGGCAAACAGTACAATTGCAGACAGACCAGTCAGCAATTGGCGCATTAACTTTCCTTCAATAGCTCAGTGACTGCGTTAACGACATCGTCAACAGTTCTTACTGTACTAAATTCAGCAGGTTTGATTTTTTTACCAGTGACATTCTGTAGGTGCACGACCAAATCAACCGCGTCAATGCTATCTAGATCGAGATCTTGATATAAGTGCGCGTCAGGTTGGATGTCGTCTGCGTCGATTTCGAACAGCTCAACAAGCGCATCTTTAACTTGTTCAAATACTTGATCTTTATTTACATCAGTCATGAATATACCTACAACTTATTCATTAGTTTGAGAAGAAACGTATTTCGCTAGGTTTGCTACAGAAGCAAAGTGTTCGCGCGTATTTGAGTCGTCAGCATCGATGACGATGTTGTATTGCTTTTTAATTGCTAATCCAAGCTCAAGTGCGTCGATAGAGTCTAAGCCAAGTCCATCACCAAAAAGTGGCGCATCCGTTTCAATATCGTCTACGGTTAAATCTTCAAGGTTCAAAGCATTAATAATAAGTTGCTTAATATCGTTGTGTAACTGTTCCACTGGGACCTGCTTATCAATAAAAGTTTTCTGGAAAAATGTTGTCAGCTAAGTGCTGTTGTAAGCGTCGAGCCGCTATCGTTGGTGACGTAGTTTGCTTTATAAAGGGCTCAATCTCAACTTTATCCTTAACTTCAATTTTGAAAAAGGGCTTTGTTGTTGGCACCTGATACCATTTTTTCTCTTTTGTGAGAAAGCTCGGTGTCACCGTAATATGTACGACTCTTAAATCTCGTTCTGTTCTTACTGCAATTTGCGCCGCGCCACGTTGCAACTTAGGTTTTATGCCTGGTGTTGTTCTTGTGCCTTCAGGAAATATAAGCAACACGTTGCCTTTATTAAATCGTTCTTCACAAAGTGCTAATAAATCATCTGGCGCTTCGTTTGGAATATATCCGGCCGCTTTTACAATATGCTTCATAAAAGGATTCGACCAAATTGCGGACTTTACTAAACAATCACAGCGATTTAATTGTGAGGCGATTAAAACGTAATCAATTAAACTCGGATGATTGGCAACAATTAAACAATTTCGATCTTGTTGAAGAAGGTCTGCGCCAATAATTTCATAATCAATCGCCCCGCTGAACTTCATTAATTTACAGAATGTGTTGAAAGAATATTGAATCGCGCCTTGAACTTTATATTCACGTTCAGTTTGGTCAGAGACAAAAATACGAATAGTTGGAATCACGATAAAGCTCAGCGCTAAACCACCCAAACCAAATACCGAAAAACAGAAACCCGTGGCGAGCACGCGCCAATACTGATTTAAGCGATTCATTGTTTGCGCCATTCCCAAGATTGCTGTGGGGCATGGATGGTCCACTGAGTTTTGTTTGACAAGTAGTGCTGCAAAAACGCTAAGCCTTGTGGCAAAAGGTGGCCTTGTGTTTCTACGCTGTGGCTGCTGCGCAACGTAAAATCATCACCGTTTGATAGCACCAAACCTAAGCCAAAGCCCGGATATTGCTGCTGTTCAAATTCGGTGTAGGAGTCAGGTAAAGGTTCATCAAAGTCGACAAGCAGAACTTTCTTATCTGGATTGTCTGCTAAAAATAGCCACGCTTCTAATATCGCGCTTTGGAATGTATTTTCCGATGCCGCAATCGAAGTGAGAGGGATTGGCTGCTTGGTTGCGATGGTCGCTAAACCTGCCGCGGTATTGTGCACTGATTGAGAGAACGCCATTGGAGAGGCTTCTTCGCCACTGATGATGTCTGCAACCAGCGCGACACTGCGATGCAGTTCGCCATGACGGCTAGAAAACACCAGATAGTCGACCTGATGTTGCTTTAATAATTCGATGGCCGTTTGCACTGCAAGTTTACTTAATGGACTCATTCTTCTGCGCATCATTGCAGGAATATCCGCCACATTTACTTTGCCATCTTGTGGCCAATTTCCGCTTGCAGCCCATTCTTTCCATTCATCAGGTTGAGATAAACCTAGTGAATTCGCTGTCCACGCATCAATATTGAACGAAATTTTGATCTTCGAGTTTGGCATATTTGGTTAAATTGTTTATTTTACAGCTCGATACAATTTGGGCTTCACCCGAATTCATAATAAAAAGGAAATTCTTATGTCGCGCTTTAAGCTGTACATCTCATTATTATTAACTTTGCTTCTTGTCGGTTGTGGACGTGTACAACCTGTATTGAGTGTGGAGGATACTCCAGTTGCGTATGATCTTCAAAATAAACAAGTAAAAATGGCGATTGTGCAATCCGCAACTAACCGTGGTTGGACGATTGAAGAAGTTAGTCCGGGTGTATTAATTGCGAAAATTCACGTTCGTACACACTCTGCTGAAGTAAAAATTCCATACAACAACAAATATTATTCAATTATTTATCTCAACTCAGTAAATCTCAAAGCAAGTGATGGCAAAATTCACCGCAATTACAATCGTTGGGTAAACAATTTAAATGTTGATATTCAGCGAGCACTTGCGTTGTTGGGCACTCAGTCTCAGCAATAAAAATTATTAAATGCAGTTAGGTTTTTTCGTGTTAAATCAAAATAATGATCCTTTTAATGCTTTTGAAGCAAAAACAGAAGCTCAAAAATTATCTTTTGCCCCTATCGTTTTCCATACCGCGAGAACGCTCAGAGATTTGGGTATATTAGCGGCGCTCGATAGCGCTGGTTCAAAAGGCATGAGCGCCATTGATATCGCCGAAAAAACAGGCGTGTCAGAATATGGTGTCAAAGTGCTGCTAGACATGGCGATAAGTGCGCACATTGTTTTGTGGGAAAAACCTAACTACTCACTGGCCAACCTCGGGTTCTACTTGTTGTACGATGGCATGACCCAAGCAAACATGGATTTCACGGCCGACGTTTGTTATGCCGCGATGATGCACTTGACTGAAGCAATCAAAGACGGCAAACCTGCTGGATTGAAAGAGCTGGGCGATTGGGAAACCATCTATCAAGGATTGTCGACATTACCTGAGCAAGCTAAGCAGAGCTGGTTTAAGTTTGATCACTTCTATTCGGATCGTTCTTTCCCATTGCTGCTTAAAGAAGTGTTTACCAATGAGCCAAAACATATTGTCGATATCGGTGGCAATACGGGTAAATGGGCAATGCAGTGCTGCAACTACGATAAAGATGTGCATGTGACCATTGTTGATTTGCCGCAGCAATTGGAAGTCGCGATGTCGAACGTGGCAGAGAATCAGCTCAGCGAGCGCGTGCATCCGTATCCTGCCAATATGCTTGATAAAGCCCAAACATTGCCTGATCATGCCGATATTTGGTGGATGAGCCAGTTCTTAGATTGTTTCTCTCCAATTGAAATTTTAAATATTTTGAAGAAAGTGAAGGCGCAGTTGAGCGCGGGCGATACCGTTTACGTTCTCGAACTGTTTTGGGATGCGCAGAAATACGCGGGCGCGTCATACAGCTTAAATGCTACCTCGCTTTACTTTACCTGCCTAGCCAATGGTAATAGCCGTTTCTACCGTAGTGATGATTTCCTAGAAATTGTTGAAGCAGCAGGTCTCTCTGTTGTGGAAAGAACGGACAACATTGGCCTCGGACATACCTTATTAAAACTCCAAGCAAGCTAGTATAAAGAATGAAAACAGAGCACAAGCAAGTTGTCGTCGTTGGCGCAGGTCCTTCGGGTTCCACCGTTTCTGCGTTGCTAAAATCCCGTGGTATTGATGTTGTCGTGATCGAAAAAGCGACGTTCCCTCGTTTCTCAATTGGCGAAAGCTTACTTCCAGCTTGTATGGAGGTGGTTGAACTTGCCGGAATGACAGCGGCGGTGAAGCAGCATGGCTTCCAATTCAAAGATGGTGCGGCGTTCCGTCGTAACGGGGTCTACACCCACTTTGATTTCACTGACAAATTTACCGCAGGACCAGGCACCACATTTCAGGTTCAACGCGCCAGCTTTGATAAAGTGCTCGCTGACAGCGCCGCGGAGCAGGGCGTCGATATTCGTTATCAGCATGAGCTGGTTAGCTTGGCGTTTGAAGGCAAAAAATCGCGCTTAGAAGTGGTTGGACCCGACAAGCAGGCGTATCAAATCGAAGCCGATTTTGTTTTGGATGCGAGTGGTTTTGGCCGAGTGCTGCCGCGTTTGCTGGATCTGGAAGAACCTTCTTGCCTTCCACCAAGAAAAGCGATCTTTACGCATATCGAAGATCATATTTCACCACAAGAGCCAGAGTACGATCGCAACAAAATTCTGATTTCAGTCCATCCTGAAAATCACGACGTATGGTACTGGCTAATTCCATTCTCGAATGGTACGTGTTCGTTTGGTGTGGTGGGTGAGCCTGATTTTTTCGAGCAATACCCAGAAGATAAGCTTGCAGCTTTGCAGCAGTTGGCTAATGAAGAGCCGGGTTTGGCATCTTTATTGCGAAACGCGAAGTACCCAAATCCTGCAGGAGAGTTGGGTGGCTATTCAGCGAACGTCAAACGCTTAGCCACAGAACACTACGCGCTGCTTGGTAACGCGGGCGAATTTTTAGATCCGGTATTCTCATCGGGTGTCACTATCGCGATGAAGTCGGCTCAATTTGCTGCTGATTGCGTTGTGCGTCAATTGAACGGCGAAGTGGTTGATTGGCAAGAAGAGTACTCAGAACGCTTGATGGTTGGTGTCAACACGTTCCGCACTTATGTGGAAGGATGGTACAACGGCACGCTTCAAGACGTGATTTTCTACCAAGCTCCAAATCCACGCATTAAACAGATGATCAGTGCAATATTGGCTGGTTACGCGTGGGATACCGAGAACCCATACGTCAAGCAAAGTGAACAACGCTTGTCGACGCTGGCTGAGTTAGTACGTGGCGAAGGTTTTTAAATTACTAAGAAAAAGCCATTAAAAACATCTCATTAGCCCCATCTGTGATTCATAGATGGGGCTTTTTATTGCCTTGATTTTAATAAGGTTATTCATTTTTTTGGTGGGTTATTGAACGTTGAAATTGCTCTAAAGGTGACTTTGGTCACATAAATGTTTGCTATAGCTGATATTTCTATAAAACCTGTAGGAAATGGATTACATTTTGGGAGTGTTCCCTCAACTTGGTTATGTCGTGAAAAAGGTATCTAAGCGACTGTATAGATTAGTAAAGTTTAAAAAACGGCAGCCACTCAAAGCTGTATTGTTTTCCTTTACTTCCATGTTGAAGGGCAGGCAGCAGCGCCTCATTAAAATGCTTCCTTTTTATCCTCAACGTTCCCATCGATGTATTTTTTCTCCCGAGCCATTTCAAGAGCCTTCTGAGCATGTTTTGGCGTGGGGACAGCGAGTCAGCCCAGCATTCAAAAGCAAAGTGGTCGAAATTTGCTCTGAGCTAGAAATCAACCCGAATCATCTAATGGCTTGTATGGCCTTTGAGACGGCTGAAACGTTCAGCCCTAGCATTAGAAACGGCTCTGGGAGTGGGGCGACAGGTCTGATTCAGTTCATGCCCGCAACCGCGAAAAACTTGGGGACGAGTACTAAGCATCTCGCCATGATGAGCGCCGTTGAACAGCTCGATTATGTGAAAGCTTACTTTTGGCCTTATCGACACCGAATGTCTTCGTTGGAAGATGTTTACATGGCGATTCTCTACCCCGCGGCAATCGGGAAATCACCCTCACACGTGCTGTTCAAACAAGGTTCGATCGCTTACCGACAAAATGCAGGCATCGATCGTCACAGCAAAGGGAGCATTACGTTGAGTGACGTCTCTTACAAAGTTAGGCAGAAGCTGGCGAAAGGTTTGCAGCCTAACTTTATGGGTTAGCGTCGCCATCGTTGGTGTCGGTGGTTGTTTCCGACTCTGTCTCTCGGCTCACTTTAACTTGCACAATCCGGTGATGTTTGACGTTTAACACCTCAAACTGCCAGCCCTCATAGTCGACCAACTCTCCTGCATGTGGAAGGCGTCCTAGCCACCAAGTTAAAAAGCCATTGAGGGTTTGAAAACCTTCACTCTCTTCGCCTTCAATTGTGGTCAATCCCAGTTTGTATTTGAGTTCGTTGAGAGGAATCAGCGCATCCATCAGCCAACTGCCGTCTTTTTGCTGCTTCGCCCAGATTTGTTCTGGTGCCATTCCTAATTCGCCAGCGATGGACTTGAGCAAATCGTATAAGGTGACTAAGCCTTGCACGTCACCATATTCATCAACAATAAACACCATCTCTGCGCTGGTTTGTTGCATGTAGTTCAGCAGAGGCAAGCCTTTCATCGATTCCGGTACAAAGCGCGGATGTTTGAGCAGTTTACCGAGTCTCGAAACAGACAGGTGGTCGTACTCATCAAGCAATACTTTTGAGGAAATGGTGCCGATGATGTTATCTAAACCGCCTTTGCACACTGGCCAAACTGAGTGTTGAGTTTGACGTAGGTGTTTGAGAATCGCATCCAGCGGCAAGTTGGTGTCCAAAAAATGGATGTCGCAGCGCGGCGTCATTAAAGACAGGGCTAAACGATCATTGAGGTGCAGTAGCTTGCGGATCATCAGTTGTTCTTGCGGTTCGATGGCTCCTGATTCCGAACCTTCATTGACGACGGCAAAGATGTCTTCTTCTGTGACGATTTCGCCTTGGTTTTCGTTTTGGCGCAGAAGTTTAAGTAACGCGTCTGTCGACACAGTAAGTAAGAACACAAAAGGTCTGGCGAGTTTGGCTAGCCAATGAATCGGATAGGCGACAACAATTGCGATGCTTTCTGCGTTGTTTTGTGCAAAACGTTTTGGCACGAGCTCGCCGATGATGATCGCGAAGTAAGTGATCAAAATAACAACGCTGGTGGTCGCAAGAATGGTGGCGACTTCGCGTTCTAGCCCTTGGGCAACGAGCCAGTGTTCAAAAGGAATGGACAGCGTCGCTTCACCAAAAATGCCACTGAGTAGACCGATGGCAGTAATGCCGATTTGGATAGTCGAAAGAAACTGGGTAGGGTTGTTTTTTAGTTCTAAAGCGAGAGCAGCAGGTGCGTTGTCTTCGGCCATCATTTTTAGTCGGCCGCTTTTCGCCGCGACTAACGCGATCTCAGACATAGCGAAAATGCCGTTTAGTGCGATCAATCCAACAAGCAATAAAATGTCCATGGAGCCTTCCAGTAATGCACACGTTAGCAGCATAACGAGATTCTCTCGCGAGAAACGTGAGGTTGTGAATAATTCAACGCGTCATGCCAACAGAATGTCTTATTAAAAGGATAGAGTTCATTTGTTGAATGTGGTTTTCGCGTCCAGACGAATGATTCTGTTACTTGACTGGGATTCTGATAAACTACGCGCCCATTTCCTCTTTAGAGACGTTTCTATGCCATTTTCTAAGCTTGGTTTAAGCGCACCAATTACGGATGCCGTAACGGCGCTGGGTTACGAAAAACCGACTTCTATCCAACAAAAAGCGATTCCAATTGTGCTGCGTGGCAGCAACTTGATCGCGGCTGCGCAAACAGGCACGGGTAAAACCGCCAGCTTTGTGTTGCCAATCTTAGAAAAGCTCAGCCAAGGTGAGACGCAACGTAAAAAACGCGCTCGTGCCATCATTCTTACGCCAACGCGCGAACTGGCTCTGCAAGTGCATCAAAGTATTGAAGCGTACGGGAAGAACTTGCCACTGCGCTCAATGGCGATGTTTGGTGGCGTGGAATATGCGCCGCAGAAGCAAGCGCTGATTGAAGGCGTAGATATTGTGGTGAGCACACCAGGACGTCTGATTGATTTATACGGCCAGCGTGCGATCCATTTTGATGAAGTGGAAATGCTGGTACTGGACGAAGCCGATAAGATGCTTGATATGGGCTTTATCGACTCGATCGATAAGATCATCGATTGCATGCCAGAAGATGTTCAAAGTTTGCTGTTCTCGGCTACGTTGTCGAACCCAGTTCGTGATTTGGCCAAAAACGCGATTGTAGATCCTGAAGAGATTACGATTGCAAAACATAGCGCATCTAAGTCGAACATCAAGCAGTGGATTACCACCGTCGATAAAGACATGAAGTCATCGCTTTTGAGCCACATGCTGAATGAAAACGACTGGTCGCAAGTGCTGATCTTTATTGAAACAAAACACGGCGCGGCCAAATTGGTTAGCCAGCTTGAGAAGCGCGGCATTGTGGCTGAAGCGTTCCACAGTGGTCGCAATCAGCGTGTTCGTCAGGAACTGATTGAGAAGTTCAAAGCGGGTGAAATTCAGTATCTGGTTGCAACCGGTGTTGCCGCGCGTGGTATTGATATCGACAACTTACCAGTAGTGATTAACTACGATTTACCATTCCCTGCGGATGAGTACGTACACCGCATCGGGCGTACTGGCCGTGCTGGCGCGCAAGGTGAAGCGATCTCTTTGGTATCAAAGGATGATTTCAAAAACCTGTGCATGATTGAAAGCCGTCTGGGCCACTTGCTTGAGCGTGTTGAAATCGAAGGTTTTGCTCCAAGAAAGCCCGTGCCGATTTCGATTTTGAATTACGTACCTAAGAATAAGCGTAAACCGCAAGACAATCGTCCGCGTCGTGAGAATTCTGAACAACGTGACGCAAAATAGTCTGCTGACACATTGAAAGCAAAGCCGCATTCGTGCGGCTTTTTTGCGTTTAGAACCGTCGAAAATACAATGGATTTTGTCTGGTTTGTCGGTCGTGATGAGGAAAAAAGTTAAATCGTGTCATACGCTTAACACTCAAAATGCAAATAACTGCGTAAATGTTTTGTCAAATTTCTGTCCTCATATTTGCAGAAGGACAGGAATAGGCGCAGACTTTCGCGCTTGCTAATGAATGCATAAATGAGGCACGAATGAAAACAGGTGATAAGCAATTCGCTGTTATTGGTCTTGGCCGATTTGGTTTGGCGGTATGTAAAGAATTACAAGATTCTGGGTCACAAGTCTTAGCGGTCGACATCAATGAAGATCGAGTGAAAGAAGCTGCAGGTTTTGTGAGTCAGGCCATTGTGGCAAATTGTACTCATGAAGAAACGGTCGCAGAGCTCAAGCTCGATGATTACGACATGGTGATGATTGCCATTGGTGCAGACGTGAATGCCAGTATTCTTGCTACTCTGATAGCAAAAGAGGCGGGTGTAAAATCGGTATGGGTAAAAGCTAACGACCGATTCCAAGCTCGCGTTCTGCAAAAAATTGGCGCAGACCACATCATCATGCCAGAGCGCGATATGGGCATTCGTGTGGCGCGCAAAATGCTGGATAAACGCGTACTCGAATTTCATCCATTGGGCAGCGGATTAGCGATGACAGAGTTTGTTGTTGGCTCGCGTTTGATGGGTAAAACGTTAAGCGATTTGGCGCTGTGCAAGGTCGAAGGCGTGCAAGTGTTGGGCTTTAAACGTGGCCCTGAAATCATCAAAGCGCCTGATATGAGTACCACGCTTGAAATCGGCGATCTCATTATTGTGGTTGGCCCGCAAGACAAGTTGGCAAACAAGCTGAAATCATTATGACGCAATTTCATCAGAGAGGCGTTTTTTACGTCCCAGACGGCAAACGAGATAAAGCGAAAGGTGGCGAACCGCGCATTATATTGCTGAGCTTTCTCGGAGTGTTATTGCCTTCTGCTGTTCTGCTTACGCTACCGGTTTTTTCGGTTTCTGGTCTGTCTATTACTGACGCGTTGTTTACCGCGACTTCAGCCATCAGTGTGACTGGGTTGGGTGTGGTCGATACCGGCCAACATTTTACGCTCGCGGGTAAAATTCTTCTGATGTGTTTGATGCAGATCGGCGGCTTAGGGCAAATGACCTTATCTGCGGTGCTGCTCTATATGTTTGGGGTGCGCTTGAGTCTACGTCAGCAAGCGTTAGCCAAAGAAGCACTTGGCCAAGAAAGGCAAGTCAACCTGCGTCGTTTGGTGAAAAAGATCGTCACATTTGCGCTGGTGGCAGAGGCGATTGGTTTTGTCTTCCTCTCGTATCGTTGGGTGCCAGAAATGGGATGGCAGACGGGCATGTTCTATGCGCTGTTTCATTCTATTTCGGCTTTCAACAATGCTGGCTTCGCTCTCTTCTCTGACAGCATGATGAGTTTTGTCAACGATCCGTTAGTGAGTTTCACCTTAGCTGGTCTGTTTATCTTTGGCGGCTTGGGTTTTACTGTGATTGGTGACGTTTGGCGACATTGGCGTAAAGGTTTCCACTTCTTACATATTCACACCAAAATCATGTTGATTGCCACGCCGTTACTGCTGTTGGTGGGAACGGTGCTGTTTTGGCTTTTGGAACGTCACAACCCCAACACCATGGGCTCGCTCACTACTGGCGGGCAATGGCTGGCCGCTTTCTTCCAATCAGCCAGTGCGCGGACAGCGGGTTTTAACAGTGTTGATTTAACGCAGTTCACGCAACCGGCATTACTCATCATGATCGTTTTGATGTTGATTGGTGCGGGTTCGACCTCTACGGGTGGCGGTATCAAGGTGTCTACTTTTGCTGTCGCGTTTATGGCGACGTGGACGTTCTTGCGTCAAAAGAAACACGTGGTGATGTTTAAGAGAACGGTAAACTGGCCAACGGTAACAAAGTCACTGGCAATCATTGTGGTGAGCGGAGCGATTCTCACCACCGCGATGTTTTTGTTGATGCTGACGGAGAAAGCTTCTTTTGACAAAGTGATGTTCGAAACGATTTCAGCTTTTGCAACGGTTGGGCTTACTGCAGGTTTGACAGCAGAGCTTTCAGAACCAGGTAAGTACATCATGATCGTCGTGATGGTCATTGGCCGTATTGGGCCTTTGACGCTCGCTTATATGTTAGCGAGACCAGAACCAACCTTGATTAAGTACCCAGAAGACACGGTTCTTACTGGTTGATTTGTCAGTAATATGCAAAATGAACGTAAAATAACGCTTTGAATTTAAAGTGATATTTTAACTTTTTTGAGCGTCGATTGGTCATCGGCGCTCAAACATT
Source organism: Vibrio sp. Y20_XG_PY13 (assembly GCF_024181925.1). Classification (NCBI taxonomy): domain Bacteria; kingdom Pseudomonadati; phylum Pseudomonadota; class Gammaproteobacteria; order Vibrionales; family Vibrionaceae; genus Vibrio; species Vibrio sp. Y20_XG_PY13. The sequence goes on along the minus strand of NZ_JAMZAL010000002.1, from coordinate 740,243 downwards.
TATAAATAACGTGGTCTTCTGCTCAAATTTTCTTTTTGATCCCCTTGTCAGCATTCCCTTATCCTTTCATTTCTGTACCATTCATTCACTTAATTTATATCTAATGCGTAAATAACCATCAGGTAACCGCTCATTAAATTGATGGGTATCTGAGTTCGTTTTACGCATGGTGAATTGAAAAGATGGAGCCGTACTTTGAAATTCCACACATTTGCCTTGACCATGCTGACTGCACTTGTTGCCGGAAACAGTATGGCAACGACCCCACCATCGCCAATTTGGCATCCGATCACGCTGAGTGACGGAAGCAATAGCGAGGCGATTTTACGCGGAACTGCTGATTTCCATTGGTTTGAAGACAAACAAGGCAATGCCTTGATTCAGGAAGATGGTGTTTGGTTTTTTGCTCAGATCCAGCGTAATTCAGACACCCTTGAGTTGCTCTCGACTGGTATTGAGAAAACCCAATCCAGTGATGCGCCTGATTCAGCGAAGTTTCGTCCTGACGTGCAAGTTAAGCCGGAGCTGTCTTCGTTAAAAGCGATTGAACCTATGGCTCGCCAAAACTTATTGCGCACGGCACAAGGTTATCAGGCGATGAGCAGCTCGAGCGTGAAACAGCAGCCTTTGTTGGTTGTGCAGGTTTCTTTTAACGATCAAGCGATGGTGCACAATTTCGAGCAACGTGTTTTCGACACGAATGGCCAAAGCGTTGTGGATTACTTTGATAAAAACTCTCAAGGTAAATTTAAAGTCGTCCCAGCTATCGAGAGTTACGGCACCGCGAATGATGGTGTGATCAATGTGACTGTGGCGCAAAGCCACCCAAATTGTCACTCTAGTTCTAGCGACACCACATGTACGGCCAAGCTGAACGCCGTGTTTACAGAGGCCTACCAAAAACTGGATCCGTACTTCAATCTTTCTGCTTACGACAGTAACCAAGATGGAACCGTTGAACCTTCAGAGTTGTCAGTGATGTTTATCTTTGCTGGTGGCGACCGTTCAACCGGATTCCTTGACCGTCCTGCTATCTGGCCACACAAATTCTCTCACAATGATGTCACGCTAGATGGCAAAAAGATCACTGACTACTGCGTGTTTGCTGACTACCAAGTTGATCATCAAGCGACGTTGGGTGTGATCGTACATGAGCTTGGCCACTTAATGCTTGGCTTGCCGGACTTGTACGCAAGGAACAGTGACGCCTCGATCGGTTCTTGGGGCGTGATGGGTGCTGGTTCATGGGCGAAGAAACCGGGTGATTCGTACTCAGGTGATACGCCCGTTAACATGAGCGCATGGAGCAAACACGCGGCTGGTTTCGTTGTACCAACGATCACTCATGAAAGCCCGACGCCTATTTCTGTGAATAACGACGACGTCAAATTGGTGTATCTCGACCCATACTTAAAAGAGTTTGGCCCACGCGTGTATTTGGAAAACCGTACCTTTAGCGGTTACGACCGAGCATTGGCGGCAGAAGGGGTATTGGCGACGTCTGTGAACGTCCAGAACCGCTTTAACGATGTTGGCGCGATGCAGGTTCAAATCATGCAGGCTGATGGTCTGAATGAGTTAGAAAATGATGGAAGCAGTGATGCCGGCGATTTGTATCCTAACGGTAGCACTGAGATTTCCGACACTTCTAATCCAGGACTTCAAGCAATTGCTGGGTTTGAAACTGGTGTTCGTATTTCTAACATTGCTAGCAGTACGAATGGCGGCAGTTTCTCCCTTGAGCAAGCGAGCGAGCCAAACAAATCGGCTTGGCTGAACTCTCTCTATCAAGGTTATGTGTTTGCTAGTAGCACAAATACGCTGGCGGTTTCACTAGATTTAAATAACGCTACAGAACTGGATGGTATTCAGCTGTACGCGCAAAGAAGCAGCCTTCAAAGTGACATGACTTACCGAGTATGGCGATTCCCATTCTCAGGTAATGCGGGTTACCGTTTGGTGTTAGACCAAGACAGCGCTGAACTGCTACAACAAGGTTCTTTCCAAAAATCATCACGAATCTTATTCCCTCAGCCAAGCCAACTAAGTGCTGGTCAGCATCTGTTGGTGGTGGAATTGGAAGGCGGTGAGTTTGAAGCGAACTTTGATTTCGGTCGTGTTCTAAAAACAGAAAAATCCTCTTTACCTGTGATGTGGACAGGCAGCAATAGCGACATGTACACATTTGGTTTGAATCAGACAGGCTTCTCTTTCGTGCCGTTTGCCGCACTGCTGAATGTGGATGCGAGTCATGTCGTTGAGGCAAAAGCAGACTCATTGCAAACCGATAAGAACAAGTCAATCGAACTGAACTTGATGGACAATGACTTTATGGCCGTTGGTTATCAGTTCAATGTGGACATCGTTCAACAACCAGAACATGGCACCATTTCGGGTAATCAGTACCAACCTGAAATGAACTTTGTTGGTTTGGATCGTTTTCAATATCGTTTGTTGTCGATTGATGATGCCTACTCATCTTCAATCGTGAATGTTCAGGTGGAAGTGCTTGGCAGCAACGAAGCGCCAGTTGCCGTGATTAATGTTGATAATCAAGACATGACGGTTGGGCAGCGAGTCACGCTGTCTGCGTTAAATAGTACGGATGCCGATGGTGACGTGTTGAGTTATCGATGGGAGCAGTTGGCTGGCACTTCAGTTTCTCTTGGCAATGCAACCAGTGTTAGCGCAAGCTTTACGGTGCCTCAAGGTGCTAAAGCGGGTGAGGTTCTAACATTCCGTCTTACGGTGGCGGATCCAAGTAACGAAACTTCCAGTGTGACCATCGATTTAACCGTGCAAAACTCAGCTCCAATTACGCTAGCGGATACGGCGACAGTCGCCGTCGGTGAAAGCATTGTGATTGATGTAGCGAGCAATGATTCGGACGTGAACGGCGATAAACTGGTTGTACAAAGTGTACAAAACTTAACGGGCGTAGGAATCGCGAGTGTAGAGAACGGAAAAATCCGCTTTCAAGCACCGGATAGTCCGGCTGACGGCATCAAGCTGCAATACACGGTTTCGGATGGCAAAGGTGCTACTGCAACGGGTGAAGTGACCGTGACGGTTGTTGCTTCTTTGAAAACAACGACGTTTAAAAACTCGGAGGGTGGCGGCAGTGTTTCTTATTGGGCTCTGATGTTACTCGCTGTATTGGGCTGGCGACGCCGCGTCTAAAACGGTATTAAATTTACGGTATAAGCCACTCGCATCGAGTGGCTTATTTTTTGTGTCTGATTTATTTCGATTTTGCTCTCATTATCTTATGAGATGTGTTTCTCATTATTTTTAAAGCGATTTTTCTACTCTGCGGTTACCCTAAGGGCAGATTTTTACAAATTAAGGATGTTGTATGTCAACCGAGGACTTTTCTGTTTCGGCAGTATGCCGAGAAGCGGCAGTGATGGTCAGAAGGAACCTACTCGCAATTGTCATTGCTTGTATTCCATTAATCATCGTGCACTCAATTTTTGTGTTTATGTATCCTAAAATGACGGGGCAAGATCAAGCGAGCGTCCAAGAAGGAAACATCACGGGATTTTATTTCGTCACAATCGTTTTATACCCACTTGTTGCTGCGATGGCTGCTGTGCGTGTGCACCGGATTTATTTGGTTGGCGATTACATGCACTCGGCGTTGGATGTGTTTCGTTTGTCTGCCCGAGAATTCCGTTTCATTGGCTGGTGGATATTGTTTGGATTGATGATGATGCTCGTCATTGGTATCCCAATCTTTGTATTGTCGTTTATCTACATTGCAGAAAGCGGTGAACCCGACTTTGTCGCCATGGCGTTTATCACAACAATTGCAAGCATTCCTGGCTATTGGGTGATGGCGCGTTGGTCGTTTGTGCTGCCTGCGACCGCAATGGATCATCAGCCGCGCAGTTTGCGTCGTTCATGGAACCAAAGCAGACCATACAACAAGCAAGTATTCATTTTGATGGGACTAATTCCATTAGGTGCAGGATTGCTCAGTCAGCTCATCTTTAGCCACTTTACGAATTTCTTCATGCTGGGTTTTGTTGGTGTGGTCTATGGCATTTTCGGCGCGTACCAGCTGGCATTGTTATCGTTGAGCTATAAAACGGTAGTGGATATCGAACGCGCTCGTTTTGATACGCCACCAGAGCCACCAAAAACGGGTGAAGAATTTTCCGCTTAATCAATTTGATCGTTTTTACATACCACCTCCGTTTGTGAGGTGGTATGTAGCGGGTGAATACCTTTCCTGCCGTCTTCGCGTTATCCACGCAAAATACCCATGCCCATTTCATGGCTGAATGACAGTGACGTTCACACGTATACTGACAACAGTACTTCTTTTTATTAAGGAACCCCACATGTCCATTTGGCAACGGGTCAGTTTCACCCATCGCTTTAGTCAATTACCGTCAGCTTTCTATACTTTGGTCGAGCCACAACCCTTGGATAATACTCGCTGGGTTGCTTGGAATGGTGAGTTTGCGCAGCAGTTTGGTTTACCAGCAGCGCAAAACGATGAGCTATTGGCGGTTTTTTCTGGGCAAAGCGAATTCGAACAGTTTCGTCCTCTGGCGATGAAATACGCAGGGCATCAGTTTGGCGTCTACAACCCAGACTTGGGCGATGGACGTGGATTGCTGTTGGCGGAAATTGAGCATCAAAATGGCACTTGGTTTGATATTCACCTTAAAGGCGCGGGGCTAACACCCTACTCGCGAATGGGGGATGGCAGGGCAGTGTTGCGCTCAACCATCCGTGAGTATCTATGTAGCGAAGCCATGGCGGGGCTTGGGATCCCGACGACTCGTGCTCTTGGCATGATGGTTAGTGACACGCCTGTTTATCGCGAGAAAACAGAATTCGGCGCAATGTTGATTCGTATGGCGGAGACCCACGTGCGTTTTGGCCATTTCGAGCACCTTTTCTATACCAATCAATTGGCAGAGCAAAAGTTGCTGGCGGACAAAGTCATAGAGTGGCACTTTGCTGATTGTGCGTCGGCAGAGAAGCCATACGCTGCAATGTTTGGTGAAATTGTTCAGAAAACAGCGGACATGATTGCTTACTGGCAAGCGTATGGGTTTGCTCATGGCGTGATGAACACCGATAACATGTCAATTCTCGGGCAAACCTTTGATTACGGGCCATTTGGTTTTCTCGACGATTATGAACCGGGGTACATTTGTAACCATTCTGATTATCAGGGGCGTTATGCGTTCGAGCAGCAACCGCGAATTGCCCTGTGGAATCTTTCTGCTTTGGCACATGCCTTATCACCGCTCGTCGAACGAGAAGATTTAGAAAAGGCACTGAGCCAATTTGAAGGGCGTTTAAGCCAGCAGTTTAGCCGCTTGATGCGCAGTAAGCTGGGTTTGAAAACAAAAATTGCAGAAGACGGACGTTTGTTTGAGTCGATGTTTGAACTGCTTAATCAGAATCATACCGACTACACGCGATTCTTTAGAGCGTTGTCCAACCTCGATAAACAGCCAGCGCAAGAGGTCATCGATTTGTTTATTGATCGGGAAGCCGCCCAAGCTTGGCTTGATTTGTATTTGGCTCGATGTGAGCTGGAGGTAGATGAAATTGGTGAGCCGATTTCAGCCGAGCAGCGTTGTGAACAGATGCGCCAAGCCAACCCGAAATACATTCTTCGCAACTACCTTGCGCAATTGGCTATCGATAAAGCTGAGGAAGGTGATTTCAGCGAAGTTCACCGTCTTGCTGAGATACTTCGCCATCCATACGATTCGCAACCAGAGTTTGAAGCGTATGCCAAACTGCCGCCAGAGTGGGGGAAAAAGATGGAGATCAGCTGCTCCTCATAAATGGGTCATTTCCCACCCATATCCTTTGGGTTTGTGGGTGGATTTCCCTCCTTTTGGCTCTCGCTTGTCAACTTTAATATTTTAATGGATTGATTTTAAATAAAAAAATAGTTGGTCTGTTAATTGCTCTTTGATGAACATCCGTACCCATCACCTTAACTTCATGGACGGGATGGGATGTGATTTATCAAGGAGAATAATAATGTTAAAGCCTCTAACCCTACTATCTGTCTCTGCTCTTGCTGTTACCAGTTTTAATGCCGCTGCGAATTGTGACCCAGGTGAAACGGTCATCAAATTCAGCCACGTGACTAACGCGGACAAACACCCAAAAGGCATTGCTGCTTCGTTGCTTGAAAAACGTGTCAACGAAGAAATGAACGGCAAAGTGTGCATGCAGGTGTTTCCAAACTCAACGCTTTACGATGATGACAAAGTGTTGGAAGCTCTTCTAAATGGTGATGTTCAACTCGCTGCTCCTTCTCTTTCTAAGTTTGAGAAATTCACCAAGAAGTATCGCCTTTTCGATCTGCCTTTCTTGTTTGATGATGTCGCTGCGGTTGACCGCTTCCAAAACTCTGAAGCGGGAGAGAAGCTGAAAAACTCAATGAAACGTCGTGGTCTACAAGGCATTGCGTTCTGGCACAACGGTATGAAGCAAATGTCTGCCAATAAACCTCTGATGGTGCCAAGCGATGCGAAAGGACTTAAGTTCCGCGTCCAAGCTTCTGACGTTCTTGTTGCCCAGTTCGAGCAACTTGGCGCAAACCCTCAAAAAATGTCCTTCAAAGAAGTTTACGGCGGTCTACAAACGAAGGTTATCGATGGTCAAGAGAACACTTGGTCAAACATCTACGGTAAGAAGTTCTTCGAAGTTCAAGATGGCATCACGGAAACCAACCACGGTATTTTGGATTACCTCGTTGTGACGTCGAACGATTTTTGGCAGAAGCTACCAGAAGATCAGCGTGAACAGCTCAATACCATCATTCAAGAAGTGACTGTTGAGCGTAACGCGGAATCGACCAAAGTGAACTTGGCGAATAAAAACAACATCATCGAAGCGGGTGGTGTGGTTCGTACGCTAACGCCAGAGCAGCGTCAAGAGTGGGTGACGGCTCTGCAACCAGTGTGGAAAAAGTTTGAGAAAGACATTGGTTCTGACCTGATTGAAGCGGCTTTGGCTTCAAACCAACAATAACAAAAACGATATCCATTCGCCCTCGGACTCTCTCTAAGCCGAGCTGAGGATGAGGGCTTTTTCTCTTTACTGATGACGTGATGTAATTATGGAACCGACTTTTTTTGCCAAGGCTGGACGAATCACCGATGCCATTGAAGAAACCTTGATTGCTTTCTTCTTAGGTGCGATGACATTGCTGACGTTTGCTAATGTCATTTTTCGCTATGTCTTTAACGATAATATTCTCTGGGCGTTAGAGCTCACCGTATTCATGTTCGCATGGATGGTTTTAGTTGGCGCTTCGTACGGTGTGAAAAAACACTTTCACATTGGCGTGGATGTCATCATCAATATCGTACCTGAAGGGCGCCGTAAACTCCTTGCGCTAGTCGCAGCGGCCTGCTGCCTAACCTTTTCGATTCTGCTTTTGATTGGTGCTTGGAATTATTGGTATCCCTTTGCGACAGAGCGCGCATGGTATGAAACCGACGATATCCCAATGCCTGAGTTTTTACAGTTCTTAGCGGATTGGCTTAATGAAGGCGAGCGCTACGAAAAACTGCCACGCTTTATTCCTTATTTCGCTTTGCCGCTTGGTATGGCGATGCTCACTTTCCGTTTTTTACAAGTCACTTGGCAGATCGCTACAGGTAAGCTGGATCGCTTGATTGCAGGGCATGAAGCTGAGGAAGAACTGGAAGCCTTAAAAGAAGAAATGAGTGAAGCTGGCGATGCCATGACTCCTCGTTCCTCGAACGATTCTGAGCACAAGGAGCGCTAAGCCATGGATATTTTACTACTGTTTTTAATGGTGATTGGCTTCATGCTCATTGGTGTGCCAATCGCAATTTCTCTGGGTCTTTCCAGTGTTCTTTTCTTAATGCTGCATTCCGATGCTTCTTTGGCATCAGTTGCTCAAACGCTGTTTAACGCCTTTGCTGGTCACTACACATTGTTGGCGATACCTTTCTTTATTTTGGCCTCAAGTTTTATGTCGACAGGTGGCGTTGCAAAGCGAATCATCCGATTTGCGATTGCCATCGTCGGTTGGTTCCGTGGTGGTCTCGCCATGGCTTCCGTTGTGGCATGTATGATGTTTGCAGCACTGTCCGGCTCTTCACCAGCAACCGTGGTCGCTATTGGTAGTATCGTCATAGCGGGGATGATCAAAAACGGTTACTCGAAAGAGTTTGCTGCGGGTGTTATCTGTAACGCAGGTACTTTGGGGATCTTGATTCCGCCATCGATCGTGATGGTGGTGTATGCTGCTGCGACCGATGTGTCAGTAGGGCGTATGTTCCTTGGGGGTGTGATCCCGGGTTTGCTGGCTGGCGTGATGTTGATGATCGCTATCTACATTGCGGCGAGGATTAAGAATCTACCTAAGCAACCATTCGTGGGATGGAAAGAAACGTTTGATGCCGCCAAAGATGCGAGTTGGGGCTTGTTGCTGGTGGTGATCATCCTTGGCGGTATCTATGGCGGTATTTTCACACCAACAGAGGCTGCGGCAGTTGCGGCGGTGTACTCATTCTTTATCGCGAACTTTATATATAAAGACATGGGACCATTTGCTGATAAGCAAAACACCAAACCAGCGATCGTCAAAGTGATTCAGACCTTTGTCCATGAAGACACCAAGCATACCTTGTATGAAGCAGGTAAGCTTACCATCATGCTGCTGTTTATCATTGCTAATGCACTGATCTTAAAACACGTACTGACTGAAGAACGTATCCCTCAGATGATCACGGAATCGATGCTGTCTGCGGGGCTTGGGCCAATTACGTTCTTGATAGTTGTGAACTTGTTGCTCCTGATCGGCGGTCAGTTTATGGAGCCTTCGGGCTTATTGATCATCGTTGCTCCTTTGGTGTTCCCAATTGCCATTGCGCTGGGCATCGACCCAATTCACCTCGGTATCATGATGGTAGTGAACATGGAAATCGGCATGATAACGCCACCAGTCGGGTTGAACCTGTTTGTAACGGCTGGGGTGGCAAGAATGTCGATGATGAATGTTGTAAAAGCGGCATTGCCATGGGTGGGCGTCATGTTCTTGTTCTTGATAATTGTGACTTATGTACCTTGGGTATCAACCTGGCTACCAACGACCTTGATGGGGCCAGAAATAATCACTAAATAACACATTTTCAGGATTACATTCACGCAACCAAAAAGAGGTGTGAGCAATCACACCTCTTCGTCTATGGATTTAAAATCTTGTTTTCTCGGATCGGGATGGACTCTGCGCTCATAGCCGTGCCACTTCTTTTTGTTTTTACGTCGGTCTTCACCGGAGCGCCTTTCTTCTTGATACTGGCCGTCTACCATCACTGTATCGGTAATGATCGGTATCCTCACTTTTTCATTCATATCCATATGAGCCCAATAATTGCCTTAGAAAAATTATGATTCAAGTTGGATATAATACCAATCGTGCGAACCTGTTTTATTTATAGAGCTCTTTATCTATCTGATAGCGTTGCATTTTGTCATACAGCGTTTTTCGAGGCACATTCAACTGTTCCATCGTTTGTTTGATGCTGCCATTGTTTTCCAGTAGCGCATTTTCTATCGCTGCCTTTTCAAACTCCGCCACTTGTTCTGCAAGGCTACTGGTTGAGGCGGGGATGGAACTTGGTTCACCTAATTGGATGAGTTTACCTAATAAAACGAAACGCTCTGCTGCATTGCGCAGTTCTCGGACATTTCCCGGCCAATCGTGAGCCATTAGCTGAGCCAAATCTTGTGCTGAAAGACTTGGCGAACTTTTACCATAGCGCGACGCCGCGACTAAAAGAAAATGATGGAAAAGGGCAGGGATGTCTTCCTTGCGTTCACGTAAGGGAGGCAAATCTAGCGTAACCACGTTGAGGCGGTAGTAGAGGTCTTGACGAAATGTACCTTGTTCCGCCGCACGTTTAAGATCCACTTTCGTTGCCGCGACAACGCGAATGTCGAGAGGTAAAAGTTCGTTTGAGCCAACGCGTTCAATCACGCGCTCTTGCAGGACGCGCAACAAACGAATTTGTGCCTGAATTGGCATCGATTCGATTTCATCTAAGAAGAGTGTGCCGCCCTGCGCAAATTCAAACTTACCAATACGCCGACTGTCTGCACCAGTAAATGCGCCTTTTTCGTGACCATAGAGTTCGCTTTCAATTAAGTTTTCTGGCACCGCGCCACAGTTCACCGCCACAAAGTTATTGTTTCTACGAGAACTTTGTTCGTGCAGTGAGCGGGCGATAAGCTCTTTACCTGTACCTGTTTCGCCAAACAGCAGAATATCGGCATCTGTATCAGCAATGTGGGTGATGGTTTCTCGCAGCGTTTGGATGCTGGTGGTTTCACCGATGATTCGGGGGCCAAGCGTTTGGCTCGCTTTGAGTGATTGACGAAGTTTCTCATTTTCGTTCGTCAGTTGGCGTTTTTCAATGGCGCGTTTTACGGTTTCAACCAAGTGTTCTGGCGCAAAAGGTTTCTCTATAAAATCGTAGGCCCCTTGGTGTAACGCATTTACGGCCATTGAGATGTCACCATGGCCTGTAATCATGATGACTGGCAGGTTTGGGTCGCGTTGAACTAACGTGGTTAACAAGTCCATGCCTGAAATACCGGGTAAGCAGATGTCGGTCACAATCACACCAGCTTCGTCGCTTTGTTTCATGGCTAACAAGGCGGATTCCGCATCGGAAAAAAAAGTCGCTTCGATATCGGCTAGCTCAAACGTTTGTTCTATTGCTAATCGAAGGTCGGCTTCATCATCAATAAAAAACACCTGACACATTATCTTATCCTTCTGATTGTTCGGTGCGTTGGCATATTGGCAAGCACAATGAGAATCGAGCGCCACCTTGGGCTCGGTTGTGAGCACTCAAGCTGCCGTTCATACCAGCCAATATTTGCTGAGATATAGAAAGTCCTAATCCCAATCCATTCTTTTTAGTTGTTAAAAACGGTTCGCAAAGTTCGGACAGTGTGTGCGAACCAAGCCCAGGGCCATTGTCATCGACATGAATCATCACTTTGTTTTCATCCGTATCCGTTTCAACGAGCAACCACACTTGTTTATCTTGTTGTTCTTTTACGGCTTCAATTGCGTTTGTCAGCAAGTTAACCAGAACTTGCTCCAATTGAATGGTATTGATTTGAACCTCGATGTCGTCAGTAGGAAGTTCGGTAGCAAGTAGAACACGAGCAGATTTAAAAGCGGGTTTCATGAGCTCTTTTGATGAGGCTATCACGGGCAACAGGCGTGTTTGGGTAAGCTCATTGCCGCTGGCCTTTTTGGCAAACGAACGCAATTGCTGGCTGATGTTTGCCATTCTGTCTGTGAGGGCTGAAATGCGAGTGAGATTATCTTCCACTCGATCATACTTTTCTTTCTGAAGGAACAATTTTCCATTCTCAGCAAAGCTACGAATGGCTGCCAACGGATTATTCAGCTCATGGCTGATGCTTGCTGACATTTGACCGAGAACTGCCAGCTTAGCCGCTTGAATCAACTCATCTTGGGTTAAACGCAGTGTTTGCTCCGTTTCGGTTCGCTGCGCAATTTCAGCCTGTAACTCTGCTGTTCTCGCCATGACTTGAAATTCTAACTTCTGATTCGCTTCTTGTTGGATTCGTTCTAACTGCAAATGGCGTTGTTGGCGGTGATAAATCAACTGGCCAATCAAGAACAAAACCGTAAAGGCCAACGTAAGCACAACGATATAGCCCATCGTAACCCAAACGATGGATTGTTTTGGCGAAAGCACACGAATCGTTAGCTTTAACTCAGGTAAAGGCAGTGAAGAGACAACCAGCGTCCCTTTATTGTAGGGGTAGCCTTGTTTCAGTTCAGAATTTGGCGCATTCAAGTTGCCGACAAAGCCCAATGTCGTAATCGGTGTGTCGAGATATTGTCTACTCGTCCAAACTTGCTTTTTATCTGCATCACTTAACGGTTGTAGGCTTTTGAATAGCCAATCCTGCCGGCTGCTCATAAAGACAATATTGTGAGGGTCGCTGGCCACGAACACGCTGTCAGGTTGTTGCCAGTTATCTTCAATTTTACTCAAGTCCATTTTTACGACCACGATTCCCAACACGCCGCCAGCATAAATTATTGGATATGAGTAGTAATAGCCACGTTGGCCGGATGTTGAGCCCTGAGCGTAATATTGGCTGCTTTCACCGCTGATGGCTTGTTTGAAGTAAGGTCTAAAAGCAAAGTTGCGTCCAATAAAAGAGCGCTTTTTACGCCAGTTACTTGCTGCAATGGTCGTGCCCCATTGATCAATCAAATAAGTATCTGCCGCTTCAATAACGTTGTTCACCGATTCTAGATAGCGATTGGTGATTTCGAGTTGAGCGCTATTTGAAGGATTCAGTAGAGCTTCAAAAAGAGGATCATCTTTGGCTAAAAGATTGGGTATATGGGCGTATTTATCGAGCTTATTTTTGATGTGGCTAGAAAATTGTTCGAGCTGTGATTGGTGTTTATCTAGCAAAGATTGATAGCTGTGTTGCCACACCCAGCGCCCGCCCACAATGGCGCACAGGAAATATAAGGCGAAAAAAATCAGTAAAATACGATTTCGTTGAGACATCCTTGCATTCCTATTACACGTCCTTTTTATGCCTTTAGAAATGTTAATGGGTTGTAGGGATGATGGGGGATTTAGTTTTCAACTCTGTGGAGTAAAACAAGAGCAAGATCTCTTTTTACGCTTTTCAATAAAAAAAGCAGTCGATTCTCTTGAAAAAGTCGCTATTGTCCCCATTCTAGATATGCTGACGCGCTCATTGGGTGTTTTAATCCCATTTTTGGCAAAAAAATGAGTCAGCTTTCGAGAATTTAGCGCAGACAATGTCCACATAGTGGCTATTGGCTCGACAGGGTTGCGACAGATCGCTAGAATGTCGCGTCTAAAAATTCTGTCCTGAGGCTAATAGGAGATACCTTTGATATTTCTGTCGAAGATATCACTGATTAGTCTGGTGCTGAGAATCAGCATCAATACTCGATTTTAAATTAGGTGTTCGGACAGAACACTACACAAGGATGAAGCGTTAACTTAAAGAGTTACGCTCATACGCTCGGATAACCGAGCCACTTTAGAGGTTTATAAATAATGCAAGTTACTGTTGAAACGCTAGAGGGCCTAGAGCGCCGTCTAAACATTACTGTTCCAGCTGCAAACATCGAAGATGCTGTAACAGCTGAACTACGCAACATCGCTAAAAACCGTCGTTTCGATGGTTTCCGTAAGGGTAAAGTGCCTCTAAAAATGGTTGCTAAGATGTACGGCAAAGCAGTACGTCAAGACGTTCTTGGTGAAGTTATGCAACGTCACTTCATCGAAGCGATCGTAAAAGAGAAAATCAACCCAGCTGGCGCTCCAACTTTCGCTCCTGTAGAAAACAAAGAAGGTGCAGACCTAGTTTTCACAGCAACTTTTGAAGTTTACCCAGAAGTTGAACTAAAAGGCCTAGAAAACATCACTGTTGAGAAGCCTCTAACTGAAGTTAAAGAAGCAGACGTAGAAGAGATGATCGAAACTCTACGTAAGCAACAAGCAACTTGGGTTGAAGTTGAAGAAGCAGCAGAAGCTGGCAAACGCGTAAGCATCGATTTCGTTGGTTCTATCGACGGCGAAGAGTTTGAAGGCGGTAAAGCTGAGAACTTCCCACTAGAAATGGGCGCTGGTCGCATGATCCCTGGTTTCGAAGACGGTATTGCAGGTAAAACTGCTGGTATGGAATTCGACATCGACGTAACTTTCCCAGAAGATTACCACGCTGAAAACCTAAAAGGTAAAGCGGCTAAGTTCGCAATCAAAGTGAACAAAGTTGAAGCTCGTGAACTTCCAGAACTAAACGACGAATTCGTTGCTAAGTTCGGTGTTGCTGAAGGCGGTGTAGACGCACTTAAAGCTGAAGTACGTAAGAACATGGAACGCGAACTTAAGCAAGCTGTTAAGACTCGCATCAAAGAGCAAGCAATCGAAGGTCTAGTTAAAGAAAACGAAATCGACGTTCCTGCTGCACTTATCGAGCAAGAAATCCACGTTCTACGTCAACAAGCGGCACAACGCTTCGGTGGTAACCCAGAAGCAGCTGCACAGCTTCCACGTGAACTGTTCGAAGAACAAGCTAAGCGTCGCGTAGTTGTTGGTCTTCTACTAGGTGAAGTAATCAAGTCTGAAGAGCTAAAAGCGGACGACGAGAAAGTGAAAGCTCTAATCGAAGAAATGGCTACTGCATACGAAGATCCATCAGAAGTTATTGCTTACTACGAGCAAAACGAGCAAATGATGAACAACATGCGTAACGTAGCTCTAGAAGAGCAAGCAATCGACGCGATCATCGCTAAAGCACAGGTTACTGAGAAAGAAGTAGGCTTCAACGAGCTACTTAACCAACAACCTGCTGCTTAATAAGCAATATCTTGCGTAGAAGGTTGACTTAACGTTAACTATTCTGCTAACAATGGTCCGTATGATAGTCATCATCCGGGCCATTTATTTTAGGGACATAAGAATATGAGCTACCAAGAAAAAAATGCAATGTCGCCAATTATGGACGCACTAGTACCAATGGTGGTTGAACAAACTTCCCGAGGCGAGCGTTCTTACGACATCTACTCACGTCTACTTAAAGAGCGCGTGATTTTTTTAACTGGTCAAGTGGAAGACCACATGGCAAACCTTGTCGTGGCTCAGCTACTTTTCCTAGAATCTGAAAATCCAGATAAAGACATTTTCCTATACATCAACTCTCCAGGTGGCAGCGTAACTGCAGGTATGTCAATTTACGACACAATGCAGTTTATTAAACCAAATGTAAGCACTGTATGTATGGGCCAAGCTTGTTCTATGGGCGCATTCCTGCTTGCAGGTGGTGCAGCTGGTAAACGTTACGTTCTTCCTAACTCACGTGTGATGATCCACCAACCACTAGGTGGTTTCCAGGGTCAAGCTTCTGATATCCAAATCCATGCTCAGGAAATCCTGACCATTAAACAGAAGCTAAACAACCTGTTAGCAGAACATACTGGCCAGCCTCTTGAAGTGATTGAACGCGATACCGATCGTGACAACTTCATGTCAGCAGAGCAGGCTGTGGAATACGGTATCGTGGATGCAGTGTTGAGCCATCGCGGCGCGTAATTTAGCCAGCGCATTTTGGCAAAAATTGATATACACTCATTCATGAAGAGTAAAGGCTAAGAGGTTAGCGAATGACAGATAAAAGCAAAGAAAGTGGCAGCGGTAAATTGCTGTACTGTTCTTTCTGCGGCAAAAGTCAGCACGAAGTTCGCAAGCTAATCGCAGGTCCGTCAGTTTACATTTGCGACGAGTGTGTCGACCTATGTAACGATATTATTCGCGAAGAAATCAAGGATGTTCTCCCTAAGAAAGAATCTGAAGCGTTACCAACGCCAAAACAGATCCGTGAACACCTTGACGACTATGTGATCGGACAAGATTACGCGAAAAAAGTGCTCGCAGTTGCGGTATATAACCACTACAAGCGTTTACGCAATGGTGATACAACGAGCGAAGGTGTGGAGCTTGGTAAAAGTAACATCCTTCTAATTGGTCCTACAGGTAGTGGTAAAACGCTGCTTGCTGAGACGCTAGCTCGATTCTTGGATGTGCCATTCACAATGGCAGACGCAACCACACTAACCGAAGCTGGTTATGTGGGTGAAGACGTTGAAAACATCATCCAGAAGCTTCTGCAAAAATGTGATTACGATGTAGCGAAGGCTGAACGCGGCATTGTTTACATTGACGAAATTGACAAAATTTCTCGCAAAGCTGAAAACCCATCAATTACGCGTGACGTATCTGGTGAAGGCGTTCAGCAAGCGCTATTGAAACTTATCGAAGGTACGGTTGCTTCAGTTCCACCTCAAGGTGGTCGTAAGCATCCACAGCAAGAATTCCTACAAGTGGACACGTCTAAGATCCTGTTCATCTGTGGTGGTGCATTTGCTGGTTTAGATAAAGTTATCGAACAGCGTGTAGCTACGGGTACTGGTATTGGCTTTGGTG
Organism: Vibrio sp. Y20_XG_PY13; assembly: GCF_024181925.1. Taxonomy (NCBI): domain Bacteria; kingdom Pseudomonadati; phylum Pseudomonadota; class Gammaproteobacteria; order Vibrionales; family Vibrionaceae; genus Vibrio; species Vibrio sp. Y20_XG_PY13. The sequence continues at coordinate 724,194 of NZ_JAMZAL010000002.1, read as the reverse complement.
CAGAAGTGCGCTCGAAGAACGAAACCAAAACCGTCGGCGAACTGTTTACTCAGGTTGAGCCAGAAGATCTAGTGAAGTATGGTTTGATTCCAGAATTCATTGGTCGTCTTCCTGTGACAACAACACTGACAGAGCTTGATGAAGAAGCGTTGATTCAGATCCTATGTGAACCGAAAAACGCACTGACCAAGCAGTATGCAGCATTGTTTGAGCTAGAAAACGCAGAGCTTGAATTCCGTGAAGATGCCCTTCGTGCTATCGCGAAGAAAGCAATGGAACGTAAGACAGGTGCTCGTGGTTTGCGTTCAATTCTGGAAAGTGTTCTGCTTGAAACCATGTACGAACTGCCATCTGCGACAGATGTAAGTAAAGTCGTGATTGATGAATCCGTCATCAATGGTGAGTCAGAACCACTGCTTATTTACAGCAATGCCGACAATCAGGCAGCTGGAGCAGAATAAATCCAGCCATGAATGAAAAAGGAGGTAAGTAATTACCTCCTTTTTTTATTTCTCTTATTGAATCCAAACAATTAGCCCCCATATACTGCCTTAAGTAATACGTTAAACGTGAAAGCGGAAGAGAGAATTATATGAACTTGGAACGTTCCGAGCGTATCGAGATCCCGGTATTACCTCTACGTGACGTAGTGGTCTACCCGCACATGGTGATTCCATTGTTTGTTGGTCGTGAGAAATCGATTAGCTGTCTAGAAACGGCGATGGAAACAAACAAACAAGTTCTGCTTGTGGCTCAAAAACAAGCTGACACTGATGAACCAACGGTTGATGACCTATTCGAAGTGGGTACGGTAGCTACCATTCTCCAACTTCTAAAGCTCCCTGATGGCACAGTAAAAGTACTGGTTGAAGGTCAGCAGCGCGCAAAAATTAATCATTTCAAAGAAAGTGATTTCTTCTTAGCTGAGGCGGAATTCATCGTAACACCAGAATTGGATGAACGTGAGCAAGAAGTGATTGTTCGCAGCGCAATCAACCAATTCGAAGGCTTCATTAAGTTAAACAAAAAGATTCCACCAGAAGTGCTAACGTCACTGAATGGTATCGATGAAGCGGCACGCCTAGCTGATACGATTGCGGCACATATGCCTCTTAAACTTGTTGACAAACAACAAGTGCTTGAAATTATTGATGTTACTGAGCGTCTAGAGTTCCTAATGGGCCAGATGGAATCAGAGATCGATTTGCTACAAGTTGAGAAACGCATTCGTGGTCGCGTGAAAAAGCAAATGGAGAAGTCTCAGCGTGAGTACTATCTGAATGAGCAAATGAAAGCGATTCAGAAAGAGCTGGGTGAGATGGAAGACGCTCCTGATGAGTTTGAGACTCTGCAAAAGAAGATCGACGAATCAAAAATGCCGCAAGAAGCACGTGAAAAGACAGAGCAAGAGCTGCAAAAGCTTAAGATGATGTCTCCAATGTCCGCAGAAGCGACCGTGGTTCGTAGCTACATCGACTGGATGGTAAGTGTACCTTGGACTAAGCGTTCTAAAGTGAAGAAAAATCTTGCGAAAGCGGAAGAGATTCTAAACGAAGACCATTATGGTCTAGAGCGCGTGAAAGAGCGTATTCTGGAATACTTGGCAGTTCAAAACCGCATTAACAAGCTAAAAGGTCCAATCCTTTGTCTTGTTGGTCCTCCAGGCGTGGGTAAAACATCGCTTGGCCGCTCAATTGCATCTGCTACTGGCCGCAAATACGTACGTATGGCCCTAGGTGGCGTGCGTGATGAAGCAGAGATTCGAGGCCACCGTCGTACTTACATTGGTTCATTGCCAGGTAAGCTGATTCAGAAAATGTCGAAAGTTGGTGTGAAAAACCCTCTCTTCCTTCTGGATGAAATCGACAAAATGTCTTCAGACATGCGTGGTGACCCGGCTTCAGCGTTGCTTGAAGTATTAGACCCTGAACAAAACAACTCATTCAACGACCACTACCTAGAAGTGGATTACGACTTGTCTGATGTGATGTTTGTTGCAACGTCTAACTCGATGAATATTCCTGGTCCGTTGCTTGATCGTATGGAAGTGATTCGTCTATCCGGTTACACCGAAGATGAAAAACTAAACATTGCGAAGCGTCACCTTGTTGAAAAACAAGTGCAACGTAATGGCTTGAAACCAAACGAGATAGTCATCGAAGATTCAGCAATCATCGGTATTATCCGTTACTACACTCGTGAAGCGGGTGTGCGTGGTCTTGAGCGTGAGATTTCTAAGATCTGCCGCAAAGCAGTGAAGAACATCCTGCTAGATAAAGACATCAAATCAGTGACGGTAACGATGGACAACCTAAAAGAATACTTGGGTGTTCAACGTTTCGATTACGGGAAAGCTGATGAAAGCAACCGAATTGGTCAAGTTACTGGTCTAGCTTGGACTGAAGTGGGTGGCGATCTATTAACGATTGAAACTCAATCTATGCCAGGTAAAGGCAAGCTTACTCAAACAGGTTCACTGGGCGACGTAATGCAAGAGTCTATCCAAGCTGCAATGACCGTGGTGCGCTCTCGTGCAGATAAACTGGGCATTAACTCAGATTTCTACGAGAAAAAAGACATCCACGTTCACGTGCCTGAAGGTGCGACGCCGAAAGATGGCCCAAGTGCGGGTACAGCAATGTGTACTGCTTTGGTATCGGCTCTTACAGGTAACCCGGTAAAAGCTGAAGTTGCGATGACGGGTGAGATCACCCTACGTGGTGAAGTATTACCAATCGGTGGCTTAAAAGAGAAGTTACTTGCAGCACACCGTGGCGGCATAAAGACAGTGCTTATCCCGAAAGATAACGAGCGTGATCTGGAAGAGATTCCTGAGAATGTTATCGCAGATCTGCAAGTTATCCCTGTTCAGTGGATTGATGAAGTACTTAAAGTTGCACTAGAGCGAGACCCGACAGGCGTTGAGTTTGAAGCTAAAAAATAGTGATGTGCAGCAAAAATAAGTAAAAGTTTGCGCTGATAAGCCTAAAAAGGCTTGTCAGCGTTTTTTTTGGGCGCTAAGTTAGTTTCGATAGCTGCCAGCCCTTGAAAAATAAGGGTTGGAGCATATTTTCTTAACTATGGAACGAAAAGTCATCACAAAAATAATCACAGATGGCACAAAGGGGAAATCACAGTGAATAAAACTCAATTAGTAGAACAAATCGCAGAAAATGCAGACATCTCTAAAGCGTCAGCGGGTCGTGCTCTAGATGCATTCATCGAAGCAGTAAGTGGCACACTTCAGTCTGGTGATCAAGTTGCTCTAGTTGGCTTCGGTACATTCAGTGTTCGCACTCGTGCTGCACGTACTGGTCGTAACCCAAAAACTGGTGAAGAAATCCAAATCGCAGAAGCAAAAGTACCAGCTTTCAAAGCAGGTAAAGCACTGAAAGACGCTTGTAACTAATTAAAGCGTGATTCTGTTGCCGGCCATTTGAATAACTTTTGCTCAAACAATAAGTTTCGAACAAAAATTTACAAACTTCGAGCCGAACTTTTTTAAATTATGCGCATCATACTGATGCGCATTTCTTTTTCTGATATTATCGCGTCATTATATTTTCTATTAGAAGCCGTACGCTTCAATTGTGGAGAGCAGTTAAATTATGATGGATCGACTACGCGAAGGCGTGAATAGCATCGCGGTCAAAATTATCCTTGGACTTATCATCCTGTCTTTCGTATTTGCCGGTGTAGGTAGCTACCTAGTGAATGGCAGCAACAATTCAGCAGCGAAAGTAGGTAACACCGAGATTCCTCGTGGTGAGTTCGAGATGGCTTACCAAAATGAGCGCAATCGCATGCAAGCTCAATTGGGTGACTACTTCTCTCAAATGTTGGCTGACCCTGCATACGTTGAATCTTTCCGCAAATCAGTGCTTGATCGTATGATTAATGACGTATTGCTTGACCAACAAGCTGAAGCACTTGGCTTACGAATCAGCGATGCTCAAGTTCGTAGCATGATTCTTGAAATGCCTCAGTTCCAATCTAACGGTCAGTTTGATCAAGAAATTTACCAAGCATCGCTACGTCGTGCAGGTTTCTCTCCTGATTCTTTTGCTGAGTACATGCGTCGTGAATTGGTGCGTGAGCAGCTTCTAACAGCGCTTCAAAGCAGTGAGTTTACTCTTCCAGGCGAAGTTCAATCTCAGGGTAAACTGTTTACCCAAACACGCGACATCCGCACTGTAACCATCGATTTGGCAGAGTTTGCGAAGAAAGTTGAGTTAACTGACGAAGAAATTCAAGCTTACTACAAAGCAAACCCAGATAACTTCACTCGTCCAGAGCAAGTGAAAGTGTCTTACGTTGAGTTGTCTGCTGAAGCACTTAAGAAGCAGATTCAAGTAACAGATGACGACGTTAAGAAATACTACGACGAGCATCTAGACAAATACTCTTCAGAAGAGCAACGCCGAGTGGCGCACATTCTTGTTGAAGGTGATGATGAAGCAAAAGCACAAGCTATCTTAGATGAATTGAACGCAGGTGCAGATTTTGCTGCGGTAGCGCAAGAGAAATCTGATGATTTCGGTAGTGCTGAAAACGGCGGCGACTTAGGTTGGATCGAACGTGATGTTATGGATCCTGCTTTTGAAGAAGCTGCGTTTGCACTTAAGAACCCAGGTGACATGTCTGGTCTAGTAAAATCTGACTTTGGCTACCACATTATCAAGCTAGAAGAGCTGAAAGATGCCGTTGCAAAACCATTTGATGAAGTGGCTGCGGAGATTAAGCAAGAGCTAGTAGACCAAAAAGCGGTGGATCAATTCTACGAGTTACAAAATGAGCTTGAGCGTGTTGCTTTTGAGTACCCTGATTCACTAGATGATGCTTCTAAAGCCATTAACCAAGAAGTGAAGACAACAGATTTCATCTCTCAAGTTGATGCTCCTGAGGTTCTACGCAACCAAGCCGTTATGCAAGCACTACTGAGCCCAGAAGTGAAAGAAGACGGTCTGAACTCTGAAGCGATTGAAGTTGCGCCTGAGCACATTATTGTTGTTCGTGTTGAAGATTCTCGTGACGAAACAGTGCTTCCATTAGCTGAAGTGAAAGACCAAGTTGTGGCGGAACTATCTCGCGTTAAAGGTGAGCAAGGTGCCCTAGAGCTAGGTACAAAAGTGGTAGCTGCTCTGAATGAAGGCAATACGGCTGTTCTTGCGGAAAACAACCTAACATTTGGTGAGCAAGAGACCGTTGACCGTCGCTCGCCACTAGCAACTACCGTCTTTGCAATGGCGAAGCCAGTAGATGGCAAACCTGTCTACGGTCAGTCGAAAGACCTTGAAGGCAACATCGTAGTGATTGAACTGGATGCTGTGAAAGCGGAACTAGATAGTTCGCTAGAAGATCAAGTTGCGATGCAAATGCAACGTGCATCATCTCAGCAGGATCTATCTTCTGTTCTCGCTGTATTGCGTGCTAACACAGACATTGAGTACTTTGTTGTGAGCAACTAAGCACTAATTATGTAATTTGCATGTTAACTAAAACGGGTCGCGTAAGCGGCCCGTTTTATTTTTGTTTAAACAAACTTCAATGACGATGAGTGTTTGCCTACATTAGGGCGGATTATTTCAGAGCGTTAATTTGGAGTGTATATGTTCAATATGAAATGGATTTTAACCTTGTGTTTAGTGGTGTTCGCACCACTCAGTTTGGCCGCTGATACCAAGGCTGATAAATATGAAGGAATTGAAATTACGGTCAATATCAATACTGCTTCTGCAGAAGAGATAGCAACGATGCTGAAAGGTATTGGCGAAAAGAAAGCGCAAAGCATAGTTGACTACCGTACCGAACACGGCCCATTTAAAACAGCAGCTGATTTAACCAATGTAAAAGGAATTGGTGAAGCAACCATCAAGAAAAACGAAGACCGCATTCTTCTATAAACGCGGGCTTCGACCACTGTATTCTTAATGAGTTTTCGTTTCCGGTTACTGCTTTCCCGAACCAAACCCTCTTTCGTGGTTCGGGATTTTTTATCCAAATATACGGCGATGGAATCCTTTCTCTACTAATGCCATACCTAAGCCTCCCATTGCACCAAACAGATGTGCATCAACAGCAACACGAGCGCCTATCATTGCAGCAGTGCTGGTTGAAGGGCCATAAAATTGCTCCCATGCGATTTTCGCAATAAGTCCGGCGGCTAAGAGTAGGCTACTTCTTCTGTTTTCAAACACTTCTCTGAGAGCCCAAAAACCAAACAAACCGTGTAAGACGCCAGACAAGCCGACATAGACTGACATGCTAGTCAGTAAGTTCATTGCGCCGACAAAGGCACAAAGCAAAAGAAAAACAATCGAGAAGTTGCGTGCACTAGGACGGAATATAAACGCGATAACCCATAATCCTGCCAAGTTCATTCCAAGGTGGGCAAAGTTGGTATGCGTGAGATTTCCTGTTACGATTCGCCACCATTCACCATGACGTATGTTGTAAGCGTGCCATTCGGTGAGGCTCGCCATTGGTTCGAATTGTAGTACTAAGCAGATAACGCTGATGATGGTCAGCAATGTATAAAGGTTCACTCTATGTCTCGTTATTGTTCTCAGTGTGGAAAATCGCGCAAAGCCTGTATTTGCCAATGGATCGTACCGCTAGCAAGCGGGGTTGAACTTATCATTCTTCAGCATACGAGTGAAGCGCATCGTCCACTTGGTACGGCACGGATTCTCAATTTGAGTTTAAAGAACTGTACTTGTTTGATTGGCGAGGATTTTTCTGACGACGCACAGTTAAACGCGTTACTCACCGATGAAGCGTATCAGCATTTTATCCTTTATCCGTCGGAGCAATCACAGTGCCTTTCAGACATTGCGTGTACCGAGAGCGAGCGCACAAGAAAAACACGCTTGATTTTGCTCGATGGCACGTGGAAAAAAGCCTATAAAATGTGGCAGCTTTCCACCAACTTGCACACTTTAACCACAGTAAAGCTTCCCGAGGATTTACAAGGTCACTATACAATTCGTAAAGCGCCTTCAGACAACAGTCTTTCGACAGTGGAAGCAGGGTTTTATGCGTTGAGTTTATTGGAGCCGGATAACGACTTCTCGCCGCTACTCAATGCTTTTGACAGGATGATTGAATTTCAAATCGCCCAGATGCCTCCGGGCGTATTTGAAAAGAATTATTTGAACAAGTAGAACAGTCTACAAAACAATAGAAGAGAACAATTGGCGGTGTAGCTTTTGCGCATGACCATCGGTCATTGCGGATATGTAATCGGCAATGACTCGCATTTTGCCACTATCGCTAGTTGCACTCTGCCAAAGCTCTTTTGTGTGTATTGGCAACAATCGTTCAGGATCGGCACTTAGTGCTTCGAATATATCCATGATGATTTGTTGCCCTTTGTATTCGACAATCTGTACCTGCGGCACTTGAATGACATACTGACTGACGAAATGTTTAAGCACATCTAGCGCTTTCGCCATATGCGGTTCTAAACAAGCATTCCATGCCAGTAAAGGGTTTTGGAATGGTTCATCAACCACTTTAATAGAGATGCTTGTAAGTAGGGCATTGACCATACCGCCAATCGCATCTTTGCGTTGGTGATGTTTACCGCTAAACAGCATTTGTCCAATAGAGCCGATATGTTCTTCAAACCAAGGATCACCGCAATCAGCTAACTGACTTGCAGCACCTTCTTGCCATTGTTGACGTGTGACCATACCCAGCACAATGGCATCTTCTAAGTCGTGCACGCCATACGCAATATCATCGGCGAGCTCCATAATGGAGCAGTCGAGGGATTTAAAGCGCGTTTTGCTGTGCTCTAAATCGGAGTCTGGTCGATAGCGCATTTGGCTCAACAGGCTTTTGTCATTCTCGCTGAGTGGAGCGATAACCCAATCAAACAGATCTTTATCACAATCGTAGATGCCTTTCGCTGGGCTCCATTCTTTGGCTTTTAATCGGCGTTGATGTTCTGCAGGGTTTGGCAGCTTGACTGAACGAGTCTGACTGATGAGTGCTGGGTATTTGATCAAACCTAACAAAGTTCGGCGCGATAGATTCATCCCGAAGTGCTCAGTGTATGGCTCCAATTTGGTCACAATACGAAAAGTCTGCGCATTGCCTTCAAAGCCACCATGGTCACGCATCATATAGTTCAATGCGACTTCGCCACCGTGTCCGTATGGTGGGTGGCCGATATCGTGCGCGAGACACAGAGAGTCAATCAAACTGTCCGAGGGCAATAGTTCTTTAAATTCAGACTGTTTCTTTTTAAGTTGCGCGACAATACCCGTGCCTAATTGGGCCGCTTCTAACGAGTGAGTAAGTCGACTTCTATGAAAGTCTTCCAAGCTGTTGCCATGAACTTGAGTTTTCGCTTGTAGGCGTCGAAATGCCGCAGAGTGCAGGATTCTCGCTCTATCACGTTGATAGGGGCTGCGGTGGTCATCACGGCGGATTTTATGCTCATCATCGTGGCGCTCTTGCCACAAAGAGTGTAATTCAAACGACACGTTTATCTCCATAAACTAAACTGGCTAACTGATTTCATCCAGCGATAGCTCAAAGCTTGGGGCGAATGTATTAAGGAAGTATTCCATTTCTGGCGTTTTACGTTCTTGTAAAGTGACGTCTAGGCGCTTTTTCGCTAAGGCAAACTCATGGTTACCTGCGCTTAGTTCTTCCAAACATTTTAAGTACGCACAGATGGAGTCGGCCTGTTTTACTATCTGAGAGTCTTCTTCGTGAGACGAATGAGAAAGTAGAAATGGGGCAAAATCTTCCTGAAATTCTTCCGGCAACATAGAAAGTAATTTGTGCTCGGCAGCGGCTTCTATCTTCTTATATTCTTTTGCGATTTCGGGATTGTAGTACTTAACGGGAGTAGGCAAATCACCAGTGAGCACTTCACTTGAATCGTGATACATCGCGAGAAGAGCAATGCGTTCAGGATTAAGCGTGCCGCCGAACTTTTTGTTTTTAATTAACGCGAGTGCGTGAGCGACAAATGCGACTTGTAAGCTGTGTTCCGAAACGTTTTCTGGTGATACAGAGCGCATCAAAGGCCAGCGTTGGATAAGCTTCATTCGTGCCAAGTGGGCGAAAAAATGGCTTTCTTTCATGGCTTTCTCCGTTTCTGGTATAAAAAAGGAACTCACTAGGAGTTCCTCTAAGCATATGAGAGATCAACACTAATTACTACCAGTGATTCTTTACTGGCTGTAGGTTGATAGGAATCGCTCGAAGCGTCCGATTGCGGTTTCCAGGTCTTCAACGTGTGGCAAAGTCACAATGCGGAAATGGTCTGGTTTTGGCCAGTTAAAACCTGAGCCTTGTACTAGCAGTACTTTTTCCTGTTTCAAGAAATCGAGCACCATCTGCTGGTCATTCTTGATGTTGTACATCTTGGTATCGATTTTAGGGAATAAGTACATGGCACCTTTGGGTTTCACACAAGATACCCCTGGGATCTGGTTGATCAGCTCGAACGCGCGATTACGCTGCTCTAGCAATCGGCCACCAGGTAAGATCAACTCATTGATACTTTGGTAGCCACCTAGCGCGGTTTGAATCGCATGTTGCATCGGCACGTTGGCACAAAGACGCATAGAGGAGAGCAACTCTAGACCGTTAACGTAGCCTTGTGCTAAGTGTTTTGGACCAGTTAAGAACATCCACCCACCGCGGAAACCACATACACGGTAAGCTTTCGACAAACCATTGAAGGTCATCACAAGTACGTCTTCCGTTAGCGTCGCAACAGAAGTGTGTGTTGCGCCATCGTAAAGCACTTTGTCGTAAATCTCGTCAGCGAAAATGATCAGCTTGTGTTGGCGAGCAATCTCAATCACTTCAAGCAAGAAGTCACGACTATATACAGCACCTGTTGGATTGTTCGGGTTGATCAGAACAATACCGCGGGTCTTCGGCGTGATTTTCTTTTTGATGTCATCAAGGTCTGGATACCAATCCGATTGTTCATCACACAAATAATGAACGGGGTTGCCACCAGACAACGCTACTGATGCCGTCCACAATGGGTAGTCAGGCGCAGGGATGAGCATTTCATCGCCGTTGTTTAGCAACGCTTGCATTGCCATCACGATCAGCTCAGACACGCCATTACCGACGTACACATCTTCTACGTCTAAAGAACGAATGCCTTTGCGTTGGTAATGTTGAACCACCGCTTTACGCGCAGAGTAAATGCCTTTGGAATCACAGTAGCCTTGAGAGGTCGGTAGATTACGAATTACATCTACAAGAATCTCATCAGGGGCGTCAAAACCAAATGGGGCAGGGTTACCAATGTTCAACTTTAGGATTTTATGCCCTTCTTCCTCCATGCGCTTAGCATGTTTGAGTACAGGACCCCTAATGTCGTAGCAGACATTGTCGAGTTTTGACGACATCCCGATATTTTGCATTGTATAATTCCTAAAAATTCGTTAATTTCTTTATTAAAATACAATAATTTGTTTTTTATTAGAATATAAATCTGTAAATTATCCGTTTGCAGGCTAACTTTTGCTCGCTTGCTATCACAGGATTTTGCAAAAGATCGCATACGACCTTGATTTGCTTTGGGTCTAAACTTAGAGTAGCCGTCAGTTACCTTTATCCTCACATACTTCGAGGTTGATTTGTCAGAGTTCCATCAAGCCGTAAAAAGAATTATCGAGCGAGTTCAGCACACGGAAGGCAATCAAGTACGTCTGGTCGAGCCCCTCAGCGAAAAACCGAATTTCGCATTTATTGATTGGCTTGATGCACAACCACTTTTCCCCAAGTTTTATTGGCAATCCCGTGATACTCGTGAAGAGGTCGTCGCGCTAGGACAGTTGCACTCTTTTGTTGAGCCGGGTCCTGCCTATACCATTCTTGGTGAAGGGCAGCGAGTATGGGGCGGGCGATCGTTTGATGGCCAGCACGAAAAAAATCGTCGTTGCATGCCTTCTTTTTTCTTTTTGCCTCAAATTGAACTGATTCGATTTGATCAGCAGTGGTCACTTGCGGTTAACCTAACTGAAGACAAAGCGCGCACGCTTGCAGGCTTGATAAAGCTTATTTGCGATGTCGCCGCTTTACCTCCGATCTCGTCACACATTCGCTCGATTGTTCATACTCCTGTCAAATCCGAGTGGGATGCGCTGGTACATAAAGTTCTGACTGGGATTGAGAATGATGAGTTTAAAAAAGTTGTGTTGGCTCGCTGCTCTACTGTCCAACTGGATAACAGGTTGAGCGCTGCACAACTGCTTAAAGCGAGCTATTTGAACAACCATCACAGCTTTCATTTCTTGCTGAGTTTAGACAGCAAACACAGTTTTATGGGTTCTACGCCAGAGCGTTTGTATTCTCGTGTTGGACATGAGCTTCATACCGAAGCTTTAGCGGGCACTATTGGCCGCGGCGACAATGCCACTCATGATATGGAGTTGGCGAACTGGTTATCTCAGGATTCAAAAAACTTAAACGAAAACCAGTACGTCGTGGACGATATCGTGGAACGCCTTTCTCCTCATTCCGAAATGGTAGAAGTAGAAACCGAACCGAGATTGGTGCGTTTACGTAAGGTGCAGCACCTCAAGCGCAATATTCATGCAAGCTTAAAAACAGGCACAAATGGCGTACAACTGCTTTCTGCATTGCAGCCGACGGCCGCAGTGGCAGGTTTGCCTCGTAAAGAGTCGATGCAGTTCATCCTTGATAACGAGCCGTTTGCTCGTGGCTGGTATGCTGGCTCTATGGGTTACATCAGCCATGAACGCGCAGAGTTTTGTGTGGCAATAAGAAGTGCATTGGTGCTTGGCGATCAAGTTCAGCTGTTTGCTGGAGCGGGTATTGTTCCTGGATCAGTTGCTGAACACGAATGGGCTGAGTTAGATAAAAAGATGTCGACGCTGTTAACGTTGATTTCCGATCATCCGCCGCTTGGAGTGGCATCATGAGTTACGATCAAGCGGTTCTCAATCGAATTTGGTCAGAGACCATTTTGACTGAGCTTCACCGATTTGGTGTGAAGCATGTTTGTATCGCGCCGGGATCGCGTTCGACTCCTTTGACTTTAGAAGCGGCGGAACAGCCAAATTTTTCCATTCATACTCATTTTGATGAGCGTGGATTAGGTTTTATGGCGCTTGGCTTGGCGAAAGCGAGCCAAGAGCCGGTAGCCGTTATCGTGACTTCTGGCACTGCGGTCGCAAACTTGTTGCCTGTGGTAGCAGAAGCTAAATTAACGGGCGAAAAACTGGTTTTGCTTACTGCTGACCGCCCTGTTGAACTCGTCGGTTGTGGCGCAAACCAAGCAATTAATCAGCTTGGGATTTTTTCGCATCATGTATCGGCAAATTTGAACTTGCCAAGTCCGAGTTTAAATACGCCGCTCAACTGGTTACTCACTTCGGTTGATGAGGTGATGTTTAACCAGCAGTTACATGGCAGCGCGGTTCACATTAACTGCGCCTTTCCTGAGCCGCTGTATTCTGACGGGGAAAAAAGCGCTTACCAAAGCTACCTGAACAGTGTCGAAGCGTGGCGCAAAGGCGGTCAAACATATACTCAACGATTCGTCAGTCCATCATTTCGTGACATTCCATTTTGTGCTGATAGAAAAGGAGTGGTTGTTATTGGCAGCTTACCTGCTGATCACGCGCAAGTGGCAAAAGCGTTTGCACAGCAAATGGGGTGGCCTGTATTGGCGGATCCGCAAAGTGGAGTTAGCTCCCATTGGTCACATTATGATTTGTGGTTACAACAGCCTAAGTTGGCTAGCCAACTCGACGAATGTGATTTGGTGCTCCAGTTTGGTAGCCGCATCATATCTAAGCGATTGAACCAATGGATTAATAAACAGGTGTCGCAAAGCCAACAAGGCCGAGATGTTCAGTACTGGTTTATCTCGCCAAGTTTAAGCCGAGATAACCAAACACACCTTCCGCAATTGCATTGGGCTGCATCACCTAAAAGTTGGGTCGAGCGTGTTGATGTTAAGAGCTCAAGTACTCAAGGGTGGGCTGATGGATTGCTGACCGATATAGCCCATGTTCGCGCTCACATTCGCGATGAGTTTCTGTCTTCATCAGCTTCAACGCTTAATGAAATCGCGTTAGCGGCTGACATTGAAGAGCGAACGCAGAACGTCGATGTCTTTCTCGGTAACAGCTTGTTTGTTCGATTAGTCGATATGTTTGGCCGATTAAATACTGAGGTGTTTACCAATCGCGGAGCGTCGGGTATTGATGGTCTATTTGCCACAGCTTCTGGTGTGCAGCGCTCACGAGGCAAGCCGCTATTGATGTACATCGGAGATACATCGGCGCTTTATGACCTCAACTCGCTCGCGCTGTTTTCTCGTAATGATCTGCCGTCAGTACTTGTGGTCACAAACAATGATGGTGGTGCGATTTTCGATATGTTGCCAGTGCCTCAGGAGCATCGCACTGCGTACTACCAAATGCCCCACGGTTATCAGTTTGAACATGCAGCTAAGCAGTTTGGCTTAAAGTATGAAAAGCCAACTACATTACAAATGTATCAAGCAATGATTGCCGAGCACCTGTCGAGCGGCCAAGGCACACTGCTGGTGGAAGTTCAAACCCCACCAAGCCAAGCCGCAGAGTTGATAAAGGCATTTAATAAGAGCCTGCATGCTTCACTCTGAGCGTCTCTCTCCAACTAAAAAACACCAAAGTGGTGAGCTTCCCACTCTGGTGTTTTTGCATGGCCTTTTAGGAAGTGGTGCTGATTGGCAAGCTTGTTTGGATGAGCTGACTCAGTTTGAACGAGTCGTTATAGACCTTCCTGGTCATGGTCGCAGCCAGTTTACAAAGTGCAACGATCTCGATGATTGCTGCAAACTTCTTAATTCCACACTATCTTTATTATTTCCTCCGCAACAACCACTTATTTTGATTGGCTACTCAATGGGTGGAAGAATCGCAATGCACGGTCTTGCTGGTGAGTGCTTCTCAGATCTCAATATTGTCGGCGCGATTGTGGAAGGGGGAAACTTCGGGCTTCAAACAGAGTCAGAGATACAGGCAAGATTGCACAATGACCAAAAATGGGCACTGCGCTTCGAGAGTGAACCACTTGAACGTGTTTTGAGCGATTGGTATCAACAAGCGGTGTTTTCTTCACTAAACCATGAGCAAAGACAAACATTAATTGCCAAGCGAAGTGCTAATCTTGGCTCGGCAATTGCGAACATGTTGATGGCAACATCGTTAGCCAAGCAGGCGTATTTACTGCCCGCACTGCAACAACAGCGCATACCCATTTATTATGTGTGTGGCGTGAAAGACAAAAAATTTAGCCAACTGGCACAAACAAGCGGGTTGGCGTATCGACAAATTGAAGGCGCAGGACATAACGTTCATCAAGAGCAGCCAAAGCAGTTTGCGATGCACATTAAGCAAATAATTCATTCTCACTTTCAGTGAGAGCAACGAGAACAATGGGAATCACCATGGCTAAAACAGTAGGCATTTCTGAAGAAGAACTTTACGCTCCGGTTCAATGGAAAGATTGCGGCGAGAAATACGAGGATATTCATTACCACAAGTCTGAAGATGGTATCGCGAAAATTACCATTGCACGCCCTCAAGTGCGTAACGCGTTCCGCCCTCAAACGGTAAAAGAGATGATTGATGCGTTGGCAGATGCACGCTACGACTCAGGTGTTGGCGTTATCATCCTAACTGGCTTGGGTGAAGATGCATTCTGTTCTGGTGGTGACCAGAAGATTCGTGGCGACTACGGCGGTTACAAAGATGACCAAGGTACGCATCACCTAAACGTATTGGACTTCCAACGTGATATTCGTACGTGTCCAAAACCTGTTATTGCTTCCGTAGCGGGTTGGGCTGTTGGCGGCGGTCATGTACTGCACATGATGTGTGACCTAACAATTGCAGCGGACAACGCACAGTTTGGTCAAACGGGCCCTAAAGTGGGTTCATTTGATGGTGGTTGGGGCGCGTCTTACATGGCCCGTATCGTAGGCCAGAAGAAAGCGCGCGAAATCTGGTTCTTATGTCGTTTCTACAACGCGCAAGAAGCGTTAGACATGGGCTTAGTCAACACGGTTGTGCCTCTAGAAGATCTAGAGAAAGAAACCGTTCGATGGTGTCGTGAAGTTCTTCAGCATAGCCCAATGGCGCTACGCTGCCTGAAAGCGGCATTGAACGCGGATTGTGATGGTCAAGCTGGTCTTCAAGAGCTTGCGGGCAACGCAACGATGATGTTCTACATGACAGATGAAGGACAAGAAGGTCGTAACGCATTCAACGAGAAACGTCGCCCAGATTTCGACAAGTTCCCTCGTAACCCATAATCCGTAAATAAAGAGGAGCCAGAGTGCTCCTCTGCTTCGTTTTTAGTCCCGAGCGCCTCGCCCTCAGGGAGGATGGTTCGTTCTTATAGCCAGCAAGCTTGGGTTGTACGTAATAGGACAGGAATTATGCGTAAAGCAAAGATTTACCGTTACTGCCTTCCAATGGACAGTGGCGTAATACTGCGTGATAACAAGCTGACGGAACGCATCGGCTACATTGTTGAGCTATCTGATGGCGAGAACACGGGATTAGGTGAAGTCGCACCGCTTTTTGGTTTTAGCTTGGAAAGTACCGAAGAGGCTGGCATTCAGTTACAAGAACAGGCTGAACGCTGGGTCGCGGGTATACCGGTTGATTATGCCAATATGTATCCTTCGGTTGCGTTTGGCTTATCTATGGCTCAATTGGAGTTAGAAGGTGGTTTGCCGACGCAAGGCAAATATCAAACTGCTCCACTGTGTACGGGCGATCCCGATGAGTTGATTCCAAAACTCAACGAGATGGAAGGTGAGAAAGTGGCGAAAGTTAAAGTGGGTTTGTATGAGCCCATTCGCGACGGCATGCTTGTGAATCTCTTCCTTGAATCTATCCCTCAATTAACGCTTCGACTGGATGCGAACCGTGCTTGGACTCCCGAAAAAGCGCAGCAGTTTGCTAAGTACATTACACCGTCTCTTCGCCAACGAATTACGTTTTTGGAAGAGCCATGCCGAGCTCCTGGCGACAGCATGTCTTTTGCCATTAATACTGGTATCGCGATTGCATGGGATGAAACGCTGCAAGATGCCGTTCGTCGAGAAGACTTTAGCCTTGAAGATCTGACAGGCGTGAAAGCGATCATTATCAAACCGACATTAATCGGCTCCGTCGATTTCTGCATTAAATTGATCGAAAAAGCAAAAGCGTTAGGAATGAAAGCGGTGATCAGCTCAAGCATTGAGTCGAGCCTTGGCTTGAACCAATTAGCACGTTTGGCGCAATGGCAGTTGCCTGATGAAGTTCCTGGTTTGGACACTATCGGGTTGTTCAAAGCGCAGCTAGAGCAAGGTTGGCCAAAGTGCGAACTTCCTGTGCTTCCTTTGTCTGAGCAGGAGTTAGTGTGGCATTCAGCATAGAGCCATTCTCTACAGAACATAGTGCGATTCCACCTTGGAAGTATTGGGCTCAAACGAGCCCTTTTTCTATTGCACTCGCAACACCTCAAGAAACATTGAATTGGCAACAGCTCTCGCTTCGTGTTACTCAATACGCGCAATCGCTCTTGCAGCAAGGTGTTACGCGCGATGATGTGGTGACTCTGGTAGGGAAGAACCAAGTTGAAACAGTATTGTTTTATTTAGCTGCGCAACAGTTAGGCGCTATCACCGCGTTGACTATGCCTCAGCCAATCGAGGCGCTACAAGGTAAGCTCTGCACACTGTACGGCGATCATCAAACACGTTTTGTTTGGTTTACTCCGGATTGTGAGTTCGCTTACTCTAGCGAAGAGAAAGCAGCATTAAATGCGATTTTTCTCACTTTGCCTACGGTAGATACCGTGGTTGAAAAAACTGAGGATGACTATCAGCACGACAGGTTGGCTTCGATTGTGTTTACCTCAGGCTCAACGGGGGCACCGAAAGCGGTGGTTCATACGCATCGACAGCACCTCGCTTCGGCAGAGGGATTACTTTGTGAGTTCACCTTCCATCAACAAGACACTTGGTTGTTGTCGCTTCCACTTTATCATGTTTCCGGCCTTGCGATTGTCTATCGCTGGTTGTTTGTTGGCGCAACATTGAAAATCGGCACGGGAAGACTGGCAGACGATATCTTCGCGGTTTCACACGCCTCTTTAGTGGCGACTCAACTTAAACGCTTGCTAGATGATGATGTTGAACTGTCACTGACGCACGTTTTGCTGGGGGGCAGCCATGTGGCTCATGAGTTGGCGGTAAGAGCCACAGAAAAAGGCATCGAGACGTGGCTAGGTTATGGTATGACCGAGGCAGCATCTACCGTTACGGCAAAACAGATCAATGACGTAAGCAATGCTGGGCATTTACTAAAAAATCGTAAGATTAAGCTGGTTGATGAGCGCATTTACATTGGTGGACAAACGCTAGCTTCAGGCTATTTTCACCAAGGTCAAGTGACGGCATTCGTGGACGAGGGTGGTTGGTTCGACAGTAAGGATCTCGGTACTTGGCAAGGAGATGAGTTAAAGATCATCGGTCGGGCCGATAATCAATTTATCTCAGGTGGAGAAAACGTTCACTGTGAGGAAATAGAAGCAGTATTGAACCAAATCCCAAGCGTCATTCAGAGCATTGTCGTGCCAGTCGAAGATGCTGAGTTCGGTCATCGTCCTATAGCCGTTATTCAATCAGAAGCGTTACTGAGCCAACAGGAATTCGAGCAATACTTGCGGAAAAAGCTTGAGAAGTTTAAATGGCCAATCGCTTACTATTTGATGCCACAAGCCTTGTTAGAAGGTGGAATTAAAGTCTCGCGTAAAGCGGTAAAAGAGTGGCTGCTTTATGAGTTAGATAATCAACGTTAAATAGCTGGTGCTCATTTGCCCGGCGGAAATGAGGCGAAGATTAGTCAATTTTGCTATGTGTTAGTCGGAAAGGGAATTTCGTAACCTTATAACTCTGAATCATAATCATGTCTTAACGTAGAGCAGAAAGGCATAAGCTTCAGAATGGTGAAATTGGTTTTATTGATAGCAGTGGTATTACAAATTGGCATCGCAATCAGCAGTGAAGGGCTCACTCGCTCGTTAGCGGAATTGACGGCGTTTTTAATCGCTATCGCGTTGGTGTTTGCGCTCAAGAGTGACAAACCAGAGTCAACCTCCGACCAACGCGATAAGTCGACAACGATTATCTAAGTACTAGCCAGCTTAGTGATGTGGTGGAAATTAATACCCATAAAGTCACACCAAACAACAGCGGTTTAGGACCCGAAGATTTCAGTTTCGAAATCGAAATACTACATCCTATCAAGAATAAGCACACCACCAGAGCTTGCTTCGCAATGGTAAAAATACCGTGATACACCACCTCAAATTGTGGAAAGAAATCACTAAAGGCGATGGCCGCGCAATACCAGAAAATGAAGTAAGGAATCACTAACTTTTTCGAACCGTTCTCTTTGTTCCCACGTGAGAAAATCACGGTGCTAATCAAAGCAACAGGAATGATCCACAAGGCTCGCGCCAGTTTGAGCGTGGTTGCAGTTGTCAGTGCCTCTTCACCGTAGGCAGAGGCAGCGCCAACAACAGACGAAGTATCATGAATCGCAATTGCCGCCCATGTCCCAAAGGTGTGTTGGTCTAGGTTTAACGCATGACCAATGACGGGGAAGATGAACAACGCTAGAGAGTTGAGTACAAAAACGGTAGCGAGTGCCAAACCTATTTGTTCATCTTTGGCTCTGATTGCTGGTGCGACCGCAGCAATTGCGCTGCCACCACATATCGCAGTTCCGGATGAAATGAGATACGCAGTCGTCGTTTCGAGTTTGATTACTTTGGCGATGAGTGAGCCAATGACGAGTGTGCCGACAATCGTAGCGATAATTAGCCCGATACCATCTGACGTGACAGACAATGCCTGTTCAAAATTGATACCAAACCCTAAACCGATAATAGAATAAGAAAGCAGTTTTTTGGTGAAAGAGGCGATGGGTGACTCAGTAGGAACTAAGCCAAAGCTGGCAAGTAAGAAGCCAATAACAAGTGCAATAGGGGATGACACAAAAGGAGTTAAGCAAAAAAGCAGTGCCAGTCCAAAGGGGATGTACTTTCTGTTCAAGATTTATGATTCATTGTCGTTAGTGAAAGCGAGAGTATATCGCACTGTATCTGGTCAGTTTGTCTTAATGATTTGAACACACGTTCAGATAATCTAAACGTGTGCTCAAATAATTCTCAACGTTTTGTTTATCGCCAATCTCCGCGCAATGCGTGTACTTTTTCGAACATAGTTTGTGCGGTGGCTGAGCTAGGATCTACCGGTTTGCCAGCTTCAATTTCCAATTTGGACCAGAAGCGAGTCGGGAGCCCTCTGCATGCTCGTCCTTTAGCGCGGCTAAAATAACTACCCCACAATCCTTTCAATGCCATCGGAATCACAGGTACTGGGTTTCGACGCAGAATAATGTCGATGCCACGCATGAAGTCGTTCATTTCGCCATCGGAGGTCAATCGCCCTTCAGGGAAGATACAGACAATATGGCCTTCATTGAGAGCTTCTTCGACGTCGTTAAATGCTCGACGAATAGAACTTCGGTTGCTAGCAGAAATTGGTATCACGCCAGCACGGCGTAAAAAGCGTCTTAGCGGCGGCAGGTTGGCGTAATCTTCTTCCATCACAAAGCGAATCAAACGAGGGCATACGGCACTCAGTAACAGGGCATCCATGTAGCTCACATGATTGCACACAATCAATGCACCACCATGCCCAGGTAAGTTGTGCAGATTTTTGTGTTTAACACGATAGATGGTGTGCGTGAGCATCCACATTGCAAAGCGAACCACAAAAATCGGGATTTGTAGAAAGATATATGCCGCGACTAAGAAATTAAGCACTGCAAGAAGCGCAAACAATTGTGGAATACTCATCTCTACTACGCTTAGGCATATAATGCCAAGGATCGCGCTGCCCACCATAAATAGCGAGTTAAAGATATTCAGACCTGCTATCACTTGCGCTCGTTCAGTCTCCTTCGCTCGGTGCTGCATTAAGGCATACAGTGGGACGATAAATAATCCGCCCGATGCTCCTATCATGAGCAGATAGAAAAACAGTGGCCAGAAAGGCTCGAAACGAACAAATTCAATGAAGTTTGCGAACTCAGGTAGCTCAGTTGGTACTGATGTCGCCATTAAGTAACCGAAGATGGTGATGCCTAAGGCACCGATTGGCACGATGCCCACTTCGATTCGATGATTTGAGATCCAGTTGCAAGCCAGTGAGCCTAGAGCAATCCCTACAGAGAAGAGGGCAAGTAAGAAAGATACGGCGCTTTCTGTACCGTTCAGATAGACCTTGGTGAAGTTTGGGAACTGAGTAAGATATGCAGCACCGAGAAACCAAAACCAACTGATGGCCATGATGCATTGAAATACGATGCGATCGGATTTCGCGATCGCCAGCGTGTGCTTAGTTTGCTGATAAGGTCGCCAACGGAATTTAAGTTCAGGGGCACTTGCCGCAGCAAATGGAATCGAGCGACTGGATAAGTAACCGAGCAGGGCAAATAGAACCACGCAGAAAGCGGCCAGATATTTCGCGTTGTCAGCAGAAGCAATAATGCCTGCACCGAGCGTGCCGATAAGAATGGCGATAAATGTCCCGGCTTCAACCAAGGCATTGCCCGGTACCAGTTCCTTAGCGTTTAATTCCTGAGGAAGAAGCGCGTACTTGACGGGGCCGAAGAACGCGGATTGCGTACCCATTAAGAAAAGCAGCAGAAGTAAGACACCATAGCTTTCTGTTATAAAGCCAACGGCGCCTAGCAGCATGATAGCGATTTCAAACAGTTTTACTTTGCGAATAAACCACGATTTCTCGTATTTATCCGCCAAAACTCCAGCAGAGGCAGAAAAAAGGAAGAATGGAAGAATGAATAAGCCAGCTGCTAAGTTTATGAATAAATTACTAGAAATGGGTAATGCGCTAGAACCAGCGAAAGCGACAAACAGCAACAAAACGTTTTTAAAAATGTTGTCGTTGAAAGCGCCAAAAAACTGAGTAACAAAATAGGGCAGGAACTTTCTTTGCGTAAGCAAGGACGGCTGTCTGTCGGATGACATGGATAATCCTTTGTTTGTTACCAGTTCATGATGTAGTTAGAAAGCAAGTTACTGATTAACTCTTTACCATCTACAGGCTCACTTGAGAAAAACTTGTCATCAACGCTAAGAAGAGTAATGCCGTGTACGCCAGCCCATAGTACGCGACTCGCTTGAATGACTTCGGATTCCGTACGTTGAGGAGCGATTTGTGCGAGTAATGATTCGAGCATGCCTGTCATGCCATCAATACGTTTCGCATGCCATTCTGGAAGTTCGGCACCGTTCATGTTGTGTTCGAAAACCAATTGCCAACGGTAAGGATGTTTTTGCGCGAAATCGTGGTAGCAGTATGCAAGTTCAAAAAGTGCTTGATGAGCATCTTTACTGCTTTTTGTTGCATTTAGCGCTTCCTGCGATAACTCATCTAAAGTTTGAGCCACGGCATGAAGTAGCAACAAATTATAGTTACCAAAAATATTCACCAAGGTGCTTGGCACGTAACCAATCATGTTAGCGATCTTACGAAGGCTAAGTTCGTGGTAAGAGTTCTCATCTAAAAAATTTTTGACCGTCGTTAAGGTCAAGTTAATCAACTCTTCTCTGGTGTGATCGTTTCTGCGCGCCATACTCTCAAACTGCTTTATTGAACAACGTTCAATATGATAGACAGCTACTTAATGAGCGTCAACCGCGCAATCACGTCAGAAGGCGACATGTTTGGCAATATTCTGATACATGTCAGACTCTTTAGATTGTTTTCATAAGGTGACATACGGAGTATGATGAACCAACAATCATCTTTGGCGTGCTACTGCTTGTATGTACAAGGTTTGGAGCACAATCTGAGATGTACCCAAACGGCTTCTTTTACCTGAGGTTGCGTGGGTATAACAATCGTCAACTTTAAGGATAACGATGAAACGTTTATTTTCTATTGTTGCTCTATTAATGTTTACCGTTGCTGTCACTCCTATCGCAGAAGCGAAGAAGTTTGGTGGTGGTAAGTCTTTTGGTAAGAGCTACAAAACAGCACCTGCACCTAAACAGCAGCAACAAAACACCAATACGATCGGTAAAGAGCAAACGACCAAGTCTTCTAGCAAGAAAGGTTTGATGGGCGGTCTATTAGGAGGCCTTCTAGCTGGTGGTCTACTTGCTGCGTTCTTCGGTGGTGCTTTTGAAGGTATCCAGTTTATGGATATCCTAATCATTGGTTTAATTGCCTTTATTATCTTTAAGCTTATGCGCGGAATGTTAGGTGCGAAGCAGGGCAGTATGAACCAGCAACGTCAACAACCGGCATTTGGTGGTAACGCGTCAAAGTTTGAACAACCGAACATGCAGAACTTTGAACAACAACCAAATACAAACGCAGGCGGTTTCACCGGTTTTGGTGCTCAAACAGATGTACCACACAATTACCCACCGGGTTTCGATCAAGCTGCGTTTATTAACGGTTCTCGTGAGCACTACCGCATTTTGCAAGGTGCGTGGAACCACAACCAACTAGACACTATTGAAGAATATGTTTCTCCAAGTCTATTTGAAGATCTGAAAGCTGAGCGCGCGAAGCTAGAAGGTGAGCAGCACACTGATGTGATGTATGTCGATGCAGAGATCGTTCGTGCTGAATACGATGCGAACAAAGCACAATTAAGTTTGCAATTTAGTGGCCGTTACCGTGATGCTGCAGAAGGTGTAGAGGAAGATATTGAAGATATCTGGCACCTAGAGCGTGACCTAACGGTACCGAATGCACCTTGGTTGATTGTTGGTATTCAAGGTTAATCACCAAGCTCGTTCAATTTAGTCTTAATTAAATCCCGCTATTTAGCGGGATTTTTTGTATCTGTTAATTGTTGGATGAGCGGAGATAGCTCTACAGGTAAAAGCGAAAGGAAATGCTCCGTAGCTAAGCACAATACAACTTAGTCGTTTTATGATTTAGCAGTCTAATGACTTAGCCATTTGGTATCTGGGATAGCTCAGTTAGTATTTTGTTGTGTCTATTCTTGAGAGATTTAGAAAGTTAATACTACTCAGTGTCTTGTCGAAGAACTCTTACCTGTTAAAAGATCGGTTC
This sequence comes from Vibrio sp. Y20_XG_PY13, assembly GCF_024181925.1. Lineage (NCBI taxonomy): Bacteria > Pseudomonadati > Pseudomonadota > Gammaproteobacteria > Vibrionales > Vibrionaceae > Vibrio > Vibrio sp. Y20_XG_PY13. Next base: position 701,009 of record NZ_JAMZAL010000002.1, on the reverse strand, counting down.
TAACGTTGAGTTTGGCTTAAAGCAATGTGTCGGTATTGGTTGAAGATCTTAGCTACATTAGGAGTTCGTAGAACATGAATGCGACACAGTGGGGCAAGCGAGAGATTGTTAGAATGGGTGTTGATCTTACGATGTATAGAACGAAAAAAGCCAGCTCGATGAGCTGGCTTTTTCAATATGGTGGAGGGGGACGGATTCGAACCATCGAAGGCGGAGCCGGCAGATTTACAGTCTGCTCCCTTTGGCCACTCGGGAACCCCTCCAGAGTATTTTTATACTTAGAAAGTGTTTTCCCAACACGGCTTTCCAAGTGTTTTCTCATGACATAATCACAAGAAAGAATATGGTGGAGGGGGACGGATTCGAACCATCGAAGGCGGAGCCGGCAGATTTACAGTCTGCTCCCTTTGGCCACTCGGGAACCCCTCCAGGGTG